>JBKBPU010000005.1:0-273044 GCA_046293015.1 Pseudobdellovibrio sp.
TAGAAGCTTTTTTAACTACAGACTTCGTCTGCTAAGTTTATGAAATTTTTGAACTTTGGATAAAACTCCACCATCGAGTGAGTAGAACCGTAGAACCGTAGAACCGTAGAACCGTAGAACCATAGTTTTTTGTTTTTTAATGTCTTGTGGAAATTTTGCGAAGAAAATTGGTTGCGGGGGCAGGATTTGAACCTACGGCCTTCGGGTTATGAGCCCGACGAGCTACCAGACTGCTCCACCCCGCGATAATTTGTGTAATGAATCTAGCGTTATATTAACCTGTTGTCACACTTTATTTTACCAATTCGACCTTATTTACCTACTTTCGAATAAAAAGCACTGAGCTTAAATAATAGGCTTGGTAATTGATTTAAAATAGATGTTTATTTCTTCTTCCATTTTTTTTGTGGCTTAAGCTGCTCTTCAGCTTGCGCGATCATGTCGGCAAAGCTTAATTCTTCGTTAAGTAAAGCATTAGGGGTGAATTGTCCTTTTTTGACTTTAAGCAGAGGGATTGGGCTTTGCAAAAATTCTTCAATATCAGCAAGTTTTTGATTTTCATCGCTTGAACAAAAAGAAATAGCCTCACCTTTTTCAAATCCACGGCCTGTTCTTCCGATGCGGTGAACATAATTTTCTGCTGCGTCAGGCATATCGTAGTTTATGACTAAATGAATCAGAGGTAAATCTATTCCACGCGCTGTCACATCGGTTGCGATAAGACAGCCGGCCTGTAGCTTACGAAAATCTGATAAATTTTTATCGCGTTCAAGTTGATCTAGACCTCCGTGCATAACTATAGTTGCAATGTTATTTTTATAAAGGTGGTTTGAGACTCTTTCTGCTCGAATTTGAGTGCGCACAAAAATCATTACTTTCAGTTCAGGGTTTTCCTTCAAAATATTGACTAGTAAATGTCTTTTTTCGTCCATTTCAACTTTGATCAACGAATGTTTGATGTTTTTAGAAATCATTTTTTCTGGTGAAACTTGAATGCGTAATGCTTTTGAACTTATTTGTGAATAAGCCAACTTTTTAATTTTAGGGTTAATTGTTGCTGAAAAGAACAGTGTTTGATGTCTTTGTGTTAACTTTTGCTTTACGCTTTTGATATCTTCGATGAAGCCCAAATCAAGCATATGGTCGGCCTCATCTAACACGAGAGTGCTAACTTTACTAATATCGACAGCTTGTTGATGTATGAGATCAAACATTCGGCCAGGTGTTGCAATTAAAATATCGACCCCGCCTGCGAGTTGCTGTATTTGTCGATCTTGTTCAACACCACCATAAATTGCAAAACTATTTGCTTTAGTATTTTTTGATAACATGGCAAAAACCTTACCGATTTGTTGTGCTAATTCACGTGTCGGCACAAGAACAAGACATTTAACACCGTAACTACGTTTACTGGTTTTAAAGGAATGAATTTGGTGGATGATCGGTATTGCAAACGCTGCTGTTTTGCCGCTACCAGTTTGCGCAATGGCTAGAACATCTTCACCGTTCAGTATTGGTGGAATAGCTTTAAATTGAATGTCAGTTGTACGGAAAAACTTATTTTCAATAAGATTATCTTTGATTTCTTGTGCGATAGCGAATTTTTCAAATTTCATATCTTGTTATGGCATATTTTTAAGCTTTCAGCAAAGTTCTTTTTGTTATCTCGATTTTAAAAAAGATGATTTAGATCATATTTAGTAGATTCTGTATCACATAAATTTTATATTGTACGAAAAAGAGTTGAGTTACATGATGTAAACATAAATCGAGGGTGTTGATGGGGCGTTTATACAAATTAATTTTAGCTGCAGTTTTTTTAATTGGCATTGGTTTATTTTTTTTACTTAAGAAGAATAAACAGTATGATTATATTAGTCCAAAAACAGGACCAATTAACGAAGCTATATACGGATTAGGAACTGTTAAGACTGATGAAAAATTTGCATTTAAGGTTGCAATTCCAAAGACGATAAAACAGCTTTATGTTAAAGAAGGTGAATTTGTTTCAGCAGGACAAAAATTATTAGCGTTTGATGATGGAACAGTTGTTAAAAGCCCTATACAAGGAACTGTTTCGAATTTGCCGGCAAGTCTCGGTGAAAATGTTTTTACAGATCGACCTGTTGTTGAAATTGAAAATCTTAATAAACTTTTCATTGAAGCTGTACTTGATCAGCAAAGTACAATGCGTGTGAAGCGCAACGAAAATGTTAAAATCAGTTTTGAAAGTCATGATAACGCAACTTACACAGGTAAGATCACGTCACTCTATCCATCGAATGGTCAATTTTTAGCTAGACTGGAAGTTCGTCAATTACCACCACATATTTTACCAGGTATGACAGCGGACTTAGCGATTGAAGTTGATCGTAAAGAAAATGCATTGTTAATTCCAGTGCGTGCTATTCAAATGGGTGTTGTTTTAATCGAGCGAAACGGACGACAACAAAAAGTCGATGTTAAAGTTGGCATCATGGATCAAGAATGGGCTGAAGTCATTTCAAATACTATCTTACCTACTGATAAAATATTGGTGAAAAAAGCATTATGATTTTTTTAGCGCTTCGTTATTTATTAGCAAGGAAAAAACAAAGTATTCTTACACTGTTAGGTGTTGCTCTCGGAACAGCAGCGTATGTGACTTTTTCGGCTATAATGACCGGTTTTCAAGGATTCATTATTGATCAACTTGTAAATAATGATGCTCATGTACGCATTAGTGCCCGCGATGAACGTAAAACTGAACAGCAATTCCAAAATTTATTTTATAAAAGTATGGAACATACATTCTGGGCAACGGTCCCAAGCGGGCAGGATCAGGCTTCCAAAATAGATTATCCATTAGGGTGGTATGATAGACTTAAAAAGGATCCACTCGTATTGTCATTTGCCCCGCAAATCGGAGCGCAAATTGTTTTTACTAAAGGTGGCTTGTCGCAAGGCGGACGGCTTCAGGGTGTTGTCCCTGATGCTCAAGTCAAGGTCACAAATATTGAGAATTATATGCTAGAAGGTTCTTTTAAATCTCTTAACATAGGTGCGCGTCGAACAGTTATTGGGGCAGGCCTTTTAAGAAAACTCGGAGCTAGATTGAATGATACAATTTTGGTTTCAACAGGACAGTCAGAGCCTATTCCATTTAAAATAACAGGAGTATTTAAGCTTGGTGTTATGAACCTTGACGATACATATGCCTTTGCAAATTTAAAAGATGTTCAAACTGCGATTAAACGTCCGAGTGAAATCACAGATATAGCGATTAAGCTTATTGATGTTGATCATGCTCAAGATTTTGCGCATCAGTACTCGTATTTTGGTTTAGATCAAATTAAAAGTTGGGATGAAAACAATGCTAATATTTTGAGTGTGTTTAGTTTGCAGGATTTTATTCGTAGCTTTATTACTATTGCGATTATGATTGTAGCCTCATTTGGTATTTATAACATATTAAATATTTTAGTAAATCAAAAACAAAAGGATATCGGAATTTTAAAAAGCATGGGGTATGATAGTGATAATATTAAGTTACTATTTTTAGTTCAGGGACTTATTCTGGGTATTCTAGGTGGATGTATTGGTTTAGTTATTGGTTTTAGTATGAGTGGTTATTTGTCTACTCTTAAGATATCTGGAATGACTGATCGATTAATGGTGAATTTTTCTTATAAAATATATTTAACTGGTTTTTTAATGGCATCATTATCATCAATCGTTTCATCGTATTTACCAGCGAGAGCAGCCAGTTTGCTTAAACCTATAGACATCATTAGGAGTGGCGAATGATTGAAGTTATAAATTTAAAGAAATCATTTGGTGAACCCGAACTTGAAATTTTGCATGGTCTTAGTTTTCAAATTCCAACTGGCCAATTTGTTTCTATTACGGGGCGGTCTGGATCAGGTAAATCGACACTCTTGTATTCTATGAGTACGTTAGATAGCCCGACATCAGGAGAGGTTTTATTTGATGGTATTAATATTCAAAGGCTACCTGAAAAAGAGCAGAATGAATTTCGCAATCTTAAGATGGGTTTTATATTTCAGTTTCATTATTTGCTTCCGGAGCTGAGCGCTCTTGAAAATGTATTGATGCCTGCACGTCGTACAGATCAACACTTACAATTAACTCAAAAGGCTGTTGAACTATTAGAAAGTTTTGGATTGAAAGAAAAAATTAATCGTTTACCAAAAGAGTTATCAGGGGGGGAACAGCAGCGCGTAGCTATTGCTAGAGCGTTAATCATGAGCCCGCAATACATTTTTGCTGACGAACCTACAGGTAATCTTGATTCTGTCAATGGCCAAACAGTAATGAAAATTCTGGCAGAGCTTAGTCACAAACAAAAGACGACAGTTGTTTATGTTACCCATGATCGCGAATTTGCAGCATTAGCTGATCAAAAAATATTTTTAGTTGACGGTCAAATTCAAAAATAATTTATTTTTGATTTTTTGTTTTCAAATAGACTTCTA
Source organism: Pseudobdellovibrio sp. (assembly GCA_046293015.1). Classification (GTDB taxonomy): domain Bacteria; phylum Bdellovibrionota; class Bdellovibrionia; order Bdellovibrionales; family Bdellovibrionaceae; genus Pseudobdellovibrio. The sequence goes on from JBKBPU010000005.1 coordinate 4,476, forward strand.
GGTCCGTGACTTCTTTTTGTGCTTCAGGTCTGCTTTTACAAAGAGGAAAACGCTGTAATCGTCTAAAAAATTTGTAACGCGGAACCCATTCCCAGTTAGCCCCTTTGCATTTAGTTAAGTATAAGGGTTTACCTTTTTTATCCTTCATTTGCACTGGTTTTGGGCCTTTTGTGTAAGTGGATTCTAAGCATTTTTCATCGGCTTGAGATAAACGATTTTGCGAGGCCCAGTACGACCCACTGACTTTTTTTCCTGCGCTATTAAAGACACCAAACGGAGTACCATCTTTAATGACTTTTCTTTTGTATTCATCAAAAGCACAGCCAATGCAACCTTCTGTTGTTAAGATTTCTTTTTCGCTGATATCACATCGCTTAACATCAAAACCATTACTGCGCCAATAACGATCTTTTCTAGGATAGTTGAGTTGGAACATACAAGCAGCCATAGAGTAGACACCTTTAACAACACTATTTTTGTTTGAACAATTGTTTTCAGGAAAGGCAGTTAATTCAAAAATCCAGCCGTGAAATGCAATTTTTTGATCGATATCAAATGATTTGTATTCAGGACAGTATTTTTCAAAATCAGGATTAGTTTGTAGAAACATTGATTTTTCGCCATTTTTTTGGACATCATCAAACATCAAGCGTCCTAAATATTCAGAAAAATCACCAATTGTTCCATCCTCATGCATAAAAAAGTCTTTACAATTTTTACTGTAAGTTACGCTTTTAAACTTTAACCAATCAATCAATAAGCAGTGATCACTAGATATTCCAATTTCGCAATTAAATGGTTTGTCAATACGTTTTAAATATTCAGCAGCAAATACAGCGGCTGGTATTTTTTGCGCTTGAGAATCTTTTTCACATGACGCGCAATGAGCATCAGCTCCGTCACGAGTATTCAATATATTGGGATCAGATGCTAAGGTGTATGAACGGCATATAAAAACTGAAATTATAAATATAAATGATTTTAACATTTTAAAGTCCTTTTTGACTAATAAGTTTGTATTGGCACGTTTGCTTTTTGTTATTTTCGATAATCGTGAGATTGATTTGATCTTGAGTAAAGAGAAGAGTTGTTTTTATTGTCTGTACTTTTTTTGATTTTTTACATTTTTCAACTGAAGTTTGTTCAAGTTTTGCAGATTCGATTGTATTAGTGTAGTCAGCTGAACAGCCTGGCTTAGTCTGATCGCTAAATTTAACTTTTTCAAGATAGGCAAAAGTTAAATTATTACCGATGATCAGAGTGTAGACTTTTTTATCCTCTAAAAGATCGATTTCAGTTTCTTCGATTTCACAAAATGGGGCCGGATTTTGAGAGGGTACCATAACTTCATAACGGCCTGGTGTGAAATTAAGTTTTTTCAATATTTCATTTTTTGTTGCAGCTTCAGCCTTATTTATTGATAAAAATGGTGACATTAGTAAAATCGATAGGCTTGTAAAAAACTTAGACATACAAAAAACTCCGTGTTGAGTTTTATTTTAAACAAACCTCAACCTAATAACAACTAGACAAAAGGGTAGACATGCAAAAGTGTCTAAATGATTGATAGTAATCGTTGAAAGTATTTCAGAATGTGGCGCTATGAGTTTGGTGGATTAAGAAAGATTGAATAAATTCTAAATATAACATATTTTGACTCACGAATTTAAGTTGAACGTGATTGGTTGTGTTGTGAATAGACTTCAAAATTTATTCTTTTTTGGTTTATTTTTATTTTCTGCTTCGAGCGGAAGTGCTTTAGATTGGCAAAATTCAAAAAACTTTCTTCGTGAAAAAAATTATGATTATTCGTATGCTGTTGATCAGTTAGAGCAAGCTCGGCTTACGGAAAAAGAAAATTTATCGTTATTTTTGCCACAAATTGATTACATCTTAAAACATGAACAATCTAATGATACACTTGATGTTTATGAACGCTATTATTCTTCAGGCCTTGTTTTAACTCAAAATTTATTTAATGGCGGAAAAGACTATTATAGTTATAAATCAAATCAACAAAAACTTTCATTAGAGCAACTAAATTTTAAGTTAGCAAAAATCAAATTACAATCTGAACTAAAAAGGCTTGTGGCACAGCTTGAATATACACAAAAATCTGTAGCTTTAAGTGAATCGATTGTCGTTCGCCGTAAAGAGAATTTTGAAAGTGTTTCTTTGCGTTATGGAACAGGTTATGAAGATAAGGCTGCTGTTATGTTATCAGAGGCTTATCTCGTTGATTCGAATCTTGATATTGATGTTTCTAAAGCAGATTATGATCAAGCAGATAAGGCATTGAAGCAGTTTTTAGGAATTAATCAAGGTGAAAAATTGATATGGCAAGGCACTATACCACAAAAAAATATAACAGTTCTAGATGATTATACAAACATAAAATTTGAAGAAATTCTTAAAAAATGCTCGACTGAACATCCACTAATTCTACAGGCGCAGCATGAGGAAAGAGTTAAATATTTCGATCATCAAGTTGAACAATCTGGATTTTTTCCAATGCTGGATTTGACTGCTAAGTACACTGATTACGACAGCCAGCCACAATTGCAGCAAAGTAAATGGCTAGTCGGTTTGACATTGACGATACCTTTGTTTAGTGGGTTTTCTACTGTAACTAAAAACAAGTCAGCAGAGCTCAGTTATCAACAGGCTTTGAAGAAAACGCTTAATCAAACTTCTTTTGTTGTTAATCAAATTCATAAATCATTTGCAAACTTGAAGTTAGCTAAAACACGTGTGTTTGTTGCTGAGAAATATTTAAAAGCTGCTAAATTAAGAGCTGAATATATGCATGAAAAATACAATTTGGGATTAGCATGGTTTGATCGATGGGACAGTGCTGAAACAAGTTTAATCGCTAGAGAAAAAGATTATTTACAGTCGCAAAGGGACTTAATCGTGGCTTTAGCAGATTTCGAAGAGGCTATTGCTTATGATGAAGAGGAGTAAAATGTTAAACAAAGTGCAAAAAAAATATATTCTCGTTGGGGTTTTAACTTTGATTACAATTATAAGTGGCTTTACTTTCATCAATAAAGTGACTCATCCCAAATTCAAGCAAGCTGCAATTGAAAAAGGTAATTTAGAAGTATCTATTTTGGCTACTGGTACTGTATTACCTGAAAATCGTTTAGAAATTAAACCTCCCGTTGCTGGACGTATTGAGGAAGTTCTTGTAGTTGAAGGGCAAACTGTAGTTAAAGGTCAAGTTTTAGCTTTAATGAGTTCCACTGAACGAGCGGCGTTGTTGGATTCAGCAAGATCGCGCGGTCCTGAAGAAGTCAAAAAGTGGGAAGACGTAATAAAGCAAACACCGATTATTGCGCCAATCACGGGTACGATCATTTATAAAAATATTGAAAATGGTCAAACATTTACAGAATCTGATCCTGTTTTGGTTATGTCTAATCGTTTAAGTATCAAAGTTCAGGTTGATGAAACTGATTTGGCAAAAATTAATCTCAATCAAAAGTGTTTAATAATTTTGGATAGTTATCCTGATCAAGTTATTTCGGCACGTGTGGGGCACATTGCTTTTGAAGCTAAGACCGTTAATAATGTTACAACATACACAATTACAGTTAATCCAGAGTCGATACCTAAATTTATGAGAAGTGGTATGACGGCTAACGTAAAATTTAAAATTGATTCAAAAAAAGATATTTTACTTATTCCGACTGAATTTGTGAAGTATGATCAAGGTAAAACGCGCGTTTTGTTGAGAACTCTTGATCGTCATAAACCATTATGGAAAGAAATTAAATTGGGATCCAGCGATGGGAAAATGACTGAAGTTGTAACAGGGCTTTCTGAAAATGATATTGTGTTAGTTCCTATTGTTGAACAAAGTAAAGTAGCTAATTCGCCATTTGCAACGTTAGGTCAAAAATAATCTATGATCAAATTACAAAATATCAAAAAATCCTATAAAATTGAGGATCAGACCCTTGATATTTTGAAAGGTATTTCTCTCGAAATTAAACAAGGTGAATACGTTGCAATTATGGGACCTTCAGGTTCAGGCAAGTCGACATTGATGAATATTCTAGGAATGCTTGATAACCCCAGTGAAGGTTTTTATTTTCTTGATGATATTGATGTCTCAAAGTTAAGCGAGGACGATTTAGGTATAATTCGTCGTGATCAAATAGGTTTTATTTTTCAGCAGTTTCATCTGTTGCCGAGACTAACTGCTTTAGAAAATGTGACCCTACCTCTGCTTTATTCTAAAAAATTTAAAGGATCAGAGCGCGCAAAAGATCTTTTAAAAAATGTCGATTTAGATTCAAGAATGCATCATTTGCCCAAACAGTTATCAGGTGGACAACAGCAACGTGTAGCTATAGCTCGATCATTGATTAATCAACCTAAAATATTATTTGCTGACGAGCCGACTGGTAATTTGGATACCAAAAGTCAAGATGATATTATTGATATTTTGAATCAGTTAAACTCACAGGGTATGACTGTCATTATCGTAACTCATGATGAGGAAGTCGCATTGCATGCACATCGTATTATTAAAATACGTGATGGTTTAATTCAGTCAGACGAACAAAATGTTCAAAATCAAAAGATCATTGATAATCGAAAACTAAATGTTAAATCTCTGTTTAAAATTGATAAGTTGAAATGGTCTGATTTTGAAGAGTACTTTAGGCAAGGATTTAAAACACTCGCAGGAAACAAAATAAGAACATTGCTTTCAATGCTAGGTATTATGATCGGTGTGGCCTCTGTAGTAGCTATGCTTGCTCTCGGTCAGGGAGCAAAACAAGCTATAGAAGATCAAATGGCATCGATGGGATCAAACTTATTAATGATCCGACCTGGTTTGGTTCGAGTCGGTGGGGTGGCACAAGAATCAGCGGCTACGAACCGATTGTCGGTTGAAGATATCAAAGCTGTGAAAAATCATCTTTCGCATGTGACAATGGTCTCTGGTCAAGTCAGTGGCAGAACTCAAATTACATCTACTTCAGGTAAAAACTGGAACACAACAACACAAGGCAGTTCTGATGACTGGGTTGTGATACATAATTCTTCACCAGTTTTGGGACGATTCTTTACTGAAGAAGAAAACCAACAGCGATCGCGAGTTGCTGTGATCGGTGAAACTGTTCGAAAGCAACTTTTTGGATCCGATATTAATCCTATTGGTGAATTGATTAAAATTAATAAAGTCATTTTTCAGGTTATTGGTGTTCTTCCGGAAAAAGGTGCAAATAGCTTTCGTGATCAAGATGATATTGTTATTATTCCGCTAGAAACTGCAATGTTTAGATTATTTGGACATAACTCTCTTGACTTACTTGAAGTGCAAGTCGATCGACCTGATAAAATTGAACAGACGCAAATCGATGTTCTTGAATTGCTATACAATCAACATAAAATACCATATTCAGCTCAAGGTGAAGCTTTCCAGATTAGTAATATGGCTGAAATGCAAAAAACAATTGAACAAAACAATCGAACAATGTCTTTATTGTTATCCACAATTGCTGCTATTTCGCTACTGGTTGGTGGTATTGGGATCATGAATATTATGTTAGTATCTGTAACAGAACGTACCAAGGAAATCGGTTTACGCAAATCGATTGGTGCGCGAAGAATCGATATTTTAGCACAATTCTTGTCAGAATCAGTCGTGGTCAGTGTCATCGGAGGTTTTTTCGGAGTTGTTTTAGGATGGTTGATAACCTTAATTTTATCTTACGGTTTAGGTTGGAGCACGAGTTTATCTTTGGGATCAATTATGATATCTTCGTCATTCTCAGCGTTAATCGGAATTGTTTTTGGTGTTTTTCCAGCTCATAAGGCTTCATTATTAAACCCAATCGATGCTTTAAGGCACGATTAGGATAAGTTGATCAAATGTTTTTAAACTCATAATTTTCAGTATGACTCATTATGAGATAATTTAAATCGGTTTTAATCAATGAATGACTGCAGAGAATGATCTCATAATCCGATAGGATATTGGTAGGGGAACTCATGTCTTTAGAAAAGCGAATTATTTCGATGGCTATGATTTTTTTCATGATCAATAGTCAGTTAGGTTTAGTTTTAGCTTCTGACGCAATTCGTTCGAGTAATGGCCAATATGCAAATGACAGTGATCAGTCTTCAGGAATTATACTGCAAAAAGAACCATGCCCACAAAACTTAAAAAAGTGGGTTAGTCAAGATTTGGAAAATATTGATGACCTTGTAGCAAATGCAAATGAACATCAAGATACAGCTTGTCGAGCTAAACTTGAAAACTTATCAAAAGAGTCAAAAATCAATCATGATAAGCAAAAAAATACTTCAAGTGGGAAAAAAAATAATAATAATTTCTTTGATTCAGTGAACGTAGATTATTCAAAATCATTGAGTTTACAAAACAAAACAGTCATAACTAATTTTGATCAAACACTCAAAGGTTGTTCAAGTCTATCGCCAGAAAAAGAACAATTAGCATTGACGCGGTTTTATAGTGCTTCTAAAAAATTAACTTATGTCAACGAACAACTTCTGAACGAAGTTGCTTTCTATGATTCATATTTACCGCCTGGTTCGCCACTCGGTTCTATTGAATGTCCAGTTTTTCAACCGAGTATTCAAAAAAAGTGTGATTCGATAAGACGAGAAAATGAGGTTTGTAAATCTACACAGCAATCTCGTTTTGAAAAGCTGGTCGCGCGTACACAAGCAAATATCAGTAAAATATCAGAATTGAAGAAAGCTTATAAACAATGTTACTTTAGTAAAATAAACTCTCCGATGGCTAAAGAGGCTAACGGTCGTACATTAAAGCCTGGTGTAATTGATAGTATTGAACAAGATTGTGGACGGATTAATGCTGCTATTACAATATTAGAAGCACAAACACCTTGGATTAAAGGAAAAAAATTTCAAGACATAGCTTTAAGTCGAAAAGCTAATCCAAGAGTAAATGAAGATGAGATTTATAAAACAGATAAAAAAATATTAAATGATGCTATTTATGAGCAACTGAACGCTGATCGCCAGGCACTTCGAGATACGTACGATAAAAACTTACAACATATCAGATGTTTGACTTATAATTCTCAAGATTCGGGGCAAGATTGTGATATAGGTGAAATTCGTCGTGATATAAATGCTTATGGTGATTTTAAACCATTTAATTATCAATCTAAAGAAACAGTATCGCCAAAATCTACACAGTTTTCAGTAGAACAAACTGATCAATGCTTAATGAGTTATGGTCAAAAAGTACAAGATGCTCACGATAAAAAAATGGGGGCTTTGAAAACGGCGGGTGAAGTTTCATTGATGGCTGTAACATTTATTGCAACTGATGGGTTAGCTGCTGTCGCGTGGTTAAGTCGAGCTCGTAAAGTCGGACAAATGGCCGAAGTCGGTGGCGAAGTTGTGCAAGCTGGAAGATTAGGGTCGGCCATGCAAAAATCATCTAAAATTATGCAGGCAACCAACATAACTGAGGTGGTACAAGGAATTAATACAATTGAATCAATGTATGGATTAAGTAAAATAGCAGAATCTTGTCATAAAGATAATCCCTATAATCGAAGTCAGCTTACACAATCAAATGTCGATAGTAAAAAACTTTGTCAAGATCCAGAACATGAAAGTGCTCTCAATCAAGAACAAGCAATGGATTACGAAACAGATTGCGCTGTTGGTGCGCTATTGGGTGGATTAATGCAGATGCCTTTTATGGCTGGCGCTAAATACATGCAAAAACTAAAAAATATGAAAAATATGAGTGATGATGAACTTAAAGCTTTACTCAAAAGAGGGGATCGCGCTGAACTCGAAAAAGTATTAGCACAAAACAGTGCGTTAACTCCAGAACAACGTAAGGATGTTGCTCAGGTTTTAGTTAAAAGAAACTTATCGACGACTGAAAAAGATTGTATCATGAAGGCACACAACGTCGGTGTTGGTAAAGTTATGAAAATTACGGGTACCGAAAGTAATACTTATGAATCTGGCGATTTATTTCAGAAAAAAAGTATCCTGAGTAAATGTGGATTTAGTAGTGATGAGGTAACCATTTTAATGCGTTCTGGTGTTACTGGGGCACGTGAGGAACTAGCTCAGCTTGCTGCGAACACTGCAGGTAAAAAATTCGGTCGTGAAATTTCGCAAAATGATGGACGTGTTTTAACTGAAAATACATCCGCTTTATTAAGCGCTGATGTTAAAGCATCAGCTAAAGCGCGCGAGAATTTAAAAGCGGCTGGATATACAGATGCTGAAATTGATTATATAGCAAATAGTGGTGGTAAATGGGATAAGCCATTTGACCCTAGGGCATCAAACACAAATACAGCGCAATTAGCTGCTCAAAGAGCTTCTGCAGAGAGAGCTGTAGCTGAAAGGCTTGCAGCTCAAAAGGCTGCTGAAGCAGCTGCAGCAGCAGAGGTCGCAAAAAAAGAAGCTGCTCGTAAAGCCTCTGAGCTGCAAGCTTCTCAAAATCCATTTTTACAAAAGCCAAATACTAGACTTGTTGAAAAAGAAGATTTAATTTTTCGAGTTGGGCAGGGGTCTGCTAAACCGTCGCCGACTGATGCAAAAATGTATCTTAATACACAAGGTGCAAAATATGGATATCGAGGTCAAGAAGGCTTGTTTCATACTGTAAATAAAATTACTGATGACACTATAGGCGCAATTAAAAATGCTCAAAGTGCATTGTCAAGCGGTCGCATAACAGATTCACGTAGTATTGCAGCCATTAAAAATGAATTAGAGGCTTTAAAAGTTAAGTGTCGAGGTTTAGCAAGTGTTGCTGCACAAGCAGGTTTAAATGGTGCTAGCTATCAATCAAACTTGCAAAATCGAATCAATACAAATTGTAACTAATCCAAATACTCTTCATTAGAGTACTTTAAATGAATTTTAGGCTCGATACTTTCGTGATATTTTTCACGAACAAGAATGCGTATTTTTTCTTTGAGCAAATCTAAATTACTAGCTTCAGTTTTTACATGTTCTGATTGAGCTTCAGCAACACAAGAACCATTTGGGAATATTTTAACTTGAAAACTAATAGTGTTTGCAACAGGGTGATCAGCCCAATTGTATATGAAACGCCAATGTGAAATAGCTCCCGCTATGACTAAAAAATGGAAAACTTCATGTGCACCTAAAACAAGAGGTATAATAATAGGCCATTTCAAATAATCCAATACGGCACCAATTGAATAATATAAACCACCAGAAGCTAGTAATCGCAAGCTTTCGCCATGAAATGATTTTCGAAATTTATAGCCAGTCAGAGCTCCAATCCAACCCAATCCTAAGAATAAAGTTAAAACAAGCCATTCTGGAAATGATGTAAAAAATATGACTTGTAAAGTTAATCCAGTTATTGCGATTAACCAGACAATTAGTAAAATCAACCAACGCCAGGGACCACGAAATAAAATGACATGAATCGGGGTGAATGTGCCAGCAATCAAGACCCAAATGGCAGCATGATCAAGTCGTTGTAAGATAGGCCTTGCTTGGCCGTCGTAAGCTAAAAGGTGATAAACGCCACTCATTGAAAATAGAAAAACTAAAGAAAATGTGTAAATCGCAAGTGCAATGATACGCGAAGGGCTTCCTTTAGCTTTTTTAAATAGTGGGTAACTTAGCATTAAAAATACAACTGCTCCAATCAGATGTGACCAGCTACTAATCGGATCACAAAAACCTAATATGATCGTATTTCTTGTTTCCAAGTTAACCTCACTTTATGTCATTAGATTAACGAAATGTTTGATAAAAAACCAGACCTTTTTCTAGTTCATGATAATTCTAACTCAATCTTTATATGGGAATCTGACATACTACTATTGAATCGTTGCAAATGTCGGATTGCGTAAGGTGCAAATTTTTTTGAATAAGGAATAACTCAAAATGAAAAATAAAAACAGTTTTAAGGCTCATTTGATTTTAAGTATCTCAGTCTTTTTTTTGCTTATTCAAAGCTATGCCTCGACAGTCGAAAAAGTAGCTTCCGGTAAAAATGGTTTGCCAGATCGCGTACAACTTCAGCTTGATCAACCTGTTCAAGTCGGGCAAAAAATTTACCTTGTAAATGCTGATCAAAAAAAAGTTGCAATTATCGAGATTCAGAAAGTTAGTTCTGATCAACGAAAAGCTTTAGCTCAAGTATTAAAGGGTAAGGCTTCAGTTGGGTTAAGTCTACTCGTTCCAAGTGCGGCAACAAATGCACGTGTTCAAAATACAAGTGTTAAAAATTCAGGATCTGCATCAAAAAGTATCAGTGATGCAACAGCTGAGAGCAAGTCAGTTTCTAAATCTAGCGGTAAAATTTACTATGGCGGTTTAGTTGGAGTGAGTATGAATACACTCAAAACCAAGATAGCGCAGTATAGTAATTCAACTCCTGAAGCTGCGACATTGTCTGGAATGGGCTTCAATCTCAAAGCTCTGGTTGACTATAAGATATTGCCTGATTGGACAGTGACGGCAGTTTCTGGTTTAGATCAATTTGTAGCAAAAGGTAATATTACAAATTTTTATTGTAATAACGGTTCTTCGCAAAGTTGTACCGTCGATATTATGTATTTATCTGCTGAAGCCTTTGTTAAGTATAACTTGCTAGCTGATCAGGCATGGGTTGGTTTAGGTTATGGCCTGTTTTTACCACTCAGTTATTCGATGAATATTCCGAGCTTGTCTAAGCCGGGTTTGCAAAACACTGTATTTATTTCAACTGGATATAATTTGAAACTTTCCAATAAAATGATTTTTCCATTTAACCTCCACTATGGATTGGATCTTGTTGATCCAAGTGTTGAGACAAGTTCTATTCTTATTCAGACAGGTGTAGTTTTTCCATACTAAATAACTCAATAATTTTTTGACAGTAACACTATTTTAAGCGATAAGTCCTCAGTCTTAAAAATGAGGGGATCTTCGTGAAAATTTCTGTTTCTATTTTTATTATATTATTTTTGGCGTTAGTATCTTGTACGAAGTTTAATTTTCAGTCTGGATCAGACATTTTTAAATCAAAACAAAATTCTCATATTATGAACGGATCGGTTGTTACTCAGAATGTTGCGCCGTACAACTCAGTCGTTGGTCTTTATGATTCTGAATTTGAATTTACGTGTACTGGAACTTTAATTGCTTCATCGACTATATTAACAGCCGCACATTGTATTGAGAATCAGGGGCAAGGTTTGTACGTCGTTTTCTCTAACCATTTGATTAACTCTGTTAAAAGTACAACTGAACTTAAAGACAATCCTTTCATTCGCAAAGTAACTGCAGCATTTGCTCATTATGATTATAAAAAAGACCATTCACCAGATGAAGAGTACGGTTGGAGCGATTTAGCTATTGTGCATTTTGAAGGGCAAATTCCTGATCAGTATGTAGCGATTAAACTTGATAAATCTCAACCAAAAGTTAAAGAGATGGTCTTATTGTCTGGTTTTGGAGTTTCAGACGTTCAGATCGAAGGGTTTAACGGATTACTTGTTCCAAATGTTGATCAACTTATCGAAGATGGTGATGCAATCTGTATGGATGAAAAAAAGACCACTTGCGCATTGGTTAAGATGTCAGGAGATGGACCTCTAAGAAGTACGTTTGCTCCTGTAGCTTCGATTGAAGGATTTGAGTTTGTTAATGATGAGACGAAAACAGGAACGTGTTCAGGTGATTCTGGTGGACCGGCTTTTCGTAAAACTGAAACCGGCTATGTTTTAACCGGCGTGACAAGTCGAGGATCACTTTCTTGTAACGAAGATGGTGTTTATACGCTTGTTTCTAAGTATTTGACTTGGATTAAGGGTAAACTCAAATAATCATAAAAACCAATCTAATGTGTTACAGAGCAGCTTTATGCTGCTCGTCTTTTTTCTACAGACCAATTAGTTTACAATATGTGACGTGATTAAGTTAGTTCACATTTTTTTATTTATATGTGTTTTTTATTTGTTGGGTTGTGCTTCGTATTTAAAACAAGCAGATCAGACGAAGACTTATTTGCGTTCTCATCAATATGATTTGGCTATTAGTGATTTGAAAGAAAAGGCAGAAACTTCGGGTAAAGATCAATTAATGTATTTACTCGATTACGCAACTATTTTGCAAATTAAAGGTGAATACAAAAAATCTGCTCTAGCATTTCAAGCAGCAGATAAGCTCATTGATGAAAAAGATTATCATTCAGTGTCACAGGTTGTTGGTTCTGCTTTAGGATCAGAGGAGATGATTCAGTATAAAGGTGAATCTTATGAGAAATTTTTAATTAATAGTCTTAATGCAATTAATTATTTGATGCTTGGGGATTACGATAGTGCGCTTGTTGAGTGTCGTCGCATTAACAATAAAATTTCAGCCTTTCGAATGGAAGGGCGAGATCCTTATGAACTTTCATCGTTCGCGCGTTATTTAGCTGCCATTATTTGGGAGGCAGATCGAAAGTACGATGATGCTTATATAGAGTATGAAGGTGCATATCAACTTGATCCAAAAATTCCATTTATTGCATCAGATTTGATTCGATCAGCATACTTAGCGCAAAGATTTGATTTAGTTAAGAAGTGGAAAAAAGAATTTGATTATCGTCATGCTGATTCTGAAGTTAATCCTATGAAGGATAAGAACTTAGGTGAAATAGTTGTTATATTTCAAGAAGGATTCGGAGCTCGTAAAGTTCCTCGATATGATAGTCCACGTTTTCCGACACTGCGTCCAGAGTATAATGAATCATCAACTGCCCAAATTGAAATTATAGAAAATAATTCTGTTATTAAAACGCAAGTTATTTACGATATTGATTCGGTCGCTATGCGTAGTCTTGAAAAAGACTACGCAGCTTTAATTGCTAGACGGGTTGGTGGAATTGTAGCTAAAGCCGTTGTGTCAGATCAAATAAGACAAAAAAACAATTTACTAGGCGACTTAGCTTGGATTGCGATGAATGTTTCTGATCGTGCTGATCTAAGACAGTGGTCGACTTTGCCAGCAAAAATTCAAATTGCACGTATTTTTCTAAAGCCAGGAAAATATAAAATTAAAGTGAAATCTCTTAATTCGAGCGGTTTTGAAACTGGTGAGCCGATTTTAGATATGGATTTATTGATTAAATCAGGTCAAAAAGCATTTGTGAATTATCGATCATTACGTTAGCCTTTTATTATGAAAAAGAATAAATTCAAATTTTTCTCTCGTTTGTTTGCTATATTTATAAGTTTTTATTTAGTCAGTCAAGATGCGATCTCTAAAGTTCGACTGCCTATATTTGGTCTAAATGTCAATGAACAACCTGAATGTCCTGATCGATTAGAGGCTCGTGAGTTAACGCAAATTCAACAAAGTTATAGTCCGAGTTTAAAGCGTTGTTATTTGTCGATCAGTCATCGAAACAATTATCAAACTTTAATTTATCGAGATTATCTTATTTCAAATGAAGGTCATCTCATGGCTTTTTTGTCATTTGGTCCTGGACCAGATCAAACTTCGACTGGTGCAAAAGAATTTTTCTTTTTCCCACGAAAAATTAAATCGCAGAGCTTTTATTGGGATGATTATGATTCAAAGCTAATTATTAAAGCTTCAACACCTTTCGATTTTATCTTTAGAACTGAAACAAGTGAAATTGAAGAAATCAGTCAAGCTCAAGTCTTTATTGATCCAAAAATATCAAAAGAAAATGATGGTGGTATTAAAATATTACCACGTTCGGGTTTGGTTCTTGAGTTCCCTTTTCAGTTGGGTCGTGCACCGACTTCTATTCCATCGCTCAAGGGAAAATTTATTGATGCAAACTCTAACACTTGTAGTTTGAGAGTTTCAGACCTATTTAAACGGCTCACTTCTGATGGTGATGTTGAATTTAAATTTGACGATGTTCAACTTACTCGGTATTTAAAAACAAAATGCCCTCAGTTGAAATTTACGCTTTAATAAGCTTTAAAAAAAGGAATACCTATTGAGATACCAGCCATCTCAATAGCGGATTGCTCTTTGCCCCAGGTTATGTAATTAAGTTCATAAAAAATTCGATCTCCAAAGCGTAACCATATATTTCGATATGTTTCTCGAGTTGTTGATAAAAACATACCATAACTTAAATATTTATTTTTTAAACCGAAGGCATTGTTGTAAGTAATTTCTAATCCTTGTGGAAAAATAACACCAAATTCCATGTCTGAGTGGCGATCATGGCGATAATGTAAACCTTGAAAGCCAATCAAGGCGCCAAAGATTAACTCGCCATCAAATAATTTAGCGATATCATATGAATAATAAAGGCCAGAGTTATTAAAAAAAGTGTCATAGGGTATGATGGCGTCAAAGGCTTTAAATGAAGAGTTTTCATTTAAATCGTATTTTCCATATAGCATGAGTGATGATTCAATTGTTGGGCCTAGTTTATTGTCTCCCTTTCGGCTTGTTAAACTATATGGCCCAAATCCTAGAGCTGTTTTTAAACGATAAAGTCGATCAGGCAAATCAGCTGAAATTGATACTGAATTTTTAGTATTACTTTTTTTGTGGATGAGAACAGTATTAACCGGTGAATTGTTATTTAAATTAAACAAATAGGGTGGTTCTTCGCCAGTTGGCGTTGCAAAGTTTGGTGAGCTTAAAGAAACTTCTAATCGAGGACGTTCATGCCCAAGTTGTCCAACACGATGTAACTTACAACCAACTGAAGAGTATTCATTTTCAAGGCCTGTTATTTTAACTTTATATGTTTGGCAAGAACCATCAATCCATTGTTTATCGGAATTTGAAATGGTTTTGGCGCTTATGCTCATTTTGTCTATTAGTATAGTATCTTGATAAATTTCTATTGGTTCTGGATGATAAAGATTAACATAAATTTCAGTAACAAAATAATCATTTTCTTCGGAAGGGAAAATGGTGTGATTTTGATATTTCAAATAAATTGGTTTATATTTTACTGGCACTTTAATTTGCAGTAAAATTCTTGGCGTTAATAAGTTGGTATCCGGTCTAATCCATTGCAATGAATCTTCAATAAAATGAACCGTGATATCTGCATGCTTTTTTATAACTTCAAAATCAGATAAATCAAGTTTTATTGAAGTTTTTCCAATTGAAAATTGACCAATAGAGACAGTTTGCGAATAACTTATTTGAGATAAGAAACTGAATAAAGTAAATAAAATAGGTAAATTTATTTTTTGCTGAAAATTCATAGGATTAGTTTAACTTTTTTAATGTTCTTTTAAGTAGTGCTAAATCATTTAGATTAGCATTTGGTCCATACATATTTTTTAAATAGAGTTTAAATGCTAAGTCTATAAGTTCTGGGGTATTTGAAAAATACTGCTTTAATCTTTTTTGCCATAAAGCAGAAGGCTCATTAGGTCTTTGGTCAAGCTGATACTTTTTAAAAAAATTGTGAAATTCAATTTGCAAGTTAGTTTTCCAGTTAATATTTTTATTTCGTCGTTTTAATATATACTTTAAAATGAAAAGAAAAATTATAAATATAGAAATAATAATTATTATCTCATTTTTGTATTTATTGATAAGGGTCAACAGTTGTGAGTAGTCGACACGTGTATACTCTAGAAAAAAAATTGTCCATTGATAGTTGATGTAATCCAAAGTTGAAGTGATCATTGCTACAAAAGTTGAATTCGAAATCATTTTAAATACATTCTTTTGAGATATATTATTGCGATCCGGCGCGATCACATGAGTTAAGTCAAATCTGATCCAGTTGTCATTTTCATTTAAATATTCTATCCAAGCATGAGCATCTTTTTCATAAACTGTCCAAAATTGACCTGCGTAATTATAGCGACCGCCATAGTAACCAGTCACAACTCTAGTCGGGATGTTCCAATGTCTGAGCAAAATAGCTGATGCTGAAGCGTAGTGTTCGCAAAAGCCAACTTTATGCTTAAATATGAAATCTTCTATTTTTGACGATTCGCGTTCTTGTAAATTTGTGGAATATTTAAATCCATTTTTAATAAAATAATCACTTAGAATTTTTACTTTTTGCGAAGATGTGAGTTTGTTTTGTTTTAGATTTTGCTGTTCTAATGATTGTACAAGTTTGTCAATTAAATCAATTCTTCTATTGATTTGCAGGTAATAGTTGCGATCGATTATTTGGTCATTTTTTAAATTTAAATTTTGTTTGAAACGACCAGTATAGATCATTTTTTCTTCGAGTAATGTGCTAATTGTAAAAGTATTGTTTTTTTCAGAATAAAGAATTTTCAGATCTGAAATAAGCGAATGAGTATTTTCAAGTGTAAATAAGTTATCTTTTTTGTGCGGTTCTAGAATCACCTTAAAATCATAAATTTGATCATAATCTAGATCTTCATCACGTTCTATAACGTTTTTGCGATCTATGCTTTTTTTCCAGGTCATACCATAAAATTTATCTAAAACTTGTCCGCGCCAATAAAGTTCATTTTCGACGATATGATTTGTGAAGAATTCAGCGCGAAAGGCAACAATGTTTTGATTTGAATTAATTTCACTAATCATTCCAGGTTTAAGCTCAGTTGAAAAACCTGTTTCTCCGATTCGACTATAGTAATTTGAAGGATTTTGTTGGGTGTAATCCCACTTTAAACGAGGAAATATAATAAAAATTATAATTGTTAAAGGTAATGAATATATAAATACTTTTAATAAAAATCGGTTCGATCGAGTCAAAGAATTATTTCTAAATTCTGGGGTTAAAAAGAGTGTGAAGTAGTAATAAAAAGATATGAGTGCATACAAACCATATAGTAGATCAATTTGAAACATGAATTTACTTACTGATAAAAATAAACCAAGTAGATACAAAAAATAGGGCCTTGTTTTATTGCGTGGATCGTGCTCTACGAGTCTCGTGCAAGTTAATAATAAGATCAATGTTGAGATCATTTCATTTGAGAAAATGAAGCTAAATTGTCTGACAACATAGACTGTAATCAGTAGTGATAAAGCCCCAGTTAAAGCATTTAGATAAGGCATTTTTTTATAAAATGTAAAAAGACTGATCGTCCAAATAACAAGAGCTATTTTTGTGTATTCGAAAGGTAACTCTGCCGCAAGGATTAACAGTTGAATAAATATAAAAAAATGAAGACCATATAATTTTAAAATATCACGAAAGTTTTGTTGCTGAATACTCATGACTTTATCCAACTTTGTAAAAATAGTTTTTTTTGAGGATCTGTAGAATCAGCTCTTTTTGTAGGTTCAGACTCTTGTAGTTGTGTTAAGTAAATCATTGCTTGGATAAAATCAGACTTCGATCCTGAGTTAATAGAAATAATATTTTGAGGGAATAAGATTTCGAGTTTAATTTTGTTTTTGTAAATTTCATAAATCCAGAACGACATTTGTGATTTTCTTTTTTGAAAATCGATCAGTATTTCGGTTTGATCCCAGTCTAGATTTACTGCTTTCTGTGAGTTGGTTCGTGAATCGTATTTATTAATATACAAAGTGTCTGTTTTTGCATATGATTTCCAGTTGATATCCCTTGTAATGATTTGGTCAGGAGATTTGTCTAAATAAGAAAAATCTTTGTCATCTAGAGTTTTTGTTTGATTTGAGACTGTATCATCTTTATTGAGGTTCAATTTTTGACTCTCAAACATCTGATGTGTTAAATAATTTTGACGTTCTGGAAAAACCCAAATCTTTTCATCTGTGAAGTTTCTATATTTCCAAACTTTTAAAAAATTAAAAGGAAAAACACTTTCAATTGTTATTTCAGGTATATGTTGTAATCCATATTTGGGAAATTCATATTCAAGGACAACTAATGTTGATTGTTGGGGTGATAATTTTAGAATCGAAAATATAGAGCTAGGTAAGTTAAGTTTACGAGATGACCACTTTACAACGATTTCAAAAATATTTTGTTTTCCTGTGTTTTGAATTTTAAAGTATATGGAATGTTTTTCGTTTTGAAAAAAATATTGATTTTTTTCAATGAGTAGTTGCAGTTTTTCTAAATTTTTATTTGTTAATAATGTCGTTGTTATACCAACGGAAAATAGAAAAAAAGCAAAAAGAAATATGAGATTATTCTTGTTATTTAAGCTGATGATTATAATGAGTAAAATCAAAAAACCATAACTAAGACCAAGTGACGTTGGTATGATGTAGGGCTTTGTATTATTAGCTCTGGGTTTAAAGCGTAATTGGATTTTTTTGAAGAAGTTTTTCAACTTGTTTTTCTCCAAACGATAAACCCTCTTGTTGCGCCAATCGGTGCGAAAGAGTCGATTTAATGACAATCGTAAGATCATCAGGTGTAACGTAGTCGCGAGAATTTAAAAAAGCGGTTGCTTTGGCTGCGGAAATAAGCGCTAGCCCTGTTCGCGTCGATAGCGGATGGTACTCAGTTTGATTTTTTCTTGTGTAGTTTAGTAATTGTGCTACATAAGATGCAATTTGGGCACTAATATGAATTTGGCTAACAATTTTTTGAGCGGTAACAAGTTCTTGATGTGTTATAATTTTTTCGATTTGACTTATTTTTGATCTTGGGTTTTCCCCCATGAATATCTTAACTTCAGATGATTCAGATATGTAATCCAAATGTAGACACATTAAAAAACGGTCGACCTGACTTTCAGGCAGAGGGTATGTTCCGATTTGATGCCGAGGATTTTGTGTGGCCATCAAAAAAAAGATTTCTGGTAAGGCGATAGTCTCTTGATCCGTAGAGACTTCGCCTTCTTCCATGGCTTGTAAAAGTGCGCTTTGAGTTTTTGGATTAGCGCGATTAAGTTCGTCTGCGATAACGATTTCAGAGAATAGAGGCCCTTTTTTAAAAAAGAATGTAGAATCCTGGCGATTAAAGACTGATTGACCCAAAATGTCGCTTGGAAGTAAATCATTGGTGAATTGTATTCGTTTTTGCGATAGGCCAACTAACTTTGCTATCGTTTGGGCGAGAGTTGTTTTGCCAACGCCGGGTTCATCTTCAATGAGAAGATGGCCTTTTGCTAACAGACAAGTTACAACAAGGGAAATTTGTTCATTTTTATCTAAAATGATTTCTGATGCTTTTTTGATAACATCTTGAAATTTATCAACGATTTTATTTTCTATCATATTTTTAAAAGTTCTTTTTTTAGATCTACTAGTTTTGGATCAATTTTTTTGTTATCTTGAGTTTTACCAAACCAAATCTGAAAAAGCTGATTTGCAAAATTTTCGTCTCCACTGTATTTCAAAATTTTACCATCAGGCTTTTGAACAAGAAGAGTTGCTTTTTGGCTTGACCAATTTGCTGCAATCGAAAAAATTTGACCTGTTTTAAATTCTTTAATCTCTGATATTTCTTTGAAAATTTCTTTGAGTTCAGTAGCGTATTGATCTTCATTGATATTGTACGCGCTCAATGCTTCTTTAAAGGAATCACTGATTTGCTTACCCTTTAAGTCGCGTAACATAATAAGTCTAAGTTGTAATGGGCCTGAACTTTTGAGTGAATTTAATGTTTGATCATCTTCTTTTTTTAAGTTTTCAGGTTTAGCTAATAAGAGCTCTGCGTGATAGACTTTGACGGTCACTAAACCAAAAACTTTTTTGAATCGAGAACCTGTGGAATAGGCCTTGAGTTCAGCTTGAGTTGATCCATCGTCATACTGAGTTGATGATGCTAATTTAACACCATCGATAGTTGATTCAGATAGATTGGTTTTTAAACTTTGTGCAAATGTAATGTATGAAAAAAGAGTTATAGCAATGAATGTCAGCCAAAGATATGATGTGTTTGAAGTGTGTTTCGATGCGTTTTTAGTAGATGTTTTCATGAGTCCTCCAATTTTTATGCTGACAAGCCCTTTGACCAGTGTCAATCTAATGATTGTATATCCATTGTGAAAGGATCTAACATGCGTTTATTAATTTCATCTGTTTCTTGTGTATTTGTTTTTTTAGCTGTTGTGTGTTTGTCACCGAAAACATTATCGAAGGAAATGCCTCAGCGTTTAGGTTTTGGGATAAAAGATAACACGTCTGAAAGTATCCCTTCTTTGGCATTAGTTTATAATCTTAATGGTATGACAGCAGTAACTGGTGGTCTTGGTGTTGATACAAAAAAAGATTATTCTAAGTTTCAAATTAACGGAGGCATTAGACATATTATCTTTCATGAAAATCAACTTCATTTTTACGCTGGTGGTCAATTAGGTTTAGTGACTTTAGAAAACCCAACCGACAAGAAAAACACGGGTTTTGAAGCTAATGTCATAATCGGAACTGAGTTTTTTTTCACAGGTCTTGAAAATGTAGGGTTTTCGTTCGAAGGCGGCATTGGTTTATCGACTGTGGCACAAACACGTATTCGAACTATAGCTGACCATCCGCTTAAGGGTGGAATTATTTTCTATTTCTAATTTTGAACAGAGAGGAATTTAAAATGGCAAAGCAAATTATACATACAGATCATGCGCCAAAAGCAGTAGGTCCTTATTCACAAGCCGTGATGTTGGGGGATTTTTTATTTTGTTCTGGGCAAATTGCAATAGATCCTCGTAATCAAGAGGTTTTTACTGGAGATATAAAAATACAAACAGAGATGGTGTTAAGTAATATAGAGGCTGTTTTGAAACAATCGGGTTTGAGCTTTTCGCATATCGTAAAGACAACAATTTTTTTAACGAACATGTCTGATTTTGCGACCGTAAATGAAATTTATGCTCAAAAATTTACAAATCAACCTCCTGCGCGTTCCACTGTAGCCGTTTCTGGTTTGCCAAAAGGGGTCAATGTTGAAATTGAAGTTTTGGCCCATAAGTTGGCTTAAGTTATTAAGTTTATTTTTCATCGCTACTGGTCTCTTGATTGTCTTGACGTTTATTGATCGAGTTAGCCAAGAGCCGGTCAATCTTTGGACAAAAAATGATTTTCCTCACTTAGACTGTGGGGTTGTCTTGACGGGGGCTCCTGGACGAATTCGCGAAGGTTTTGAGCTGCTTCAGCAAAAGAAAATCAAAAAATTGATCATTTCGGGCGTCTACAAAGAAGCTACGTTTCAAGAGATATTTCCGTATTGGCCATATTATGATCAAGTGTCAAGTGATGATGTTATACTTGAAAAAAGATCACAAACAACTTTGGGAAATGCGCACCAAACATTAGCTTTAATTGAAACTTTAAAATGCCAAGATATATATTTAATTACTTCACAGCTACATATGTCACGTGCATACAGCATCTTTAAAGAAGTTTATCCTCCATTTATTTATATTGAAAAATTAACTCTACCAAATTCGAAAACAGAACAGACAACCTTTGGTCTGAGTTTAGAAGTCATAAAATCAATTTTTTACACTGTCTTTAGTCTTGCAAGTTAATTTCCTAATTTGGACTTTATAAATTCATTAATACGTCCGAAATAAGACATATGGAATATTCATCATTTGATTTAAATCATATCCACCTTGAAGGTGTTACGTTAGCTCAAAACAATTTGGATGCTCAAATTCAACCAATCTTAGCTCAGGTTGATTTTGTTTTGCCAATGGACCAAACGGTGGTTATTGAGTCTTCTAATCCAATGCATTCTTTGCAGTTTATTCAAATGCTTGCAGGATATAAAACATGCTCACAAGGCAAAATTTTGTGGAATAGTCAGGATGTTTTTTCGGACACTCATGAAGTAGATCCTCGCGATATTATGGGCGTATATTTTGAAGGCCACTTTCCCGTTTCGGATATGACGATTAAAGATGTTCTTAAGACTTTTTTATCAAATGATAAGTTTAAAATCGTATGTGAAATGTTTGAACTTAATGCTTATTTAAGTAATCAAATTTCAAAAGCAAATTATTCAATGAGAAAACTTGTGACACTCATTCAGGTTGTTTCCAAGCAGCCACAACTTTTGATACTAGAAGATCCTGCTACTGGATTGTCAGAGACTCAGTGGCTGAACTTGCTTGATTATATACAATTGCATCAGCGAAAAGGGTATTTGCGTCATATTTTTATGACCAATCATCATAGCACAGCTTTAAATCACTTAGAACATAATAAGCTGTTTGTTGAAGATGGGCTAATATATTTTGATGAGACCGTTCCAGTTAAAAAAGTTGCGCATTTTTAATAAAAACGTATTCATTTTTCTGAAAAATGAATTAGTATAGAGTTAATGCTGCAAAATTCACTGAGCTATTTTTTTCTCTCGCGACTTATTATTTCTAAACGATCATCATCGCTTATTCGCAGAATTACAGTCCTTTCATTTGCGGCTATTACGATAAGT
Organism: Pseudobdellovibrio sp.; assembly: GCA_046293015.1. Lineage (GTDB taxonomy): Bacteria > Bdellovibrionota > Bdellovibrionia > Bdellovibrionales > Bdellovibrionaceae > Pseudobdellovibrio. The sequence goes on from JBKBPU010000005.1 coordinate 26,734, forward strand.
GTGGCCCTGTTTTTTATCGTTTTATTTGTCATGAATGGTATGAATTACAACATTAGATCAAGGATTTTGGCACTTGATCCACACTTGTCAGTTTATCTGACGAAAGAGCAAGTTCGAGAGCAAAATATTTCTAAAAAACCTTTAATTGTATCTAATTCAAAATTTGAGGCCCTCGAGACGGATCAGTATGATCTCATTTTAAGAACAATTGATGGTCAATTTCGTGGTGCCAGTGTTATCGGCTATAAATCAGATGGGTTAGATTTTTGGCTTCAACAATTAAGTGAACTTAAGAAGAAAAGTCATGCGCAAAATCAAACTGTATTTATTGATTATGACGATCTTGATCAGCTTAACCTAGGCGCGCAAGAAATTGCAATTGGCGTGGATTTAGCTCGGTCATTGGGGATTTTGGAAGGTGATGTTGTAACATTGATTCCTGCAGAGAGTTTGCTTTTAAGTTCCATTGAAACTCCTCAGTTTGAAAAAGTTACGGTTCGAAAAATTTTAACAACAGATTTACATGATTTAGACTCTAAGCTAGTCTTTTTTAATAAAGATCTTTCAATGAAGTCTTTTTTATCAAGTGTTACTCGAACATCGGGATATCATTTGTGGTTAAAAGATATTTCAAAAATGAATTCAATACAGAAAGAATTGCAAAAGAGTGGTTTCGTTCAGACAGAAACATGGGAACAGAAGAATTCAGATTTGTTTTTTGCTTTGTTTCTTGAAAAGACAATGATAGGTATATTTCTTGGTTTAGCAGGATTAATCGCATCATCATCGATCTTGACTGTTTTAGCTTTGATTTTATCTCAAAAAAAATCTGATATTGCTATTATCAAAACCCTTGGTTTTTCAAATGAAAAAACATTAAAACTATTTATGACTATGGGATTATGGATATCTATGTCTGGACTTTTTTTAGGGACAATTATTGGTGTTTCACTCAGTTATTATATTCAAAACAATCCACTAAATGTATTGCCTCCGCAACTGTATTATGATGCTTCGATACCTGCTCTTGTCAGTCCATGGTTAGTTTTTTATGTGATTGTCATTGTCAGCGTGTTAGCTATTATTGGCTGTTATATTCCAGCAAGAGCCTCACTGAAAATAGAGCCTGCTATATTGTTAAAGTCTAAACACTAACCCCAAAATCCCGTAGGGCGTCATTCAGTGATGTTTTTTTATTGGTTGATTCAGTTCTTTTGCCAATAATTAGAGCTGTAGGTACGCCGTATTGTCCAGCAGGGTAAGACTTCATTTCAACGCCCGGGATGACAACAGAGTTTGCCGGTACTCGCCCTTTGTAAATCACAGGCTCTTTTTGAGTGACATCTATAATTTTTGTTGATGCTGTAATCGTGACACCAGCACCTAAGACGACGCCAGATTCTAGATGTGCACCCTCAACAACAATACATCGGCTTCCGACGAAGCAATCGTCTTCAATAATCACAGGCTGGGCTTGCGCTGGCTCGAGAACGCCACCAATGCCAACACCACCAGAGAGGTGGACATTTTTACCGATTTGCGCACATGACCCAACGGTAGCCCAAGTATCGACCATTGTTCCACTTCCCACATAGGCCCCAATGTTTATATAACTAGGCATTAATATCGCACCAGACTCAATGAACGAACCTTTGCGTGCAATTGCCTGAGGAACAACCCGTACGCCATGGCTTGCATCAAATTTTTTCACAGGTATTTTATCATAATAAGATAAGTCGCCAGACGTAATAATTTGATTTGTAGTGATTCTAAAATACAATAATATTGCTTTTTTGACCCACTCGTTTGTAATCCATTGCTGATTAATTTTTTCAGCTACACGTATTTGTCCTTGATCAAGCTTATCAATTGCGATGGAAATGACATCTTTATCTGTTAATGATAAAGAGTAGCCAGCAATCTCCGTTGTGGATTTATAGATTTCGAGTATTTGGTTTTTAAGTTCAAGTATAGACATAAATTTCCTTATAATTTTCTGACACGTTTTTCTGATTCTTTTAATCCGGCAATTATTGCTGGTACATGAATATCAACTATGGGCTTGAATGATAGACCGCGCTCAATTTCATAAGTTAGTGTTGGTATGCCACGTTCTGTGCCTGCGTACGTTCCAAGAGATCCAGGAGTGGGGTAGCCTATATCAGGATCTATGATGTATCCGGTTAATTGAGAAATTATTTTAGCCTCAGGTAAATCGCCATTGATATTCAACATCGGTTTCCATGAATGAAGAGAAAAAATAACATCAGGTTCGAAACGATCAATCAATTTAACAAGATATTGGTTTTCAGGTTCGCTCATGGCATCTGGGCCGGGATTGTATCTTTCGGTAGCCGCTATTGGTGACCAATCTTTTGTGGGAAGGTTGCGGTTAAGATCGACTTTGTTTGAATTTCCTCTTGTTTTGAGCAAAACTCCTTCAGGGTTAAATTCAGGTACGATTTTAAGACTTAAATTGAGATTGTAATCTGTTCGAAAGTGTTCAACTAAACATCGCGCCGCAACAACACCTTCAACTTCGTCTCCATGCACACCACCTAGAATTAAGACTCTAACTAGGTTATGATCGGTTTGCATTTCCGGAAGAAAGTGAAATGTGTGTATGGGGAGCCCAAGAGAAGTTGTTCCTAAATTAATGATTTTCATTTGGATAAGCATGAGCTAATATTTTACCGATGTCATCAAATGAAATGTCACGTAATTTATTTTCTTATCGTCATGATCAACTTGAGTTCGCCGGAATTAATTTAAGTAGTTTGCCTGAAGTGCAAGATTATTCCGAACCTTTTTTAATTTATAAAAAAAGTCTTATTACAGAACGAATAAAATGGGTCAAATCGTGGCGAAAACTTCATCAATTGCATTTTGCGGTTAAAGCTAATTTTCACCCTCTTATCCTGAAACTTTTTGTTGAGCACGGGTGTGGTTTGGATGTCGTCAGTGGTGGTGAATTGCGTGCCGGGTTGGAAGTCGGTTTTAAACCCATGGATTTTATTTTTTCAGGTGTTGGTAAAACTCAACATGAATTAGAATTTGCTATAGATTTAAATATTTATCAAATTAATGTAGAAAGTCCGTCAGAGTTAAGGCGAATAGCGGCTATCAGTCGAGTTAAAAATAAGTCAGTTGCCATTGGTTTACGAGTTAATCCACTGATTGAAACGCCAACCCATCCGTATATATCGACAGCACTTAAGGATTCGAAATTTGGGATTGATTTAACAGATGTTCCAGAGTGTTTAGATATTATTAAAAATAACCCATTACTTCAGTTTAAATGTTTATCATTTCATATTGGATCACAAATTCTTGAACCGCAAATTTTTCGAGAAACTGTTGATAAGATGAAGGTTTATTTTTTTGACCTTAAACATGATTTTGCAAGTCTTGATCGTATGGATTTAGGTGGTGGTCTTGGAATTGATTATAAAGATCACAACGTGGCGCATGATCTTTCAAGATGGATGCATTTAACTGCAGAGTATGATCAAGCGTTATCTAATTTTAATGCAAATATTGTATGTGAGCTCGGGCGGTTTATGGTTGCTCGAAGTGGTGTTTTTATTTCGCAAGTGCAGTATATAAAAAATCAAAACATGATTGTTTTGGATTTAGGAATGAATAACAACATGCGACCGTCTTTATATCAGGCTCACCATCATTTTTACAACTTGATTAAAAAAAATGACAAACGAAAAATCTACTCACTTGTTGGACCGATTTGTGAATCTTCTGATGTATTTCATAAATCGTTCGAACTTTTTGAAACACACGAAAATGATTTACTCGTGATGGCTGATTGTGGAGCCTATGTTCGTTCAATGGCGAGTGAGTATAATCTCAAAAATATGGCTCACGAAATTTTTATAGATTAGGTCATCTTGTCGATCAAATAATTTTACTGACAGTTATTTGATTTCGGATAAATGACCTTATTGCAAGCCGGTTGATTATCAGTGCACATTAATCGCAAATGAAAATGATCACCATGACCATCAACATGGCTTAAAGTGTTAAATACTTTTCGGGCTGCTAATGCGTTAGATCCTTCAAATTCTTTGTGGCGCTTAGCATAAGTACAAAGATCGTTTATTATATGCTGATCACTAAAAATACGTGCTACCGGAACTGTCGTTTGGTTGATTAAAAACTTAAATAATTCATATGTTTTTTGAGTTGAATAAGCTTGTGTATTAAATAATCTTTTGTTCCTGTCGACTACAACCGGAAATTTAACACGACCATTCGGTGTTGGGTAACCTAAATCGACGTCCATGCCGATTTGATGACTTACGCTCGGAGGTAAGCGACCTCCGTACACTTTTGAAATATTAGCGACGTAGAGTTTATCCTGAGATTGGCTTAGTTTTTTACCTATGAGTTCTATAATGTCCATCATTTCTTGAGTTCCGTAATATGTTCCACGCTGCGGAAAACTAACTTCAAATAAGCTTTCAAGTTTCAATGCTTTTTGCTGTTCCATAAGTGAAGAAGCGTTGCGAAGCTTACCATCGTCATAGTCACCGAAGGCTTGATTCTTTTTAATCATGCGACCAGTTTGATCGATGCTAAAATTATTATTGAATTCATTGGCGCTTTGATGTTCATCCTCATATGGTTCATTCGTTTCAGAGTTGTCATGATCGTTATCGTCATCAGAATCAGAATTTGGAGTTTGACTATTTTTTCTTTTCTTTTTGAGCGTATCGCTTATAACATCAAACAATTGATCTAACTTTGCCGTAGCTGCAGTTCCGACATATCGTCCCTTGATTTCATGGGCTTTTCCTTCAACTTGTAAGCCATTTTCATCATACTTTAATTCAGTGCTTGTATCTTTCTTTGCTGAATGATTTGTTGAATTTTCATCTTTGCGAGTTGTATCGCTCGCGCTATTTTCTATATTTAAAAATGTAATTTGTTTTTGATGGTTATTCTTAAGATTGAGAGTTTCAAGTTGTTCTGTATATATTTTATTATTATGTTTAATAAACATATCAATAATTGACTTGCGACAATCAAATTCATCATCGCGATTAAAATCAAGACAAGTGACTTTAGCACGTACTTGAATATCAGAATCACGTTGATTTTGATCTGCTGGACGCAGTGGAAATACACCTTTGTATGGGCTATGTGACCCCAAAAGCTTAAATTCGGTTGAGGCAAGCGTTGTCTTTAAATTATCTGACAAAACTTCAGCGTATCCTGAAATCTGCATTTTTCTGGTTTGAGGGTTGTAACTAAATTTAGATTTACTGAGTTTGACCTGGCCAATAATCACTTCGGTGTTTGATTGTTTATTTTTAATCTTTTTCTCTGGCGACTCATAACGTGCAGCTGTCTGCTCTGATAATTTTTCGTACATTTCAGTTGGTGCAGATAAGTCTTGTTCAATGATTTCTTCTTGCTCAACTTTGTCATTTTGAGGATTTTTATTTAAAAGTGAATTATATTTTTTAGGTGCACAGGCAGTCAGTATAATAACAGTTAAAGTTGATAATATAATTAATATGGTTCTCTTATTAGAGTAAACGTTCTTCATATCATATTGATAAGCACTTTCAGGGCCAGCAGCTTAGTTCTGGCTTAACCGTGAACTCAAATTAAATTGATTAAGGAGTGCTATTTCTTGTCAGAGGTGACAAAATTTTTGTCATATGACGGAAACTGTCTCAAATACAATCGAGTCTTTTGTGTATTGGTCTAATAGATTTAATGCTAGGTTTTCAAATTGAGCTCCAGAATCCGTTAGACAAATCAAAAGTTTTTTTGATGATTCTTCGATATTCGGATTAGGGTTAAGTCTTTGAACTGATATGTCATGTGCAAGTTCTTGGGCTATAGCTTCGCCAGAATCAATCAGTTTAACATGTTGGCCAAATACCTTTTGAATTGCTATTTTTAAAAGCGGGTAGTGTGTGCAGCCCATAACTACAGTATCGACATCTTTTTGCTTCAATTCTTGTAAATATCGAAATGCGATTAAATTTGTAATCGGATCATCGTGCCATCCTTCTTCCGCCAGGGGAACAAAAAGAGGGCAAGCCACACTAAAAACTTCAGTATCCGGATTATGTGATTTAATTTTGCGAGCATACGAGTTTGATTTAATAGTTGCTCGGGTGGCGATTACAGCTACTTTATGATTTTCAGTTGCTAAACTTGCTAATCGAGATCCCGGGTCTATAACATTGTAAACGGGCAGGCCTTCATAGCTGTTTTCGAATATTTGCGTTGAAGCTGTATTACATGCAGCAACTATAGCTTTAACATTTCGTTGTCTCAGAAAATTCATATTTTGTTCAGAGTAACGACGTACAGTTTCTGATGATTTACTTCCGTATGGTAAGCGAGCAGTATCTCCAAGATAGATAAACTCTTCATTTGGAAATCGTTTTAAAAGTTCGCGAAGAACGGTGATCCCGCCAATTCCCGAGTCGAAAACCCCAATAGGTCTTGCATCGAAATTATTTTTGTTCGTCGACCCGGACCCAGATGTGTTCATTAATTTTTAACTCCATGCGCGCGTGATTCAGAGATACCATTTGCGGACATTTCCATAAATAATGCTTTTTCTTTCATTTCTTCAATCGTTGTTGCATTGATATATGTCATGCCACTTCGAATCCCCCCACAGAGCTCGTGTAATACATCTTCAACATGACCTTTAACTGTAACATAAGTCGACTCTCCTTCCGGAGCCATTCCTTGAGGCATATCACCTCTCCATGAAACTTGAGCTTTCTTTGATGCCATACCACGATATTGTTTTTTACCATTGACGATTTCACCTGGTGTTTCAATGGTTCCAGAGAGCATTGATCCTAACATGATTGTGCTTGCTCCAGCCGCAAAAGCCTTGACCATATCACCACTTGTTCGGATACCACCATCGGCTATCACGGGAACTCCGTATGGAGCTGCAGCCTCTGCACAAAGTGCTATAGCTGTTAATTGTGGAACTCCACATCCCGTAATTATTCGCGTTGTACACATTGAACCAGGACCAATACCAACTTTAATAGCATCAGCACCGGCTTCGATAAGATCAACAGCCGCATCAGGCGTTGCAAGGTTTCCAGCAATGACTTCAACGTGTGGATAGGTATCTTTAAGCCATTTTAAAGTATCCATCATTTGAATTGAATGTCCATGAGCAATATCAATTGTCATAAGGTTAACGCCAGCGTTAACAAGTGCCTGCGCGCGTTCTTTAAAATCAGCGTTAACGCCAATCGATGCCGAGATTACTGTAGCACCGCAGTTTTTAACTTGTTCAATTTCAGAAACTTGTTGTTCAATATTCATAAAGCGATGAAGTATGCCCATGCCACCAAATTTATGCATGGCTATAGCCATTTTAGCTTCCGTGACAGTGTCCATGTTGGCCGAAATTATTGGAGTTTCTAAAAATTTTGTTTTAGTTAACTTGGATTTTAATGAAGGATCTTTACGAGATCGAACCTCTGACTTGCGTGGCATAATCAGTACGTCGTCAAAAGTTAATCCGTGGTCTCTATTTTTGATATCTTTCCAGTTGAACATTAATGCCATTTTTTTTCTCCAGTTTATGTCAATATGGGATTCGTCGCAGTGCTTGTCTCATTATTGTTAATTTCAATGTTTTCTTCTTTAGCTAAATAAATAAAAAATTTTTTCAATAATAAATAATGAAAAACGATGTTGATTAAAGCAGTGATGGCGACAAATCCAGTTGCCGCTAAAAAATGGCTTTTAAAATTCGTATACTCGTCAAATGTTATTGATAAAAACGCTGGTATAATAATGACAAATATAAGAATTAAACCATTGAGTTTCCACCAAAAAGCTTGCGAAATTTTTTTAGACATTTCCAAGGCATCAACTTCTCCTAGTCGGTACTTTTGCGAAAAGAAGACGACAAATGGAGTAAGAAGATAGTAGCTATATTTGACTAGACCTGGAATAATGAATAATAGCCCCCACAAGCAAGCTAATCCAAATGCCCGCATTGACTCAAGAAGTGACTTTTCAAAAACATCATCTATGAAAAATCTTAAACTTCGTGGTTTGTATGAATTTAGAGTTATAGGTTTAATCGTCTGACTAATATTATAAGATGCAATTATTGTGGTCAGTAAAGGGAATAGAAAACTGGACATAATTGAGAGTACAATCCATAACCATAAAATGTTCGGAAAAACATCTTGAGACCTTAATATTGATTCAATTTTTGCGTTGAGAAATTGATCGATATTTGTAGAGATAAATAAAATGAATGTGACTGGCAAAAAACTTATGCCAAGTGATTTTTTTAAATTAAATAAAGTAAGTTCGGTATTTATAGACACAACATGATTAATCATTCGTACAGATAAACTTAGAGTCAAATAAAGATTCTGGATTTGTTCAGTTTGACGAGCTGTGTATTTGTTTTAATTTAAACTAAAACAGTAGTGGATTCTTCACATACGTGAACTCATTTATATCCTGTATGTTTGTTAATCAAAACACGTATGATTGACTTCTTTATGATTAAAATTAATGCTTATTGGGTGCTGAATTCGAAAAAAAACGAATATTTGTGATCGAATTGTTGACTTCAAAATTGAGTCCTGATTAAATCGATGAACATTTTTTAGAATGCCCCGGTGGCGAAATTGGTAGACGCACAGGACTTAAAATCCTGAGCTTCGTTAACACGGGCGTGCCGGTTCAAGTCCGGCCCGGGGCACCATTTTCAACAGTACTCGAACCCACACGCTTGAATAAATTTAAATTCTGACTCTCAATTCCAAAATTCGAAAAACCGCAGCTCAGACCCAAGGTTCTACTCCATCAGAGGGGGAATCGCAGTTTCAAGTTATGAACTATTAATTTGATTATATCTGACCTCATCTTAGGGTCGTTTTCTCCTTTCATGATTAAACTATCTAAACCATTTTTAAAAATCTCATGCGTTTGCAAACTGAGCGGCGTTTGAAACTCGACTTTTTCTTTGGCCTCTTTTGATTTTTCAACAAAACCAGCTTTTTTAGATTGTAGCTCTTTCATCTGATCCACAATCGGCTGCATGTCCATGTCGGCTGGCAATTTACTTAATCTTTCAGCCAACACCGTGATCTGCCGATCCAAAGCACCAATCTTTAAACCCAAATCACGAGCTTCATCAAAAGTTGATTTGTTTTCTGAAACTGTTTTAACTGTGCTTCAAAAATCTGAGCCTTTGATGATAGAACTGATGCAGTCCCTAGAGATTTGATTTTTTTTGTTTTTTGTTAGTGGGGACAGAAAAAAGCTTCGCTCGGTTTTGCGAAGCTTTATGAGCTTTTTAGATTGTCAGGTTGGTAGGGGTTTATTTACAGTTTAATCCTACATTTTTTTCTAAATTTAAAACACACTTTATAGACTTTACCTTTCCAGGATCATTGAGTGCGTCTACAAGGTTTGTTCTCTCAAATTTAAAGGTAGTGGAATTCGCCCATTTTGAATTACTAAACCCTTCATTTTTATAACTTTTCTCTAAAATTTTTTTACATGATCCGTATTTACAATCCAACACTTGAAAAAGTCCTGAATCAGAATTGTAGCCGGCCTCAACATCTGCATCTGTGGAAAGAATTAAAAACTTTTTATTAGGTGAGATCATCTCAGAATCGCCAGAGCCAAACTCATCGCAATCATTGAGACTAATATAATTATTACTGCCTCCCTCTCCTAAGTTGCCAACACGTCTTTCAATAACAAAACCCATATCACATCTAATTTCAAAAATCGAAGAACCTCCACCAGACTCAGCACCAATATCAAGACTCAATTTTCGCTCCTTAGAATTGGTGCATTTATAGTGTGAAATAAGATTTGCTTTCTTAGCGTCTGTTTTAATATTCACCCAAGAGGCTTGTAAATTTTCCTTATCAAATTTCCAATTAGCCAGTCCTCCGTTTTTATAGTTTTGGCAATCCTTTTTATCGAAGGATTTTAATTCTAATTTAGAGGATTCAGCCAAGCTTAAGTTGCAAGTATAAAAAATGATAAAAGTTAAAATATTGAGCACTTCTTCTCCTTGAAATAAAACCTATAAGAAATCCGTTTATATTCTTTTATTTATAAAAATTTAAATTGTTGCTAAGCGCTGGTCAACTAACCCAAAGCTTTTGGGGTTTTGCGAAAAAATAGATCTTGAGCCATTTAGACTACAATTGCAGGGGACAGTTAAGTTTTTAACAATAATTTTAATGGCAAGAGTTTTGGTCCCGTTAGCGCGATCAAATAAGCTATCCTTACAGATCTGATTGCTGACAGTCTCAAACAGAGCCTAAAGTCATTATATTAGATCTGACAAAAGGTTCGCTTTCAATGACCAAAAATCGACAAAGTGACATTCCCTTTTAATCATACCACTGTGAGTGGTGCAGTAATTTGCACCACTTTGGTGCAAATCTAATTGCTTGTTACAACAACCCTATATATTAATGAACTTGTGGACGCAGAAAGTTTTAAAAGTATACTTCAGCAAGAATTTTTAAAAAGAGGAGCTAGAAATCCTAGGTATTCTCTTCGTAGTTACGCCCAATTTTTGGGTATACACCATAGCACACTTTCTGGGTTGCTATCTGGAAGAAGGCCGATTACAAAAAAAACTGTTGTATCATTGTCTTTAAAACTGGGCTTATACCCATATGATTTTGTCAAAAAAGAGAAGAGAAATTTTAGTCTACCTAAGCACGAATTTTTAGAAGAGGACATTTTTAATCGTATTTCCGAGTGGTATTTTGATGCCATTTTAGAACTTTCAAAAGTTAAGTCGTTCGATTTCACAGTTAACAATATCAGCCGATATCTTGGTATTAACGAAGCAAAAGCCAGTATTGCGATAGAAACTTTATTAAGATTAAAACTTTTAAAAAAATCAAAAAATGGGTTCGAGATAGTTCACGAAAACTCGACGAATCTATCATCAAATGAAAAAACATCAGCTGCAATGAGAAAATACCAGAGATCGATTTTGGAAAAGTCTATTGAAGCATTAGAACTAGTCGATCGGAAAGATCGCGATCATACATCTACCACTATGGCGATCCGAAAACGCGATCTTCCGAAAGCTAAACAAATTATGAAAGATTTTAGATATAAACTAACGGCCTTATTGCAAGAGAATGATAAAGACTTTGATGAAGTTTATCAGCTCCAGGTCTCTTTATTTCCGATAGGTAATCACAAGGAGGATTCATGAAATATTTGTTTTTAATTTTGACTCTGTTTATCAGCTTACAGCCATTTTCTACTCTGGCTGCGGGACAAGACCGAGGCGGTGGCAAAGGTATCGTATGTAAGGATAATAAAAATCAAATCCAATCCGTAGAACTTCTTGATATATGGGAGGCGCGGCGTTCGGGTATTCAGTTTCCAAATTCTCCGGATAATGCTACGAATCAGCTTACAAATGCTCTCGAACGGTCTCGAATACCAGTTTCTGAAATGTGGGGTGGTAGCCAATACCACTTTGACAATTTTTTTGCTCGAATAGCTTATGATTTCTTAACTTGCACCGATCCTAAGCAGACTTGTCCGACCTCCACATATGCCTACTATGAACGTATTTACGGCAAAGCCTTACCTCTCTCAAACGATTCTCTTGAGGGTGATTTGAATCTTCCTGCCAATTGTGCTGTTGAACAAATAGTCTCCTATTACAAAGGTAATAGTTATTATTTGAATATGGATTTAGTTGTACACATGAATGCTCTAAACTTGGCAGGCCTTGCGATTCATGAATCTATTTACCATGAGTTGTATTCCCTCAACTCTGAGGAAAACTCTCAAAGAGTGCGCCGATTTGTGTCTTTTGTGATGTCAGGTCAAACTTTACAGCCAAAAGTAAGCTATCTAAAGGCTCCATACATAACTTGCGGCAAGTGGGATAATGGATATTGGGATCGACTGAATTTTATGCAAGATCCAAAAAGCAAGACTCCGAAAATAATTGCGCTGATCGATTACCATGGAAGCGGCTATGTAATTAATTTTCATAACGGCCAGGTTAGTTCAGCCACTCTAGAGCCAAATACGGATGTTGAAACATTTTACAATTGGTTAGTACGAAAGGACCTATCTCATAAAATCAAGATTTCGGGCGAAGCTACAGATATTGAGTTCCTGACTGAGTTCAGTTTGAATATTGTGTCAGGAGATGGTGTAATGGTGTTAGATAGACGAACTGGAAATGGGATATATCCTCGTGCGAAGCCTGAAAATGTCTCATGTCGATTGATTAAGTAACTGATTAATAACTCTACCTTCGAAAAATATTTCCGATCAAAAACGCTCAAGCAACTGAGCGTTTTTTTATTGGTCTGATCAAGCCATGTTTGGTGTCGATCACGGTCCAATCAATACGTGACGGGTTGAGCTTTGCAGTTCTCAAACGCTCTTTGATTGCGATTTTCGTTGTCGCAAAATGAAGAGCGATTGAATCAATACTCCATCGTTCAACCCACCGAAGTCTTGCAAATTCTGTTAAATTTAGATATATCCGATCCCAAGTCATTTTGTAAGTCTGCGAAACTACAAGCTTCCCTGGTTCTGGTAGCTTGCGGCAGCCTGCACCATCTAGTCCTGTTTTTAGGTTCGCCTTTTTCGGCTCTTATCACTTCACAGTTTAGGTTCTACGGCTCTACTCATTTTACTGTTTATTACATAGTGTAAGTTCTTTAAATGACGTATTCTGTTGAAAATCAAATATTGGATATAAAATCAGGATGTTGAATATTCTTGTTTAACATTTTAGCAGCGTTAATGCTAATCTACTACAATGATACATGTCCTTCGAATTATTGTTTTTAGATATACGAAACTATTTATTTTCGGCTTAATAATTTTTTTAGTGACTTCGTGTACAAAAGTTGATTTTGGGTATACTCTTGCAACTAAACTGATTAAAGGGCGTATTTATGATACTTTTGAGTTTAAGCCTAAAAGTAAAAAGACAGAAATTGATATATACTTAAATTCTGAGTTAAAAAAAAATAAACGCAAAACACTTGATGAATTATCTTTATTCATTCAAGACGTGCAAAAAAATCTACCAAATGATGAAATGACTATTGATACAGTTCATAAATTATTTGATCGAGCCAAAGCATTACGTCAAAATGTTATTCTTGTATATAAAGATGTTTTTACTACTGTTATTAAAAAAATCGAGCAGAGCGAGATTGAACATTTTCAGAAATTTACCAATCGTCAAATATCAAACTTGATTCAGGATGCTCAAGATGAAACTGAATTCTTAGAAAAAAAAGAGACAAGTTTCAAGCGAACGATTAGTTTTTTTATGGGCGAAATTAATGAAAAACAATTTAAGTCTATTCAATTCTTTTTAAAGAAACACAAACAATTCTTTATAAATCAAATTAATTTTAGATCAAAGTATTTTAAAAAATTTTACGAGCTCTATCCTCATTATGATAAAATGCAAGATTTGACATTTAAGTTTTACTCTGGTCATGAAAGTATTTACAGCTCGAACGAAGTCGTTGAAAGACAAGTTTTTGAAGGAGATCTGAAAATACTTTTACTCGACTTGTGGAATTCTGCAGATTTAGAACAAAAAAAACAATTTAGAGATACATTGTCATCAGTTTTTATCAATCTTCAAGATAAAGATAATTCATTTTAGAGACTGACTTTGTATTTATCAGATATGTATTTTTTAATAACTTCAATCTCTTCTGAAGTTAATTTTCTGTTATATTTAATTTGAAGATTATTAACCATATTAGCTAAATGAAACTGTGCGGCGATTTGTTCAGGCGTGATTTCGGCCGTTTTTCGAGTTGATAACTCGACCTCATGTAGTTGTTTAACTGCTTTATTTATACCATCTTGTTTTATTTGGTTATAGTAGTACATTCCTGCAGGAATTATCGAGGCAATTGAAAATACAATAAACCAATTGTAAAATGAGGACAATTTATTGAATATATGTTTTCCATGTATTGTTGTTAAATAAGGTTTTAACTCATCACGGTGTGCCTCTAAGCCATCCAATAAAATTTTCTCGGCAAGCACTGCCGGTATAACTGAGCCACGCAGTTTAGGAGCTATAAGCATTGCATAGGTCCATCTAAAATATTCATCTCTAAATGGTTTGAGTATTAGCTCGAAGATAATTTTTATTTTGGTTTCTTTTTTATACATTTTTCGAATGTCTTTAAAGAAATAATTCAATAGTCCGTAAGATAGAATCGATTTTTTTGCATTAAAAATAATATTCTTGTCGTATGTGGATAACTGATTATTTATTGATGGATCATTTATAAAGCTCAATCTGAGTAAGCGATCAATAAGTATATCAAGTTCGTACTGATCTATAGTGGCTGTTGAATCAGTGTTTTGATCCATTTTGTTTAATTCATTTAAGATGCTTTTTAATTTGCGTTGATAATAAGTTTTAGCAACCTTTTTAAATGACGGTTTATAATAACTCTGTTGATATAATATGCCGCTTAAACTCTGTGAAAAAATCTGTCCATTAGCTTTTGATTCATTTAGTAGGTCTATATGATAGGCTAGCGATTCAACACTTCCTCTGTTAAACTGACTAAATAAGTTTGAACACTGCAACGATGAAGCTAGAGTGTTCAAACTTAAAATTAAGACTAAACAATATGTAAAAAATATTTTCACAGACGTAATAAAATAATTATTTGTTTTTTGTTGTGCTAATTTGTTGTGTAAGGCTAGCCTGTGTACGATCTAGGTTAATCATAATTTTACGAACAAGTTGTCTGGCTTCTTCAGAGTTATAGCCTGCAGCCATTCCTAATACCCCAACTGCGTTCGAACCTAAGTTTGTTGCGGCAAATCCACCTTTTGTTGTGGTAAGAGCTTTATTAGAAAGCTCTTGTAGCTTTGGCAAAAATGTTTTGATCGCTTCATCGCCTTCTTTAGCTAGTTTAGGTGCTACAAAATGTAAAATAACATATGCTACGGTACCAACAGCAACAGCATCTGATGATCCACCCATTGCTTTAATAGCATTAACTAGTTGACTATTATTCGCTGAAATTTCGTTACTTAATTGTGATAAATCGGTGAGTGCCGCCGTAAGTTCTTTTGATGGTTTTGAATGCTGCAACAGGTTGGACGATGTTTCGCTGATCATAGATTGTATGTTAGCTGCAGTTAAAGTTTCACCTGCTTTATAGTGTCTTACAATCATATCGCAGATTGCAGTCACAGCTGCTGTTACTAAAGCGATATTAGTGCGTTCTTTTGATTGCAGATGTGCGGTTACAGATGCTGAATTTATGAATAATAAGCCTGTTTGAATTGTGTTGATATATTTTAGTACTGGATCTTTTTCTTCAGAATTCATTTTTGTGACAAGGTCTTTGCGTAGCTTATCAATTTGTTCGACCATAATTTGAAGATCTTTTACAGTTTTTTCTGCTTCTGCAATGTCTGCAGCCGTAATGTCTGCAAGATCAAGAGCGTTGACGTTACGATCTGCCATAGTTGTGGCTAAGAGTGTTTGATTAAAAAGCATAGATGAGGCCACAATCAGGGATATATTTTTTGTCATTTTTTTCATAATTTGGAATTCCTTTCGATATGTTCTTATTTGAACAGAATATATTCGATGCAATTTGATAGACAGATTAATTTATGTTACAATTGGATCTATTCGATTTGATTATATAGATGTAATGAAAGTGACTTAATATGCTGACTTATGTCTAATGAATTGACTAATGAGTATGTCTCGAAATGAGAAATATAATGTAACTAATAATTTGAGATTGGTTACATCAGGGATGGAAAGTGAATTTTAATAAAACTCCACTAACAGACTTACTAAAAGAACATAGTCGCAATTGCTTATGCATTTCGATTTCGATCCTGCTTCATTTAGTTGTGATTTATGTATTTTATTTTCTTATTCGTGAACAGAACATTCTCGTTCAACTTGATCAATTAGATGTTATCGCTGAAATAGATAATCGCATTGTAAGTTCGAAGAAATTAATTAAAAGCAACCATACAATCAGTCAATCGCCAATGATCTCGAATGCATTGACCGATTCAAATCAAAATATAAATCAAAATGCAAAAATTGGTCAAAATTTGAATTATAATTTGGATCAATCGATTATGAATAATTTTGTTCATCCGAAAATAATGGGTCGTGTCGTTTTTAATCGAACTGAGCAAGCACGTCGCATGCGCTATGAAGGTAATTCTAAACTTAAAGTTTCAATTGATAAGCTAGGGCAAGTGATTGATGTAGTTTTATTGAATGATTTACCTTATGGATTGAATGATAAATCTATTGAAATTGTTAGAAATATTAATTTTTCTCCAGCTTATTTAGCTGGAGAACCGATCGAATATGAGTTTGTTTTTACCATACAGTACCGAAATGAATAGGTATACTAGTTATCCTCAAGTTCATAAGGTTGTATTTGTCTTGGGCCCTTGCGATCGGGATGTAGCTGGTAGTGATGTGCACAGTTTTTAGAACAAGTATCTTTTTTCCATTCAAGTTTAGCACAATCTTCGCATATGAATTCGTGAGTATCACAGCGTTTGCAATCGATAGGTGTATTACCGGGTTGTCCGCAGTGAGGGCATAAAGCATATTTTGTTGTGGGTTTTAGTTCCTGATCAACGGCTACACGATGATCGAAAACAAAACATTCGCCTACATAGTTCTTATTTGGATATTCTTTGAGGTAATTTAATATTCCACCGTGTAATTGATAGACATTTTTATATCCCATTTCGTTCAGTTCAAGAATACCTTTTTCACAGCGAATTCCACCTGTACAAAAAATCAAAACTTTTTGATCTTTAGAAATATTTTGTGATTCCATAAACTGAGGAAATTCTGTGAATTTTTCAGTGTTTGGATTAATGGCGCCTTTAAATGTTCCGATTTTGTATTCGTACCAGTTGCGGGTATCAATAATGATTGGTTTTTCTTTTTCAATCACATCGTTCCATTCAGTTGGGGTCAAATGGTGATTAATGCCCTCGGGGGGAACCATATCGGGAATTCCAAGTGTTACAATTTCTGGTCTTAATTTAACAACAAAACGTCTAAACGGAGCCTTGTTCGCTTCAGAATCTTTAAAATTCAGTTCGGTTAAATTAAATAAATTTAAAAGATCTTTTTTGAAGTTTTCAAGATCAGTTTTGGTTTTAGCGCTAACGGTAGAGTTAAAACCTTCTTGCGCTAAGATAATCAAACCCTTAATGTTATTTTTTAAAGCTAAGTTTTGGAAATCTTGTTTGGTCTTTTCAACATCTTGTATTGGGATAAATTTGTAATAAGTCGTGATAAAATACGAATTTGCTGCATTTTCTTGCATAAGAAACCCTTTCAGTTGTCAGCCGGGGGCTCCAAACCACCATGAGCCGAACGAGTTGTTTTAAAATTTAACCAATCTCTTAATTCTATCAGTCTTAAAGGTCAATACTGATTGAATAGAAATGAAAAAAAATCTATATTCTACCCATCTATGTCACAACCAACAAATACACCAAATCAGGCTCTCGTCAGTCTGCCAGATCAAAAAGAAATTCTACGTCGCAGAACATTTGCGATCATCTCACATCCGGATGCCGGTAAAACGACATTAACTGAAAAATTACTTTACCACGGCGGCGTCATTCATGAAGCTGGTGAGGTTAAGGGTAAATCTGGTACCAAAGCCGCAACTTCTGACTGGATGGAGCTTGAAAAACAAAAAGGTATTTCAATTACCTCTTCGGTTATGACATTTGATTACAATCAATTACGTATTAATTTACTCGATACTCCGGGCCATAAAGATTTCTCTGAAGATACATATCGCGTTTTAATGGCTGTTGAAAGCGCTTGCATGTTGATAGACGTCGCCAAGGGAGTCGAAGATCGAACCAAAAAATTATATGATGTATGTCGTTATAGACAAATTCCTATTTTCACTTTCGTTAATAAGCTTGATCGTGAGGGTAAAGACCCTTTGACCTTGATTGATGAAATTGAAAAAACATTAAACATGCAATGTTACCCTGTGACATGGCCTTTGGGTATCGGTCAAAGATTTCGTGGTATTTATAACCGATTAACTAAAAAAGTTATTTTTTATGATCAACATCGTGAGGGTGATGAGTTTACTGAGCATGATTTTTCTGGGCCGCAAGATCCTATTTTAGATCAATATCTTGACCGCGAAACAGCGGCGCAAGTCAGAGACGAATTAGAGTTGATTGAAAGTGCTTTGCCTCCATTTGATGTTCAAGAATTTTTAGATGGCAAAATTTCTCCGGTTACTTTTGGATCAGCGAAGCAAAATTTTGGTGTGGATACATTTTTAAATTTCTTTACGCAATTCGCGCCAGGTCCGAAAGCTCGTGAAACAAAAACAGGAGTTAAAATCGATCCATTGGCGCAAAACTTTACAGGTTTTGTTTTTAAGATTCAGGCTAATATGGATCGTAGACATCGTGATCGTATTGCGTTTGTGCGCATTTGTTCTGGTAAGTTTGAGCGCGGTATGAAAGTTAATCACGCAAGACTCGAACGTGAGTTGCGTTTATCGTACTCAAGTCAATTTATAGCCGCTGATAAAGAAACAGTTGATGTGGCCTATGCGGGTGATATCGTGGGCGTTGGTGACACAGGAAATTTTGCGATAGGTGATTGCGTATCAACTTCATCTAAAGTTAGTTTTGAAGATATTCCCAAATTTGCACCAGAATTATTTGCTAAACTATCTGTACGTGATGCGCTTAAAAGAACTAAAATGCAAGAAGCTCTTGTGCATCTTTCAGAAGAAGGTGCCATTCAGCTATTTGTAGACCCAGTTATTGGCAATCAAGAATATATTATTGGTGCTGTCGGTGAACTTCAGTTTGAAGTTCTTGTTCACAGACTTATGGATGAGTATAACCTTGAAGTTAAATTAAATCGTTTACCTTTTTCAGTTGCGCGATGGCCGCGAACAGCTGAAGGTAAACCAGTCAGCCAACTTAAAGGTAATTTTAATTTATTTAAAGACATGATAGATCAGCCAGTTTTACTTTTAAATCAAGAGTGGGATTTAAACTGGGCACAAAAAGAAAATCCAGATATTGAATTCGCAACTTCGATTTCACGAGCACGCTAGATTAATTTTTGAGATTTTAATTCTTATCATAAAAGGAATAAAATAAAAATGAAAGCTTTAGAGGTTATTGATCTTAAAAAAACTTATACCGATTTAAAAAATAAATCGATGCAAGTTAATGCTTTAAAAGGGCTTTCATTTTCAATTGAGCCAGGCGAAATTTTTGGTTTTCTTGGTCCCAATGGGGCTGGTAAAACGACACTAATATCGACAATTACAACTCTTGAAAAACCAACTTCTGGTGATGTTAAAGTTTTTGGCGAGAGTGTGTTACATAATCCTTTAAAGACGAAACAAATGGTCGGTGTAGTCCATCAAGAAATTATCAACACGGGTTTTTTTGATGTTGTTGAAATTCTTGAATTTCAATCAGGTTATTACGGAATTCGAAATAACCATGATCGTATTCATTATTTGCTTGATCGCTTGTCACTGACTCCGCATAAAAATAAAAAAACAAAACAACTTTCTGGAGGAATGAAACGTCGTTTAATGATCGCAAAAGCCTTAGTTCATTCGCCTAAGTTGTTATTGCTTGATGAACCTACAGCGGGTGTAGATGTTGAATTACGAGAATCATTATGGGTATTTGTGCAAGAACTGCAAAAAGAGGGGACATCTGTTTTGTTAACCACGCATTACCTTGAAGAAGCTGAAAATCTTTGCCATAGAATAGCCATTATTAATAAAGGTGAGTTAAATTTTTTAGGAACGCCTAAAGATGTTATTCAAAAATACTCGACTAAAAATATACAGTTTAAGTTTGTTAATGGTGAAACAAAAAACATTCATTGTTCGGCAGCTGCTACATTAGCTGATGTGTTACATAAGAACTCGATCGACATTCAACAAGTCGTAGACATATCAATGACTGAAGGGAAGCTTGAAGAAGCTTTTACGAAGGTGGTGAATAAATGATGAATCTAGTGAGTTTTACAACTCTTATTCAAAGAGAAATCAAACGCTTTTTGAAAGTGATCATTCAAACTGTTGTAAGCCCGATAATAAGTTCTTCTTTGTATTTGCTTATTTTTGGCGTTTCATTGGGCTCGAAAATGGATTTAAAAAATGGATTACCGTATATTGCTTTTTTAATCCCTGGCTTAATGGTCATGGGATTAATCAATAACGCTTTTCAAAATTCGTCTTCGTCTATAGTCAATGCTAAGTTTTCTGGTGATTTAGAAGACTTGCGTGTTGCGCCAATTACGAATAATCAAATCGTTTGGGCTATGGGTATTGGTGGAATTATTCGTGGATCAGTTGTCGCAGGTATTACTGGATTAGTGGGACTATTCTTTCAATATTTATTAACAGATTCAGTGATGATGATTCATCATCCATTTATGTTTATTAGTTTTTTGGTTTTGGGTGGATTAATTTTCTCTTTTTGTGGAATTTTTGTAGCGTTCATTGCTAAAACATTTGATCAACTTAGTGCTTTTTCAACATTTATCTTGTTACCTCTGACTTATCTTGGTGGCGTCTTTACGAGTATTGAGGGCTTGAGTCCATTTTGGCAAAAATTGTGTCATTTAAATCCTGTATTTTATTTGATCAATGGATTCAGATACTCGATTGTTGGGTTATCTGATGTCGATATTGGGTTAACATATGTTGTTACTATATTAGCGTTGTTTATAACATTTATGATGGCTAAGTATTCGTTAGCTAAAGGATCTTTTTCGCGCTGGTAATTTAGACGCTTATTTTAAAGGAAGTATTTATGATTTTTGAGGGTTTGTCAGATAAAATTTTAGGTTCGATCAAAAAACTTAAAGGCCAAAATAAAATTTCTGAATCAAATATTGAAGACGCAATTAAAGAAATTCGTTTAAGTTTATTGGAAGCAGATGTTCATTTTAAAGTTGTTAAAAATTTTATAGACCGAGTAAAGGCTAAAGCGCTAGGTGCTGAAGTCATCCAAAACGTAAATCCGGGCCAAATGTTTGTAAAAATTGTTCACGATGAACTGGTGCAAACTCTTGGTGGGGATAAAGTTGATGTCAATGTTCGTGAAAAACTATCTGTTTTGATGATGGTGGGTCTTCAAGGTGCTGGTAAAACAACAACAACAGCAAAGTTAGGTCTCTATATTAGACAAAAGCTTGGCAAAAAAGTTGGTTTTGTTCCTGTCGATGTTTATCGGCCTGCGGCTATAGATCAATTACAAACACTCGCTAAACAAAACAATGTACTCTGCTATCCTTCAAAAGTAGGCGATAAGCCAGTCGATATTTTAACTGCTGCATTAAAATGGGCTGAACAAGAAATGATTGATGTTTTGATTGTGGATACAGCTGGACGCTTACAAATTGATGAAGAACTCATGAACGAATTAGCGGATCTTAAAAAAGTTGTTACACCGACTGAAATACTACTCGTTGCAGATGCAATGCTAGGACAGCAATCTGTGAACGTAGCAGAAGCATTTCACCAGAAACTAAATCTAACAGGTTTAGTTTTAACTAAAGTTGATGGTGATGCTCGTGGTGGTGCTGCTTTATCTATTCGTGAAGTTACAGGATTACCGATTAAATTTTTAGGTTTAGGAGAAAAAGTCTCGGCTTTAGAAGTGTTTCACCCGGATCGACTCGCTGGACGAATTCTTGATATGGGTGATGTGCTGACTTTGGTTGAACGAGCTCAAGAGGTTATTGATCATAAAGAAGCTGAGCAGTCTGCGAAAAAAATGATGAACAATGAATTCACTCTTGAAGATTTTCTATTACAAATTCAACAAATGAAAAAACTTGGTGGAATAGAAACAATGTTGAAATTTCTACCTGGTATGGGTGAGCTCACAAAACAAATGAAGAATATGACCCCGCCGGACAATGAAGTTAAAAAGATTGAAGCCATTATTAGATCTATGACTGCTCAAGAAAGACGTGATCATCGAGTCCTTAATGGCTCTAGGCGTCAAAGAATTGCTAAAGGCTCTGGAACTCAAGTTCAAGATGTTAATAAATTAATTAAACAATTCGAAGATGCTAAAAAGATGATGAGTGGACTCATGAAGATGGGCATGGGTAAAGGCGGACCATTCGGCGGAATGGGTGGTGGTAGAGGAATGGGATTTCCATTTCGCTAGCCTTAAATAATTAATATTAGAGGTGTTTTAAGCGTGTTTGCTTGAAAACCCTTCACGAAATCAATTTTTAATACAAAAAGGTTGATCTCTGAACAGTTACGATATAAAAACTTAGTCTTTGATTAAGACTATATGACTTAATTATCAAATGATTCGAATGACGTTGTTATTAAAATGTCATTACGATCTATGAAGTCATACAGAAGGAAAGGTAAACATGGTTGTTATTCGTCTAGCACGCGTTGGAGCTAAACATGATCCTAAATACAGAATCACAGTGGCAGATTCTCGCCGTTATGTGACTGGTAAATTCATTGAAGTTTTAGGAACATACATTCCAACCCCACAAGGTAAACAACAAAAAGTAGTTTTAAACGTTGAAAAAGCTAAAGAATGGTTAACAAAAGGTGCACAACCTTCTGAAACTGTCAGACACGTATTAAAACTTGGCGGATTGGCTTTACCAGCTCGTAAAAAATCAGCTCCTAAAACTAAGACAAAAGCTAAAAAAGCCTAATTCTTAAAAGATTTAGTTGATCATTTAGTGTTTTTTTGTTTAATTCTAGATGAACAACAAATAAACTAGATCGGTAGACTGGAATTTGGTTTTTGTGGAGGGAAAATGGATAATTTAAAAGAGCTTGTTGAACATATGGCAAAATCTTTAGTTGATAAGCCTGACAATGTAGCCGTAGATGAAATACCTGGACAGCAAACAACTTTATTGGCTTTAAAAGTAGATAAAGAAGATTTAGGTAAAGTTATCGGTAAACAAGGTAAAACAGCTGCAGCAATGCGCACAATTATCAGAGCCGCGGGAACTAAATTAAATAAAAGATATCATTTAGATATAGTTGAATAGTTCTGGTTTTAGTTCTATTAAAATTCTAAAAATAAAAAAGGAGTCTCAAGACTCCTTTTTTATTTTAATTGCATTAACATAAGGTCCAAGAGTGGAAAATATGAGTTTACGTCAGGTAGGAAAGGTTAAAGCTGCGCACGGGTTAAGTGGGGAGCTTTTTATTATATTCTTTTCAAAAGACTATTCTTGGATTGGCGAGATCGAAACTATAATTATTTTAAATAAAGCCTACTCCGTACTGAAAATTGCAGAACATAAAGATGGTTTGAAAGTTAAAGTTAAAGGTGTAAGTGACAGAAATCATTCGGAATCCCTAATTGGTTTGCCGATTTATTTACCGGAAGATTTTTTTGAATCCGAAGATGGAGATAGTCTCTACTTGGCAGAGATAGAGGGCTTTCTGGTCATCGATACTATACGTGGAGAATTAGGTTTGATTAAAGGTTTTTCGTCAAATAAGGCTCAAGATCTTTTGCTTGTAAGTTATAACGAAAAATTGATAGAAATACCTTTTGTGCAGGCTTTTGTTGAAGATATTAATCATGATAAAAAGGTTATTTTGATGAATCTTCCTGAAGGTTTAATCGAAATCAACGATGAGTAGGTTTTGGTGAAGATAACTTATTTAACCCTATTTCCTGAACTTATACAGAATTACTTAAATGAATCATTTATTAAAAAAGCGCAACAAATAAATGCTTTAAAATGTGACGTTATTAATATAAGAGATTATAGCGATAACAATTATAAATCTGTAGATGATAAACCTTTTGGTGGTGGGGATGGTTTGATTTTACGAAAAGATGTTGCTGACCACATGTATCAACAGATCGCAAGTACTTCATGTAAAAATAAATTGTCACTTTATGCGTCTCCGCAGGGACGAAAGCTAGATCACAATTTTTTAATTGAGTTATTAAAATATGACGAAATCATTATTCTAAGTGGACGTTATGGTGGTGTTGATCAACGAATTATCAACCAATATATTGATATTGAATTCTCAATTGGTGATTTTGTTTTAAATGGTGGTGAATTGCCAGCCCTGGCTTTAACTGAGGGGCTTGTGCGATTGATACCTGGTGTTTTGGGAGATTTTAATTCGGCAGTCAAAGATTCATTTTATAATGGGTTATTGGAATGCCCTCAGTTTACAAAGCCAGCTCAAAGGCAAAATGAACAAAGTGTTCCAGATATTCTAAGATCAGGTCATCATCAGGAAATTTTAATATGGAATAAAGCAATTTCTATGATTGTGACATATGCTAAAAGACCTGATTTGTTTTTTGCTTATTTGGACAATAACGCTATGAATGAAAAAGATATAAATATCATTATTAAAACGCTTAACAATTTATCGGATATGGACATAGAAACACTGGGTTTGCAAAAAAATATATTAATAGACTTTGTAAATAAGTTGAAGGAGTCATTTTGTGAAACGTAAAGCCCCTTTGGCTGTAGCCCTTGTACACTATCCAATTGTTGATCGTCAGGGTGATATTTGTGCAACTAATATTACGAATTTCGATATTCATGATATTGCGAGATCCTGTCGTGTTTATGGGGTTGAGAAATATTTTTTGATACACCCTGCACAAGAGCAATTAATGTTTGTCGAGCGCGTGTTAGATCATTGGCGAACCGGCGAGGGTTCTCGTATGAATCCAATGAGAAAAACAGCATTGACTGACGTCAAAACTGCTCCGGATGTAGCAACTGCGTTAAAAGATTGGGGTTATCCTGAGGCGCGTATTGTTTCAACGCATGCTCGCAACTTGCCTGGGCAGGAAAAATTTACCTTTGAACGCTTTAAAAGCATACTTCAGTCTGATTCTGACCCTTATTTGCTCGTGTTTGGAACAGGTTTTGGTTTAACTCAGGATTTTATGAGAGGCTGCTACGCAGTTTTAGATCCAATTAAAGGGGATTCTAAGGACGATTACAGACATTTATGCGTGCGAGCAGCTGCAAGTATCTGTCTTGACCGATTGCTTGGATCGTGGTAACACAATATGTCTTTGGAATAGGTTATTAAACAATAGGATAATATAATGGCAAAAGCGACAACTAAAAAAATTAAAAAAGCGACAACTAGCAAAGCATCTTCTAACGCAAAAGAAACTAACCTTGTACGTCGTGTAACTAAAAAAGCATCTAACCCTAAAATCGCAGCTTTCTCTCCTGGTGATACTGTTAACGTTTACGTTAAAGTAATTGAAGGCGAAAAAGAACGTGTTCAGTTATACAAAGGTGTTGTAACTAAAATTCAAGGTCATTCGCAAAAAACTTTTACAGTTCGCAAGATCTCTGCGGGGGTTGGTGTTGAAAGAACTTTTCCATTCACATCACCAGCTATTGAGTCTGTTGAGTTAGTGGCTCACGGTAAAGTACGTCGTGCTAAACTTTACTACTTAAGAAAATTAGATGGTAAAGCAGCTCGTATCGAGTCTGAATTAGCTTCAGCTTCTGATGTCAAATAATATTTCATTTGATTTAGTAAAAATTAATAAATTGCCACGACCACATATCGGTATAGATGAAGTAGGTCGTGGATGCCTCGCCGGACCAGTATGTGCCGGCGTTGTTATTTTGGATGAAAAGAATCCATTTGACCATTATCAAGACTCAAAATCACTATCTGAAGAAAATCGTCATGTCTTATCTGAGGATATAAAAAACAATCATTATTGGGCATTAGGGTGGGCGAGTGTTGTCGAGGTTGATAATATCAATATTCGTCAAGCAACATTCTTGGCAATGAGCCGGGCAATTGAAAGTTTAGTTGTAAAATATGATCTTAAAAAAGAAGGAACTCTATTAATTGATGGGCGAGATGTTGTTCCGAATATTAAATCATTTGAGCAGTTAGCTATTGTAAAAGGTGATCAGCATCTGAGAAGCATTTCTGCAGCTTCTA
This sequence comes from Pseudobdellovibrio sp., assembly GCA_046293015.1. Taxonomy (GTDB): domain Bacteria; phylum Bdellovibrionota; class Bdellovibrionia; order Bdellovibrionales; family Bdellovibrionaceae; genus Pseudobdellovibrio. Next base: position 52,773 of record JBKBPU010000005.1, read on the forward strand.
TAATTGCAAAAGTCGCTCGTGATGAGCTGATGAGAACAATAGCTCAGGAGTTTCCCTATTACGGATTTGAAAAACATAAAGGGTATGGCACAGAATTACATCGTGAAGCCATTGCCAAATTTAAACCTACAATTCATCATCGAAAAACATTTGGTGGGGTCAAAGAATATATCTCAACGTAAAGGTTTTTGGTCGGAATATGTTGTTATTCAGTTATTAACGGCAAAAAAATGGGAGCTGATCGGTTGGAGATCTACTCTTGATAAGATCGAAGTCGATCTTATCTTTAAAAAGAAAAATACATTACTTATGGCAGAGGTTAAATTTTTAAGTTCGGATTGGAATATTTTCGAACGTATTAAACCGCAGCAGATAGGTCGATTAAAAAAAGCATATATGAAATTGAGGTTTGAAAAGGCAGATTACGAAATTTTATCGTATGTATTCTATGTTAATAAGCATGCAAAAGTAAAATTCATCAGTTTAAGCGACATCGACTAATTAAGAAAATTACTTAATATTTAATTGGTCAGGTGGTATAACTTTCGGTGGTTTACCATCAAATGAAAATTCGAACTTAACTTTCCACTCTGCCGAATTACCAACTTTTTGATCGCGATAAAAATTAATAGCCCAGCATTCTCCAGGTGGTTTTAACTGTGCGATCATTGAAAATTGTTTTACTCTTGAATCAGATGTACTATTTGTACTTGTGTCAATAATAAATCCGGAAAGTAAATTTACATATTTGGTAACAAATCCCATTGCAAGCAGAACATCGTCTGTTGTTGGTTCTTCTGTGCGTTTTGTGTTGTAGCCAATTTTGAAATATTGTTGTTTTTCATTTAAATATGATAACGATGTCGATGAGTTAGTTGCATCAACATAAGGATAATAGTTAAATTGATTACTTAAAGTGAATTGATTGTTAATGTAAGTTAAAGTTCCAGAAAGATCTGATAAAGGTTGGCGTGCGCCATATTTAGATTGTTGAACTTGATAAATATCGTACGATTGTGAAAGCCTAAAATCTAATGTGTTCTGATAATTGTTAATCTCTGTATTTTTCCTGATGACACGATTGAGTAATGTTAATGTAACTAAATGACGATCATAAATCCGATCATAATAATCATATTGTACACCATAAACATCGTTGATATCCGCATCAGATAAATTGTTGCGCGAAGAATAGGGTTTCTCACCATGGGCAATATTTCCAAAAAATGGATGCGCTTCTTGTTCTACCCAGGGAATATTTGAGTAGGTAATTTCAGGAATAAATTCATGTTTATATTTATATTTTGAATCGTTGTTATCGTAAATTTTGTAGAGTCTACTGCGAGATGCAATATCAAATTTAACGTATTGTCGTGTGTTATATCGACTGCTACCCTCATCGAAAAAGTAATTTGTTAAATTATAAGAAGCTTTAGGTAAAATGGTGACTGCTTCACCTGGAGTAAAAGCTTTAGTTGTTATGTTGAATTGTGAGTTGATACGACGACCTGTTCGCAATATATCATTGGTCTCGTTGTATACACCATCTGAAATGGGATGACACGCACGCATCGTGCCATCAGCTATGTGATCGCAACTTGGATCGTTCGCATCATTTGTAACGTATTTTTGTTTGCCATTAGTTGATATATCGTCCCACTTTTTTTCACGATAAAATGAATCAAACTGAATTGCTGTCGATGCAAAAAATGGAGTGTCAGCAATTTGATAAAGAGTGCTATCAAACTTTACTTCAGGTAATTTGTGTATAGCAGAGTCATTCGACGCTGCAGGGTTGCTTTCTAATAAGTGTTTATAATAATAAGCGTTAAATTGAGTAGTAGTGTGTTTCGATGAGTGATTCAACATTAGCCCATTTTCGAGTCCGCCATCTGCATAATTTTTAAATTCATCATAAAATTCTTTTGGATATTGTAGGTCGCTAATTAAATTAATCTTTAATCGAGCGTTAATATCAGGTTTGAATTCATGTTGTGCATAACCTTGAATTGACCAGCGGCGAAATGAAGTATTTTGTTCGTTTGGATTGCGATAAATGTTGAGTAATTTACTCGATGCAAAAACTTTATCATTAAAATTTGAAAAACTGAATTGACCAAAAGAATAGTCAGTCAGTGCATATCTATATTCTATAATTTCTTTAAGTCCACCTAATTCATAATTTTTGAATGTAATGGTCGCATCATCAGATGGTGATATTGCCCAGAAAAAGCTTTGAGAAAAAATAAGGTTTCTATTGGGGATGTAACCAAATTCTGGAGGTAAAAAACCAGTTTGTCTTTCGTTTTTAAGTGGAATGATAAGATAAGGTAACCAAAGTATAGGTACACCGCTAATTTCTAAAAAAGTATTTTTTAGAAAAGCATAACCTCCTAACTCAGCTTTAATTTGATGGCTATTAAAACTCCAAGTAGAAGGACAGTTTGTGCAAGTTGTATAATTTGCATCTACAACATAAAAATTTTGTGGGCCTCGCTGTTCGATCAATGCCCCTTGAAAGCGAACATTGTTTGATTTTACATATCCATTAATAATTAATGCTTGATTTGATAAATAGTCTAAATCAATTTCATCGCCACCAATCTCATAATCCAATGATTGAATATGAACATTGCCTTTGAGATGGGCTTTCTTTTTACGGACATTAATTTCAACAGCATCTGCTTTGAAATGCTGTTGCTGGTAAATAATTTGTACATTGCCTTCAAGTAAAACAATATTTTTTTCGTTATCACGAATAAGAGAATTGGCAGTGATCGTAAAACCACTTATGCGTGCAGTGGTCATAGGAGTGATGGCCTGTTGTGTTTGATCTATTTTGTCTTGTGCATAACTTATTTTGCTCAAGAGAAGAATGAGCATGATTAAAATCAAAAGACAGCATTGATTGTCAGCACGATTGAGGTTCGAATGTTCAAATTTGATTTTTGTCATGTTGAATAAACTCACAGGTTAATAGTCTAGAAAAAAAGGGTGGCGTTGTCACTTTAAGACTGAAGTCTATTCATTTTTTTTAAATGTTTATCGATATGCTTTTATCGAGGTGATCATGGATGCAAAGTTTTATGAAATTGGTGAAGTAACGATAGTAGAAGTGAGCGGAAGAATTGAACCCGATCAAAATAAGCCATTTAGAGATGTGTGTGAGCGTAAACTTAAAGATCGCAAGGTTGTTTTTTGTTTAGATCGCTTGTCTTTTACAGCATCCGCTAATATTACGACATTTTTTGAATCAATATCAACAATACCACAAGCTAAAGTCGTAGGTCTCAAGCAAGATTTTTATAGATTGCTCGAACTCAAGGGTATTTCGATGCAAACATTTGAAACGATTTCAGATGCAATTAACCCTGAAAATCTTTTAAATTTAAAGAAAGATTAGTATTTAATTTTTCGAACATTTTCAATCTCAGTGAAAGTGTTTCTAATTCATTAAGCTTAGTGTTTAACTGCACTCGTGTAGAATCTAGCACTGATTGAAGTTGTTCGTTACTTGTAACAAGCTTGTTATTTTCAAGTTTTAAATCGTTTTCATTCGACTTCATTAGCATGATCTCTTCCTCTAGTTCATGTACCTTCAATTTTAGAGTATGAATGCTTTGAAGTTGATCATCGTGTGAACGTTTAAACCGAATGAGTTCGTTCTCAATAAAATGTTTGGTCTCTAATTGCTTCTTTAGTTTTAAGTTTTCATTTTGTAAATCTAGTGTTTTTTCCTGCTCTGCTACGATTTCTTTTGAAAGAAAATGGATTTGTTCTTCGTATCCTTGAATAAGCATATTTTTTTCACGATTATTTTGCTGTGTTGTTGATTCGAATTTGCTTTTTTGGCTTTCAATTTCATTTTCTAAATTACGAATCATGTTTTCGTTACTATTGATTATTTTAACTTGCTGTGTTGCAAGCATATTAAGTTCACTGATTTTTTGTTTTAAATTTTCAACATATGGTTTGATAACATTCTTAATTTTTAGGTGAAATTTGGTTAATCGATTGAGATCAATTTTTTGTGTTTCTATAAGCTTAAGAGAAGCTTCATTTTGATAAGTTAACTTATCGACTTCGATTTCAAGTTCATTACTGTAAGAAAGTAATTTTTTATTTTTCTCAGTGACTAGATCAGACTTTTCGGCGAGCTCTTTATTTTCGAAAAATAACGAGTTTTTTTCTTGAATTAATTTTTGGTTTTCTGCTTCATAGATAACCATCTTTTTATAATTTATTTTAAGTCTATTTTGAAGATCTTCTATTTGTTGAGTTAAATCTTCAACAACCAGTGAGTTTTGTGAAACGCCTTGTGAGTGTGATGCAGATAGAGTTGGTCTGAACTTAGGTGGTGTTGAAGTTGTTTTTTGAATCGAATGACGAGACTCTTCCGAATCACCAGGTAAAATTTCAAGGTGCTTTAATTCAAAATCCATAAGACTTCCTCCTGAAGTAATACTTCAATAAAGTGTCTCATAACTGGACTAGACTTTAAAGATATCCAATTTCTTATGTAACAAAACTAGACCTAAATCTTGTTTTTTTTGGGGTTAAAAAATTGAACGATCAATCTAGATTTTGGTCGACTAAGCCGATAAGTAGCTTATATGGCGGCTTTACCACTCAGAGATAAACGAGCACTAAATGATCTTGATATTACCGATTTAGGATCGCCAGATACAGTACGTTTCAATGTACTTACTTTTGTAGTTAATGAAGAGTATGAACGCGCAGTGCATTATTTAAAGGACTATCTTGAAAGAGATTCTGATTATCCTAATTATAGAGACAGGATTGAGAGATATATACATCATGCAGTTGATTTAGTTTTTGCAATTAAAAACAAAAGAAACTTTCCTGGTATGGCCTTATTGGGTAAGTCTAAACAGAATGAATTAAGAGAAAAATATAGAGATCATTTTCACGAACTTAAAAATGTTATGAAAAAAATTGAAACATGCCAGGAAGAACTACGCTTAAATGATATTAAATCGACAACAATGTTGGTTAGATCATTTTGGTTAGCCATTGTTGCAGTATTTATATCCGCTTTAGCAATTGAAATGTATCAAGGTTTAAGCGTGACAATCTATGTTGTCTTTGAAGAGTATGTAAACAAAGGAATAGATTGGATTTTTGCGCTGATGAAATAAAGTCTTTTGATTATTACTCCAGTGTTTTCAATGCTCCATTTAAGACATCAATATATTGTCCATAATCTAGTCTTTTGCCGTTAAGAAAAATCGATGGTGTGCCGGAAATTTTAGCAGCTTCTCCTTCGAGACTTGTTTTTTTGATGAGCTCAAATGTTTCTGCTGATGTTGCACAGGATTTGATTTCTGAGCCATTTAAACCGTAGAGATTTGAAACTTCTTCTAATGAAGTCGTTAAGTCAGAAGTAAAACTCAAATTTTCTTGATTCTCGAAAATCCAATAATACATCTCCCAACCTTTTTGGTATATTCTTTCAGCGCAGAGAACCCATCCCGCTAATTCGCAACGAGATCCATCTCCTTTATTAGGAATACTTGGGTTGCAAGTACCATCTAGTGGGTATGGTTTGAATACAAATTTTATGTTGTTTTTTGAAGATAGAAATAACTTAAAGGTTTGAGCTGCACTTTTACAGTGTGGACATTTAAAATCTGCAAATTCGACTAATGTAGCCTTTGGCTCAATCTTGGATGTTTTTATTAAACCCAATTTTTCGTCAAAGTTAATTTGAGGGCTATTTTGCCACGCGTAAACTTTTTCAGGAACCATTTTAGCTAAAGCTGAAAGTCCAAAGTTATCACTTATTGAGCCAGAAATAAACCAAGCTAGTACTGGTATAAAAGTTAAACTTACAAGGAAGCTTTTTTCTTCGCTCAATTGGCTAATATCGATTTTTGAGTTTTTAAATTCAGAAAAAGCTAAATATGTTATAAAAAATGAAAATATGTACGACAGAATGCAAAATGGACAATAAACTTTTAAAATCAAAGATGATATTGCTAGTAATACGACTGATACGGCACTCGATAAAGTCGTTATAGCTTTGTAAAGAAAAGAAAATGCCGGAGTTTCATCAGACCATCCAAACTTGATAAAGAGAGTTGCTCCTAGCATAATCAATGAGTAACTAAATCCGATGACAGCAATAGGTATATTTAATACTTCAGAATATTTACTTAGCGCGGCTGTGTCACAGTTCAATGTTGAGTTAATGTGACATAATGATGAACCGCTTAACCCCATCTTGGTCATATAATGATGGTATGTTAGATAAGCAAATACAAGTAATAATCCGAGGAACGAGAAAATAAGTAAGTTAATTTTTTTTGTCATCTTTATATAATTTGATGAATAATGATTGAAATCAAGCAGTGATTTACTAAAATAATGCGATGACTCCAATAGAATTGCTTAAGATTAAACAGAATTACTACCAAAACATTCGAGAACGCGTTGAGGGGATCTTAAATGTTCAATCCAAGCAAATAAAGAAGTATCAATTGGATTATGAAGCAGAAATCAAAAAGACCAAGTGGTCTATTGGTCAAAAAAAAGATTTTTTTAAATCGATCAGTGAACATAACGTTATCCTGACAGGTGATTTTCATGCTCATATTCAAACGACAAAAGCTATTTTAAGACTTGCTCGTCATATTGGTTCAGAAAAGTTAGTCATCGGCCTTGAATCAATATTTGTTGAACATCAAGTTAGTCTTGATGAATACATGGCTGGTCAGTTGACGGATCAAGATTTTCTTAAAAAAATTGAGTGGGCTAAAAATTGGGGTTTCCCTTGGGAATATACCAAAACATTATTGAAGTGGGCTATTCAAAATAAAGTTCCTGTTGTTGGGCTGAATAAAATTTCAATTAAAAATTTAGCTGATCGGGACAAATTTAGTGCGCAGATGATTTCGCAAACGCTCAAGCGCTATCCTGATCGAAAAATGATCGTGCAGTATGGCGAATTTCACTTATCGCAAGGTCATTTACCGCAGAAAATACAAAAAATTAGCAACTCAATGAATGTTTCGCTTAAAGTTCTTGTTGTTATGCAAAGTCCGGAAAAAGTATTTTTTGATCTTATGAGAAAGGGGAAAGATCCTGCAGTCATTGATTTTGTTAAAAATAATAAGAGCCGTTGGGCAATGATGTCGGTTGTTCCGTGGGTTAAATGGCAGGATTACCTTTTATTTTTAGAATCTGGTTTTGATCGTCGTATTAAAGTTGATGACTCTGATTTCACTGATCATGTTCATCAAGCCGTTTTGGTTTTAAAAAATGTTTTAAAGTTGAACACACTTAATGCTGAGGATTTTGCAGTCTATGGAGTAAATGATGAAACCTTGTTTGATAAAATCGAGAGTTTGGATAAAAACTTAAGAAAACACTATCGCGATCTTATTCTTAATGGTCAGTCATTTTATTGCCCTGAGGGGGATTTTGGTTTTGTTGCGAGGCCAACATTAAACCAAATATCTAAATTGTCCGCGCAATTAGTTTTGTTTAAATTAAATGTTTATCGAAAAACTATGATCGATGGTCAAAAGAAATTTTTATCTCTTATTTGGTTGGAAGCATTGACATATTTTTTAGTCAAATTAATAAATCCGAAGAAAAAAACTGATACATTTGAGGATATACGTTTAGCTTTACGTAACGAAAATTTTACTGATAAAGGTAAAGAAGCATTGACTTTGGCTTTAGAACAAAAAATGAATGAAGTAAGATACGCCTCGTTGCAAGATATTAGAGGTTTTGATCGTCGTTATAAACTTATTCGTAATAAAAAAAGTTTTTTTGTTTCTTCTCAGATTCTTGGGGGAATTATGGGTGAGAAGATATATTACGCTTATAAGCGTAAACATTTAGATTGGTCTAGACAAAAAAACTTTTTACTGCGCGATCTCTATAGCGAACTATTTATTAAAGCATATTATGAATCTGTTGAAATTATTGATTCTTGGCCAGCATCGTTTCGTAGTAAATTTGATAGATTTTAACTTTTTGCAACCTTATCTTTAAACTCTTTTCCGGGTTTAAATCGTGGAACAGAACATTCGGGTATTTTGTGTGTTTCACCGGTTTTTGGATTTCGACCTGTTTTAGCTTTACGTGACTGTTTAAGAAATGAACCAAAACCTACAATTTTCACTTCTTCACCAGCTGATACAGTTCTTTGAATAATATGTAATAGTTCGTTAATTGTTGTTTCAGTTTGAGACTTTGTTAATTTTGTTTTAAGCGATACCGCTGTGATGAGCTCTGATTTATTCATGTGGTCCTTCTGTTTAATCTCCAAGATTATTAGAACTAGTTTGCTTAGTGTGATAAGTCTATTATTTTTCAAAATAATGACTTTCAAACTTAACTTTCGTCCAATGCTGGCCGAAAGGATGGTATGCAAAGAAGTTATCAATATTTATTTCTATGTCTTTCGTTATTCGTTGTAATGTATTCATTTTTCTTTTCTTTTGATATTTATATCAAAGGGTCGGATTTCGATAAAAAGCACATTCATTTTTTAAATGCAAAACTTGAACAAGTAAAGTTTGAAAAAGAATTGGTTGCTCAGGGAATTACTGAAGGCAATGCTCGGAGTATCGCTTCGATTTCAATGAGTTCAAATTTGCAGTACAAACCACTAAAGGAAAGACCCGTTGAATTTTCTGAGTTCTACTTTATACGAATTCAAGATTTAAAAAATCAAGAAAAATACGACGCTGCTTTGAAAATGATTGCAGAAGTTAAAGAAAAATCTACTTCTATCGAATACCTATCGCGTGCAGATTATGAATTTTTAAGTATTAAGTGTAATCAATCAAAAATAAATGATATTTGTATCGAGCGGGTCGACCAAATGGTTTCTCAATATCCTTACTCAGAGTGGACGGGATTAGCGCTTTTGTGGTTATCGGATGTTTACGCTAAAGTGAATCGAATTGAAGATTCAAGAAAATTAGTTAATATTCTAAAAAAAGATTTTTCTGATAGCAAAAAAATATCCAAGTATCTCGATTCTCACTTAAAAACGGAGTAACTTGATATGAGTGATGTGACATTTAGGTTATTGTTGTTTTTGATCTTTTTGAGCTTAGATGCGTATGCTAGCGAAGATAACCATTCTGCTAATATTGAAAACTCTCATTCTCGTGCAGCTGAAAATAAATCTGTTAAGACTCAAAATGTAAAATTTGACGAGGACAATGTTGTAACCATGCCACTTGGATGTTTAAAAAATTCGTCTTATCCGTGCGTGTTTAAAAGTTTGAATAGACAACACATGCAAATTCAGGATGTTAAACTGACACTTTTGTCTGGTAGTGTAGTAAAATTAGTTCGTGTTGATCCTAGACCTGTTTTCGAACCTCTTGTGGGTGGTTTTGTTGTTGATCAAGCAAAAGATAAGGTTTTTGTTAAAACTTATGAGTTAACTCAATTTCCTTCGTACGCAACAAAGACTAAAGACCAGGTTGAGGTGATCGATGGAAAGGATTTTTACTTAATTAAATTTAAAAATGAAGATTCTGAAAAAGTCTTATTAGATAAAGAAGATTTTGTGAAAAAAATAGCTCAGTTTTTTACAAACAAACAACATCTGCGAATAAAACTTAAAGAGATTTCAATTGTTTACGAAAAAAGCTTTAGAAACGACTTGGCTGTTCAGGAAAAGATTATTGCACGTAAACTTGCTTCAATTGAAGAGGAAAAAAAGGCTCAAGAAGACAAAAGGAAAGAAATTGAAGAAAAAAGAAAAAAAGAACAGAAGTATTTTTTTCAGAGGACTTTTGAAAGATAGTTGCTTAAGCTTATAAAATGTTAGCAAATCGTCGAGCCAAAATAGTAGCCACAATGGGTCCAGCGACCCAGTCTCCTGAAAACATTGAAAAAGCCATCTTGGCAGGAATGAATGTCGCAAGACTTAATTTCAGTCACGGCACCCATGAGGATCATTTAAAAGTAATCAAATCTATTCGTGAAATATCACAAAGATTAAAAGCTCCGGTCACAATTTTACAAGATTTGCAGGGGCCGAAAGTTAGGGTTGGTTTGTTTGAGAAAGGCTCTATACAGTTGACTCCAGGACAAACAGTACGAGTGACAATTGAAGATATTGTTGGAACTGATGGACTTATTCCGAGTGATTTTAAAGAGTTATGCAAGGCTGCTAAACCTGGACATAAAATTTTATTAGACGATGGGCTGATCGAACTTCAAGTTTTACAAGTTGGCGATAAAGCTCTTGAAGCAAAAGTTATTTATGGTGGGACACTTAAAAATCGAAAAGGTATGAACCTTCCAGGAGTTATGCTGCCTGTCGATGCTATGACTGAAAAAGATTTTAGAGATCTTGAATTCGGATTAAAAAACAATGTTGATTTTGTAGCACTGAGTTTTGTGCGTTTTGGAAAAGATATTCGTCAGTTGAGAGAAATTATTGACCAGCATAAATCACCCGCAAAGATTGTGGCTAAGATTGAAATGCTAGAAGCTTTAGAAAACTTAGAAGAAATAGTACGCTTAAGTGATGTAGTGATGGTTGCACGTGGTGATTTAGCTGTTGAAGTAGGACAAAGTCGATTGCCGAGTAGTCAAAAAAGAATTATTTCTCTTTGTAATCAATTTGGTAAACCAGTAATTACGGCAACACAAATGTTAGATTCAATGGTTGAGAATCCGCGTCCAACACGCGCTGAAATAACCGATGTTGCTAATGCTGTTTTGGATGGTACTGATGCTCTTATGTTATCCGCAGAAAGTGCAAGTGGTAAGTATCCATTTAAAGCCATTAGAACGATGCACGAAATTATACTTGAAGTTGAAAAAAACGAAGAGAATTACTATAAAATCTCACTTGAGAATGAGCTTTTAAGTACTCCTGCTGCGATTGCAGCTAGTTCTGCATTAAGCGCATTAAAATTAAATGCATCAGCCATTGTCTGTTTAACAACCTCCGGTCGAACAGCGCAAATTATTTCGAGCTTTCGTCCAAAAGCGCAAATAATTGCTGTTACTGAGGAAATCGAAGTCTTAAATCGTTTGGAAATCATATGGGGGCTGCAAACGCTTGCTTTGAGGCCGTATCATTCGTTTAAAGATGTTATTTCACAAGTTGAAAAACTTATTATTGAAAATGGATTAGGTAAAACAGGAGATCGAGTTATTTTCACTTTAGGGCAACCAGTATCAGAAAAAGGAAAGACTAACTCACTCCATGTTCACACGCTTGGTGGTGAAGATTATCGTAAAATTGATCCAGATTTTTTACCACTTCGATTTGCCCCTGAAAAGGATGTATAATTTGTTCTCGGTAAGATAACAAATTATATAATGTATTGGGTGTATTGATTATTGACAATAGGACTGGTTATTTTACAAATTCAAATTCATTTTAATTATTTTAATTTATAAATTTCTGTTTAATTAAAAAATCATGTACTTTATTCTCATAAATTTAAAGTTACAGGAGAAATTTATGAATTTAAAAAAATATCTACTAGGTTTTTCTTTCGTCATCGTTGCAAGTTCAAATTTACAAGCCGAGGTTATGACAGACTCACATCAAGACACAGATAAAAAAGTGCGTTCATTGCAAGGATTTTACAAGTCGAATGAAAGTGGAGGTTGTCCACGTGATTTAGCCGTTAGTCAATATGGTGATAATCAAATGATGATTCTTGTGAACGATTTTAGTGATGAGCCACTATTTAACTTTAGAGGGTATTTCGAAAACTCTCAAGTTAATCAATCATCAACAACAAAGCCCGTTCGCGACCCTTTAGCTGGCTTTTTTGCTGGTTGGCAGACTGTTCAAGTTGTTCTTCAAAATGAAACACTGACATTCATGCAACAAGAGCGCAGTGTTATAGGCACCCTAAGTTACCAAATGATCATTTCGATTAAACCAGTTGGTGAGAGTAAAATTTTGGCTCGTTTAGCTCGAAAGAATTCAGCTTTTTCGGCTGAAAACGAAGTTATATGTCAATTTGATTTAGAAAAATAATTTGTCTTGATAAAGATGTGGGATTGAAATTATCCCACATCCATTTTTTTACAATCTGGGGCAATTATCATTTTGCCTTCAGTAGCTTTTAAAACAGCTTCAGGAGTCATGTCCGGAGCATACTCGCGTAAGACGAAACCATTTGCTGTGACATCAATAACACCAAAATCAGATACAATTTTTTTGATACACTTAACGCCAGTTAGAGGCAAAGTGCACTTCGTTCGAAGTTTAGAGTTGCCTTCTTTGTCTGCGTGTTGCATGGCTACGATAACGTTTTTAGCGCCTGCAACAAGGTCCATAGCTCCGCCCATGCCTTTGATCATTTTCCCAGGGACCATCCAGTTTGCGATACTACCGGTTTCGTCAACTTCCATAGCGCCAAGCACGGTTAAATCAATATGACCACCGCGGATCATTGCGAAGCTATCCGCTGATGAAAAAAAGCTAGCACCTTTTTGTGCGGTAATAGTCTGCTTTCCGGCATTGATCAGATCGGCATCTTCTTGTCCCTCAAAGGGGAATGGTCCCATGCCGAGTAATCCATTTTCGCTTTGTAACATAACAGTTTTTGATGGCGGAATGTAATTTGCGACAAGTGTTGGAATACCAATCCCTAGATTAACTGTGTATCCATCTTGAACTTCTTGAGCAATTCTTTTGGCGATCTGTTCTCTTGTTAATGGCATATAACCTACTTTTTCTGAACTGTTCTTTGTTCAATACGCTTTTGATAGTTTTGCCCTTGGAAAATACGTTGAACATAAACACCCGGAGTATGAATTTGATCAGGATCAAGTTCGCCAACTTCAACGAGTTCTTCAACTTCAGCAATTGTAATTTGACCTGCGGTTGCAATCATGGGGTTAAAATTACGAGCTGTTTTTCTAAAAATGAGATTGCCGAATTTATCGCCTTTCCAAGCTTTAACAAAGGCAAAATCACCAGTGATGGCTCTTTCAAGGATAAATGTTCGTCCATTAAATTCTCGAGATTCTTTACCTTCAGCGATTTTTGTCCCAACACCCGTTGGTGTATAAAAAGCTGGAATACCAGCGCCACCAGCACGAAGTCTTTCGGCTAATGTGCCTTGTGGGCAAAACTCAAGCTCAAGCTCGCCAGACATAAATTGCTTTTCAAAAGTAGCATTTTCACCAACATAACTTGAAATCATTTTTTTAATCTGACGAGTTTGTAAAAGCAAACCTAAACCGAATTCATCAACTCCGGCATTATTGCTCACACAAGTAAGTCCTTTAACGCCAGACTCTTTGAGTGCTTGAATGCAATTTTCAGGTATTCCGCATAATCCAAAACCACCCACTAAAAATGTCATGTTGTCTTTGACACCGTGAATGGCTTCAGCAGCATTTTTATAAACTTTTGAAGCCATAATGTTCCTAAAAATTAATTATATTTTTCAACAATAACTGAAACTGCTTCGCCACCACCGATACACAGTGTCGCAAGACCGCGTTTAGCATTGCGCGTATGTAATGAGTGAACAAGTGTAGTGAAAATACGAGCACCAGACGCGCCAATTGGGTGACCAATAGCAATTGCACCACCATGGACATTGATTTTTTCCATAGGAATTTCAAGTGATTTTTGTGCAGCCATCGTGACGTTAGCAAATGCTTCGTTAATTTCATATAAATCGATGTCATTGGCGTTAAGTGAAGCTAATTGAAGAGATTTTTTAATGGCGCCAACTGGAGCAGTTGTAAAGTATTTTGGATCGTGTGCAAACGTAGCTTGCGACACAATTGTAGCAAGTGGATTTAAGCCGCGTTTTTTAGCTTCTGATTCAGTCATGAGAACAACTGCAGCAGCGCCATCATTAATTTTTGAAGCATTAGCAGCAGTGATTGTGCCATCTTTTTCAAATGCAGGTTTTAATCCTGGCATTTTATCAAACATGGCTTTGCCGGGCTCTTCGTCAACGTTAACAGTTACGTTGCCTTTTTTGCCTTCGATAACAACATCAGCGATTTCGTTTTTAAATACACCAGATGTAATAGCGGCTTGAGCTTTTTTATATGATTCAATTGCGAATTGATCTTGAGCTTCGCGAGTGAAGCTATATTCACGAGAGCAAATTTCAGCAGCATTTCCCATGTGGAAATTATTGTATGGATCCCAAAGACCATCTTTAATCATAGAGTCGATCATTTGAACAGAACCCATGCGGTAGCCGCCACGAGAATTTTCTAATAAATGTGGAGCCAGAGACATATTTTCTTGTCCACCAGCAACAACAACTTGCGAGTGACCTAAACGTAATGAGTCAGCGCCAAGCATGATTGATTTTAGGCCCGATCCACAAACTTTATTGATGGTTAAGCAAACAGCTCCATTATGAATTCCAGAATAGATCGCAGCTTGACGGGCAGGGGCTTGACCAACACCAGCCGTTAAAACTTCACCCATAATAACTTCTGAAACATCGGTTGTTTTAACTTGGGCCTTTTCTAACGCAGATTTAATTGCAATAGCTCCAAGTTTAGGGGCTGGTAAGCTTGCAAGTTGACCCTGAAAACTTCCAACAGCTGTTCTTTGAGCTGATACAATAACGATTTTTTCCATAATAATTCTCCTTTAAAAAAATAATCAAATCATAAAAAATACTTTATCAAAATGACTAGAGCAAAAACATTAACACGAACTTAAAAAGATTCAACGAAAGCAGTTGACAGGCATAGAATTATGTCGCAACGCTATTTTAGTATGACAAAAGTAAAATCAAAAGTTCAGTCTAAAATTCAAGCAAAAACACCGGCGAAAGCTTCAAAAGCATCTAAAGTGGTTACAAAAACAGCTGTTAAAGCTAAACCTACTGCGGCAAAGTCGGCTGTTAAAGCTAAAGTGCAAGTTAAAACAACAGCTAAGGTTGTCGTTAAGACAGCAACTAAAACAACAGCTAAGATTGAAACCAAAGCGGTTGCGGCAAAAGTTGTTAAAAAAGAAACTAAAGTTTTAGTTAAAAAAACAGCAATACCAGTTAAAGAAACTAAAAAAGTTGAAGTTAAAAAGGTCGAAACTAAGACACCTGTAAAACCAGTTGTTGAATCTAAGCCAGCCTCAAAAGCTGAAAAAACAAAGCCATCTAAAGTTAAGAAAAATGATAAAAAAGATGATTTTGAAGATGATTTAACGTTAGACGATGATTTTGGTGATTCTGAAATTTCTGATTACGAAGACGATTTAAAAAGCGTTGAAGAAATGGACGAAGAAGATTTCACAGATCTGTCTGATGATGAAGAGGAAGATCAAAAATCTGAAGAAGTTTATTTAACAGATTCAGAAGGTCGCAGGCTCTGTCGTGTTCGTGATTGTGATCAGGTTGCAACTGTAGATGGTTATTGCCGTTATCATTATTTATTGCTTTGGAAGAAGATTCAAATTCGTAAATCAATTTTACAAGATGGTAAGCTTGAAAAATATATTGATGATCTAACATCACGCTATCCAGATAAATTCTTGGAAATGATTAAAAAAGATCTTAAATCGGAAAAAGATTTTTTATCTGTCATTCAAGAAATGGAAATTGATGAGTCAGCATTGAACGAAATGGATAACGGTGACGAAGAAACTCAATCATTTGCCGATGAAATTCGTGGTATAGGTGATGCGCCTTCATTAGATGATGATGGTGATTACTAGTTTTATATAATAATTTAGGCCCTCTTTCTGGGGGCTTTTTTTTTTTTTTTTTTTTTAGGTTTTTTTCATAATGAAATTGAGTTTTATTAATGTAACATTTTTAGTTATTTTGATGACGTATGCTTCATCTCTAACGACAAATGCTAACGAACAGTCTCGGACATTATGCAATTACGACAAGCAAAATTATGTATTAACAGATAGTCGCGGATTTAAGACTCGAATTTATTTTGCGATTCATGCGCTGCCATCTTCAATATTTAAATTTTGGGAAGATATGGCAGAAGCTGTTGATAATAAAAATCAAAGTTTAGCAGTTGCTAGAAAATTACTAGCGATTAATAAAAAACAAAGCCCAGAAATGGTTCGTTTATCAAATGAATTACTAAGTCACCTTAGGGCAAAAAAAATAAGTTGGATCGGAGTTGAAGTTTCACAAAAACATCTTAATGCTATCGGTGTAATTGCAAGATGTAAATCTTCTGAAGCCAATGAGAAAATGTTCAAACAATATGGTCTTTCTGAAGCTGAAATTCAGCAGTTAATGGTTAATCTTGATGGTTCGAGTGTTTATGCTTATTGTCGGTGGGTTAATAGTTTTCCAGAGAAATCTTTATCAAAAGTTAATGATAATGCTCCATTCACGCGCGAACAAGCCATCGAGAATGTTAAATTGATAGGTATTGATAACGATAGATTTGAAGAATTAGATCAATTAAATAGTAAAATTAAAAAACAAGAAAATGAACTTGATAAGATATTGAATTCAAAAATGAGAAGAGTTAAAACTGATGAGTTAGATAAATTATATTTGAAAAAAGATGGTTTAATGGATAAAGAAATTGAAATAAGAGACCGGGGAATGAGTCGTGATATTTATTTATCCTCTAGTCAGTTTGGAAGTGTTTTTAAAACAGGTGTTGCAGTCATAGGAAGTTTCCATGAAATTGGTATGCGTGATATTTTAACTAATAACTGTAAGAATGGTGTGTTTTTAGAAAATGAAAACATTCAGCAGGCGTCACCTAAAGGTCAAAAACAGAAAAATAGCCGATAACTATTTATTTCTTGTTCATTAACGCTTCTGTCGTTTTTCGAAGGTTATCAGACAGTGTGCGCATCAGGATTTTAACCCATTCAGGTAGTTTTTCCATTTGATCAAGTAAATTAACATAAGGAAGAACAACGACCATACTGTCTTCAGCAGCCCGAAGTGTTGCCGAACGTGGTTTTAAATCAAATAAAGCCATTTCACCAATAAGTTGGCCTTGTTTTGCTTCGCTGATGATAACTGGATTTCCATCAACTTTTTTGATAATCTCGAAGCGACCTGTTTGAACGACATACATATTGTCCGGCATATCGCCTTCGTAAAATAAAATCGTATCTTTTGCAATGCTTCTGATTTCAGCCATAAAATCTCTCGTATTAAGAATATTATGAACTAAAAATAATTAGTGTAAATCATCTTTTTTCTTTTTTTTGAACATTTGCGGTTCTGAATGGATATGTTCTGAGACTTGTTCGGCGAATTGATCAAACTCGTCTTCGGTCGTGTCGAGAACATCTTCAGATTTTTCATCATCAGCGTTATGAATTACTTTTGATTCAGTATCTAGGCCTAGTAAGGCATCAGCTTGCGCCTCTAGATCTGGATTTTCAGTTGAGTGTTGTATCCAAACCTTTTTGCCACTAAAATCAACCTCTGCCCAAACATAAGGCAATTCAATATCTTGCTCATTTTCAAAGTATTCAGTCATAAGGGTGCCAATCGCGTCGACCATGAGTGAGATTTTGTCGAAAATAAGCTTTTCATTGCTTTCTGTTTGATTTTCGGGCAAATCAACAGAGGCTTCAAAGTTAAAACGTTTAAGTTCACCCTGAGTGTGTAGGCCGACTCGTAAAGCGATTTCCTTAGTGAAAATACGGCCATCGACAAAAACTTTAATTGAGTTTTCTAGATACTTTGCAAAGTTATGAGTAAATAAATCTTTAATTTGAGCAGAAAACTCTGCTGGAAAGGCTGTCCATTTTTGGCTAATTTTATAGCGTGGTTTCATTACATAACCTCTGACTAATCATTGACTGTTTGAAAGGGTTTTTTTATATCTCGTAGGTTCTTTTTTCACAACCAAAATAAGGTAAAAAATGGAAACAAATCAAAATTTACAAAACATGACAAAAGCAACTGAGCAAAACCCAGTTAATGCGAATTTGGACATTGAATCAGGAGTCGATTTAACAGCAGATCAGACGCCTGATAATCAACTACCTTATTGGCTACAATCTCAAGACTCATCGGAACAAAAAAAATATTTTAATCAAGATATTGGCAATGGGCGTGGAGTGTATATCTCGACATATGGCTGCCAAATGAATGTGAATGATACTGAGCGCATGCATTCGCTTTTAGAAATGGCTAATTTTACTCCTGTGCAAACGCCAGAAGAAGCTTCGTTAATTATCATTAATGCGTGCTCAGTTCGTGAAAAGCCAGTTCACAAAGTCTACTCTGAAGTCGGACGTTTTCGTAGAATGAAAGATAAAAATCCTAATCTTAAAATCGGAGTTGGTGGGTGTGTAGGACAACAAGAAAAAGATAATCTTATCAAAAACCAGCCTTTGATTGATTTTGTCTTTGGAACTGATAATATCGATTCGCTTCCGAATTTAGTGAGTCAAGTTTATGAAAATAAAACTAAAGTTGTGAATGCTAAATTCGAACACCGTGCTCCTTATCATGTTGAAACCTTAGTTCGTAATCCAGGGGTGTCGACTTTTGTGAATATAACAAAAGGTTGCGATAATTTTTGTACGTTCTGTATAGTGCCCTACACTCGTGGGCGTGAAAAATCGCGCCCTATCTCTCACATTTTGATGGATATCAGAACTCTTATTCAACGTGGAGTTAAAGAAATCACATTGCTTGGTCAAAATGTAAATTCTTATAAATCAGAAGATGGTGCTGATTTTGCCGATTTACTTAAAAAAGTTGCGACTGAAACTGATATTGAACGTATTCGCTACACAACATCGCATCCTAAAGATTTTAACGAAAAATTGATGCATGTGATGGCTGATCATCAAGATAAAATTTGTGAGTACGTGCACTTACCATTTCAGAGTGGAAATTCACGAATTTTAGAAAGAATGAATCGTGGATATACGCGAGAACAATATATAGATAAAATTAAACAAATGAAAAAGATTATTCCAAATTTGGTTTTGTCGACTGATATTATAGTTGGATTTCCTGGTGAAACTCATGATGAGTTTATGGATACGGTCTCTATGGTTCAAGAAGTGGGTTATGAAACTATTTTTGCTTTTATGTATTCACCACGACCATTTACAAAAGCAGCTAAATTTGAAGATCAAGTTGATGATAAAACTAAAAATGAACGTTTAAATTATTTATTTGATGTTCATGATAAATTGGCGTTTGAAATCGTGCAAAGATATCAAGATCAAACACTTTATGTACTTGTTGAAAGTGTTAATGAACAAGGTAAAGCTTTTGGTCGCAGCACACAAAATAAATCAGTTTACTTTGTAGGCTCTAAAGAGCTTATCGGAAAAACCGTTCCGGTGAGAATTACAAGTTCGACTCCAAATGTTCTTCGTGGTGAGTTAGTTTTAAATTTGAATTAAGATATGGATTAAAAGCAACTGATGAAAACAGATTTTATTTTTGAAAAAAATCAGGACGATAAATTTAACTTTTCGGATCAAGATCTGATTGAGTTAAAAGCTTATGGTTTGTCATTAAACAATGATACAACTCGGCCTTTTCTGATTCTTAAGGATACGAGTGGTGAGTTTACATTACCTGTTGGTATCAGCCAAATTGAAGCAGGTGTAACACTTGCCCAGAACAATGCTCATCAGTTTAATTCGACACCACATACTTTTTTAGAAAAGTTACTTGTTTCTTTGGATATAATAGTTGAAAAGTGTGTTTTTTCTGAAATTATTGGACATCATCAGTTTGTTCGCCTTTTTATGAAAGGGCACCCTCAATATCAAAGCTTCAAAATTAGAGCAGATGAAGCGATGAGCTTATGTTTACATCTCAAAATACCTTTTTTTGCGACTAAGAATTTCATTCATAAATCTAAAGTGATGTCGACTAAATTAACTGAACAAGGATCAGATGTTTCATTTCAGCAGTTGGCGGCTCCTGGCAAAAGAGAACTTTTTCATTAAATAGGTATTTTATATGAAACATAATTCTTTGAGTTTAATATTAGCTCGTGGCAAAAGTCCAACTGTTGGCAGTGACGTTTTTATTGCTGACAATGCTCGAATCATTGGGGATGTGCAAATTTCTGATCGCTGTTCGATATGGTATAATGTCACAATACGTGGTGATGTTATGCCTATTAAAATCGGCAGTGAAACAAATATTCAAGATGGTTCAGTCTTGCACGGTACTTATGGTAAGTTTGGTTGTGAAATAGCAGATCGTGTAACGATAGGACATTCTGTGATTTTACACGGCTGCAAAATAAACCAACGTTGTTTAATTGGAATGGGATCTATTGTTATGGATGGTGCCGAGATTGGTGAATACTCAGTCGTCGGAGCTGGAAGTCTTGTGACTGAGGGAAAAAAATTTGAGCCCTATTCTTTAATTGTAGGACGTCCAGCAGTTTTTAAAAGAAAACTAACTGAAGAAGAAATTAAATTTTTAGATCAATCGGCTGATAATTATTTACTTTACAAAAGTTGGTACTAAAAAGGAGAGCTTCGAAAGCTCTCCTTTTATCATCTATTGAAAGGAAACTTGAGTTATAACTGGCTTTGAGTGACATGAATCTGCCCAGTAAGAATGAGTGATTGTGAGGTTTAAAGAACCTACGTCGATAGTTCCATAACGATCTGCATGGCCTTGAACTTTGACTTGTAATTGAATAGATTCTTCACAGTTTGCTGAGTTTTTTGAATAGATTGTTTTGATTGATTCGAAAATCATATTATCTCCTGAGTTTATTTCAAGATGAGTTAAGACAGAATCTTTCAGATAAATATTGCTTTCGCTAAAATAGCTATAAATTTGTATGTTCTTTTGTTTTATGTTGATTTGACCGCTGCCAATACAAACCTTGTAAGGAATTTCTTTGATTGATGTATTGCTGTGGTTATAATAACAACTTTCGTCTTCTGGACCTGCAAATACAAAGTTAAAATTAAAAATAATCAATAGACTTAATATAGTTTTCATAAATATCCCCTTTGATGGTCAGTATTTGTAACATGTATTCAAAGTGAATGTTGTCAGGAATTCTTTAAGTTGTTGAATTTTCAAATCTAATTATGTTTTGAAGTGTGGTTTGTAGCCAACACAATAAAGTCTAGGTCTATGTGCTTCATTGCTAGCCTAAATGTCGAACTCAAAGTATATTATTTACACATTAAATTTGATACGAGGAGCACTGCACATGGATAGTCGAACTTCCCCAAATCACCCCCTATCGCATAATTTGGCTTTAACATTTGACGATATATTACTTGTACCTAAGTATTCAGAAATAGTCCCAACTGAAGTTGTTCCTAAAACATTTTTTGCGAAAGATTTATATTTAAATGCCCCAGTTATTTCGGCGGCAATGGATACCGTGACTGAGCATCGTATTGCTAGAATAATGGCTCAAAGTGGTGGCTTAGGAATCATTCATAAAAACTTATCGATTGAAGAGCAATCCTTTCAGGTTGAAAAAGTTAAAAAATATGAATCTGGAATGATTCAAGATCCGATTACTTTGTCTCCAGATCATTATGTTAGCGAAGCCTTAGCGATTATGGCCAAGTATTCTATTTCAGGTGTGCCAATTACAGTCCAAGGAAAACTTGTTGGAATTCTCACAAATAGAGATTTACGTTTTGAAACGAATGTGAATCAACCCATCAAGAACCTGATGACTCATGAAAATTTAGTCACGACAGAAGAGGGCACAACGTTAGATCAAGCTAAAAAAATACTGCAAAAGCATCGTATTGAAAAGCTTCCGGTCGTGGATAAAAAAGGAATGCTTAAAGGTCTTATCACGATTAAAGATATTGAAAAATCTGAAGCTTTTCCTCAAGCCACTAAAGATTTGCATGGTCGATTAGTCGTTGGTGCTGCAATTGGTGTAGGGTCAGGTAGTCATGACCGTGTAGATTCGCTCGTACAGCATAAAGTTGATGTCGTGTGTGTGGATACAGCTCATGGTCACTCTAAGAATGTTATTGAAATGGTTAAATATGTTCGCAGTCGATACAAAGATGTCATACTCGTTGCGGGAAATGTTGTTTCAGAAGACGGAACAGAAGCTTTGATCGCAGCTGGTGCTGATGTTGTAAAAGTGGGAGTTGGACCAGGCAGTATTTGTACAACTCGCGTTGTTGCCGGTGTTGGTATGCCGCAGATTACGGCTGTGATGAGATGTTCTAAAGTTGCCAAACAAAAAGGTAAAACGATTATTGCAGATGGCGGAATTAAGTTTTCTGGTGATATGACAAAAGCTTTAGCTCTAGGCGCAAACACAGTGATGATTGGTAATTTATTGGCCGGAGCAGATGAGAGTCCTGGTGAAACAATTTTATATCAAGGTCGTACATACAAGGTTTACCGTGGAATGGGTTCAATTGGGGCTATGGCTCAAGGATCTAAAGATCGTTACGGACAAATGGACACTCATGATGAAGATAAACTAGTCCCAGAAGGGATCGAAGGAAAAGTTCCTTATAAGGGGAGTGCTGGTTTGATTATTCATCAATTAGTAGGTGGATTAAAATCTGGTATGGGTTATTTAGGAGCTCGCAATATTGAAGAATTACAAGCAAAAGCTGAGTTTGTTCAAATTACATCTCAGGGTTTAAAAGAATCACATGTTCACGATGTGAGTATCACAAAAGAAGCGCCTAATTATCGTCTGGAGTAAACTATGTTACAGCATTCTAAGATATTAATTCTCGATTTTGGTTCACAAGTGACTATGTTGATAGCCAGAAGATTACGTGAATTAGGTTATTATAGTGAAATAAAAAGTTATAAAACTGAAATAGGTGAAATTAAAAAATATAAACCTGATGGTATCATTTTAAGTGGTGGGCCATTTTCAGTCTACGAAGCAAATTCACCACAGAAAAATGTGAAAGAATTATTAGATATAGCGCCAATTTTGGGCATATGTTATGGCATGCAATTGTTAGCTCACCAATTAGGTGGCGAAGTTCAATCGGCTAAACACCGTGAGTATGGGCTTAAACAAATTCATTGGAAAAAGAAAATCGGACAAGTTCCACATTCGCATCATGTGTGGATGAGTCACGGCGATGTGGTGATGAAAATTCCACAAAATGCAGAGTTGCTTTGTGAAACATCAGATCATATTGCAGGATTTATTTCAGAAAAATATTGGGCTTTACAGTATCATCCTGAAGTTTCTCACTCTGAATACGGACGAGAAGTTTTAAAAGCTTTTTGCGAGCATTTTAATATTAAGTCTGATTGGAATTCGAAATCATTACTTGAAAACTGTAAAGACGTTGTATTAAATACCGTCGGATCTGGGGATCATGTTTTATGTGCATTAAGTGGTGGTGTTGATTCGTCAGTGGTTGCGACTTTGTTAACGCAAGTTCTAGGACGTGAACGTGTGCACTGTGTTTTTATCAACAATGGACTTTTGCGTTTAAATGAATTTGAAAATGTCTTAAGACAATATCAAGATAAAGGTTTAAATGTTATAGGTGTTGATAAAGCAGATTATTTTTTAGCGGCGCTAAAAGGGTTGTCAGACCCCGAACAAAAAAGAAAAGCTATTGGTAAATCTTTTATTGAAGTTTTTGATCAAGTCATTGTTGAGAATTTATCAGTTCATAAAGATAAAATCAAATTTTTAGCCCAAGGTACTTTGTACCCTGATGTGATTGAAAGTGTTTCAAGTGTCGGGGGCAGTGTTACGATTAAATCTCATCATAATGTTGGCGGCTTGCCAGAGAAAATGAATCTTAAACTCGTAGAGCCTGTTCGTTATCTCTTTAAAGATGAAGTTCGGGGTTTAGGGTTAGAATTGGGGCTGTCGCAAGATATGATTGGTCGTCATCCTTTTCCTGGTCCAGGTTTAGGTATTCGTATCATTGGTGATATTACAAAAGATAAATTAGAAATACTAAAGAAAGCTGATGATGTTTTTATATCTGCTTTGCGACGTGAAAATTTATACAATAAAATTTGGCAGGCTTTTTGTGTTTTAACTTCAGTTCAAAGTGTAGGTGTGATGGGAGATGGACGTACCTATGATTATGTACTGGCTTTGCGAGCGGTCACAAGTGTGGATGGTATGACTGCAGACTGGTATGATTTTGATGGCAAGTTTTTGCGAATGGTTTCGAATGAGATTACGAACAAAGTTAAAGGCATTAACCGTGTTGTTTATGATGTGACTTCGAAACCGCCAGCAACGATTGAGTGGGAGTAAAAGCTTATTGATAGTGCATATCGTAGATATTTAACAAATGGCGCATAGCGCATTTAGACTCTATTTTTGATACTTATTTGGCCTGGTAGTAAGTTCTTTTGATATGTCATTTGTTCATCTTCATGTTCATTCTGAATACTCTCTTTTAGAAGCCGCTTGCAGGGTAAAAGCTCTTGCTAAAAAAGCAGCTGAATATCAAATGCCCGCTGTGGCTTTAACAGATTACGGGAATATGTTCGGCGCGATTGAGTTTTATTTCGCCTGCCAAGATAAAGGTGTAAAACCTATTATTGGACTTGAGGCTTATATAGCGCCAGGTTCGCGTTTTGATAAAAAACAAGATCCGAATGTTCGTTTTTCTGAAGTTGCACTAGGACCTAAAAGATTAGTTTTGCTCGCTCAAAACTTACAAGGTTATCAAAATTTATGTAAGCTTTCATCGGTGGGGTATCAAGAGGGTTTTTACTGGAAACCACGAATTGATTATGAAATTTTAAAAGAATACAGTTCTGATTTGATTTGCCTGAGTGGAACTCAGCGTGGTGAGATTATTGATACTTTTCTTAAAGAAGGACCTGATGCTGCTTTAGAAAAAATTAAATTTTTAAAAGCAATATTTGATGATCGGTTTTATTTAGAAATGTGCAGAGCTTTACCGCAAAACACGGATGCTCAGAAAAATATAAATAAATTCTTATTAGAAGCTTCTAAAATATGCGCAGTGCCTTTAGTGGCAACAAATGATGTCCATTACATGACCCAAGATGACCAAATCGCTCAAGAGGTTTTAGTCTGTATTGGTTCAAATAAAACTTTATCTGATGAGCATCGATATAAACTGGGCAGTTCTGATTTTTATTTTAAGTCAGCAGATGCCATGGCACGCTTATTTAGTGATGTGCCCGAGGCTATTTCAAATACACTACAAATTGCGGAACGCTGTCAGGTTAAATTCAAACTTAAAGATGATACTGGTAAAGCTATATACCATTTACCAAGCTTTCCAACGACTGAAGGCCGTACAGTTAAAGAAGAAATTAATTTTCGATCTTTAGAGGGTTTAAAAGTTCGATTTGAAGAACTTAAAAATGTTGGAGCTGAAGTTCCTGAAGAAAAAAAACCGGATTATTTTAAACGGTTAGATTATGAATTATCAATCATTGATCGAATGGGATTTAATGGCTATTTTCTTATTGTCCAAGATTTCATTAACTGGGCTAAAGATCGTGATATTCCAGTTGGTCCCGGACGGGGGTCTGGAGCTGGTTCACTCGTTGCGTATTCGTTAAGAATTACTGATTTAGATCCCATTCCAAATTATTTACTCTTTGAGAGATTCCTAAATCCAGAACGTATATCCATGCCCGATTTTGATATCGATTTCTGTCAAGATAGACGTCAAGAAGTCATTCAATATGTGACGGACAAATATGGTCAAGAATCTGTTTCACAAATTATCACTTACGGTAAATTGCAAACTCGCGCAGCACTGAAAGATGTCGGTCGTGTACTCGGTATGACATTTGCTGAAGTTGATGTTGTGAGTAAGCTTATTCCGGATAAGCTTGGAATATCATTAACAGATTCTCTTGAAGCAGAACCTCGCATTCGTGAAGCGATGGAGACAAACCCAACGGTGCAAACACTTGTCGAGTTGGCTCTTAAAGTTGAGGGTTTGGTCCGTCATGCGGGTATTCATGCGGCTGGTGTTATTATTGCCGATGGAAGTTTAGTGAAACATGCACCAATGTACAAAGGTGCCGATGATGAAAATGTTGTTCAGTATGATATGAAACATGCTGAAAAAATTGGTCTTATTAAATTCGATTTTTTGGGTCTCAAAACGTTAACACATATTCATCATGCTTTAAAACTTGTTAAACAAAACAGGAATATAGATCTCTTATCAAAAAATATCCCTCTTAATGATTCTAAAATTTATGAATTACTCTCACGCGGCGATACGGCTGGAGTGTTTCAATTCGAGGGTGAAGGTATTACCGATGCCACTCGCAAAATAAAACCAACAAGTTTTGCTGATATTACAGCGATCACTTCGCTCTATCGCCCTGGTCCGATGGCGAATATTCCAGAGTTTACAAAACGTAAACATGGCGAAGCTCCAGTTGAGTATTTATTGCCTGACACAAAACAAGTGCTCGAAGAAACATACGGTATTATGGTTTACCAAGAGCAAGTTATGGGTATTGCTTCGATTATTGCAGGCTACAGTCTTGGTGAAGCGGATATGCTTCGTCGTGCGATGGGTAAAAAAATCAAAGCTGAAATGGATCAGCACCGTGAGCGTTTCATGAAAGGTGCATTAGAGCGCGGTCATGACAGACAAAAATCTGAAGAGCTTTTTGATTTAATGTATAAGTTTGCAGATTATGGTTTTAATAAATCGCATGCTGCGGCTTATTCGGTTATTACGGCACAAACGGCTTATATTAAACATTATTACCCCGCAGAATTTTTTGCTGCCTTATTATCAACAGAGGTTGGGGATACTGACAAAGTTGTTAAATATGTTAAAGATGCACAAAAGCGTGGTCTAAAAGTTTTAGCACCCCATGTGAATTTTTCAGATTATTTATTCACAGTTAAAGGTGAAGAAATTTATTTTGGATTAGGTGCCATTAAAGGCGTTGGCTCTGCGGCCGTTGAATCAATACTTGAAGCCCGGTCAAAAATGCCGGACCAGAAATTTAATTCATTAGATGAATTTTTTGAAAATGTTGATTTAAGGCGTGTGAATAAAAAAGTTATAGAGTGTTTAATTAAAGCTGGTGCATTTGAAGGATATGGACCGCATCGAGCCCAGCTTTTTGAACAGTATAATAAATTTTTAGATCGTGCGATTGGTGCACAAAAAGATAAAGATTTAGGACAGGTTTCTTTATTTGATTTAGGCGATCAAAAAGAAATCGTTGTCTTAGAGAACACTAAAGTCTGGACCAGATCGCAGACTTTAGCTTTTGAAAAAGAAGTTTTAGGGTTTTACTTAAGTGATCACCCTTTAAAAGGGTTCGAAAATTTATTTAAGGTTTGGACAACTTGTGATATCAATGATTTATCTAAGATAGATGAACTCAAGCCTGAAGTAAAACCAGCACTCAACCCGGAACCAAGAAACCGTTTTCAAAAAGATCAAAAACGTCGTGTTATTTTGGGTGGACTGATTGTTGAGTCTCGCGAAATGATCACTAAAAAGGGGACCAGAATGGCTTTTGCTAAACTTGAAGATTTGTCTGGTACACTTGAGCTAGTTGTTTTTCCGGATGCTTTTGCGAAGTTTGGTCATTTTCTGAAAGATGAAAGGCCTCTGTTAATCGGTGGCGGACTTGAGTTGTCAGAGGGAAATCCTAAAGTTTTTGTGGATACCATTGCTCCATTTGATGATGTTATGAAAAAAACAAAACGAGTGTCTTTTCGTTTAGATATGTTGGCGTCTGAAGATTATGTAAAATTAGATCAAATACTGCATGATTATAAAGGAGATACTAACGTTCGTCTAGTCATAGCGATTCAGGATCATCAGGAAATCGAAATGGAACCATCTGTTCCGTATAAGATTCAAATTTCGGATGCTTTTTTTGAAGATGTTCATCAGGTTTTTGGTCGAACAGACTTTATTGAGATATAAAGTTGTGTCACAATTATTGTTATGAAAACTTTAATATATTTATCATTTATTATTCTTATAAGTTCGTGCGTATCGCTTAATCCTAACTTGGATGGTGTTGTTAAAAGCGAAACAGCACCTGTAGCTATCCGTCGTAAAATTAAAGATGTCGATTATCGTAATTTTGATGATGAAAAGTTTTTAAAAAAAAGAATTGCAGTTTTACCATTTATTGATCTAAATCCTGAACAAAGACCCGAAAGTGCACGAGCTAATGCAAGAGATGCTTTTATTATTGAATTAAATCGTACAGAGAAATTCATCGTTTTAAATTCTGATCAGATGACAGTAGATCCTGATAAATATTTAAAGAATAATGAGTATAATTTAAAAAAGATGGCTGATGATTCTAAAAAATCTGGAATTTCGGCAATAATGGAAGGTCAAATTATTGATGTTCGTCTTAAGAAGAAGGCTGATCAAATTGGGATTGTACGTAATTTAAATGCGACTTATGAAGTTGTTATTCGTCTTAGAATTCAAAATGTGAGAACTGGTCTGGAAGTTTTTCATACAGTTAAGACAGTAACTCTTGAAGAGAAAAACACGCGAATCGCTGAAAGAGTAGCTGAAGATCAACTTTTTACTAAAAATCCAGAACTTGTCGAAATTTTAATAAAAGATGCATTTCTTGATTTTGCCCAGCAAATACAAGCATCGATGAATGAAGTATCGTGGGAAGGTCGTATTGCAGCTATTAAAGGTGATAAAATTTATGTTAATGTCGGCAAAGCGACGGGAATTCAAGTTGGTGACTTGCTTAAAGTCGTTGAAGATAGTTCTGAGGTTTATGACCCTGAAATGGGTTATAATTTAGGTAAAATATCTGGTAAATCAAAAGGCACGCTTGAAATTGTAAGTTATTTTGGTCACGATGGCGCAGTGGCTGTTGTGCATTCTGGCGCAGGTTTTAAGGAAAGTGATCGTGTCGAATTGTTTCAATAAATTAGAGTCCTTTAAAGTTCATGAAAATGATCAGTGTATATTTTATTGGCTTGGTTCGGTAAGGTATGATGAGTCTCTACAGCTGCAAAATGATTTACTAGAGTTCAAAAAGAGACATCGATCTCATCATTCGATTTTGCAAAGAAATGAAAAAAATTTTTTCATTGGTTTAGAGCATGATCTTGTTTTAACATTAGGATTAAGAGCGCATGATCAATCAGAATTTTATTCGCAATTTGGATTTCCTATCTATAAAATTCGTCGTGGTGGTTTGGCGACTGTTCATAATTCTGGTCAATTGGTGATTTATCCTATAGTTGATTTAAAATCTTCAAATCTATCTGTAAAAAAATTTGTTGAAAATTTATTTTTAACAACTCAAGAGCTACTTGAAAAGTATAAAATATCATGTGTTGTTGATGTTAATTATCAACCTGGCGTTTACACAAAAAGTGGTAAAATAGCTTTTTGTGGTTTGCAGATATCAAATGGAATTACTCAGCACGGTCTGAGTTTAAATAATTCAAACAATTTAGATGTTTTTGAAAAAATTGAATCGTGCGGTATTAAAAATGCTAATTTAGATTCGATCAAAGAAAATGGAATTGAAATCTCAAATAAAGATCTTTTTATACAATGGTCGAGTTTATACAAAATGACAATTGTCGAACGATGAATGAATCTTTAATCTAAAGATAAGTGTACAAGTCGACTTTCTTAAGAAAAAACATATATTTAAAAACAAGCATCATTTGGATAGTAATTCTCGTTGAGTGTTTAACCTTATCAATCCTAGGATATTCAATATACTCTTTTACTAAAAAGCGTATTCGATTAGAAGTTGAAAATAAAATCAAAGGTATCTCTTTAACTGCAGCTAAATTAATACAAACGAATGATTTACTGACGATAAAAAATATTGAGGATCAATATAAATCTGAGTATTTACGAGTGCGCGAGATTCTTCAAAAGATTAAAGAATCTCATCCTGATATAAAATATATATACACAATGAAAAAAATGAATAATGGTCGAATTATCTTTACAGTTGATGCCGAACCTACGGATTCAGAAAATTTTAGTCCTCCGGGGGATGTTTATAATGTTGAAGTACCAGCATTGAACCAAGCCTTTACTGAAAATAGTGGATCATACGTGAATCTTGATTTCATACAAGATAAGTGGGGTGTTTGGTTATCTGCATTTGCACCTGTTGTTGATATGCAGGGGCGAAATATTGGTGTTGTGGGTGTCGATCTCGAAGCAAGTAAGATATTAAATGAAGAAAATCACTTATTTAAAATAATCGGTATATGTTCAGTCATGAGTATTTTATTAGGGATACTTATTTCAATAAGGTTTGCTAAAAAAATTGTTCGACCTTTATATAAATTAAGTCAAGATGTTAATCAAATTCAAAATTTTAATTTTGAAGAGACGACTCGTATACACACAAGAATTTATGAGTTCAAAGAGTTGGCACGTTCAATTGCAGCCATGCGATTAGGTTTGCGTTCGTTTAAAAAATATGTTCCTGCTGAAGTTGTTTTAGATTTATTGAGAAACAAGCAAGAAGCCTTTTTAAGTGTAGAAAAAAAAGAAATCACTGTTATGTTTACAGATATTATTGATTTTACGACAATCTCAGAAAAAATATCGTTAGATGATTTATTGGTTATACTAAGCGAGTATTTTGCAGCGGTTACTGAAGTTATTAGTCGAAATCGTGGAACAGTGGATAAGTTCATCGGAGATTCTATTATGGCTTTTTGGGGGGCTCCTCATGAAAATGATAATCATGCTTATGATGCTTGTCGCACGGCTTTAGAAATCCAATTAGTTTTGCATAATTTAAATAAAAAACTAGTTGATCGAAATTTACCAGCATTGAATACACGAGTTGGAATTAGCACGGGTATTTGTACTGTCGGCAATATTGGCCACAAGGATCGCTTTAACTATACAGCTGTGGGTGATACGGTTAACTTGGCAAGCCGTGTAGAGTTATTAAATAAAAACTATTCAACTGATATTTTAATGACAGAATCTACATATGAAATCGTTAAAGATTTTTATGATTGTATTAAGATTGATCATGTCCCGATTAAAGGAAAAAAAGAAATTATTGATGTTTATCAACTATTAAACGTCAAGGACAGTATGCCCTCATTTAGACAAAGAGATTGAGTAAATTGGTTGTTATCACAATTTTTCTTGTCTCAGTTTTTTTATAACAGATTTTTTTGATTTAGATGTTAATCTTTTTTCAACTGAAGATCTCGTTGGCTTAGTTTTTTTTCGCTTTTTAGGTAAAATGAGAGCATTATTTAATAAATCAGTGAGAGCATTCACAGCAAATTTTTTATTTGAAAGTTGATCGCGTTCGATTTCTGAGCGAGTTTGTAAAAAACGATTTTGGATAAGTTTGTGGGCTAGTTTTTCAATAATTAAGTTTACTTGGTCTGCTGATAAATCAAGATCGTATATATCTACTCGTGCATAGACTGCGGAATTTGTTTTGTTGACGTGTTGACCGCCTGCTCCGCTCGAGCGAGAGACTGAGAAGATACATTTTTCATAAATATAATTTGTACTGATTTTTTTCATTTAGTTTGATTCTATATTAGGCAAAAGTGAGAAAAAATGGTGCAGCCTACAGAACTCGAATCTGTGACCTCTTCCATGTCAAGGAAGCGCGCTACCAACTACGCTAAGGCTGCAAAAGATGTCTGTAAAAAATAACAATACTGCCTTTAAAATTCAACAAATTTAATCATTTATCTGACTTAACTTGCTTAACTTTGTGGCCTTTTGTATTTATCTAGCATGTCATTGCTTGAATTAATGCCTTCAATTGTTACTGGATTAACTGTCTCTGTATTACATGCTGCTTTGCCGACACATTGGTTGCCTTTTGTTTTAGCCTCTAGGGCTCAAAAATGGAACTATTGGAGAACTTTATCTATACTTTTCATTGCGGGTATCGGTCACGTAGTAACAACAACAGTTATTGGTGCTGGCGTGATTTGGTTTGGAATCAACTATCATAGTGTGTTCTCAAGTGGTTTTTATTGGGTTATGGTCATTTCTGTTGGATTAGTTGGTTTTTTCAATGTTATTCAGCATTTTCGTGGTGCTAAACATTCACATTGTGATCATACACACCCACATAGTCATGATCATGAGTTCAAAAAAACATCTAAAGATGGATGGGCTATTTTAAGTCTATTGTCTTTATTAACATTTTCGCCATGCGAATCATTCATACCAGTTTATGTGGCAGCTTGGCCAACAGGTTGGTTTGGTTTTTCAATTTTATCTCTCGTTTTAGCTGTCGGAACTTTAGGTGCAATGATGGCTTTCATGAGTATTATGTATTACGGATCAAAAAAAATTAACTTACATTGGTTAGAACGTCATGAAAGGCTATTGATCGGCTTAGTTTTAATAGTATTATCAGTCATGATTTACATGACTGAAATACAATTTCCTCATGCGCATAGTTGAGTTTAGCGTAGTTTATTGTGCAGCTCCAACTGCAATGAGTTTCAAGTTTTTATCGATCATTTGGCTGACTGGTGTAATGATTGGTTCTTCTGGGTTAAGCTTTCGTCCTGTATCAGTCAGGCGTTTTTTTATTAAAGCTTTAACGTATGGTCCATCTAGGCGCATTTCTTTCATTTTCTGTACTGTCCCAATGTTTTTCCCGATGACTTCGTAAAAAGCCTTGTAAACAAGTTCACTGCAGTATGTTTTTTCATCTGTAAATTCGAAATAAATATCATATGGTTTATTGTGTTTCTGGATGGCCGAGATAAGTTTGTCTTTCATTGTTTTAGGGTTAAAAAATGTATTTCGATAAACTCTATATTCTTTTTTTTGCCCTCGAGCGATAAAGTCTTTAAGTGGGGTTGCTTTAACTGGTCCAATTGCTTCTGCGACATACCAAGCGCCGTCTGTTTTGTTTTTTAAGAGAATTCCGACATGTGTCCATTCAGATCCAGTAGCCTCACGTAAGGCTGCTGATTGTTGGCTTTTGCTTTTATGGAAAATAATATCTCCGTCAGCAAATAACCGTGTATTTTGAGCCATTGCGGTTTGAGTTGTTAAACAAAGTCCGATTGCGATTGTTATTTTTAATAAATATTTTTTCATAGTTAATTGAAATCGGGAGCTTGTATTTGTAACTAAAGTCTAGTTAATGCTTTCTAAGCTTAAACTAGACTTATTGCTCTAGTTGGATCAGTTGTATAAAATAAATTTGTTAAATAATGATCAAGCTTTTTACAAATAAAACCGAAAGGTGTGAGTGTTTAGAGGTACGTATATGGAAAAACATCAAAAAAACGACGGTCAGATTAAAGCTATCTTGGTTAAGATGATATTTGCTTCATTGGCTGCAGTGCCACTTATTTTAGTCTATCTTTTTGTTACTTTGCCCCAATTGCAGGATAAAATTAGTACCGCCAAAAATGAAAAAACAAAAAGCGTAGTTGAATCTGTTTTTCATAGCTTAGATCACTATTATAAACTACAAAAATCTGGAGAACTAACTCAAGAACAAGCGCAAACTGCAGCTAAACAGTTAATAAAAAAATTAAGATATAATGGAGATGAGTATTTTTGGATTAATGACGTAAAACCTATGATGGTTATGCATCCTTATAAACCCGAGCTTGACGGTCAGAATTTAGAAAATATGAGCGATCCTAATGGTAAAAAACTATTTCAAGAAATGGTGAAAATAGCTTTGGCAAAAAACGAAGGATATGTTGATTACATGTGGCCTAAGCCTGGACATAAAGAAGCCGTTGGCAAAGTATCATTTGTGAAATACTTTGAGCCTTGGGGATGGATTATAGGAAGTGGTGTTTATACTGATGATGTGCTTTTAGAGATACAAAAGTCTAGAAACGAAAATTTCTTGTGGCTTGGTATAGCTGCTGTTTTTGCTGTTATAATTTCTTTATTTATCGGCGTCAGAGATCTTGTTAAAATAATAAATCCGGTTAAAAATATAATTCAAGAGTTAACTCACGAAACAGAAGTTCTATCTCAAATGACTCTTAAATTAGGTCAAGCATCCGATCGTTTGGGGTCAGCAGGACAAACACAATCGTCTTCAATTCATCAAACTGCTGCTGCTATGACAGAAATGACAGAAATGATGAATCGTACTTCTGAATCAGCACAACAAGCATCACAGCTTTCGTTTGAGACGCAAGAAATTGCAAAGCAAGGACAAGACTATCTCGAAGCACTTAAACAAAATATCGAAGTTATATCAGAAAAACAAATTAACTTACAAAATTCAGTTAATGATAATTTACAAAAATTAAATACAGTCGTTGAAATTATAGCTGAAATTTCTGGTAAAACAAAAGTTATCGATGACATTGTTTTTCAGACAAAGCTTCTGTCTTTTAATGCTTCAGTCGAAGCTGCACGCGCAGGAGAACATGGTAAAGGTTTTGCCGTAGTTGCTGAAGAGGTCGGTAATCTTGCTCGTATGAGTGGAACTGCGTCTGTAGAAATATCTCAAATTGTACAAAAAAGTAATTCTGAAGTTAAAGATTTAGCGAATAATATAAGAAGTAATTTAAATAATGTTATAACAGAAATTCAAGATTCGATTGCGCAAAGTGTACATCACTCAGAATTGTCACTTAAAACTTTAGTTCAAGTTGTTGATAAATCAGTGTACTCAAACGAAATGGTGCATTCAATCAGTCAAGCCAACGAAGAGCAGAGTAAAGGTAGTCGTGAAGTTCTATCAGCTATTCGTACGATGGAAGAAACTAATCAAGATTTGAATAAGATTGTGACTGACAACGAGCAACTCTCAGCTCATTTGCAAGAGCGTTCTGATAAATTGAAATTATTTTCGGAAAAGCTGAAAATTATTGTAGGGGTTAAACCCAGAAAAATGATTGAGCACAATGACTTTCAAAATGATAAAAATAAGAGATAAAGTGACTAAAGTCGCCTAGTTAATTACTTTAGATTCTCAAAATCAAAAAGTTTTTTGTCTAAAGTATGGCTGGGGTTAATGTTTTGTAATGCAGTAATAAAACTTGAGCTTAAGCCAGGTATCTCAGTTTCAAGATCTTGAATTAGTTTTTTCATTCGTTGTCTTTTCATACCATCTTGCGAGCCGCATAAATTGCAAGGAATGACTGGAAAATTCCAGTCATTGGCAAGCTGGATCAAATCACTTTCCGCTACGTACATCATCGGACGGATAACTATATTTCGCCCATCATCAGATTTAAGCTTAGCAGGCATGGTCGCGATATGCCCCGTATAAAACATGTTTAGTAGAGTTGTTTCGATTAGATCAGTCCTATGATGGCCGAGAGCTAATTTATTAAAACCGTGATCAAATGCATAGTCATAGAGTATAGCTCTACGCATTTTCGAACATAAACTACAGTATACTCCTGTGGTTACTTTTTCTTTAACAACAGAATAAGTATCTTTATGGATAATATTAAACTGAATACCTTCGAGTTGCATCCAGTTTTGAAAAAGTTCGACTTGAAAACCAGGTTGTTTTTGATCCAAAATGACAGCCTCAATATTGAAGTCAATTTCAGCTCTTTTGCGTATTTCATCTAAAAGAATAGTCAGTATAGATGAATCTTTTCCACCTGATACACAAATCATAATTTTATCACCATCGGCAATCATTTTATAATCACTCAATGCTTGAGTAATTTGCTTTCTAATTTTGGTTGCTAATGGGTGATTACGATTAACTTGACTTAATTCTTGTATTGTTGTCATTTTTTTATCTCAATAATTTGATGTGCTAACTTTATACCGTTTTTTTCAAGTGTTTTTCTTCCTAGATTGAGAACTTTATCTCCAATGAGAAATTGTCGACCGAAATTATCAATAAAATAAATGACTTTTAAACCAATCCAGCTTTCAGTCAGTTCTGATACGTAGGCAATAGGCGATGGGATAGCTCTAATATCGGCGATCTGAGAAATAGCTTTCTCAAGCTCTTCTTTGGCGAGTTCTATGTTCTCTCCAATGGCTATTTTAAATGTTTGCGATCGAATAATCGGTTGATTCTCAGGTGAAAAATTTGAAATTTGCGAAGACGCAACAACTTTGTTTGGTAGCGTTATGATCTCATCAGTTAAGCCAACCAAGACAGTCGCTCTCCAAGAAAGTTCTTTAACTTGTCCAACAATTTTGTGTTGTCCGATTTGAATTTCTAGCCAGTGTCCTATTTCAAAGGTTTTATCGATTTGCAAAGAAATACCGGCAAATAAATTCCCCAAAGTGTCTTGTAGTGCCAAACCTAAAATAACTGAAAAAGCCGCCGATGTCGCAAGTAGAGGTGTAAGATGTACACCAAAAATTTGCGATACTGACCAAAAACCAATTAAAACAAATAAAATAAGTGAGAATATGTTTACTATCAACAGTGGCACGCCTGCTGTCATAGAACCAAGGAATAGATACATGAGCACGATTAAGCGACAGACGCGGACTAAAAGAACTATTCCGCTGATAAAAGTGATAAAAGCAACATAAGGAGTTATTTTTTTGATAAAAATTGAATGATCGATAGATTCATAAAGGGCTAGAAAAAATAAAAAAAGAAGTGTAAGCCAAAGATAGTGCCTATTTATTTTTTCGAGATGATTTTGAATATTCTGATGTCTTTCTTTTGATACATTTTTAAGAAAAAACTTATAAAATATATATGTAACCAGACAAAGCACACCGATTAAAATATAGATTTCAAGATCTAGGGTGTTATATAAAGAATAAGGAAATTTAAGGGTCGTTGTCATGTTCCTTTATGTATACAAAAAAGGGCATTTTGTCGATCATTGTCTTATTCTTTTTCAGTTAATTCGTTTTATTTTCATTAGAATTGGCTTTTATTGTGCAAATAGGTTTTACATGGCTAATCAAAAACGATGTTTTTTATTATGGTTTTTAGCTCGTTTTATAACTTTTGGAGCCGTTTTTTATGCGAGCTTGTTCGGATACGCTAAAAGCACGCAAATAGATAAAACTTTGTATTGTCGTAATGAAGAAATGCTTTTAAAAAGCAAATCAGAGATCTTAGATCCATCACGTATTTTGATTGATCGTATTGTGATTTCTAAAAAACAACGAAAACTATTCTTATTATCTCATGGGGCTGTTTTTAAAGATTATGATGTTACTTTTGGTTTTGGATTTGCAAAAGGCGTCAAAAAATTCGTAAAAGATGGCGCCACTCCTGAAGGTCTGTATTCCGTTGAATTAAAAAAATATAATTCTAGTTATCATCGAGCTTTAAAAGTTTCATATCCAAACGATTTCGATACTGCTTATGCTGCCTCAAAGGGACTTTCCCCTGGGTCGGATATTATGATTCATGGTTTCCCTAATCAGGGGCTAAAGGGTTATGAAAAATTCAATCCTCAATTGATGCATCCCACGGTGAATTGGACGCAAGGATGTATTGCAATGTCGAATAAAGAAATTGAAGAAGTTTATGCTTTGGTTTCAGAAAATACGGCCATTGAAATATGCCCTTTATAACTAGACCTTTTTGACACATTGATTGCACCAATTATCTGACCAGCTTATTCTGTTTAAGAAGATTTTAAGAAGTTAAGTCTGGAGTGAACAGTCATGACCGAGAACAACAAACAATCAACAGTGAAATTAAAAAAACCCGTTGCTATATTTGTTCTAGCGTTTTTGTTTATACTGGCGCCAATTGGCAATATCATAATTAGCTTTATTGGTTCTGGTATTGATAATTGGTATCAACCAATTATTTTTGCATCATTACTCAGATCAGTGAATTTAATTGATTGGATATGGCTAACATTACTCGTAATAACAGGTATTCTACTTTTGAAACCACACAAATTACCTTGGACTGTGGCAATTGTGACATTGATGTTTGTTCTTGGAATGAATGCTTATAGGCTTTATCAAATGGACACAAATTCTATAGAACCGCATTTTCTTAAAGTTTTCTCAGTTTTAGCAATCATGACGACATTAGGTGTTCTGATGATCTCTTTTTATTTTCGATTTCCATATCTTGATCAGAGAACTAAGTGGTTGTCAGCTGATCATAACCCCGACCGACGTATTGAAAAACGTGACGGTGAATCTGACCGTCGAAAAAAATCTTAAAACTCTAAGTCACTTCAAAACAAAACGTAACATAATGATTTAAGTTTTCATTTAGATACACCGATAATTTAATGAAATCAAAGATTGGTTTGATTTGAGAAAATGGAGTCTCATTTATGAATCTTTTTGCAAAATTGATCAAAGCGAGTTTTATCACATCTGCCGTATTTACAATGGTTTTTTCATCTGTAGCTATTGGTGCTGAGGCCGAAAAGCAAAAAAAAGAGCTTGATCAATTGATATTAAAATCGGGTTTAAATAAGCCGCAAACATATAAAGAGTTTTGGGAATTAAATAAAGGTGATTATCATGGACAAGTTTATAAGTCGATAAAATCACTCGTAACACAAAACCAACAGGCACAAATGCCTGTATTTAAAGTTGTGCAGGCAAAAAATTCACTTGGTGAAACCGTTAACAATATCGAAATGTCATTAAATGGTAAAGTCATCACTTTTCAATATATTGGTGAACAAGATAAATATTTAAAGTTTAAAAATATTTACTTAACAGAGTCAGATCTTATCAATATAAATCAAGGTCTAACAAAAATGATTAAAGCTGATCCTGATTTTGCGCGCGAATTTACAGGTCAATTTAAATCATCACCAGAAGATCTACAAAGTTTAATGCAAAACAAAGAACGTACTGAGTATCAAGGGATGCCTAAAGTCTCAAAAGAGACTTGGTCTAAAATGTCACAAGTTGATCGAGCAAATTATCTCATTAATTTGAGATCGTATTGGACGGATTCATTAAATGTCTTAAGACAAATTGAGAAAAATGAACAAAGATTACGTGGTGTAAAAGCGAAAACATCAAAATTTGAATACTTAATTCAATTTTTTCAGAATGAAGCGACTGCTGACATATCTCCAGATCCTGTGAATCCGCCATCAAAATTTGAAAAAATAGATAATCCAGAACCATGGAGTCGTGATAAACAAAAACCTGCAGGCACTAGTGGGTTGATCACATTAGATTCGCAAAACTATTTAAAACTTCCATTTGTGGACACAGGAATCACTGTAAATTCTGGTTTAAAAACAAGTTCTAAAGAAGCTGGTGAAAACAACTGCGTCATTCATGGAGTTATATCTGAATATGATCGTAAAGGCTCTTGTACTAAAAATATTGAAACTTTAAAAAAATTTTATTCGACAGAAAGTGATGGTCGAATTTTTGAAGCTATTCAAAAATGTGAAAGCGAAAAGCCAACAAAAATGGCGTGTAATCCGTATCTTTATGGATATAAACAGCCTGGTCAACCTCACTGCGTTGATTACGATCGAAATGTTAATTCTCCATATCAAAAAGCTACACATGCGGACGGACCGTGCGAAAAAGAATCACCATTGGGTAATTCTTTAGCCAAAGACAAATTAAATGGTACTGATTTTCTTAAAAAAGATATTAAAGGTCCCGGTCGATACGCTACCGAAAATTTAAAGATGTCATCAGATGAATTAGCACAACTTTATAAAGATCAACAATTGGCTCAAGATAAATATGTCACCGATTATTTAAAAAGCTTTTTAGGCGAAGATGTTGATAAAATTAAAAAAGGTGTTGCTCTTGATAATGCACTCATTGAGAAGTTAGCTAATATTCAAAGTGTTTTTGATTCGCAAATTAAGTTTGCTCGAGAGTCATGTATCAAATCTAACGAAAATCCAAAATATAAACAGTATGATAAAAACTTTTGGGGTGCTTGTGATCAATTACAACGTCGTCATTTATTCATAGCTCAGTGGTTAGAGCAAAAAATTGGTTGCGCTGATGGTGGTAAAATTGATTCAAAAACACTGAAATGCTTTTGTCCACCAACTGGTGCATTTAAAGTTAATCCAGGCGAAAAATGTACCACTACAAATCCAGTACCGCCAACGGAGAGACCAACTAGTCCAACTACACAGGTTGATTGTGAAGCGGCAGATCAATTTCCAGGATCTGGTGCAGTTGCAAATAGTGATGGTGTTTGTAAGTGTCCAGCAGATGGTAAAACTCCGCATAGATTAACGAACACTTATCGTGGTCAAAAGTACTCGTGTGAGTCTGGTCAATTTAACTGGAAACCTGTTTTATGGATAGGTGGCATTATTGGTGGTGCTTTGCTGTTGAGTCAATTATGGCCTAAGAAAAAAAAGGTTCATCCACCACTTGATACATGTAAGTTAACTCCGAACTGTGTGCCTCAATGTAAAGAAAATGAATATCTTAATCCTGATGCGAACAACGGAAAAGGTGCTTGCTGGCCAAAAACAGAAGGCGGTACTGGACAAAACTCAACTGATGCTAATAGCGGTGGAGTTCCAACGGGATCAACAACAAACTAGTTTTTTAAAGAGGTTATTATGATTAAAAAAATCACGCTAGTAACTAAGTCATTCTTTAAGTTTATAGCTGCGTTTGTTGCACTTTTCACTATGACAATTTCTCCACTGGCTCAAGCAGCGCAAGCAGAAAGTCTTAAAAAAGATGCTCTAGAAAGAATGTTAAGTGATATAGGTTTAAATCGTCAAATTACAGTTGGCGATTTTTACCAAAAGAACAAACAGCTTTTTCCTGAAGGCATTCGATTACAAATAGAGCCAATGATTGAACAATTTAAAGACCAAATGATGCCAGTTTTTGAACTGACAATGTTACAAAACTCAAATGGTGAACAAACACCTGTAATTCGAGTAACACAACAAGGGCAACTCCACACAATTCAAATTTATGATGACGAGAATAAAACTGTACGATTTAACAATACTGATTTAAGTTTGCAAGATGTTGAAAATTTTAATCTAATGATCGACAAACTTTACTATCGTGAACCGCGTTTACGTAAACAGGTTGGTGGTCCTGATAAGATGTCAAGTGCGAGAAACTTCGCTAAAGACAAACCTTTTATAGGTTTGCCGCAGATTAACCCTAAAGTATGGAACAACTATACTGTCAAAGAGAAATCGCAGTATATTTACAATTTACGTAAATTGTGGACGCAAGCAAATGATGTTTTAGAAAAAAATGATCGAGCCATTAAAGAAAAAAATAAAACTTCATTTTTTAATCTATTTGTTAATGAAATATACGCAACTCCTAGAAAAGATAAGCCCGTAGCAGGTTCTCTTAAAAAAGGAGAAGCTGGTCGAACAAAAATTTCATTTAAAGACAACACTGATAATATCGAATTATCAGATGAAAATACATGCGTAATAGCTGGTTATATATCGATGTATGTAAGAGGCAAATGCTCAGCTGATATGAATGTAATTCGCAAAAAATATGGTATTAATGAAGGACAAAATCCAAAAATGGATGCTGCTATTAAATTTTGCGAATCTAAAGGTCAAATGGCTTGTAATAGTTATATTTACGGTCTTGATAATAGTGGTAATGGTATTTGTGTTGCTAAAACTGGTGACGATTTTCAAAAAGCTACTCATGCAAATGGTCCATGTGAAAAAGCATCACCGTTGGGTCCTGAGGTCGCCTTTTTAAAAGATGATAAAATAAAGTCGGCAGATCGATATTCAGATGAAAATATGAAAATTAAAGATCTTGAATCATATTATAGAGAGCAGTTTGAAAAAGATGCAAACTATCAAAGCAATGTCGAGCGATTTTTAATGTCAATGACGGTAAGTGACGGTAAGAATGTTAATTTCAATGAAGCACTAAGTTTGGATGTTGTTAAACAATTACAACAAGTACAGGATGAATTTAACAAAAATATCGTGAATGCCCGTGAAGCTTGTAAAGCAGCCGCTAAAAACAAACAGTATGATAAAAACTTTTGGGGTGCTTGTGACCAATTACAACGTCGATTTTTATTTGTTCGTGAATTTCTAAAAAATAAACCAGGTTGTCCGGACAAACAAGCACCAAATGAAAATTTCATGTGTACTTGTCCAAATGGGGCCGAAGAGGTTACACCAGGGTCTAAATGTTCTGACAAACCAGCAGGTACGCCTGTGTCATCAACGACTGTTGTTGATCAAGGCGCTTCCGAGACGGCTCCTGTACAAAGTGGGCAGTGTTCTGAAAAATGTAAAGATAATGAAATCTGTAAAAATCTCAATACTGCTAATTATGGCGGTCGTGATCGTTGGGTCTGTATTCCAGATGGCAAATCGTCAAGTGGTGTTTGGGACAAAATTTGGAAATACGGTAAATGGGCACTCATCGGTGTAGGTATTTATGCTGGTGTAAAATATTTACTTCCGGTATTTTTTCCAAAAAAACCAAAACTAAATGCTGCTGGCGATGCTTGTGCAAATGGAATAAGTTCAGCCTGTGTAACAACATGTCCTAATCGATATCAATCTCGTGTTAATGGTGTATGTCAATGTGCTGTTTGTCCTCCTGGGACATCACTTGTTGATGGGACCACATGTACATGTTCAACTGCTGCAACAGCATCGGTTTTATTTACATGTGCAGACAAAGTGACGCAAGTAACTGATCAAAGCCTCTGTCCGCCGACGGCTAATATTCGTTGCCCTGATGGAGTGACTTATGTGACTAATATTAATGAGTGTCCAAATACCCCATCGGTTAAGCCGTCATCGTCAGGAACAGGTCAGTAGGATGATCATAAATTTTATGTTGAGTGAGCAGATTGATTCTCCGCCGACTGATGTAGTTCGAGATGAGATTAACCCCTCTATTGAAAGAAGAATCTCGTATAGAAGACCACTTTTTGTACGTCATGAATTCAATTTTGTTGAAGAACATGATTTGTCAACTCGTGGACCATCAAGACGTCAAGGTTTAAAGCTGGCTCTTTGGAGTTGGCTTTCAATAATAACGGATGGGCTTGTTATAACAGCAGCTGGCTGTTTTGCTAACCTTGTGATGATGCTTATAATTAATATTTTCTTTAAAAATGACATGGGTTTTTTATTTTTTAAGGCTAATCGTATTTTAACAATGACCTGTGTTTTTATATTTACAGGTTGGATTTACTTCATAGCAACACGAGCTTTGGTTGGTGCATCAATCGGTGAATGGACATGTTCGATAAGGCTTGGGCAACCAATTGAACGTTTAAGTGAATCATATATGTACAAACTTTTAATAAGGACTACATTATCGTTAATGACAGGAATTATTTGCCTGCCACTATTGTCTCTTGTTGTGGGAAAAGATTTGCTAGGATTATTCTCAGGTTTGAAATTATACTCTTTGAAGTAAGCAAACCACTTCAAAATGGTCGGTTTGTGGGAATTGATCAACAATGACAGTCTCTTTAATTTTGTAATCTTGATTGCAATTGATTGTTTTTAGATCTTGCATCATGGTTTCTGGATAGCACGAAACGTAAATTAAAAACTCTGGTTTTAAATTGTATAAAATATTTTTAAAATCTTTTAAACCTGATTTCGGGGGATTAACAAGACAGACCTGCGGTGGTTTTAAATTTTCGATGAATGTTATGTTTTTTTCAATTTGAAAATTTCCGGTCTGAATTTGTATTTTATCAAAGTAGGGCTTGTCTTTAATAGATTGTTTTAAGCATTGTGTTGCAAACGAATCGAACTCAAAGGCTGTAAGATTAACGTCAGTTGATAACAAAGGAACAGTGTATTGGCCAACGCCTGAACCAAATTCCCAAACATGTTGTGCCTTAATGTTTTTAATCCATCTGAGGATTGTTTCAACGATAAGGTTTGCGGTTAGGGGACTGGGTTGGGTAAAGTTACTCACTGCACAGTAAAGTGGTGTCGGTTTTAATTCATTTTGTTTTGTATTTTCAAGTGTTGAAAACCAAAGTTTAGGTTCTGGATCCATTAGTTTGTATTGCGAATCAATCT
This sequence comes from Pseudobdellovibrio sp., assembly GCA_046293015.1. Taxonomy (GTDB): domain Bacteria; phylum Bdellovibrionota; class Bdellovibrionia; order Bdellovibrionales; family Bdellovibrionaceae; genus Pseudobdellovibrio. The sequence goes on from JBKBPU010000005.1 coordinate 96,504, forward strand.
CTTCAAAAGAAATAGTTTTCTTTCTCTGGCCTATTTCGATAAAAAAATATTGATTTAAATGATTCAGAGTTTTTTTCTCTAAAAGTAGATTTTTAATATCAATATTAGAAAAATCTAGCCAAAGACCATATTTTTTTTCATATTCAGAGCTACGTAGACGTAGGGTTCCTATCTCAACATTAAAATTAACTCTTTTCAATAGATCAAATGCATCTTGCAATTGAGAGTTTAATTGAAGGCAGCGAACGATTGGTATGAGTTGCTTATTCTTATTGACTAAACCAAATTCATTTTTTTTGACAATAAAATCGAACCGAGTTCTAAGGCTGTGCTCTCCTGCGTATATAAACTGAATGTCATCGACTTTAAGCTGCATCAATTGTGCAAGTTTGTTTTTTTTCAAAATAATTTGTTGATCGTAAGGAGACGACCAAAGTTGGCAACCTGGACAATCTAAATGAATAGGGCAAATCATTTTATACAAGCCTTTTGAGAGCTGTTTTTGCTTAAGAATAAAACACGTTTTTTGAATCTTTTTTGATAAGGGGCGTAAATGAAAGTAAAGAGCAAGATGGTATTGTTTTGATTTTTCGTGTCAGTCTGAAAGAGATTTATAATCTTTGTTTTGTTGGGTTGACATCTTTGAATAAGCCAGAGGAATATAACTGTAAAAAAATTTGTTTTCTTCATTAGGAGTTAGTATATTCTATGTTCAAAAATAATCTAGTTAGAATCACTCTGTTTATCTTCGTTTTTTCAATAAGTCTAGCTTACTTGCTCGTCGAGCAATCAATCGCGAGTCAAAATGCATCTGAAACTAAAAATCTTATCGTTAATGCACGACAAATTACTTTCGATGGACCAAAATCAGGAGAGGGCTATTTTAGTGCTGATGGTCAAAAAATGATTTTTCAGTCTGAACGAGATCCTCAGAATCCATTTTATCAAATGTTTATGATGGATTTAAATACTGGACTTGTTGAGCGAGTTTCCGTCGGACACGGAAAGACTACCTGTGGTTGGATTCATCCATCTCAGAAAAAAATTATGTGGTCATCGACCCATTTAGATCCAAATATCACATCAAAAGTTAAAGCTGAATTTGAGGAAAGAGCAAAACCTATCAAAGGTCGCTACTCATGGAGTTTTGATGAGTATTATGATATTTTTGAATCTAATTTAAAAGGTGCTCAATTAAAGCGATTAACCAAAGAAAAAGGATATGATGCTGAAGGTTCTTATTCTCCGGATGGAAAATCAATTGTTTTTGCTTCAAACCGCACGGCCTACAATCGTAAGCTGAATGCCGATGAACTTAAAAAATTTCAACAAGATCCTTCTTATTTTATGGAAATTTATATTATGAATTCTGATGGATCGAATGTTAGACGCTTAACTGAAACGCCAGGATATGATGGAGGACCATTTTTTAGCGCAGATGGTAAGAAAATTACTTGGCGGAGATTTTCAGAGTCAGGTGCTTCTGCAGAAATCATGACGATGAATGTAGATGGTCGTAATCAAAAGCAAATTACGCGTTTAAATTCAATGTCATGGGCTCCTTTTTTTCATCCATCGGGTGATTACATAATTTTTGCTTCTACTGTTGGTGGATATTCAAACTTCGAACTTTTTATTGTAGATACTGAAGGTCAGCGTGAGCCTATTCGTGTAACCTATGCGGATGGATTTGATGGTTTAGCCAGTTTTTCTCCGCAAGGTGATCAGATCACATGGTCGCATCGCAATGAAAAAGGAGAAAGTCAAATTTATATTGGTCAGTGGGATGATCAGTTAGCAAGAAAATTGCTAAACATAAAAAATAGTTCGCACATTGATTCGCTTTTACAAACAAATTTTCAACCAAGTGTTCGAAAAGAAGATACTCGTCAAATTGTTGACTATCTAGCTAGTGAGAAGTTTAAAGGTCGTTTTACAGGATCAGAAGAAGAGTCTCAATACACACAAGAAATTGGTCAGTTATTTAGAAAATGGGGATTATCGCCTGTTATTGATAAAAAATTTATTCAGGAATTTGAATTTGTTTCAGATGTGAGTGTTGGACCAAACAACTTAGCATCATTTCAAGGAAGACTCAATAGAGATTTAAAACTTGGTGAAGATTACCAATTAGTTTCGTATTCAAAAACTGGTGATTTTAAACCAGCACCGCTTGTTTTTGCTGGGTTTGGAATTAAAGCTCCTGCGAGCGGTCAGTTTCCAGGCTTTGATTCTTATAAAGGGATTGATATTAATGGAAAATGGGTCGTTATTCTGGATGATATGCCAAAACCAGGTCTTCAAGAGTTTTCAAAACACTCGTATTTGTTAGCGTTTTCTAGATTACAACATAAAATAACTGTGGCCAAAAATTTAGGTGCATTTGGTGTTATTGTTGTTTCTGATTCTGCAATATCGGATTTGAAATTTTCAGGTCGACTTTCTGAATCTCAATTGCCAATTTTGAAAATATCTAAAGAGACATTCGACTCTTTGTTAAAAAATGCGATTAAAAGTGATCCTACTTTTGATTCGTCTTTAAATGATTTAACAAAAGTTGTTCGTAAGTATTCGACCTACGATCATGTTTCTGGATTTGATTTCCAATCACAATATTTAACAACAAAAATTGATCTAAATTTTAAAAAAGCACAAGGTCGCAATATTATCGCAGGTCTTAATTTAAATTCAAAAAACCCAGCACTTATAATTGGTGCACACCTTGATCACTTGGGGGTGGGACTTACCGGATCATCTTTGGCGACTAATGAAATGAAAAGTAAAATTCATTTTGGAGCTGATGATAATGCTTCAGGTGTAGCCGGAGTCCTCGAACTAGCGCATTATTACTCGCAGAAAAATGAATTAAATAAGTTAAAGAGACCAATATTATTCGCTCTTTGGTCTGGAGAAGAACTTGGCACACTTGGTTCTCTGCATTTCACGCAAAATTTGAAAAAAAATAAACTTAAAGTTATGGCTAATTTGAATATGGATATGATTGGTCGGTTAAGAGAAAGTCTTCATATCCAAGGTGTAGGATCGGCTTCAAAATTTAAAGCACTGGCCGAGCTAGCAACACTTAAAACAGGATTGTCATTAAACTTGACACATGATCCTTATCTGCCAACTGACTCTATGTCGTTCTATGTGTCGGGTGTACCTGCAATTACATTCTTTACAGGAGCACACGCAGAATATCACACACCTTTAGATGTTCCGGAGACATTAAATTATGATGGTCTTGTTAAAGTTTTAGATGTTGTCAAAATTTTTTCTGACGAAATTGCTCAAAAAACTGAAAGCAATATTATCTATGAAAAAGTTGAAGGTAATTCGGGTCAAAAACTTGAAGGTCGTAGTTTTAGAATATTCCTAGGAACAATTCCTGATTATTCTCAAGAAGGCGTAAAGGGAGTTAAAATTTCTGGAGTCGCTAAAAACTCGCCAGCTGAAAAAGCTGGTTTAAAAAGTGGTGATATTATTGTTGAGTTTAACAATCTAAAGATTGAGAATATTTATGATTTTGTCTACACTTTACAGTCTGTTCAGCCAGATCAAAAAACAAAAATTATAATAGAGAGAAACCAAAACACTGAAACACTGCACATCGTTCCGGTGTTAAAAGAATAGTCTTAAGTCTAGTTTGAGTTAATTTGATACTTATGGTTAACGAAAGACTCAATTAAAATAGACGAGCTTCCGATATCTTGATGGTAGAATCACCTCGGGAGTTATTATGAATTTTAAACAAAATAAGAAAAGTCCTTATAGCTTTATATTATTTATTTGTGTTTATTCAATTTTAGCAAGCTGTTCTCCGACGGCGCAATCAGGTTTTGGCCCTTCATCTGAAAAGCCTGACAATAGCGACAAACAAAATGATGGTTCAAATCCTGCTTCACCTCCAGCTGATGTTTCGACCGCAAGTCAGTTTTTTGTGGCTGTTGACACCAAAACAGTATATCCAACATACACAAGTCAAATCGGAGCATTAGGGGTTCCATCTTATGGAACAAAGTGTGCTGTGGAAAAATCAACGACAGCACATCAAAGTTTGAGCTGCGTAGTTGAGGCACCAGAACTTTCGCTTTGGTATGGTGGATTGCAATTAGCTGTTAATATTCCAAGTGGTATGTGTGAGTACATGCGTGAAATACCCTATTGGTATTATAATAAAGAAATTGGTGTTGGTCCGACAGCAATAACTAAAGAAATAACAAACACATCAGATGCGACTGGTGGTGTAACAACAACATATCGCTGTAGTGTTGATGGTTCAGGATTGTCAGCAACTTGCTCTGGTTATACTGAAGCTAATTTTATTGCTGAAGGTGGAAGCTTAACGGAAAAGTGCATATATGACACAACGGGATCTCTCAACGGCAAGAACTGCTGTTTTGGAGGATACTCTCTTACGACGATTACACGAACTGTTGATGCGTCAGGAACTGTGACGGCAGTAACAACAAATGATCCAAACAAAGATTGGGGTGGAAACATAACTGATTGCATTGGCGGTCAGGGTAAAACCAACTGGGATGCAACTTCATTTAATGGTTATCCAATTTCAAGAATTACTGACGTTCGTTCAGGAATTTTAAAACCTATTGTTGTTGATCCTCCAGCGAAAACAATTTTTGGTGGTGGTTCTGTCATACCAGTAGCTAATTATTATTCTGTGTCTTCGACAGCTGTCGCTGGGTTACATTATCACACAGGTTATGGTTCAGCGTCAGGTTCAAGCTCTGATATGCCTTATTACGTTAGGCCTGTTTCTGATCGTAGCGGAACTCTGATTCCGACAGCTAATCCTACTTATGAATATCAATGTTTAGACGATGCATTCGAGGTTAAGCACAAAATAAAACTCTATGTGCGTCAATGGGACGTGTATTCAGTATTTAATACCTACAAAACAACTGGTGTTTATTCTGGCGTATCGCCATGGGATTATACGGGTTCAGAGGGTACAAATTGTGATGGCGTAACTGATCCAGATGAGCCGTGTAATGATTTTACAGCACCTGATGATATTCCAAGAAGTCTAGGTGGTAGTTATACGGGGACAAGATCGTTGTTTTTTCCAAACGATAATTTTTAAAAGCTGAGCTTTCTTTCATAGTGGCAAGTATAGCCATCAGGATTTTTTTGTAAATAGTCCTGGTGGTTATCTTCTGCTTTGTGCCACTGAAGAACTGGCGCTAACTCTGTTGTAATTTTACTTTTAAATATTTTTTTTTGATCAAGTTCTTTAATGAGATTATTGGCGATGTGTTTTTGCTCTTGATTAGAAAAGAAAATAATAGATCGATATTGTTTTCCGATGTCATTTCCTTGACGATTTAATGTCGTAGGATCATGGATTTTAAAAAAATATTTTAAAATTTTATTCAAATTTGTTTTTGTTGTGTCAAACTTTACAAGAACTGTTTCCGCAAAAGCAGTTTGACCAGTTTTAACTAATTCATAAGTGGCTTTTGTATGAGTGTCACCCATATATCCAACTTCGGTTTTGACAACACCTTTTTGCTGACGCAATAAATCTTGTAACCCCCAAAAACAACCACCACCCAGATAAATTGTCTCAATTTTATCTAAAGCGCTGGATGTGATTTTAGTTTGAGAAGCTTCTAAACTGCCAAAGCTGACATGTAGCAATGATATAATTAAAATCAAATATTTCACTATAAATGATCTCCATTTTTTTGATTTAGTATGTTTTTATTAATTTCACACATTTTTAAATATCGTTCAATTTCTGACTCAGGAATACGACGATGACCACCAGCAGTTTTTAAACAGATAATTTGTCCTTTTTCAATAGCTCGTCTGATTGTATTTTCGCTGACTTTTATATATTGAGATAGAGCTTTTTGAAACTCTGGCAAGCTGTAGTCTTTTGCAGGTTTTTTTAATGAACTTTTGATTTGTGAGGCATCAGGGACCCACTTTTTATATTGTACATGGTTTTCAGATTGATTTAAAACATTCACTAAAAGATTCCAAATTTTATCTTTGTTTTGGTTTAATGTCTCTTTTTTATAAAAACTTTTTGTGATCTGAATTTTTTCAGAAATACCTAAATCGGGCACTGAAACAGTTAAAAATCCATGTACATGCTTAATAATGATCGGGTAGTCAAAAGAAGTGATAATATTTTCCATAGACCAATTCTTCCAAATCTTCCATGTCATATGCAAGTAAAAAATAACAAAATTATAAAAAGCTAAATTAACATAAGTATAGTTTTGTTAACATATTGTTTTTTTAGTTATATATTATATAATAAAATATATGAAAAAAATGATCATCAAAACCAAGAATAAAAAAGATTTTTTTGAATTGCTGTCTGGGCTTTCAAATCAGCGACTGGAGCTGCTTTGGTGGATTAAAGAACATTCTCCTAATTCAGTCTATGAATTGGCAAAATTGGTTGCCAAAAGCCAACCCTATATTCAAAAAGAACTTAAGTTTTTAGAAAAAAAAGGATTAATAACCCTTAAAAAAACCAAAACGAATGGTCGCAAACGCGTTGCGCCAGTGATGGAGTACAACATACTTAGCTTTGAAATGGAGTTTTAATGAATAACAAAAAACTACCACAAGTAATTGAAGCCTCTAATTTTTTTTCAGATAAATCACAACTTTCTCATTTTGTTCAGTCTGAACAATCTATTCATATTTGGGCTTGGCTCAATCAGGGTCATTTTTCAGTTAAGACGAAAGAAGCTTACATACGCATTGTTAAGCGCTTTTTAAGATTCAATTGGCATATAAGTCTAAAAGATATCACGCCGGCAATTGTGACATTGTATATTCGCAAACTAGATAAGGTTTCTGCATCGACACGAAACCTTCATCGAAACTGTTTATCTTCATTGTTTCAATACTTGGAAAACGTGGATTATATATCTAAAAGCCCAGTTAAAGTAGTTAAACAAGAAAGACTTCCTGAAGCTTTTATGTATAAGGTTCTGTCTATTGATCAAATTAAAAGAATGGTTGATAAATCATTATCTGAACGAGATCGACTTATTATAAAAACACTTTATTTTACTGGACTTCGCGTAAGCGAGTTATCGCAGATTAAAATTCGAGATTTTTCTGAAATTCAGCAAAAAAGAAATAAATCAGGATCTTATCTTACAGTATTAGGTAAAGGACAGAAAGTGCGCACTGTTTTAACAGGGCAACATCTTTGGAAAGAAATTAAAAAATATATTAAAAAACAAAACTTAAAATCCGAGGATTATCTTTTTAATTATGAAGGAGATCCAATCTCGCGCATCACAATTTATAAAATAATTAAAAAAACGACTCTCTTAGCTAAGGTCAAAGTTCCAGGTGATAAAACACCTTCACCTCACTGGTTTAGACACAGTTCTGCTATTCATGCTCTTGAGAACGGTGCCGATATTCATGTTGTGCAAACAACTTTAGGCCACGCATCACTTGCTACAACAGGACAATACTTGCGATCTAGACCTGTTAAATCAAATTCACACTACTTAAAGAAGGTCTAAATGTTTGAACGAGTGTACTTAGAAATTAGTAATATTTGTAATTTGCAATGCAATTTTTGCCCAGAAGTTGTGCGTGATAAAAAAATTATATCTCCTGAAGATTTTAAAAATTTTGCGAATCAAGTTAAACCACTTACTAAACAGATTTGTTTGCACCTTATGGGTGAACCTTTAGGGCATCCGCAGTTTAAAGAAATTGTACAGATTTGCGATGAACTTAATCTTAAAATTTTTCTAACAACTAACGGGACGTTGATCCAGCGACATGCGGAAACAATTCTTTCATGGAAAGGCTTAGAGCAAATAAACTTTTCAGTGCATTCGTATTTTGCCAATACTCAAAGACAAACACTCGATCAGTATTTAAAACCCATTATAAGTTTTTGTCGCCAATCTGTTGATTTAAATAATCAATATTATATTAATTTGCGACTTTGGAATCTTGAAAGTCCTCAAGCTCAAAAGCAACAAAATTATCCAGTCATACAAGCTGTCGAAAATGAATTTGATGTTAAAATTAATGACAATGTTGATATCAAACTTCATAAATCGAAAAAAATTATGCATAAACTTTATCTACACTTTGATACAGAGTTTGAGTGGCCAACTTTAAAAAGAGATGTGATTTCACAAAAAGGAACTTGTTACGGATTAAGAAAACAATTAGCCGTACATGCTAACGGAGACGTTGTTCCTTGTTGTTTAGATAAAGAAGCTATCTTAAAACTTGGATCGTTACATAACAATAACATAAAAGAAATTTTAAGTTCTGATAAAGCTAAAAAAATTAGAACTAGTTTTGAACAAGGGCAACTGATTGAAGAGCTTTGTCAAAAGTGTCAATACGTTGAAAGATTTCAAGGAAAAATATGAATATTCATCATTTAATCACCGAATTAAACTTATTCAATAACTTAAAGCAACAGTTAAAATCATCATCACATTGTGCTGTCGTTGATCTAGATAAGTACAGTTTTATTATCCAAAGCAATAATGCTTCAATTGATGAGTCTGTAGATTATTTGATTTGTGGTCTCACTCATGGAAATGAAGTCATTGGATTACAAATTATTAATATTTTACTTGAAAATTTTTTAAATCAAAAAACAAGTTTAAAAAAAGTAGCAGTGTCATTAAATAATGTTGAAGCTTACATGCAAAATAAACGTTACTGCGATCAAGACTTAAATCGTAGTTTTTTACATTCAAAAAATGAAAATAACAATTACGAAATCAGGCGAGCTAAAGAAATAGAAATTTTGGTAAAAAAAATAAATCCATCAGTCATAATTGATCTGCATCAGACAATTGAACCTACACATTCAAGTTTTTTTGTAATTCCTGAATCACTAAATTTGGTCTCATGGTGTCGCCATCTTCATAAAGAGTGGCCAATTTTTTGTTTTGACACTCATGGCTTTTCTTCTGAAGGGAGAACTCTCCTTGAATTTGCCATGTCACAAAATATTTTATGTCTGGTTATAGAAGTGAGTCAAAATGGTTTTAATCTTACTAAATCTCTTGAAATAGTCAGTGTTTTAGAAAATAAATTATTACAATACCGATTTAACGATATACATTTATCCAGTGAAAAGCAAAAAAAAGAGTATTATCTGATTAAACAAACTCTTACAAAACCAGTGGATTCAAATAGTTCATTTAAAATGTCTAAAAAGTACATTAATTTAGATCAAGTTCAAAAAGGGGAGTGTATTGCAGCTAACAATGATGGTGATCGAATCATCAGTCTACAACAAGGATTGATTTTATTTCCAAAAACGGATGAAAGAATTGATCAGCATCAAGACGTGGGTCTTATAGCTCAGTTAGTCATTGATAATGACTAAAGATTAACTTGTCGCCAGTCAGATTGAAGAATTAAAATTAAATCATGAAAAAAACCATATCATTATTTTGCATCACAGTTGTATTGTTACCTCTTAATATATTTGCAAATTCTGTTTTAAAGTACTCAGACTTTCAAAAAAAACCTCGATTGGTTGTTTTAATCGTCATTGATCAGTTCAGATCTGATTATTTAACTCGATTTGAAAGTCAGTTTTTAAAAGCGCGAAAAGCTAACGGTGAACTCGGCGGGTTTAGGTTTTTAATGGAAAATTCAGCTTACTTTCCGTTCGCAACTTATGATGTATTTCAAAATATGACTTGCCCTGGTCATGCTATGATTTCAACGGGCTCTAGACCATATCGAAATGGAATTAACCTCAATGAGTATTATGATCGTGATCTTAAACGTATGGTTTATTGTGCTGAAGATAATCAACATGCAATTTCACCAAGCCGTCTCAAAACTACAAGTTTTAGTGATGAATATAAAAATGCAGGGTATTCTTCAAAAGTGATATCCATTGCGCTTAAGGACAGATCTGCTGTTATGCTAGGGGGGCATCGTGCAGATCTTGCCTTATGGATGGATTATGATCAATACAAGTGGACAACAAGTTCTTACTATACGCAAAAGACACCGGATTGGATTGAATCGTCCAATAAAGAGTTGCGAAAGCTTGATGGTTTAACAAGCTCAATTGATGGTAAACAAGTTAAGTTTTTATCTAAAAAAGGGCTCAGTTATTCAAAGGGGATTGATTTATCGTTTGATTTAGCTGAAAAAGCATTATCTGCAGAAAAATTAGGTCTGAACAAACAGACTGATTTTTTATTTTTATCATTATCTACACACGATATGCTTGGGCATAAATTAGGTCTTAATTCAAAAGAAATGCAAGAGTTAACGCTGTTTGAAGATCAAAGATTATCATTATTTCTTAACCGACTTAAAAAACATCTCGGTCAACTTGATCAAGTTGATATATATTTGACCGCTGATCATGGAGTTGCGCCAACAGTAGAATATTCGCAATCAGCAAAAATAGATGCTGGTAAAATTGATTATCTAGAGGTGTATCGACTCGTAAATAAAAAATTAGATCAAGAGTTTGGTGAATTAAAAAGTAAAAGCTGGATCGCTGCTACAAAATCTTTGAATTTTTACTATGATCCAGAGGTTTTAGAAAAGAAAAAAATTAAAATATCTGAACTCAACAAAGTAGTGCAAGAGGCATTAAAAGGAGTCAAAGGAATTTACTCAATTGTTTTTAATGAAGATCTGGCCAATAAGAAAATGCCTTTAGGTTTGATTGGTGAACAGCTTGAAAAGCAATTTTTAAAATCTCATTCAGGTGATTTTATTATTATACCAGATGCATTTTATATGGAAAAAGACGATAACTTAACAACGCATATGACGAGTTATTCATATGATAAGACTGTACCGTTAATTCTATTTGGTTCGAAATTTAAAAAAGGTGTCTACAGTCATAATGCCTTGGTGATTGATCTTGCACCAACAATTAGTTTTTCGCTTGGAGTGCTTTCTCCAGCATTGAACGAAGGTCAAGTTTTACCAGTTTTTTAAAAAATTGGCTTTTACGCTTGAAAAGCATGCTTAAAAGCCAACAAATAAAACAAATGATCTGTTTAATTTTGTAAACTAAAATTTAAAATCGAGTTGTTTTAAGTATTCTGTTCTGACCTCAATATCCAGTAGAGATAGAATCCCGATGACAGAAGCTGGTAAAGCAAAACTAGGTAAAGTAAATAAAAATAGACTAAGTCCCGCTATCCAGCCCCAGACTTGTTGTTTCTTTAATGCCTGAGTAACAAATATCGTAAAGATACACACTGCTAATGCCAAAACTACTGATGCGCTTGTCACACTCATAAAATCTGAAGCAAATGTTGACAAGTTAAGTGATGAAATTGTTAAAGCTGTGTAAAGAGCAGTTGCAACCTTAAGACCACACATTGCGTATAAACATAAAACAGCACGATCTAATTTTTTAGAATTCATATAAATCTCCTTATAACGATTTGTTGTTAAGGATAATAACTTCAAAAAATGTACCGATTGAGTTGTATTTTAAATTATTGTAAAGTTCGATTTTCGGATATTGAATCAAAATAAAAACGATCGTTTTTAAATATTTTTCTCAATTTCAATTTTTTGAGATTGAAGTTTTAGATTATGTTCTTTTAATGATTCTAAAATTTTAGAAATAACTAAATCGCCAGTTCGGTAACGAATTGAAAAATCAGCTAATGAATAAAATACTTTCATAACAATCCAAGATTCATTTAAATCAGTGATAAGTATTCTAACGGGGGGGTCAGTTAAAATACCAGTTTGAACTTTTTCAACGCCAGTCATAATAGCCTTTTTAGCTTTTTCAATATCAGTTTCAAAGCTAAAGCGTAACAGGTGACTAATGCGAATTGTTTTTTGACCTTGTGATATAATTAATATTTCACTTTGAGCAATTGTTCGATTTGGAATCATAATAAGTTCATCTGAAAAGCCTACTAAAAACGTAGCTCTCCAGTTCATTTCTTGAACTTGTCCTAGCCATTTTTCATTTTTTGAATGGACTTCGATCCAATCACCAATCTGAAAAGGGCTTTCAATTTGTAAAGAAATTCCAGAAAATAAGTTTCCTAAGGTATCTTGAAGTGCAAGACCGAGCACCAGTGAAAACACTGCAGAAGTAGCAAGTAAAGCACTTAAGTGAATTTCAAACAATTGTGTCGCAATAACATTAACCAGTATAATGGCGACAAAAAAAGTAAACATATTCGCTAGTAAGCGAGGAACACCATGACTCATATTTACAAAAAATAAATACAAATAAATAATGATCTGTGTGGTTTTAATAAATGCAATGCTCATTATGATCAAAAGAAAAAGATAGCCAAAATTATAAATAATTTGCGCAAATTCAGCGTAATTATTTCTAACAAAATACAGAAATAAACAGGTCGTTAAACTAACGAGTAAATACCGAGTTGTTGTTTTGAATCTATTTTTTAGACTATTATGTCTTTTTTCAGAAATTTGTTTTAAAAAAAGCTTATAGAATGCAAAACTAAAAATTAACACGCCCAAAAGGACAAGATGAATTTCAATTGATGCAAAATTCTGAATTTTTTCGACGGGGATATTATTTATTTGCATAGATGATGTTGCTTTCGTTTAGAATAAGCTCAATTTCAATTTTTGGCTTAGGTCCTCAAGAACTTTAAGTCCTCTAATCGAATGTCCATGGTCATTAATAAGAGGGGAGTATACGGCTATCCCGTATTGTCCAGGAACGACAGCAATCATGGCTCCACTAACACCTGATTTGCCTGGCAGTCCGACTGTGTATGCCCACTCACCGGCTGTATCGTACATTCCGCAAGTAAACATAAGACTTAGAATTTTCTGATTATCAATTGAGGAATAAATCTTTTTTTGCGTAACTGGATTAATTCCTTGATTGGCCAAGGTGGCCGCCATCAAAGATAAATTATCAACATTGACCATGATTGAACATTGTTTGAAGTATAAATCGAGAGTTTCTTCGATATCATCATGAATAACATTAAAATGACGCAATAAATGAGCAATTGCACGGTTTCGATGCGCTGTTTTTTTCTCAGATTCGTAAACTTGATAATTAATTTTAACAGTTCTATTTGTTAAATCAGTAAATAAGTTTAAAACTTTGTCGACACGATGATTTTCATCACTCTGAATTTGGTTCGCTATTGCAATAGCCCCAGAGTTTATCATTGGATTAAAGGGTAAATGTGTCCTTTTTTCGAGTTCAATAATTGAATTAAATGCTTCGCCAGAAGGCTCAATGCCAACACGTTGGTGTACATATTGAGGACCATGTAAACTCAAAGCCAGTCCATAAACAAATGGCTTTGAAGTTGATTGCAGTGTAAAATCTTGCAGATTATCACCACAAGAAAACACCTGGCCTTTGATATTGGTAACTGATATGGCAAACAGATCAGGATTAACCTTTGCTAGCTCAGGTATGTAATCAGCCAGGACGCCTGAGTTTTCAGTTTTATACTGAGATAAAAGAGATTCGATCAGATTTTTCATATCAAAAACTGTATGAAGTTAAAGATCGACTGTCATTTAAATTTTAGCTAAAATAACCAGAAGCACTACTCATAGCGCTTTTCTGATAAGTTATATTATGTTACTTAAGGTTTGTATCAGATTGGGATATTACCAAACGCAAGCAGAAGACCCATCGCTTGATTTAACCCAGCCAGAAGATCCTTTGCAGATACATAATGTGTATTGTGAGTTCAATGCGATAGCTCCATCTGTATCAGTGTCACAAGTCACAGGTTCGGCAGTATATTTTTTTAACCGAGCAAAACCTTCAACATCTAGGGTTGCTTTTGGTGAAGCTGTTCCTATACCAGTTCGACCAGTGTTATCAATCGTGATACGACGATTGTTGCCTCCGTCGCTAATGACAACGTAGTTTGACATTGTTGGAGTATCACTCCCGTTATAAGATCCTATAAAAGTATTATAACTTCCGGTTGTAATCGCTGAACCCGAACCTTTACCAATAAAAGTATTGTTCGATCCAGAACTGAGATTTTCACCTGCACTGCTACCAATTAAAGTATTTGCTGAACCAGTTGTCAGGTTAAACCCTGATTTTGAACCTATTCCTGTATTGGTATCTCCTGAACTACTGATCAATGATTTATAACCAATGGCTGTATTGTCTAAATTATTATTATTAAATAAAGCAAATGCACCGATCGAAGTATTATTTGTACCAGAAACAACGTATGCTAATGAACTTGTACCAATAGCAGTATTATTCTTACCAGTAGTAACACTATTCAACGAACCGAGACCAAAACCTGTATTGTATCTTCCGCCCGAGCTAGAAGAATTCAAACTCTTACCACCATCGCCTATAAATAGTGAACCAACGTAGGATGCTTGATCCGGTTTGTAAATAACTTGGTCGCCCCCTATTGCAATTTTTTGAAATGCAATAGTTGAACCCGAAATTGACAATGCGTAATCAGGATTGGGCGATTGACCTATTGTTACTGTCCCGCTTGTATAATAGAGATTTGAATCAGTTGATGACCACTGTAACAATGCAGAAGCGCTGACTGGAGTAAATCCGAGTGCTGATGAAATATTTGCAGACGATAAACTTAATTCACCATTATTAACAGTTAAATTAGAACCAACTTGGATAATACCTTTTTCGACATTAGACGCATTTTGATAAGCTTGTGTAGTTACGCCGGTAATGCGACCCAAAACATCAACAGTTATTGATGGAACTGTGTTTGCCGAACCATATGTGCCAGCAGTGACACCAGAATTACCCAAACCTAAATTTGTTCGAGCTGTCGAACTTGATGTTAAATCGCTGAGATTGTTATTTTTTTGTAGAGCTGTTGAAAAGCGAGAATCATCTCCGGCGGCTAAAGTTCCAGTTGTTGTGCCAACTATTGCTTGGATTACAGGGGTTGTTGTAGAATTACTGACTGTAATATAATTATTTGAACTGGAAACATTTGTCACTGTTCCAGCAGATAAACCAGATAAATTTTCCCACGATACTGATCCAGAACCTGATTTTTTGAGATATTGTCCAACAGTGCCTGATGATGTGAGAGTGTTAATAATATTTTGTTCAGCACTTGTTCCAGTTGTTGCAAGTATAAAGCTTGATAATGCTTTTCCAGCAAACAGTTCGGTATTAAGCGCAGATGGCACAGATGTGATTTCAATACTTGTCGTAAGTGAAAAATCTGGAACGCTAACTTTAAGAGTACGTGATTCACCAGGCGTGACTACGCAACCAGCTACAGAAGGTGCACTGTAACCTGTTGTTGATGTTGTAAATACACTCGCATCGTAAGATCCAATAAATGTACTACCCGAGCCAATTTTATGGATAATAGACCCATCTTGATATCCCGAAGTCGTGCTTGATTCAGCATAATAGATACAATTTGATTGAGAACCGTAAACATAAAAACTGATCGTTTTTGTTCGTAAATCTACGGGATTTGAATTTATGTCCGTTAACGTCCCCTCAAATGTTACTTTTGAATTGACATAACCAGCCCAAGACAAATTTGTAATCAACAAAGATAAAAATAAATAAGTAAAATGAAGTGATTTCCCCATGCCTACTGTTCGGAGGAAAACTGGACCAGCTAAAGCAGTACCTTATATTGTCTCAATATGGACAAAGAAACGAATCACAATAAAACATGAAACATTATTTAGTCGTTTTTCGATGAAAAATAAGGGTAGGGGTAAATTAATACCCTTTCCATCTTTTAAATCCAGCTTTTTCAGCAATAGACCAGTCAGCTTCTAAGATTTCATACACATTACATTGACCAGTTGGTTGACCACAAACTTGAATTCGCATTAATCCATCGTGTTTTTTTTCAGAACTTATAATTTTGACTGAAGTGAGCTCTTTAGCCATGTCGTCAAGAGATGCACCAGGTAAATTATCACACTGCTTTGAACCATCAAATTTGTAAACCTTAATAGTTTTCATATTTTTCTGACTTTCTATGAGTGATGCTGTTTTCTCTATATCTTCATTTTTTTTCAACATCTGCTCTTTTGTACATGTTGTCGTTGAACACGATGTCACGATCAAATAGAGAGGCAAAAACATAAATAAGCTTCTAAATTTCATAAGAAATCCTTTCTATGGGATCAAATTTAATCAATAAATGAAAAATTATAATTTATTTTTTTGTTTTCAATTAAAAGTCCGTAGAGATTAGCTTCACCTGAAACAAAATAGACTCTTTTGTTTTTATCTGACACGAGCCGACCAAGCACACCTCGACCTGGATCAAACTGAGCTTTAATTTCACCCGTCATTAAATCAAAAAAGACAACAGCACCCTGTGATTCACCAACAACAACTAAGCCTTTGTGAATAATTGGATCAGAAGCAATACCTTTAATCGATGTATTTTGCCAGATTAATGAACCATTTGATTTTGAAAGGACAATGAGATGACCTTTTGATGAAGTATAGACTAAACGATCACCTATAATTAATGGGGTTGATGATCCACCGTAATTTGATCGCCATAAAATTGTTCCTGAGCTTTTCGAAACAGCATAAAGTTTATCATCATAGCTATTAATGTAGATGATATCTCCATCGATGACTGGTGAAGCATCTATATCTTTAAACTTTGTATTTTTGTTTAGTAGAACTTCCCATTGAGGTGTCCCCGTTTTTACATTTAAAGCAACGAGAGATCCATCACTGAAACCTTCATAAATTTTATCACCAGAAATAGTTGGCTTTGCACCTCCACGGACAGTCATTTGAGTTCCTGTATCTTGACGATTATAAACCCAAATTTGTCGTCCATTCGTGGCATCTAGACAATAAAGTATATTTCCACCGCTGACAAAATACACATATCCTTCATGAATAAGTGGTTCTGCCACAATCTCACTTTTCGTATCAAATTCCCAAACAATTTTAGCTGAATCCATATCAATCGAATAAAAAACGCCATTTAATCCGCCCACAAACAATCGCGAATTAATCATTGTACCTGCCGATTCAACTCCTTTTGGAATTGCAATTGACCATTTGATTGTACGATCACTAATGTCGTAAGCCACAAGCCCCTCAAGCGCATTAGCAACAACTATTAGATCTTTATAAAGAACAGGCGTAAAACGATTAATTTTTCTAAAACCATAATTAGGTTTTGCTAGAGTATCTTTGACGAATTCAGCCTTAACAGAAATAACTTTTTGGTCAGATGATTGCGAACCGACTTTCTGTTTTAAATAAGCGCAAGAACTAAAAGAAATTGTTCCGCATATAAGAATAAGTATTTTTATGTAAGGTAAAATTCGATTGTACATTAATACCCGCCGATTATGTTCCGAGAGTTTTGTTAAATTGAATGAGTCTTAAAATACGATCTGCTTCACTAGCAAAGTCAGTAGATTCTTCAGATTTGTCATTTTTAACTTGATTTAGAATCTCTTCAGCCTTTTTAAAATCACTCATTTTTTTATAACATAAAGCTTGATTTAACTTTGCTTCGTTATGCAAATACGAAAATTGACTTGTTGAAATTATTTTAGACCAGTTGGCTATTGCATCTGTACATTTATCAAGATCCACTAAGATCTGAGCAATTTTCATCTTAACAAGAGAGTTTGAAAGCAACTGACTTTGTGTTTCAATTTTTTGCAGTGTTGACAAAGCTTCTGTTGTTTTATTTTCATCAATCAAAATTTGTGCTAATTCCAATCCAGCAAATTGTGAAGCCACTGTACCTAGATTTTGACTAATAAAAGATTCGATTTCTGATTTAAGTGTTGCGACATCTGTCGTTAAATTCACTTTATCTTGATTTTTACTTTGATCAGACTGAGATTTCTTAAATTTTTCTTCAGTATATTTTTTAATTTTAGCCTCTAAAGCAAAATATTTTTCCTGCGAAGCTTTTTCTTTTTTAACTGAGTTTTGCATAAACAGTGTTGTCACAAAACCAATAACTATTATTAACCCTATACCACCAAATAATTGTTTGCCATATTTTTCGATAAATTCCATTATGAATATTTCCTATCTGTTGTTAATTTCTTTTAATGTTGTAAATGCACGATTTGATTTGCCAGGATGGCGCTGTTTAAGTTTACCAATAGTCGAAATTCTTTCTTCGGCAAGTCGGTCCGCCGCAGAATGTGTTCCAATATTGTCACGTTTTGCTATCTCGATCACTTTTTTAATATTATCATAAACACGTCGCGTTTTCTCAAATGCACGATCCGGAGAATAACCTTCTAACTCTACGAAAACGTTCATAAGTCCACCAGCGTTGATAACATAATCTGGAGCATACAAAATTCCTAGCTCTCTTAATTGATCACCATGCTTTGGTTCAGCGAGCTGATTATTTGCCCCTCCCGCTATAACTTTGCACTTAAATTGAGAAATAGTTTGATCATTAACGATAGCTCCGAGCGCGCAAGGCGCTTGGATATCACAGTCAACAGCAAGAATACCTTCTGGGGCTACTGCTTGAACGCCAAAAGTTTCGACTGTTTTTTTAACTCGAATTTGATCAATATCTGAAACGATAACCAGAGCACCTTCTTCTGATAAATATTTAACTAAATTAAAACCCACATTACCAAGACCTTGGACTGCAACACGCATTCCTTTTAGAGAATCAGTTCCAAACTTTTCATGAGCTGCGGCTTTCATACCCATTAATACACCGTGGGCCGTATAAGGTGAAGGGTCGCCAGAACCACCAAAGTCTTTTGGAATACCTGTTACCCAAGGAGTTTCCATGTAAATGTATTCCATATCTTTTTCACAGGTTCCTACATCCTCGGCAGTTATATATTTACCGTTCAATGAATTAACAAAATGACCAAATGCACGAAACAAACCTTCTGATTTTTGAGTTTTAGGATCACCAATAATGACGGCTTTCCCACCACCTAAGTTTAAACCAGCAGCTGACGCTTTATAAGTCATACCTTTTGATAATCTTAGAACATCAACTAAAGCATCTTCTTCTGATTTATAATTCCACATTCGTGTACCGCCTAAAGCAGGACCAAGAGCTGTGTTGTGAATTGCAATAATAGCTTTAAGACCAACATCCTTATCGTGACAAAATAAAATTTCTTCGTGTTCTCCATGTTTTGAGATCAATTCAAAAGTACCCAATCTATTCTCCTTGTTTAACACTTTACTACATTATTAGCTTTATCAGTCTTGATGGAATTTATGTAAATGACTAGACGTTACACTTCGCGCTAAAGTAAAAACTCGAAACAGGTTAGAATTGAAAGAATATAAGCCTTAATAATCACAATGATAGAGATTTAACTTTAATAATTACGTTATTAAAATCCGAATTTAAAGTTATTTTGCGATGAAAATTTGCAGATTGATCCAAGGGAATAAAAAAAGGCCCAATTTTAGATCTAACTTGAACTTCGTTCTGTAAACAATCAGTTTCGAGCTCAACTCGCAGAAAAAGCTTATTTTGCATGTGAGTTTTTTTAAAGATACCAATAAAATCACAAACAGGCGAAGTGTTTTCTAGTTTTTTGTAATCAGCAGTAAGCTTTGTCGATAAGGCTCCATCGAAATTGATTTCACCAAAAAGCTTAGAGCTTTTTGGTGAAATCATTTGTTCGAGTGAAAATTTCAAAGATACAGATTCGTTGATTGCCGCAAATATTTGATCGTTACCAATATGATAAAAAAGAAGGAATATTAAACAACTTAATTTTGCATTTGCGATCACGAGAATATTATTCTAGATCTTTAAACTCTTGAGCAAGTCTTTTCTCGTTTTGTGATGCAGACGCACGACTGTGTTTTTTTTCTTTTTCATAGGTTAAAAATGATTTTTTCGTTTTGACTTGAATAATTTTAGCAGCATCAGTATCGGCAATAAACTTATCTTGTGGTTTAAAAGATTGGGCAGCAATTTGGGTTTCCATGACCGTTTGTTTGATCTGAGAGTGTAAATTCTGTTGTGCTTTGGTGTTTTCGACGATAATTTCATTAAAATCGACGGCATATGATAATTGGCAAATAAATAAAGTGAAAACAAACATGAGTTTGGATTTTCTTTTGTTTTGAGTGTTTAATGTTTTCATATTGTCTCTCCCCGTTTAAGTACATATTGTAAATAATCTTATAACAATCAAGAGCAAGATCTGGGCCGCCCACAAAATCCATATCTGAGACATTTGATCAGCCAAAAGAGGTTAATTTACTCGTTTAATTTTAATGCCTGTCAAAGCTTTTGACATAGTCCAATTTTGGCTAGACGTTACCATTTAGATCAAAGTCGACTATGGTCGTAGTAAATTTGTTACATAATGAACCGGTTCAAAGAGTTTAAGTAGACTTTTTTCGATGGGAGAATTAACTATACACTGCATATGATAAAAGCTTTTGTAACTCAAATCTACCAAGATAGACTTTTGGCAAACAAAAAAGATCTTGCGAAGTTAAATAACCATCTTGTTGATGATGTTGAAAACATTATGGCTACTGATCGATCAGGCCATCAGTGGTCAAAAAGCAATTATATAGAGGGCTATACGAGTTATGGTTCGATTGATAAATTGCATTTGATTGTGCCTACGTTTGTAAATCTTGAAAAAAAAATGAGAATCCATATTTCTCAATATATTAAAGAACTAGAATATGATATTTCAATTAAAGACTTAACTATGACCCATTGCTGGGTTAATGTGATGCCAAGTGGAGCTCAACACACTAGTCACATTCACCCTTTATCGGTCATTAGTGGGACATATTATTTACAAGTACCTAAAGGAGCTTCTTCAATTAAATTCGAAGATCCTCGCTTAGGTTTTTTAATGAATGCACCATCTGTAAAAACTCAAGCGAAGAACGAAAATAAAAGATTTATTTCCGTTCTCCCACAAGAAGGTGATTTGATTTTATTTGAAAGTTGGATTAGACATGAGGTTCCTCGTAATTTAACTAATGATCCACGTGTGAGCATCAGCTTTAATTATGGCTGGAACAAATAAACAATAAGGTATGAAGATATATGCGTATCAAGTTACATGAAATTCCTGAAGAAGGTCGACAATACATTTTAAATCGAAAAACTGCAGAGCTAAACTCTACTCTGCAAGATATAATTGCTGATCATGCTTATGATGTACAAGTATTCATTAAGCCCCTTAATACTAAAAATTTTAGCCTTACTGGTCAAATTGAAACTGCAACTATTGAAATTTGCTCTGCTTGCGGAGACTCTTTCAAATTTAAAGTGAAAACTCAAGTCAATGAAATTTTGATTCCCAGCGAATATGAGCCTAAAAATAGTCAATTTTCTAAATCAAATCACGTTTCCGAGCTTGATGGTGATGGTCCTGGCGTTTCTGAATACAAAAATGATGTCTTCGAACTAGGTGAATTTGTTCATGAAGCTATAGCGCTAGTTATTCCTTATAATCCCAAACCTGATGTTGATGAAAAAGGCGCCTGCAAAATTTGTTTTAAGACGATTAGCACGGAGTTCTTTAGTTATGATGAAAAAATGGGCGAAGTTGTTAAAACAAACCCATTTAGCGCTTTAAAAGGCATAAAATTGAACTAAGTAAAAAAAATTATCTGAGGACTTGCCTTTTGACGAATTCTCATACATAACTTAGTTCTTTGTTTGGAAACGAGCAAAAAAATAATTTTTAATTAACTGTATTATTTTTGATACTTTTATTATAACCGTACAATTTTGGAGGATTGAAATGCCTACACCGAAGAAGAAAACATCGAAATCACGCCGCGATATGAGAAGATCACATGACGGTCTTGATACTCCAGCAATGGCTATTGATAAAAAATCTGGCGAATTAGTTAGACCACACAGAGCTTTTAAAGCTGCTGATGGCGCTTTCTACTACAAAGGTAAACAAATCAGCGCTGCTAAATCTAAAAACGCTTAATTTAAGCTAATTTGGATTTTAGCTCATTCGATTTACTTAGTTAAAACCAACTTTAATTATTTAAAGTTGGTTTTTTTTGTTTAAAAAATCAATTTGCAAGTTGTTTTTAGAACAACATCTTGCTTTTCAAAATAAAATTTCATTTTGCACATCGCCAATATCGACATTTTACTCTAGTCAATTCTTTAAGATTAAGTTTAGGATGTCTGTCATGTTAAATACATCTCTCTATAAAACAAAAATTTCTGGAATTGGATCATTTCTACCTGAAAAGATCTTAACGAATTACGATCTCGAAAAAATGGTTGATACTTCACATGACTGGATTGTTCAAAGAACAGGTATCGAGAAAAGACATATTGCTGGAGAAAATGAATCAACATCTGATTTAATTGTCAAAGCTTCTCAAAAAGCACTTGAAGATGCCAAAATGAATATTCAAGACATTGATATGATTTTGGTTGCGACTGTTTCTGGTGATTTAAAAATGCCGGCAACAGCTTGTCTTGTTCAAACTAAATTAGGCGCACGCAATGTAATGGCTTTCGATCTCAGTGCAGCCTGTACAGGTTTTGTTTATGGGTTACATATCGCTGATCAGTTTATCAAAACGGGTGTTTACAAAAATATAATGGTGTGTGGCGCAGAAAGCCTTTCTCGTTTAGTGAACTACAAAGACCGCGAAACTTGTATTTTGTTTGGTGATGGTGCCGGTGTTTTTATCGTATCTCGTGCGCACAGTACTGATCAAAATGTTATTTTAACAAGTAGTTGTCATGCTGAAGGAGCACATGCTGAACTTTTATGGATGGAAGCTGGTGGCACTAAAATGCCTATCACGCCTGATGTTTTAGAAAACGGTCAGCATTTTATGAAAATGAAAGGTAAAGAAATATTTAAAAATGCAACTCGTACTATGGCAGCTTGTTGTCATGAGTCTTTAAATGCGGCTGATGTTAAACCAGAGCAACTTGATTGGATCGTTCCACACCAAGCCAATTTACGAATCACTGAAGCTGTTGCAGGACAATTTGATTTTCCATTAAATAAAGTTATTTCAACTGTTCACGAGACAGGTAATACATCGGCTGCTTCTATACCAATAGCGTTTGATATGGCTTACCGTGATGGTCGTATAAAACGAGGTCAGACTATACTACTGACTGCTTTCGGTGCCGGATTAACATCCGGATCGGTCTTACTTAAGTTTTAATTAAAAGGATTTTTTTATGTCGCAAAGATTTTCATTTATATTTCCAGGTCAAGGCAGTCAAACACCAGGTATGGGACAGTTTCTCTATAATGAATTTTCAGTCGCTCGCACAACTTTTGAAGAAGCAAGCGATGCATTATCACTCGATATGAAAAAATTGTGCTTTACGGGCACCGAACAAGAACTTGCACTCACTGAAAACACGCAGCCCGCATTACTCACGACAAGTGTTGCGACAGCTCGTGTTTTACAAAAGCATCTAGGCCTTGAAGTTTCTGCGACTGCGGGACACTCAATTGGTGAATATTCATCATTTGTTCTAGGTGGCGTTTTAAATTTTTCTGATGCTGTTAAGGCTGTTCGTATGCGTGGCCAATTTATGCAATCGGCAGTACCTGTTGGACAAGGTGGAATGACAGCTACAATTGGCTTAGATGAAGTTCAAGCTGTTTATTTGTGTGAATGGGCCGAACATCAATCTGGCTTTAAGCCATTAAGCCCAGCTAACTATAATTGTGATGGCCAAATAGTTATTAGCGGTAATTTAAAAACCCTCAACTGGCTTAAAGATCATTTTAAACCAGAAATTTTCACGCAAAAAGGATTACCAGAACCAAAACGTGCTAAATTAATCCCATTACAAGTGTCTGCCCCATTTCATTGCGATATGATGAAGCCAGCAGAAGAAAATATGCGTCAGTTTTTAAATGGCGTAGCTTTTAAAGATTCAACAATATCTATTTATCAAAACTTTCATGCAAAAGCCGAAACTTTGGCAACTGTACTAAAAGAAAATTTAATTAAACAAATCTCTGGCTCTGTTCGCTGGACGCAAAGTATTCAAGAAATGTCTAAAAATGGGCATAAAAAATATATCGAATGTGGCAATGGAACAGTTTTAAAAGGATTGCTTAAAAAAATAGATTCTGAATTGGAAGTTTTTTCGACAAATAATCTAGAAGATATCAAGCTTATTGAAGCAGCGCAAAAGGTGTAGTAAAAAAACCTTGAGTCGCAGCTCTAGTTCGTACACCTTTAAATGGTTAAAAAAATGCATCGTAATCTTAAGGAGATTATTTTGATTGGTTTACAAGGAAAAAATATTTTTATAACTGGTGGTAGCCGTGGAATTGGCGCTGCTATAGTGAAAAAATGCGCTGAACTTGGCGCAAAAGTCGCATTCACCTACTCAAGTCAAGAAGCTCAAGCCCAAAATGTTTTAAGCTCTTTACCCGGAGAAGGTCATCGCATTTATAAACTTAATGTGACTTCTGCAGAAGAAGTTGACTCAACTGTTTCTCAAGTCTTACAGCAAATGGGTGAAATTCATGGCATCGTTAACAATGCCGGTATTACCAAAGATCAGTTATTGTTACGTATGAAAATTGAAGACTTCGATGCAGTTATGAAAGCAAATTTATATGGAAGTTTTTATGTTACAAAGTCTTTCGCAAAAAATTTATTACGCGCAAAAAATAGTTCTGTCGTAAATATATCTTCTGTGATCGGATCATCTGGCAATGCTGGCCAATCAAATTATGCAGCCAGTAAAGCAGGACTAGAAGGGTTCACCCGTTCTATAGCTTTAGAATTAGCCTCGCGAAACGTACGTGTTAATACGGTTGCTCCTGGTTATATCAAAAGTGATATGACAGATGCTTTATCACCTGAACAGCTTAAAACATTTGCTGATAAAATTCCACTAGCACGTCCAGGCGAAGCACATGAAGTCGCCCAAGCTGTTGCATTTTTATTGAGCGATTCAGCGTCGTACATTACGGGTCAAACATTGCATGTCAATGGTGGACTTTATCTAAACTAATGAATATTTTTAAGTCTTTAACTTATTAATTTTAATAACAAAAAAGGAGCTCACATGTCAGTTAATGCAAAAGTAAAAGATATCATCGTTGACCAATTAAGCGTTGATCCAGAGAAAGTAAAATTAGAATCAAAATTTATCGAAGATTTAGGCGCTGATAGCTTAGATATCGTTGAGTTAGTTATGGCTATGGAAGAAGAATTCGATATCGAAATTCCAGATGAAGATGCTGAAAAACTTAAAACAGTTAACGATGTTCAAACTTACCTAGTTTCTAAAGGTAAAGCGTAGTAGCTTTTAATTAAACTATGCAATACACACGCAAAAACGGACAAAACAGAGTAGTTGTTACTGGTGTTGGTGCAGTTTCACCTTTGGGTGTTAACTTAGCTGATACTTGGAAAAACGCCTTAAACGGAGTTTCTGGCATCGCTAACATCACTAAGTTTGATGCTGCTCAATATGATGTTCGATTTGCGGGTGAAGTTAAAAACTTTAATCCTGATTTATATATTGAAAAAAAAGAACAGAAAAAAATGGATACTTTTATTCAATATGCAATTGCCTGCGCTAAAATGGCATTTGAACAATCAGGAATACAAGTCACTGGTCAGCTATCACCGCGTTTTGGAGCCATTGTTGGCTCTGGAATGGGTGGCTTACCGATCATTGAAGAACAGCACCAGAGACTTCTTGAAAAAGGTCCTGGTCGCGTATCTCCGTTCTTTATTCCTGCAGCGATTACCAATTTAGCTTCTGGATGGATAACAATGAATCATAATTTACGTGGTCCAAGTTATTGTATTACTTCAGCTTGCGCTTCGGGGGTTCACTCTGTCGGCGAAGCTTATAATTACATTCGCTTTGGTCAGTGTGATGCGATGATTGCTGGTGGAACAGAAGCCACTGTTACCCCAATGGCTATTGCAGGTTTTGGCAATATGCGAGCTTTATCAACTCGCAATGATGATCCACAGAAAGCTTCAAGACCTTGGGATAAAGACCGCGATGGCTTTGTCTTAGGCGAAGGTGCAGCTTTGTTCATTTTAGAGTCTTTAGAATCTGCTCATAAACGTGGTGCAAATATTCTATGCGAAATTACTGGTTACGGAGCCTCTTCAGATGCTTACCACATCACGTCTCCTGATAGCGAAGGTAAAGGCTTTATTCAAGCTATGCAAACGGCTTTGACAGACGCTCAAGTTAATCCTTCTGATGTTAGTTATCTTAATGCCCATGGCACAAGTACTCCAATGGGTGATCCGATCGAGTCAAATGCTGTGAAATCGATTATGAAAGATCATGCGAAAAAACTTTGGATCTCTTCAACAAAATCAATGACAGGTCATTTACTTGGTGCAGCTGGAGCACTTGAAACAGCTTTTTGTGTTCAAGCGATTGCTCATCAAGTCGTTCCACCGACGATTAATTTAGAGAATCCAAGTCCGGATTGTGATCTGGATTATGTCCCAAATACTGCGCGTGAAGGAAAAATAATGCACGTGATGAATAACTCATTTGGCTTTGGTGGTACTAACAGTTGTTTATTGTTTTCTAAATTTAACGATTAATATTCATTTATCATTTAGCTTATTTTTTAGAGTAAAAAGCTCATTGCTTTTATGTTTTCAACTCGCCTATCATTTGAACTTGAGTTGGAGGTTTAGATAATGGGTGCAAGTTTAAAACAAATTCATATAGCAAGTGATCATGCTGGTTTTGATTTAAAAAATATAATCATTAAAAACCTACAATCTCTATATCCTCAAATTAAAATAACTGACCATGGACCAAGTGATACAAATTCGGTTGATTATCCTGATTTTGCGAATAAGGTTTGTCAAAATCTCAATGTTGAAACACTAAATAAATCTTCCAATCTCGACACTCTTGGAATACTTGTATGTGGTTCTGGTCAAGGTATGGCATTACGTGCAAATAAATTTCAATACATTCGCGCAGCACTCGTTTACAACGATGAAATTGCAAAACTTGCTCGCGAGCATAATAATGCTAATATTATTTGCCTTGGATCTAGATTTTGCGGCGCGGAAGATGCCTTTAAATGGGTAGAGCTTTTCATCAATACATCTTTTTCTGAAGGGCGCCACGCACTTCGTGTTGCAAAAATCAATCAGTCCACGACATAATAAAGGAATGAATAAACTCACTCATCCCAATTTTAATGACACTGAAGTTTTCAAATTAATCGAACTTGAAAACGATCGACAAAAATATGGTTTAGAAATGATCGCTTCTGAAAACTACACTTCTGAAGCTGTTATGAAAGCCCAAGGCTCTATTTTAACAAACAAGTACGCCGAAGGTTACCCTCAAAAAAGATATTACGGCGGATGCCAGTTCGTTGACGGAATTGAATCAATCGCTATAGATCGCGCAAAAAAATTATTTAATGTTTCTTATGCTAACGTTCAACCACATGCAGGTTCACAAGCTAACATGGCTGTATACTTAGCCGCACTTAAAGCTGGTGATACAATTTTAGGTATGGATTTAGCTAACGGCGGACATCTCACGCATGGAAGTCCAGTTAACTTCAGTGGGTTGTTATTTAAAGCTGCGAGTTACAAATTAGATCCTATTACAGGATTACTAAATTACGATACAATTCGCGCAACGGCAAACGAAGTCAAACCAAAGCTATTAATTGCTGGCTATTCAGCATATTCTAGATCACTCGATTTCGCTAAATTTAAAGAAATCGCAAATGAAGTTGGTGCTCAGCTACTTGTTGATATGGCCCATTTTGCGGGATTAGTAGCCAGTGGCCACCATGAGTCGCCTGTGGCTTATGCTGATTATGTTACGTCTACAACCCACAAAACTTTAAGAGGCCCTCGCGGCGGGATCATTCTCACAAACTCTGAAGAAAAAGCCAAACTGATGAATTCCAGAATCTTTCCTGGAATTCAAGGTGGCCCCCTTGAACACGTCATTGCTGGTAAAGCTGTAGCTTTTGGTGAAGCTCTACAACCAGAATTTAAAACTTATATAGATCAGGTTTTAAAAAATGCAAAAAGCTTAGCAGAGGAATTAAAATCAAAAGGCTACAATATTGTGACAGGCGGAACTGATAATCACTTATTATTAATAGATTTAAAACAGAGTCTTGTCGCTGATACTCTGACCGGAAAAGTTGCTGAAACAATTTTAGATGAAGCTGGAATTACAGTAAATAAAAATACAGTACCAAACGAAACGAGATCTCCGTTTGTAACAAGCGGTATTCGCATAGGAACCCCAGCATTAACAACGCGTGGAATGAAAGAAGCTGAAATGAAAATAATAGCGAATTTCATTCACAAAGTTTTACAAAATCCGGATCAAGCAGAAATTAGGCAACAAGTGCATCAACAAGTGAAAGAATTATGCAAAAATTTTCCAATCTACAATTCTTAAAAAAACATTTTTCCATACTTATATCACTTTTATTGACTGCATTTATTTATTCAGGTTGCGTGCACCCTGCGAAGAACAATAAAACGGTACTAAATGAGACAGCTGATGATGGCTCGGAAGATGCTAAAATTGAAGTTGATAAATCCACAAACTCAATTAAAAAAAATAAACCAACTAAACTAAAACAAAAACCATTCTTCGATTGGCCTGTACTCGAAGCTCGAATGACTCGTGGTTTTTTACCAAAGGGAACGAAGAAGAGGCGAAGACCACATAAGGGCATTGATTTAGCGGCTCAAAGAGGCACTGCTGTCATGGCATCTCATGATGGAATAGTTATTTATACAGGCAAACAATTTAAAGGCTATGGTAAAATGATTATGATTGAAAAAGATGGATGGGCTACTTTATACGCTCATTTAGACAAAATCGTTGTTTACGAAGGCCAAAAGGTTCGTCAAGGTGAGGTCATCGGAGCATTAGGTAATACAGGTCGATCTTCAGGTCCTCATCTACACTTTGAAATTCGCAAGCTCGATGGCCCAATTGATCCGCTACCCTATTTGCCGGCCGGTGAAGCTCTCACAAATGATGTTGATAACGGATCCGAAGCCTATTAATTTCTTGATTGGCAATTCAATGTAAACTCAACAGAACCATTCAGAGACTGTTGAGCATTTTCAGGAAGATTTGTAGGTGCTTTATAAGTGCTTTTAATATATGCTTTGATATTTTTTTTATGATCAACCCAGTGTTTGTCTGAAACAGAAACTTCCAAACTATTTATTTCGCCGTTTTGTTTGGTCTGTATACTTGTATGATTATATTTGACGAAAAACACTTCACTCAGTTGGTCCTCTGTTAAAATCGGACGACCTGATTTATCTAAAACAAATACATTTTGCACTGTCGATAATATTTGACTCGAAGAGCCTTTGATATCAAGCGATACAAGAGTGTTAACTGGTTTAAATTCAAGAGATCCTTCAGATACAGGCTGTAGTTGACCTGAAAGTAAAGTTTTCTCACTATAAATAGTCACATTTCTCAAAAGCGATAATCTTTTATAAGCTTGATTTTCAGCTGAACCATTGATGACGATTGATTTGGGATTAACAGTGCAAGCATATCCATACTGAGTTTCATTTTTGAGAATAACAGAACCTACATCACCACCACCACCAGCAAAGCTCGTCGAATTAAAAAGACAAATCATTCCTAATACAGCTGATCTAGATAATATACCTTTTTTAGATAAAAAATTTTTTTTCATGAACTAAACTCCTTCAAATTATACAGTTGAAATTATTCACCCGTTTTTAGGAAAACTAGGGGGCAACTGAACAAAATTATAATTTGCAATTAGATGACCATATAAGTCTCAGTTTAAATCAAATATAAATGATGTAAGGTGTTGATATTTATAATTAAAGCCAAATTTTGTCAGATTTAAACGGAAACAAACTTGTTCTCAGTTGGTCTTTGGTCTGGTTGTCGCATCTTGCGTAAAACAATTATCGATCTTAAGCGAATCTCATCTTTTAATCATAATATGAAATCAAAACTTTGCATCTTTGACTACATCAGCCCCCAAGAGTATCTAAATGATTATTATCAACTCAATAAAAAAGACAGCTCTAAATTTTCTTATTCTTCCTGGGCCCGTGAAATTGGTTTTAAAAATAAAACTATACTAAGATTAATATTACAGAGAAAAAGAAAAATTACCGCATCATCACAACTCTTATTCAATCATTACTTTAAATTTGAATTACTTGAGTATGAATATTTCAATACACTAGTTGCTCATTCAAACTGCCAAAACAAGATTGCTAAAAAACAACTTTCCAACGAAATAATCAAAATGCAACGAAAGCATTCGACACATCTAAATCAAAAAATCGATGCCCAGCTTATATATGACGCCTATTTACCGATTGTCTTTACGATATTAAACAGTACAGATAACATATTAACTGCAGAAGAAATTCAAAAGTTTTGTCCACTTCCTGAAATCCAAATACAATACATTCTAAATTGCCTTACAGATGAAAAACTGATTCATAAAGGAGACTCTGGTTATCAACGAAAGTTTAACTCGTTTCAAGTTCAAGACTCTCCACACCATCCAAATTTAAAAAAATACTACGAATATTGGATAACTAAATCTATTGAAGCCATAAAAATGCCTTACGATCAGCGGCGTTACCGATCTTTACAATTACCACTAACACAGATTGAATTTGACTTAATCACATCGAAAGTAAACGAATTTGCCTTATCTCTATTAGCAGATGTAGAAAACTCTGATTTGAATAACCGTAAGATATATTTATACAACACAACGCTATTTCCGATCGATTTTAAATAAAAAAGCCAGGTTTAAAACCTGGCTTAAATCTTAAGTCATTAATTTAGATTTAGATTATAAAGAAATTGCAGTTGTTAATGAATAACTGATGTCTTCTGATTGCATCCAACGTGGAGCTGCAGCTGTAGCGCCATCTTTTTTCAACTCTACTGAGTTGCTAATTTCAGGATTAATTAAAAGTTTTCCACCAAAGTATACGAAATTTGCACCTACTGCAAAATCTGCATAATCAGCTTGAGATTTTAATTCATTTGTTTCCACTGAATGAGTCATGCCGGCAGTTGCATAAGGTTGAATGTTATCGTTTACATTGTAATATAATGCCCCCATATGAACTAATTTCGTAGAAGGCGCAAAATAATATTGTTTGAACATTTTTTGCCCTAACTCATTAACTACTTGATTGCCTTTTTCATCTTTTATTGGCTTTAAAGTTGTATTTTGCTTTGCTCCAAAAGACTGTCTTGGGCTAAGAACATAAGACACAGTCCACTTAGGATTAAGTACCCAGGCAATTACAGCATCCGCGCGAACAATACCATAAAAATTCTCAAGATCTTTTTCAAACGAATTTCTTTCAACCACATCGTTTGGTAAATAATATCTAAATAAAGGAGCTATATCTTCAGATCCTAGTATACCTTTAGTTGATGTTGCATAAGTAAGAGTTGACCAGTCCTGCTTTATTTCATTGAATGAAGAATCTTTCCCTGGGTTGTGAGTATGATTAAAATACTGTCTAAACCCAACTGATGACTTGCTTGTAATTTTATACGAAGCACCTAAATAAACTGTATTCTTAACAGTAGCATTACCAAAATCACGAGCGGCTGACTCGCCTTCAACTTGAGAGCTAAACTCCGATAAATTGGTAACTGAAACTCTCCATTTTTTAGCTGGAGCAGCTGTTGTAGCAACTGTCGCTGTCGATGTTTGTGCTGGCGCCATTGCTGCGTCTTTAACAGCAGCGACTGCTCTATCAACTTGAGATGTCGTGGCTGCAGCAGCAGGTGCAGTCGCTGGAGCTACAGACGTTGCAGGCGTTGTTTGTGTTGTTTTTTCTTCTACTTTTTTAGTTTTTTTAACTTTCTTAGCTTTTTTGGCAACAACTTGTGTTTGAGTTGCTGTTTGTTGCGCAGCTTGCTCAGTTGTTGTTTGCGCAGAAGCTAAACTTGCTACTAAGAGCGCTGTTGACACGATCGTCATTTTCGTTGTTATTTTCACTTAAATCCCCCCCGGTTTGTTTTTAATAAACTTGTTACAATCTATAAATTTAGTATGGCTAGTGTCTAAACTTAAGACGAGTTTGTAAATTCTAGCTGGCAAACATAGTGCCACTTTTTGGAGTCAAATCAACTCTAGATTAACGAAAAAATAATTTTTATTGCCTAAATTATAAACTTTTCAATAGTTTTTGCTTAAAAAAAGATATGATGAGTGGTGCCAAAGAAATCCCAATGATCGACATCACAAGGACTGTGAAATTTTGTTTAATAAAAGGAATTTGTCCAAAATAATACCCCGTTAAACAAAATAGCATAACCCAACCAATTGTACCGATAATTGAATACTTCATAAATTCACGGTAATTCATTTGTGCTACACCAGCTACAAATGGAGCAAAGGTTCTAATGATTGGAAAAAATCGGGCCATCGAAACAGCCCAGTGCCCTTTTTTTTGATAAAAAGCCTCTGTCTTGTTAAGATTATGAACAGAAAATAAAAAGCTTAATGGATGTTTAAGTTCAAATAAACGTCGACCGTGTTTGCGACCAACAAAATAATTCACATTATCCCCAACAAATGATGCAATCATAATGATTGGAATCAAAATTTCAATTTTTAGTTTATCATGAGAAATTGCAGCTAATGCGCCAGCTGCAAAAAGAAGCGAGTCACCTGGTAAAAATGGCATAAAAATCAAACCTGTTTCACAAAAAATAATTGAGAATAAAAGAACATAGACCCACGAATGATAATTTTCTAAGAAATAAGCTAAAGTTTGATCCATGTGCAAAAAAGCGTAAATAATTTCAGACATAGTCCCTAATATAGAACTATTTTACTCGCTAACACAATCCATTTTTCTTGGAACAGATTGCATTTGATTCACGACATCTTGCAAATTTGAATATAATTTCGCTGTTTGAAAATTGCGGTGCTCAACCGTATAATCACAATCTGTATTGAATGAAACAGCTGCTATTTGGTGATAGGCATAGTTATTTTTAATCACCGTAATTAACATGTAGTAAGCGTCACAACCTTGGCCAACGCATCTAGCACGAATATCAAGCTTAACACCATTAATAGCGTCATCGTAAATTCCATTCGCATCTTGATTGGACTGGTGAGTCGTTGTCACAGGTAAATACTGCGATTGCAGATTTTTAATTTCAGATGTTACAGAGACCGAGCCATCACCATTCGCCATTGGCCAGTCTATTTTATTTAAAACATAACTTAAATTTTGCGAAGCTGCTGCTTGTTGCGAGGCTATGGTCGTTTGTGCATTCAAAGTTTGAGCTACAGTCTTTGGAGTTCCTCTGTTGCTTGAGGATTTTTTAGCGCAAGAAGCGGCACTCAAGCTCAAAAAAATGAGTGCTATAAATAACTTAGATACTGCTTGTTGATTAAATAGATTAACTTTTTTCATAAAAACCTCATACATATAACAGTATCAAAAGATATGCCATTCAGCTGATATGATTTGACTTAATAATATACATTTTGCGTCTCATAAGAAATCAATTGAGCATTCAAAATGAGACTCTAATTAGGTTCTGCTTTTAGTGCCAAAATATGTTAAACAGATAGAAGTTACGACTCAAAAATACAATTCATATATATTTATTTAGCATCAAACATACAAATAACAATAAGGTCTAGTTTTTTTGACAATTTTGACTTTAAAACAAAGACTTACGACAATAAGTTATGGCATTAAAAACAGGACTCGTTTTATCCGGCGGTGGAGCTCGCGGAGCTTATCAAGTAGGCGTTTTAAAAGGACTTTGTTCAATCTTAAAAGAGAAAAAAGTTAACAATCCGTTTCAAATCCTATCAGGTACAAGCGCAGGGGCAATCAACACAGCAAAACTAGCATGTGCTAATCAGGATTTCTACAATGCAGTTATTGATCTAGAAAAACTTTGGACGCAAATAAGGTCAGAGCAAGTGTTTAAAACAGAGATCCTATCATTTAATAAATTCAGTTTAGGATCTTTACTTTCAGCTCCTAAGAAGTTCAATTCTATTCTTGATACGACTCCACTAAAAAAACTCATCGAAGACCATTGCCTATTTCCTAATATTCAAAGCAATTTAGAAAAAGGCCTATTTGAGACAATTATTATCACGACCAATAATTACAATAAGAATAAAGCGGTCAGCTTTATTCAGTCTGCATCAAAGACAAATTCTAATCTTTCTCTCTGGAAGGAGAGCCGACGATCAGCTGAGTTTGCACAGCTTTCATCAAGTCATATTATGGCTTCATCTGCTATACCAATGTTGTTTCCACCAATATATCTCAATGGAGAACCTCATGGTGATGGATGTGTTCGAAATTCAACGCCTTGTAGCCCTGCTATTAAAATGGGTGCCGAAAAAATATTTGTCATAGGGGTTAGATCGCAAAACACGGAAGAATCAATACATCAACTGAACACACAGAATAAACCTATTGCCGAAGCCTCAATGATTCGTATTTTAAACACACTCTTAAACGCGGTATTACTTGATTCTGTTGAACAGGATGTTCAAAGGATACAACGAATCAATGAATTATATGACGAAGCTCAAAAAAATCACAATGATTTCAAATCTCAAAAACTTAAAAAAATCCCCGCCCTGTGCGTCTCTCCGAGTCAAGATATCGGCGAAATCGCAAGACAAAAAGCCCATCATATTCCAAGAATTCTTCGTATGACGATCAGCGCTTTTGGTGATTTAAATGAAGCCAGTGAGATATTAAGTTATTTACTTTTTGACTCTGCTTTTTGCAAAACATTGATCGACATGGGATATGAAGACTCTCGATCTCAAAAACAAGAAATCATTAACTTTTTTGAATTATAGGAATTACGACAAATGGAAAAATGGTTTATTCAAACTCAAAATCGAATTAAAGGACCTTTTAATACTGAAGAAGTTAAGGCTCATATCCAAGCCGATATGCAAAATACCTTTATTTGGTCACGAGGAATGTCGGATTGGGTTAATGCGACTCAATGGAATCCGCAAATTATTTCGAACATAACACAAGTTAAACAACAGGCTGGACAATCTCGAAATCAAGCATTTCAAAATCATCAGTCAACTCAATCAATAACAAGCAAAAACAATCAACAAACCGAAGCCACATTAACTGCGACCATAATCCCTAACCAAGAGATCATTAACGATATCAAAAATCACGTCATCGAAAAATTTAAAGTTCGTTATGATGAAGTTGATCAAAAAGAAATGACTCGCGATGAATTGATCCAATTTGCCTCACAAAAAGAAGATCCAAGCAAAATATCCATTCTCGATAAAAAAGCCAAAGAGTGGAAAGAACTATACACATTACCTGAAATAGCCAGTAAGCTTGGTATTTCACGACGACAACATCAAAGAGTACCAATTCTAGCTCATTTTACAGGTCTAAACACGATTAACGGACAAAAATTAAACGTCCGCGTCGTATCTGTCAGTCAGGGTGGTTTTGGATTAACCGATAACTTTGACTTAAAACTTGGTGAAAGCGTTCAAGGACAAATTTCGAGCCCTCACTTCTACACCCCTATCACAATAGAAGCTGAAGTGACTTATTCGGGACAAGATGGCTATGTTGGGCTTAAATTTACTCAGATCAATGACGAAGGTGTATCTTTGATCACAGATTATGTTAAACGATTTGGGAAAACTACTGAACATTATTAAAATCTTGAATAATGACCGCCGAAGGCTGACCTCTTACAGCCAATGTTGCGTCACGCTTGCCCTTAAAACCTTTTCTTTTGATCAGTTTAAATCCGTGCTGAGTAAGTACTCTTTTGAGAAGACCTGTGCAGGCGTATGTCGTAAAAACACAATCATTTGCGCAAAAATTTAAAACAAAAAAATTTAAAAACTCTTCATTCCATAATGGGTGATCTGTTTTCTGACTAAAAGCATCGTAAGCAATAAAATGATATTTTTCCGTATTTTTTGTCTCTAGAGATAGTTCATCCTTAATCGTCCAATCTGTATGAATGCACATAGAGCTTTTATGCAAATTTAATAACTCATGACAAATTTGACTCAGTTTTTTGATTTGATCTAAATCATCAGTTTGAACAACACTTTTTAAAATTGTTTGATACAAATCGACAACATTTTGCTGAATACCCTCTAAATTTGTAGTATTTGTATAAATATATGTAATTGCATTTTTTAATTTTTCGCGCAGTTCATTGCTTTTTTCATAGGTTGTAATATTTATTTCCGATAAACTTAGCGTGCTCTGTCTGTTTAAAATTTGGTTTAATAAATTGAATTCAATGTATGCTAAGCCAAGACCTATAACCAAAACTTTAAGACTGGATAAATGATGATTATTTAACAATGAAACAAAAGGCTGTGTGTATATATAAACTGTCTCAGACGCTGCCCCTTGCGAATTATGCATTGATTCTATGCTGTTTATACCATCTGATTTAAGTCTCGCTGTAGGACTACCGTCAGCTGTGATTTCAACAACAAAATCATCAAATATTTCACCTTTTGTCGATTGCTCATTAATTGAATTCATTTTATACCTTTCCTATGGAAAAAGGCTGGCGCGGTTTACCCTACCACACGATAGCAGAACACTACAAAAGAATCTTTGGCGAAAAGGTTTATAAAATACCTGTCACAGTCGTAGATGATTGCCCTAATCGCATGGGTCTAAAAGGCATGAAAACATGCAGCTTCTGTGATGTATGGGGTTCAGCCGCTCGTGAAGAGTCATTTCAAATGTCTTTGCGCGAACAAATCGAAAAATATCAAAAAACAATTGGTGAAGAATATAACTCAAAAAAATTTTTAATTTATTTTCAAGCCTATACAAATACTTTTACAAAAGTCTCAGCGCTTCGTGAAAATTTTGAAACAGCTCTGTCGTATCCTTTCGTTAAAGGCTTCGTATTAGGGACCCGTCCTGATTGTTTATCACCATCTGTTTTACAACTTTGGCAGGAGTATTATCAAAAATCTTTTGTCGCCGTAGAACTCGGAGTGCAAAGCTTTTTTGATTCAGACTTAGAGTTTATGCAAAGAGGTCATACAGCCAAAGACTCACTTAATGCTATAGATAAAATTTCATCGCAAACAGCAGTTGATCTCGGCATCCATCTTATTTTTGGTTCACCAAACGAATCTTTAGATCAAATCAAAAAAACAGCATTAATTTGTAATGACTTACCAATCACTAATGTGAAACTTCACAACATGCACGTTTTAAAAAATACGGAACTTGAAAAATGGTATCACGAAGGTCGTTATCAGCCCATCGAACGTCAAGAATACACTGAAAAAGTTCAGCTATTCTTATCATATCTGCATCCACGCATTGCTGTTCACCGCTTAGCTGCATTTGCGTCTCGCTGGGAGGAGCTCATCGCTCCATCTTGGACATCTGATAAAATGGGAACTCACCAATTTATTATCGATCATTTACGAGCTCATAAAACGTACCAAGGATGCTCTTTAACTACACAGTCAGAAGATGATCGTTTACTCTTTGAACAGATGAAATTGCGGGTTGAACGAATATAGATATTTATGGCAAATGAAGAGTAAACTTAAAACATGCTCCCTTAAGAATATAAGAATTTTCCAGCAGTTCAAGTTGACCATTCATTTTTTCTGCTATTTTTTTTGAATATGAAAGCCCAATCCCAGTCCCACCTTCGTTAATTTTAGTTGTATAGAAACCATCAAAAATTTTATTCTTATTTTCGGGATTAACACCTGTTCCAGAATCCGAAACATAAATACACAAACAACGATTACTTAACTCAAACTTTATAAATATTTTCCTTTCCACTTCGTTTTTAATGGCGTCGATTGCATTTTTAATCAAATTAGTAAATATCTGCCCAGTTTCAATAGGTAAACCCAATACCACATAGTTATTGTTGAGACCTTGAATATCCAAATCGATTTTGTATTTTTTGATTAAATGATTTAGCAAAACAAGTACTTCGTCTATAACTGGCTTTATTTCAAATTGTATTATGTTCTCTTCATAATTTCCAAGTATCATCGTTCTCATTGATTTAATTATAGCCGTTACCCGCTGAATAGCTAATCCAGATTTATCAGCTATATTTCTAAGTTCATCTTGCGGTGGAGCTTCACTCGATTGACTTAATTTTTTTAGTTTTTGAATTGATGAGCTTAACACAGTCATTGGGTTGTTGATCTCATGACCAATGCCTGATGATAATTCTCCAAGTAATGCCAGTTTCGATGTTTTAATTAACATTTCATTTTTACGTACAACTTCCTCTGTTGTTTTTTTTATTCTCTCAATTAATAAGAATATTAATAACAACCCACAAACAACAGAGAGCATTGCTGTTCCTGCTAATGCATTGATCATACGTTTTAGCTTTAAATTGTTATACTCGAGTCGTGAATTTAGTATTGTTTTCAAATCTGCCAATAATTCTAATCTGAAGTCTAAGAGACTACTTTCTATCTTTTTATAGCTTTCTTGCCTTGTTCCAACAGTTTTTTCTTCAATTGAAGTCGTAATTTCAAACCACTTTTTTTCGTAATTAAATCGTTTTCCTTCTAAATATGATGACTTTGCAATTGAGGTCTGAGCTCTCAATAACCGATACGCTATTTTATTTAACAGATTATATAAATCATCATCTAGTTTTTTATCTATCCTCAATACCTCAGATTTTTTCTTTTTAACTACAAATAGTTCCTTGATTAACTGAGGCAAATCAATCGTAACAAGCTGGCCTAAATAATAGGACTCAGCTAATAGATCTAGTATGATTCCATAATTTTCTTGAATATCTTCGTTGATCATTAACCATTGATTTAAACTCATTAGATGATCATCAAAGCGACTATCATATTTAACTCTTTCTAGAGCTTCGCAACCAGCAATTTCATTTTCAAGTTGCTTAACAGTTTCACTCATAAATTCTTGCGATTTTTCATAGAATATTACTGTTGGTATTGTCCCTAACATGACAATAATAACTGCTAAGATATAATAAAATCGTTTTGCCATCAGTCTCCCAACCAAATTCAAACTTATTATTAGACACTTCGGTCAGCTTTATTGCTAACAATAGTCGCAATCATCACAAACTCGTGCAAAATGAATGTCGCTACTTTAAACAACTATTATGTACTGAACGAATATAGTGCAAAATACAGAAAATTTAAGAATCTTAAATTTCTTATGTTTTACAAACCAATTGAATTTCTAATTTTTGGCTATTGACATCATTTCTCGAGAGAGAAAAACACTGGACTTAGGTTTTATCTTTATTCATTTTTCGCATAGCGCATGCTTTATAATTAAGCATAACGCAAAAAAAAGTTTAAAAAAATGAAGAAAAATATTTGCATCTTTTGAAAAATTAACACAACCTAATTTCAAGAACAAAACACGCCTTATAGGATGAGGTGAGTGCTTGAACCACTAGATCTAGTGACAAGATGACCGATCTGCAAAGATCCATTGTCTGTTTTAAGATTAAAAAAGTTCAAGTTCTTTATGACCACGAATGGTCAACAAAATTTTTCTTGATCAACTACAAACTAGACTTAAGACATCACTGTCTTAAAAAACGATTTCGTTTTTCATAGCATGAAAAATGAAGGTATTTTTTTCTCTTTTTAAAGAGTTTGTCTATTTGAAACTAACTTAAGAATTATTTTGAGTTCTCATCAGGTCTTAATTTATGTGGGGATAAATTGAGACAAGTAAATGAAACTCTCGGAGAGAGTTTAAATTTTAAAGCTCAATTGAATAGAGCTTAAAACAGAGGGGCAAAGTCAATGACGACTCATACGAATGAAACAATCACAAGCGGAACTACAAATATGACATATGCACAAAATTCTCATATTATGAGAGTTAAAAAAAGAGATGGCACACTTGAACCAGTCGATGTCACAAAAATCGTTGAGCGCGTTAATCGTTGCGGCCAAGGTTTAACTCAAATCGACCCTCTACGCGTAGCCACTAAAGCGATTAGCGGTCTTTATGATGGCGCTACAACTAAAGAACTTGATAATCTATGTATCCAAACAGCTTCTTTGCTGATCGGTGAAGACCCTGAATATTCTCGTTTAGCGGCTCGCCTTTTATCAACTTATATTGATGAAGAAGTTAAATCACAAAAAATCGGATCTTTTGCAGATTCAGTTCAATTCGGCTACACAAACGGATTACTAGCTCAAGATACATATAACTTTGTTATGGCCCATAAAGCAGAACTTTGTGCTGCGATTGAACACTATAAAACTGATCGTTTTGAGTATTTTGGTTTAAGAACTGTTTATGATCGTTATTTACTTAAAAACCCAACTTCTCGCCAAGTTTTCGAAACGCCACAGTATTTCTTTATGCGTGTAGCTTGCGGCCTAGCCACTCACCCACAAGAAGCTATTGAGTTTTATAAGTTAATTTCTTCTCATGATTACATGCCGTCAACACCAACTTTATTTAATTCAGGAACGTTACGCCCTCAAATGAGTTCTTGTTATTTACTCGACTCACCTGAGGATGACTTAAGATCAATCTACAATAAATATTCTGATATTGCCTTACTATCTAAATTTGCAGGCGGTATTGGTGTTGCCTATTCGCGCGTGCGTTCTCGTGGATCTTTAATCAAAGGCACTAACGGCCATTCAAATGGTATTATCCCATGGTTAAAAACATTAGATTCATCTGTTGCGGCTGTTAATCAAGGTGGTAAACGTAAAGGTGCAGCCTGCGTTTATCTTGAAACATGGCATGCTGACGTTGAGGAATTTTTAGAGTTACGCGACAACACAGGCGACGAAGCTAAAAGAACTCACAACCTTAATATGGCAAATTGGGTTCCAGATATTTTCATGAAACGTGTTGAAGAAGATGGAATGTGGTCATTATTTGATCCAAACAGAGTTCCACACTTTGTCGACATTTATGGAATGGAATTTGAAAAAGCTTACTTAGAAGCTGAAGCTAACAAAATGTACGTTAAACAAATTAAAGCACGCGATTTGTATTCACGTATGATGAAAACGTTAGCTCAAACTGGTAACGGCTGGATGACATTTAAAGATGCTTCAAATTTGAAGGCTAATCAAACAGGTAAACCTGAAAATGTGATTCACTTATCTAACCTTTGCACTGAAATTTTAGAAGTGACTTCAAACAAAGAAACAGCTGTTTGTAATTTAGGCTCAGTCAATTTAGGTCGTCACATTACAAATGGACAATTTGATTTTGAAAAATTAGCAAAAACTGTTCGTACTGCAGTTAAATACTTAGATCGCGTTGTTGATATTAACTTCTACCCGATTGATACTGCAAAATCATCAAATAACCGCTGGAGACCAGTCGGTCTTGGTCTAATGGGTCTACAAGATGCATTATTTCAATTAGGTTTACCTTTTGATTCAACAGAGGCACAAAAAATTTCAGCTCAAATCCAAGAAGAAATTTACTACAATGCCTTAGTCACATCTGCTGAATTATCTGAAAAATTTGGCCCGCATGATAGTTTTGCTGATACAAAAGCCGCAGCAGGATTATTACAATTTGATCTATGGGGTGTAAAACCACAAAACGAACAACGTTGGAATGCTTTAAAAGAAAAAATCAAAGCTACTGGACTGAGAAACTCTCTGATTATTGCCATTGCTCCGACTGCGACAATTGCATCAATTGTTGGTTGCTATGAAGCAACTGAACCACAAGTTTCAAATTTATTTAAACGTGAAACTTTGTCTGGCGAGTTCATGCAAGTGAATAAATATCTTGTTCAAGATCTTAAAAAATTAGGTCTTTGGAATGATGATATGAGAAACGAAATTAAAATTAACGAAGGTTCAATCCAAGGAATTGCAAGCATTCCTGAGAACATCAAACAGCTTTACAGAACTGTTTGGGAAGTTCCAATGAAAGCTTTAATTGATATGGCTGCTGATCGCGGGGCCTACATTGATCAGTCACAATCATTGAATTTGTTTATCGAATCACCAACGATTGGTAAATTATCATCAATGTATATGTATGCTTGGAAACGTGGAATTAAAACAACGTATTATTTACGTTCACGTCCGGCAACTTCAATCGCAAAAACAACTGTTCGTAAAACAGAGACAAATCAAACTGCAGTGAGTGGATCCGCTGAAGGCATGATCATGTCTGCTAACGAACAACAAATTCAACAAGCAGCAGCTCCAGCAAAAAAATCGTACAGCGATGCTGAAGTTATTGCTTGTAGCTTAGAAAAC
The DNA here is from genome assembly GCA_046293015.1 of Pseudobdellovibrio sp. Classification (GTDB taxonomy): domain Bacteria; phylum Bdellovibrionota; class Bdellovibrionia; order Bdellovibrionales; family Bdellovibrionaceae; genus Pseudobdellovibrio. The sequence goes on from JBKBPU010000005.1 coordinate 138,720, forward strand.
CCAGAAGCTTGCGAAGCTTGTCAGTAAGACAAGCTTTATCAAGATAAACACCAAACGGATTTACACTGGAGAGTAAAATGTTATTAGATCCTGGATTTAACTTAACCCTAAGACCTATGAAATATCCTATTTTTTACGAAATGTATAAAAATGGAATTAAGAACACTTGGACAGTCGAAGAAGTTGATTTTTCAACTGACCTAGTTGATTTACACTCAAAATTAACACCGGCCGAAAAACACTTGATTCACCGTCTTGTTGCATTTTTTGCAACTGGCGATTCAATTGTTAGTAACAACTTAGTGTTGAATCTGTACAAACATGTCAACTCACCTGAAGGCAGACTCTATCTCAGTCGCCAACTATATGAAGAAGCATTACACGTACAGTTTTATTTAACTTTGTTAGATAATTACATTCCACATCCAGATGAGCGTGCCAAAGCATTTGCCGCTATTGAGAATATTCCATCTGTAAAAAAGAAAGCGGATTTCTGTTTTAAATGGATGGATTCAATTAATGAACTTGATCAAATTAAAACAATTGAGGATCGCAGAAAATTTATCATGAACATGATTTGTTTTGCGACTTGTATCGAAGGTTTGTTTTTCTTTGCAGCTTTTGCTTACGTTTACTTTTTAAGAAGTAAAGGTTTATTAGCTGGCCTTGCTTCTGGGACAAACTGGGTATTCCGTGATGAAAGTATGCATATGGCTTTCGCAATGGAAGTAATTAATGTCGCTCGCAAAGAAGAACCAGGTTTATTCAACGAGCAAATGAATGAAATGGTTGTTCAAATGTTAGAAGATGCGATTGATTGCGAAATGACTTTTGCTGAAGATCTTCTATCTTTTGGCGTAGCAGGATTATCTGCAACTGACATGAGACAGTATCTTGAATACATCGCTGACCAACGTCTAGAGTCTTTAAATATTCCTAAACGTTTTCATGCCAAAAATCCATTTTCATTTATGGAACTTCAAGATATGCAAGAACTTGCAAACTTTTTTGAAAGAAGAGTTTCAGCTTACCAAATGGGTGTTGGCGGAAGCGTTTCTTTTGACGAATCTTTCTAGATCTTTATTTTAATTTAGTTTTAATAAAAAAGCCTAGTTGCGAATATCGACTTGGCTTTTTTATTTTAGGGACGTTTAAGCTCAAATTTAAAAACCATCTATAGAACATAAGTACAGCTATAGGCCTCTGGTGGCGTTGTCACTGGTAAAGACCATTCACCAACAATTTCTCCTGCGTTCCATGAGCCATCATTATTTCCATCGATAAACTGCCGAGTTGCAAAATAATAAGTGTTACCGACAGTGAAACCACCTGCCGCTAAATTAATATAACAAGTTGATAAATCATTACAAGAACTTAATAATATACCAGAATTAGGATCTGTTTGCATCCAATTGGGCGAAGTTGCATATCTCCATTCAAGTCTGTAGCCGTTCGTATTAACGCCACCTAAAGTAAATTGACATGTATTTTTCCCACCAGGATTTACCGTATAAGAAGAAAATAATGGCGGTGGTATTTTAACAGTTACGGTCGTTGAAGTTCCTCTTTCGATTAGACCAGGACCTGGATAAACTGTGTAATTATATTGAAAATCTGCAGCCGAAACTTCGTAATTATACGTTAAGCCTGGCATTAAACCTGAAATACCTGCAAATGGTCCATTAAATTGATTACCATCTGGACTTTTTATATAAAAATTGTCAATTGAGGTTCCATCACTTTTTATAGGGAAATCTGGCCTACGATCAATCACACCAGAAACAATGCCTGAAGATACTGTATACGGAGTTCCACCAATTACAACAGTCCCCGAACTTGAGTTTGTAAAGGCTGCTGGGCTTCCCGGTGCAGATAAGACATAACTTGGACCCGACCAAGAATAACCGATTGTGTAACGAATATCTCGCTGTTTAGCTGGTTTAATTTTAAGTTCAACACGCATAGTATTTGTTGGCGCAGTTGCTTCGACCTTCGGTGAAGAAATATATCTTGCGATAGGTAAAACAATCCAATTTGAATCATTTGAAACATTTTCAATTGTGCGAATTTTCATTCGAAGCGTATAAGGAACAATAGGATTAGATTCAGAAGTGTCTGCAATAAAAGGATCTTTACGAACAACACGACCAACGCGAACTTTAAATGCAAAGCGACCATTATAACATTGCGGGTATAAACCGGTGTTATCGACTAACCCTACGCCGTTTGAAACAAAAAAACATTGCTGTTTTGTAGTAACACCACCACTCACTACAGAGCGAAATTCAGCTGTATTAACTGCATCATCACAATAAACATCACGAGAATTATCAATATAAGGAACACCAGAAATATTATCAGAATCAAAGACTTGTACAAGAATACGGTTATTACGAATATTAAGGTCCTGACAAGAACCAGACACTTCAACTAGATCTGAAACCTCAGCAGGAACACTCATTGTTTTTTCATCTGGATCTAAAGAAATTTCACCTACTGTGCCGCTCGCAGAAGATGAACAATTAGTTCCGAAACAACCTTTGTAGTCAGTTAATAATGATGAAGTTAATTGATTTGAACAACCAAAAAGAAATAGCGAAAATACAAGAGATACAAACCCCTTAAATACCATAATAACTTATCGGCATGTTTGAATATTTATAAAGGGTCAATCTCTTACGTCTACTTTTGAGACAGTTTGATAAATTCAGCACGAGATAGCTCCTCGTTCTCTTTATGAATCAATTTAACATTTTCATAAATTTTTTGCGTAACAGGCCCAGGCAGATCCGAACTCGAAAAATTAAATTCTTCGGGATATAAAGCTGTAGCATGAAATAACAACTCAGCCTTATTTTCTGCTAAAACTTGTTTTTCGGAAATTGATCTATTTTTATCTTCGATTTGCTTATCAAAAATAATGGACTTAATAACAGCTAAAGAAGTTTCATGATCACCATTTTTTAAAGCTTGTAATAGATAATCATTAACTGCCGCATGCAAATGTGGTTGTACGATATAATCACTCGCAATTGATTGCTGATAGATATCACCTAATTCGATAATAAACTGTCGATCAGCAATCAGTTTTTTGAGATTTTCTTTTTCTTGTTTGGTTAACAGAACTTTTGAGTGTAAGTCTTTAAATTCATTAATTTTTTGAATCTGTAATGAATTAAAAGCTGTAATCTTCGTATCAGAGTTAGAAATAACTTTTGATGTCGAAACCTCTTCATCTACTAAACTTTCGTCAGATTGTTTGATAGATTGAACTTCTTCTTCAGATTTTAAATTTAAACTCACGTTTTCAGTTTGTTTTTTAGATAATGTGACATCACTCGACTTACCCCCTTTGAAAAATAGGAGGTAAGTCAGGCTTAAGAGAAATACGATGAAGACAACATTGATGATTTTAAACTGAGTATTTCTTTTCATTTCATATCCCTTTATATCTATTTATTAAAAGCATCTTTCAAAAGTCTTGTTTTTAAGATCTTTTTATTGGCGTTATCAGCACCTTCATTTTGATAAAATGCCGTACCATTTAAGTAACCGTTTGTAACAACTATATTTTTTAGTTTGTCATTTGAGTTAACAAAAACATTATACACCTTACCAAAGTACTTGATATTTTCTAAGCCTACGATAGGGTCATGATCACCACCTAATTTTAACAAACTATCACCAACTTTGAAGTCAGCTGCAAATTTAATACGACCATCAACAGTGACTAGTGGATGATTAGGCGTTAATCTCAACTCACCGCCAGATTTCATTTTAAACACAATAATATCATGTTCAGTATCAATTAACTCAGTAACCCAATTTTCAACTTTTGTTTTTCTCAATTCTAACTTCTGATCATCGTCACGACCGTTGTCCGAATGCAAAGATGCCACAAATTTTGTTTTGTTTTTCAATGATTCTAAGAAAGTTTGCGATTTAAACTTTTTAGACTCTTGAATATGCACTAAGATCTCTTGTTCTGGTGTAGCACACGAAGAAACACACACAGCGGCAATGAAAGCTTTCTTAGGCATCTCACAAACAGCATCTACTTTTTTCGGAGCGATCCAAGGTTTACCGTTAGCAGCATCAATGAATGTTGGGTATAGACGACGTTTTGTATCAAGACCAACTTGACCTGTAGCCGTATTCGGATCTTTATTTTTTGTCGACATACCCAAAACATCATCAAAGTTTTCTAAGAATTCCTTAACAATTGGTAACTTAGATTGACATTTAACCATCCAATCGTAACGACCTTTAGCTTCGTTATTACTGATACTATCTTGCGAGCATCTATACGGAGTGAAGTCTTTGCAATAGTTTTCTTCAGTCCAAGCTGAGTATGAAACTTTCTCAGAAAGTTTTCGAATTTGATGATCTTTACAACCGTAAAACTCTATTTTAGATACTTCTCTCGATTTAAAGATAACACCTATTTGATTTGCAGGACATAACTTACTTGAAGGAGCATCTTCTTCAAATTTTGTAACAACTTCTTTATTTGTGCGGTTAGGGTCTCCATCACATATACGAACATCATTGTTTTTACGATTATCATCAACAATTCTTACACCACATTTTGATGGATCAACTGATTGACCCGAGCTATCAACACACTTGTAAATTCTTTCCTGACGACCACCGCAATCTGCAGTACATTTTGTCCATTCTTCAGTTGCTATCCATTTTGGTTTAGCTTCAACTACACAAGAAAGCTGTGTAAATGATCCAGATAATTGACCATTTGTACAAGTTCTTACTTGCGAAGAACATTTTTGATCGCACTTCACTTTCGACAATTCATAAGCTGTAATTGATTTACCATGCTCAATAACCTGTCCATTTAAAGAACAATTAAGAGCTGCAGAAACTACACATGACTCTGATTTATAAGAACCTGACAACACACCATTTTGACATGTACGATCTTCTGATTGACATGATGAACCGTATGCTACTGCGCTAGATGCAAACGCTTTAACAACTTGACCATGAGCAACTGTTTGACCATTGAATAAACAGCTTGCTGGCTGATCAACTTCACATGATGCAAATTTATTTGAACCTGACAACACACCATTTTGACATGTACGATCTTCTGATTGACATGATGAACCGTATGCTACTGCGCTAGATGCAAACGCTTTAACAACTTGACCATGAGCAACTGTTTGACCATTGAATAAACAGCTTGCTGGCTGATCAACTTCACATGATGCAAATTTATTTGAACCTGACAACACACCATTTTGACATGTACGATCTTCTGATTGACATGATGAACCGTATGCTACTGCGCTAGATGCAAACGCTTTAACAACTTGACCATGAGCAACTGTTTGACCATTGAATAAACAGCTTGCTGGCTGATCAACTGCGCAAGATGCGAATTGAAATGAACCCGACAATTGTCCATCTGTACAAACTCTATCTTCTTGAATACATGAACCACCAAACACAACAGATGAATTTTGAAAAGCTTTAACAACTTGACCGTGAGCAACTGTTTGACCATTGAAAATACATGCCGCTGGCTGACCGACCTCACAAGCTTCAAATTGAAATGAACCTGACAACACACCATTTTGACATGTACGATCTTCTGATTGACATAGTTGACCAAATTTTACAGATGAAGAACTAAAAGCTTTTACAATTGTTCCGTGTTCTATAGTTTTACCATTATATAAACAGCTTGCTGGCTGATCAACTGCACAAGATGCAAATTGACTTGAACCTGATAACACACCGTTATTACAAACACGTTTTTCCGAAACACACTGATTTCCATATGCTACAGTCGAATTGGCAAAAGCATCAACAGATTCTCCATGAGCAAGAGTTTTGCCATTGAATAAACAGCTTGCTGGCTGATCAACTGCGCAAGATGCAAACTGAAATGATCCAGATAATACACCAGTATTACAAATACGTTTTTCTGAAACACATTGACTGCCATATGCAACAGTCGAATTTTGATATGCATCTACAGACTGATTATTATAAACCACCTTACCGTTAAAAGTGCACGATTCATCATCATCAGGGATGACAATTACATTCGGCGATGGAATACCGACATCGCTTCCTAAGTTTGCTTTTAACGCCGAAACAGTTGAATCCTCTTCAGTCAATTGTGAAGATGATGAATTACATCCAACAATTGTAAGAACACTCACCGAAAGTATTGCCAGTCTTAGTATTTTACTCATAAAAAATGCCCCCAAAATAGTTTTTTAACCAGAACACTATTTATTTTGAAGGCAAATATATGAAATTTGTTAGAAAAAAACTTCAAATTATCGTCTTAAGACAATCGAATTTTCAGTTATAAAAATATGTAAAACTTTTAGTAATTAATTTATATTTTTTCGTCAAACTCATCGACAGATTTAAGTAATTCTCAATTTTAGACTCAGAATTCTAATGTCGTTTTAGATACTTGTCGGCTTTTGCTAGGATGTTAGAAATTGTATTTTGATCTACAAATAAAATATATGTCGACATCATCACTAAGGAAAAAGGCATCAAATCTAAAAGTACTCCAATCATAAGATGAAAAAACACACCAACTAGTAACCATAAATATCTCGTTTTTTTATTAATCACCATAACTGGAAAATACACTTCAAAAACAATTGTGATAAAAGTTCCAATTGCAAAAAATATAGGGATATTTCTTAAAAACATTAAATCGTAAGATGTAAATTGCGGATTAACGAGTACAGTCCAAAGCGCAGTTCCATCCCACCAAGTTAAGCCTTTAAGTTTTTCAAATCCCGTGTATGCATATATAGTCATAAGTTGAAATTGCAACAATCGCATACTCACAGGACTCAACAAATCCAAAAAACTATTTTGTGAGTATGTTTTAATAGGATTTTTTTTGAGCAATAAAGATTTGATCGAAAAATAATCATGGCAACGGCTAAAAGATAAATAAAATAAAAATAAATTTCCAATAACATCTGCACCAAAAAGAACTGAAAAGTTCCTTTGAATAAAACCTTGAGCAATGACCCAAGTTAAAATCATTAAAAATCGATTAGATAAACCTATAGTTGCTAGTCCTAGTAAACCTATATAAAGACCGTGAACAATCTTAGCGTACTTGTCAGGCCAAAAAAAGAGCTGTAAGTAAGGCTTGTAATAATCAAAGTATAAACCAAATGCTTGTTCACGTGGGACCAGCGAATCCGGTCCGAATTGATCAACATTAAGTTGACGCCAACAAGCAATATAAAACAAAGTACCACAAAATATTAATCGAAATAATGCTAGATTTTCTAACTTAGGATCATGAAATAATCGTTTTTCAAGATCTGAAAAAATCAAACGCATTTTTACTAAAATATCATTATATGCAGTTAAAAACATTTTGATTAACTTCTTCATGTCTAAGTAGTTCTGAAAAATCAGTTTCTGTTAATGCAATGACTTTATCTAGTGGCGGAATGTGATCAATAATAAGAGTAAACTGTACGCGAGTAGCTCCTGGGTGCTGTTTGCAAATCCATGGTGCAAAATAATTCTGTATACGACTTGGATCAATCGCCATAAACCGCATCATGTAATTTTGTCTACGTATATTCATAGCGAAATTTGATCCATCTTTCTGCTCAGGATAGTAGAGCTCTTCTGGATCTTTTAATTGATTACCATACGAATCTTCGTAATACACATAGTATCTAAAATACATAATATGAGCAGGATCAGGACTAAAAAAATTCCAAGTTGTATTAACACCTATTGTGTTGGCTAATGGGAAATAATACTTTCCCAAATATCGACCCAAAAAAGATGATCCATTCCCCATGACAATCATCATTGACACAAAGTATGTAAATACAAAAATTAGAATAACTTTTTTTATACTAAGTCTCCGTCAACTTCTTCTTTAAGTTTAATTATTTCTCCAGCCGAATCATCATCAGCTTCAGCAAAGAACGGTATTTCATCTTCGATGTGTTGCTCAATTTCTTCAATTTGTGATTCTGATTCTTGAGCCTCAGCAACAGCTTCGGCATCTTCAACAAAAGTCTGAGGAACATTTAGTCCCTGCTCTGCCATAGCTAAGCTCTCTTCATACTTTTTAAGCCAATTTAAATCACGTTTTGAAACATTCTCACCCACGGCCATAGCATCACGAATATCTTGGGCTTTTTCTGCATCACGTTTTTGCTTTTGTCTGATTTTTTCTTGTTCAAAAAACTCAGATGAAGTTGATATAGTACCAAGCTCTTCTTCAATTTTACCAAGTTCTTCTTCACCAACCGAGTAACTAACTGACTCAACATTTTCACTCATTGCATCTGTGACACTGGCTAAAGTTGGTTTTTGTTCTTCTTCTTCGCCAATTCCTTCAGGCAATAATTCATCTATTTGTGATAAAGTCGGTAACTCTTTTAAGTTACGTAAACCAAATATTTCTAAAAATCGACGAGTTGTTCCGTACTGCATAGGACGGCCAGGTAGGTTTTCAGCTTTACCTTCGAAATGACAAAGACCTTTTTCCATCAAAGCACGCAATAAATGGCCTGACTCAACACCACGAATTTGATCTATTTCATTTTTAACAACAGGTTGTTTGTATGCAACAATTGCTAAAGTTTCTAAAGCTGGACCTGATAATTTAAAAGGCTTAGCCTTCACAGTCCGTTTTAGAAAGTTCATATTATCAATTTTAGTTCTTAATTGATAACCACCCGTCACTTCATCTAAAGTCACACCACGTCTGCCGCCTGCATATTCAACTGCTAAATTATCAAGGATTTGACGTATTTTATTCTTTTTAACATTTGTGCCTTTAAACACTTCAACTATTGAAGCTAAACTGACAGGTCGATCAGAGGCAAATAATATACTTTCAACAATACTCTCAGCTTGTTCATCTTCAACGAATTCAACTTCTGCAATTTCAGCCGATTCAAATGCGGCAAGTTCAGAATTATCTAAATTAACATCAGCATCTGGCAAATCCATAACTAACTCATTTTGGTGTTCTGAATCTTGAACGTCCGGTAAAAAACCTTCGCTTTCAGCATCTTCTGATAAAAATATTTCAGTATCGACGGTTAAATCTGAACCAAAATCACTATTTTCAAAATCTACATCTGCAGCTGAAGCAGACATTGCAGTCTCTTCGTTTAAAGAAGATTCATTAATTTGATCAGAATTAATATTTTCAGTGTTTGTCGATTTATTTTTTTTAGACTTTTTTGCCATATCTATACCTGTTCTTTATGTCTGATTATCTTCTGTTATAAGAGGAAGTTCTTGATCTAATAATGCTGTGTCGAGTGATGATTCTTGAGCTTGATCAGCAGCAATCATCACTTCGATTTCAGCAATTGTCTCAGCCGGCGCCACAGTCAATTGATCTATATTTTTGATCAAATCAACATTCAGCTGAATGTCTGATGAGTCAATTTCCATTTCAGCAGCTAAAATTTCTTCATCTGAAGCCATGTCTTCACCAGCAATAAATTCAACATCTGTTAATGCAAATTGCGGAGCGCTTAAAACACTTCCATCAACTGTCATTTGATCAAAAGAGAGCTGATCAACTTGAGCATCCACTCCACCATCATTCAAAACAAAATCTGTTTCATTTTCGATTTTTTCGATTTCAGCTTCACTGAGTATATTTGATTTTTGCATCATACCTTGTGCAATTTGATCAGCATTGATATTGTCATACTCTTCAACACGCGAAACAACATCACCTTCGATTGGTTTTTTTGTTGATACATAAATATCACCATAATTTTCGGTTTGATAAAGCGAAACGATTTCCATTTTGCCTAATTCAAGTAGTGATAAAAACGTGATCAAAGCGTGCCTTGTTTTAGCTTTAATATCAGTTATAGATTCGTTATAAAGCTCTTTCATCGTGATTTGCTGGCCAATAAACAGTTTATCGCGCATTTCAAGAATACGACTTGCGATTGATTGAATTTTTTCTGACACCTTATGAATTCTTTTAAATGCAGATTTCATCACTTTGCGATAAGAGCCAATCAGTGAAAATAAAGCATTATCTTCTAATTCGATATCATCATCAGCCACTTCAATTTTTTCACGTAGACCACGCGGCCATTGATCACGATTTAATAATGGACGTTCGTATAAAGATTTAGCTGCTTCTTTAAATTTTTCATATTCAAGAAGTTTTTGAACTAATTCTTTACGCGGATCTTCTGATTCAACAATTTCACCTTGTTCATTGTACTGAGGTAAAAGCATTTTTGATTTTATTTGAATCAATGTCGATGCCATAGCGATAAACTCGCCAGCGACTTCGATATCAAATTCTTTCATGAGTTTGATAAATTCCAAATATTGCTTTGTGATTTCGTTGATATTGATATTGAATATATCCATCTCTTCTTTACGGATAAGATAAAGAAGCAAATCAAGAGGACCTTCAAATTGTTGAAGCTGTACGCGTATGCTCATGGTGTTAAATTTTCATCCAATCTTTAATTATTTGAATATTTTGTCTCGCGTCCATACGAGCTTTTTCGCATCCAGCATCGATAATTGAATCAAGCGTTTTCGGGTTATTCAACAATTCTTTTTTCTTTTCGCGTGGAATTTTAATCATTTGCTCTATGTTTCCGCAAAGTCGCGCCTTACAATCGCCACATCCTATAGCAGCTGTGGTACAACCCGACACAACCCACTTTAAATCATCGTCTTTCGAAAACAATTTGTGATAACTATAAACCGGGCAAACTTCAGGGTTTCCAACATCTTTGCGACGTACACGGTTTGTATCAGTCACCATGCCATTAATTTTTTTCTTTAGAGTTTTCTCTTCTTCTGAAAGTAAAATCGAATTGCCGTAAGATTTAGACATCTTGCGACCATCTAACCCTGGAAAGGCCGGAGTCTCAGTCAACATTGCTTTAGGTTCAGGAATTTGACCTTTATATAATTTATTAAATCTACGAATAATTTCACGAGATAACTCTAAATGCGCAGTTTGATCTGCACCAACAGGCACAAGCGCCCCAAAGTAAATCGCAATATCAGCGGCTTGTAATACTGGATACATAAAACGACCTAAATTATGCGTGTCGTTAGCTTTCATCTCTTCGATGGCGTCTTTCCATGTATTGACACGTTCTAACCAACCCATCGGTGTTAGATTAGCAAATATCATAAAAAGTTCGATGTGCTCAGGAATCATCGATTGAATAAAGACAGTGCTTTTTTCAGGATCAATACCCCAAGCGATAATCTCAGCCATAATGTCACGATTCCAAACTTTGATATCATGAACATTTTTATAAGCTGTTGTCATTCCATGCCAATCCATAACACCAAAATAACAATCATAATCATTTTGAAATTTAAGACAATTCGACAACCAACCAAAATAATGACCAATATGCAACGAACCCGTTGTCCGAGTTCCACTCATAACTTTAAGTTTTTTATTTGGAGATTTTAGATTTGATATTTCTGAATTCATTTATTTTTCCTATAACTAAATCGCCAAACGAATTAAAAAATTATAAACCAAAAGTACTGGATAACTTAAGAAGTGAATTGCACCCGAAAACAACAACACCATTAAAATAAGACTCATGATACCTTCATGCTGTTCAAGTTTATAATTAATTGATGCCGGTAAAAATCGGGCGAGAACTTTACCACCATCAAGAGGATGAATTGGCAAAATATTAAAAAAAGCTAGAAACAAGTTCAAAGTCATAAATGTTTTAATAAACTCAAAAAGTCCTGATTGAAACCCTACAAACAAATTTAATTTAACGACAAAAAACAAAACAACAGCCGATAGTACAGCTAGTAAAATATTCGACATCGGGCCTGCGAGCGCAATCCAAAACATATCCGTTCTGACATTTTTTAAATTACGCGAATCTACAGGGACAGGCTTAGCCCACCCAAACGAAATTGGTGAATTTAAAACAATCGACATAATTGGGAACACAAAAGTTCCTATGACATCAGCATGAGCAAAAGGATTTAAAGTTAAACGCCCTAATCTCTCAGCTGTATTATCTCCTCGCCACTTGGCAACTAAACCGTGTGCGTATTCGTGAAAACATAAAGCAAATAAAAAAGGACCGAAAAAAACGACTAATCTTTGTATAACATCTGCACTCATAGATAAATAGGCTAACAAAAACTAGACTCTTGTCGAGAAAAACAATGCTTTTGCCTTCACTTTACTCACTATTTCAAATGACAATGTTGCGCAAAGCATTACTTGATTAAAGTGACGTAAAGATTTAATTTGAACGAATATTATTAATTATTTTATGAAGGAGTTCCCATGTCTGTTGATAATGCACGCCCTGCTCTTACAATGTGGTCAGAAGACGAAGTCGCTTTTCGTGAAGCCGTAAGAGCTTTTGCTGAATCTGAAATTAAGCCCCATGTGAATCACATGGATGAAACAGCACAAATGAATCCAGAAATCGTTTCTAAGCTTTTTGAAATGGGTTTAATGGGTATTGAATCACCTGAAAAATATGGCGGAGCTGGGTCTTCAATCACCATGGCTTGTATTGCTATTGAAGAAATCGCGCGTATTGATGGTTCTGTATCAGTTTTATGTGATGTTCAAAACACACTCGTCACAAATGCTATTATCAAATGGGGTTCTGAACAACTTAAAGATAAATACTTACCAAAACTGGCTCGTGAATGGGTTGGTGCATATTGTTTATCTGAATCGTCGTCTGGATCGGACGCTTTTGCGCTTAAATGTCGTGCTGAGAAAAAAGATGGCAAATGGATTTTAAACGGTAATAAACTTTGGATCACAAATGGTAAAGAGGCAAGTTTCTTTATTGTATTTGCAAATCTTGACCCATCAAAAGGATACAAAGGCATTACAGCTTTTATCGTTGAAAAAGGTTTTAAAGGATTCACTGTTGGTAAAAAAGAAGACAAACTTGGTATTCGTGCAAGCTCAACTTGCGAGTTGATTTTTGAAAACTGCGAAGTTCCTGAAGAGAACGTTTTAGGTGAAATCGGTAAAGGTTATAAAATTGCGATTGAAACTTTAAACGAAGGTCGTATTGGTATTGGCGCGCAAATGGTTGGTATCACGCAAGGCGCTTTTGATGCCACTTTAAACTATATTAAATCACGAGAGCAATTTGGTAAGGCCATTGGCCAATTTCAAGGTGTGCAATTTCAATTAGCTCAAATGCGTATTGACTTAGAAGCTTCAAGATTAATGGTCTACAACGCTGCAAGATTAAAGGATGCGGGCCAAGATTTTATTGAAGCTGCTGCTATGGCTAAATATTACTCTTCTAAAGTGGCAGAAAAAGTCACATCAATGGCGATTGATTTATTTGGTGGTAATGGTTTTACAAAAGAATATCCTGTCGAAAAATTCTGGAGAGATGCTAAAATCGGACAGATTTACGAAGGTACATCTAATATGCAACTTCAAACAGTTGCTAAAATCGAAATGGATAAAAACTAATTTATGGCCGCAGCTTTGATTACAGGAGCTAGTTCTGGAATTGGAGCTGCGACTGCAAAACTATTCGCTCAAAAAAATTACGATTTGATTCTTGTTGCAAGAAACGAACAAAGACTGCGCGATATTGAAAAACAATGTTTAGATTTAAATCCTAAAATTAGAGTCATTTCAGTTGTTTTGGATCTAAAGAATTATGTTTCATCGAAAATACATTCAGCTCTTTTACAAGTTTCACAAGTAGAAGTTTTAGTTAATAACGCCGGAATTTTTGAGCGTGCTTCAACAACACAATCAACTGACCAAATCTGGGAAGATCAGTTTCAGACTAACCTTATGGGTTCAGTTAAAATCACTCGAGATTTGTGGCCAATTTTTGAAAAAAACAAAAAAGGCTCAATCGTTAATGTGTCATCGACTTTAGGAATTAAGCCTTCACCAGGAACCTCTGCTTATTCAGCAATAAAAGCCGCCATGATCAACTGGACACTGTGCTTAGCTCAAGAAGGTGGCGCCGCTAATATCAGAGCTAATTGCTTATGTCCTGGAATTGTCGACACCCCGATTCACAGTTTTTACAATTTACCATCTGATCAAAAAAACAAAACAATAAATCAATACGCTCAATTTCAATTACTAGATCAAATCGGAAACCCAGAACAAGTCGCTGAAGCTATTTATTTTTTAGCAAGCGACAAATCATCATGGACAACAGGAAGTGTATTGTCTATTGATGGTGGAATTAACATTAAATAATTATGTCTGAAAAAGTACGCCTATCAAAATTGATGTCTGAACGTGGGATTTGCTCCCGTCGTGAAGCTGATGATTATATTGCACGCGGTCTGGTCTCTGTTGATGGAGTTCAAATATCTGAACTCGGTACCAAAGTTGATCCTCATTGTAAAATTATTTTGTCATCTGAAGCCCTTAAGCAACAAAAAAACTTAGTCACAATAATCCTGAATAAACCCATTGGTTATGTTTCTGGACAACCTGAGCCTGGATACGAACCAGCCATTAGGCTTATTACTCCTGAAAATCAATGGAAAGAGCAAAAAAATCCAAAACTCAAAATGGGTGATTTAAAAAATATTGCTGTGACTGGCAGGCTTGATATCGATTCGCAAGGCTTATTACTGTTCACTCAAGATGGCAGACTTGCTAAAAAAATTATTGGTGAAAATTCTGATGTCGAAAAAGAATATATTGTACGAGTTAAGTATTTAGGACCAGAATCTAAATTACCAGAAGATAAATTAAATTTATTACGTCATGGTTTGTCACTTGAAGGTGTAAAGCTTAAAAGAGCAACTGTTGAATGGATTAATGAAGATCAACTTCGCTTTATACTTAAAGAGGGCAAAAAAAGACAAATTCGTCGAATGTGCGAATTAGTGAATTTAAAAGTTACGGGTCTCAAACGTGTTCGTTTAGGTCAACTTAAACTTGGTAAACTTCCCGAAGGCCAATGGCGCTTTATCGAAAGCGATGAAAAGATTTAATTTAAAAACTCAAGCCTTTTCTCTCATAGAAATCATGATTGCTGTCGCAATTGTTGGCCTATTAGCAGCTGTTGGTACTGTTCAATATGACAAATTTAAAGCTCGTGCTAAACGTGTATCTGCAAAAACAATTTTAGCTACAGGCTATACACTTTTACAAGCTCATCATAATGAATGGCAAACTTACACACAATGTGTCGTAAGTATTGGTTTAGAAAGTACCGCAAATCAAAATTGGTACTCTGTGGGTTTTGGTTTTTCGTCTGCAGGAGTATCTTGTAGTTCATGTGGCGAATCAAGTACAGATAGTTGTCTTATATATGCGTCAACATCAAGCTGTACATTAAGCGATACGGCACTCTTAGCATCTCATTGGTATAGCGGCTCTCACCAAATTGAATATTGGGAGTTAATTGCAGGCAACGGTATTTGCGGCGCTCCAACAATGAGTCGTGATAATTTCAGACTATCAGCAGCTGGATATATAAATTCTGCAACGAGAACTGACGAATTTTATATTGATGAAAATAAAACAATTGTTCAAACAAAATCTGGACTTTAACTCCCCAACTATTATCATCATTACAATAGAGAATACATTATTAATCGACCAATATCGGCTTAATTAAACGTGTTCTGCGTATATGGTTTAACTCAGAATGACCTTGAAAACGCCCTACTTCCGGTGCCCAATAATGATTTCTAAAGCGCATCGTTGGATGTGTGTCAGCCAAAAGATCTTCTAACGTTGTTACTATCCAAATATCTTTCTCGGAAACATGTTTTCTGATCTCTGAAACATAACTCGCTTCCATACCAATAAACATGTTAAATATTTCAATATAATCTCTAATCCAATTTTTAATTGATTCAGAGTCTTTAAATTGATTAAAATTTGTAATCAATTTTTGAGCCGTTAATGAAATATATTGCCTTTGATCACGTGTTGGCTCTTTCAATGATGTCCCTTCACTTCTTATTAAGTGTTTAAGCTGATGAGGATCAGACATAATGTCTAAAATTTTCAAAATAGCATTTTGATTCAATTGCCATCTCATTAGACCAAATAAGTTTAATTGCTGTTTGATTAACGCTGGTTGATCAGTAAATTGAATGAAATTTTTCTGACCATACCGCGTATTAAAAAAATCAAAAAACTTTTCCTTAAGATCTTCTTTTTGCACAACTAGATCTGATCTAGTTATTGAAATATTAAGCTCCATAAATGTCAATTTTTTAGCATTATCGTCAATCTTTGTTTCAAGTAAAATATCAAGGCCTTGATCTTCGTTAGTTAATTGCAAAAGACCGTTTATTAAAGATGGGTTTTGGATTTTTGATCGATCACTCCATAAACGATCAAAAGACTGATCATAAATGGTTGATCTTTGAGCGGTAATAAATTTTTGGTCATCAAATTTAAGCTCACTTATTTGCGTGTTCAAAGTTTTTCCCCAAAGCAAAAAAGCCAATTTGAAATCATGTTTTTCAGAACGATTAGCAACTCGAACAGACGAAACAGATTGATTAAGCAAAGTCATGTCGCTTTCATAAAGAACTTTATCATACGCTTTTTGCAGATTAGTTTGCTGTTCATAAGAAAAATCATTTAAATCTATCTTATAGTATTTTTGATCACTATTATTTTTTTGCGAATTAACCTGAAATGCCAATCTTAGCTGAAATTCAAGATCAAAACCAGTTGTTAAACTTTGTGTACCAATATTTTGCAAAAATAATTCAAGAACATCGTTAGTCTTAGAAAAATACATAATTTTGCGGTATTGAGTTGATATTCCTAATAAAGCGGCATCTATCTTTAATCTATCAAGCGCTTGAATTTTTAATCGACCTATTGAAGCACCGTAACTCTCAGTTATCACTAAGCGCTCACCTTGAGACATATTTTCCTTAATTGATTTCAATTCAAATGGATTAAAACGATTAAAAAATCTTTTACTTGCTGCTTTTTCAAGAGAGTCTACAGAAAAAATGTAAGTAAAATTATATACTTTATAAAGAGCAAAAGGAGTTTCTACATTTTCAGAAACAATACCCAGAGGCAATCCATACTCGATTTGATCGGATACCAAATAACGTCGCTGATCGGGACCTACTTCTGAATTAATAGTTATGTCACGCTTAGAACTATACAATGCACCACTCTCAAGTTTAAATTCATCAATTTTTTGAGATGTCAAACCTGCAGTTAACTTTGGATTAAGACTTTGATCAACAACAGCTCTAGAAGCTGAATTCAAAATTGCCTTATACAAGCCTGATTTAATAGCTTGCCACGGTGTGTATTTTTTCCCGAGCAAAGGAGCTGTGTTATTATCATATTGTTGAACGGCATCTCTCAAATACCCATTTGAATCTATAAAATCAGGATATAATTTTTGCAATTCTTTCAATGATAAAATATGATGTTTTTTAAAACCTTCTAGATCCAATTTAAAATCACTAATAAGTTGATTAATTCGAGATTTCATTCTTTCGCTATACAGAATTGCTACAGGTTTGGGAAAGCCCGAAACTGTGAATATGGTATCGATTTGTTCTGACTTTATTCTTGCTATACGACGTGCCATCCATTTTAGATCGCTATAGGTTGTTTGTTCCCATGTTTTTGAATCAAAAATACTCATCCAATAAAAATAAATCTTTTCATCAGTTTTATGCGTAAACTTCCAGTAGAATTCATTAGCTGCACCAGGATTACCAAACGTTGGCATTCCTAATGACTGGCCCACATCTGATATAAAAAATATTGGCTTCCAATTTTCGTTTTTGGACAATCTAAATGCATCAGATCGACTCTGATATTCGAATTGATCTGACATTGAAATTAATGATAAATATAACATTAAGGCTCTATACTCGCGACGGTTATTGTATCCATTATCACCAACGCGAAAAGCTCCCATTTTGCGATATTTATCTGAATCAGGGTAAGCCTCTAAATTTGCATTTTTAATGTAAACAGATGTTGTATCACCCGGAATTCTCTCTATGTGTGTTAAAGTGGATCCTTGTTCTAGCGCATGTGCATTTAACCACTCACGAGTGAATTGTTCATATGAAATTCCATTCAAATTGAGTTTAATTTTTTTTCGAAATGTATTAGGATTTGCGTGATAACCTAAAATACGTGCAAAATGACTTGAAGCTGGAGTTGTATGAACCTCATGCCCTAGTCGAATTGTAACATCTTTCTTTTTAGGAAGACCTTTTTTGTTTAACTCAGAAGAGTCAAACCAGTGAGTCTTAATTTTAATATTGCCATTACCCATACGTTCATAAAAAAACTCTGGAACATCAATTGATTGATCGGGGAATAAAACTTCACCATAATATATTTCATTTCGTGGATTGTACTCTTCAATCGAATTATTAATCCAAAAAGCTGAACTTGGAGGATCAAACTTAGAGATATCCTGTCCAGCTCTTTGACGAATACTAATTTCTTCGGATGTTAGAAACTTTTTTCGATCAGAATCTAAAAGATTACTCGCTTGAATTTTATGACTTTCATTTAAATCAACTGATAAAAAATTTCTAAACACATTCTTTAATCTATCAACAGCATTAATAACAACACCTTCCGGATGGATCGTGTATCCAACAGAATAAAACAACAAAATATTTTCAACACGTTCATGAATTTCTAAATTTGTTAATGTTTTTTGTTTTCCAATAAGTTGATCTAATTGCTCTAGTGCGAAGTAAAATGGAGCTAACACTTCAGTTTCTTCGTAACTTTGAGCCTCTATTCCTTTTTTTGTTGCTTTATCATCTGAGTAACCAAATTCGTTGATTAAATTATATTTTTTACTTAACTTGGCAGAATCTTTTAAACTTAATATTTGCTTCTCAAGAAAAAATTTTAGACTAGTCATCTTTTCCTTATCAAGACGACCATCGGTATAAAAATATTTCTGTCTTAATTGATTAAAATCTTGCACATGATTTTCAGAGATGATTCCCTCTGATACTGAATATTTATAGTTTAACTGCTCTAATGCGTACGACCACGAAGGATACAACAAAAATAGTTGAACAAATGTCGATACTTTAAACAAAACACTCTGTCCATTTAGCTTAAAACACATACAACAACTCCGCTTCAATTCTAGTAATGCGTTATTCACAATCTGTACCGTTTATTACAAATAGACATTTGTTTCAAAATGATAAACTCGTTTGACCTTTTAAGAGATGTCAGCAACAAAAAACAATTTTATTTACTTTTTCCAAGGATTGTTTTTATCCAAAAAAGATAGTCGAAGATTTTCTAAAAACTCAATTTCCAGATCAGAAAATCCAGATTTTTTTCTGAGTTCCTTATTAATCGGTTCAATCCGTTTTGGCAATATACCTCTTAGATTTGTCATTCGTGAAAAATAATCTTGATTAGGATCAATATTTTCAAGCCTGCAAATTTCACGATACCAATCAGATCCAAAAAGTACGTGTTCAATTTCTTCAGCCCCAATACGTTTCAAAGCAAATTTAATACTAGGCACTTCAACAGCAGTTAGTCTTCTCAATAAAGTATCTCCAGCATCTAATCCACTTCCTTCAAGATAGCGATGAACAATCAATATTCTATCAAGTAACGAGTCTCGAATTGATGTTGCAGACCACAATGCTGTATGAACAGGCCAATCTCCCCATTTGAAACCTAATTTATCGATTTCGGTAAGACACATTTCGAGGTGATCACATTCTGATAATGTAATCGCAAATAGTTTTTCCTTAAAATCGTCAGGAGCCTGCGGAAAATCAGCTAACGTTCGTAATCCTAACTCCATCGCCTGTAACTCAATGCTAGCTAAATCGTGCAACATTCGCGCTTGTCCCTCAGGCGAGGCAAAACCCTTTTTAGGAGGGAGATGTTTGGGAACTAAAATTGATACATCTCTCTCCGGAATATCCGGAGTTGCACCTTCGAATAGATTGATCATATTTAAATCAAATCTTCGAACCATTTCAATTTTCTTAAAGACATTTTTTTCAGCAAAAGCCCACATAAAATGGTATTAACATAAGGCTTCACTCTAGACAAATCCAATGTCCCAGGAATAAAATGATGGAATCAATATATACGAAAAAAGGATTTAATTATGGGAAAAGGTTGGAAAGCCGCAGGTAAAACAGAAAACGCTCAAAAAAAGGGACAGCTTTTTACGAAATTAGCACGGGAAATTTCAGTTGCAAGTAAAACTGGCGGCCCTAATCCTGATATGAACGCTCGTCTACGTATGGCAATCGATGCCGCAAAAAAAGTTTCATGCCCTAACGACACAATTGAACGTGCTATTAAAAAAGGCGCTGGATTATTAGATGATGGTAAAATAATTGAAGAATTAACTTACGAAGGTTACGCTCCGCATGGAGTGGGTGTTATTGTTGAATGTCAAACTGATAACAAACACCGCACTGCCCCTGAAATGCGTGCTGTTTTCAAAAAACATGAAGGTAACTTAGGTGAATCTGGAAGTGTTGCCTGGATGTTTACTCGCGTTGGTATTATTGAAGCTACGAAAGCAGGTAACTTCGATATTGATGAAGAAGCTATTGAGGCTGGTGCTGATGATGTTGTTAAGCACGATGATGGATCATTCGAGTTTTTTACGGCCGTTGAAAATTTAGATTCAGTCAAAGTTGCTCTACAAGGACGCAGTTGGAATGTGTCGCAAGCGCATCTGGGCTACAAGGCCAACAACACAACTGAGCTCACAGAAGAACAACTTAAAGATGTTCAGGAATTTTTAAGTGCAGTTGATGATCTTGATGACACACACCGTGTCTACGCAACTGTTTAATTTCTGATAACAATAGAAGATTAAGATTCTTAATCTTCTATTGATGCATATGGGTTATTTAAATTTAAAATATTACCATCTGTATTAATCCAGAAATAACCTTTTGATTTTGCTTGCCTGTAAATATTCAAGTATTTTGCCATTACATCAGTCAATTGCTTCTGAAAAGCTAATTTACCCTCGCCGATGCCATCTTTAAGTGGATTATAATCAATAACAGTATACTCATAAGTGCTACCGAAAAACTCTTTTGAATACTTAATAATTTCACTTGTTGGTTTGAGTTTTTCATGAATGTTAACCGATGAACAAACAAAAGAATTCCAAGCATTAAACTCTTTTATTTTTTGAATATCAAGAGGCTCTATATTACTTATTGCCATGACAACCTTTAAGTTTGTTGGCACAAGACCTGGTTTTTTATCAAGCCCAATAAAGACATGTTGATATCCATATTTATTTACAAGAACTTCTTCATAACGATCTGAATTCTGACACTGTGAGAATACCTTAATTGAATCTCGAATTTCCTGTTTAAAATATGGACTACCTCCAGATGGATCTGCATAAACTATCGATTTTGTAAATAGGCCGAATAAAATAAGCAGCGAACTTTTTTTAAAAAAAATCTTCATAAAAATTCCCTTCATTCAATTAAATCAGATATTATCTTTTGTTATATTCAAACATTAAACTTGCAATAGTTTGGCCAAAAAATAGTAACTTCTAGTAGATCTTGACTTAAATAAATGTCTACAAATTATAAAAATGACAAACAAGTTATGTCTTGTCTCAAAATGATATACTCAAATGCAAAATTCTTTAAAATTAATTTCGCTTCCCAATGTGAATATAAACTTTATCTAAAGAAATTTTTTACGTGATCACTTTGCTGGATCTGTTAATTAATAATTCTTAAAAAGGTTCAAATAACAAACAACATCAAAAAATATAATTTCACAAAACAATAATAACTAAAAAGGTTTGCGAAAATATGATCTACGACTTCGAAGCTACTTTACGTTTACGCGTATTTTTTTTATTCTTCTTCGATTTAGACTCACACTTTGGAATATCAAAACTATCTGCTGTTTGAACTTCACCAATTTCGCAATCATTCAGGTTAATCATAGAAAAACGAACCTGATTTTTTTCTTTAGAAAATGGAATAAGCGTATTTTTATACTCGTCGATATAGAATTTATACTTATTTAAATCGCCTAATGAGTTTAATTTATCAATTGACCACTGACAAACTTTTTGCCCTAAATCGTTAATAACTGCAACATCATCCTCAACGATAACACTGTTTCTAAGTGTACCAAAAATTCTCTTGTCTGAACGTGTTAGATAGCGATCTTCATCCATAACTGAGCATGTCTTTGGTGCATCTTTAACTTTTCTTAAACGTATACGACCAGCATGTACTGGTTCAATCTCAATCAAAAAAGTAAATAAAATAAAGAATAAAAAAAATAAATTTAATCTCACCATTAAATGCTAAAAACTATTTCTTTGAAAGTAAATAATTAAATGCCGTCGCATAGTACTTTATTTGTTTGATCATTGAGAAAAGGCCATTTGTTCGGCTGGGCGATAGTCCAGAATCGAGACCAATTTCTTTTAAGAAGTTCGGTTCATATTTCATTATTTCTTCAGGCGTATTGTTATCAAAAACTAATAATGTTATTGCAACTAAACCACGGACTATCAAAGCATCACTATCGCCGGAAAGACGTATTCTACCATCAACAAGATCAGCCTTAATCCAAACTTGTGACTGACAACCTTTAATTTTCAAATCATCAACTTTAAATTGATCTTCTAATCCATTCCATGCTTTACCCAATTGAATGAGCTTTTCATATTTTTGCTCCCAATCGGTAATTCCAGCAAATTGTTGTACGACTTGTTGAGCTTTTATTTCAATAGACATGCTGCGGACCCTACCACTTTTTTTTCTAAATTTAAACCTTGTTCACCAATTATTTCTTTAAAGTATTTTCTGTTCATTTTTTCAACTAAATCGTGACATGAGATATAAAAATTAACTGGATCATGATAACCATTCCAATATTTTTTGATTTCTTCTGCTGATAACTGAGTCTGTTTTTTTTCTTTTTGATTAAATTCCCGTCGATTTAAAAAATCTAATTGGTCTGACAAATCACGCGGTGAAAAATCTTTCATTACAAGACAATCCTCAGCTAGAGCCATTTCAATATAACTTAAATAATCTTTTAAACACTCCCAAAATAACAATCCGCTATTTCCATAGTCACTACGACAGTAATATGTCGTACAAACAACCCCACGATAGTTCCAAATTGAACACTGATTTTGGTCACGATCAAAATAATAACAAAGTAAATCTTCACGATTACCAAAATCAGTTCGCGATTTATTTAAAAATTCATACTGGTATTTAAAATCTGCAAATAGACCAATTGGTAAATTAAACTGGTTTTCCTGGATTTTACGACGAATGACCGATTCGCCTGGTAAATTTTCCTTTAAAATACCCCCTACAGCCCAATTAGGTATAAAAGGCACAAATGTACAGCATTTAAAATTTGATTTATACGTATATTCAAAACGTTTATCACGTGCACGCAAGCAATTATCACAAGTTGCCTTCGTTTCCTTAACGTTCAAATTCAATAACGATTGACTTAATAGTCCTTGATAAAGTTGTGGTAATACTTTTTTTAGCGACATTTCGATTCAACAAATAATTTATAATCTAGAGTTTCAGCATCGATCGTCCAATTTTTATTCCACTTAAAATCAGAGCAATTCATAAACATCGGAAACGCAACCGGGCTATTGAAATCAATCTTTAAAATACTTTCACTCGTTATATAGCGCACAGTATGATTTAACATCCAATCTAAAGACTGTTCTGATAAAAGTTTTTTCGTGTATAAATCGATACCGACTTCAACAGCAGTTGCATAACCAACCTGCGATGGTCGAAGTGCTTGACCTTTAAATGAATAAAATGACCCCTCAACTGAAGAATAAACCTGATGAATATACGTTAACGATCCAATATTTAAGGCTTTTAACTCTGCAGAAGCTTTCTCATATGTAAAAACATCTTTTTCACCATTATCACCGAAAAAGAAAACAAATTTAGGATTGTATTGTCTAACTAGATTAGAAATCGTTCGATTCTTAAAACCTTCATCAAGTAAAGAATCTCTTAAGATCAATTCACCTTGAGGAAATTTATTAGTCTCTAACAAAGCTTGATGTGATTCTCGCATTGGTTCTAAACCAAGAACTTCTTTAGGAGCATTACTCAAATAAAATACTTTTGTAAGACTTGGATTTTGATTAACAATCAACTGATACAAAGACGCCATACCCGCAAAGGGAGTATTGTGATCCAAGGCTCGAGCTAAAACAAGAGGTGTTAAAACACCTGAAACTTTAATTGTATCATCAATATCACTAATGATCAGAATAGGCCTTTGCGCTAGTCCTGCAGAGGCTAAACTTGCAAACAAGGTTGAGCTTAAAACAAAAATCAAAAATGACAGCGCTAAACGTAAAAATATATCCATGAGAAGAAGTTCCTTAAATACAGGGTTTAAACACATTATATAGAGCAAGAGATGTTCCGTCTTGAGACAGCGATATAATGCTTTAAAATCACCATTGTTGATTCGTTTGACATTTGTGTAGACAAGTTTTGTCGCCGAGAAAATACCAATCTTTAAACTATTTAAAAGCCTAATGAGCGCATCTTATTGATCCACTTATTGGCCTTAAAGTTTCATATATCTATTAATAACAAATGAGGGGTATATGAAAACAATAACTCAAACATTCGCTAAAACCATTGTAACTATAGCCACTATCTTGTCAGCTCAAATGAGTTTTGCTCAAACTTGGACTTTTACATACAAACCTAAAAACCAAGCTTCATTTCAGATTAAAAAACAAGCATCTAATAAAGAAGAAGCATTTAAAATCGCAGCAAAAGAGTGTTTTAACACGCTTACCCACGGCAAGTACCCTGGCGAATCCCAAGGTTTAGACTATATTGATGTTTGCGCAAATCCAAAAATGTAGTTAGTATTTAACCCATATGGGTATTTTAAAAAAAATTACTGATTTCTTATTTGGTAAAGATCCTGAAATTTTTGATGATAAAGGATCTGTTCAACACAAACTTCCTAAAAGAAAATGGGATGATTGGCAAAATCGTTACGTTAAAGGCCAAGAATACAACTGGCGCACGCATAAAGGCACAGAAGCCGGCTTAAACCAAAATCCTCCATCAGCAAAATAGTCCACTCCAAATACGGTTGGATCAATTTGATCCAATCGTTTATTTTCTTTGATACAAACCCAAATTCATTTACAATTATCTAATGAGACCATTCATCAGGATCGCTATATTAGCGTTGTTAGTTCCTCTTTCGTTTTTTTTCACGAACTGCACAACTAACCTCAATCAAAGTGTTTTAAATCAAAATCAGAATAATTTAGGTACGACTTCTGACTTAACTTCAGTAAACTTATCTAATGGTTTGTACAAATTTCTAGATAAAGAATTTAAGACTTCGCAGTATAAAATCATTTCCAAAGACGGAAGCGCTCCAATCTATGCGCAATGGGTTTCAAACTGTCACTACAAATGTCCGACAGTTATTATTGCTAACCCTTATTCTGGAATCGACTGGACTGACGATTCTATCGATCAACAATGGGTGCGTTTAGCAAATGCCTATTCAGGAATTTTTATCAACGATTCTTTAGGTCCACAAACCCCGGAAATTGATCCATCTCTTGGAAATATTTTTTTTCAAGCACAAACAACTGAACAGAGTGCTTCTATGGGAGCCCTCTTTCTAACAAATAACGTTTCTGTACTTATTGTTAATAGCCGATTTTATCGTGGTCGTAATCTTAAAATATATGTTGAAGAATTCAAAAAAACAGTTCAATACTTTGTTCAAAATGAATTCGTTGATCAAAATAAAATGGCTTTCTGGGGCGCATCTCTGGGGGGCTTTATCACTTCATACGCAAGTATTCAAACACCATACAAACCCAAAGTTTTAGCTCTATTAACACCACTACTTGATCTGAAAAACCAATACCAATATACGGATGACGTTTTAACTTATACAAACAAAACTGATGTACAAAACTCATATAAAGACTTTTTTGCCCCGTACAAAAGACGAATCCTTGATTTCACTCAGGGCTCACCAGCTCAAAAACCGAATGCATTCGAACCCTTCACACTTGATTACCTTGCCGCAAACTTAAAAACAGATACCTTAACAATACACGACACATGGGATACGCTTGTACCCGCCGAGCAAAGCCTTAAACTTGTAAACTTACTGAATTCAAACAAACAAAATGTAAGTCTACTACTCCATCAACATGCAACAGCGATTAATTGGGATACATTCCAACGTGATCATTCCCAATCTCAATTGGGTGAAGGTTATTCAAATGAAAGTTCTTATTTATTTTTTTCAAGCTTTATTTTAAATCGAATATTACCACAAACACAGAATAAAATTCTACTCTATGACTTCAATAAAGTTTCTCAGACGTTAACTGAATTTAAAGCCGCACAAAACCGAGGCCAAAATATCAAATGGATCAAAAATCATTTCTTAGAACTTTGCGACTCTCAAAACACTTTAGTTGACTACACTCAAACGATTGGCTCAATTAACGGACGCTACTTCGTTCAACAAGTGATGAAAAATATATGGTCTCTTGATAAGTCAGAAGATCAAATATGCGCAGAAATCGATACCTTCTTTAATTAAGCTTTTCTTGCCATTCTGCTATTTTATTTAATGCCTGCAACGGTGATGTTTGCGTAATCGATAATTTTTTAAGTTCTTGCAAGAGTTCTTCTTTTTTCTGATCGATCAAAGATATCTGATCATTTTTAGTAGTATCGAATAATGACATTTGATTTATGACATTTATTTTTTTATTTTTTAACGGATTTCTTCCATCATCAGTACCAGATTGTTGAATTGGTGATTCTAAACGTTTTAAAAGTTTTTTTGCTCTTTCAGTAATACTGACAGGTAGACCCGCTAATTCTGCTACGTGCACACCATAACTTTCACCAGCAGGACCTTCAGATAAAATATGTAAAAACTTAATTTGTTGATCTTGTTGGTGTATTTTCATGTGAACATTTTTTAGTTGCGTAAAAGTTTTATCTAAAATAGTCAGTTCATGATAGTGCGTAGCAAAGAAAACCTGCGCTTTAACATTTTGTATGATATGTTCTAAAATTGACTGTGCTAAACACAATCCATCATAGGTCGCAGTTCCTCGACCAACTTCATCTAAAATAAGCAAAGAATTCTCAGTAGCAGATTGCAACATTTGTGCAGTTTCAGTCATTTCAACCATAAAAGTTGATAATCCTTCACTCAATTGATCACTAGCACCTATTCGCGTATATATAGCATCGTATATCGGCAAAATTGCGTCCTGAGCAGGTACATACGATCCGATTTGAGCTAACATAACTGTTAAGGCAACTTGTCGCATAAGAGTCGATTTGCCCGCCATATTCGGACCAGTTATTAAATACCCTTCACTAGCATTTAATTGAATATCATTAGCAATAAAATGGCCACGTTGAAATTGCTCTACAACCGAATGTCTTGATTGTTTTAAACGGAGTATTCGATCCGAACTAAACTGCGGTCTAGCGTAGTTTTCTTCAAGACTGAGCCAGGCAAGCGAACTCAGAACATCTATTTCAGAACTGTACGCTGAGATCATCAATATCTCACTCGACATCGATAATATGTCGGTTCTTAATTTTTCAAAAATTTCAGACTCTAACTCATTTCGTTTAATTTGCGCCGACAAGACCTTTTTTTCAAGTTCGATTAATTCATCAGTACAAAATCGTTCTGCATTCGCTAACGTTTGTTTACGCTGATAATAAGCTGGCACTTTATCTTTATGAATATTTGTAATTTCAATGTAATATCCAAAAACATTATTGTATCTGATTTTTAAAGATCCAATACCTGTTTTATCTCGCTCTTGCTGTTCTAATCTTTCAATATGAGCTTGTGCGTTGGTTGACAAATCAATTAATTCATCAAGAACAGTTGAGATACCTTTTTTGATAATATGACCCTGCTTCGTCGACAAAGGAGCATCTTCAACAATTGTGTTCATAATTCGACTAGAAATATTATGTAACGATATAGCGTCAATTTTGTATTCTAAAATATTTTGCGAACTTTCATAATTACTGAGTGCTGCTTTTAAAGAGTTTGCGAGTGAAGTTAAATCTCGCCCGTTACACTGAGGGAGAGCTATTTTAGACAATCGACGTTCAATATCACCTTGACCAGATAATATTTCACGAATTTTTTTTAATTTATAAAGATCATCTCTAAAATGAGTCAGCAAACTTAATCGCTTTTCTATTTGCACTTGATTGCATAAAGGAAAAGTTAACCACTGTCTTAACAGTCGAGTTCCCGAAGATGTTTTTGTTCGATTAATAGCAAAAAACAAACTCCCTTTTTCTTCACCTCTGTAATTCGTAAAAACTTCTAGATGTCTTAAAGTTTGTTGGGACAAGTGCAAACGATGTTCTGCTTCCTTTTTTACAAACGGTTTTAATATACTTTTAATTTTTTCGTCGGCTAATGATAACACATACTCGTATAAACGCTGAGCAGACACCGGGATTTTATTTTCAAACTTAGTTTCATCGCATTTAAAATCAGTCATTAAACTAACTAGATTTTCAATTTTACTGATTTCAGGATCTGAATAATGAGTTCGATCAATAACAAGCTCAGCGACGGGTAACAACTGTATAATTTTTATCTGTGAATCTAAACCAGCACATTGAAAGTAAAAAGCTTCACCTGTTGTAGTATCGACAAAACTAACTGCTTTCGGATCGATTGCAGAGATATAATGAGATTTTGTAGGCTCAATTGTATCCGAATCATAAACCATTCCGGGCGTTAAAATACGTGTAACTGCTCTTTTAACCAATCCTTTGGCAAACTTTGCATCTTCAATTTGATCACAAATTGCAACCTTTAGACCAGCTGCCAAAAGTTTATTTATTGGTCCACCTATTGAATGATGAGGAACACCGCACATCGGAGTTTGATCTTCTGATTTTTTGTTTCTTTGCGTTAATGTAATCCCTAAAATCGGTGCAGCCTTAACAGCATCATCATAAAACATCTCAAAAAAATCGCCCATGCGAAATAGTAAGACTTTATCAGGATGTAAAGACTTAATGTCCCAATATTGTCGCATTAAAGGAGTTAGTTCTTGATTGTTTTTTGCCATAACGTAGTTAAAAAACAGCTCGCAGAAAGTATCAATCAAATTTCACAAGTGAAATACCGAGTCGCTTATTTTTATCTTATTATTAGATAACAAATCACTGCTTAGCTTATTTTTTCAGCACAGTTGGTTAACTTTTAAGAAGCTTTAGATATTTTAGCATAAAATTCAGTTTGCGAATTCGGAATAACAATTCGAAGACAGGTATTTGGCCTATCAAAATCAAAGTAAATTTTGCCATTATGCATATGGATAATTCTTTGCGATATACTCAATCCCAAACCAGTCCCACCAGTCGAAGCTTTAGTTGTAACAAAAGCTTCCATGATTTTAGATCTAAGCTCTTCTGGAATGCCTGGACCACTATCAGTGATTTGAATTTCTAAATTTTCAATACCTTTAATAAGACTCATTCTGATCCATTTTGTATTTAAATTTTTAATAGCATCGTATGAATTATTTAAAGCATTTAAAATAACTTGCGATAGTTGAACAGGTCGACATTCGATGTTGAAGTCTTTAGCTTCCGATCGATCGTCAAAATATACATCAAATAATATTTGATTATTTTTAAAACGATCCTGACAAAACGCCATTGTATCACGAACTAGATCTTTAAGATTTACTTTTGCAAATGCTTCATTTTCTGTATTTTGCGAAAAAGATTTTAAGCTTTTGATAATAGTCGCAATACGTTTAATTGTTTGTGTGACTACTTCGACATCTGGTTTTAATTTTTCAACAATGTCAGGAGAGGTCATTTTTTTTAATTTTAATAAAATAACTTCATTTTTCGATGATATGATGGCCAGAGGGTTATTTATCTCGTGAGCAATACCAGCAGCCATTTCTCCAAGTGATGCTAACTTTTCTCTTTCTTGCAGAACTGTTTTTTGTTTTTCTAATTCTTTTTGAGTTCGTTTTAACTCATGCACATCTAAACTGGTCACAATAATTGGCGATTTTTCAGCAAACTCACTGCGATTAAAAAATATAATATGTTCACGCTGGCCCTGAGCTGTCATGATCATTGTTTCAAAAGAATAACTTAATAATGTTGAGTTTTTAAACGATGCATATTCATGCGCAAATTTAGGATCTAGACCTATTTCAAAAATATTTTTACCTTTAACATTCGCAACTTTGCCTAAAATATTCGTTTTAAGATATTTATTTGTACGTACATAAATATCCTCTTTTAGAATCGATAAACCACCCGGGAAAGTATCGATTATTGTTTGTAACTCAAGATTATTATCTTTCAATAGTTTCCAGTTTTTAAAATAATTATTTCTTTGAACAAAAAGAAAACCAAGAAAAAATGACATTAAAAATAAGGACATAAAAAAATCAGCAGACCCCTTACCCAAACTAAAAAACAAGTATGTTGTTCCAGCAATTATATTGAACTGAAAAACATAAAAGTCTGGTTTAGAAACAGAAAGACTAAAAATAGCTGAT
Organism: Pseudobdellovibrio sp.; assembly: GCA_046293015.1. Classification (GTDB taxonomy): domain Bacteria; phylum Bdellovibrionota; class Bdellovibrionia; order Bdellovibrionales; family Bdellovibrionaceae; genus Pseudobdellovibrio. Next base: position 169,328 of record JBKBPU010000005.1, read on the forward strand.
GCATGCATCGATGCAATAATAACTGTTGAAACCGAAATCAAGAACGGGGCTTGATGATTGAGAGCGACAAAATGGTTAAAAACAAGGCTCCATGTCAAACTATTAAAAAATACATTAATCAAATGTATTAAGCGAAAACTTTTAGGGCTTAAATCACTCTTATATAAATATGCACGCACAGCTAATGTAGTTAACAAGAGAGTAATTAACGAGTACGTCAACCAAGTAAATCGAGCTGGTAAAGACGCACAGTAAGTCACAAATACAGTGCCTAAAAGAAAAGTACTAATCATCGAAGCAATAGACTTCTCTTTTAATTCATTTACGATATGGTGGTCAAAGACATCAGATTTGAATATCATAAAAACACAATCGGCTACTATACCGATCGAGTTTAATGATTACCCTAAAATAAATATTATTTAGACTAAGTTAAGACTTACGTACTTAATTGATTAATTAGCTTTTGATAAATGCCGTCAAAACCACCATTTGACATAATCAGAATCACATCCTTAGGTCGAGCTGTGCGACCTAGGTACTGAACGATTTCATCGGCATTTTTAAAAACATGAGCAACCTTGTTTTCTTTCTGTAAATCTAAAACAAGCTCTTGCGATGAAAAACGATTGTCTTCTGAGATTTTCCCCTGATCAAAAGCTTCTGCTAAAATCACTTCGTGGCATTGTGAAAAAGCATCAACATAATCTTTTTGAAAGACTTTTCGTCTAGAAGTCGCTGATCGCGGTTCAAAGACCGAATATACTTTCCTATTTTTATATTTATTTTGAATAGCTGCGACTGTTTCTTTAACTGCTGTTGGATGATGAGCAAAATCTTCAATAATGAGTATTTGATTTGGTTCAGCAATAATTTCTTGACGTCTTTTTACACCTGCAAAAGTTGAAAGCCCCTTTAATACTCCATCCAAATTAACTTTATTGATATATGCCTGAACAACGACTGCCGTTGCATTCAATATATTATAACGCCCTGTCATTGTCGTTACAAAAGTTGCTAATTCATCAGAATGTCCTTTATCATTTTTAGAAACTGAAAATTTTGTATAACCTTCAGTTTCTTCAGTAATTTTGCAAATAAAATCATTTTCGGCTTTAAAACCGTATGAGTATTTTTTTTCAATTTGACACTCTCTTGCTACATCACAGACTCTCTGATCATCACCCCAAAAAGCTAAAGTTCCGTTAATTGGAATTAATTTCATCAATTTCAAAAATGCATTTCTAACTGCTTGAAAGTCAGCATAAATATCAGCGTGGTCAAACTCTACCGAGGTTAAAATAACATTTTGTGGACGATAGTGAATAAATTTAGGGACCTTATCAAAATAAGCTGTATCATACTCATCACCTTCAATAACAAAACAATCACCTTCAGGATTTCTGAAACTTTGTGAGAAGTTTTTAGGTATACCACCAATTAAAAAACCAGGTTTATAACCAGCTTGCTCCAAAACCCATGACATTAATGATGTCGTCGTTGTTTTACCGTGGGTACCAGCAATTACATAAGAAGTTTTATTATCAATAATAAACTCACCCATCGCTTGTGGGAGTGAACAAAATGGAATCTGTAGCTGGTTAAGCTCAATCGCCTCTTCGTTGTTTGCCGATATAACATTGCCAACAATAACAAAATCAGGACGCGGATTGAGGTTTTCTTTTTTATAAGGTTTCATGATTTGAATCCCTAAACTTTCGATTTGTGTCGACATTGGTGGGTACGGATTTGCATCACTTCCAGAGACCTTAAAACCCTTGTCTTTCAATAGGCCGGCCAATGATGCCATCGCTGTACCACAAATCCCCATTAAATGAATATGAGCTCCAGATTTCAAGTTTTTAAGACTTGATTGTTGATTTTGATTAAATGTTTTTACTTGCGTTTCTTGATTCATCTTTCATCCTTGAAAAGAATTTTATAAATTAAATACTCAATCACTATGCCTTTATCTCCTAGATATTTCTTCTAAGAGCCTCAAATATCCAAGAGTGAATCTGCGGTCTAAGCGAAACATAACTACGGTTTGCCCGACCATAATTAACTCGATTACTTAACGCTATGACTAACAAATCATGACTAGGATCATACCACAATGAAGTACCCGTAAACCCCGTATGTCCAACCGAATGAACAGAGAAAAATGGACCACAGCTTGCATTTTCAAGAGACGGCATCATATAACCCAAGGCCCAATCTCCGACTTCTCTTGAAAGGGCACGTGAAGCAAAAAGCTGCGCTGTTTTTTGTTTGATCTTATATCGAGCTATACCATGTAACTGTGAGCGTAAATTCAAACCATACGCTGCCACATCATCTATCGAACCAAAGAGCCCGGCATGAGATGAAAGACCACCTAGTGCCCAAGTATTTTCGTCGTGAACTTGGCCACGCATAACTTTTTTACGAAACTCACACTCTTCAGTTGGTGCATAATGAACAGTTGGATACAGAGGTTCGTTATTAAGATGAAAGCTGAAAGTGGTGTTAGGATAAAAATCAGCTTTAGTATCCATCCAAACATCAAATAAATTTTTAGAAAAAAATTTCTCTAATAAAAATCCTAAAACCATGAATCCCAAATCAGAATAGACAGCTTTGTCAGATTTTTTTAATTCAGTCTTATTAATTTGCTGATACAACCACTGTCGTCGCTGCTGCCAATCAATATTTTGAGGTATTTCCTTATAAAAAGGCATCCACCAATCAAGACCAGACGTATGAGTTAAAAGCTCACTCACTTTGATATCAGAAAATTTAAAGTCACTTAAAATATCTTTTACTTTAGATTCAAGTGTCCAGTGACCTAAATCATAAGCTTTCATCATAGCTTGCTGAGTAAAAATAATTTTAGTTAATGACGCTAAATCATAAAGTGGAAATGTGTGACCAACTTGTATATCACATATCATCCGCCCTTGATGATATGATCGTACAACAACCCCAGGCGTGACATCAACGATAGCCTTCTGCAATTTATCAATTAAAATACGTTCTAAACTATTATGTCGCATACGGAGAATACACTAACATACTGGCTTGCTCACCACAAGTTAGCGTTGCCCTGGTATTAAAAAAAAGTGGTCTTTGTACATCACCATGACCAGACTCTACTCCAGAAAAAACTGGTATTTTCAGCGATTGAGCAAAGTCTTGCAACGTTTCTGGAACAAGATCTTGACCGTTACTTTCTCGACAATCTGTGAAGTCTCCAAAAACAACTGCTTCGACCAAATCAAAAATTCCAGCCTGCTTTAAATGATTTAAAAATCGATCAACCTTATAACCACGTTCTCCGATATCTTCAAAAAATAGGATGATTTTTTTACTCTGCAACTGCTTAAGTTGCATTCTAGTCCCTAAAGAAACAACATAGGTCGCCAGATTCCCACCCTGAACTACACCTTGTATTTTCTTTTTAGCAATTGCCGATTCATTTAAAGGCTTTAGATTACTAAATTCATTTTTAACTTTAACATATTGAAGAATATCTAACAGTTCTTTTTCATTCAATGAAGACAATTTACCCTGACCAATTCGGTCTAATAAGGACGCATGTAGTGACGGCCAATTCCACTTTTGATTTAAAAACTGATGTAAACTTGTTATATCACTTAAACCAATCAAAATTTTTGCGTTCTTCGGTTTTTTTAACTTCAATAATTCCGGCCATAAACGAAAACTACCATACCCACCACGTAAACACCAAACCGCTTTAGAATCAGTAGCCAACAAAGCCTTTTTTAAAGATCTAAATCGATAGGCGTCAGTTTGCGCTAAAAATTTTTGCGGTTTTAGAATCTCAGAATGGACTCGAGCTTTATAGCCATTTTTTTCTATCCAACAAACAGCCTTCTCGAGTTGTTCATTTGAACACGCCGAACCCGGAGCCACAATATCAATCAAATCACCACGACTAAGGGGCTTTAAGTTAAATAATTTTTGAGCCATAAACCTTCATTCTTTTCTGAATCGCCTTAACATAGCGATCCCCAGAAAATAACTGTTTTAAATCAAGTGTAGTGAAATATTTTTTTGTATCTGGATGAGCACTCAGCACTTCCTTAAGATGCTCACCCTTTTTAAGACTGTGCGACGCTTTTTGGACAATCTCGTAGGCTTTTTCACGAGTTAACTTATGCTTATCAACTAAATGCAGCAAAATATGCGAACTATAAAGAACCCCACCCAATAGGTGTGTGTTCTCAGCCATCTTATCTTGATCTACATAGAGCTTATTCAATAACTGACACATTCGACGCACGATGTAGTGAGTCGCTGTAAAACTATCTTGAAAAATAATTCTTTCGTTCGATGAATGGGAAATATCTCTTTCATGCCAAAGCGGTATATTCTCCATCGCTGTCCACGCATAACCCTTGATCAATCGAGCTAGACCTGTAATGTTTTCTGCGCTTATCGGATTTTTTTTATGAGGCATAGCTGATGATCCTTTTTGTCCTGGGCTAAAACCCTCGATGACCTCAGAAACTTCACTACGCTGTAAATGCCTAAGTTCAACAGCAAGCCTTTCAAGATGGCTAGCCAAAAATGCTAATGAAATAAAAACTTCCGCATGACGATCACGAGGTACGACCTGCGTTGCAAATGGTTCAACTTGCAGACCTAAATAACGGGCAACATCCTTTTCAAGCTCTAAATCAAAAGCAGCAGATGTCCCTACCGCACCCGACAACTTACAAATACGAAATTGTTGGTTGGCTTTTTTCAGCCTTTCCTCGCATCGAATTAGCTCTGCTAAAAAACCAGAAAGCTTAAAGCCAAAAGTAGTAATTTCTGCAAAAATTCCGTGGGTTCGGCCTGGACAAACAGTCATTGCATGTAATTTAATTAAACGCTTAAGCTCGATTTTCAAAAGATTAACTTCACTCAATAAAACATTGTAAGCATCAGAAATTTGCAAACTAAGAGCTGTATCGAGAACATCGGAAGAAGTTAACCCATAATGAATGTATTTACCATTTTCACCAACAGTCTCTGCCACTTGACTAACAAAAGCTATCACATCGTGTTTAGTTGTTTTTTCAATTTCCAATATACGCTCGAATATTATTTTACTTTTTTGAGATATATCTCGGTAAGCACGAGTGGGAATAATCTTACGCTGCGATTGAACACGGGCCACCTGAATTTCAACTTTTAACATATATTCATAGCGAGATGATTCAGTAAATATTTGGCTCATTTCCGCAGTTTGGTATCGTGAAATCATAGTTTAACCCTTAATTTTATGGTGTTTATTAATTTTGTTTTGAATAATATCGAAAATAACTTGAAGTTTTTCGACAGAACACATCTGCAGATTTGGAAATTCGGTGACATATTTATGATTGCTTACTTTTTTATTTAAACTTGACCCCAAATCGACCGCATCCTCAATGATGCCATCTGACGAGAGAGTTAAAAACTGTAATCGTTTTTCAATTTTCGTTTTAAGTCGATTCTGAAATTCAACTAAGAACTGACTGTTTAGTTTTTGATGATCCGGAACCACAGCCCAAACGTGTAAACATCCTGTTTTGATTTGTAGATAAAGTAAATTGTCAAATAAAGAATCATAGTGAGAAGAATCGAGTAACCAAAAATCATGCTCTGCCAAATTGTGAGTACAAACGTATTTAAAACACTGCCAGACAAGATCATCAGCCTTTTGTTGTTCAACTAGATCAAAACCGATTGATTGCAAAAACTTAAAATTACTAACGCTAGACTCGACAAGCAAATGATCAAAAATTCTCACACCTTGTTTTTGCAATTCTAAAGTGATTTTCTTTTTTGAACTAATTTTCAAATCTAAAACATCTTGCGCAAAAAAAACTTCAGTTGGGTAGCTATAATTTTGAAGTATAAATTTATTTTTACTTTTAAATAAAGAATGTTGTAAAAATCGATTTGGATAAATATAGTTTGAAACTTTTTTTAAAAACCACTGATTTAATTTCAACTGAGATTTAAACTGAGTCATAACAGCACCAGCCAATAGATACTGTTCTTCGAGTGAATCTAGTTCGATTGACTGCCGTGAGTTGACCAATATATATGTCAGTTCAGTCCCTTGCGATCTAAACAAAGATCTAAAATAAGAATCATACTTAAGCGTATGAGAGCTTGAAGCTAAAACAAGAGTATTGACCATATATTAAAAATTAAACCAGCAGATCGCTTTGAGGACAATTCTAAAAAATCTAACGCTTCTAGACTAAAGTATGTGTATAAAAACCATGCTTAACCTTATATCCTGAATCAGGCATAATAATTCTATTCATGAAGCTTTTGATACAAACACTGATATTTTTATGTTTACTCATCATAACAACTCCACATAAAGCTTTTGCTCAAACGGCCGAATCCGATGAATCGTTCGATCCTTTTTCAGATTACAATGATTTTGAACAGGAAACAGAAGAGGAAGCAGACATAAATTTTCTAAAAAATGGGCGTTATTTGACGCTCGCTCTTGTTGGCGGTTACCGTGGTTTTACCGGCGGCTTTAGTCAGGCCTATACCGGCAGTCTTAACTATGGTGTGCAATTTAATTATTTTTTTGATCTCAATTTAGCTCTTAGTTTTGGCTACACGACTGGTGATAATAATGTATCATTTAATAGTTACACTGACGCTGGCATTTTTAGAGAAAACTACTCGGGCAATGTCAACATTCAGACATTTGATATACATATAAAATATTATATCAATACTGATAATGTGACTAAAGGGTTAGCTGATCTAAACCCTTACATAGCGCTTGGAACAGGTTTTTATACACGCACTTACAGCCTTGATAACGAAATCCCCGCTGATCCAGATAAGGTATTTGGTTTTCGCATAGGTGCAGGTTTAGAAATTCCACTTGTACGTCGTAATTATTATTTAGGTTTTCAGACTATCTACAATTATGTACAGTTTCCTGATGAAAACAAAGATGGAATTGAGGAAACAGATACCCAGGTCTATAAAGTTTCACCATCTTTAAATGGTGATATTTTTGAGATTCATACTATTCTCGGAGTTAATTTTTAACCAACGAAATAAGCTGCAACAGGATACCAACAATTATGACAAATGGTGCTATCCATTTTAAAATATTAAGCCAGTAATTTATTAAAACATAACTAGCCTCAGAATTTTCTCTCAAGAACGAGTTCTTAATATCTGATTTTGAAACCGCCTTAAAGAAAAGATATATCAACCCTAAACTTGAAATTGGCAGTAAGTAGTTAATTAAAAATGAATCTAAATTTTCAAGTACTGTTTGATGAAAAAAACGTACATCTTTGAAAAACGACCCCGAAAATGCTGGCATTAAAGTTAGACCAAGAATAATCAGAATTATGACCCATGCCGAATATTTGCGATCCTTTTTTATAAATCTTTCCGTGTAGTTGGATATAAGTGTTTCAAGTAAACCTACACTCGCATTTAAAGCTGCAATCCACAAACAAAGAAAGAATGCGAGCCCAAAAAAGGCCCCGAATCGAAACTGCATAAATAATCGCGGAAGTGCTTCAAATAATAAACTAGGGTCAGTCAATGGTTTTTCACCAATAGAAAAAGCTATTGGAAATACTAGCAACACCGACAGTAGAGAGATGGCGACATCAACCATCATAACTCTATAGCCTACCTTAGGTAAATGTTCATCGCTTTTAAAGTACGATCCAAACGTTACTAAAACACCTAATCCAATAGACAAAGTAAAACACATATGACCAATTGCGTGACCCAAAGATTTTAAATTTAACTTTGTAAAGTCTGGATAAAAAATGAAGCGCAAAACCTGCGACGTTGAGTCTAATGATAATGAACGAATCAAGAGTATACCAAAAAGTAAAACAAACGTCGGTATAATATAAGTCGTGAGTATTTTTTCAAAACGGTCAGTTACGCGTTGATCGATAATAAGTCCCGCAACAATTAAATGAACAGAGGCCAATGCAAATTGCAACCAACCACTATCAAGAAGTATTTTTAAGTTTAACCGCGCAATGTATTCCGATGTATCATCACGGATAATACCAACAGTAAATTGCGTGATATAGTGTAAAACCCAACCGCTAACCACAGAATAATAAGAGAGTATAACCGTTGTGATAAATAACGTTAGCATCGAAACCCATAAATATGATTTTTTATGAGTAGCTGAAATACGCTCAGTGATTTTAAGCAAACTGGCTTCTGAAGTTCGTCCCAATATAAGCTCAGCAATTAAAATTGAAATACCAATTGTAAAAGCCAATAACAAATACAAAAGAATGAAGGCTCCGCCACCATTTTCACCGGCAACATATGGAAATCGCCAAATATTACCTAAACCGCAAGCACTGCCCACAGCAAGTAAATAAAAAGCAAAGCGATTTCTCCAACGAACCATACTTATTCACGACCTCTTGATTTCATACAAAAAATTCTGATTGGGATACCATGTAGATCGAATCTTTCTTTTAAATTCTTAATAATAAAACGACGATAACTATTATCGACTCCATCGGGATGATTAGCAAACGCAATAAATGCCGGTGGCTTTTGATATGTCTGAGTTAAGTAGTAAAACTTGACGTTTGTGTGTCCCCAAACAGGAGCTGGTGCTTTACGAATAGTCTCAAAAAAGAAATCGTTTAATTCAGATGTTGAAATTCGAAGACTTCGTTTTTCAGCAACTCTTTCTATCTCATCAAATAAGTCTTTTATTCCAAAACCTTTGAGCGCACTGGTAAACACTAATGGCACATCTACGAAAAAATGGAAAATACGAGCAATCTGATGTCTAAAAGTCTCTCGATAATGTTCCACCTCTTCCTGCCCTAAATCAGATTTGTTCGCAACTACAATCACACCTTTATGATCTTCTAAAATGGCTTGCATAATTTTTGCATCTTGCTCTGTTGGTCCTTCAGTCCCATCAATCACAAGTAAAACTACATCCGCTCTTCGAATAGATTCTTGCGATTTAAATGCTGAAATAATTTCGACATCGTCTTCACGTTTTGATTGACGACGTAAACCAGCTGTATCAACAAGTGTATAGTGTCTGTCATTGTAAACTAATGGCGAGTCTATTGAATCAATTGTTGTCCCCGCAACATCACTCACGAGCATACGATTTGATTTTAAAAGACAATTGCATAGGGAACTCTTACCAACATTTGGTTTTCCAACCATAGCAATACGCAAAGATGTGTTTTGCTCTTTAGGAACTTCCGGGACCATTTTAACGATCCACTCTAAGACATCGCCAACACCTCGTCTCTGCTCAAACGATGCTCCAATGACATCTAAACCAAACTCATAAAAATCAGCTTTTAACATGTCATCTTCATGAGCGCTATCAATCTTATTAATGACAAGTAAAATAGGCTTACCTGTTTGCTTTGCAATTTTAATAATATCACGATCTTCAGGCAAGAGACCTGATCTTCCATCCATAACAGCAACGATGAAATCAACCGAAAATAAAAACTCTGTAACCTGTTCTTTTATAAGTTTTGAAAACAAATCCTGCGCTTCAGTGACACCACCTGTATCGATGAGGTCAAATTTTTTACCCCATATTTCAACAGGCTCAACTTGAATATCACGAGTTACGCCCGGCTGATTTTTCACAACGGCTTTACGTGAATCCGTTAGAATATTAAATAATGTCGATTTTCCAACATTAGGACGACCAATAATCGCTACTTTTGCTAAATCTAGAAACCCTTCTCCACTATCCGAATTACTCACTATCAACGACATATTTCAACTCTTTCAACATCTGTTTATTTTCAAACCAATTTTCTTTAACAGTAACATTTAAATCTAAATAAATTTTTTCGCCCATTAGAGCTTCAATCTCTTTGCGAGAGTTTTGTCCAATTTTCTTAATTGTTTCTGCACCTTTACCGATAACCATAGGCTTGTGTGATTCTTTATTGACAATAACATCAACATAAATTTTAGGACATGGCTTTGCCTCTTCATCAAATTTACGAATTTGAATAGCCATTTGATAAGGAACTTCATGACTAAGTGCTTCGAAACATTTCTCACGAATAATTTCTTCAGCTAGGTCACGAACATTTTCAGTCGTAAACATGTCTTCGTCGTAAAGTGGTGCCTGCGAATCCGGAAGAATCTGTAATATTTCAAGAAGTAAAGCTTCACGATCTTCTTGACCATCTTTCTTATTTGATACAGTAAGAGCTTTACCTCCACGTTCTTCAATTAACGCCTTTAAGATCAGTACACGGTGTTCAAAATCCTTTAAATCAACTTTTGTAATAATACCCATCCAAGGTTTTTTCGACTCTGTCACCATGTCTAAAATTTCTTTATTGCGCTCAGCTGTATCCTCATCAATACTCAGCACTGCTAATAATGCGTCCGAATCTTTAATAACATCACGAGCTTCTTTTTCTAAAAAGGAATTTAATCCCGATGTTGATTTAACAACGCCAGGGGCATCAACAAAAACAATCTGCCCTTCGTCGGCAGTCCATACCCCTATTATTCTTCTTCGAGTTGTTTGTGGTTTACTCGTAACTATTGAGACTTTTTCTTTAACTAAAAAATTCAACAATGAACTTTTACCAGCATTAGGTTGTCCAATAAGACCTAAAAAACCCGCTTTATAATTTTTATTTTGCATTCATCAACCTTTACTTCATTTCTTTAAATAAACTTATTTTATACATTCTAATTCTTGCATCAGAAGCTGTGCAGCAGCTTGTTCAGCTGCTTTTTTGCTTTTACCTTTGGCTCTATACTTTTCAACTTTTGTGTGACCATCACTCAGATAAATACCAACAAGAAATTCCGGATTGTGCGAGGGTCCTTGAGTTAATATCAGTTGATATTCAGGGGTACCTAGCTTCAATTTTTGCGTTAATTCTTGTAATCTTGTCTTATAATCTTTTTCATACTCCAAATCAGGTTTAATTAAATTTATATCATTTTCAAACTCTTCGATAATCCAACTTTTAACTTTTTCAAATCCAGAATCGAGATACATTGCTCCAATCAAAGCTTCAAATGCTGAAGCCAGGATTCTTGGCTTCAAATGAGACTCTTGTTCTTTCTCACCCGGACCAAGAATCAGAAGATTCTGCAAATTATACGCTTTAGCTTTTGTCATAAAAATCTCTTGATTGACTAGACTAGCTCTTTTTTTTGACAAAGCCCCTTCATTATCACTTTGAAATTTAAACATTAACCTTTCTGCCATAATAAAACCGAGAGCTGCATCGCCCAGATACTCTAATCGCTCATTATGCGGCAAATTTTTATTCTCATTGATACAAAAACTTTTATGTGTCAAAGCTTCAATAAGGAGTGTTTTATCACGAAACTCATATTTAATTTTCGTTTGCAAATCATTGAATCGGTGAGATTTCGGCAATATCTTATTCATGAGCAATAACTCCGACGAGCTGACCTTCGCCATTTTCGAAATTAACATCCCGTATCTTAACAAACAGCTCTTGCCCAGAATATTTTTTCAAATCTTGTTCATTTAGATTTAAACGTACAGGCCAGTAGTTTCGAGTTAAGCCCTCAGCTCCTTTAGACGCTTTATTTAAAATCAATGTTTGATGTATTTTTCCAACTTGCTTCAAGGCTTCTGATTGAAAACGATGTAAACTCAACTCTCGTAACTTTGCCGCACGCTCTTTACGAATATGAAATGGTATTTGCGCTAAAGTTGCAGCTCGTGTTCCGCTTCTTTCACTATAAGGAAACACATGTAAACGCGTCCATGGCGTTTCAGATAGAACTTTGTATGTATTCTCAAATTGATCTTCTGTTTCTGTCGGAAAACCCGCGATCACATCCATACCAACAAAAACATTCGGTATTCCTGAAATCTTATGTAACATAGTCGAAACTTGATTTGACGAGTACTTTCGTTTCATCTGGGCTAACACATCAGTATCAGCGCTTTGAATGCTCATGTGAAAATGAGCACATAAACGAGGATTGGAAAACATTGTGAGAAGTCTATCTGAAATTTCAATTGGTTCTAATGACGACAGTCTAATTCTCGGTATTTTGGTTTTATCTAAAACGCTTTCAATCAAATCATCTAAACCAAGCATTCGGCCATTTTGTTGATCTTCATAATCCCCAATATGTACTCCAGTTAATACGACTTCTTGATGACCATCTCGAACAAGACCATTAATTTTATGAACAATATCAGCTATAGCAATTGAGCGACTTTTACCGCGCGCATAAGGAATTATACAAAATGTACAAAAAGAATTGCATCCATCTTGTATTTTCAAAAATGATCGAGTATGTGATTGCTCTTCACCACCATCAGCTTCAAGATCTTCTTTTTTAAAAATATTTGATTTAAATGTTTTCTGCGATAGCTCACCACGAAAATGTTTTTTGAGCAAGTCTGGCAAAAGACCTTTGTGTGAATTGGCCACAACAAGATCCGCACCTGGCAGATTTTCAAAAGCACCAGTATCAACTTGAGCAGCACAGCCAGTTACGACAATTGTCGCAAATGGTTGTTGTGATTTAATTTTACGAATCGTTTTAACAGCCTCTTTAGTTGCTTCAGCTGTTACGGCACAAGTATTCAGTATATGAATTTGTGTTTTATCTTTGTCAATTTTTGTTAACGAATTAAACCCATTCTGCGCTAGGTTTTTTTGAATGAGTCCGCCATCATAAGTATTAACTTTACAACCAAAAGTATGAACGACGAAATTTAGATTTTGATCCATCCGCCCCCCAATAAGACTTTGTCTTGTGTATAAAATACGGCTGCTTGACCTGGCGTAATAGCTCTCTGTGGTTCTTTAAATTTAAGTTTAAATCCTGATTCTGTTTTCATGACTTGAGCAAGACTACCCTTATGTTGATAACGAATTTTAACATTTAATTCTTCACCATCTTTGAATTGACTAATAATATGAGGTTCAACCACATCAACTTCATCATAAAATAAATGTTTTTCATCACCAACCCAAACCGTGTTTGTTGTTGGATCGATTTTAAGAACAAATAGTTTTTCATGATAAGTCATACCTAAACCCTTACTTTGTCCGATTGTGTAAAGATGTATCCCCTGATGTTCTGCCATGATTTCACCGGTAGGATATCTTTTCAAGTAACCCTTTTTAGTTGCTAAAGTTTGAGCTGGCACATTTTCTTTTAAAAACTGGTCATACCCACGACTACCCACAAAGCATATCCCTGTTGAATCTTTTTTCTTAGCAACAACAAGACCTTTTTCTTCTGCAATCTTACGGACTTCAGGCTTTTTTAAATGACCTATCGGAAAAATTAAATGCGGTACAATTTCAGGTTGTATTGTAAATAAAAAATAAGTTTGATCTTTCCAATCATCTTCAGAGGTTTTAATTTGATATTCACCCAGCGAGTTTTGAATGATCTGAGCATAATGACCGGTCGCCAAGTAATCACATTCTAACTCTTTCATTTTTTTCACTAAGTGATCAAATTTTAGATAAGTATTACAGTTTACGCATGGAAGTGGTGTTTGTCCATTTAAGTAAGCATTAATAAATGGGTCAATAACTGCTGCTTTAAACTTTGCCTCACAATTTAAAACATAAAATGGAATATCTAAACGATCAGCAACGCTACGAGCATCATCAACATCTAAACTTGAGCAACATGTTCCATTACCCTCAGTGATATCACAATTCGTGTAATCCCAAACTTGCATTGTTGCGCCAACAACATCATATCCTTGATCTTTTAATAGAGCCGCAGCAACTGAAGAATCTACACCACCACTCATGGCGACTAAAACTTTTTTCTTTTTACCTTCTGAAGTATTATGTTGCATCATAAAGACGTTGACTCCAAATGCTGATTATTTAAAGCACGTAAACGTTCAACCGTTTCACGCAATACTTGTGAGAACTCTTTCATCTGAGTTGCAGTCGTTGTCCAACCTAAACTGACACGTAAAGAGTTTTGTGCCTCTTGACGAGATAAACCAAGAGCGAGAAGCACAGGGCTTGGTTCCGGATTTCCACTACTACATGCAGCACCCGTACTTACCTCAAATCCTTTTAAATCCAAACTCACTAACAATGTTTCACCATCAACTCCAGAAATAACCAAACTTGATGTATTAGCCAATCTCTGCGATTGCGAACAGGTTACTGTCACCTCAGGAATAGCTTGCATAATTTCCATTTCAAAAGCGTCTCGAAGCGCTCGCATTTGAATTTCTTTTTCTGTGACTTTACTTAATTGTTCAAGCATGACTTCAAGGCTTGCAATGCCAAGTATGTTTTCGGTCCCGCCACGACGCGAACGTTCTTGTCCTCCGCCATGCACGAGATTGATATAAGGAGACCCTTTTTTAACATACAAAATTCCGCAACCCTTGAGTGCATAAAATTTGTGAGCAGAAAACGTAGCATAGTCGACATTTAAGCTCTGTAAATCGATCGTCGTTTTACCAAAAGCTTGAACACAATCTGAATGCATAAACACACGATGCTCATGGGCAATTCGTGCAATTTCTTTTATTGGAAAAACTGTTCCTGTTTCATTGTTTGCATACATACAAGAGATCAACGCCGTTTTTTCAGAGATTTTAGACTTGATAAACTGCAAATCAATTTCGCCATCACGATTAACAGGGATATAGTAAACTTTAGCACCTTCAGACTTTAAGTACTCTGCTGTTTTGATAACGCTTGGATGTTCAACTGATGAAATAATAAATTCATCTCTTACGGGATGACCAAAATGATTGCCTGGTTTGTATGTATTCCAAATTGACTTCAAAACAGTATTATTACCTTCACTCGCTCCTGAATTAAATACTATCTCAAGTGGTGAACACTTAAGATAGTCAGAAGCTTTTCTTCGAGTTTCACGCAAGATTGTTTTAGGCGGTCGACTAGCTTGATGAATTGATGAAGGATTCCCCCAGAATTTAATTAATTCTGGCAACTTACGAATAACCTCTTCTGACAACGGAGTCGTCGCATTAAAATCAAGATAAACCGGTACTTGTGACATGACCGTTCTTTTACACGAAATTGAAAAAATTGAAAAGTTCTAAGGACTTAAAAGGCTATTTTTACACTTTTACCCTTCATATTTTAGACAATTGCGAACGTCACTATGCTTTCCATGTTGTTCGAACAAAGGGTTTTTTCTTAAATGGTGGATAAAATATTTTTTCTCTCTCTTTAACTTGATCCAAAGGACCTTGTTCAGAAACTGAGTTTTTCTCATCTTTTACTTTATCTCGCTTATATTCGCTTTGAAGATCATTATCGCTTAAAAAAACAAGGGTTAATATAAAAAAACCGCCAATCAAAAATCTTTCCATGATTTTCTCCTTAAAGGATAACTTAATTCTAGACCCATTTTGGATCCAGATCGGTTAATCGTTAAAATATTAGACACTTTTGAAGAATTTACGTAGTTCAAAGTGTTGAGCTTAAAAAAACATTCAACTCGACCAAATGCTTAACCGATAGAAGTTGTGATGAAAGAACATAAAAATTGGGAATATTTTTTTCAAGACGCCATCTTGTCAGTTGAAGAACTGCTAAGCAAACACAATGCTCAATCTAATCATTTTTCAAAATTGAAAATTGCATTAGATAATCATTTTCTAACTTGGTTTGAATATAAAGAATGGGCTAAAGATTACTATGGTGTACCGGTGCTAAATATTGATCGTCCGGAAAGTATAGAAATTTTAAAACAACAGTATTTAGCTCATCAAAATCAAATTAAAGCTCCTGATATTTGGTCAAAGGAACTAATACCTGTTTCTCAGTGGGACAATCAATTGATTGTTTTTGGCATCGAGCCAACTGAAAAAATACAACAACTCAAAGACTATATTTTTATATTAACACCACCGCAAATCATTGAACAAATCATTGCTCCGCAAAATACAATCTCAGCAGATGCGCAACAAATTGAACCCAACGAACAAGAGACTATTATTGAGCACGCTACAAATATTAGTTTGCAAATTCCTGAAATTATGGATCTCCCAAAAATCGAACTTGCTAGTGCCGAAGTTCAGTCCGATGATCTACTAACTCTTGATGAAAATACACCAAACGATCTCACAAACACAGAACATGGTTTGCTATCACTTGAAGAAATCATCGAACCTATAAAATTAGAGCCTATTCCTTCACCAGCTACCGTAATCACCGAAACAACCACCCCCCAAGAACAAGACGCTGAAGAATCAGTTTCTTTGTTTAAAAATGCAAAAGATCAACCGCAATCAGTAACAGATCGCATATGGGATAATTTGGCTGCTCATCACGATGATTATGCAATGACCGCTCGTAAACAGTTTGATGCTTATTTAGTTTTAAGAGTCACTCCGGAAGAGACCACAGAAGTCTATAAAATGGATGAAGATTTAGCAAAAGAAGACATTAATTTTAATGTGTTTAAATATGACTTAAAAAAAGCTAATCCTTTTCATAATGTATACCAAAAACATTTCACAGAAACGTTTAATATTAATCAGCTTGGCCTTAAAATTCTTGATTTTAAATATGCTTGCGTGTCAGTCATCAAGCTTGGAAAAAAAGTGGTTGGTTTTTTAGTTGGCTTTAAAACAACTCATCTATCTCAAGAAGATATTTCAACACTTGAGTCTATTTCAGAAAAAGTCGTTTAACCTTAGAGACCATATTGAATGGTCACTTTACGAAATTCTTCTTGTTTGGTGATTTTAATTTTAATGATATTCCAATCTAAAGGCCACTCTTCTTCCGCTATACGTGACGGCCACTCAACGATTATAATCGATTGCGTTTGTTGGAATAAGTCCCAAAAACCAGAACTCTGAATGTCATCTTCATTTTCCAAACGATATAGATCAACATGGTAAATTGAACTGAATTGCTGATTATGATAATGATGAATAATTGCATAAGTTGGAGAAGCAACTAAATCAATATTCTTAGCTTTGCAAAGATATGATACAAACGTTGTCTTACCAGCTCCTAAATCACCTTCAAGTAATATTAAAGTCTTATTCTCTAGTTTAACCTTATCGACAACTAAATTCCAATCATGAAGATCATGAAGATCGATTTGAAAATGACTTGGCAAAATAATACTCACTCTTGAACAACCTATTTTTGATTAAGGACTTGAATCATTTTTTTTACTGATGCTTTCAACCCATCACGCAACGAATAACAAATTAAACTGTGACCAACGTTAACTTCCACCAGAAAAGGTAATTTGCGAATCAACTGACAATGCTTATAATCCAAACCGTGTCCCGCATGCACTCGCAGACCCAAACGATTTATTTCTTGTGCAGCGATAGCTAAACGCGACCACTCTTTTTTTTTCTGAAGGCCTTTTAACATGACCCATGAACCAGTGTGTAATTCAACTGCATCAGCTCCGCACAAAGCCGAAGCTTCAACCTGATCTAAAGATGGTTCAATAAAAAAAGAAACCTTAATTTTTGATTGATGTAATTCATGTGTGATTTTTTCTAAACGATTGAAATGGCTAACAATATCTAAACCACCTTCAGTTGTAAGCTCTTGACGTTTTTCTGGGACCAAGCAAACCCAAGACGGTTTATATTTTTTTGCTATTTTGACCATTTCATCAGTCGCACCCATTTCTAAATTAATCTCAAGAGGTGATCGACGAGTTAGAGTAACAACATCATGATCCTGAATATGTCTTCGATCTTCTCTGAGATGAATAGTTATTTGTCGGGCTCCACCTTTTTGAGATTCTTTACAAAGTTCTAAAAGATCAGGGTAAGAGGTTGTACCACCGCGAACTTGTCGTAGTGTAGCTGCATGATCAATATTTACACCAAGTCTGATTTTTCCCATATTTATTTTTACCTTTTATGAGCTTAATTCTTTTTCTAAAAATGATGCCATTTCTTCTGCTATTGCAGTGATTTTTGTTTTGTCTGGCCCTTCAACTAAAATACGTATTAGAGGTTCAGTTCCAGAAAAACGAATAAATAATCGACCTTCGCCTTTAAGCTCTTTTTCTTTTTCTGTAAGTAAATCTTTATAACCCTTAATCTCTTCTAACGGTTGTCTACGTCGAACACGACAGTTAATTAATACTTGTGGAACATCGGTAAAAACAGCCGAAAGTTGACTCATTTTTTGTCCGGTTTCTTTTAATACCGATAAAACATTTAACGCAGCGACTGTGCCATCACCCGTTGTCGAATGATCGAGAAAAATAATATGGCCTGATTGTTCACCGCCAAGATTGAAATTGTTTTTACGCATTTCTTCAACAACATACTTATCACCAACATTGGTTTTAACCGTTGTAATACCAAGCTCTCGCATTTTTTTCTCTAAACCAAAGTTACTCATTTGCGTAACTACGATCGTATTATTTTTGAGTTGATTTTTTTTCTTCATATGTAAAGCGCAAATCGCAATAATATGGTCACCATTTAAAACCTTACCCTGCTCATCAACCATGATAACTCGATCTGCATCACCATCTAAACCGATGCCAACATCTGCACGGTACTGCACAACTGCTTGTGATATTTGAGCAGGATGTAAAGCGCCTGATTTGTCATTAATATTTGTACCATTCGGCTGAGAGCCTAACTGAATAACTTCAGCACCAAGTTCTTCAAAAATAGCAGGAGAGACCTTATACGAAGCGCCGTGTGCTGTATCAAGTACTATTCTTAATCCTTCAAGAGTATGTTCCAGCGGAAATGTGCTTTTAGCGTGAACAATATAGCGACCTTGAGCATCTTCAATTCTTTTTGTACGACCAACTTCTTTTGATGGCGGCAAAAGACTTAACAAATTATCTTCTGCGACTAATTTTTCAATTTCTTTTTCGAGAGTATCATCTAATTTAAATCCATCAGGACCAAATATCTTAATACCATTATCTTGAAAAGCGTTATGGGATGCTGAGATAACTATGCCTGCTACGGCACGCATAGTACGTGTCAAATAACCAATTCCAGGAGTCGGCAAAGGTCCAACAAGCTGAACAAATATACCCATAGAATTTAACCCACTGGCTAATGCTTGTTCGATCATATAACCAGATAATCTCGTATCTTTACCAATAACAACTTTCATATTTTTTGAAGTTGAAGATAGCTTTTGTGTTCGAATAAGGTAACCAATAGCTTGACCAATTTTAACAACAACATCAGGAACCATCGGAAATTGATTTGCAGTTCCACGGATTCCATCTGTACCAAATAATTTTGTATATTTTTTTTCTGACATGCGGTTTATCCTACAAAAAAATAAACCTAAAGTGAAATTATTAATTCTTAATTTTAGCGATTTCTACTCTTAAAACGTTAGGACGAACACTTAAAACTTTAACACCATCCGGAACATCAATACGATTATTGGGAATATCAATTTCAACAAGACCTTCTTGACTATCAGATAGATCAAAAACGATGCTTTTAAGCTTGTCCTTATATTTTTTCAAAATCGGCTGCGATCCAGAAATTTTAACGCGGATTCGATCATGCGACTGTGCCGAAACAACATAGCCATTCGCCACAATAATATTAACATCCATTTCTTTAGTGGTCACAAAATCTCTTCGCCCAAGAATCGAAATCCATAAAATAAGCGCAACAAAAAGAGAAACTATCTTATAACTAAAATTATCAAATAAAATTGATCTTACTGTCGTTAATTTATCAACTTGGTGTTTCATGAAGGAGATCCTTCTGGATGCATAAGTTTATATTTCAAACCAAATGCATCATAAAGAGCTTTTCGAACATCATATAGTTCTGCGTTTGGATACATATGTCCTGATGAAACAATACTAATTGATTTTGTTTCTTCCGAAACAACAAGAACCAGCGCATCAGTTTCTTCTGTTAAACCAATAGCAGCACGATGACGAGTTCCTAAATTTTTATCTAGAGCCGGATTTTTACTGAGCGGTAAAAAACAACCCGCATAAGCAATTTTACCACTTCTGATTAGAATTGCACCATCGTGCATTGGGGCTTGTGGATGAAAAATAGATTGAACTATTTCAGCAGAAACCTTTGAATCCATTTCTGTACCAATTTCAATGTAATAATCAACGAGTATATCTTTCTCAATAACAACTAATGCCCCGTAGCCTTTTTGAGCTACAGTAATAATACCTTTGGCAATTTCTTCGACGACATGTGTTTCCATAGCAACTGAAACATCAGAGAATAAAGGATGGCTACCAATATGAGCCAGAGCTCTTCTGATTTCAGCTTGAAAAAGAACAACAATAATGACAAAAAGATTAGAAAAAAACTTTTCAAGCAACCAGTTCATCGTAAAAAGTTCAAACCAAATCGACAAAATGTATGTAATTGCCAAAATACCAAGACCAGATAAAATCTGAACTGTACCTGTTCGTCGAATAATAATCAAAACACGATAAATGACAAGCCAAACTAACAAAATGTCAAAGACGTCCAAAAATCTCAAATGAGATCCGATAAAAATTAAATTATCCCAGAACGTCAGCAAATAATTCATGTCGCAGGTACAGGTTTTTTACCAGTCACAGAAGAAGTTTCATTTTCAGCTACTACGGGTGTCGCATTACCAAAATCACTTCCACCATCTTTTTTATTAGCACGCAATTTATGAATTTCTGAAACAGCAGCACCTTTTACTAAGATATCAACTTCATTGCCATCTATTGTTTCAAACTCTAATAAGGCCTGAGTAATTTTCTCGAGCGATTCACGGTTATCTGTTAGTATTTTCATGGCACGGCTGTAACCAGTGTTAATGATATGAGAAATTTCAGCATCAATCTCTTGTGCTTTAGATTCAGAATAATCTTTCTGTTTCGATCCCTGCCCCATCCCTAAGAAAACTGGGCCATCATTTTTTTCAAATGCTAACGGCCCCAAAGGAGACATTCCCCATTCACAAACCATTTTTCGAGCCATTCCAGTTGCACGCTCGATATCATTAGCAGCACCAGTCGTATAGTCTTTAAAAATAAGTTCTTCAGCAGCTCGTCCACCGAAAGCGAATGCAATCCAGTTTTCAGCTTGAATTTTAGAAAAGCTTAACGAATCTTTTTCAGGTAAAGTTTGAGTTAATCCCAAAGCCATACCTCGAGGAATAATTGTCACTTTGTGAATTGGGTCAAGACCTGGAAGCAATTTGCCGACGAGTGTATGACCAGCCTCATGGTAGGCTGTATTACGACGATCTTCTTCGCTGATAACCATTGATTTTCTTTCAGCGCCCATGATGACTTTATCTTTAGCTTTTTCAAAGTCTTCCATTTCTAAATATTTTTTATCCGAACGAGCGGCAACAAGCGCAGCTTCATTGACGAGGTTTTCAAGATCAGCACCCGAAAAACCCGGCGTACCGCGCGCAATTTTAGTTGCATCAACATCTGGACCCAACGGCGTTTTTTTCATGTGTACGGATAAAATCTGTTCGCGACCTTTTAAATCAGGTTTACCTACAACAACTCTTCGGTCAAAACGACCCGGTCGCAATAAAGCAGGGTCAAGAACATCTGGTCTATTGGTTGCAGCTATGAGAATAACGCCCTCAGTTGATTCAAATCCGTCCATTTCGACAAGTAGCTGATTAAGTGTTTGCTCACGTTCATCATGACCTCCACCCATACCCGCACCACGGTGTCTACCTACAGCATCAATTTCATCGATAAAAATCAAGCATGGGGCATTTTTTTTGCCTTGTTCAAATAAATCACGAACTCGACTAGCGCCTACCCCAACAAACATTTCAACAAAATCTGAACCAGAAATTGTAAAAAATGGAACGCCAGCTTCACCAGCAACAGCTCGCGCTAATAAAGTTTTACCAGTCCCCGGAGGTCCCACTAAAAGAACTCCTTTAGGAATACGACCACCCAGTTTTGTGAATTTTTTTGGGTCTTTTAAAAAATGAACAATTTCTTGTAAATCATATTTAGCTTCATCAACACCCGCAACATCCTTAAATGTTACGCGGTTTTTATTTTCGACTAAACGAGCTCTGGATTTACCAAACGACATAGCTTTCCCACCACCAGCTTGGATTTGTCGCATGATAAATATGAACATACCAACAATCAGTATCAGTGGTAACCAATTGATAAAAAACGAACCAAGAGCATTATCGCCTTGTCGGTCATAATTCTCGGTGTAACCATATTTACGAATATCTTCACTTGCAACTTTTGGATTAACTACGATTTCGAAGTTTTTACCGCTGTATCTTTTTTCCGCTTCTGGTGTAATTTCACCACGTAGAGTGTTTTGTTCCTGATTAATAACAATTGAACCTTCTTTTATCTCTTTAAGTTCCAATGCTTTCAAAAACTTATTGTTATCAAAATCGACAATTGTTTTTTGCTTTTTAATTTCCCAAGCTTGAAAAACAAAAATAGACATGATCAGGATAAAAAACCACAATGCGAGCGTTTTCTGACTTGTTTTCATGAAATTTCCTTATTCAAATTAATTAATTCAAATTCTTAACTCAAAATACTTTGTTCTAATCTACTGATTTCTTTAAATATCGTAATAGTATCACAATATTTAAAGTGTTTCATCGTATAATACTTCAAATAAATTCTGAATCACTATACTTTTAACTGTACCATGATTCGCTCTGCGTTAATAACCCAATTTACACATGCAACCGCAAAAGTGAGTTCTTTTTGATTTTTGTCGAGTCTTTTTCTAACTTCTTTAATCTGCCCCTCTGTAAAATCAACTTTTAACTTAGCTAAAAGCCTGGCTAAAGCTGTCATTTGCGCAGCTGGATGCAACTTAAGATAGAGGGCTCGATCCAACCAATATACTTTTAATCTATATTCATTTAGATTACGCGCACCGGAATGCTCAATAACAGGGCCATAATTAATTTCTATAACTTGATCGTTATTATCAACCACATCAATAGCCCGACTCAGCGATTCTGACAGATTCATCACCGAACCAGGACGTTTTTTTTCCAATTGTTTGAGCCAAATATTTCGAATCCAGTTACGCAAAAAACGACTATCTACATTAGAAGGATCATCACACCAACTTAAATTATTATGTTGCGCATGCAATAAAAGTCGATCCTTTGTTTCAAATAAAAGTGGTCTTACAACTTGTTGATTTACAAACCGAAATCGCTTAAGTGAGTCAGCACCGCAGCCACGAATTAATTTTAACAACCTGGTTTCCAATAAATCATTATAGTGATGACCTGTCGCAAAGTAAATTTGTTGATCGGGTCGCTTCAAAACAAAGTTTTTAATTTCAGTTTTAATAAAGCAAAGTCTTGCTTTTCTAAAATCATTTTCGGAAAACAATTCTTCTTGTGAAACTTCATGCTTAAATTCTAGATTAATCTTACAATCAATTAATTTTTGACAAGTCTCTCGAACTAAATCCAAACACTCGTTACGATACTGATTCTGAATTTCATTACGACCTAAACCATGGTGATAGTGTAATACCAGAAATTGAGCTTTTGGTTTTAACTTTGTAAGGACATCCAACAGGACCATTGAATCTAATCCACCCGAAACAGCCAAAGCAAAACAGTTAACATCAGTCAATTTATGTATTTTAAATTGCGACCAAACACGATGCTCTAGCGAACCCCATCTGCGTCGCCCCAAACCAACGATTTTTGATCTCATAAATGATCCTGCTTCAAAGCTGTCGCGATTAGTTGTAAATCACAAAACTCGACAAAACCAGTTAAACCCAATTCTCGACCATGACCTGATTTCTTAACTCCGCCAAATGGCAATTCATAATCTGATCGAATATAGTCATTAATGGCAATCATTCCCGTATGAATTTCCTGTGCTATTTCCAAAGCTTTACGGGTCTCATGAGTAAAAATCGCTGCACCTAAACCAAAGTGGCTCGCATTAATTTCTTTTAAGCAATTATCTAGATCCTTATAAGTCATCACGATTAACGTAGGCGAAAAAAACTCAGTTTGATTTAAAAAACTATAGAACTCAATCGGAGCGTCAGTTTTAACTCTCAAAATTCTCACCGGGGCGAAACCAGATAAATGCGCATCTTTGAATTGTTTTAGCTCTGAATAGGGCTCTCTAAGATAGATAATTTCAACATGTTCTTCAATAACTTTAAACACGTCCATTTCTTGCTCGGCGAATTTAACATTTGAAAGCGGCCCTAAACAAGTCTCTGAATTACTCAAATCACCAAATTTATACTCATCAAATTCAAGACATAATTTTTTTATAAAATCACTATAAACTTGTTCATGAACAAAAACTCTTTTACACGCAATGCAACTTTGTCCCGTATTTTGTAAACGTGAAGCTGCGATACACTCAGCAGCTAAATTTAAGTTTGCATCAGCTAAAACAAGGTAAGCATCACTACCTCCAAGTTCAAAAACAGACTTTTTCATATAGCGCCCTGCAAGCTCTGAAAGTTTGAAGCCAGCCTGTGTAGAACCCGTCAAACTAATACCTTGAATACGTTCATCGGCAATGAGGGTCTCAGTAAAACTGTGATGAAAAATGTGATGTGCAAAAACATCGTTTAATTCAGCATACTGAAAGGCTTGACTTATAAAATCGCCAACAGACGGAGTTAATTCAGAAGACTTAAGTAATACACTATTACCAGATATCAGAGTCGGCAAAAGCATTCGAATAGACTGCCACAAAGGAAAATTCCACGGCATAATACCCATAATAATGCCTTTGGGTTTATAAATAACTTTATGTTCAAACGTAGCGTTAAACCTTGTTTGAATATGCTGTTCAAATAGATTGTCTAACTTTACGCGACATAAGAAATCAATTGCATCGATTGTTTTTTGGACTTCAGATCTAGCTTGCGTAATCGGTTTACCCATTTCGATCCGTATAGAATCAGCAATTAAATCTTTATTCAAAATGAAATAATTATTTAAAAAATTTAACCTTACTTGCCTCTGCTGATAAGAGAGTTTTTTCCAACGATTAAACTCATTGTTCAGTCGATTTAAACTACTTTCAATATCTGAACCTCGAGCATAATTGTATTCTTTTAGAACTTGATTATTCCATGGATTCACGGTTCGGAATGATGACTGAGCATTTAGTTCTGATAACATATTTTGATTATTTTTTTTCTTCTTTTTTAATAATCTCAATTTCGGCAGAAACTTTAAATTTGTGATTTTCAGCAAATTTTGAAAATTCTTTTACAAAGTCAATTTTCTGGATCAGGGCAATCATTTCATTCGTAGCCTTCAAAGTGATATCATCTTTTGTTTTTAAAACCTGACCAACAACTGTTCCAAGAATTTCCTTAGATATTTCAGTTGGCGAACCGGAAGAAATAATTTTTTTCAATGTATCAGTCAAAGGATTATCTTTTTTCTCATCACTTTGATTTTGCGATTTACTTTTCTCATTTGCCATAGATTTTTTTAACTCGATTTTTAAAGTTGCTCATCATCAAAGGCAGGTTTACGCTCACGAGAGTATTTGCCATTGGCCCCGGAACTAGCAAACCAAAAGTAGCCTCAACACTGTATTGAACTTTGCATTTATCAGTACCTTCAGATGCAATTTTCCATATACCCTTCATTGTTTTAAAAACATCACCTTCGGTAAATACAAATTCAACTTTAGAAGGAACAATTTCGGTCACTTTTAGTTTATATTTAAAGGTTTTAATTAAAGAAACATGATATTCCATCTCTTTATAATCTGAAGTTTTATTGAAAATCTTAACAGCTTTAACTTCAGGCAAAAACTCGGGATATTTTTCATAATCAGATACGATCTTAAAAAATTCTTCAGGAGTGCAGTTGAAAATTTCTGTTGTATTTGCGCTTGCCATATCATTTAACCTTTTCTTATTTTTACTTATTTATATTTCTATTGGTTTAATTGTGTTACTTTTTTTTAAATAAAGCTTCAGCTGCTGCTTTTAAACTTGCTTTCTCATCTATAAGAGCACCTCTTTGCGACGGCCTATAAAAATCACAAAAATTAGCGCGTTCTTTTTCCTTTACAACATCTGCCGACGGTTCTTTACACTCGTTATATGACTTATGATCATAAAAATAACAATTTTTACAGCTGTGCAAATCAGTTTTACAGTGAAAGCACTCTTCTCGATAGCTAATCTTGTCAGAGACTTGATTAACTTTCTGACAGGAAAAACAAACTAACTCCATCTTTAATGAATTCCAACTTTTAAAGAAAAATTATGAAAAGCTTCAATATTACGAATAGTCCCTGTTTGAGAACGCATCACTACCGACTGCGTCTTCGCTCTATGACCTGGGTAAACCTTAACACCTTTTAGAAGCGGACCATCCGTCACACCTGTCGCACAAAACATAACATGACCAAACGCGAGTTCTTCAAGAGTATATTTTTTATTCAAGTCCTTGACACCCATTCTTGTAGCGCGCTCTTTTTCTTCTTCATTACGAAATTTAAGTCGACCTTGAAAATCGCCCCCTAAACATCTCATAGCAGCTGCGGAAATAACTCCCTCGGGAGCGCCTCCAACACCTAATAACAAATCAATTCCTGAATCAGGCCACGCGGCAGCCACAGCAGCTGAAACATCTCCGTCACCAATAAGTTGTATACGAGCTCCAGTTTTACGAACTTCAGAAATCAACGATTCATGACGTGGTCGATCCAAAATAACAACAGTAACATCACCAACAGGCTTTTTGAGCGCCTCAGACACACGATGAATATTTTCAGTGGGAGAAAGATCTATATCAATTAATCCTTTTGCATGCGGACCGGCAGCGATTTTATCCATGTATGTATCTGGAGCATGCAAGAAACCACCTTGTTCAGCAACAGCTATAACGGAAATAGCACCAACACCACCCTTAGCACAAATCGTCGTCCCTTCTAGAGGATCTAATGCTATATCAATAGCCGGAGAGTCATCTTTCTTCTGTCCAACTTTCTCGCCGATATAAAGCATCGGCGCCTCATCACGTTCACCTTCACCGATGACAACAGTTCCATCAATTCTAACAGAATCAAAAGCTTTCCTCATAGCATCAACTGCCGCCTGATCAGCTGCTTTTTCTTGACCGCGTCCCATCCATTTAGCCGAAGCCAATGCCGCTGCCTCTGTAATTCTGACAAATTCTAATGCTAGATTTCGATCCATTTTAATTCCTTTTTTATGCTTTAAAATTAACTTTAATGTTTTAAGTATGCCTATCCATTGAAGACTGTTCAACAGCTTTACGCAGTTCTTGTGTTAACCGCACTGGTTTAAGCTTTTCATTGACGCTACAGTGAGTTGTCTCAATGAATGCACAGACTTCACCCAAACCATTTACTATTTCATAATTAAAAACAATTTTAATTCCGTCAATATAGGCTTTCATATTAACACTGATTTGTTCAGGATATTTTAAAGCTTTTTTATGCTGCACCCGCGTTTCTAGAACCGTTAGAGCAAATACACTTTGATTTTCAAATCGACCACCCATCCTGCCTTCAGAAACAACATTATGCTGAGACATTGCACCATATTTCAAACACCACTGAATTCGCGCTTCTTCGCAAAAACGTAAATAGTTTGAATGATGGACAATACCCATCAAATCAGTTTCATAAACGTAGATATTTCTTGAGTGAATTAGCATGAAGTTATCTTGACAGAGCTCGTGATCTGAAACAAGATTTAATCTAAAGATGAACAAACTTCCGTTAATCCTGACTACAGCACGAATATTAGCAACATTTCCAGTTGCTTATCTTATGACTTTTAAAGTCAATGCTCTTGATTGGGCTGCAGTTGTTATATTTATATTAGCTTCGATAACAGATTATTACGATGGTTACTATGCGCGAAAATACAACGCTGTTACTAATTTAGGTAAATTTTTAGATCCCGTTGCAGATAAAATTCTAGTTTCAAGCATTTTAGTCGTCCTTCTCTTTCATCAAAAAATCGATATCTGGATGGTTATCTTATTTGTTGCACGAGATACTTTTATTGGCGGAATCAGAGCAGCTGCTTCAGCTGATGGTCTAATTATACCTGCACAAACCACTGGCAAATGGAAAGCTGCCTTACAAATGATTGCCATTCCTTTTATGATTGTGAATGAATTACATCCAGCACTACCCAATCTCATAATCGGTTATGGACTTCTTTGGTTCAGTGTTTTATTAAGCTACATCAGTGGTTGGGATTACTTTAAACTCTATCTCAACGAAAAAAAGCTTGTTTAGGAAAGAAGTAAAACCCATGTTACACTACATGCAAATGCGAAACTGGTTTATAATTTTTTTAATGATAACATTAACATATATGGTCCATCAAAAAATGAATCAGATGAACAAAACTTCTCCGTATACTCTTCAGGCGCGTACACCATCTTTTGTAACATCTATTTTTCGATAACTATTAAAATTCACACTTAACGACACAAACAAAAAACTAAGTCCATAGAAAAAAGAATTTAATCGTATCCCATACACTTTCATTTTGCGGCAAATCCTGACAAGACATATAGTTTTTAAGTAAGCGTGCATTGTGATTTGTATTAGCTTTGCTTAATTTCCATGGTTCATATGGAAAAAAAACAGCTACAACACAATTTCCTTTTTGCACAGCCGCCCATTGTCGATCTTCACTTGAGGCCATGTGAATTTCATTTGTTTTAAGATCTTTAATAGCAACCGAGAACGAAAAGACCTGAGGATTTAATGGTCGAGTTCCATTCGCAATAATAGCTTCAGCCGAGACGTTCTCAACAGCTTGCACCTCACCCACAATTTTTGTTTTAAATACAAAAGAGTAATTCCAAACAAAAACCCAAAATATAGGCAATACCAATAATACAACTAAAAATATTTTTTTAAATAAAGAGAGTATTTTCATAATATCATACTATCTTATAACGCGATATGTTTTCAAAAGAATTCCATTTTGAGGATTCATAAAACACTATAAACTTATATCGTGTTTACAAATATTGAAAGAAAAATATTACTTATCCTAGCTTTTGTTCAATTTAATCATATTGTTGATTTCATGATTATCATGCCTTTAGGGCCGCAATTAATGCGAACATTTGATATTAGCCCGCGTGAATTTAGTTTACTTGTTTCAAGTTATACATTTTTTGCTGGGTTATCAGGATTTCTAGCAACATTTTACACAGACAAATTTGATCGCAAAAAAAGTCTTCTTTTTTTATTTCTTGGATTCACAATCGCAACGGCTCTGTGTGGATTAGCGAATACGTATGAAACAATGTTAGTGGCTCGTGCGTTGACCGGTTTTTTTGGTGGCGTCATGAATTCGGTCGTGCTTTCAATCGTTAGTGATTTAATCGAATACCAACGACGTGGAACAGCCATGGGTTACTTAGCAACTGCATTCTCCGTTGCTTCGATAGTTGGAGTTCCATTTTCACTCTACTTAGCACATCATTTCAATTACCACTCGCCATTTATATTTTTAGCATTTATTTGCTTTTTGGTGTTATTTGCTGCTTATAAATACGTGCCATCTGTCAATCATCACCTGAAAAACAAAAATAATGCTCAGCATTTTTGGGATCCTGTTGTCCTCATTTTTAAGTCAAAAACACAAGTCACAGCTCTAGTATTCATGTTTTACGTCATGTTTTCGCACTTTTGCATAATTCCGTTTATTTCTCCTACATTTGTTGCTAATGCAGGTATTTCAGAATCAGATTTAACTTGGATATATCTTGTTGGCGGATTTTGTTCAATATTTACAGCGCCTTTTGTCGGCCGTTTAGCTGATCGCTTTGGGAAATCTAAAATTTTTATTGGTTCGGTTCTATTTTCAATCGTACCCATACTTTTTGTAACACATCTTGAAAAAACCCCTTTATATGCAGTGCTTGTTGTTTCTGGATTGTTTTTTATTTCCGCGGGTTCTCGTATGATACCGGCACAAGCCTTAATTTCGTCAGCTGTTGTACCTGAAAATCGTGGTGCATTTATGAGCTTACTGAGTTGCATACAATCCCTGTCAATGGCTCTAGGTGCGTATGTCGCTGGTCGAATTATCGTCAAAGATGAAACAACTGGTTATTTACATCATTATCCCATCGTTGGTTATGTCGCCATTGCCATTGGCATACTCACGATTATAATTGTACAAAAAATTAAATTTTTAGATGAAAATCCCAACAAAGTTAAATATCCTGAAACTGAGAAAGTTAAATACAGATTATGATTGAAAATATACTCCTTAATTTATTTATTGGTCTTGCGGCTGGCAGTCTCGTTACTTATTTAGCAAAGACACTGACAAAAAAAATGATGTTACGAGACGCACATTCAGACGCACAAGAAATTTTAAATGATGCTGAAGAACAATTTCAGCTGGAAGAAGCTGAACGCAGTGAAGTACTACAGGAAGTTGAGCTTGAAGCTTGGTCTAAAGTTGAAGAGCAACATTTACTCATCGAAGGAAAGTGCGCAGATTTGGAACAACAAATCGCTGATCGTAAAAAAGCACATGAAGAAAGTGATAAGAATCAAAGACAAAATCTGATAAAATTTGAATCAGAACTCCGAGACCAGTCTATCAAGTTAAATGATCATCAAAAAAGATTTCAAGATTTTCTGAATATCTTTAATCAAACTAAAGAAGATTATAAAAAATCACTCGCTCAAAAAACACAACTCAAAGAAGTTGATGTTATCCAAGAGATAACACAAAAAATGCTGACTGAAGCACAACAGGATTACGACAATTATATTCAATTGTTCGAAGACGAAAATAAAGAATTTGCTGAAGCAAAAGCTAAACGCATTTTAGGTTTATGTATTGATCGTTTTACTAAAGAAATGAGTACTGAACGAAATATTGCTTCAAGTTACTTTCCTGATGAAAAAATTCGATCTTTATTTATGCAAAATGGAGCTGACAACATTAAAGCTATCGAAGAAATTACTGGTTGTGACATTTTGATTGATAGTCAACCTGATCCTGATCGTATTTTAAATATACAAGTTATTGGCTATGATCCCGTACGCCGTGAACTCACTCGCAGACTTTTTGATCGCCTTTTTAAAGATATAGAGAAAACAAATAAGCCTACTCTTCCTGAATCAATCCGAAAAATAGGCGAAAATCTCAAAAATGAACTTGTAAAACAAATTAAAAAAGATGGTGATTTGATTGCGAAAGAATTAAATTTCACGAATATGCACCCTGAAATCAAGCAAGTCATGGGATCTCTCAGATATCGCTATTCATACACTCAGAATCAATACTTTCACTGTGCTGAAGTTGGATGGTTTGCTTCGTTGCTCGCAGCTGAAATTCGTGATGATATTCGCAAATCTAAAAGAGCAGGTTTATTGCATGATTTAGGAAAAGCACTCGACCATCAATTTGATGGTAGTCATGCTGTTATCGGTGCTGATTTTATCGCTGAACGTGGTGAAGATCCTGACGTTATCCACGCGGTACGAGCCCATCATTACGATGTACAACCAGAAAATCCAATGGATTTTATTGTTATAGCGGCTGATGCTATCTCCGGTGGACGCCCAGGAGCTCGTCGATCAACAATGGAGACATACACACAAAAAGTAACCGGTTTACAAGAGATTTCAAAACGATTCACAGGCGTTACTGACGTATTTGTTCTTAATGGTGGGCGTGAGTGCCGAGTTCTGGTTAACTCCAGACAAGTCGATGATCATGGAGCTCTACAAATAGCTGAGAAAATCGCCAAAACGATAGAGGACGAAATGCAATACCCTGGACAAATCAAAGTCGTTGTTGTTCGTGAAACAGTTTATTCAGAAACTAAACCTGGTAAAGAGAAGGAAAAAAGATAGTCTTTTGTCTAGCTCTTAAAAAAATCTCTGCCTTAGATCTTTTATTCGTTTAAAGTATGTCTGAGTGTTTTTTAAGGGGTTCTCGTGTTCAAAAACATGAATTCTAAAAGCGAACATAAAAGTCTCGTTTTATCGTTATTTACTAATTTCATAGTTTTCAGTCATCTATTCAGTTGCGCTCATGAACAATATGCGAAAGAACCCGTTATTCCTAAAATGTACGACTTCAATCAACGTAGCATTGCTGAATTTAAAATAGAAAACCTCTCTAGACCTCAACAGACTGATGATGGAATCGTGTTTGAGTGTCCTACAAATACAAATAAGACTCTTAGCAAAGAAATATTAAATTACTTCAAAGAAAACAAAATCCATCAAAAACTCTTTCATACAACTACTACAAAATCCTCAATAAAGAATCATACAAAGATATCTTTTAAACTTAAAAAAAAATATTCGCAAATCAGCACTATCGCATTTAAAGACATTCCAGATTTTGATCTTGCTGATGAAGAAATCATATTACCCGCACTCAACAATCAAACCCAAATTATCAAAACAGTTTCCAAAAAAGAAATCCTTCTTGCAATGATGCAACGAGGTCGCAAAACACTGTTTGATGCAGAAAAATGTCAAGTAAGTTCACTCAAAGACTTTGTTGGCATTAGACAAAACACTTCTGCTTGGGGACAAAAACTTGACTGGTATTTTCCTGACGATAAAGCTAAATGGAATACTCAGTATTGGGATTATGGAACACCCATCAAAGGTACAAAACTCGCAGATGGTCTTCGAGACATGTTTTTAAACCCAAGACTCTATGCGATTGGATGCTATACGGCTGCCAAACTTGTCATGATCCAAGGTGTGTATGATTACTATTACCGAGTTGAGCCTAATCAAAATAAATTGCAGATCATCGAAGAAAAATTATGGTCGGACAATGATCCGTTAGTCAATTTAGAACCAGGGCATGCTTGGGATTTTTATCCAAAAATGACTCCTGAAGAAAAAGCGACACCTGGAAAAATACTCGATGTTCAAAAAAATATACCGTTCAATCATATTATTCCTGGTGATTGGATTTATATGTTTAATGCCCCGGGCATTATGACAGCTAATCGAGGCTATGAAGGATCAAATGCTATCTATCTTGGTCGTAATCAATTTACAGATTATTATAACATTCACGGGCACTCGTATACATTCGAAGAGCTCATCGATAAGGTTTACCAGTGGCGCAACAATGTGTACGATCGTCCTGACGACAATAAAAATATTAGGCCACTTCATAAAGATGATCTATTTAGATTAGCTAAAACACCAGATGAAAATGGTATTTTCATAGATTATCGTATTTACCCTGTTCATTTTTAATTAAAACTTGACTATAACCAGGACGAACAAAACCAATATTTTGACTGACTAAACCTAATGATCTTAAAAAACTGATTGTCTCATCCGGAGCACTTGTCGCAATAACAAAACCAGTTCCCATATTAAACGTTTTGTAGAGCTCTAAATCAGACAAACCACTCATTTGACAAATTATTTTCATATGTGTTGGTAATGGCATTTTATTTTCGATAATATAATCAAACTTTTCATTCATACGAGGAATATTCAAATAACCAGAACCTGTGATATTTGCAAATCCTTTAATCGCATTTTTAAACTCTCTGAGTAAACTTAAAATTGGTTTTACATAAATTTGAGTCGGGGCAAGACACTCATGTTTTAATTTAATAAGCTCATGCGAATTAAGTGTTTGAGGCGCAATTTCATCAAGAATTTTTCGAACTAATGAGTAACCATTTGAGTGAAAGCCCGTACTTGCGACAGCAATAAGACTATCTCCATCACTCAATCTGTGACCATCAACAAGTTCATTTCTGTAGACCTCACCAACAGAAAAACCAGCTAAATCATAGTCACCTGCCTGATATAGACCAGGCATTTCAGCTGTCTCACCACCGATTAAAACCATTTCAGATTGCAAACATCCATTAACAATTCCTTGGATGATATGTTCACTGGTCACCAAATCTAATTTTGCGCTTGCAAAATAATCTAAAAAAAATAAAGGTTTTGCCCCACTGCAAATCAAATCATTCACACACATAGCCACAAGATCAATGCCGATCGTATCATGTTTATTTAACTCAATGGCTAATTTCAGTTTAGTACCAACACCATCCGTGCTCGAGGCTAAAAAACGATTTTCATCCATTTGATAAAGTGCACAAAATCCACCAACACCTGAGACAACTTTTTGGTTGTATGTTGATTTGACCATTCGTGATATTTTTTCTACAAAAATATCAGCTTTATCTATATCAACACCACTATCTTTATAGCTTATGGACATGATGAATTCCTTTAGTGTCTAAAATGACGAACTCTTGTTAAAACCATTGCAATATTATTTTTATCACAACACTCAATAACTTCTTTATCTTTAATACTACCACCCGGTTGAATGATATACTCTATACCTAATTCAGCGCAGACTTCTACTGAATCAGCAAACGGAAAAAAAGCATCTGATACCAAAATAACCTGCTTTGGCGAAATAGATTTAGCTTTGAGGCGCGAATGAGCCAGCAATCTTAAAGAATCAAGTCTATTTGGTTGACCCATTCCAGCTGCAACTAATTCAAAACTTCCGTTATTTTCAGCGACTAAAGCTATGCCATTACTTTTTAAAAACTTACAAGCTAAAACTCCAAATCGTTTCAAATCAGAAGAAACTGAATCAAATGTTCTTTTGGTCACGAGTTCTTCATTTTCGTGGGCTAAAGAAAGTTCATCTTCGTTTTGAATTAACAAACCACCTGATATACTTCTGACCATAATCTCATTTTGCGCAAAATCGCGAACTGGCGATTGCATGATTCTAACATTTTTTTTCTTCTCAAAAATAATCAAAGCCTCTGTACTGAATTCAGGAGCAATCAGGACTTCGATAAATCTTTGTGTTAAAAACTCGGCATGTTGTTTTTCTATTTTGTACGAGCAAGCAATGATACCACCAAAACTAGAAATAGAGTCTCCCATCCAAGCCTTTTCAAGTGAATTCATAGAATCTTGGTCGACTACAAGTCCACAGGGGTTCGAGTGTTTGACAACGACTGTAACTTTATTTCTTAAAGTTCGTGATTGAGAATGATACACGTCACTCATGCAACGCCAAGCCGCATCCATATCAAGCCAGTTATTATATGATAATTCTTTACCTTGCAAAAACTTGGCATCAGTTAACTTAACTTGCGAATTTGTGTTTACGACATGGGCTAGAGTGGCTTTTTGATGCGGATTTTCACCGTATCTTAATACCTGCTGTTGATTAATATCTAAAAAGTTTTTCTGATCATTGCCAAAACGGTGATTTAACTCTTCAGCTATTGCAATGTCGTATGAAGCAATTCTTTGAAATGTTTGAATAGCCCAAGATCTACGATCAAGATAGCTTGTAAATTGATTGACATTATACTTTTCAATAAATTTAGCATAATCTGCAGGAGAACTTAAAACTGAAACAGATTCATAGTTTTTGGCAGCAGCTCTTAACATTAATGGCCCACCAATATCAATGTTTTCAATCAATGTATCTTCGCTGGCATTGATTCCTATGTATTTTTCAAATGGATAGAGATTACAAACTACAAGATCTATTTCAGGCGTGTTCATAGCAATTGCTTCTTTAAGATCAGATTCGTTATACCGACGAAATAACAATCCTGAACCAATTTGAAAGCTAATTGATTTCATACGCCCACCAAATGCTTCAGGATTTTTCGTAATAGTTTCGACAGCTGTGACAGGTATGTTCAGAGATTCTATAAATTTTTGAGTTCCGCCAGTTGAAATCATCTCAACTTTAAACTCATGTAAAAATCGAACTAATTTTTCTAAACCAGATTTATCCGAAACACTGATCAGGGCTTTTTTTATTTTTCTATTTTCTTGAAACATGTCTCACCTTTTGAATTCATTTATAATGATTTTAAAAATTTTCTTCACAATACTTCATAGCATTTTGAAATATTCTCGCACCGACGTAAGTTTTATTAATTTTTGTAGTCTCGTCTGGCAAAAGTAACTCAGTTGTTGCGGCTTCAGGATGTGGCATTAAACCTAATATACAACCAGATGGATCAGTAAGGCCTGCGATTCTTTCATATGAGCCATTCACATCAGATAGGTATCTTAATACTATTTGTCTGTTTTGAATTAAATGCAGGTAATGTTTATTTTGCTCTTCTTTTGAACCCGCAAAAACTATTCGTCCTTCACCATGTCTAATTGGCAGTTGAAAACTCAAATTGTCTAAACCACGCATCCAATGACATACGCTGGGCTCAATGATAACACTCGTCCAATTATTAATAAAATGGTGCTGTTTATTGTGAGTTAAAGTCAACGATCTGATCCGATCAGGATTTGGCAACAAACCTAATTTAACAAGTATTTGAAAACCATTACATATACCAATGATCAGCTTTCGATCTTTTCTAAATCTTTCTAAAGAGATTTTAAGTTTATTTTCAACTTTAAGGGCCATAATCTGACCAGAGTTTATTTCATCACCAAACGAAAAGCCCCCCGGAAAAGCTAAAACATGAAATTCGTTTAAAAGTTCAGGTTTATTCAGAAGTTGCGAAATATGAAAGATTTGTGTTTCAAACCCCTGTTCTATAAAAGCTAGTGCTGTTTCGTTTTCACAGTTAATTCCATCACCTGTAAGGATAAGCGCTTTCATTTTCTTCATTGACTGACCTCATTCGTTTGATGATGCGGATGACTTTGACAGCAATAAGCATTTTTTAAATCTAAAGCCGAAATTTGCAAAATGATGTTTTGATTTTTTTCTAATATAATTTCTCGTTTTTCGGTTGTTATTCCTAAAAATTGAATTTCATCCATTCGGAATAACTTTTCAAAATCGGTTTTATACTCAGTATGAATACTGACGACAATTTGTCCTAATTTTTCTTTGAATAAATCCTCTTGTAGTTGATCATTTAGATTTATTTTTAGACCAAACCTTGAAGATAATATTTTTTCAGACAATGTACATAATAAACCACCATCTGATACATCATGAGCACTTTCAATATAACCTTTTTGAATGGCTTGGTGAAATTTTAAATACAATTTATACTGCTGAGAAAAATTGTATGTTTTTAAATAATCGCATGCTCCAATTAAATAGACGCATGCATTTTCCGATTTTATAATTGAAGTTGTCACGTGACTTATTTTTGCGACATGTCCCATAGCAGTGACTAAAACTGTTGGCAAAATTGAAACTTTACCATCTGGACCATGATAATCATTTTTCATCGAGTCTTTGCCACTTACAAACGGCGCTCCATATTCAACACTTAAATCATAAAGTCCACGTGCTGCACGAACGAGTTGCGCTAATTTATGTTCACCATCTAAATTTTTTTCTGAATATATAGGATCAGGCCAGCAGAAATTATCAACTAAAACGACTTTTTCTGGATCGCAACCAACAACAAGACAATTGCGAAAAGCTTCATCAGCAGCTGCTACAGCCATTAAATAAGTATCTTGCTGAGATAAGTGCGGAGCTAACCCACAACCAATGGCAATACTTGATTCTTTTTCGCCACCATATCGATCAAGCCAAATCACACCGGCATCATTCGGGCTGTGATAGCCATAATCCGTAAAACCTGTAAAAGGTTTTACAATTGTACTCGCTTTCACTTCGTGATCATATTTTCTCACTAAATGCTCATGTGAGCGAACATTTGATGAAGCTAAAGTATTCAGTAACTGGATTCTTAAATTATTTTCATTTTTCGAAACAGAAGTATTATGTTGCGCAGTGTTTGATGTATAGTTTGATGCATTTTTATGTCCGTCAAATGTTGCTTGCAATCTCATTTGAGGTAAACCTTTATGTAAAAAGTTTAAATCAATTTGAGCAACAATGTTTTTTTGATAAGTTGCAATGAGATAACCACTTGATGTAAATTCACCGACAACTGTCGATACAACATTATAATCTTGTGAAAGTTTTAAAAATTCATCTATTTTATCAGGAGCAACTGCAAATGTCATTCTCTCTTGACTTTCACTGACCATTAATTCAAATGGCAAAAGACCTGGATACTTAGTGGGTGCTTTATCTAAATGAACGATCGCACCATTTGTATGCTGAGCCATTTCACCAATTGATGAGCTTAAACCACCTGCTCCATTATCAGTTACGCTTGTGAATAAGTTTTTTCGTCTGGCTTGTATTAAAAAATCCATTAATCTTTTTTGTGTGAGTGGGTCGCCAATTTGAACAACCGAATTGGGTATACTCTGATTTAACTCTAAAGAACTAAATGTTGCCCCGTGAATTCCATCTTTACCAATAGCACCGCCTGACATCACAATATAATCACCCACTTTGTGTCTTTTTTCGGATGTTGGCAGGTTGTTTTCCACGGCTGGCATAACACCTATCGTTCCACAAAAAACAAGAGGCTTTCCCACAAACTCAGGTGCATAATAAAATGCCCCATTCACTGTCGGAATACCTGATTTATTACCTCCATCTTGAACTCCTAGATGAACGCCACTCGCTATTCGATCAGGATTTTTTAAACCTTGTGGAATTTTGATATGATTTTTTTTAAAGTAAGAATCTTCAGCTAAACAAAAAACATTCGTATTCGCAATAGGCAAAGCCCCTTGACCACAACCTAATATGTCACGGTTCACCCCTAAAATACCGGTTAATGCTCCGCCGTAGGGATCAAGAGCTGATGGTGAGTTATGTGTTTCAACTTTAATGCAAACATCAACATGTGGATCAAATCTAACAATGCCGGCATTATCATGAAATATTGAAACGAGCCAATCAAGATTACGACGCTTAATAATTTCCAAAGTCGCGCCTTGAATAAACGTTTTAAATATTGAATTAATTTTCAGATCACCAATAAGCGGAAATACAGAATCTTTATTTTGTTCAGTATAAGTAATTTCACTTGCAAAAATCTTATGTTTGCAGTGTTCACTCCACGTTTGAGCAATAACTTCTATTTCAATATCAGTTGGATTTTTTTGCTGAATAGTAAAATACTGTTTCAAAAAATTAATTTCAGTCTCTGAAAAAGCCCAACAATTGATTTGATTTAATTTTTTAAG
Source organism: Pseudobdellovibrio sp. (assembly GCA_046293015.1). Taxonomy (GTDB): domain Bacteria; phylum Bdellovibrionota; class Bdellovibrionia; order Bdellovibrionales; family Bdellovibrionaceae; genus Pseudobdellovibrio. The sequence continues at coordinate 208,340 of JBKBPU010000005.1, forward strand.
TTCATTTAATTCCAAATTAATAAAATCTATAACCGTAACTAAATCTTTTATTTCAGTAACGTGGTTTGAATCATTAACTTTGATTTCAAACTGTATATTTTTGTCCAAATTAAACCGATCTAATGATTTTAATTCGGACGAACTCAATATGGTTAAATCGTGTAACAAAGAATTCGCATACTTATCAAAAAATAAATCTTTTAAAAATTCATTACTTGTATATTTTAATTCAAGCTGATTTAAAATATACATTCGACCAGAACGAACTGTTATGTTACATCCGCTCAGTTCTGATCGTAAACCAAAAGCTTCTTTGACAGCAGCTGCAGTATTATCTGTCACGCCTGGTTTAAATAACATTTGGATCGCAATCGGATTTGTAAATTCCATTTGTTCAAATAAAATATGCATTTCATCAAGTGACTCAGTCGTGAGGGCTTTTTCGATAATAAAGTCAGTCAATACTTGATTCACTATAAGTTGAAAATTCAATTGCTTTTCTTGTAATTGTGATATTTGAATTAAATAAAGAGGAATAGAGTAACCATGTGTGACTTTGATATCCGTTAATTCGGAGTTGATAGTATCAATCACATCTTGAGGTAAACGACTTGTGTGATCAAATAAAAAATTTTTATCTGGATAAATCTCAACTCGCCTGCAAATAGTTTGTCCTGAAAAAACTTGATTCATTAATTTAGACCTCTCGTAAGTTCTCTAATAAATTTAAATCAGCAATATTTTGATGATCACTATCGCATAAACGCGCTAAAATTCTTGGATAAAAATAATTTTCTGCTTTTAAACCTGCTTGTTTAAAAGTTTCAAAAGTTACTTCTTGAGGACGAGATAATTTGTGTTGATAAATAATGCGTCCAGTGTCCATACCTGCATCAACATAGTGTATAGTAAAACCGTACTCAGGATTTCCGGACTCATAAGATTTTTCATAAGCCTGTAAGCCTGGATATAACGGCAATAGCGAAGGGTGAATATTGATGATTTTACTTTGGTTAATTTCTTGATCAAAATAATGTTTTAAAAAAGATTCGGGCAATAGACGCATATAACCAGCTAATACGATCCAATCCGGATTAAACTTATCCACTAAGTTGAGTAAACGACTGTGATATGTTGCTGAAGTTTCTTTTTTGTGTTTGGGTAAACACCAAGCTTGCACACCATGGCTAGCTGCTAAGTTAAGAACACCTGCATCAGGCTGATCACTGATAACTGCTGATACAACATACGAACTATGAAGTTTAGCATATTGAATGATACTTTCAGCATTGGAACCTCGACCAGAGGCTAGTATGACAATTTTTTTCATAAAGATTTTCCAATATCGCGCCTGTAATGGGCATTTTTGAATTGAATGTTTTTAAGATCATCATAAACTTGAGTTCTCGCTGTTTTGTAGCTTTCGGAAACAGCTGTTAGACCTAAAATTCGACCACCACAGGTGTAAAGGTGTTCATTATTTTTTGTAACTCCAGCAAAATATAATGATGATTTCATCGGATGATGAATTTGAATAAGATCACCTTGAACGAGCTTTTGGCCAACCTGTGCATATCCCTCAGCAGCCATCACTACATGAACCGATTTTAAGTTTTTTGATTTAATTCTATCGCGATTTATATTTTTAAAAAAATCTGAATTATATTCAGCAGATGCATTAAAAAAAGAAAGTAAATTTTCATCCAAAAGAGGCAGTATTGTTTGCGTTTCTGGATCACCAAATCGAGTGTTAAACTCTAAAACTTTAAAGCCTGAATCAGTCTGCATGAGCCCTAAAAATAGAACTCCTCTGAATGCAGTCCCTAACTTGATCATTTCTCGTAACAAAGGTTGAACAATTTCTTTTTTAAGATTTTGAATTTGTAGATCTGTTAAATTTGGCGCTGGCGCATAGGCTCCCATACCACCAGTATTAGGACCTAAATCACCATCGAGCAATCTTTTATGATCGCACGCTGATTGAATAAATAAACAGTGCTCATCATGACATAGAAAAAAAACTGAAAGCTCTGAACCAACTAATAATTCTTCTATTATGAGAGAATCAACTTTAAATCCCAAAGCTTGATTAACCATAAAATCTTGTACAGCAGAAAAAGCCTGTTGCTTGTTTTGACAGACAACAACGCCTTTACCCGAAGCTAAACCATCACACTTTACAACCATTTGTGACCAATTAGTTTTTTCAATAAAATCAAAAGCTTGTTCAGCTGAATTAAAGTAAAAATACTCTGCTGTTGGGATTTGTGCTTTAATCATGACTTCTTTAGCAAAAGCTTTTGAACTTTCAAGCTTGGCAGCCTGTTGCCTAGGACCAAAAACTTTTAAGCCTTTTTGTTCAAATAAATCCACTATACCTAACGACAAAGCACTTTCTGGACCTACTATTGTTAAATCGATTTTATTTTTCAATGCAAAGTCACACAGCTGATCAATTTGAGTCGACCCTATCGAAACAAGATTAATTTTATGAGATACAAAACCCATTCCGGCATTTCCAGGGGCCACATAAATCGTATTAATCTCTGATGATAAACTTAAATGTTCTGCTAATGCATGCTCTCGACCGCCAGAACCTATAATTAATATATTCATAAATACGAACCTCTATAAAATTCTAAATCCAACGACTTATCAAATGGTTGCGGTAATTCCATAACGTTAATTATTGCGTTTGTGTAACATCGATAAAGGTCTATTACACGATTTAAGACCTGCTGAGGTAGTTTTTCAGGTTCTGACTTGTAAACACTTAAACAATGCTTTTTAAAATCAATTGATTCTGCTTTTGATTTGTATAAATTTTCATACCATTGTGTTGATCGATAATAATCTCTCAAAAAATCTTTCGAAATTTTTTGTCCTCGATCTAAGATACGCATTTCATCAAGTCCAATTGAATCAACCAACATAAACTCACGCGAATCGTGACTGGAAACTTTGGAAGTTTTGGAAGTTTTTCCTGAGTCAGACTTAACAAATGCAAATTCTAATTTTCCATCCCATAATTCAAGACCCGCTTTACGATGCAAATTCCATAAAATTAAACCAATGAGCAAAGTTAAATTCTGCAAGCTTTGCATTTCATCTTGGGTTAAACCTGCAAGAGTCTGAGCTTGTTCGTAAGTTAAATATCGATCGCCAGGCTCAAGCTTTGTTGAAAAATCAATAAGCGGTTTTTTTAAAAAAACATTTTCTTTTGGAATTTCACTCAAACTATACTGATCTAAGTATTTTGGATTTGAAATAAATCGCTGACTTAATGAGTTCCCACTTGGTAAACCAAAGCGATACATCACTTCCAAGGGCACTAATGCCATCACAGGTTTCAAATGTTGATATTGACTGTAATCCCAACTATGTAAAGTTTTGCTAGGCTTCAATACTTGTATTCTTTGCACTCGCATTTTATTTGTCATATTTGGCAGATTCGTAGGCCTTAAATCACTATCTATTAATTCTTGGCAATGGTGTTTTAATCCAAAATCACTTAACTTGATATATTCATTACAACTCAAAATATAATCTAAAAAATCTTGATCAAAGTGGGTATTAAATAAGTCGTCTTTAAGCTTTAACCAATTTTTTGGATCTGATAAATACTTAAAAAAAGAAAAGCCCATTAAATTTAAACACTCACCTTTAAATGGAACAAGATCTGGCATCTCTCCCCAGTCAAAAATCGAATATCGATTCGAAAAAGAAAATATCAATCGCTGATCGTCACCAATGTCTTTGTAAACACTTTTTACAGAACCTTCGTAGATAAGATTTGTTTTTTCTAAAGTGTTTACAGACATAAGCAATTCCCTCTAGGTCCTATGAAAATCACGCATTTGTTTAAATTTATCCGTGTTACATTTAACAGGATAATCCCCATTCAGACAGGCTTTACAGATATTTTGAGTTCCTAAACTTTTTTCAAGATCATTTTCACTTAAATAAAATAAAGCATCAGCACCCAAAACTTGCGCAATTTGATCAGTTGTTTTTTGATAAGCTATAAGCTCTGTCGGATTTGGAAAATCGATACCATAAAAACAAGGATATCTAATCGGCGGACAAGTCGAAGCTAAATAAACTTCACGTGCACCCGCATCTTTAACTAATTGAATGATTTTTTGCGAGGTTGTACCTCGCACAATACTGTCATCAACCAAAAGAACATTTTTACCTTTAATTTCAGAAGATATAGCTGTTAATTTAAGCTCGACTGCTTTTTTTCTGTTTTCTTGATTATTTAAAATAAAGCTACGCTGCACGTATCTATTTTTAATTAATACTTCACGGTACGGAATATGTGTATTTTCACTTAAGCTAATTGCAGCAACTCGTGAGGTATCTGGTATTGGAACAACCATATCAGGGCTGATACGTTTTTCAGTAATAGCGCTTTGAATTTGCAAAGCTAACTTATGACCAAAGTTAAGTCTTGATTGATATACATTAACTTTTTCAAGAGTGCTTTCTGGATTAGAAAAATAAATCCATTCAAACATACAAGATTTTTGCGGTATTTTATTTTGAGTAGAATATTGTGTCGATGAATGGATTTCTCCATCTGAAGATATCAATATAATTTCACCAGGGGCCAAATCACCTATGACTTCGTAATCTAAAAACTGAAATACATTTGTCTCAGAAGATAAACAATACGAATACTCAAAATGCTGTGGATTAAGTTTTTTTTCTTGCTCAGTGAGTTTACGTCGTCCAATCAACAACGGGCGTATTCCGTGAGGATCTCTAAAAGCAAATAAACCATGATCTGCCAATGCTCCGACAACAGAAAAACCACCATGAACCTGTGAAAATAAATTTTGTACAGCTTCTTGAAATTCTTCGAATTTAAGTTTTAATGATGATTGCGGTTGATTTGAATTTTCTACTTTACGTTGCGATATGTTGAGTAAGTTTTGAGACAGTATATTAAGCAATGCTTCGAGGTCATTTTGCGTGAAAAGATGTCTATTATATGCGGTCTTCAATTCTGATTTGAGCTCGTAATAATTGACCAGATTTCCATTATGAGCCATACCGAGACCAAAAGGATAATTCATCATCATCGGCTGAATATCACGCTTAGCATCTGTTGAATATTTAGGACCTACTGTTGCATATCGTGTGTGACCAATACTAAGCTCACCAGTTAAACCTGATATATTATCCAGATTAAATACTTTAGCCACAAGGCCAACATCTTTATATAAACTAAAATTTTGTGATTGAAAATTATAACTCAGAATTCCGGCGGCGTCTTGTCCTCGGTGTTGCAGAAGTTGCAAACCTTGAAAGACTTCTTGAGATGAAAAAGGAGTACCATAAACTCCCATTACGCCGCACATAGAACCTCATCGGTGGTTAATTGTTGTGATTGCAATATAGTTTTTTTAATTTGATGTGGCAAATAAAAATAATTTGTCATGGTTCAGCAATTTAGTTAGTCTTCAAATCAATGAATCATATCAACGCCAACACCGTGATAGGAATATTAGGAAGCGGACAACTCTCGAGAATGTCTGCTCTCGCTGCTGCAGAGCTTGGAATCAAAACATCTATATATTGTGACTCAAAAAAAATAAAATCACCTGCTTCACATGTATCTTCAAATATAACACTCGGAAGTTTAAATAATTTAGATCAAATACTCTACTTCGCAAAAAATTGTGATTTTTTAACTTTAGAAAATGAGTTTATTGATTCAGCAATTCTTAAAGCTATTGATGAAAAGTTTCCAAATAAACTCTTTCCGCATTCTGGTTGCTTTGAATTAATTGGTGATAAACTCTCTGAAAAAAAATATTTCTCAGATATTGGGTTACCAATTGGCCCCTATACTCAAATTAAATCAAAAGCTGATATCATTCAATTTGCGCAAACACACACATACCCGTTGATTTTAAAAAAGTCCAAAGGTAGCTATGATGGATTTGGCAATTTCAAAATTAACAATGAAAATCAAATTGATGAAGCCCTTGATAAAATGGGTTTTTACAGCTCCAACAAATCTGATCTTCTAGTAGAAAAATTTATTCATTACAAAAAAGAACTCGCATTAGTTGGAGTTAAAAACTCATTTGAACAAAAACTATACCCCATAGTTGAAACCCACCAAGACAATCACATCTGTCACTTTGTATCCGCACCTGCTGATATTAGCTGTGCCACAGAACAAAAGATCAATGCGTTAACCAAACTCGCATTATCTAAGTTACCAGCGCGTGGTTTGTTTGCATTTGAGTATTTTCTTGATGAAAATGATCAAGTTTACTTTAATGAATCTGCTCCTCGACCTCACAACAGTGCGCACTACACGATAAATGCATGCAAAACATCTCAGTTCAAAAATCACATTTTAAGCGTATTAGATTTACCTCTTGGTTCAACGGATATGATTTACCCATCAACTGTTATGCTGAATTTACTCGGAACACAAAATGGAATCGCTGAACTTAAACCATTAGCTGAGTTTTTAAGTATAAAAAATGCTTTTTTACACTTATACGGCAAAGAGCAATCTAAACCCGGAAGAAAAATGGGCCACATCACATTTGTCGGAAATACCAAAATTGAATTATTCACACAAGCTCAAGCTCTTAAGGAGATTTACTCATTATGAAAAAACAAAAACCAACGGTCGCCGTTATCATGGGAAGCCAATCAGATTGGGAAACAATGAAAGACGCTTGCCAAACTCTTAAATCTTTTAATGTACCTTTTATAAAACAAGTTATTTCAGCCCATCGCACTCCAGATGATATGCGTGATTTTGCAACCACAGCCCGCGATCAAGGGCTTAAAGTCATTATCGCAGGAGCTGGTGGCGCTGCGCATTTACCTGGAATGACAGCATCGTTTACAACATTACCCGTAATTGGTGTACCTGTTAAATCAAAATCTCTTGATGGCATGGATAGCTTACTTTCTATTGTGCAAATGCCCAAAGGCGTCCCTGTCGCAACAGTTTCTATCGGTAATTCGGCAAATGCGGCATTACTGGCTATACAAATTCTAGCAACACATGATCAAACGCTATCCGACAAGCTTATTCAGTTCAGAAAAAAGCAGACACAAACTGTTCGCAAAATGAAAATTTAAATTAATACATGAGTATAAACTATTTTAGGTCGCGGCTCTTTTGGGGCCTCAAATATTTTCCAGTATTGCTCTAAAAAATCTAAGTACTCTGAAACGGTCACGAAAGACCTCCAAGTTTATTAATAACATTCCATTCATTAAACAGATAGTTTCAAAAGCCTTTGTCTCTCTAAAACAAAAAAGCCCCGATTTTAACAACCGAGGCTTTTTATTAAAATCAATTTGTACAATACAAATTAAGATAATTTATTTTGATATTCAGTTTCAGAATAATCATCAACTAAAATAGCATCATATCTAACTTTATCCGCTTCAGATAATAATTTATATTCATCTTGCGAAATAATTTTTTTAGCTAAAGCTTCATCCCATGCAGCTTGACCTTTTTTCTTAGGTATTGATCCAGCTTTAATTGCTGATCTAATTTTCTTTTCAGCTGCATCAGCACGACTTACCACGCTAAAAGCATGTTCTAAACGAGCTGTCTGATCATTTTTCGCCAAACGATCAAGAACAGTTTGCATACCATGAGATTTTTCGCCTACCCAGTAAATACCGTTTGTTAAACGATCTCGTTGATCACTTGCAGTCATCATCGAAGTTGAAATTAAATTTGACCAACCATCAGTCGCTTGCGATCCAATTGAGTTAATACGCGACCAAGCACCAAAAACATCTTTCATAAGCCAACGAAGACCCGGTAACTTTAAGTTATCAAAAATTCCATCAAATGATTTTTGAATTTCAGCCATAGAATATTTTAAAAAATACTGTACGTACGGAAGATCTTCTTCTTTTTGACCTTCCTCAACAAATCGTCTTAAAACAGCTGTCGACATATACATATGAGAAAAAATATCAGCAAAACGACCAGTAATTTTCTCTTTCATCTTCAATTGTCCACCTAGCGTACCCATTGCAACGTCAGCTAAGATAGCAAAAGTTGCAGAGGCCCACTGCAAACGTCGGTAGTGAACTTTTGTTTTTGGATGAACACCAGACGGAGCACTCGCTAAGTAACCACGAGTTACGGACAGCAAAATAGAACGACATAAATTACGAACAACGTGACTTATATGTCCCCAAAATGCTTTGTCGAAACCAGGTACATTCTTCGCTTCTAAAGTTCGAACTTCATCAAAAGCATACGGGTGACAACGAAGAGCACCTTGACCAAAAATAATCAAAGTTCTTGTCATAATGTTTGCTCCTTCAACTGTTATACCAATTGGAGTTGCTATATAACCTTCTCCGAGTAAATTTCTTTGCCCCAAAGAAATTCCAGCACCACCCATGATATCCATGGCATCGTTGATAACGGTACGACCCATTTCAGTTGCATGATATTTCATGATTGCTGTAACAACCGGTGGCTTTAAACCTTTATCCAGCGCTGCTAGAGTGAATCTTCTCATCGCATCTAGAGCATATGTTTTAGCACCAATGCGAGCTAGTGGTTCTTCAACACCTTCGAACTTACCAATACTGACGCCGAATTGTTTACGAATATATGCATGTGAAGACGCAGTTCTGTAAGACAGTTTAGATCCGCCTGTTGATTGCGCCGGTAACGAAATACCTCGACCTGCTGCTAAACATTCCATTAACATTGTCCAACCTTGACCGCAGCCTTCTGCACCACCAACAACAGCATCTTCGATAGCAACAATAACATCATGTCCTTGCGTTGGACAGTTATGGAAAGGAATAGTCAAAGGATCATGTCTGCGACCCAAAACAACACCTGGAGTTGTTGAAGGAATTAATGCAGCTGTAATACCAACATCTTCACCTTTACCGAGTAAGTTTTGAGGATCACGCATTCTAAAAGCTAAGCCAATAACGGTCGCGACAGATGCTAATGTGATCCATCGTTTGTTCCAGTTCAATTTAACATAAAGTTTACCATCATCACCTTTAAACACAGTTCCTGAAGCTGTAATTGAACCAGCATCAGAACCTGCTGTGGGCTCTGTCAAACCAAAACAAGGAATTTCTTGACCCTTTGCTAGACGAGGTAACCAGTAATTTTTTTGTTTTTCGGTACCATAATGTATGAGTAATTCCGCAGGACCTAACGAGTTTGGAACCATAACAGTAATTGATAGAGGCAATGATCGCGACGCAATTTTCATAACAACTTCAGAGTGCGCCATAGCCGTAAAACCAAGACCACCGTACTCTTTAGGAATGATCATTCCCAAAAAACCTTTGTCTTTGATAAACTGCCACATTTCCGGCGTCATATCTTTATTTTTCCAAACTCGCCAAGGATCAGTCAGTTTACAAAGTTCTTCAACAGGGCCATTAATAAACGCCTGCTCTTCGTCTGTGAGTTTCGCATACGGCTCTTTAAGTATAGTTTCAAAATCGGGTTTTCCAGAAAATAGATCTTTTTCAATCCACACAACACCAGCTTCTAACGCTGTACGTTCTGTTTGTGAGATTTGCGGAATAAATTTGAATTTCTCAAATAACGCCATGATTTGCGCCGACACAACAGCAGCGCGTATTGGTCTAATTAAAAATATCAGAAACAACCCAGCGATCACAGCTGTAAGCGCAAGCGAACCGCCAAAACCATAAACCATAACCGTTACAGCAATCGCCCACACGATTAATGGCAAGTCAAAAAAGCCAATAAATAAGAGTAATAGTAACGAACCTATTGCCAAAGCCCAAGCTGGGCCTAGTTGACAAAGGAATCCTTGATAGTTTGTTAGTGTTTCCACAAGATGCTCCTTTTAATTTAATATCTTTATTCCAGCATCTCTATCGGCATCTGACAAGCCCGTAAGTAGTTGTAATTTATTAAATTTTTCTGACCAAAATGTTTCGATCTAGGTCGAGTTTTTACTCTATAATAGAGCTTTTGCTCTATTTCATGTGAAGACACAAAAAAAGCCAGTCTGTTAAGACTAGCTTTTTCATTTTGCTATTATATAAAAAAACTAATTACTTAGTTTCAGTAGCCGCTGGAGCTTGACCTTCAGTAGCTGCTGGAGCTTGACCTTCAGCTGGAGCTGCTGCTGCCGCTTGCTCAGTAGCTGGAGCTGCCGGAGCTGCTGCTTCTGGAGCATTTTTAGAACAAGTAAAACCTGTTGTGAATGATAATGCCAATAAAGCTGATACTAATACTGCTTTCATGTATGTCTTCCCTTTTCTTTTCGTTGTGTTGATCTGTTTCGACCTGTTTTGATCTATTTCGATCATTTTGTTTCATTTTTAAATTGTTACATAAATGACCAGATTATCTTAAACTAGTGTATTAGATACTCAACGATCAATTTTTAACAACAGTTAAAAAATAAATCATAGTTCTCTAGCGTTGGCAAGCACTACAATAAAAAGTTGAACGACCTGCTATGAGTTCACGCTGAATTGGCTTTTTACAAACCGAGCAAGGCTCACCCTCACGATCATAAACTAAATGTTTTTCTTGAAAATTCCCCTCTGTAAAATCAACTTTTTTATAACTGCGAATAGAAGATCCGCCAGCTAAAATTGCCTCAGATAAAATTTTTTTAATCTCAAAAACCAAATGACGAAACGTTTCTTTTTTGACTCTTCGAACTGATTTAAAAGGATCTATCCTTAATTTGAAAAGAACTTCACTCGCATAAATATTGCCAACACCAACGATATATTTCTGATTCATCATAAACGACTTAATGTTACTTTGTAGCTTTTGAGACACACTCCACAAGTCATCAATGTTTTGATCATTCATTTCTAATGGTTCATACCCAATGCCCGAAAAATACTCAGATTCAGCAATTCGCAATCTTTCTATTAAAAAACCAAAACGTCTTGGATCATTGTAGATAAACCAGTACCGATGATTGAGCTGCAATCCTACATGATCATGCTTTTGAACGTCATAGTCATTCAAATCACCTTCGTAAAAAGACCAGTGCCCCGTCATACCTAAATGTGAAATCAAAATACTATCTGATAACTCAAAAATAATATATTTAGCACGTCTACGGATAGTTTTAATTTCAGATTTCTCACGGCTGATTATTTTTTTAAGTTCGCTAGTCGGAAGAGGGTAACGAATATCTTTGCGCCAAGTTTTGAAACTCGTTAATTGAGCATGGCTATGAGTTTGTTTTTTAATTTGCTGAATTTTACGGTTGAGATCTTGAACCACAAGGTCCACTTCGGGTAGTTCTGGCATTACGCACCTAACTTACTGAAATCGCTCATTTTGAAAGTTGCAAAAACCATCAGGTCAGCACAACACAGCAGATTTCTTTTTAATTTATTCATTTTATCCTCCTTATGTAAGTCACGTTCCGTGGCACTTCACTCTGAATTTGTCGGTTTTGCAGGTTCTGGATGTGTTCTAAAATTCTAAGTGATGTTTCTTTCTGAACTTCACCATCAATTTTCGAATAGTGATCTGCGAGCTTAAGGTCTTTATGACCTGTCATCGCCACCACTGAATCCAATCCCATGCCGCCGACTCGTCGAGCGAGTGTGGCCATTCCGTGTCTTAAACAGTGCGTGCCTGTGTAGGGCACTCCTGATTTCTGTTGGACAAATTTATAGTTCGATTGAATCGTGCAATAATTTAAAGGCTTACCATCGACATGAAACAAAAAGTTACATCAGGGATGGCGTAACTTCAGCCGCCTGTCGATAATCTCCTTAATTGCACTATGAACATAAACCTGCCTTGATTCGCGATTCTTGGGAAACGGTTTTAGGTATTCAAACATTTTACATGAGTTACACCAAACCACCGAGTCTTTAATCAAAAAGAAATCTTGGTCCAGATAAAAGTTACCAATCTGAATCCCCGCCACTTCACCGATCCGACCTGCACAGTAAAACTGAAGCATGGCTAGATCTCGGTACAAATCCGGTAGAGCTGAAAAAAATTTGAAAGCGGCTTCAACCGTAATCTTTTTATCTTCAGGCTTTCTTGGCGGATCTTTGATGAATGCCATCTTCCAATGTCTTGGACGAAATGGTTTCAACACAGGACCTGATTCATGCTCAAACTCTCCAGTTTTTTGGGATACGGTCAACTTTTATAGTTTCCATCAGTTTTTACTCTTTCCAAGTCGTAACGCATTTGCGATCACAGATACTGAACTTAAACTCATCGCAGCAGCGGCAAATACTGGACTCAATAAAATTCCAAAAAATGGAAAAAGAACTCCAGCGGCCACGGGTACGCCAAGGGCGTTATAGAAAAACGCAAAGAACAAGTTCTGCTTGATGTTTGAAATGGTTTCCAGACTCAACTCGCGAGCTTTCGAAATACCATTTAGATCACCTTTGACCAAAGTAACACCTGCGCTTTTCATAGCAATGTCAGTTCCAGTACCCATTGCGATGCCGACTTCAGCTTGCGCAAGCCCCGGAGCATCGTTAATGCCATCGCCAGCCATGCCAACCAGATTGCCTTGTGATTGGTATTTTTTAACAATCTCAGCTTTCTGATGCGGAAGAACGTCAGCAACTACCTCGTCTAGATCAAGCTTCGTTGCAACTGCCTGAGCAGTAATTTTATTATCACCAGTAACCATCACGATTTTTAATCCCGATTTTCTTAACGCCTTTAAGGCCTCAGGAGTTGTGGCTTTAATTGGATCAGACACTCCAATTAAAGCTGCAATCTTTTTATCAATAGATACAAACATAACGGTTTGACCGTCTTTCCGTAGTTCATCTGCTGTCTTCTCAACTTCCGACAAGGCAATCAAGTTATCACTCATTAAAGACTTATTGCCAACATGAAGTAATTTTCCGCTGATAACTCCGGATGCCCCCTTGCCAGTAATTGAGTTAAATTTCTCAACAGATTGAAACTTCACACCTTTGTCTTTCGCAGTTTGATAAATAGCATGAGCCAGCGGGTGTTCACTTTCTCTTTCTAGACTTCCTGTCAGAGAAAATATTTCATCTTCATTAAATCCTCCAAAAGTTTTAAGCGAAGTTACTTTCGGCTTTCCTTCGGTTAAAGTTCCTGTCTTATCCACAATCAAAACTTGGATCTTACGAAGAATTTCAATTGCGCTAGCATCTTTAAATAAGATCCCCTGCTTCGCAGCCTTTCCAGTTGCAACCATAATTGACATTGGAGTCGCAAGTCCAAGAGCACACGGACAAGCGATGATTAGCACTGCAATTGCATTTACGATAGCGTTCGCTAGTTTAGGATCTGGACCTACAGCGTACCAAACAATTGCTGTTAAAATTGAGGCAAGAACAACAATCGGAACAAAATATCCTGAAACCGTGTCAGCCAATTTCTGAATTGGCGCTTTCGACCTTTGGGCTTCTGAAACCATTTGTATGATTTGCGCAAGTAAAGTTTCTTGACCCACTTTTTTTGCTTCAATAACCAAAGACCCTGTTCCATTGATTGTCGCACCAATGACACTAGATCCAGATTCTTTCTCAACAGCGATGGGCTCACCCGTTACCATTGACTCATCAATTGAGCTATTTCCAGATACAACAATACCATCTACAGGAACTTTTTCTCCCGGTCTTACTTGAACCTTATCTCCAATTTTGATTTCATCCAACGGCACTTCTTCATAACTTCCATCAGCTTTTAATCTTCGCGCAGTTTTTGGAGAAAGGCCCAATAAGGCCTTAATAGCTGCGCTTGTTTGACTTCTCGCCTTCAATTCAAGAACTTGCCCCAAGAGAACCAGAGCCACAATCACCGCTGCTGGTTCAAAATAAAGATTAACAAGACCAGTGTGTTCATTTTTCATCGACTCAGGAAAAATAGTCGGCATAAACACTCCGAACAAACTAAAAAGGTAAGCTATCCCTACACCAAGTCCAATGAGTGTGAACATATTTAGATTTCTTGTCTTAAGCGACATCCAAAATCTTTCAAAGAAAGGCCATCCACCCCACAAAACCACAGGTGTTGCCAACACAAACTCAATATAGTTCATCCATGCTTGACTCTCATGAGAAGAAATTAAATGCCTTCCACCCATCGATACAAAAAGAAGTGGAATGCTGAGCATAACCGAAAATATAAATCGTTTGCGCATATCTAAATATTCAGTTTGATCTTCTTGGTGATCTGCTGTCAGTACGGTTGGCTCAAGAGCCATTCCACAAATTGGACAACTTCCTGGGCCAATTTGTTTTATCTCTGGGTGCATAGGACAAGTGTATTCAACATCCAAAGGAAGATTTGCTTGCTCCTTTTTAGGAGACAAATACTTTTCGGGTTCATTATCAAACTTGGTTTTACACTTTGGATTGCAAAAATAATAAGACAGACCCTTATACTCAGACGATCCGCCTTTTGCTGATTTTGGATCGACTTTCATTCCACAAACCGGATCTATAACTTCTGACGTGGTTTTTCCTTCTATTGAACAAGCACTGTGATCATGACCGAGATCTCCATGCTTAGGGTTGTGTTGATGATGACCGCTATGCTCGTGCGTGTGCACCGAGCTTTGTTCTTTATTTTTTACCGAACAGCAATCTTTATGTGATTCCATATAAATCTCTAACTTTCTAGTAAACTAGCTTTACTATCTCTTGAATTTTTTCTTCCGATTTAAATGAGTCGTCAGCGCTAAAAGCTTGCTTCACACAGCCTCTAAGATGAGTTTTAAAAACCTCTGCTTCGATTGCCTTAAGCGCTGAGGATGCCGCCTTAAGTTGCGCAATAATGTCTGGACAGTATCTTCTGTCGATGATCATTCGCTCGATCCCCTCGATTTGTCCCTTCACTCGATTCAATCTTGATATATGGCCTGAATGATCTGGGTGGTGATCATTACTACCTGCTACGTCCTTGTGCTGTACACCTTTCGCCTTTTTTGGGCTTTTAGACGCTTTAGATTGGCTCTGAGCTTTGCTTTGCATGACTGACTCCTCACGTTACAATATTGACTCATATACCCTACTGGGGGTATGGTAGTCAACATCAATGACTCAAAGGGAGAATTTATGAGAAAACTTGTTATATCAACAGCACTTAGCTTGTTCGGACTTTTCGCATTTGCAGGAAATCCTCCGGCAAATTATCCAACTGTAAATGGCGTCGTGAAAAAGATTGATCTACAAAATAAACAGATCACGCTAAAGCACGAAACGATTCCAAATCTGAATATGCCAGGAATGACTATGCCATTTGTCGTCGAAGATGTTCAAATCTTACAAGGCATTCAAGTTGGCGATCAAATTCATTTTGCCGCCGACCAAAATTCAGATGGAGATTTAGTTTTAATTTGGATTGAAAAGACTCAACAGGCTCCTCCTAATAACCTTCCACAAGTGAACGGCCTTATTAAGAAGATTGATCTTCCTAATCACCAAATCACACTTAAGCATGATGCGATTCCAAACCTAAATATGCCTGGAATGACAATGCCTTTCATTGCTCAAGACACACAAATGCTGAATGGATTTAAAGTTGGTGACCAAGTGAGATTCTCGGCGGAGCAAAATACCGACGGAGATTTAGTTCTCGTCTGGATTGCTAAAGCTCAGGCCACACCCATTACCGATCTAACACCTGTTCTATGCACTGGAGTTGCGAACACTTCGCCTAAAACAAATATAGAAGTTGAAGTTCGCCAAGATAAGTATAGCACTATTCGCTATGAGTATGCCGAAGGCCCCTACAAAGGAACTGCATATATTAACTCGATTGGCAATATGAGCTTAAAGAAAGATGGCATTCATTTTCTTTATCAAGCGGGCGACGGAAATTTAGACTCGAAATTAAGCTTTGAAAAAGTCGGCGCTCAAATTCAAAACGCAAAGTTTTACAGCTTTAGCGCCGGAATGAATTTCGCACCTGTTCAATGTGCATTTCAAAACTAATTCTGTCTCAAAGCTGGAAAATATTATTCGGGCTTTGTCACAAATGGAGTCCCAAGATCGTATTTAAAGATAACTGACCGCTAGCCGGCGTAAAAAATGAGGCATACTGAACATCAACTCCAAAAGAGAAGGTCAAACTGGTGGAATCCCATCATCATACAATTTACCGCTAAAGTTTGAAGTTCCTCAAAATGAAATGCCTGAACACAAAGGCCACTAAGAAAAGAGCGAACCATGTTGGATAGAATCATTCGCTTTTCACTGACAAACAGGCTATTTATAGTAGCTGTGGGTATCTTAGTTACCGCCTACGGACTTTTCACTGTTTCAAAAATGCCTGTTGATGTATTCCCTGATTTAAATAGACCGACAGTTAATATTATGACGGAAGCCGCAGGAATGGCGCCGGAAGAAGTTGAAACTCTTGTAACACTTCCGTTAGAAACTGTTCTTAACGGGCTTCCTGGAGTTGAACGTGTTCGCTCCTCTACGGGCACTGGCCTTTCCGTTATCTATGTCGAATTTGAATGGAATACTGATATTTATCGCAACCGCCAACTTGTTAATATTATTTAGCTTCTTCTTTTTTGACTATTTCACTTCGGGAAGTTCTGGCATAATAATCCTATCAATCAGCAACTTTTATAAATTCAGAACAGATCACTTTTTCGATTAACTGACTCTTATAATCCTGCTCAAAAACAACAAGCTTTGTCGGTTTATTCAATAAATGATCAATTAATACAGTCTCTAACTTCATCACAACTAAGCTTTCAGGATTATGATGTAGACTTTCATAAACTTGATTAACAACATCAATCCGCCCCGCTTCTACGTTTATCACATACGGATGGTAGGCTTTAAATTTTGTCGAACCGATTTGAATATCAACTCGTTCGTTTAAGATAGAAATGGCGTTGTTTTCATAAGATGTATAACCAATCTCAATAAAACAATTTGCTTGCTCATTAACAACACCCTTCCAAACACCAGCGATCAATTCAGCTTTTAAAACTGCAACATACAAAAATACGAAACTCAAAAAAATAAATCTTAATAAAAACATATGTACCTACTTATCATGAACAATAGATACACCTTGTTACTTAATCGACTCAAGTTATTTATACAGATAAGTGATGCGACTGATCTCATAACGCCAGTCGCGCGTAGAATTGTTTAATAATGTCAAAATTAACGGTTCATATTTGGAATAGCGCGTTCCGCCCCAGGCACAGTTGATGAATTAATCCAGATTCTTGTACCTGAAAGATTAATATCTTTAATGTCGAGAGAACCAAATGACTTTTCAGTCGAGCTTGCGCCACGCACCGTAATCGATGGTATATATATTCGCTCAATCTGAGCTGGTAGCTGCTGAGTTGAAACCGTCACACCATCTAATTGTAAAATCAATTCTGTCTTATTATCATAAGATAATCCTTCAATTTGAATATTATTTAATGACAAACCAAATATTTGAGCTTGTTGACGCAAAAAGTTTTCAACATCTTTCTGATTCACATGGTCAGCTTGTTGTCGTATATATTCTGTTAAACTTCGTCGTAACATTGTTGCTCGATCTACAACTGTTGCAACATAAACCTCGCTTAACTCGGCATCTGAAAGCTGTCTAAGCTCAGCTTGTGCACTCAAATTAAAAATAAAAAATACCGACGCTGCTATTAATAACGATGAAACTTTCATAATAACTCCTGTTAAATGCAAAATTGTTTCCTTCATTTTGAAGACAACCTACTTTAGTACAATGCTAAAAATATGCCGTACCACACTCAATAAAGAATGTTTAATATAGGTATATGTCGAAACCTTCTACAGTATGACATTTGTTGGTCGACACTGCAGGTTAACATGAAACCTAACTCAACCTTAACAATTCAGTAACTTTCAACATCAGTAGCGCTACGACATTAGCCTAGAAAGATGATGTTCAATAAAAAAATAATCGCCCCCTACACACTTCTACAGATTAAATAAACCAAGGAGAAATTTATGAAAATCAGCTTAATAACGTTTCTATCATTGATATTAACAAGCTCTTTATCTTACGCTCTACCTGATAAGCAAATTCAAGATCTGGACGCCAGGTATCAGCTGAACGACCCCTATACAAAACTTATCAACGATCGAGGTGATGGTTACGAGAATCTCTATGGCGCAAGAAATTTTAGAGTAGTTTTAAGAGGAATACTTTACCGAGGCGGCGCTAATAATAAATATAATAAATACGGACGCAAAGATAATCAAAACCCACTACCCCAAATCGGCATTCAAAATCTTTGCGAGGAGGGCTTTAAATCTGCTTATTATCTTTATGAAACAAATTATTCTTCTGCCCCTAAACAGTTAGAGTGTCTAGACCTTAAAGGACAAAAAAATGTTTTTCATTATAAGCAACTGACTGCGTTTAATGAGGCCAATACTCGACCGTATTTAGAAATGGTCTATAGCGCTATCAAAGGCCAGACCCCTTCGCCGATCTATATTCATTGCTGGAATGGCTGGCATGCTTCGGGATTGCTTTCAACTTTAGCATTAAGACAATTTTGCGATTACTCACCTGATAAAGCTTTACAGTATTGGACTCAAAACACAGATGGCAACAGTTCTGGTTACACGAGCGTTAAAAATAAAATCAAAAATTTCAAACCCTATTCAGACTTAGCAATTTCAACCGAAGAGAAAAAAGCAATTTGTTATTAACAAAAAAAAGCAGTTGATGTCGATATCAACTGCTTTTTAAAAACAACTAATTTAAATTAAAAGCACTACTGAGACGTAAAAAGTCGTCCCGTTATAACGTAAACCTTCTCGTACTGATTAAACCAAATTTCTTCATAATCGATATGATTAGCCTCTCTTTTTATTTTGATCGAAATTTGCGTTTTTTCATTTGGACTCGCCGTTATCATTTCTAAATTCTGACCATCATAAGATCCAATCACTTGATCTTGGTGATCATAAATTTGCCCATCTTTGACTTTCCAGCGATCTGATCCCAAGTCTTGCGCAACAATACCACAATCAAAATACCCGCCATCTAGTGATATAAAATCATCACCCTCAGACCATTTCATCTGCATCGGCATACAACGCACACCTTCGCCTTGCCCCTTAAACTTCCAATAACCAAAACCCGTCCAGTTCCCTGAAACACCAGCATTCGCGATCAAACTGATAGATAAACTTAGAAACAAAGTCGCCACAATCATAAATTTATTCATTTTTTATCTCCTGACTATATTAGATTGAATTGCAGCGCACGAACTGTCAAAAATGATATGACAACTGGACCAATTTCATTTAAGTCCATTAATGAACAAGCTTACACTAAAGTCTGTACAAGAGGAACTATGAAAAGAAATATCGCCATTATCATGGCTTTACCAGTAGAATCACACAACCTTTTTGAAAACGAAAATATTCATATTTATTACTCCGGAATAGGAAAAGTGAATGCTACAATTAAAACAATGGAGATTATTCAAACGCAGAAATACAATCACATACTCAATTTAGGGTCCGCAGGGAGTTCTAAATTTAACACACACTCTCTTGTCGAAATAAACCAATTTATTCAAAAAGATATGGATATTACACCTTTAGGTTATAAAATTGGCGAAACGCCAATGGATGAAATTTCGTATCATTTACCTGTACATCATTTCCTGACTGATTTACCTAAAGGTTCTTGCGGAACAGCAGATGGTTTCGATATTGGTCAATTTAAAATCCAAACCGATGTTGCAGATATGGAAGCCTACGCTATTGCCAAAACTTGCATAAAGTTCAATGTTGGCTTTACTTCTATTAAATACATTACTGATGGCGCAGATCACAACGCTCATAATGATTGGCAAGCCAATCTGATCACCGGAGCTCATAAATTACTTGAGATCTATAAAAAAATACGCTCTAATTTTTAGTCTATGAAAACAAAAGACGAAATCGTTAGTAATTGGCTACCAAGATACACAGGCGTTCCAAATGATCAATTTGGAGAATATATACTACTCACAAACTTTAATAACTATGTTGATATGTTCGCTGAAAAATTTAATGTCACTATCCAGGGACAAGATCGTCCTATGCGCTCTGCAACAGCTCACAACATTACAATTATTAACTTCGGAATAGGCTCCGCAATGGCCGCTTTAATTATGGATTTACTTTCTGCTGCTTCACCAAAAGCTGTTTTGTTTCTAGGAAAATGTGGCGGGCTCAAACGGAAAAATCAAATTGGCGATCTCGTATTACCACTAGCTGCTATACGTGGCGAAGGCACATCAAATGATTATATGCCACCTGAAATTCCCGCATTGCCGTCATTTAGAATGCAGAGATCTGTCTCATCAACAATAATCAAACACGGTCTTGATTACTGGACTGGCACAGTCTTCACCACAAATCGTCGCGTCTGGGAGCATGACGAAGAATTTAAAGAGTATCTCCGCCGAACACGAGCAATGGCAATTGATATGGAAACAGCAACCTTGTTTACCGCTGGCTTTGCAAACGACATTCCCCGAGGCGCTTTACTTCTTGTGAGTGACAACCCTATGATACCAGAAGGTGTAAAAACCGAAGAATCAGACAAGAAAGTTACAAGTCAGTATGTTAAAAATCATCTCGATGTTGGTATTGGCGCCTTAGAAGAACTTCGCGATTCGGGTGAATCTGTTAAACACTTACGATTTGAGTAATATAAACAATAGTTGTTTATATAAAAATAATAATTGTTTATCTTACAAACACTATTTATTTAAACACGTTTCGATTGATTAGGTCTAGACAAGCAGCAATTATCTAAAGCTATCCTTAACAATGCCGATAAAATTCTTGTAAAATTATCAGTAAGGCAAGGGTGCTTCAATGATCATGAATTTAAAGTTCTTTTTAACAGCAGGATTAGCTTTAAGTCTTTCACTTATTGCCACTTCTTGCTCTAAAAAAGAAGAAGAAACTTTAAATAGTCTCATTGGATCAATCAATAAAACTTTATATGTCAGTACAGGATCTTGCAATTCTGGAACCGGCATCACAACATACACAACGACTGCCACTCGAACAGTCGAGCAGTTTCTATTAGAATCGGGCATACACTTAGGCACACTTATTGACTACAACTATGCTGGGACATTTGCTGCCGCTACACACCCAAAAAACGTTGTCGATAATGGAGATTCACTTTTTATTTTAAACGAAAATGCAACAACGACGTCAGAACGAAAAATCATCAAAGTTCCAAAAACAAATCCACTTTCATTTACCAATTACTATTCGAATGCAACGGTGCTTAGCGGCGCTATGGTTGGCTTAACTATCGATAACGAAGGTAGCATGCTCATCGGCAAAACAACGGCTATAGAAAAAATCAATACGACACCTATCAGAATACCTGCAGGAACCAATCCATGGGTCAACGCACCAGGAGGTGCCTGCGCCACTTCTACAACATTTATTTCAAACGTCGTAGCGCTACCACCCGCTTCAGGAATTACAACTGGAAGAATTATTTTTACACATCAAGGAGCTACAGCTGTCGCAAACCGTATTGGAATAATAGCACACACTGGGTATTATTCGACTGCAGACTGCTTAAACGGAGTCCAAATATCGTCGGTCACTCATACGAAAGCTAGCAACTTAACATCTGGCACAGTTGCATTTAATACAAATGGTACTTCGCCAACATCAATGGCCTACATTCCTTATACAAGCGGCACAATAACTGGCAAACTAGTCGTATCTTACGCAAATGGCCAAACAAGTAACAATAATGCCGGTGTCTACAATTTAAACCACGGACTTGTTATTTGGGATATTTCCGAAACTTCAACGACTGCAACCCTCACCAACCCAATCGTTCTCTACGATAACACGTCATACGTATTCGGCATTTCAGCGATGGCATACGACGGAGAATCAGGTTACCTTTACGTTGCTACCGCCGGAGAACCTGGCGCTGTAAATCAAACAACAAATAGCTATGGATATAACATTGAAAAGTTTTCTTTAACATTTAACGCAAGCGGAGCTCCGCAACTGACCAGACTACTTTATAATAATCAACCCTTCATTAAAGGCGGCGCGTACACGAAATGCGTCAGTGGTTTAACAATCGGCAAATAATCTAATTAATTAAACAATCGACACGACAAACTACTCGCTAGACTTTAACCCCTCTGTATGAAAACATGATTCGCATGCAAAAAAATAATAATCAAGAAAATGGATTTTTAAACATACTGATCAACATATTAATTCCTGTTATGATTCTAAACAAAGGGTCTAAACTGCATTTAACACCACAACTCACTGTAATGATTGCTCTTGCATTTCCGTTACTCTATGGCATACACAGTCTAATCAAAACTCGCAAAGTTAATTTTATTTCATTATTGGGTTTAATTAATATTATCGTATCCGGCACTCTTACAATATTAGCTCTTGGAGGTATTTGGTTTGCTGTAAAAGAAGCATTCTTTCCTTTACTAATCGGACTGTTTGTTTTCTTTTCTAGTTTTGGTCAACAACCATTTTTTGAAACACTTTTTTTAAATCCGGCTGCGTTTCAAATCGATAAAATCAATCAAGCCATCAGCGAGAAAAATGCTGAAAATAGTTTTAAAAAACTTATGACAACCTCAACTCGGTGGTTATCAGTTTCATTTCTGATGAGTGCACTTCTGAATTTCTTTCTAGCAATTTATATTTTTAAACCAATCGATGAACAGCTAACATTAGAAAGTCGACAAACATTACTCAATGAACAGTTAGGACAAATGACACTCTATTCAACGTTCATCATCCTTATTCCTTCAGTTATTTTTCTAGGCGCGATTCTCTACTTTGCATTTAAAAAAATTAGAGAGATGACAGGTCTTAAGTTTGATGAACTTTTTGTTAATCAGTAAATCATCTAAAAATCAAAACCATCATTAAAATTTGGTGGTGGCGGCGGCGGCGGAACTACACCACCATCCCCAAAACCCGAATCATATGTCCCGGGGTAATTACCGTCAAAATTCGAAGGTGGGGCTGGAAAATCATCAAAGTTATCTTGTGGAAATGAGTTAAAATCACCTGGTGGTGGTGGCGGTGGCAGATCAAAGTTTCCTCCGCCAGAATCTCCACCCGAATACCCACCGGAAAAACCGCCTCCAGATGATCCGCCAAGGCTTTTACCTGATTTTGTCCACTTATTCTGACTGCGTTTTCGTTTATCGTATCGCGGACGATTTATATAAACGCCCAACTCATCCTCTTCCGACCATGATTGCGGAGTTTTATACTGAGCAATAATTTGTTTCTTATCTTTAATGTAACCAAGACGAGCCTCTTCCATTTTATTAATCCGTTGCTGCTTAGCTAATTCATCCTGTCTAAATTCGGCAGAATCCTCATCCATAGGCTTTTTTTTATTTTTTTTATATTCGTAAACCGTTTTTTCACGGGCCATTTCCCACTGCTCTTGCTCTTGAAGATATAAAGACAGTCCTTTATCTTTATCTTGCTCTCTTTTCCTTTTCTCAGAATTATATTGAGCAAAGCCCTTCTTGCGTTCAGCATCATGTTGCAAATCTTGTTTTAAACGATCAGCAAGTTCGCCGTCTAGAGCAAAAAGTTTAAGCGAAAACAACACTGCAAGAATTAATAAAATCATTTTATTTATCACAAGACCATTATTTCACAACTCATCGTCTGCCACGATTGAAAACATACTTTTTAAAATAAAAGCTCGACTTTTGTCTTTACTTAATAAAAACTTCAAGTAAGTTATTCCTATGGAAACACTAGCTCAATTAGGATTATTTTTAGGTCAAACATTAATTATCGTTTTTGCCATTATTGCGGTTTTGCTGACGATGGCTGCAATTGCTTTAAAAAACAAAGGTTCAAAATCATTTGAAATTGAAATTTTAAACGATAAGTTCGACGAACAAAAAGAGTCGCTTCAAGAATTATTACTCTCTGATGACGATCTTAAAAAAGAGAAAAAAGCACAAAAAAATTTAGCTAAAGAAAAAGAAAAGTTGCCAAAGAAAAATGCTTACTTAGTCGATTTTCTTAAAGGTGATGTTGAAGCGAGTGCAGTTGAACACTTTAAAGAAGAAATCAGCACAATCATAAACGTTGCTCAAAAAAATGAAGAGGTCATATTACGTATTGAAAGTCCGGGTGGCGTTGTTCATGGGTACGGACTTGCAGCAGCGCAAATTTTACGTCTTCGCGAAGCCGGACTAAATGTTACTGTTTGTGTCGATAAAGTAGCCGCGAGTGGCGGCTACTTGATGTCTTGCGTTGCTCATCAAATTATAGCTTCCCCGTTTGCTATTATTGGGTCAATTGGTGTCGTGGCTCAAGTTCCAAATTTCAACAAATTACTCAAAAAATACGATGTTGATTTCAAAGAATATACTGCTGGCGATTACAAACGAACGGTCAGTTTATTTGGTGAAATCACTGAAAAAGGTGAAGCTAAGTTTAAAGAACAACTTGAAGCAACACATACCTTATTTAAGGATTTTGTAGGACAATTTCGTCCACAGCTTAACTTAAATGAAGTTGCAACTGGTGAATATTGGTATGGACAGCAAGCGATTGCTAAAAACTTAATCGATAAAATCCAAACCAGCGATGACTATATTTTAAACAAAATAAAAACCCATCAGGTTATTAAAATTAGTTTTGAAAAAAAACCTACTCTGTCTGACAAACTTTCTGGGGCCATATCTAAAGCTTTTGAAATAGCCTTAAATAAATTCATGCAAAGAAATACGCAATTGCCATAAGACCTGAATATTTTTGAACTTCCTCATGTTTACCTAGCTTCGCTGTCTACCCCAGATTGAGTTACAGCGAAGTCTAGAATTTTCAACAAATTAACCTGAATTGATCGCCATGCAATGCTCGTAAATGCTGGAATCCCCAAATAAAAATACATTTTTCATAATTAAAAAAATTCCACTAACGCATCATTTAAATTGAGTGTCAGCTTTATTTATAATAAGACTTCATGTACTAATTTTCATCCGAGTTTTTTATTTAAAAAAACAACGGATGATTTAAAACGATAGTTTTAGGGGTAAGGCATTGAATCCAGTTCTTAAAGTCCGCGATTTAGAAACGACTTTCTTTTTAAAAACAGGCCCTTTTCGCGCCGTTAATCGAATTTCATATGACATTCATAAAGGCGAAACAATCGGAATCGTCGGCGAATCTGGGTGCGGCAAATCAGTTACTTCGTTTTCGCTTATGCAGCTTGTGGCTAAACCCGGTCAGGTCACTTTTGGGTCTGCCGAGCTCAACGGGGTTGACCTACTTAAACAATCTCCATCACAAATGGAAAATATTCGCGGTGGTCAAATGGCCATGATTTTCCAAGAACCCATGACAGCACTTAATCCAGTCTTAACCATTGGTTATCAAATGGATGAACAAATAAAAAAACACATGAAGCTATCAGATAAAGATGCTCGTGATCGCGCAATTGAAATGCTTCAACTTGTAGGTATACCGTCAGCAAGCGAAAGGTATGCTTCTTATCCACACCAACTATCTGGTGGAATGCGACAAAGAGCCATGATTGCCATGTCTCTCTCTTGCAACCCTCAACTTCTTATTGCTGATGAACCGACAACAGCACTAGATGTGACCATACAGGCTCAAATTCTAGAGCTTTTTCAAAGTTTACAAGAAAAGTTTCAAATGTCTGTGCAGTTTATCACACATGATTTAGGTGTTATTTCAGAAGTTTCTGATCATATGCTAGTCATGTATGGTGGCCACATGTGTGAAAAAGGGCAAACTCAAGATGTCCTCACATCGCCGCTTCACCCTTATACAGCAGCACTTATTGAATCACGACCTAAAATAGGCACTAAACTTCATCGGCTAAAAACAATTGAAGGATCTGTTCCAGCTCCGCACGAATTTCCAAAAGGTTGCCCGTTTGCAACTCGCTGTTCTCGCGTAAAATCGGAATGCTGGACTGATAAACCTCAAATGACAACTTTCACAAACGCAGCAGGACAGACCCAACAGGTCGCTTGCTTTAACCCAATGCCAAGTTAGTGGAGTTAAACTATGAGTGAAAACATTCTTGTTGCTAAAAATATTAAAAAATATTTTCCGATCAAAAAAGGATTTTTTCTTAAACATGTAGCAGATGTTAAAGCTGTTGACGATGTTTCACTTACTGTTAAAAAAGGTGAAACTTTAGGACTTGTTGGAGAATCCGGTTGTGGTAAATCAACTTTAGGCAGAACTCTCATCAGACTTTACGAACCAACTGCTGGTGAGATTACTTTTGAAGGACAGAATTTTTTAACGTCTCGCGGACATGATCTCAGAAAACATCGTAAAGATATTCAAATGATTTTTCAAGATCCATATGCATCTCTAGATCCTCGAATGACAATCGGACAAATCATTGAACAACCATTTGTCATTCACAATATTTTAAAACCTGAAGAGCGTGAAGCTAAAGTTAAAGAACTTTTACAACTTGTTGGCTTACGCCCTTCACACATCAATCGCTATCCTCATGAGTTTTCAGGCGGACAGCGTCAGCGTATATCAATAGCGCGTGCTATTGCTTTAAATCCGAAACTCATCATCTGTGACGAACCTGTCTCTGCTCTTGACGTTTCAATTCAAGCTCAAATTCTAAATTTACTTAAAGACTTGCAAGAAAAATTAGGTCTAACCTATATTTTTATTTCCCATGACCTTTCTGTCATTGAACACATCTGTGATCGAATTGCTGTGATGTATTTGGGTAAAATTGTTGAAATAGGAACTCGCGAAGAAATATTTAATCATCCACAGCACCCTTATACACAAGCTTTATTAGGATCGATACCAAGCATTGGAACTGGCAAAAAGAAAATGGCGAAAATTTTAACCGGTGAGATCCCATCACCAATTAATCCACCGCCAGGTTGTAGCTTTCACCCGCGTTGTTCTCATAAAATTGATCGATGTTCAAAAGAGATACCTCATCTTGAAGGTAATGATACACACCAATCTGCATGTTTTTCAAAATTAATTTCAACGACACAAAAGGAGTTGTCATGAAAAATTTAAGTTTTGTTATAGTAGCTGCAATGCTCATCGCAGCCTGCACAAAAAAAGAATCTTCAGTTCAAAGCACTCAAGATTCAAACCAAAAACAGACCGAAGCTAATTCAGCAACAAGAGGTCAGTTAAATAATAATGAACTTAAAATTGGCATTTCGCAGGAGTTTGAAAACTTCAATCCTTTAATTGCGAATATGGCTGCGACTACGTATATGTCACGAATGACAAATCGTACTTTAGCGGTTATTGATGCTGATGGAAAATGGGTGCCACAATTAGCAAAAACAATCCCGACACTCGATAATGGCCTTGCTAAAGTCGAAAAAATAGGTGGTAAAGAAAAAATTACGGCTCAATGGGAAATTTTAGAAAATGCAGTTTGGGGTGATGGTAAACCTGTTATATGTGACGACTTCGCAGCTGCTATTAAAATTGCGGCTTCACCAAATGTTGGTATCGCCGAAAAAGAAGTTTATACTCAAGTTGAAAAAATTGAAGTCGATCCGAAAAATCCTAAAAAGTGTAAGTTCGTATACGAAAAAGTAAAGTGGGATTTTTATCAATTAGGTACTTTTTACCCTGTTCCTAAACATTTAGAAGAACCCGTTTTCAAAAAATACTCTTCACAAAAAGAGGGCTACGAAAAAAATTCTTTGTACACAAAAGACCCAACCAATCCTGGTCTTTACAATGGCCCTTATTTAATTAGTGAAATTCAGCTTGGTGACCATGTAACGTTCGTACCAAATCCTAAATTTTATGGTGAACAACCTAAAATCAAGAAAATTATTGTTAAACTTATACCAAATACTGGAACACTTGAAGCCAATTTAAGATCAGGAACAATTGACTTAATCTCTGTATTGGGTTTAGCACTAGATCAAGCTGTTGCTTTTGATCAAAAAGTTAAATCAGAAAATCTTAATTATGAAGTTCTATTTCAACCGTCGACAGTTTATGAACACATCGATTTAAACCTTAACAATCCGTTCTTAAAGGATGTTAAAGTTAGAAAAGCACTTCACTATGCAATCAACAAAGAAGAACTTGTAAATGCTCTATTCTTTGGAAAACAAAGTCCAGCTATTCACAACATCACTCCAAAAGATCCTTGGTTCACAGATGACCCTAATAAAGTTGTTATCTACAAATACAACAAACGTGAATCTGAAAGATTGCTCGATGAGGCAGGGTGGAAAGTTGGCGCTGATGGCATCCGCACTAAAGATGGCAAACGTTTAACATTTACACTCATGACAACAGCAGGAAATAAAACACGCGAACTTGTTCAAGTTTATCTACAAAGCCAATGGAAGCAAATCGGTGTTGAAGTTAATATTAAGAATGAACCTGCACGTAATTTCTTTGGCGAAACAACTAAAAAACGTCAATTTGATTCAATGGCACTATTTGCTTGGGTTTCTTCACCCGAAAATTCACCTAAATCAACATTCCACTCAAAAAATATTCCGACTTCTAAAAATGGATGGTCAGGACAAAATTATATGGGATGGAGCAATCCGCAAGTTGATAAACTTGTAGATGAATTAGACTCTGAATTAAAGCACGAAAAACGTCTCGATATCGTTCATCAAATTCTAAAATACTACACAGATGAAGTTCCAGTATTACCGTTGTATTATAGATCAGATGTAGCTGTTATTCCAAAACAAATGAAGGGTTATCGTTTAACTGGACATCAATTTCCGGAAACAAATGATGTCGAAAAATGGACTCTAGAATAACTCAATTAAGGAATTATTATAAATGACGACATATATCCTGAGACGAATACTGCAAACACTCGCTGTCATAGTTATTTTGTCATATATCTGCTTTAGTTTGATGACATTAATGCCGGGAGATCCCGTCGAATTAATGATTTCGGCTAATCCACGTATAACTCAGGAAGATGTCGTTCGTTTACGCCAATTTTATGGTTTAGATCAACCTACATATGTTCGTTATTACCACTGGGCTTCGGAGATTTTATCTGGCGAATTAGGTTATTCGCGCACATACCGTGTCCCCGTATCGGAGATGCTTGCTCCTGCACTTAAAGCAACTTTTGTTCTGTCAATGGTTTCACTTGGCTTTTCGTTATTAATCGCTATACCCCTTGGGATTTACTGTGCACTAAAGCCAAATACAAAGTTCGATTATACCGTTAATCTTCTTAATTTTGCAGGAATATCAATCCCATCATTTTGGCTTGGTATAGTTCTAATTATTATTTTCTCAGTAATATTAAATTGGCTTCCAGCGGGAGGATTTCAAACAACGGGAATTAAATATGATGGTTTTTTTGACGAAGTCGTCGATAAGTCAAAATATCTTATTCTGCCAACTTTGTCTTTAGCAATACAACGTATTGGTTTTTTCTCTCGCTTTTCTCGCTCTGCGATGCTTGAAGCAATGAGAAACGATTTTATTCGAACAGCACGTGCTAAGGGTATGTCAGAATCTGTAGTTGTCTGGAAGCATGGTTTCAGAAATGCGCTGATCCCCCTGATCACGATCACGGCAATCAGCATATCATCTGTTTTTTCTGGAGCGCTGATCACCGAAACACTGTTTGCATACCCTGGAGTTGGACGCCTTATTTACACTTCGATTATCAGTAACGATTTTAATGTCGCTATGATTTCTTTTATTATTTCGATCGCCATGGTTCTTGTTATGAACTTAGTCGCAGATTTACTTTACGGCGTCGTTGATCCACGAATATCATACAAATAAGCTGAGGAATAAAAATGAGTACAAATACAGAATCATTATCTCAGAATATGTCTCAAGAAGTTAAAAACCTTGAAAAAGCGCAAACTTTTTTTGATATTGTTTATTCTCAATTTATTGAAAACAAAGCTGCAGTCTTTGGTGCTATCACAATTTTATTGTTTGTTTTAATCGCACTTTTTGGACCTCTACTTGAATATGCGACTGGTCTTGATGCTGATACTCAAAATGTTTTTAGCCGTTACAAACCGCCGTTTACGAAAATCACGGCATCTCAAGATGTTCGCGAATCAGCAATTCAAAGCTTCATAAAAAACAATGAAGCTGATGCCCTAATTATTCAAAATGCTCTTATCGAACAAAAAACTGTTTCTCCAATCCGCCCAGAAGATGCTCTTTATGATTGGGTCAATATTAAAGACCGTGATCTTGCCGTTTCCGCGATTAAAAAGATCGACAATCAAAAAACTCACGAATTAGCTAAAATGATTAATAGCTTTGATACTTACCATGTTCTTGGAACAGATGAACTCGGTCGTGACGTTCTTATGCGTCTTATCTATGGAACTCGTGTTTCGATCGGAGTTGGTATTCTTGTGGCCATAGTTTCTGCATTGATTGGCTTAATTATTGGATCAATCGCTGGCTATTACGGTGGTGTTATTGATTCCATACTCATGCGTGTCACTGATGCTTTATTATCTCTTCCTATTCTTCCAGTACTTGTTGTTGTTGCAGCAATCGACCTTAAAAAAGTCTTAGGCGGTCTTATAAGTTTAGCTCAAACAATTGCAGGTGCTACAGGTGAAAAATTAGCCCAATCATTTGTTGATGGTATTTTTTCTGGCGGTAAAGAATCGATATATAAGCTTGTTTTTATCTTGTGTCTTTTTTCGTGGATGACAGTCGCACGACTTATTCGAGGTAGTATTTTATCTTTACGTGAACGTGAATTTATTTTAGCTGCGAAAACTCTTGGTGCGACGGATTTTACAATTATCGTGAGACACATGTTCCCAAATGTTATAGCGCCAATGCTGGTCTCTGTAACCTTAGGAGTCGGAGAATCAATCTTATCAGAAGCCGCTTTAAGCTATCTTGGACTTGGTATTCAACCACCTACTCCAAGTTGGGGAAACATGCTTTTCAATGCTCAAGAACTCATTTATCAAGCACCTACTCTTGCATTCTTACCAGGATTTTTAATATTACTTGTCGTGATCAGCTTTAATTTCTTAGGTGATGGCTTACAAGATGCTATTGATCCAAAAACCGTTAAACGCTAATTCTTAAAATGACAATATCATGGACATCTATGTAAAAAAAACTAGATGTCTGTATTCTAAATTGGCTGTAATTAATTAAAGCTGGCCTTGGTTTTGATAGTACTTCTATACGTAGGGGTATATATGTCAAAATCAAATCAAATTTACTCAATCGTTTTAGCCATCGCTTCTTTATTATGTTTCAATTCAGCTTCAGCTCAAAATCCAAACTCGCAATCGGTTGAGTTTATGTGTAAATCTAAAGCTAAAGAAATTGCTGCAGAAACATATAAAAACTGCGTAACTGAAATTAAACAATCGCAAGTTAAATCTCTACGTAAAGAATACGAAGAAAAGCTATCTCACCTTAAAAAACACTACGAAAAAGAACTCAAAAAGATTGCTCAAGGACAAAATCCAACGATGAAACAACCTAACTCAGCTGGTACTAATCGTAACGAAGTGAATGAAGACGTTCAAATTCAACTCAAAGATTCAGACAACTTAGAAAGAACAAATGCCAAAGAAAAGTCAGAAAAATTCATCAAAAGATCGTCAGGTGCGCGTGAATTACCCGCTCAAGTCGAAAATAACACCGATGGAAGCACTGTTGAAGTAGTTGAAATCCCAGCAGAACAAGAGTAAACTGGTACAGTTAGCTATATTTTAAATCTTATCAAGGAGCTCTTTGTGGGTGAATTTAGTCTTTCTCATATTTTTATTTTAACTTTAGTTTTGTTAATATTCTTTG
This sequence comes from Pseudobdellovibrio sp., assembly GCA_046293015.1. Classification (GTDB taxonomy): domain Bacteria; phylum Bdellovibrionota; class Bdellovibrionia; order Bdellovibrionales; family Bdellovibrionaceae; genus Pseudobdellovibrio. The sequence continues at coordinate 240,143 of JBKBPU010000005.1, forward strand.
GACCAAGTCGCTTGCCTGCTTTGGGACAATCAATCGGTAAAGCTATTCGCGGATTCAAACAGGGTTTGAATGAGATCGATACTGATGCAAAAGATGTAGGCCCACAACAACAGCTCAATCAGAACCAACAAGGTATGAACCAAAACCAACAGCAACAATCAACTCAAAATCAAAACACAAATAACACTAAAAATTAGTTTTCTAGTTTAAATCTGTAGGTCTTATGATGTCAGAGATAAGACCTGCTGCACCTTCAGCTATAAAACGTTTGCCAGCTTCAATATCATTACAAGTCCAAAGCACTATCTGAATTTTATTTCTTAAAAAATAACGAATAAACCAATGTGACCAATCTTCATAATGTAAGTGTAGATAGTGAGGTTGCGCAAAAATATTAAAAAACATAGAGCGAATAAGTAAATTATTACCTTTATGCCTTTTATCCATTGATAATAACAAACTTCGTGTAATGGATGGATAATTGAACCTAAAAAAAATCAACGTGAATGGATTAAAACTTGAAATAATCAATGAATTAATAACACCAAATTGAATCGCTAAATCTACGACCTTTCTCTCAATTGATCGATCGAAAATTCGATCGGATTTAATTTCAATATTGAGTGCGAACAGAATTTGGTTACGGTTTATCGAACTTAACCATTCTAATACAATTTCTAGTCGATCCACGGATATTTTTCGCATTATCTGATCATAGGTCAATTGTGAAACACGATGACCATCAATCTCAGCATCATGAAAAAGAATTGCTACACCATCAACAGTTATTCGCACATCAAACTCAGTCATTTTAAATCCGTGTTCATATGAGCGCTTAATTGATTGGAAAGTATTTTGAGATTGAAGATCTATCCAATACCCTCGATGTGATTGAACTTGTGGGATATTAAATTTAGTTTTCCGAGAGAATGTTAAGCTGATCATACACACCAGAAAAACTAAAAGTCGAATTTTTCTTATTTAAAGATTTTAAACCTAAAGATCCTCTAATGAAAAGTTTATCATCAATCACACCATTTAATTTAATACGATCAATCTTTATTTTTGCTAAGTTTTTAACTTCTGCATCTGCTTTAAACTGCACATCAATATTTTTATTTTTTTCGATTTCAATCCGTGCAGACTGCATATCCAATACGGAATCTGTAAAAATACTTGGTTTAAAAAACTGGTTCAAAAAATATTCTTCATCTGGCATATGAGTTATTTTAACAGTTTGCGCCTTAATGAGTATTTCTTCTTTTTGTTGAGATAAATCTTTATTGTAATCAATAGTCACATCATTCATAGACATGTTTTCCATATCAAAGCGATTAAGACTTCCTTTGCCGAATAATTTAGTTTTCAAATCTGTTTGAAAACTCAGGCTCATAATCGGTTGATAACTTTGCCCAGTAAATAGTTTAACGATGTCTTGACTGAGAATTTCACCCTTCAAGTCAGCCGTTAATAACTGCGCTGTATTGATTTTATTCTGGCTATAATGAATACGCCCCAAAATTTTTTTGCCGTTATATATAAAGTCATCAGCGGTTAAATCAAGTTTTTGTTGATCAGCAATAAGCTTTAAATTAAATCGATCAAACGTCTGATTTAAACGTAATCCTTTGTTCGAGAAGTAAAATGATCCTTTCTCAAGTAATGCATTTAATTTAAACCTGCGATGAGCATCAAATTGTAACAATCCTGATAGAAAACCGGCATTTTGCACACTTGATTTAACTCGAGCAAAATAAGGATGTTCAACAATCTTTGTCAAATCAACACGACTGATTTCAACATCAAATGGCTTTAATACCCACCCAGAACCTGAACTCGAAGTTAAATGAATATCATTAACATCAAGCGAACCGCCGCCAAATAAAATTTTCACTTTACTTAGAAAAAGATCTCCAACTTGTTTCTCTATTGAATACTCACCAGTTAAAAAGCCAGATATAGTCGAACCTGATAAAAAATCATAAACTTCAATATCACGATTTTCACTACGAACTAAATAATTCAATGCCTTTAGAGATACAGATTTAAATTCACCAAACAAGTTAATAACTTTCTTTTCGGCATCTGTTTTGATTTTAACTTTTAACGGTCGATCTAAAATAAGACCCGCGATATCTGCATCAATACTTAGAAAATTCTGAGCATTAATCTCTAAATGCATTCGCGCATCCGATTTTAAAAGATATAAATTACGATTTGGATCTTTGAACATAAGCATCTGCGATTGAAACAACAATGAAGACAGTTGATCTTTATTGTAACCCAAATTCATTTGAACTGCGTTAAAATCAATAGCCGTTTTAAGATTATCAGGACTAATGATTCGCAACCGGTCTATATTAACATCTTTTAAATGGGTATTTGAATGACGAATAACTTTATCAAACTGGACTGTGGATTTATTTCTAGATGACGACTCAGATTCAGAACTATCAATCCCGGTGTTCAACCGATCTACAGATTTTTTTTCTGCTGATGCTTTGATACACTGATCGAGATGCTTTATACGAACTTCAACCAAAGACATTCTGAGTGAGTTAATTGTTTTGTTTTCACTGAGCAAAAGATTAAAGCTCAATGGAAATGAAAGACTTTCTATATAAATTTGATTTTCATTACATGAAGTGCTTAATGGACTAATTCTGATTCCATTGATCGCAACGACGGGTCTAGGTATACCCCACTCCGACAATTGCACATCAACACTTTCAAAATCGATATTGATGTCTTTTTGCAATTTAACTAATGTTTTTTCTAGTCTTTGTTTAACAATATTAGGTCGTATTTGTGATTTAAAAATAAGACCAATAAAGACTGAAATTATGATTCCAGTGACGACAATCTTTAAGCCCGATTGATCGACGACCGCTCTTCTCATAAACACTTACACAAACTTAAATGATATGATTTCGTAATCTTTATCACCTTTAGGACTTTGCACGGTGAAAGAATCTCCCGTTTTTTTACCAATCATGGCACGCGCAATAGGAGAAAGTACGGAGATCATTCCTTTTTTAACATCAGCTTCATCAATTCCCACGATTTGATAAGTGTGCTCTTCTTCTGTTTCAGAATCTAATATAGTTACAGTGGCTCCAAAAACAACTCGATCAGATTTAATCGTCGCAGGATCGACAACTTCAGCACCGGCTAATTTACCTTGAATTTCACCAATTCGTCCCTCAATCATCGATTGACGTTCTTTAGCTGCATCATACTCAGCATTTTCGCTGATATCACCTTGAGCACGAGCTTCTTCGATAGCTTTAATGATAGCAGGTCTTTCCTCAAACATAAGTTTTTTCAATTCTGCTTCTAAAATGTGCTTTCCACGTAATGTAATCGGTAATAAATCTTGAGCCATATTTTCATCCTATTCGAAAGTCTTATTTTATATCAAAATTTACTGGAATTCACAAACCTAGAGGACAGGCTATGCTGCGTCATAATAATATATGACCTATGCCGAACGCGAAAAAAATTGAAAATGCTAATAGTCATCTTGATCTTATTCTTAATGCCCAAAAAATTGTCCTGACGACTCACCGAAATTCAGATGGAGATGGCATCGGCAGCCTGGTTGCCTTGTACTGGGCGTTACAAAGTTTAAACAAATTGGCTTTATTTTTTCCGGTTGATGAAATTCCGAAAAGATACTCTTACATGCTTGAAAGTGTTGAAATAACAACTTCACTTGAACATTTGCAAGCAGATCTTTTAATTATTCTTGATACAAACCAAGGCGAACTTTGCAACCCACTATTCGATCACCAATTGAAACAAAATTGTCATATTTTATTTATAGATCATCATATTGACCAATTCATTGAACACTCTCAATTACATCGACATATCAATGTGGCTGCAGCCTCGACAGGAGAAATTGTTTTTGATCTGATCCAAGATCTCGGCGTTCGTTTAAATGATCAAATGGCAAATGCTCTATACTCAAGTTTAACATTTGATACTCAAGCTTTTAAACTTGTTAAAAACTCGTCCAGATCACATGCTATTGCCGCACAGTTAGCCGAATACAAAATCAATACAGAAAAAATACAGCGAGCCTTATTTGCACATTGGACTCCAGAAAAAATGTCTTTCCTGGCAGAACTTATTAAATCAGCTAAATATTTTTCTAACAATCAAGTGGTTGGCCTAAACATTTCTCAAAACCAACTCGAACAATACAAACTATCTGGTGATGATGTCAGCGACTTATTAGATCTTTTTACGCTTATACCAACAGTTAAATTAGCTTACTTGATACGTGAGTCTAAAAACAACGAACATAAACTCAGCTTTCGTAGTTCTTTGACTAACTACGCTTATCTCGTCGCTTTACAATTGGGAGGCGGCGGTCACTCAAGTTCATCTGGTGCCTGGATTAAAAATAGTAATTTTGATACTATAGAAGAACTTATTTTAAAAGAGCTTAAAAACTTACTCTTAATTTAAGATTCGCTTTTTTGATTGCATATCTGCTGAATGAGTTTCTCAATGTCTTTGTGACAACTGCCACAGCCCGTTCCTGCCATTGTAGTTCTTGATACATCACCAACAGACTGACAACCATCTTTAATCACATTAAGAACTTTTTCTGTCGTTATTGTTCGACAATGACATATTTCTTCGTGATTATATGCCGGCCTATACTCGCCTTTTAGTTTCAGTATAAACTCATTTAGAATAAAGCATTCACTTTTTTTCTCGTCAAGTAGGGGCCATTTTTTAGGATCATGACCAAATCTTTTTTTTAAATCGAGCACTAAGTCAACAAATGCTTTATTTCCCTGGAAATTTAATCGAGGTAAACCTTGAGGATCATCTGTTAATTCTATAAAAGACTTGTAGGGTATTTCTGCTTTCACCATATTTACTCACTAAATTTAACTTCACTCATAACTTCACGACGATACTTAAATATACTTTCAACATCTTTTTGGACAAAAGTCTGAGCAACTGCATGCCCTAAAAAACCAAAAGGCAGCTTAAATCTGACTTTATCAGTCAATAATGTGCCCTTGCCCATTTGCGCAAACGAATGTGTATGATGCCATAGTTTGTATGGTCCCTTAAGTTGCGTATCAACAAACTGAACAGGTGGCTGCCAGTCTTCGATCAGCGTTTTCCATTTAGCGGGAAAACCATGAATTTTTAAATTGTAATCAATCAAAGTACCTTTTTGGATCTCAGGTGTCGACATTTTTTCAATACGAAAATGTAAAAGATCGGGCGTAATTCGCTCTAAATTTTTAGCTTCCGCAAAAAAAGGAAAAACTTTATTGAGCGAAAAAGGCACATACTGCCTAACGAGTAAAACGCTATGACCATCTTTAAAATCATTTAAATTATCAAAAAAATATTGATCAATATTGGTATACTTAAAATTAAAACCCAAATCACGCAGCTTTTCATTGCTCATACGAATAGATGATAAAACTAATGAAGACATTTCACCGAGAATTAACTTAAGGGCTACTTGAGGCACCGGCAATGATTTAAAAACACCTAGCGATTGGCATAACTTCACAGTCCATTCTCGATTTGTTACGGCATTCGCACTACAATTTAGTGGTCCATTATAGTGATGATTTAATGTGGCTTCAACAACTACATTGGTAAGATCATCCAACGCAATCCAACTCATATACTGTTCACCAGAACCAAGTACACCGCCTAAACCTTTTTGAAAAAGTGGAATCATTTTTTTTAAGGCTCCTGATTGAGGATCAAGAACGAGGCCAATTCTAAGCTGAACCGATCTGATTTCATCAAGTGTTCTAAATGGTTTTTCCCACTCTTCACAAACGTCTGCAAGAAAATCGGTCCCCTTTAAAGCGGTCTCAGACAATTCTAGACGACCTTGATCACCATAAAATCCCTGAGCTGATGCAGAAACAACAACTTGAGTTCGTGGTTTCAAACTTTGAATTAAATTTTGACTGCTCTTTGTACGTGACTCCAAAATCAGTTGCTTCTTTTCAGCCGTCCATCGCCCATCGATAGTCTCACCCATCAAATGAATAACAGCATCAATGTTATCCATACACGAATCATGGATTAACGATTGTGATAAATCCACTTCAATAATTTCGGCAGGAAATTCTAAATACAGTTCAGCTTTTGATTTCGAACGAGATACAACAAAAAGTTCATGCCCCAACTCAAAGAGCTTTCGTCCAACACTATTACCAATGGCACCAGTGGCCCCCGTGATTAATATTTTCATGATAACCCCTTTTTGTACTCTGCTATAGCACGATCACGTGCGAATTTATGATCAATCATTGGTTTAATTTGCTTGCTTGTGCCAAACTCAGGAAGCCATTTTTTAATATATTTATATTCTGGATCAAACTTTTCAGTTTGCGCATCCGGATTAAAAACACGAAAATATGGAGCAGCATCACAGCCAGTGCCTGCAGCCCATTGCCAGTTACCATTATTGGCAGAAAGATCGTAATCAAGTAGTTTTTCGGCAAAATAACGTTCCCCCCGTAACCAATGCTGCAATAAATGTTTTGTCAAAAAAGAAGCAACAATCATTCGAACACGATTATGCATATGACCAGTTTCATTAAGCTCACGCATACCAGCATCAACTATTGGAAAACCAGTTTCGCCATTTTTCCATCGATTAAAATCTTCGTCTGAATCACGCCATTTTATTTTTTCATACTGCGGTCTGAAACTAGAATTCTCAACATGTGGATAATGCCACAAAATTTGCATAAAAAAGTCTCTCCACACTAGTTCACTTAACCAAACATCAGAATACTTTTTTCCTTCTCTAGCTAACTCACGAACTGACACAGTTCCGAAACGCAAATGCAAACCCAGTCGTGATGTCGCGTGATCAAGATATGGAAAATCTCGATCAACAGCATACTTTTTTAACATTGTTTGCGACAAACACATTTCAGGAAAAACAGCATCACAGCTCTTGAATCCCATATCTTCCAGTTGTGGAAAACGATCATAAAAGGTCATATCGGGCATTGGATTTTGATAGTAGTTCATTTGATAGAGATCATTCGGATATGACTTTAAATAAAAATCATTCAGCAAACTGAGATATTTTTTTTTGTATGGAGTGTAAACTGTATAAGGATTTCCAGCATCTGTTTTGATTTCATCTTTTTCAAAAAGTGTTTGATCTTTATAAGATTTAAAAACGATCTGTTTTTGTTTTAGATAGGCTTCAACATTGACATCGCGCAAACGTGCTTTTGGTTCGTAATCATGATTAGTGTAGACAGAGCAAATAGGTAACTTATCAACGAGATTTTTAAATACTTCTATCGGTTCGCCGTAAAATACTAATAAATCAGAACCTAGATTTTGTAATTGCTTTTTAATTTCGCTGATTGTTTGATGAATAAAGACAACTCGCAAATCCCGCGGATTTAATGAATTTAAAATATTTTGATCGAATATAAACACAGGTAATACTTTTTTGTTTTCTTTCAATGCGTAAAAAAGCCCTGCATTATCATGTAACCTTAAGTCTCTTCGAAACCAAAACAAACATACTTCACGTGGCAGAGAACCGTGCTGAAGTCTGCGTCTGCTTAGAGATGTTTCATTTTGAGAATAATTCTTTGTCATATGATAGCCTTTGCAAAATTAGTCTAACATTTTTTAAACTAATTGAATACACTAGTCATATTAAAATGTCAGACTACAATGATTCGCCCTCTGGGCCAAAAAATTCGAAGGTCCTCGGAAAAATCAAAAGCTCGCTTTTTGAAAGAACTTTAAGCGTAGCTAAAATTGGACTTAACGCCGGTTTAAAATACGCAGCTCACAAAGCTTCAGGTCAATCTAACGAGCAATTTCTAACAAATCAAGCCACCTACCTCAGTCAAGAACTTGGTGAACTAAAAGGCTCACTTATGAAAGCAGGACAAATGCTTTCAATGTATGGTGAATATTTTTTTCCTCCACAAGCAAACGAGTGGCTTAAAAAATTACAAACTGATTCGCCGCCAGTTGAGTGGTCAGTTATTAAGTCTTATCTTGAAAGTTACTTTGATGCCGATTTACTTGATGAGCTCGAAATTGAGCCTAAAGCCGTTGGAACGGCATCAATGGGACAAGTTCATAGAGCGAAAATTAAAGCAACTGGCGAAAAAATTGCCCTCAAAATACAGTATCCACATTTAGATAAAGCCATAGATTCTGATATAAAAGCTCTGAAAACACTTCTTGGATTGGCCAAGATTTTACCTGACGGGCTAAATTTAGATCCTGTCTTTGAAGAGATAAAATCTATGCTCAGACAAGAACTCGATTATTGTTTTGAGGCAAAGCAAACTCAAAAATACTACGCTCTCGTTGGTCAAGATTCACGCTTTGTCGTACCTCGTGTGTACGAACGTTATTCTAATGCAAAAGTACTCGCGACTGAATTTATCGACGGCTTGAAAGCAGATCACCCTCTAGTCGCAGCTTTATCAGATCAAAGACGCAATCGCATAGCAGAAAATTTCATTGATCTTTACTTTAAAGAGCTTTTTTCATGGAATTTTATCCAGACCGATCCTCACCTTGGTAACTACAAAATACAAATTGATCCTCTTGGTCAGGATAGAATTGTCTTACTTGATTTCGGAGCTTGCAGGGAATTTCCAGAAGATTTTATGAAGTCTTACCGTGGTCTTATAAAAGGCTCTATTATTTATGATCGTGATCTTTTTATGCAATCAGCAAAAAACCTGGGTTTCATAATTGATTCTGATTCTGAAGAGTACATAAAAACTTTTGAATCTTTTTGCTACGAAACTGTTGAACCATTCTGGAGTGCTCAAGATCCTCGCAATATAAATCAAAAAATTAATCATGATGGCCTTTATCACTGGAAAGAAACTGACTTGCCGTCACGAGTTGTCAAAAAAGCGTTTCAATTTAAAAACTTTGATCTTAGAACACCACCGCAAAATATACTATTTTTAGATCGAAAAACAGGTGGTGTGTTTATTTTTCTATCAGTTTTAAAAGCGCGAATTAACGCACGAAACATCGTTGATCCCTATTTAAATTCGTTTTAAACATATGCTCTGTGAATGAATCATATGCCATAGCTATTCTAAGCTACAATCACCCCGAGATTACCGCTCGCTGTGTTAACAGTGTATTGCAATTACATTCATCGAAAGATATTTTTCTCGTACACAATGGATCAGAAAATAAATTTGTTAACCAACTTGTTCAAATGTTTCCGAACATTCATCACATTAAGCAAAATATCAACAATGGTTATTCTGGCGGTGTGAATTTTACACTTAAACATGTCTTTCAATACTATGAACAAGTGCTTTTTTTAACTAACGATATTGAACTTGAGACAATAAATCCCAATCCTCATTACGATTTCGCTGCAATCAAAATTTTTAAACGAAATACAACGTCTATTGACTCTCTTATGGGAGAACTTGATCCTCGTCTAGGTCGTCTTAACCACCTAAAAACGTTAAAAGACATTAAAAATCAAAACTACCTATATATTCCAGGAACGGCATTTTGGATAAATAAGCAGACATTTAAAACTGTTGGGCTATTTGATGAGTCTTTTCATACTTATTGGGAAGATGTCGATTATAGTTTTAGAGCGAGACTTCACAATATCAAATTATCATTGGACGAACAAACAACTTGCAAACATAAAATCGGAAAAACCTGCCATAAAAACCGATTTTACACCTACGAACTTTATCAAAGAAATCGCGGGTTGTTTATGAAAAAGCATCAATTAATTGGAATTCAATTTCTTATTCAATACACCATTGATTTATTTAAATATTGTCGTTCCGATTACGGATACGTTTTTTTGACTCTTAAAAATCTCTATACATCCACAACTCAAATTAAAGGATATGCTCATGAATGAAATGCAAAAACTCGATAGACAAAAATACAAAAAAGTATTTTTTTGGTTTTGGATTTACACTTTATTAGTCATTATTTGGGGCGCATGGGTGAGAATATCCCATTCTGGCGATGGTTGTGGTGATCATTGGCCCGTCTGCCAAGGTGAATTCATACCAGATCTAACACAGAAAAAAACATTTATTGAATACTTTCATCGTCTTATGAGTGGCGCTTACGGCCTGATCGTCATTTATTTGTGGTGGAAACTTCGCTTTCTTCATAAAAAAATGACTTTAGCACATTCATTTTTAATTTTAATGATCACAGAAGCTCTTCTTGGCGCAGCTCTCGTTAAGTTTAATCTAGTCACTACAAATGATTCTTTTTTACGTTTAATATTTATGAGTTTACACCAACTGAATAGTTTTATGTTAACTGCAGTAACTTTTTTAATCTATAAATCATTCGATACTGAATTTGATTTTAGAATTAAAAAAATCCACATCTTATTCATAATTGTTCCGATTACTGGTGCTATAGCTGCTTTATCGACGACACTATTTCCCAGCATATCATTATTTCAAGGAATCATGGATGATTTTAATTCGCAATCACATATTTTTATTAAGCTGCGCATTTTACATCCACTGCTAGCCATGATTATTATGACTAGTTTTATTATTTGGCTTTATGTAAAAAATGAAACCAGATTAGCGCTTGAAACTTTTTTCGCAGTTGTTGTTGGAATAATAACTTTGATCTCTTTAAGTCCTGTCTACTTAAAAATAAGTCATTTACTATTAGCGCACTTACTGTGGGCTCGTTATCTGGATTTTACGTTGAAAGTTCGTTCGACTCAAAAAGTCGATATAAATACATAATTTGCTCATTAAGACTTGTGATTTCCATCATCTCATATTGCAAATCATAATCACGAATGAGATAGGCTGCAAATGCACCAATAATTTCTTGTGGACCTTTCAAGCTGCGAACAAAAACCTCTCTCTGTTCAGGATCCGGAATATGTTTCTGAACCCATTGAACTAATATATGAGAGAGAGTCATAAATTTAGGTTTTAGATTCTCGTCTAGATTCAAATCCTCATAGACAGGTTCGCACTCAGCAATGATAAAGGGCTTTGATGCATCATTAATTTCGCGAATAATTTTAACTTTCGACAGCCCAGACAAAAACACAAGCAAAGTATTATTCTCTCGCTGATCAATAATTTGAGGATGACCATACCCAGCTATTGATCTATATGTATCACCATTATCAGGCAAGTATGCAAGTACAACTGGGGTATTGGTATCAATCGCTTCCTTAATCATTTGCATATAGCGTGGCTCAAATATGTTCAACGGTTTAGTTGTTAAAGGAAACAAGTTTGCATGTGTTAGTGGAAAAACAAAGCATTTCATTTGGCTATAATTAGTGTAGCATAAAGAAGTTGGAAATATCTATGAAAAGAATTGTTTTTTTTGATGGTGTCTGCAAGCTGTGCCACGGTGTCGTTGATTGGTTTTTACCGCAAGTGACTATTGGCAGTATTTACTTTGCCCCTTTACAAGGGACAACAGCACGAGAACTACTAACTGCGCAGGACTTAGGTCTTGATGGAGTTGTTTACTTTCGAGACGGTACAATCTACAGAAAGTCACAGGCCATCTTTTGGCTCATACAAGATTCAAATTCTAAACTAAAAGTATTTAAAATTATGTTTCAATTTATTCCTATATTCATATGTGATTTTTTTTATGATTTAATAGCAAAGTCTCGCTACAACATATTTGGCAAAACTCAAATCTGTCGAATTCCTAACGAAAAAGAAAAAGCCTATTTCCTTGATTAAAATAAATACCGAAGAAATGGTTGATCAGCTGCCGATAACTGAAATCCCGAAATTGTTTTTTGATCGACCCATGCAAACAGATCATGATCAATCAATTTAAAATTTTCTTCGAAACTGCGACATCTAAACAAACTTAATTCAATTTTTTTATTGGGATAAGCATGTGTATGCGAATGAATAAACTCTAGCGCCTCTTCGGCTATATCTAGACTTAACTCTTCTTGAATTTCACGGACAAGAGCCTGCCGCGAGGTTTCACCTGGCTCAACTTTACCACCAGGAAACTCCCAGCACCCTGCACCTGATTGTTTAGAGTTTCGACGAACAATCAGATATTTATTCTTTCGCGGATGAAACAATGCTAAAGCTACGACAGGTATAATATCTGGATTATGAGAACTTGATTGATCTTGCATAGACATATATTAAATACAGAGTATGATAAATTTATGTTCCGTGACAATTCTAAAATCACATCACAATCATATCTGATATGGGCCAGTCTAGCTTTTCAGGCGGGTCTTATCAATGTTGGGGCATTTTTAGCATGTCATCGTTTTGTTACGCATACCACTGGATTTGCAACACATTTCGCTGCTGATTTAGCTATGTTTAAATTTCATGAAGCAACAAGCATGCTTTTAGTACCACTTTTTTTTCTATTGGGTTGTATGATGTCAGCTCATTATGTCGATCGCGAAATCCATTTCCAAAGACGACCAAAATACCACGTCGTTTTTTTTCTGATGAGCTTTTTTCTGTCTATGGTTTTGATTTTTGGACTCAGCGGTTTATTTGGAGATTTTACTTCTAAATTATCAATTGAATCAGAATTTTTACTGATTGCACTGTTAGGCATTTGCTCTGGTTTACAAAATGCATCGATCAGCACAGCGTCCCACTGCCAGATCAGAACAACGCACTTAACTGGCGTCACGACAGATCTTGGCATCGGTCTTTATAAAAATTTATTTTTAAACAACAAAAAAGAAGCTTCTAAAAATTCGACACGATTGATCATTATTGGCGCATTTATCTTGGGATCGGCGATCGGAGCATTTTTATTTGTACATTATCAATACTTTGCTTTTAGTATTCCACTTCTGTTAACGTTAACTCTTTACTTTATTGCTCGAAAGGATTGGCTTAATAAATGATCGAATTACAAAATAGCCAAATTATTATTCTTCTCGCTGGTGTTTCATTTTTCTTGTACGGAAGTTCAATGGCATCCCAGTCACTTGAAAAACTTATGGCCTCTAAAATCACAACCTTAATGAATAAACTGGCTAAGTCACAATTTCTTTCGATCGTTGTTGGTATCGGCCTTACAACAATCTTACAAAGTTCGGGCGCTGTAACAAGTATGCTCGTTGGTCTTGGAACCGCTAAAGTTATTCAACTCACCCAAGTCATGGGCGTTATTATTGGTACAGCGATTGGATCAACACTCACTGTTCAGTTGATATCATTTGATCTTTCGCATCTTGCCCTGCCTTTATTCATATTAGGCTTTACTAGTTTTTTCATTTCAAAAAAGTCTTCAATCAAAAACTTAAGTACCGTCGTCATGGGTTTTGCGATGATATTTCTTGGATTAGGTATGATCTCAACAAGTTCGCATTACTTTGCTAAACTTGAAATCCTCGCAGAATTTTTTGAGTCTCTGAAAGCTAACTCTGCATATTCATTTTTTGCGTCGATGATTTTTTGCGCTTTCGTTCACAGTAGCGCTGTCACAATTGGCCTCGCGATGAGTTTATGTTCGGCTGGCGTTATATCGACCCATGATGCTATTATTTGGGTGTATGGGGCCAACATCGGCACAACTTCAACTGCACTATTTGCAGCTGCGGGAAGTAACTATATTGGAAAACAAGTGGCCTGGGCTCACTTTTTTTACAAAGCCGCATCCGTCATAATATTTTATCCTCTAACAGGATACTTTATTGAGTTTGTATCTCAATTTCAGTCAACAACTTCGCGCCTAATTGCGAATGCACATTTCTTTTTTAATATCGGATCAGCCATTATATTTTATCCTTTTATATCAAAAGGGGCCGCGATTATTGAAAAAATGTTCCCAAAAGCCTCGCATGATGAATTTGGCACCGAATACCTTGCCATGAACAATTATGAAAATACAGCATTAGCTGTGTCATACGCGCAACGAGAAATCATGCGAACCGCTGACATCGTTATTGGAATGTTGAAAGATTCGGTTATTTTATTTGAACAAGAAGATCCTGTACTTGTTCAATCAATTAAAGATCGCGACAACCAAGTCGATTTTCTATACCGTGAAACAAAAATGTTTTTACTCAACCAAGCCAATTCCAATTCTGCTGTTGTTAATAAAAATGTTATGAATATGATCATGTTTATCAGCGATCTAGAACGAGCTGCAGATTCAATTGATATTAATATCCGTACTCTAGCTATAAAAAAGCACGCCTTAAAACTTGAGTTTTCAGATGAAGGCTGGAACGAAATTAAACAAATGCACGAGCAAGTTGTCAAAGTAGCTTCTATGGGTATCAATGCCTACGATAATCCCCTCTTGTGCGAAAATGCTATTCAGCTAAAACGAGATTTAGCAAAAATAGAACTCTCACTGCGAGAAAACCACATCACTCGCTTAAATAAGGGTTTACGCGAATCAATCAATACAAGCTCGATTCACTTAGATTTACTCAGTGAATATAAGCGTATTGCAAGTTTGCTCTGCAATCACGCCTACAATACAATTAAATCTACACATGCTAAAAACACTGAAAACAAAGAGGATCTTAGTTAATGACTCAGTCTTCTTTGTATCCAATTTTTTTATTGATCGTCTCAAATATTTTTATGACTTTCGCTTGGTATGGCCATCTAAAAACATTAAAAGACTATCCTATCTGGCAAGTTATTCTTATCTCTTGGGGTATTGCTTTTATTGAATACTGTTTTCAAGTCCCTGGAAACAGATTCGGCTCGCAACATTTTAATCTAGCACAACTTAAAATTATTCAAGAAGTGATCACAATGATCGTTTTTGTTTTGTTTTCTATTTTATACATGAACGAACAGTTTAAAACAGACTATATCTGGGCATCACTCTGTTTAGTTGGCGCCGTTTATTTCGTATTTCGTAATTAATGTAATTGAAATAACAGAATATGTCCGATCTAAAGAGGCTTAACTTTTTGAGTCGCAAAAAGTATAGACTCATATTCTTCTACAAAAACTGACATTAATCTCTTTGCAAACTGTTCTGAATCTACTTTTAACTCTTCCAAACAGACTGTTTTAACTGGAGTTCCCGAATTCACAATATTGATAGCGAAGTGAATTTGAGTCGACACTGCAGAAACACTGGCTATAGATATAGAAAGCTTACCAATATTATTTTGGCCAGTTTCAACATAGATATCATCACCATCACGAAATGATATTAATTTTTTTAATGGACTGAGATCTCGAATTTGCTCTAATGCCAAAGCTGCAAATAACCTTTGAAGACTTACTCCGAAAGGTAAATTGCCGGGAAAAACTTCAATAATAAAATGCAACATCAAGTCACCACATATTTTTTCATGCGCAATTTTATCTTCAAAATCAACCATATGCTCTAAAGTCACATCACAGGGGCCTACCCATGAAACAATGCTATCACCACTTATTTTAAAATTTTGATACGCGAATAACGGAGTTAATTGTGACCCATCATATTTTATTTTCTGTTTAAAAAATTTACTTTTCATATACGACCTAAACCTTTAAATTCGAGAACTTTTAATTGCAAATTGAGTAAAATCCAAACCCTGTGCTTCAAAAGCTCGTTTAGACCTTTGGCAAGACTCACATTGTCCACACCACTGATTATCAGCAAAATAACACGGCCATATGTATTCTAATGGAATATTTAAACTCTTCGCTTTTTCCACGATCTCAGGTTTCGACAAGTTAACAGTATAACAAGAAATTTTAACTTTATTCGCTGTCGAATACTCAAAAGAATTATCCAAGGCTTTCATAAAAGCTAAGCTATTATCCGGAAATGTTGTAGCTTCTTCTTGATTAAAACCAGGAATAACAAATTCAGCGTTTAAACTCTCTGCAAAAGCCGCTGCTATATTTAAAAACACACCATTACGATTGGGAACCCAAACTGAACTTGCCGTCTCTGTTGAAACTTTAAAATTATCAATCGATACAGATTGACCTGTCGGTACAGTTTTAGATTTATCAATCAAAGACGATTTCCCAACACCAGAGAACCAAGTAATATCAATGACCTGATGCTTTAACTTTAAAAGTTTGCAAAGCTTTTGCGCACGATCGATTTCTTTTAAAACGGCACGCTGTCCGTAATTAAAAGTTAAAACTAAAACAATTTCAGTTTTTTGATGAGCTTCAAATAAATTCACAGTTGAATCTAATCCAGATGATAATAAAACAACAGACTTCATAGTTTCTTTCTAACTTATTGAAATATTTTTCAAATCTTTAATAAGAATTTGAATCGTTTCACGATTTTTAAAATAATTTTTTTGAACCTCACCTAACACATCGTATTTTTCACCCAACGACACGGCAGATCTCATTTTTTCACTTGGCGAAAATAACAAAGCATCTATTTTTTTAATTTCAACTATCTGATCATCAATAACATTGCTTATGCCATCTATTAACTGAAGCTTAAGATGTCCGCCCTTCAATTCAGAAATACGATCGATAATCATATTATTGAAACGTAAAATTGGAGTCACAAAACCAACACCATAAGGACCAATGTGATCATACCACTTCATGAACTGCGGGTTAATTTCTGACAATAGAGCAGTCGTATCAAAATCGATCTCGAGTTCTTTATGATTATATTTTAAAGATTCATAATAAGAGGTTAAAGACTGTATAAAATTAACAGTATTGTAACTATGCAATTCAAAACCGGCTGCAGCGGAATGCCCACCAAATCGATTCAAAAAAGAACCTGCAGAGTTCAACGCTTCAACAAGACTTGAGTCATGACCTGAAGGCAAACGACTACTACCAACAATCATACCTTCAGAGTTTTCCGATCCTACAAAGGCAGGTCTATTAAACTCTTGCGACAACTTGGTCGCAATAAGACCTATAACTCCACGGTGGAAATCTTTTGACGAAACAAAAACAAAGTCTTCGTGCGTCCAGTTTTTAAGGAGCTCAAAAGCTTTACCTTCAGCATCTGATTGCAGACTTTGTCTCGTTGTATTGTTTTGCAGAATTTGATCAACCATTTGTTCAGCCTTTTTCATATCTTTTTCTAAATAAATATGAACTGGTAAAATGTTTGATTCCATTCGCGACAATGCATTAAGTTTTGGTGCGAACTTAATAGAAACATCTTGTGAGGATAAAACTCTGTTCGACAGGTCAAGTGCAGTAAGCAATGCTTTAAGACCAGGTCTTTTTGTATTTTGCAAAACAACCATACCATGTTTGACTAAAACGCGGTTGTCATCAACTAAAGGAACCATATCGGTGAGCGTGCCAATGCAAAATAAATCAAGGAGATCTTTCAAATCCCAATCATAATGGGGCAGTTGATTATCTTCAGAAAAAGCTCTCTTTAATGCACGTATTAAATAAAATGCTACACCAGCACCACATAAATACTTTAATCCACTCGTACAATCTTTTTGATTTGGATTCACAACACAGTAAGCATGAGGCAAAGTTTCTGAAGGTAGATGATGGTCAGTCAGAATAACATCTAGACCTAACTCTCGCGCCTTATCAAAAGCAGCATGCGACGTTATACCCACATCCACAGTCACAATCAGTTGTATTCCAAGGTGATGCAGTTCTTCAACAGCATGCGGATGAAAACCATACCCCTCAGATAGTCTTTTGGGTTGATAAAAACTAATTTCTTTAAAACCTAAATTTTCAAATCCATCTTTGAGGATAGCTAAACCACTGGCTCCATCAAGATCGAAGTCAGCATAAATACAAATTTTTTCATTATTTTTATAAGCGCGAATAAGTCGCGTAACAGCTTGATCCATACCTAAAATAGTCAATGGGTCAGCTAGTAGGCTTAACTTGGGGTTTAACACCTTAGACATTTGATCCTGATCTAATCCACGAGCCAATAATAGCCTTTGAATAAGACCAGGTAATTTTACTATTTCTGGGCTTTGTAGACCATTATCGTAACCAAATTGCAAACGTTGCTTCCAAATAGCCATACAAAAACCATATCTTCTAAACTAAACCTGCGTTTGTGTTTTTCCCATTAGTTTATCCATCAACAAAATAAATGGAGCAGCAACATAAATACTAGAATAAGTTCCAAACAAAATACCTACACTGATGGCAAAAGCAATATCAGCGACAACGCCATTAGCAAATATGAGCAAACACAATGCCGATGTAAATACAGTTCCAGATGTAATCAAAGTACGTCCCAACATATCATTGATCGACTTATTAATCACAAAACTAAATCCTTCTTTTTTATACATATGTTCAGTTTCACGAATACGATCGAACACGACGATAGTATCATTCAGTGAAAAACCAATTAATGTTAAAATAGCTGCCATGATCGGAATATTAACTTCTTTTCCAACTAAAATAAATATTGCTAGTGTAATGACAGCGTCATGAAATAAACAAACCACGGCTCCAGGTGAATATTTATAATCAAAGCGAAGAGCAACATAAATCAAAATAACAAGTAAACAATAAAATACTGATAAGAATCCGTTTCGCTTTAACTCAGCGCCAACTTGCGGCCCTACGGTATCAACACGACGAATATCAGGTTGTTGTTCTGCAAATGTCGTTGTGATTTTTGTTTTTAAATCTGCTATTGATTTATTAAGTAACTCATTAGTTTCTTTATCCGAAGTTCCTTTTTCACCTTGAAATCTAATAATGAACTCGTTACCTTCACCAAAAGCTTGAACCCCAACCTCGCCAAGCTTCAGACCTTCAAGCGACTGACGAACATTATCGATGGACACCGACTGTGCAAACTTAACTTGCATTTCAGTACCACCTTTAAAATCGATCCCATAATTGATACCACGAACAGCTAAATAGATAAGAGAGGCAACTGTCAGAATTAAAGATAGACCACCAAACAGTCCAACTTTTGAAACAAAGTCAAACTTACCAAAAGATTCTTGTGTTGTATGATTTTGACGAGACATTATTTTCACCTAATCCTAAATTGAAATTTTCTTAAAACCAAAACGATAAACTAGATTATCAACTAAAACTTTTGAAACAAAAACGTTTGCAAAAATAGTCGTTGCAATACCTGCAAGTAGCGTCACTGCAAAACCTCTAACAGGACCTGTTCCGAAATATAACAACACCAAAGCTGTTGCTGATGTTGTAACATTCGAGTCTATAATAGCTGACATCGCTTGTTTATAGCCGTCCTCGATTGCAGCTTTAATACTAGCACCCTTGGCAAGCTCTTCACGAATACGCTCGTTAATTAATACATTCGCATCAACAGCAAAACCAACTGTTAGCGCCATACCAGCAATACCAGGTAAAGTTAAAGTAGCACCCAACGAACCAAGAATTGCAAAAATCGCAATCATATTGAGCAATAGAACTACAGATGTAATGACACCCATCCCACGGTAATAAACAATCATAAACACCATAATAATAAGCGCACCCACGATAGCACCTAAGCGAGCTTTATGAAGTGCATCGATACCGAGCGTAGGTCCAACACGTCGTTCTTCAAGTTGCTCTAACGTTGCAGGTAAGGCACCGGCACGCAATGCAGTTGAAATTAACTTAGCCTCATCAAGCGAAGATTGACGATCGCCACCACGACCTAAAGTAATAACAGCTTGTCCATTTGGAATTTTACCATTGATATTAGGGGCTGTTTTTACAACTTTATCTAAAACGACGGCCATTTGACGACCGGTATTTTTCTCAGTTAAATCAGCAAATTTAATTGCACCAGATGCGTTAAATCTTAATGAAACTTCAGGCGCACCATACTGATCAAACGTTACACCAGCACTGTCAAGAGCATCACCACCTAAATTTGTGTCAGTCTTTAATAAATAAGGTGTACCACCCGTTTCAATACTCTTAGCATTTTCCCTTTTTTCAAAATAGAGTACAGTATTTGCTGGTAATTTAGATTTTAAATCCTCATTTAAACGAGAAACATATTCATTATATTTCAAAGTCTTAACTGAGTAATGACCTGCGGTTTCTGCTTCTTGAATAAGTTTGATGATCTCATCCATTGGCTTTTCATCACTTACTAACATAAAGTCTAATTTCGCTGTTGTATTAATAAGTTGTTTTGCTTTTTCAGCATCAGCCATGCCTGGTAACTGAATTAAAATGCGATCAGAACCTTGCTGTGTGATTGAAGGTTCAGCAACGCCGAATTCATCAATACGATTTCGAATCGTTTCAATCGCTTGACGAATTGTATTTTGCTTTTGATCCATGAGATAGGCATCATAATATTTAACTTCAACCTTTTCAGCACTTGTCGATACAACCTGAAGTGATCCAGTGTGGTTCTTGCCAATTAAAGTTTCGATCTTTTTTGCATCTTCAACATTTGCAACTAAAATATCAAATGACGCCTGCTTGGCCTTTTCTGTGTTAAAACCTTTAACAACTAGGCCTTCTTTTTCAAATTCAGCTTTAAGTGCAGATGTTTGACGATTAATTGTCGTACTGACAACACCATCTACATCTACTCCCATGACTAAGTGAATACCACCTTGAATATCTAGACCGTAATTTAATTTAGTAGCTGGCCACCAAGATAATTTTGATGTGTCAACAAAGTTTGGAGCAATAAAGAGAGCAGCTAAGATAACCGTTATACCTGCCACCCATGTTCTCGTACGAAGAGTTTCCATGATGTATTCCTTTTTTTTATTAATAAATAAAGATTAAGCTTTAGTTTCGCCAGCTTTTTGAAGAGCAGACTGAAGCATAATGATTTGATGACGTAAAATTTTGATTTGAACACCTTGCGCAATCTCCAGATTAGCAATTTGCTCATTCAAACCAGTTATTTTGCCAAATAATCCAGACTGGGTCACAATCAGATCTCCAACTTTTAAAGCCTGCAAAAAATTTTGCTGTTCACGTTGTTTTTTGGCCTGTGGACGTATCAAAAAGAAATAAAATACGACTAGAATAACCGCAAATGGAACGAACTGCATCCACCCTGGAGGTTGTTGCGGGCCAGCAGTTGGCGCAGCGGCTCCTTCAGTTTGCGCAAAAGCTAACTGAGTTATCATTAATGAAAAGATCGTTGTTGATAACTGAAAAGACTTTTTGATTAACAAATTGAACATATAAATTACTCCCTTAAAAAATCTCAATGTAAAATTGAACACTTAATAAGGCGAGTGATCAAGAGGGGTTATGAATTTTTACGTATTTTTATCACTTTTTATAAAACGCGTTAGGCAAAAATCGCGATATTCTTCCCATCTGCCTTCATCTAAAGCTTTTCGCGCTTTTGTCATGACTGACATATAAAAGTGAATATTGTGAATAGTATTTAAGCGAGCACCTAGAATCTCATTACTTAAAAATAAATGACGCAAATAAGCTCTTGAATAGTTTGTGCAAGTATAACAATCACATTCTGGATCTAATGGGCCAGCATCTTCGCGGTATTCTTGACGTTTAATACTCATTTTACCTTGCCATGTATAGAGCGTACCATTTCGGGCAACACGTGTCGGAAGAACGCAATCAAACATATCCACACCTGCATCAATTGAAATAATTAAATCCAAAGGAGTTCCAACACCCATTAAGTATCGCGGTTTGTGATCGGGCATTAGCGGCGCAATATGCGGCAATAACTCATGCATCAAATGAATAGGTTCACCAACTGAAAAACCACCTAATGCATAACCTGGTAAATCCACACTTGTCACCTGTTGCAAAGAGTACTTGCGATGCTCAAGAGACAACCCGCCCTGCACAATACCAAACAATAAGCTTTCTGGTCTTTGCATCGCTTTGTGTGATCTGACTAGCCAACGGTATGTTAAATCCATCGAACGTTTAATCTCGTCATCTGTGGCGGGATATTGCAAACATTCATCAAAGGCCATGATAATGTCAGAGCCTAAATCCATTTGTATTTCCATACTTTTTTCTGGAGATATAAAGTGCTTAGCGCCGTCAAGGTGCGATCTAAACTCGACACCTTCTTCAGACATTTTTCGCAAACCAGATAAAGAAAAAACTTGAAACCCACCAGAATCTGTTAAAATTGGCCCATGCCAATTCATGAATTTATGAAGCCCACCCATTTTTTTTATCAGCTTTTCGCCAGGTCTAAGATGCAAATGATAAGTGTTTCCTAAAACGACTTGAGCTCCGCACGTTTTAAGTTCTTCTGGCGTCATCGCCTTAACTGTGGCCTTTGTCCCCACAGCCATAAAACACGGAGTCTCGAAAGATCCATGTTGAGTCATAAATGTAGCTCTTCGAGCCTTACCAGATGTTTTGTGGAGTTTAAATTCGCCTAATTTCATAAGACAACAGTCTTACCTGATCAAGCACTAGCTTTCAATTTTTATCTCAGCCAGACTGAAAGATCTCCATAGCTAAATAGCTTAAACCTGCGCTCGATAGCCCATTCATAATTGTGTTTAACATTATCAAGTGATGAAAATGCAGACACTAATGCTAAAAGTGTTGATTCAGGTTGATGAAAATTCGTCATTAAACGATCAACAATTTTAAATTCACTCCCGACCTGTAACAACAAATCGGATGCTCCTTGTAATCGCAAATCACCTTTTTCTGCGGTTCTGGCAACCGTTTCAAGAGTTCGAGTGACAGTCGTGCCTAAGGCCCATATTTTAGACTGATTTTTACGAGCCGTTTGAATTTCATTCCAGACTAATTCAGACACAGAGTAAATTTCTTCATGCATTTTATGTTCATCAAGGTTTTCAACTTTAACGGGCAAAAAAGTTCCAAGCCCCACATGCAATGTGACAGTTAAGACATTTACGCCCTTTTGTTTCAGTTTTGTAATGTCTGACTCAGTAAAGTGTAAACTTGCTGTTGGAGCAGCAAAACTACCCGGATTTTTAGCCCATGCAGTTTGATACCATGATTCATCAGCTTGTTGATTGTGTCTTTCATGTCTGGCTTTTTGTATATAGGGTGGAAGTGGTAGTTCAGCCATTTGATCAAAATCTGATTCAGTGAGTGCAGGCTCAATTTTAACTGTTTGGGGTAGACCTTTTTCAATTAAAGTCATCACTGAGCCATTTGGCAAAGTGAGTTTGTCACCAACTTTAAATTTTTTAGAGGGGAATAAAACTTTTTGCAAGCCATCAGGCAAATGATCTAAAAATAATATTTCAAGTTCTTCATTTTGTTCAAATGGACTTTTAATAAACACACGTCTTTTTAAAACTTTAGTATCATTTAAAACAAGAATGTCACCTGCTGGAATTTTTTGAATCAGTTCATCAATTGTAATCTCAGAAGGATTGCCATTACTATCAACCCACATCACACGCGAAGGCCGCTGTGGCGAAGTTGCAATAAGCTCATCGGGGTAGTCATATTTTAGATCAGATAAAAGCATAGAGAGTCTTTCGTTTATAAACCGTACAAAAGACGCTAGAATATTTTAATCAAAAAAGCAATTAATGAGTCACAACAGGCTCGGATGCAGGCATTAAACATCGTTTATTAACAGCATCTGGCAAAGCTGCTTTTAATAAAGCAAAAGGCGAAGTTGGTTTCGTTAAATAATTACCATTAGCCTCATCAATAAAACCAGGGTCAACATTGAGCTCTGGTGTTAGATTAACTCCAATGCCGTTAAATATTGTTCCGACTGCAAGTGCACTATCTACAGGTTTTGTATTTACATACGTATTTAAGTAAGATGAATTTATCCAGTTTGATTGAAAATCAGCTTTACCTTGATAATAAAACAACGCAAACGCCGCACTGTCTGCACCTTTACTAAAACTACGGCTATCAAATAGATTATTGCGGGCCACAATCGTCGCAGGTGACCGCGTATTACTCATCACAAAAACTGGAATGCCTGATTTTTCGTAGTAATCATTATTAAACCAAAAAGGATCATTATCATTACGTGAAATCACTCGATTACTAAAAAAGTAAACGTTACCCTCACGATACTGCGCTCCAGTTCCGTGAAAAGCGTCACCGTGACCTATTACAAACGACAAGCCATTTTTGGCTACAAAAATATTACTATAAATAAAAACCGCCGTAACCATACGTTCTCCCCAAGAATCAACTTGTGAGGCTTCGTATGCTCCATTAGATTCAGGATCGCGTAATGAAATCATGTTCGAGCCACCTTCAAAGTAATTATAACGAAATATAATACCACTCGATCTTTCTTTAACATTATCGCCGTAACTGCCATTTAATATTGGACCGAAATAGTTGTACTCATAGACTGTTCCAATTCCTTCAGTATAAGCATTGTGTTCGCTAAAACTACCAACGTTACTATTGTTGTGAAAATAATTACCACGAATAAGTAATCCACGTGTTTGCAGAGCATCTCCCGCATCCGACGAGTTTGCAAATAAACCTAAACCGTTATCATTAAATTCATTGTTTGTGACAGCAATAAAGTCGGCACCATTGATATATAAACCAGCACTAAAACTACCCCACTGACTTTTAGATCCACTCATATTTGTAACTTGTGCCGGCGCTTTAGCATTCTGAAATTTAAAACCATCAATTTGAGTATATCCCGGTTTATAGTCCCCTGCTCGATTTACACCCTCTGGTTTGAAAACTATAAATAATCCAGCTGAATCAACGTTTCGATTGGCTCCAGTGTTTGTTGGCATTACTGCATTATGACCATCAAAAATAGGCTTTTCTCCGTTGCTGCCAGGAATTCCTTGAATGATAATCCATTTATTTTTTTCTCCGCGCGTTGAATAGTAAACAATATCCGTATATGGAGTATTTCTGTAATAGATTTTAACAATATCGCAGGCTTTTAGTTTTAACCATGGCACATCTCTTGGATTTAAATATTTTTTATTGGGACCAACTTCATAGACTGTTCCTTCATTAACAGCGCAAGAACTTTGACTTGGGTACATAGGTTGATAATTCCACGGACCTATTTTTTCAACTTTTTGAAATCCTGATCCCGTCGATGCAATCGATAATCTTGGTACTGTCGCCACACAAGACTCGAGAGACTGATTCACTTGTGGAATTTGAACTCCTGTAGATCCGTTATTTATGTTTGAAGAATCACCATTTTGATTATTCTCCGATGAAGATAGATTAGAAATATTTAATTTTTCTGCATCTGAAGAAAGCTGACTACAGTTTTGAAAAAACGCAATCGGTAAAAATATTAATGATATAATTAAGTATTTCATTTTTTGATTATTCATGGTGTTTCCTTTATTGTTTTTCAAATGCACCTAAATCTCTCAGACCATTTAGAGTTTTAGGTTTAATGTATGGAATATTGTTATTACCCATTGCAAACTCAGATGCATGAACTAAATTATTTGCTGAAAAACCGCTAACTTGAGTATGAGCATTAAATTGCGGTGTGTATGTTGTCCCTTTATTTAAAATCGAGCTAGAGGCAAGCGGAAGCATAGAGTTAGTATCAAGAACGCTTGTTGAACTTTCAATAATGGTACTATTATTTTCAACTAAAACGCCTGGATTCGGTCTTCTCCAATTCGTAGTTAAATAATTACTACCATACAAATTAATTTTACCTATGTCCCATAATAATCTAAAATCAACTTTACCGTACCCAGTGCTCACACCTTCATTTGAGAACACATTCTCCCAGGCATTGATTTGATAATTTGCTGGTCTATCTGCGTTATACCCACCTGATCCCATTTGAAAAATACTCGTGTACCAATAAGAACCCGTTGGATCCGTTCCTTTATGCAAAACAGAATTATTGTAAAAATACATTGTTCCTGCACGTGCGTTTGCTGAAGAGTTATCAAACCCCCAATGTATAATTCTGATTGAAAAACCCATTGGTGAGCTATTATCGTTTATAAAAATATTACCATAGACCCATGCATGATGATAGAGTGGATCAGATTTAACATTGTCGTAATACTCTTCTTCATTTTCAACTAGATCTAAACCTCGCGCACTCACTTGAACTTTATTGTATCTAAAAACTGTGCCGCTACTTCGATCTTTGACCGATGATCCACCTTGGGCTTGACCAAAAAAATTACCCTCTATTAATGTGCGATACCCTTGCGTGTAGACACCGTGCTCATGATCGTCATCATCATAACCACTTCGATCAATGTAATTACCACGTAAAATCAAATACGAACTAAAATCAATTTCACTACCGCCTTTTGAGTTAGTGAATAGAGCTTGAGCATTATTAATAAATTCACAATTTTTAATATAAAGATAATCAACTCGCGGTGTATAAATGGCTGCCGAAAATTTTCCATAATTTTGAGTGGCATTTGTATTGTTTTTAAATGAGTAGCCTTCTTTGACATTCATTATTTTTAAATTTTGAATAATAATATATTTAGCTTTGTGTGTTGATGTTGTATTCGGAGGACGATGTATTGTTATTAGTCCCGATTCTTGAATATCTGACCCAAAGTTCATAGCCCGTGCATCTGTAGCCGTGACTGCTCCATTTCCATCAAGTATAGGTTTTAAACATGAACTATTTGTGACTCCGTTAATAATAAAAGGTTTCTGCGAAGTCGCTACACTAATAATCCCTAATTTAGTTTTATAAGCTGTACTGCGATAATAAATATTAACAACATCGCCCGCACCTAATGATAGCCATGGCACATCGGTTAATTCTGAATATGTTTGACCAGGACCAACATTGATTGTTCGATTGGATCCAATTAATGGTCCAGCACATCCTGTTGAGCTAAACTCACTATAATCAACAGCTGGTGGCCACACATCAACTTTCGGGAAACTCGGTGCTGATTTTGATGCCAAATCAGTTGATTGATTAGGGCCGCCACCCGTAGCTCCAGATCCTGGATCAGATGTATTTCCTTGATCAGATGTTCCAGAATCTGTTTGCTCGGTTCCTGAAGATACACTCAACGACGAGGACTGTAGCCCCTGATCTAGACGACAGTTCTGAAAAAAAAGTGCAACTAGTGCTATAGCACCAAGAGTTGAATAAACTTTAAATAGACGTGCATATTTATTTGAACAATAATTTTTCAAAGAAATCCCCCCTGGCTCAGTATCTATTATATCTGAGAACATGAAAAATTCTGTTACTTAAAATATAACGTTTTATTTTGAATCAGTGTGGAAAAAACATAGACAAAAAAATAAAAAAGCGGAAAGTCATCCTTTCCGCTGAAGAACAAACCGGGGAACCACCAAAACCCTATTTGTTCTTACTTAAAAATCTTGTTGCATTTGACTGCTACAATTTATTGTAATTTTCGCTCATTTTTAACTTGATCAAAAGCTGTGATCCAGAGGGAGAAGACCACAACCGCCGAGTAAAAACTGCAAAAAATTAAAACTGAACTTAACTCATGAATAACCTGGACCATACGAAACTCCTTTTTCATATTGCAGAGATTTTTTTAATCACCCGTATCCACCTAGCTGAAACGACATCCTTGTCAATTGACGGTTAGCAAAACAGCCATCCTAGCTGTGCTTACCGTCTCTCAGCAGAGCTTCCGTGCTCTTGTCAATAAGACGCTGCACACCTATTTGAGGGTTAAATTTATTTAAAATATTTGTGGGTTCTAGACTTTGTTATGGCTTTTTGTTTTTAGAATCATTCGAAATGTGGCGTCGTTGCTCAACGCTTTCTGCTACTTCTTGAATATTTTTACGAACTTCGGGGGAT
The DNA here is from genome assembly GCA_046293015.1 of Pseudobdellovibrio sp. Classification (GTDB taxonomy): domain Bacteria; phylum Bdellovibrionota; class Bdellovibrionia; order Bdellovibrionales; family Bdellovibrionaceae; genus Pseudobdellovibrio. The sequence continues at coordinate 267,779 of JBKBPU010000005.1, forward strand.
AGCTGTTTATAAAATTGTTCTGGGTTTTGAGCTGCTTTCAGCAATTGTTCTTGCATTTTTTGCGGATCTTGCTGATTGTCTTTAGTCAGTTGTTCTAAAATTTGTGACGATATCTGATAAAGTTTGTCCCGATCTTTAGTATCACCACCAACTGCTTTTAGAGCAAACTGGTCCGCATCACGAGCTTTTGCATCCTCTTTGAAAACTTGATTTAATTGATTTCGATCATTCATTAAAGCTTGCGTATCTTTTAAAGCCTGATCAGAATAAGCTTCTAAATTTAACATAGATATTATAAAAAAAATAAAAAATTTGTTCATTTTATTTACTCCAATTAATGCTCATCATCGGGGCTGGAATTGTAGCATGTCCATATTCCACAGTTGCAACTTCTGGTCCTCCAGCTTTATTAATATCTGTATATATCCAAAGCTGTACATACGAACCTGCCGATAGACCACCATATTTATTTACTAAAAATTGAATTAACGAACTAATATCAGATGAAATATTTGGTGTAACACCACTTTCATCCCAAGTCAGTGATCCCGCAGATGGCCAACGAACTTTAACATTAGCTCCACCGGAAGTTAAACCAGGCGACGCTGTAAAGTAATACCCAGAACCAGCACCTGGCGCATCCGCAGCACCTGTCACCTGTGATGCATTTGCAGTATCATTTGCAATAATTAACAAGTAATCTGAACCGTTGTCCCAATAAAAATTACCTTGACCATAAATCGATAAACTGGCGCTTGTAATGGTTGCACTGACGGGAATTGCTGTTGGTATACGAAATCTAAATACACCCCATACAGGATCATTATTGTGTGCACCAACATAAACATCATTCATGTTGTATTCACCATTTGAATAATAGTCATTAAGATAAATTTCAGCATCGTCGGATTCACTTTCAATACTTGTTGTAATAGACCCTGAAGTTGTGGCAGTTCTTTTCGCTAGCATGACATTATGAAATCCTGCATTAGGAAAAGCAATGGCCAGCGTTGAGAACGTATTAGTTTTGATAGTTACAATATTCACTAAAATTAAAATCCATAAGAATTGAAATTTATAATTCATTATTGAAACCCACTTGACCAAGTAATATAACAATACCAAGTTCCACTGACCTGTACTGTTGTAATACCAAATATTGTATCAGAAGAACCTGTTGTCGCAGCATTAGCTGGAGAAAATCGCGTATTTGTACAACCGCTAAATGTATATGTTCGTGATGTTTGATCTTGTAAAATTAAAGTGTACACACCACCATTGACCATATTACTTAACGTGATTGTACTACCACCGATACTTTGTAAGACATGAGTGTTTGACCGCGACAAATCAACACTTCCTCCGGACGAAATAACATTAGTGTTTGCAACTATAGTACCACTCACTTGTAATTTTGCAGACGGCGAACTCACACCAATGCCGACGTTACCGCTTGCTGTTACGCGCATTTTTTCAGACAAGACACTATTTGAACTAGTTTGAATTAAAATTGCACCACTTCCTGCACCACTGTCTTCAACAACGGATTGTATACTACCTACTTTAATATCAGTATCACCGTCTCGAAAATCAATCGAACCCATTAATGCACCTAAACCAATATCGTCCGTACTACCATATATTTCAATAACAGGTCGCAAACTTTGAGATGCTCCACGTCCAACACGCATCTTATCTCCGACTACACCTAACTCAAAAATATTACCAACTTGCATAGATGGATTTGCACCGCCTACATGTAATGTTGATGTTGGTGTGTTCGTACCAATACCGACGTTACCATTGATATAATTTATAGTTGTACCACTAGTCGTCCATTGGCTGGATGTCACAGTTGCACTGTTAGCTGGCGTATATCCTAACGCGCTGATAACATTTGATGCGGTCATTGATAAATTACCACTTGATATTGTTAAATTACTACCACTCGGCGCACGTAATATTCCGTAATTAATCGTATCTGCATATTGATATGCATTTGATGTAGCATTCGTAATACGACCTAAAGCATCTACTGTTATAGCAGGCACAGCATTTGCCGAACCATACGTGCCAGCCGTCACACCACTATTTCCTAGTCCTAAATTTGTTCTTGCTGTTGCACTTGATGCTATATCACTTAGATTGTTACTTGTCTGTAATGCGCCAGTAATTCTTGTATCATCACCTGCTGCCACAGTATTGGCTGATGTTCCAACATTTAATGTTAATACTGGCGTTGTTGTTCCACTTGTTATTGTTAAATAACTATTTGCACTTGTTACGCTTGAAACTGTTCCGCCACCGCCGCCACCACTTAGTATAACACCATTAACTCTGAAATTTCCCGTCACATTTACATCACCAGAAACATCTAATCTGTATGATGGCGATGTCACACCTAATCCCATATTTCCTGATGAGTTAATTCTAAATCTTTCGTTTCCTTGACCATCGGCCACTAACACATTATTTGAACTTGTTGCAATAGCACTAGCTGAGACAGATCCTATCACAACATTAAAGCTCCCAGTTGTTATGGCTGATCCTGCGTTTGCACCAACACCAATATTGCCTGAACCTGACGACATACCATAAAGCGCTCTAGCACCAAGAGCTGTGTTACTTACACCGGTATTATTAGCTATAGTTCCACTACCATATAAAGATCTAAATCCTATAGCTGTGTTTGCTGATATATTACTAGTTACCGAAGCACTGACTCCGTACATCGATGATGTCCCAACTGCAACTGATCCTTGACCTACAGTGTTGCTCCTGAGTGAGAGTGAACCAACCGCTATGTTATTAGAACCTGTTGTGTTAAAATTAAGCGAGCCTAAACCGCTAGCAACATTGTTAGATCCAGTCGAATTTGAATTAAGTGAGCCACTGCCGTTAGCAACATTATTAAACCCTGACGTGTTAGCTGCTAACGCACTGTCACCGATTGCTACATTGCTGTAGCCTGTTGTGTTTCCACTTAATGCATAAGATCCATTAGCTACATTGCTATATCCAGATGTATTTTCGCTTAATGCATAAGATCCATTAGCTACATTGCTATATCCAGATGTATTATTATATAGCGCTCCAATACCAACACTTGTATTGAGCGAACCATCTCCAGGTACCGTATATGTACTACTAACACCACCATTTCCAACATATAATGATCCCGGGAATGTAACCTGCTCTGGTATATACAATGCTTGAATACCATTTATACCAATTGATTTTTTTGCTACTGTCGTACCTGATATCTCTAAAGCAAATGATGGGTTTGTCGCTGCTCCAATACCAACATTGCCACTTGAGTAATACACGCTCGTTCCACTCGTCGTCCATTGTGATCCACCACCTGCCCCACTGGCTGCTGGTGTATAACCTAACGCACTTATCACGTTACTTGCTGTCATTGATAAATCACCACTTGTAATCGTTAAATTACTTCCACTTGGAACTCGCAATATACCGTAATTAATTGTATCTGCATATTGATATGCATTTGATGTTATGCTTGTAATTCTTCCGTAGATATCGACTGTTAAACTTGGTACTGCATTATTTGATCCATACGTACCACTTGTGACTCCACTATTAGGTAAACTCGTCGCAGACAGTGTACCTGATACATTCGAACTTAAATTCACACTACTTAATGTTGCTAGCGCTCCTAACCCTAAATTTGTTCTCGCTGTTGCACTTGATGCTATATCACTTAGATTGTTACTTGCCTGTAATGCGCCAGTAATTCTTGTATCATTTCCTGCGGCTACTGTTCCTGATGCTGTTCCAACATTGACTGTTAGTACTGGCGTTGTTGTACTATTTGCGATACTTAAATATCCATTCGCACTCGTTACACTTGATACGGTTCCGCCACCACCACCTGTGTATGCTGTCGTTTGCGTAGTGCCATCTGGAAAGCGATAGCCAGTGTTGGTGTTAATTGTTCCTGAAACATCTAAAGAATATGATGGTGTAATTGTTCCGATACCAACTTGACCAGACCCACCTAAAATTGTCATCCATGTTTTAGTTCCCGTATCGCGTGTTCCTTGAAAATAAATATTATCATCTAGTGCTGTAGATCGTGTTGTGCCAAGTGTTAAGTGATTTGAGTTTGCAAGTAATCTTGATGTAGACCCCGTACCACCAATAAGTACCTGAGCATTAGTATTACCCCAAATCATATCACTTGCCCCTGTTGATAACACAGAGCTACCATCTTGTATTTTAATATTGCCTGCGACTTCAAGCTTTGCGGTTGGCGATACAGTTCCGATACCAACATTGCCTGATGAATCTATCCGCATTCTCTCTGTAGCTGAAGTCGAAAATGCCATTTCATTTATTCCAGGAGCATATAGACCTGTATTTTGATTACCATAGAAAGAATAAGTAGGGCTAGTTACATTGCCAGCACCACTTATATTTATAGCTGGTGTGTTACTTGTATACCCGTGCATCCAACTTGAATCAAAAGACAGCCTCTGAAACCCATTTAATACTACATTAAATGTTCCTGCAGAGCCTGAACGAAATCCTGTATTTGAGGAGTTTAAAAAACCATATGCAATACCTGAACCATTATCTACTCTAACCATACCACTTACTGACAACGCTGAAGACGGACTACTCGTACCAATACCAACATTACCGCTGTTGTAATTAATTGTTGTACCACTCGTCGTCCATTGAGTACCACCATTTGCTACAGGTAGCACCCCTGAAACATCCGCCGTTAAATCAATTAAACTCTTTCCAGCAAGACCACCTAAACCCATCCAACTTAAATTACCCGATCCATCCGTTTGCAAAACTTGACCACTCACACCTGCTGATACCGGTAAACTCAACACATAACTTGATGATAAGCCCACCGGAGCTTGTAATCTAACATAGTTCGATGTTGCGGGCTTATAAATATCTACATTATTCACTGACGTTGAATTTGCACTGATTGTTGATGTTGTTACACCGTTAAAACTCGCATGACCACTGCTATCACGTCTTACGATTGTATTCACAACAGCTGATGACGATGCTGCTGTTGACGCTGTCGCTGCCGCATCAAACCTTGTATAATCTGCTGCGGATAATACACCAGCTGAACTTGCTGATGCTGTTGTTAAACTTAACACAGGAGCACTTGCTGTTCCACCAATCACTAAACTTGCACTGCTTGAAGTAATCGATTCAATTCCAGATCCTCCACCGCCGCCACCAGAATTATTTACACATGAAAATGTACTGCCGTTAT
>JBKBPU010000006.1:0-254270 GCA_046293015.1 Pseudobdellovibrio sp.
AGTCTGTAATTGTTGGACCACAGCATTATTCGACGATTAATGCTTATGTAACTAATCAATCTTCAATAGGTTCGACATTTCAAGTTTTAAGTGGATTTTCATCAACGCTTGGATCAAACAGCTGTGTCGGTGATCGCTATTCAATTTCAAGTGATGGGGTAAACTTTTGGTATTATAATGGCAGTGCGTGGGCGAGTTCTAATGGTACTTATGCACAAGCAAGTACAGCAGTACAAATCAATGCAAATATAAGTTCGCTTGTTGCAGTTATGGGTGCAGGTACATTGTACGTGAGATCATATTTGAATTCAGATGGTCTAACGGCATGTGAAATTGATAACATCCTCATTCAAGGTCAGAAATTTTAGAAGATAACTTATTTGTTGAGCGTATTGACTCGTATTTAAAAAATGCGACACGTAAAAAAGTTGATGTGATATCATATGAAAATTAATTTGATTACTCAGATCTTTGGATAAAATAATCAATTCATACTTACCGCACCTGCACCAAAATACGATATTTGAGTTTAACAAAGCCATCAGATTCGATTTTGCCGCGGGGTGGATTAGGAAACACTTTCGCATCTTTAAATGCATTTAATCCGGCTTCATCAAAGGGTTTGAAACCAGAATTTTTGAGTATAAACCCTTTTTGATAAACACCTTCTGAGTTTAAAAAAACTTCAAGTTCAGTTGACCAGTTTTTACCAGAAAGTTGTCTTTTGATGTCAATGGGTAGTCGATCAAAAATATAGTTTAAATTTTGTGACCATCTGACGTAAAATAAATCAATGACACGATTGTAAAACGATGCATAGATATGCGAATCCGCATTGAGATTAGTTGCAAAACCAAGATTAATGTCTCGAGGTAAATCATAAGGTGAGCTCGATGTTTGCGTATTGAATTGTTGTTGTAATGTTTGCGTATTATTTTGTACTGCTTGAGCAAACTCAGGCGTGTCACCATTTTGTGGTTTTTGCTCACTCGCTGGTTTTTTCATTTGATCGGTTGAATTCTTCTGAGTTTGTTTTTGCAGTTGTGGTGCCGCATTTTGGAAAACACCGTTTTTATCTACACGAGTTTGCTTTTCGAATCGTTGATATTTTTCAGCAATGAAATCTGCAGGTTTATCTATATCCTGCGGTTTTGTTTCAGCGGAATTTTTAATAATTGGTTTTTCAAAATCACGATTTTGAGCGTTCTTTGCATTTTCATTAGGGTCGATGATTTCAACTTCAGTGAGTTCAATAGGTTTTTTTAGAGCAGGAGCGTATTCCACGATAGTGTATATCGAAAAATGCAAAAGCAAGCTTAAGATTAAGACTAAGGTCAAACGCAACATAATCGTTTCAACTGTATCATTTTTAGATCTCAAGTTAATACAATTTTTTGCCGATAATAGAATATCTTATTTCGGGGGGATCATGGCAAAAATTATCGATATTACACCACGTTTAAAAACAGTTGCACAGAATCAAAGCGAAACTGGTGGTGCTGATGATCATAAATTGCTTAATTTAAGTGAATTTCAGGGTACTGGAAAGCTAACACTTATTAAGGAAAGACGTCAGATCGAAAGAACTGTCTTAAGTGATCTCGTGAGTGGTATGATTGTGTTACCAGAAAAGGGCCTATCAAAAGTTACTTTATTTGATATATCAGAAGAGGGTTTATCGTTTGAAATGCCTCCTGGTTTGGGATCTTTTAAAGTCGGCGAAGAGCTTGCATTAAGAGTTTATCTAAATCATAAAATATATTTTCCATTACAAGTTGTTATTAAACATGCGACTTACGATTCTCAAGAAGGTGTTATACGTCACGGTGTTGAGTACATGAAAAGTGATGCTCCTGATGTTGCGCTTCGGCATTTTGTAAACTTCATTATCTCAGTGAATCAGGGGTTAAGAATTGATGAAGGCGATCTTATTGCTTCTCCTGTTTTTTAATAGCCTATACTGAGTTCCGCATTATTAAATTCAAGACTTTAGTTTTAATTTTGACAGCCTCTGTTATTTGAGGTCGAATTTAATTAGGTCTAGCAATTGATTGCTAGCCGTTAAAACGACACAGGAGGTCTGAATTGGCTACACCAAATGGTACTAATGGTAAAACAAAACGTAGAAAAGTTGTTATTGATACAAATGTGATTTTATTCGATGCGTTTGCTTTATTAAAATTTGGTGATGCTGATATTCACATTCCATTCGCAGTTATTGAGGAAATTGATAAATTTAAACGTGATCAAGGCGAAAATGGTCGTAATGCCAGACAATTTAGTCGCTTTATCGATGTGTTGCGTTCAAAAGGTAATTTAGCACAAGGTGTGCAGATTGATAACCACGAAACATATGTCTACATCACGACGGATCTTGTGATGGCTGGTATTCCTTCAGAATTAGATTTAAATAAAGCCGATAATCGTATTTTAAGCACGGCATTGTCTCTGCAAAAGCAACATCCACGAGCAAAAGTTGAATTAATTTCGAAAGATATCAATTTAAGAATTAAAGCTGATGTTTATGGTATCAATGCCAATGATTATGATAGTTCTGATGTCAGCCAAGAAGAACTCTATGAAGGTTATCAAGAAATCGAAGTTAAGCCTGAGCAAATCGATACTTTTTACCGTGAAAAAAAACTAGCCGTCGATCACAAATTATATATTAACCAGTATGTAATTTTAAAAGATGCATCAAACCCAAATCACTCAGCTATCGGACGATTTTCAGGAATAGAAAAAGCTATTGTTCCTTTGATTAATCCTCCGGATTCTATTTGGGGTATTCATGCTCGTAATGTTGAACAAAGTTTTGCTCTTGATGCTTTGTTGAATGACGAAATTATGATGGTTTCACTTGTTGGTAAAGCAGGTACTGGTAAAACGTTACTCGCGATTGCTGCCGGGTTATTTAAAACTTTAGATGAAGGTCGCTTTCAAAGGTTACTTGTTTCGAGACCGATTTTTCCAATGGGTCGTGACATTGGTTATTTGCCAGGTGATATCGAGCAAAAATTAAATCCATGGATGCAGCCTATTTTTGATAATGTTGAATTTTTAATGGGAGCAGATAAAAAAGCTGCAGGTCGTGCGCAAGAGCTTATTAACCAAGGTATGTTAAATATTGAACCACTCACATATATTCGTGGTCGTAGTATTCCAAAGCAATATTTGATTGTAGATGAGGCGCAAAACTTAACACCGCACGAAATTAAAACGATTATTACGCGTGCAGGTCGCGGTACAAAAGTTATTTTAACTGGTGACGTTTATCAGATCGATAATCCGTATGTAGACTCGGCAAACTCAGGATTAACACATGCTGTTGAAAGATTTAAAGGGCAGAACATAGCGGCCCATGTCACATTAACTAAGGGCGAAAGATCTGAGCTTGCAGAATTGGCTGCGAATATCCTATAGTGTAAAGACTCTAAAGGAGATTGTCATGGCAGGTGTGGATCAAAAAGAACTTGAAAGCCAAATGTCTAAAGATGTTGGTTACAAAGCTGTCGTTAAGCAGATTATTACAGATAAAATGGTTAGACAATTTGCTGAACTATCTGGTGATGTTAATCCAATTCATTTAGATGATGAATACGCTGCTACGACAATCTTTAAAAAAAGAATCGCTCACGGGATGATTTTAGGTGCCATTATTTCTCGATGTTTGACACAAACAATTGGAACTGGTGGCATTTATCGTGGACAGACTTTAAAGTTTTATAATCCAGTTTTTATTGATGATGAAATTATTTTTGAGCTTGAAATTACAAAGCTTCATCGTGGTCGAGGATTAGGTGTTGTAGAGACGACAGCTAAAAAAGAAAATGGTGATATTGTTTGTAAAGGTGAAGCCACAATAGTTATGGCATCCGGAGTAGCTGGACAAGCTGCTGAAGCCTAATGAGTCAAATTGATAATCAAATGCAAAAGAATATGGAACCTCAACTTGCGCCTCCAGGGGCGGGTTTAACATGGTTTCAGCATATTATTTTAAAGTATTATGTGGGTCCATTTGTATCAAATCGCACAACGCGCGATGAATCCAAAAGACGTTTTGATAAAATAGTGAGCTTAATAACCGCTGAGTTGGCTTCTTTATCGTCAGAGCAATTATTGCAAAAAAAACTTGTACCTCCAATGATGGGGCTAGAGGATAGCTCTCGGTATTGGTCTGTTGCTATGACCCTAGAGCATATTGTTATTGTTGGACGAGCCATGTGCTCAGTTATTTTATGTTTACAACGTGGTGAAACTCCAAATTTTGTGGCTGACGTTGCAAAAGTAAAGCCGCTTGGTCACATGACACAGCAGCAAGCAATTAAAGAATTTAATACCTTCGTTTCGGTTGATTATCCGAAGATGAACAAAGAATTTCAGGATTTTGAAAATAAAAGTCGATTTTTACATCCATGGTTTGGGGCAATCAAACCCAAACAGTGGTATTGGTTAATTACAACACATACAGCGATTCATTTAAATCAAATAAGAGAAATTAAGAAACTCATTAATTAGTTTTATTAAAGCGAATAATAAAAGTCGTATTAAGTGCTTCGCTATCATATTCAATGTCACCATTATTTTCGATCATAAATTTCTTTGATAGCGGCAATCCAAGACCTGTCCTTTCGTGTTTTGTTGTATAAAAAATATCAAACATTTTATCTTGGACTGATTCAGGTATGCGAGGACCAGAGTTAGAAATTTTAATTTCTGGATGATGATTGTCTGTTAAAATTTCAATTTTAATCCAGCGATCTGTCATTTCTTGAGCGTATGAATCATTAATAGCATCGATTGCATTTTGAATAACATTCATTAAAACTTGTTGTATCGTCAGCTCTTGGCATTTAACTATAACTTTGGAAATTGACTCTTTCACAATAAGTTGAATTCGCTTTTCTTGAATTTTAGATTTATAAATATCTATGACCGAATGCGCTAGATTTTTTAAGTCATTATCTTGAAATTGTTCGAACCCCTGATCAGTTGAGATTCGTCTTATTTTATATAAAATAGAATTGATACGAGAAATTGATCGTTCAATTTTCAGAAAAAAATTTGATAATTTTTTATTTTCTAAAAATAATTCGTTTGTTTTTAGTTCTCGTTTGGCAAGATCAAATGAAATTTGTAAAATTGACATTGGATTATTAATTTCATGCGCGATGCTGCCTGCTATTTCTCCTAAGCTGGATAACTTTGCAGAGTTAATGAGTTTAGCTTCTTGTATGATCATCATTTTCTCTAATTGAAACTGGCGGTAATATAAAACAATAATCGAAACAATAAAAAGTAAAAATAAACCAATATAGGTGTAGAACTTAAACCACCACTTTGAATAAAGCTCATTCACAGTAAAGCCAACTGTTAAAATCCATTCATTGTTGAGAACGTATTGCCGTCCAACGAAGCGGTGTTCGTTATCAATTGGTGAAATTAAATCATCAAATTCATAAGTAATAAAACTCTGTGGTTTTTTTATGTCTGCTTTTTTACCTATTAATTCAGGTATGTTTGGCCAACGAGTTATGAATGTTAGTTCTTTTGTGAAAAGTGTGATATTGCTACCTGGACGATCAAGCGTTGATTTTAAAATTTCTGTAAGGCCTTCGATTGGAAAAGTCACTAGGAGCATACCTTTAAATTTTCCTGATTCAGTTCTAATTTTTTTTGCAAAAACAATAACCCATCTTTTGTGTGTTTTACTGATAAGTGGTTCTGATACAATTGATTCTATTTGGTCATCATTTTTTAGATTTTGAAAATATGTACGATCGCTAAGATCTACATTTGAATGTAAATGAGCAGATGAAGTTATGTGACGACCACTTTCGTCAGTTATTGCTGTGATAAGATATTTGTTTTCTTGATTTAGCTTTAGAATAACTTTATGAATTTCTTCAATCTGATCTTTTTTCTGTAATTCTAAATTACGAATTTGTAATAGAGCTTTATCAAGCTTTAAGAATGTATTTGTGTACATCCCATCTAATCGTTTATCTGTTATTTGAATCAGAGAGCCGATCTCATTTTTAGTATTATTTTGTAAAGATTGTCGTGATATATATAGCTCATATCCAACAATAATTAGACTTGTGAAGTAAGCTACAAGTGCCCATAAAATCCAGCTGGCTTTATGGTATTGTTGAAAACTTTGGTGTTGGCGAGGTCCATTAAGCATGCTTACCTTTATCGGTTTTTTTTAGGTACAAAAAAGTAAATACTCTAGAAAAACTAATTTTGGTGGACCTCTTGTATCAAATTGAGATAGTGACTGCGCGCGACATAACATCGTTGCAAAAAAATGTTTCTTTAGTGATATCGTAGAACGTTTTTTTGTTAAAGTTGTTTCATTAAATTATATTTTAAAGTTTCTTTAAATTGTATTTCAAAATTTTTATCAATTTTTTCATTTCGATCATTAAAAATTTTCTCTACATTTAACATTGTACTTGATGAAAATCCACACGGATTAATACCTAAAAAAGCATTTGGATCATCATAAAAGTTAATGGCTGCACCATGATATGTTATCCATTTTTTTACAGCTATACCAAGTGAAGCAATTTTTTTTTGCCCGACCCAAACGCCTGTTTCGTCTGATTCTTTTAATTGACCTGGTAATTTTTGAATGGTTTTGCCTGTCGCTTGAATATTAAAATGAGATAACGTATCGACAATAGCATTTTCAAAAGCTCTTATATAGCCACGGATTTCTTGTGGCCCTCTGTTATGACGTGCATCTTTTAAGTTTATTATGGGATAAACGACTATTTGTGATGGCCCATGATATGTTGCTCGTCCCCCGCGTGAGATTTCTATAATTTCTCCGGGCCAAGAGAACACATCGTCATGTTGGGTCTGCCTTCCAGTTGTGACAACTGGTGGATGCGTGCAAAAAATTAAGAAGCCAGGATGATTCAAATTATCAGCAATTGCTAGATCGAGCTGATTAACATAATCCAATTGTTTATCTAAGGCTTCTTTGTATGATACAAGTCCCCAGTCTTCAAAAATCATAAATTGTTTTTAAACCGATTTAAACAAACTGGCAAGTCTCTAATTTTTTCGAGGTTGATGTAGTTACAATAGACGGTCTCAATATAAGACAAAAAGTGTCAGTTGTTAAAATCTTTAGACACTAATATAGGCTTTATTTGGCATAGATAAAGGTACACTTCATGCTAAGACTTATACTTAGAGGAACGTGAGTTGATTATGCGCGCTTTATTTACTATTGTTTTAACAACAATTATTTTTATAACTGCCATGAGCAGTTTCGGTTATCCATCTGCTAATTCTATTTCTGATAGAATTAGACTGCCTTCATCTGACGAATTTAATAACAATTCTAAAATTTATCTTGATTTCGAAGAAAGACTGATTGTTTCGTATATTTTACAATCACAAATGTTAGACCTAAAAGATCAACAAATCGTTCTCGATAAATTAAAAAAGATAATCTTAAATAAGCTATCAATGCCAATTGAAACAGTAGTCGTAAAATCTTTTGAAGAATTTTTAAATAGAAGTCAAGCTGGATGGCCTGATACTTCAAGTTTAAAAGTAGATTTAGATATCATTGAAAAACAGTCGATTCAGCCATTTAAAAAGTACGTATCTGATAATGCAAAAGTGCAAAAAAAAATCAATCAATATAGATCAAATAAAGTTAACTACTTTAAGAATATTCTAAATCAAAAAAGTAAATTATTAGATCTAGATTTGTTATCACTAATTTCTGATTTTAATCACCAGATACAAGGACCAGCTCAAAGTCAGGATCAGATCAATAAAACCATTTCTAATGTCAAAAATTTATTTTCACTATCAACAGAATCGATTTTCAAAAATCTAATACATAATTTAGATAGTATGGGTGATCTTATCGCAAATGAATTAGAAAATAATAAGGCAGAAATTAATCCTGTATTTAAAAAAATATTAAAAACTGTTTTTAGTGAGTATTTTAAACAACTATCGTTAGACAGTAAAAAGCAAATATTATCGTCAATGCTTAGTTTACCTATTAATGTCGATGATCAAGCTCGATTTGTAATGCTTGTTCAAAATAGTGGCCCTGTTTTTCAAAAATTTCTTCAAATTTTAGGAACACAAAAGAATATTCCACATGAAATGTTAGAGTTGTTTAAAATTTTAGAAAGTTCTGTTCGTCCTGTTCCATGGATTGAAGTTCAAAAAATTATTGATTCCGAAAAAGATAACTATAGCTTTGTGTCCGTGGAAAAAAAACCACTTGGTGTTGGCACTATGGCACAAGTGCATCGTGCTAAAATGTCAGTTGATGGTAAAGTAAAGAGTGTTGTTCTAAGATTTATAAAACCAAGAATTTCTGAACGAGTTATTGAAGATGAAGTCATTTTAAAAAATATAGCTGATATACTAGATCGAGATCCGTTGTTAGCTCAATCGGGTTTACCAAAAGTTACGCCTGTGATTGAAGACATTATTAAATCTGTCATGGATGAACTTGATATTAAATCAACTATAGATAGACAGATTAAGGCTCAACATTCGTATAACAATAAGTTGTTTATTAAAGGGCGAAATTATAAAAATATTTTAGAAACACACGTTCCTGAAATTTATTTACCACTTAAATCAAGCTCAGAATTAATGGTACAAGAGCTTGTGTTCGGTACAAAATTAGATAAAGTTGTGAATCAATACTATCAATTAGAGCCACAATTGAAGCGACTTATTTCTGAAGCAATTGCAAAAATGTGGATACAAGAAACTTTTTTCGGAAACGGATTTTATCATAGTGATTTGCATCAAGGTAATTTTTTGGTTTCAGTTAAAGACTCTCACATACAAGTCAACATGCTTGATTTTGGGATGGGCGGATTTGTAGATCGAAAAACTCAAAATAAGTTTTTAGTACTGGGTATGGCTTTAGAATCATTAGATGCTGAATTTATTAGTCAAATTTTTTGGGAATTATCAGTGCATTCAGATAATAAGATTTCATATGTTGATTTAAACAAATCTATTCGGGACAAAATTAAAATATTGAATGGCAAGAATATCACAATGACTGAGTGGTTAGGCTTTGTGATGAATTGTGGTTTAAAAATGAAATACGAAGTTATTAATTTAAATAGAGGGATAACTATTCAAAATCAAATGTTAATTGAATCGGGTAGTTCTAAAAATCTGACTTCTATTGTTCGAGAAATTATATTAACTCATCCGCAAGAATTTTTTCAACGTATTGTTACCGAAGAAAAAGTCAATTTTGATTTACTAGCCAAAATTTCATGGTTAGAGATAAAAAATATATATTCAAAATTTAATGAAAATAAGTTGCAGCAAAAGCAGAATAAAAAAAATACATTAACATGTGAAAATTTATTTTAATAATTTTCTCTATAGAGAAGCATTTTGTGAACAATATGCTTCTCTATTTTTTAGAAAACTTTAATTTTATACAATAATCATTTATTTACAGTTGTAGTTTTATGAGCTCCGCCAAGTGGTTTTTGAATGATGTGAATAGCGTGGCCTAATGTAGCCTCTGCTGCTTCCATCATGGTTTCGCCAAGAGTTGGATGAGGATGAATCGTTAATGCAACGTCTTCTAACCGCGCGCCCATTTCAATGGCTAAAGCAGCTTCTGAAATCAAATTTGAAGCCTCTGGTCCAACAATGTGAACACCTAATAAAACGTGTGTCTTTTTATCGGCAATCATTTTTACGAAACCGTCAGTTTCTGACATACTAACAGCACGGCCGTTAGCGGCAAACGGAAATTTAGAAATCATCAAATCATTGTATCCTTTTGCTTTGCATTCTGCTTCAGTCATGCCAGCAGAAGCAATTTCAGGATCCGTGAAAACGACGGCTGGTACAGTTTTAGCGTCATAAACACGATTCATGTCAGAAATGATTTCAGCAACCATAACGCCTTCATGCGAAGCTTTATGGGCTAACATGGGTTGTCCACAAATATCGCCAATTGCAAAAATATGAGAAATATTTGTTCTGCGTTGAGCATCAACTTTGATAAAGCCACGTTCGTCTGTTTGAATACCGGCGCCTTTAATATTGGCTTGATCGCCATTAGGTCTACGACCAACAGTCACGAGAATTTTATCCGTTTTAAGAACTTCGTCTTTTCCGTTAATTTCAACTGTGACTTCGTAACCGTCTTTTGTTTTCTTTTGACCTTTGGCTTTGGCTCCAAATTTAAATTGAATACCTGCTTTTTCTGCTTTACGAGCCACAACCTGTGCACATTCAGGATCAACAACGCCAGAAAGTAATGAAGCATTAGCTTCTACAACAGTGACTTCAGTACCTAATTTGCGTAAGTAAGATGAAATTTCTAATCCAATGTATCCACCGCCAATAGTCACAACGCGTTTTGGTATCGTATCAAAAGCCAGTGCGCCAGTTGATGAACAAATATCTTTTTCATCAAAAGTAAAACCAGGTATTTCGATCGGGCGCGATCCTGTTGCTATAATAAAATATTTGGCCATAACAGTATCAGTGCCTGATGATGATTTAACAGTTAACTCTTTTGTTGTTTTAAATTCAGCGGTGCCTTTAATGATTGTAACTGAGTTGCCTTTAAGCAACTGATTTACGCCACCTGACATTTTATCACAGACAGATTGTTTCCATGAAACTAATGTTTTCATGTCGACATCAATTCCACCCTTGATGTTTAGACCCATAGTTTTAAAATCATGTTGAGCTTTGTGTAAAAGGTGAGTAGCTGTAATCATGGCTTTTGATGGGATGCAACCAACGTTTAAACACACACCGCCAAGAGCTTCTTTTTCGATAATAGCAGTTTTAAATCCAAGTTGAGCCGAACGAATAGCAGCTACATAACCACCAGGACCAGAACCTATAACAACAACATCAAAATTTTGCATAAATTATTTTTCCTTGTTTATTGAGAGTGCTTACGTCAAACCCATCATTAAAATGCCAGGGTTTTGAATTTTAGCAAAAAATGATTTTAAGAAATTTGCAGCGACCGCGCCATCAATTAAACGATGATCTGCAGTAATTGTGTAATTCATCACTTTAATAGCAGCGAGCTGGCCATCTTTGATTATAGGTTTATCTTGGATTTTGTACATTCCTAAAATCGCAACTTCAGGGTGATTGATGATCGGAGTAGCGTACATACCACCAACTGATCCAATATTTGTGATCGTGATTGTTGAACCTTTCATTTCGTCTGGTTTCAATTTGCCATCACGAGCACGTTTAGATAAATCTAAAATTTCTTTTGATATTTCTAAAATTGTTTTTTGGTCAGCATTTTTAATAACTGGTACGACTAATCCATTTGGAGTATCAGCTGCAAATCCAATATTAAAATATTTTTTATAGACGATTTGAGAGTTCGCATCATCAATTGAAGCATTAAACATTGGAAATTCTTTGATTGTTGCGATCAAAGCTTTCATCACGATTGGTAAATAAGTGATCTTGGTTCCGTTTTTTTCTGCAAAATCCTTTACAGATTCGCGAATAGCAACTAGTTGAGTAACATCAACTTCGTCCATCAATGTAAAATGTGGAATAACAGCTTTTGACATTTGCATGTTTTGTGCAATTTTTTTTCTGATACCAACCAAGTCAACTCGCTCTTCAAGAGCAGCATTTGTTGAATTGTATGACGGTTTTGGAAAATTCATCGTTGGCATACCGGCAGATACGGCGCCAGAACCAGTGTCTTTAGTCAAAGCAGCAGATCCTCCTTTTGCAGATAAGACATCTTCGCGTGTGACTCGGCCAGCAAGTCCAGAACCTGATAGTCCGTTGATATCAACCCCCATTTCGCGAGCTAATCTGCGAGTTGCAGGTGTTGCGAGTACTTTCGAATTTGCCACTGGTGGAAATAGACTAGCTGATGATGATGTTGTTGTATGAGCCATCATTAAAGTCGGAGCTGCAGTCGTTGTTGTTGGTTTTGTAGCATGACTATTTGCATGAGCTTGTGGTTGAGTACTCGTGCTTACGGAGCCAGATAAAGTTAAAATGACAGATTCAACTTTAATAATATCACCTTTTTTAAATTTTAATTCTTTAACGATACCAGCAGTTGGTGTTGGAACTTCAACAGTGGCTTTATCAGTCATTATTTCAGCTACAGTTTGATCAGCTTTAACGGCATCACCAATATTGACAGTCCATTTAACAAGTTCGCCTTCAGTAACACCTTCGCCTAATTCGGGCAATTTAACATCAACAGTTGCAGTTGAGTTTGTAGCTGCGACGGGCGCTGCTGGCTTATGAGCAGTTGTCATAGCTGTGGCTGTAGTGGCTGCACCAAGTTCAAGTTTAACAATCACAGATTCAACTTTAATGATTTGGCCAGGTTTAAATAAAAGCTCTTTTATAGTGCCGGCAACTGGTGTTGGGACTTCAACAGTGGCTTTATCAGTCATAATTTCAGCTACAGTTTGATCTGCTTTAACAGTGTCACCTGGTTTAACTAACCATTTGACTAATTCGCCTTCCGTAACGCCTTCACCTAATTCTGGTAATCTAATGTCTGTCATGTTGTATCCTCTTTCTTAAATTAAAATTATAAATTGAGTTTATACTTGTTCTTGTCTGTTGAGAGCGCGATTTTTTTTAATCATGCCTTCCATGAAAAATTCTCCGGCACGGTAAGAACTGCGCACAAGTGGTCCTGAAGCCACATATAAAAAACCCATGTCTTCAGCTGTTTTTTGCCAGTATTTAAATTTTTCAGGTGTTACAAATTCGATAACTTTTAAATGTTTTGGCGTTGGTTGTAAGTATTGACCAAAAGTGACAACATCACAGCCAACAGCGCGAAGATCCTTTAAAGCTTGAATAATCTCTTCGTCTTTTTCACCTAGGCCCAGCATGATTGATGATTTCGTATAAATTTTTGGATCAAATTTTTTAACAGATGCTAATAAATCTAATGATTGTCTGTATTTGGCACGAGGATCACGTACTGAAGGAGTTAAACGTTCAACTGTTTCGATATTATGCGCGAAAACATCCGGATAAGCAGCTGCTAAATGTAAAATTAAATTTTCATCGCCACGAAAGTCAGGTGTTAGGATTTCGACAATTAAATCTGGATCAAGTTTTTTAACCGTTTTTACAGTGCGAGCAAAATGGTCTGATCCTTGATCTGGCATATCATCGCGATCAACGGATGTGATCACAACGTATTTAAGTTTCATTTGTGAAATTGAATAAGCAACTTTCTCAGGTTCGAAAGGATCAACTGGAGGTAATCCTAATTTGGCATTACCAGTTTTGACATTACAAAATCTGCAGCCTCGCGTGCAAACTTCACCCATCAACATAAATGTAGCAGTTCCACCAGACCAACATTCGCCCATATTGGGACATTTTGCTTCTTGGCAAACTGTAGCGAGCTTAAGTTCTCCCAACATTTCTTTGATTCGACCGTAGTTTTCACCGGCAGGAGCACGTACTTTTAACCATTCAGGTTTTCGTATTATTTGAGGATGAGATGTCGTTGATTTGTTTGAACTAAGATCTGCAGAACTTTGGGGTTTGTTGTCCATAAAAGCCGCCTTTGATAGAATGTTTATTTCTATCTTTTATTCGCGCTTTAGGCAAATATTATGTCGTTATTTTGACAAATGGATAGAGCGAAATTACGCTCTATCTAGGCTTTATAGAGTCTTTAAATTTAAGATCTGCTTATTTAACAAGATCTTGCCAAACTTGATCCTCAGAATAGAATCCTTCATGGCCAGAGTTTGTAAAATGGGTGTAGTTTATTAAGTCACTGATGAATGACAATTCTTTATCGAATGTTTTGGGTGGTACAAAGGTATCAAGAGCGCCTGAATACAAATAAAATGATCGTAAAGGCATAAGTTTTAAATTTTCTTTAAGCTTTGTGTAAGACATTAAATCTTGTTGATAGCCTAATACTGCGGCGACTTGTTCTCGTGATTCATTGGTATAACTATATTGAACTGAGCCCAAGCACTCATGAATCGATGTGTCTGCTTCAAAAACATTTTGTGCTTTAAGTCGATTAAGAACTGCTAGGCAATTGTCTTTGGATCCACCGGCAATATTGCGATCAAAGTATCCTATAACTGCAAATGCAATCGCGCGACTATCTTGTGGTTCGTCACCGTTTGCATTAAGTTCATTGAGGATCTCTTCGCGAATGACTATGCCATTTTGCACCCATTTTGAAAGTAAAAAATTTAAATATGACCAAGAATCCTTAAAACCAAGGCTGTAATTGAGATATTCGGCGATTTCTAGTCCGCAGTATTTTTGTTTATAAACAGCAGTTTCAACACAATAGTCTTTATTTGCACTTAAAAATCTTTTAAGAGTTACATAAGGTAATTTGTCATCAGGATGTGTTTTGAAATATTCTTCAGACATGCGAATTTGAGATTCAATTCGATATGTAAATCGATCTAAGCTGTCATCTGAAATTGCATTCGCATGAGCATAAGCTGCTTTTAATGATTGAGGAAATAAACTAATATATCGATGGACAATGTATGCGCCATAGCTTTGACCGAATACTTTCCAGGGTTGATCTCCTAAAATTTTTTTGCGAACAGCTTCTGAATCGTAAACAATACCTGTAGAACCGTACCATGTCAGTCTACGAATGGTTGCTTCTGGTGAGTTTTCAAATTTTTCGACTGGATAACCTGACGAACAACCATTACCGCGTTGATCAATATAAATAAAACTGATTTTATCTTGCAAGCCTTTGTGAATTAAATATGTTTCGAGTAAAGCAAAAGAACTGTGAACACTTGAACCTGGACCGCCATTGTAAAAGGCAATTACATTGTCTGTCATCTTAAGCGGTTTTATATAGAATATTTTTAATTTTGGACTATTTGATGCTAATGGATTTTCTGGTGATTCCACCCACCCGTAGGAGTATTTACTTTGGTCAATAACTGAAATAAAATTTTCACAACTGTCGTCGTAAGGGCTAATGCTTTCAATCGCCGGTTCATCTTGGCGTGGAGCCGGTGGTATGGATTGAGGCGGATCATTTTTCGGTGTGCAGCTTGAGGTAATAAAGCCTATTAATAGTAATGAGCAGATATATTTATTTATATTGAATTTGAACATTTTAAAGACCTCTAAATTGTCGAAATTTAAATTGATAGAGCAAATGTATTAAAATGTTTCTTGTTGTAAAATTCAAATATTTAAATTTAAAAAATCATTGTTTTTATTTAAACTGTCTTTATTTCATGAATGTCTAAAATTTTGACGATGAATAAAATTAATTATTAATATAATCTTTGAATATTTAAGAAATGCATTTTTTATTTTGTTTTGCTTTGGATTTAAAGTTTTGCTAAAATAATGCATCAGTTTTTGTAATGGAGTTATTTGTAATGGGTGCGCAGAAATTAATTCTCTTTGTTGGTACATTCTTATTTCTTGTATTTGGCGCAATCGGTATAGGATATCTCAAAACTTCAAACAGTCAGAAAACGAACAGTGTAGATGTATTAAGCGCGAGTCCTATAGATCAAACATTATCTGTAGATAAGGTTCTTAAAGGTTATGATTTCGAAATCGAACTCAATGATCAGCCTAGCGATGATATGGACGATTATGGTCAAATCCAAAACATCGAAATTTTGCTTAAAGATGGTCGTAAAATTGAGACTTATTATGCTTACAATGGTGATAGGTCAGATTTAAATAATCTTTTTTTTAAAAATGCAGAATTTTCTTTGAGTAAAGTTTTTCTAGATCACCAGCGAGAAATATTAACGGTGCGATCATCAGAATATCTTTCGCGAGGTGAGGGGCTTGTGGCGTCAATGTCGATGTTTATAATATTAGATGATGCATTATATGAAATTTTTCAGGTACTCACTCAAAGAGATCAAACATTGCCCGGTGAGGAAACTAATTCCTTGATCGGAGATGTTAAAATTGAGCGAGGTTTTGAAAATTTGCCCGTAATCAGATATGTTTATACATTAAATGGTGAAAAATCAGAAATTTTGTTTACCTGGAATGGTGAGAAATTTGTGGATACGACAGGCAAATACTCAGAAGTTGAATCTAATTTTAGCCGTTGAAAAAAATGTTGAATACCACTACCCCATAGATAATGGCTTTTACTCTTACTAGAAATGATTAAATCTTGATAAAAGATGTGACTCTAGACAGCGATTTTGCTAGAAAAGTTCTATATGACAATCATGCACGAACCATTACGAAAACTTATTACTGAACCTCTGCATCTTTTACTCCAAGAACAGCTCAAATTGGCTGGGCAAGATCCTCAGTTGATGTCTATTATTGATGTGTATAAAGCTTTGGTTGAACCGCCCAATCCAGATATGGGGCATTTGGCTTTTGGTTGTTTTATTGCGGCCAAACATTTGAAAAAAGCACCACCTCAGGTAGGGCAAGTTCTCGTTCAGCAATTAACTGAATGGCTTAAACAGCAACCATCCTATGCGCAACAAATCGAAAGTGTTATAGCGGCTGGCCCTTATATCAATGTTAAATTTACTTCGATAGGATTGTTTCAACATGCTGTTTTGCCTGTTTTAAATGATTCAGTTTTTCAAACAAAGCTCACCGAAAACACGCCAAAGATGATGATTGAGTATTCTCAACCGAACACTCACAAAGAGTTACACGTCGGGCATATGCGTAATATGTGCTTAGGAGATGCTCTTATTCGCATGCTTCGTTATTCAGGTTATAATATTTTAGCGTCAACTTTTCCTGGTGACGTTGGAACCCATGTTGCAAAATGTTTGTGGTATTTAAAGTTTCATAATACAGAGCCAATTCCTGCAGTAAACAAGGGTGAGTGGCTGGGTGCCATGTATTCTAAAGGTAACCTTAAATTAGAAGACGAAGAAAATACCCCAAAGTATGAAGAAAATAAAAAAATCTTAACTGAAATATTAAAACAATTAGAATCTAAAAATGGCGAATACTATGATCTTTGGAAAGTAACACGTCAGTGGTCGATAGATCTTATGAATCAAGTTTACGATTGGGCCGGCATTAAATTTGACCAATGGTATTTTGAATCTGATGTTGATTCTGATTCAGTTAAAACTATTAAAAAATATTATCAAGAAGG
Source organism: Pseudobdellovibrio sp. (assembly GCA_046293015.1). GTDB lineage: Bacteria > Bdellovibrionota > Bdellovibrionia > Bdellovibrionales > Bdellovibrionaceae > Pseudobdellovibrio. The sequence goes on from JBKBPU010000006.1 coordinate 17,126, forward strand.
TAAACTTGTAGAATCGCAAGGGGCTATTGGTTTAGATTTTTCAAGTGATAATTTAGGATTTTGTTTATTACTTAAATCAGATGGCACTGGTTTGTACGCCACAAAAGATGTCGAGCTAGCACGTCGAAAATTCGAAGATTACAAGATAGAAAAATCGATATATGTTGTTGATCAACGTCAAGCTTTGCATTTTAAACAAGTCTTTAAGACTTTAGAGCATTTAGGTTTTGAGCAAGCTAAAAATTGTTATCACTTGCAATACAACTACGTTGAGTTGCCAGATGGCGCTATGAGTTCAAGAAAAGGTAACATTGTGCCATTAATGAGACTTGTTTCGACAATGAAAGCTCATGTTAAGGCCGAGTATTTAAAGCGTTATGAAGGGGACTGGAGCTCAGAAGAAATAGAGCTCGTTAGTGACCAAGTTGCTAAAGGTGCTATCAAGTATGGTATGCTTAAACAAGATACTAATAAAAAAATTGTTTTTGAAATGAATGATTGGACGAAACTGGATGGTGAATCTGGGCCCTTTATACAGTATTCATTTGCTAGAATTAATTCATTGTTGAAAAAGGTGAAAGCAGAAGCTGATATTGACGGCTCGTTATTAACACATCCAAGTGAAGTTAAGCTGATGCAGCATCTAATGAACTTTAATACAATTGTACTAAGTGCGGCAGAAAACTACAAACCAGCATCTTTATGTTCATACTTATATGATACAGCTAAAAAATTTAATGGGTTTTATCATGATTGCCCTATTGGTCATGTTGATGATCAAAAATTAAAAGCGACAAGATTAGCGTTAGCGCAATCAACAGGATTAATTTTAAAAAATGGCCTTGCTCTTTTAGGAATTCCGGTACCAGAAAGAATGTAATGAAATTTAGTTCAACTTTAATACATGGACAACTGATTCAGAGGTATAAAAGATTTTTTGCAGATGTTGAATATACTGTTTCAGGTCAGCTTTTTCAGGCAACTGTACATGTACCTAATACTGGATCATTAAAATCAGTGATTGAAAAAAAACCGTCTGTAAAACAAAATTGTCTTTTCAGTCTTCATAATGACCCTGCAAAAAAATTAAAAGGTACGCTTGAAGCTGTTCAGACAATTGACGGGTCTTGGGTTGGAGTGAACACTTCAAATCCTAATCGCATCGTAACAGAGGCTATTCAAGCAGGATTTGAAAGTAAAAAATCTTTTTTAAAGCACTGGGGTGATTATACTTACTATAAGCCTGAATACAAAATTTCAAAAGAAACGCGTTTGGATGGAGTCTTTTGTTATAAACAAAGTGACTTAGATTTAGATTCAGTAAAAAAACACTTTATTGAAATTAAAAATACAACCTATAAAGAAATTATTGGTGATCGCTCTATAGCACAATTTCCAGATGCAGTGACTGAACGTGGTCAAAAACACTTAATCGAAATGATCGATCTCATGAGGCAAGGTCATAAATGTGAACTTATCTTTACTGTACAACGACAAGATGTTCAGTTTTTTTCGGCATCTAAAATTGATCCTGATTATGCTAAACTACTTAAGTCTGCCTTCGAACGAGGGTTAATTATTACGCCTTTGCTTGTGAATATTAATGAAAATCATGTTGTATTGACTCAGCAAACGCTCGAAGTACTTTGGTTTTAATTACTGAACTTTGATTGACCCTTTTAGTGTATATCCTGAGCTCGTATTAATAACAGATGTTTGTACGCGTCCTTTGAGTTTATATTCTTCTGCCCCAACTGATGTTCCAGATCCGGTCCCGCCTGTTATAAAAGCGTCTGTGCCAGAGCTTTTAACTTCAATTTTTACAGGATAGACTTGAGAGAAACCTAAATCACCTGAACCTCTAACGTAGATAGTTTTTGAATTCGAGCTATCCGGTATTACAAACTGAGCACTTTTAGTAGGATCAATCGTGTATGTGAATCGAGAGTTGCTTGTGCACGTGAATGACGAAGACGAACTGTAATTTTGAATTGAATCATAAGACTTATTATCAAAGCTTAGTTGAATTTTATTGATGCTCGAATCACATTGGCCCGAAACAGTGAAGCTAGCTATATTAGTTCGACTAGTTGAATAAATGAGAGATTGGTCAACTGTAAACGCACTTAGTTTATTAATCGTTTGAAATTCAGGGACGCCTTTTTTACAGCTTGCAAAAAGAAATACTAGACCTGTTGCCAAATATTTAAATTGTTGATTGGAAATTCCCATAGACAGTATATCGGTAAAATCATAAGTTTTCATAACTGTTTTCTCATTTTGAGACACTTATACAAATAACTTTGAGAGTTCTAGACCAAAGCACCCGTGTAATCGACCGCGTTAAATCCCGATATCAAATCGGGATAAAATAATTTTTTTTATGATGGAAAGACCGTGAAAAATACGTGGATTAGATTATTATTAGCAGCATTTGTATCATTAACAAGTTTGGCAATTGTTCAAATTTGGTTTGACCTCACTACGCCAGAATCACTTGGTGTTAGTGCTCAAGAGCCAATTGCCTATATTCGAAACGTCAAAGACGAAGTCGATAAACGACCGATAAAACGTCAGGTTTGGCAAAGCCTAACAAAAGGCGACTATATATTTTCTGGCGAAGCTATTCGGACTGCAAAAAACAGTGAAGTTCAAGTTGAATTTGTAAATGGAGGTCACTCAATCAATATCGAACCAGATTCTATTGTTCTTATTGCTCAAAATTCAAATAAAGAATTGGCGCTCGATTTAATGGAAGGTGGGGCTACAGTTACAGCATTAACGACACAGACCGCTTCTGAAGCAACTCAATCCGTATCGACAATTAATTTAATTCAAAATGGTAAGACTGTGTTAATTAAAGGTCATGCAACTTTAACTAAAGCAAATAATGGCAGTTTAGAAATCCAAAGTAGTGATATCACACAAAATATTAATCCATTTTTTACAATGATGAATGATACTCGAATGATGTCATTCAAACTCGTATCGCCATTAAAAGATAAACATATTTTTTCCGATGGTGATAGCAGCTTTGTGAAAATTCAATGGGCAAACGTGCCTAAAGATTTACTTGCAAAAGTGGCGTTGGGATCCGATCGGTCTATATTAAACTTAATTCGAGAAGTACAGCCAGGACAGTCTTCAATTGTTGATTATAATTTGAGTGCAGGTTTTTATTTTTATAAAATCTTCTTTATCAATCCTATGAACAATAAAATTGTAGCTGAATCTAAATTGCAAAAAATAAAAATAATTGAAAGAAGTATGCCCGTAGTAATTAATCCTACGCTTAATCAAATATTTGATATTGAAAATGTAAAACAAAAGATTGAATTCAACTGGACTGAAGGTGAATTTGTTAAGAATTACATTTTAGACCTTTATAAAGATGCGGGCTTAAAATCAAGAATTATAAGTAAAAATTTTGATAAACATCAACGCTTTTCAGTTGATCTACCCGAAGGTGAGTATTTTTATCGGTTGTCGGCTAAATTTGAAACTGAAAATAAATTTATCCCTGGGCGAATAGAAAAGTTTGTTCTCAATCGCAAAAGCGAATTATCGGATGTTATAGCTAAACCAGTTCTTTTGCCACCACAGCCCGTAGTAGCTCAACCTGTTAAGATTGAGCCTATTAACTGGATTCAAACAAATTATTTAGATGATCGTGGGGCTGAAGAACAGAAATATGTAGGACAACCAGAACTAGAAATGAAATGGGAAGCTTTAAAGGGTATAAAGGTTAGTGAATATCGAATTAAACTTACACCGCAAAATCAAAATGGTAGTAAGCCTATCGAACTTAAGACATCTCAATCGATTATTAAAGCAAAACTACTGAAACCTGGACGCTACATTGCTAGTATTGAAGGAATCGATCAATCACAAAAAATAATTGGGTCATCAAATCCAAAAGCTTTCATTGTCTCTGAGTTACCGATGTTATCACCTCCTGAATTTGTTGATGGTAATAGTATTACTGCTAATAAAAAAGGAGATTTCCAGGTTAAATGGCTATATCTGGATGGAGCTATCAAGTTTCGAATTAATTTATTTGATAGTAAAGGAAAGCAAGTTTTTGATACAAAATACACACGGACTGGCGGAGAGTTAAGTGCTAAATTTGAGGATCTACCTCCTGGTGAATACAAATTCGAAATTGCTGGTATGGATAAAGCGGGTCGTTTTGGAGCCGTTGCTAAAAAAACAGTTAATGTTTTGGATGCTACTTATTTAATTCCACCTAAGTTAAAACCAGCGAAAGTGAAATGATAATGAAAGTAATTGCACAACAAAGAAATTTAAAAATATTTTTTGTTGCTGTTATTTTGCTATTTGCAAACTACATAAATGCTGCTGAAAGTAATGTGGAACTTGAGTGGGAAGCATTACCAAATGCGCGTAAATATGATTTAGAAGTTAAAGCTTCAAAAAAAACATTTACCTTCACTGTGCAAAATCATTTATGGCAAGGTCGGTTAACGCCTGGTATTTTTCAAATGCGTGTACGTGGACGAGATAAACGAAATGTTCCTGGTCCATGGTCATCGTATGAACAATTTAAAGTTCATCTTGATCCCGTCGAAATTTATAATCCCGTAGCGAATGCTAAAGTCCAATCATCGAAAGAAGATATAGAAAAGATTAGTATAAAGTGGAAATCAACACCTTTTGCTAAAAAATACAATCTAGAAATTGTCTCAATAGATAATCCTAGTTTTAGGAAAACAATCGAAACGACTAAGTTAACAGAGACTATTTCCCTAGCTGTTGCCCAAAGGTACAAATTCAGTGTTAAAGCAATCAATGATTATGTTGACAGTCATCCTATAAAAACAAAAGAAGTCGAGTTTTCTATAATCGGTGCAAAGCTTGATGCGCCGGAAATTACTGCGATAGAAAGTTTATATGTTCGTGATTTGAAATGGTCAAAATCTGAATTAGCCACGGAGTATTCATATAAAATCGAAAAATATGACTTAAAACAAAAAAAATACACTCTTATTAGCGAAGGACAAACAAAGTCTAATAATTTACCTTTTAAAAAAGAGTGGCCAGGTGGAAACTATCGATTCAGTGTTAAATCTCTAGCTTATATGCGATTAGATTCGGACATCGTGAGTTCACGTTTTGCGGTTATTGATGGCGATCGATCTGTCGTTACTGAAGAATTAGCTACATTACGAGAGTCTATTGATCGATTAAGTGGGTGGTATGCGACAGGAAGTTATTTGGTAACTTCTGTTGATTATCTCAGTCACAATCCTGAAAAAAATAATGTTGATACAACTTTCAACGCTATTGGTGGAACTGCAAAAGTTGGCATAGGTTATATGACAAAAAAGAAGGCTTGGGGGTATTTTTCATCATTTGAAACTAGTGTTGTAGAGGTCGAAGGATTTAATTCAATTCGCTACAACGCTATAGACTTTAACGGCGTTCATAAGTTTCGACCAAATACTGCAGGTGAAATTAGACAAACACTTGGTATTTTATATAAAGAATTGCCAGACATTTCAAATAATCAAGCCAAAACTCAAGCGATTAGCGAGCCTTTATCTGCGCTCGGGATAAGATATGGAATTGAATATTGGCATGCAGTAAATTCAAAAGTTGGTCTACAAGTTAATGCTCAGCTTTTGCCAACATTATACGGTATTAAGACAACAAATTCAAAAGCTCTTGTGCCATCTTTATCTTATCAAGCAGGTGTGCTTGGTAGTTATAGATTTAATAAAAGCTTAACAGGTCTTGTTGGTTACGCTTATCGCTTAGATACAATGTCTTATAAGTCGTCAGCAAATACGAGTACGGGTTTCAACGGCGATGATCCTAATAGGGTTGATATTAAAGGACATTATTTAAATCTGTTAGTGGAGTATCAATTATGATGCAATTGTTTGATAAACTTAAAATGAAAATACGTATTCCGATATCAATTAAAATTATTTTAATTACAACTATTATAATTTTAGGTTGTATGATTTTAATTACAAAGCAAAGTAATGAGTATTTACGTAAAGCGATTGTCGAGCGTGAAGAATTCACAAATTTAACTGAAGCTAGTTTGAGAACGGCACAAATTGAAACAGTATTAGATACGTCACTTGAAAAAGCAAAATCTGTCGGACAGCTCATTCTTAAGGAAAATAATGAAAGTTTAACTTATTTTCAATTACCAAAAGATAAGTATTTAGTTGGTGTTGAGGTCTGGAAAATCACTGATGGTTATCCATCGATATATTTTCAAAAATCGCAAAATGATTTTTTAAAAAAATATAATTTTACACAAGAACAATTAAGTATGCTTTTACAAAAAACTCCATTTCCTATTGCCTCTGTAATGCAGAAAAAAATTGAGATACAGTTTGCTAATATTAATTCAGGAAGTATTCGATTGATAAATATTGGATTTCCACTAGCTCGAGATGCTAAAGGTCAGGTAAATTTTTTTGCTGTCGCGCGATTTAGTCAAGAAATGATTCAATCATTATTTTCGTTTGATGGTACACGTGATTTTTTTCTTGTCGATCGCGCTGGTTATCTGTTGGCGCATAAAAATGAAGACTATCTGTCTATGGATAATGATTGGTCTAAAAATCCTCTTTTTATCAAATCTCTTGAAAATGAAAACGTAAAACAAAAACAAGTCACAATTGTAGATGCGCAGTCAGGCGACGAATATATTGGAGCATTTGTTAAAAGTCCATTTTGGGGTGTAACTTTACTAGCGCAAACGCCAATAAAAATTGTTGTTGAACCTGCTGACGGTGTACAACGAACAGTGATTTATATTGCTGGTATAGTTATGAGTGTATCATTATTCTTAGTGTTTTTGTTTTCACTCACGATAACAAAACCTATTGAGATTTTAGCGGAGTTGATCAAAGAAATTCCTAAAGGTAATTTTGATATTTCTGCGCGAGAAAGAGTGAATTCAAAAGATGAAGTAGGAGATTTAGCATTTGCGTTTGATCATATGACAGATGGCTTAAAAGAACGAGACAAAGTTAAAAATTTGTTTAACAAATTTCACGGATCAAGTATCACTGAAAATTTGTTAAGCCAAGAAATTAGTGTTGGTGGTACTCGTAAAGATGTTACAGTTTTCTTTTCAGATATTCGTGGTTTTACCAAATTTAGTGAAGGGCATAGTCCAGAAGAAGTTGTCTCAATGTTAAATGAATACTTTGAAGTCATGGTCAAAATAATTAACGATCATGGTGGTGTTGTTGATAAATTTATTGGCGACGCTATTATGGCTGTTTGGGGCGTTCCTTCGCCGGGACCACATGACACTGAAAATGCATTAAGTGCATGTTTAAAAATGCGCGAAGCCTTACATGAACTTAATCGTTCGCGTGCAAATCGTGGATTAAGCGAAATTCATATTGGTATGGGGCTACATGCTGGCGCCGCAATTTCAGGAACTATCGGGTCAGAGCAGCGAATGGAGTTTACGGTTATTGGTGACACCGTAAATGTAACTTCGCGAATTGAATCAGCAACAAAAAACTTTGAAGTTGATTTGCTTATTAGTGATGAAGTCTTTCGAAGATTAGAGTCTGAACAAGATAAAAAATTTAAATTTCATTTAGCTGGTGATATTGAAGTCAAAGGGAAGTCTTTGCCCTTAACTCTATATAAAGTTGCGAGTTAATCCATTTTGAAAATTAAAAAAGCCCAGATGTAAAATCTAGGCTTTCTTGCTGATAATTAAATAATTATTTTAAATTTATTTAGTTGCTGCTAAATGTCTGTCAATAATAGCTTTAAATTCAGGAAATGGATAAGCTCCACGTAAAGAAACACCATTGATGATGAAACCTGGTGTACCGCTCATATTAAATTTTTTAGCTTCTTCCATGTCTGCGGCGATACGTTTTGCAATCGCTTCATCTTTTAAAGATGCTTCAACTTTTTTGAGGTCAGCTCCAACTTTTTTAGTGACTTCAGCAAAGTATTTTTCGCCTTTTTCTTTTAACATGTTTTGATTTTCGAAAATCATGTCATGAAATTTTTCAGCTTTTTCTGGGCTTTGTAATGCTATAGCTTCAAAGTATTGAGCTGCTGGCATTGCAAGTGGGTGGAAATCAAGTGGTAGGTGTTTGAATACAACGCGAACTTTATCGCCGTATTCTTTACGAACTTGCTGAATTGTTTGGTAGCCACGCGAGCAATATGGACACTGGAAATCAGAAAATTCGACTATAGTTACAGGAGCTGCTTTATTTCCAAAAATAACACGTCCTTCTTGAACTTCAGGTTTTAAAGGATTTGCAAATTCTTCATCACGTTGTTTTTTTTCTTCTTCTTGTGCACGCTCAGCAGAAACTTTTTGTGCTTCTTGTTGTGCTTTCATAACAACTTCGATGAATTTATCGGGGTGTTTTTCGATAGCGATGAAAACGATTGATGGATCTTTTTCGATAGCTTCTTTAAGCTGTTTAGCAGATGGAGCACAAGCAGTAACGGCTAAACCGATAAAAGCTGCTGATGCTATTTGTGTAATTTTTTGTGTTAATGTTTTCAAGAGGTCCTCCGTATTGACTTCTATTTTTTGTTAGCGAAGATAAGTCTTACATAGACTTCTGCAAACGAAAACACTTTGTGTATGCAGTCTAGATGTAACATAAGACCTAGGTCTAGCTTGTGACCGTACAGAAGACTTGTGAAGCTCGAAGATTAATAATAATCTTAATTTGAGGATGTATTATGGCAAAATTGTTAATTTTAGTTTTAGCTTTGGGTCTATTTTCATGCGGATCTGGATCGCACAATAGCGATGGGCAGAATTCTCTAGATATGAGCGGCTTAGAAAAGATTGAAAGTTCATATTCCTACAAATCTCTTAAAATACTCGACTTAGATCAAATGACTGATATTCTTAGGGAAAAAGCAAACGATTATAAGAAAAACAATCGTATTCAGGCTCTTAAAGAAGGTGTCTTGATTGCTTATTCTAGACCAGATGAAGACGTTACTTTAGAGAAGGTTATTTCAATTGTTAAGTCTAATTTAGAAGACATCGGTGAGTGGGAATCATGTGCTCGCCAGATTGTGGTTCAATCTCTTAATACCCTTAAAAACGAACAGACCTCACCAGTTGAGCAAGTCACAGCTACTGTTGTTTTAGAAAATACACTTTCCGAATTTAAACCAGCTTTTATAAAGCAGTACCAAAGTGGTGGTTTTGAAACTTCGATTGTTGAAATGATAGCACAAGCTGATATCAGATTATCATCTAAAGTTGAAAGTGAAAAACGTCTCACTCAGATGCGAACAGGTGGTTCGCCATCGCAGATAGCACGTAAGATGATTGATAATAAAAATAAAAAACTCAAAGAAATCGAAGAATCGCAAAAAAAGAAATAATTCAAACCTTAGTCTAGAAATAAGAAAACTGTCTCAGACTGACTCAAGTAAAATCTGAAATCTCCGATAAGAACTCTGTACATCAATGAAGTTGTACATAAGTTTTTATACCAGGAGGTTTCGTCATGTTTATTCAAGGGGATTTACAAGCTGTATTTGATGCTCTTTATTCTATAGGAGCAATTGATCCGGTTTTACATTCTGATTGGGCTAAAATAAATGACGAATTAAATTCTAATCCACAAATTATTGTGAAAGCTTGCCATTCAATTAATGCGTGTTCAGGTGATCGTAAAAAACTTATCGAAGCTTTATTGCATATGGATAAAAAATCGGTCGAATTTGTTGCCTTGGAGGTTGCTCGTGAATTCAGTGAATTTCAAGACAGAAAAAACTTACACTAAAACGTTCATCAAAACATTTTTATTTACATTTTTTTATTTTGCACAAGTTAAAGTGCATGCTGCGGATTGGATGATTGATTTGTCGCGTAGACAGACCGATTTTAATCGTATTGAAAATCAAAGGATGCCATCATCGAATGTTGAAGAATCGGCAAATCCAAACGCTGATAAAGAACTTTTTCAAGCGATTAAAAAAATAGTAAACCCAGTTCAGCCTTCACAAGAAATTGTTATTATGCAGACTGAAACAGGTTTTGTGCCTGAGAAAATTTACTTAAAGAAAAATGAAATTTATAAAATTCATATTGTTAATTTAAATTCTAAAGAAAAAAATGTGAGCTTTTTAATGGATGCATTTTCACAAGTTCACAATACAGTTTTTGGTGTTGTGAAAACTTTTACAATTCAACCCAAAGTTGAAGGTGTATACTCGTACCAATCTCCAGAAACAGGTGCTTTGGGTAAAGCTGTGATTATATCAGATTCACCCAATCGCAAAATAGCTTCAGAAAAATCTTCAACAAAATAGGTTTTAGATATGTCATCAGACGGAACATCAAATTTTAAAGAAGTCATAACGCGGGCTTTAGCACCGGTAACTGACTTTTTGAATGATCCGGGTGTTTCTGAAATTTTAATTAATGGACCGAATCAAATTTTTGTCGAACGAAAAGGTAAACTTGAACTCACTCAAGCTCAATTTCCAGATGAAGATAATTTGCAAGCTGCTATCAACAGTATAGCGCAATCAGTTGGTCGTCGTATCAATGTCGATGAACCACGTTTAGATGCGCGTCTACCTATAATAGAAGGTTCACCAGCTAGTGGTGCACGTATAGCTGCTGTTCTTCCACCAATATCACGACAAGGTACTGTTATTAGTATTCGTAAATTTACGGCCAGTAAAATTACTCCAGCTGATTATATCAAATATGGGACAATAACTCCGGATGCATGGCAGTTTATTGATCTGTGTATGTTCTTAGGTAAAAACATTATAGTCAGTGGCGGAACAGGTTCTGGTAAAACAACATTGCTTTCGCTGATGTGTTCTCGCATTCCAAATGGTCAACGTGTTTTAATTATTGAAGACTCATCGGAGTTGCAAGTTGAGTATGAGCACATTGTGCGTTTTGAAACTCGTCAAGCTGATCAAATGGGTAAAGGTGAAGTCACAATTAAAGATCTTTTAAAAAGTGCACTACGTTTAAGGCCAGATCGTATTATCGTGGGTGAGGTTCGTTCCAGCGAAGCTTTAGAATTAATTAATGCAATGAACACAGGTCACAAGGGTTCAATGGGAACAGTTCATGCGAATTCGCCAGAAGATGCTATTGTTCGTTTAGAAGCTTTGGCTATGGGTGGAGACGCTAAAATCTCTGAAAAAGCTCTTGTTTCGCAAGTCGCATCGGCCATCGAAATTATCGTGCAAATTTCAAGGTACTCGGATGGATCGCGTAAAATTGGAGCCATTTCAGAAGTTCGTGGTGTTGATGAAGATAACAAGTATATTGTTGTTCCCATTTTTGAAATTCAAAACTTAGTACGTAAGCCTGACGGTAAACTTGAAGGGTTCATCGAGCCCACTGGCAACGTACCATCTTTTTATCAAGAAATCGTAGATAACAAAATTAACTTTCCGCTCACAAAATTTCAAAAAATTAAAAAAGCTGTGTAGTAAGCTGTCCTGTTTGCCTAAATGATAATCTCTATGGTTCATAGTTATCTGTTCATTCGCAAAAACACAGAATTCTCGAGTGGTGCAGGCAATTAACTCTTGATTCATTTCACTCTGGCATATAGCTTTTTGGTCGTGCATTTTAGTTGTAAGATTACCAACTCAATTTTAACGTACTTAGAGTCAGAAAAAATCGATTTAAGCGAAATTTTTTCTGAAACTGATGTCCCGTGGGATTTCTTAAGAGACCCATCGAACTGGATGCATGCTCCCGATATGGAAGCTTTTCTCGAGAGAGTGATAAAAAACCATGCACAAATTGAAGCAGCTGGTCACTTAACGCCTAAACTTCGAGCATGGGGTGTGTTAGATAGCGTACTTCGTATGATGCCAAGACCACAAGAGATCTTTAATCAACCTGAGAAGTTTTTAGGCTATTTTATTTCACCAGAACCACCATTGGATAACCTAGTTCGAACAGATAAAGGCATTAGTTTTGATATTCCATTGCCAGCAGAGCAGTATCCTCTCGTTACGGGTTATCTCAAAGCTGCTTTTGAAGCTTTGCCAATTTATGTTGGTTTATCGGCAGGTCATTGTCGTTGGAATCATGTAAGATTTGAACTTGATTGGCCAATGCAGCAAGCAACGATTTTAGATTCATCAGAACGTCATCAGATTTCACCTGAGCTTATGCAAGAAGTTGTTAAGCAATTACAAAACAGTTCTCGTGAGCTTGAAGAAAAAAATCGCGAGCTACAAAGACGTAACGAAGAATTGATTCGTCTTGCTGAAAATTCTAATTCGCAAAATCAAAACACAAATATCCAGTTGTCATCCGCGGACTTTACTCAATTTGAATTTGTTCGCAAACCAACACATCAAGTGGCGCAGAATTTAGCGCGCTTACATGATTATATGGTGCGTGCACATCAACTTGTGACTCTGTTAACAGCGGGACAAAAACAAACACCGGGTATGAAAGCTGCATTTCATCGTGTTGATTGGGATTTGGTTAAAAATCAATACCCACAAATTATTTTTGAAAGTTTAGAAATTCTTAAAAAAATGAACAAGCCTGATTTTGCTGACATAAATGAACAAGCCCATATTAATCAGCCGCAAGAGCAGTTTTTTAAAGAATAATGTTATAATAATTTAATACATTTAACAAAGGATCAAGATATGTCAGAAATCATTAGCATAGTTGCTCGCGAAATTTTAGATAGTCGTGGAAACCCAACCGTAGAAGTTGAAGTTAAAACAACAGCTGGAAATATGGGGCGTGCTGCAGTTCCGTCAGGTGCTAGTACGGGTGCGCATGAAGCTTGTGAATTACGTGATGGTGATAAAAAACGTTTTCATGGCAAGGGTGTTTTTAAAGCCGTTGATCACGTTCGCGAAAAAATAGCTCCAGAAATCGTTGGATTAAATGTTTTCGAACAAGTTTATATCGATAAAGTTTTACGTGATATTGACGGTACTGAAAATAAATCAAATTTAGGTGCTAATGCGATACTTGGTGTATCTTTAGCAGTAGCTCAAGCTGCTGCTAAAGATGCAGGTTTGCCGTTGTATCGTTATGTTGGTGGTTCACAAGCATGTCGATTACCAGTGCCATTAATGAATGTTTTAAATGGCGGAGCCCATGCTAATAACGGTTTAGATATTCAAGAATTTATGATTGTTCCAACGGTTAACAATTCTTTCGCGGAAAGTTTAAGAGCAGGGTCTGAGATTTTTCATGTATTGAAAAAAATATTAAGTAAAAAAGGTTTATCAACTGCGGTTGGTGACGAAGGTGGATTTGCTCCAGTTTTAAAATCAAACGAAGAAGCTTTAGAGTTATTAATGCAAGCCATTCACGAAGCTGGTTATGAAGCTGGTCAAAATGTGTTTTTAGCATTAGACGTAGCTGCGACTGAATTATTTAAAGAAGGACACTACACTTGGGAAAAAAATAGAATCTCCGGCTTAGAATTAGAATCAATTTATAAAAAATGGAGTGAGAAATATCCATTAGTTAGTATTGAAGATGGTTTTTCTGAAGATGATTGGTCATCATGGGTGAGTGCAACAGCTAGCCTTGGTGGGCATGTTCAATTGGTTGGTGATGATTTATTTGTGACAAACCCAAAACGTTTGCGCATGGGTTTAGAGAAAAAAGCAGCTAATGCATTGCTTGTTAAAGTTAATCAAATTGGAACGTTGACTGAAACTTTTGAAGCAGTCAACTTAGCGCAAAGAAATAAAATGCGCACAATTATGTCTCATCGTAGTGGTGAAACAGAAGATGTTACGATTGCTGATTTAGCTGTGGCATTAAACTGTCACCAAATTAAAACGGGATCTCTCTGTCGTGGTGAGCGTACTGCTAAGTATAACCAACTTTTAAGAATCGAAGAAGACCTTGGTGGTATGGGAATGTACTGGGATAAAGCTGGGTTTCGCTAAATATTTTCGCATAAAGAAATAATCAATGTCTAAACCTGTTAAAAATGACACTCAAGCGACAGAAATATCTGATTTAAAGCCCGGTCAATCGATTGAGCTTTTAAAAGAGTTACATATTTTAACTCGCGACGGAAAAATGAATCAAGATTCACGTCGCAAGTTAAAGCAGGTCTATCATTTGTATCACTTTATTGAACCTTTGTTGGAAAACGTTTTAGAGAGCTCTAAAAAAAATAATAACGGAAATCAAAAATTTTTTAGTTTAGTTGATCATGGTGCGGGTAAGTCTTATCTGGGATTCATTATTTATGATTTGTTTTTTAAAAGTTTAAAAGAACAACACTGTGTTTATGGCATTGAAACTCGTTCTGAGTTAATTATTAAATCAAAAGAATTAGCTAAACGACTTCAATTTAACTCAATGTCTTTTTTAAACTTATCTGTAGCCGATTCAATTAAGTCAACTGATTTGCCTGAGTCTGTCGACATAGTAACAGCTTTGCACGCTTGTGATACGGCCACTGACGATGCTATTCATTTTGCACTCAAAAAAAATGCGAGTCATATTGTACTTGTTCCGTGTTGTCAGGCTGAAGTTGCAAGTGTATTACGAAAAAACAAATCAAAATCGTTAAACAAACCATTAGTCGAGCTATGGCGTCAGGCTTTACACACACGTGAGTTTGGTAGTCATGTGACAAATGTTTTACGTTGTTTGCAGTTAACGGCACATGGATATGATGTGACCGTAACTGAACTTGTGGGTTTTGAACACTCAATGAAAAACGAATTGATCATAGCTACACGTCATAACAATCCAGACAAAAATCATGAAATTCGCAAAGCTAAAGAGCGAATACCTGTATTGCTTGCAGAGCTTAATTTAGAAGAATTAAAAGACAGGTTTTTTTGTTAAAAAAAGGTATCAATTTAGTTTGAATATTACATCTGTCTAGTCTTAAGACTTTTTAACAGAAATTTCATTTTACTTTCAAAAAAAATAAAAACGAGACAATATAAAGAGATGGATCAATTGCGACAGCTGGCATTTTCTCTTAAAGTTTTTTTGAACCAACCTCGAAAAGTTTTTTTTACATCTTTCATTGTTTTAATGCTCACATTATTTTTAAATGGCACACTTTGGAAACTTTGGGGGCTATATCGTGATCAAAAGACTATCATTGAACAAACATCGCATGCGCAGGCTCAAATAGTGTCTCTTGACATGCAATTGAAGCAGGCTAAAGATCCAGCTTTTATTGAACGTCAAGCTCGTGATAAAATGGATTTGGTCGGTGATCATGACCTTATTTTTGTCTTTCCTGAGTAGATATTAGCTATTGTTTTAAGCTTGAGCATTTATACATTGCGAAACTTAAGCAGATTTCTCTTGAAAAAGGATAGAGCTAAAGCTCTAATTAGAATCTATGAAACTTGAACATTTATCATTAATAATGGGTTTAACAAAATCGGAGCTCAAAAAAAGATTAGAGCTTGGTCAAATTGATCCGCAATTACTGAATCAACAGGTGAGTGAATATTCTAATGATCTCAAGTTAGATGCTTTATGTGATGCATGGAATTTTAGATATGAATTCGAGCAAATTGATAAATACGAAGCTCAACAAAAAATGACTGATTCGGAAGTCTAATAACGCTCCTCTAATAAAATGTGTCCTTCATGACATTCTTATTTTTCTAAGATAAATTTTCGCATGAAGAAAATTTATCTAGTTGATGTGAGTTCTTTGTTTTTTCGTGCTTTCTACGCTATCAGACCTTTAAGTTCATCTAAAGGTGTTCCGGTTAATGCTGTTTACGGTTTTATTTCAATGATCGTTAAACTCTTTAAAGAAAAAAATCCTGATCATATATTGTTTTGTTACGACCGCAAAGAGCCGTCATTTAGAAAAGATATTTACTCTGACTACAAAGCTAATCGAACAGAAATGCCTGACGACTTACAAGTGCAAATGCCTTATCTTAAACAAGTCGCTGAGTTATTCGGTATTGCTGATTTAGAAGTTCCTGGATTTGAAGCTGATGATCTCATTGGAACAGTTGCCAAAAAAGCTGAATCTGAAGGCTATCAAGTTTATATAGTTAGTGGTGATAAGGATTTTAGCCAGCTCGTGAGTGAAAATATTTTTATTTACGATACGATGAAAGAATATATTTACACCAGAGAAGGTGTAAAAGAAAAACACGGTGTTTATCCGGAACAGTTTATTGATTTTTTAGCCATTACTGGTGATACATCAGATCATATTCCTGGCGTCGCGGGTGTAGGTCCGAAAGGCGCGCAAAAACTGATCGAACAATTTGGAACACTTGAAAATATTTATCAAAATATAGATCATGTGAGTCCAGCAGGGTTAAAATCTAAACTTGAAACATCTAAAGAAAACGCCTTTTTATCTAAAAAATTAGTGACGATTGTAACAGATGTTAATTTGCACCAACAACTCGATGATTATAAAGTGAAAAACTTCAAAACCGAAGAATTGCGATCGTTTTTACAAGATTTAAATTTTAAATCATTCGAAAAAACATTACTAGGTAACGGACAGCAGTCTTTATTGGCTTCTGCGGCACCTTCGCAAAATTCAATTAAAAATGTAACTATTGCTGACTCGGTGTTAGATCAAAATATGAATTCGACAATTCGTCAATCTACGAATCAATCGTCAGGTCAAGCTGTCGATAAAATATATATCCAAATCAGTATACAAGATTGGAATAATGATCTCATTCAAAAAAGAATTAAGTCAGAATCTTTTTTTAGCTTTGTATATGAGAGCCAAATTGTTTTCATTTTTAATAAAACAGACGCTTATGTCGGAGATATTTCTCAGGCTAGGTTTGATTACCAAAATATAACTTGGTCGGGCTATGATATTAAAAAAGTTTGGACTGAAATCGGTTTAGATTATGAAAATGCATCTTTGCATAAAATTGATTGGGATTTAATGTTAGGAGCATATTGCTTAAAATCGCAGGATACATCTGACTTATTAGATCTTATTAAAAAATATTTAGATGTTGATTTAACGCCCGAAAAAAAAGAAAAGATAGATTTTTTAAAACTGATTGAAAAAGTTGTTGAGTTGAATCAATTTATTTTATCTGAAATTAAAACAAAACAAATGGATACCATTTACAATAAGCTTGAAAAACCTGTCGTTTCTATTTTGTACGGTATGGAGCGAAGAGGTGTTAGGCTCAATATTCAAGAATTAGCTGCTTTTTCAAAAGAGCTCGAAGAAGAAATTGCAAACCTTGAAATTAAAATTACAGAAATTGCAGGTGAGAAATTTAATATAGCATCGCCGAAACAACTAGGTGCTATATTGTTTGAAAAAATGGGCTTAGAAGCCATTAAAAAAACGAAGACAGGTTATTCTACTGATAACGAAGTTTTAGAAAAAATGGATCATCCAATTGCAAAGCTTTTAATTGATTATCGTGAGCTAACCAAACTGAAATCGACATATGTTGATGCTTTGCCAGAGCTTGTTGATCAAAAAGAGAAATTGCACACGCATTTTAATCAAGCATTAACTGCAACTGGTCGACTATCAAGCACGAATCCTAACTTGCAAAATATACCAATCAAAACTGAAAAAGGTCAGCGCGTTCGTCAGGCTTTTATTGCATCCGAAGGTCTTAAGTTACTATCTTTAGATTATTCACAAATAGAGCTTAGAATACTAGCTCATATTTCAAATGATACTGGTTTAATTCAAGCTTTTAGCCAAGATCATGATATTCACGCAGCGACAGCGGCCGAAGTTTTTGCTGTTAATATTGCTCAAGTCACTAAAGAACAGCGTCGTATTGCGAAAGCCGTCAATTTTGGTATTGCTTACGGGCAAGGTGCATACGGTCTTGCTGAGACTCTTGGAATTTCCCGAACTGAATCTAAAGATATTATTGATCGTTATTTCAAAAAATTTTCAGGAATTAAAGAGTATATTGATTCGACAATTGAAAAAGCTCACACTCAAAAATATGTTGAAACACTATTTGGTCGTAGGCGATATTTAAGTGAATTAGATTCTAGTAATGCTATGGTTAAAAAATTCGGAGAGCGCGCTGCAATTAATGCTCCGATACAGGGAACTGCGAGTGATCTTGTGAAAATGGCGATGATTGATGTTGATCGCTATTTACGAATGACAAAATCACAAGTAATCATGTTATTGCAAGTTCACGATGAACTTATCTTTGAGGGCCCAATCGAAGAGCTTGAGATTATTTCAGCAGAAATTCAAGCAATTATGGAAAATGTGGTTCGGTTAAGGGTTCCGTTGAAAGTTAATAAGTCAATAGGTGATAATTGGGATCAAGCACATTAAAAAATGGCAATTTGTTGCTTTTTGTACACCATTAAAAAGAATTTAGATTGCATTCATACACTCTAAATCTATTTAATATATATTAAGTTTTAAGGAGAAATCATTATATGTTAAAACCATTTTTACTATCGTTAGTGTTTTTATTTTCATTAAGTTCAACATTTGCAAAATCATTTCACTACAATGATAGTAATGACGATAAAAAAATTATCGTGATTGATGTTGGCTCAGAAGAAAAAACATCTAAAAAAGATTTAGAAAAAAGAATATATCGTTTAGAGAAAGCTGTTAGGCAACTGCAAGACCGAGTTTTTGATCTTGAAGTTGAGAATAGTGATCTTAGAGATGATAATAAAAAGAAATTCACATGTTATATTAAAACAAATATGAAAGGCACTTTTACTTCAACTCAAAAGTCATTAACTCAAGCCAAAGCTGATGTTATGAAAAAATGTTCTGACGAAATTAAGTTTGGTTTTGAATGCGATGAAGACAAAGTAAAATGTGGTGAATAATATTTAAAACTAATATGATAATATGCTGGGAAGACTTACTCAGTTTCCCAGCCAACGACTTTACCACCTTCAAAATACACGTAGCGTCTTTCTCGTTTGTATCCATTGCTTGTTGGCATTTCACGTATGTATTTCCAGCGTTCATTTTTATAAATAGGATTACCACTTATATCTATTGATTGGGGTTCACCCCATGATCTACGAACGATATCTTGAGACATTCCCACAGCTATGTCTTGATTTTGAATGATCTCTTGGTAGTCAGAGATCTTTCTCTCTCTTTCCCAAATTTTATGTTTGTTGATCCAAGCTTGTTTGCCTTCGATAGACTTGATGTTGAGATACTCTATTTTTTCAGAATCATTTTTGAACAATGGTAGAACTTTAGAGTAATTGTAGCGCTCTTTTTCTGTGTCTAAATCGCGCTCGAGTGTTCTGAGTAAACGCCGTTGTTTTATTTCTTGAATTTCAGACTGAGTCAGATCTTTTCTTGGATCAAGCCCAAGTTCATAAGCATATTTCTCTAAATCGCTATTTAGTTTTGAATCGCCTCTTTGTAGTTTTTCTAGATCTCCTGAGCGAACATATACGCGTTCGTACATTTGTGATCGATCTGGATCTGATCCAAGCTCTGGTCTTTCTGCAGTTTTGATAAAGTTTGAACAAGATGTTATAAATAATAAAATTAGACAAAGAGAAGCATTGATGAATTTGAAATTTTTCATAATTATCATTTTATCTAAAGTTTTTTGCTCATCATATTTTTTTATTCCTAATTGCAAAAAAACACGATCTTCTAGACAAAAGTAAGAGTGCTTTTACATACATTAGTTTGTAATCTAAACAGGTGGATATCTTTAACTTTGTAAACAAGACAAATAAGGAAAAAAACGAGCAAGAAGAAAAGCAACTCGCTGAGAGTTTAAATTTTCTTGAAAGTGTGCTTAAGGAAGAAGATCCTGAGTTTGTTAATAGCTTAGTTGAAGTTAAAAAAGATGACAAAATAACAGTTTTGAAAGATGATCCAACTGTTAAAGAATTGCAAAACAAAAGCTCCATTCTTGAAAGTGCTGTTGAGCTAAACCTCAAGCAAAATAGTTTTACACACAATTTGTTACAGTATTTAAAACAACCATTTTTAATTAAACAAAATCCTAAAAAAGTTATTTTATTTTGGATAACTATTATTTTAGTTTCAAGTCTATTTACTTTTATCGTAAAATCAAAATTCTGGATGTCTAAAGATAAATTATTTGTCCACTCATATGAAGAATGGGGTAGTCTGGCAGAGCCGTATGATCCAACCCTTGAGGTTGATTCTTATTTTGACAATCCGAATTTTTCTAAAAATATTATGACATTATCGAAGCTAACTACGAATATATTGCCTACAGATAATTCATCTGAAAACCCAATGGTCGCTTATGAAGTTGTCATTGAATCTTTATCTAACGAAGCCATCATTGAAATTAAAGACCGTGAAGCAGAGTTTAGGGATATGGTTTTGCGTACTGTTGAAGAGTTTAACTACGATGAACTCATTGAAGCTGATGGTAAAATTAAACTCAGCGAAATGACGACTGAAAGAATCAACGCTGCACTTACAAAAAGTCAAATACGCCGAGTTTTTTACAATAATTTTATTATCAAGTATTAATCACTTATTTAAACTGACTCATGTCAATTTTGTAAGTTTTTATGCGATCATGTAGTGTTGATTTTGGCATGCCGAGATCTAATGCTGTAACTTTTTGATTTCCTTGATTGGCCGCTAATCGTTTGATAATCATTTGTTTTTCAATTTCTTTAATTACAGATAATGATTGTGATGAGTTTTCTCCATATTGTAGTCCAGTATGACCGCTCATATGTAAATATCTGTCTTTTTTGTTTAGCAAAAGATCGATGTGGTCTTCATTTATGTACTGTTTTGGATATAGAGCTGAAGCTCTTGCGACTAAGTTTCTAAGTTCTCGAATGTTTCCAGGCCAATCATGTTTTTTTAACCTTAAAATGGCATTGTATGAAAAGCGAACCTTCATTTGTTTAGCAAACGAGTAAAGAATATCATCGAAATCTTCAAGTCGTTCTTTTAATGCAGGTACATTAACTGTTATAACATTCAATCGATAATAAAGGTCTGAACGAAATGCACCTTCTTGAATTTTTTGAATTAAATTTTGGTGTGTTGCTGCAATGATTCTAACATTAGTTTTTATTGTGCGATCTGAACCAACTGGACGAATTTCTTCATTTTCTATTGCTCTTAAAATTTTTGCTTGTAATGAATATGGCAAGTCACCGATTTCATCTAAAAATAATGTTCCACCGCGAGCTGCTTCAAAAGCTCCTTTTCGATCTCCAACAGCTCCAGTAAAACTGCCTTTAACATGACCGAATAATTCGCTTTCAACTAAAGTTTCGGTCAATGCTGAACAGTTGACACTCAAAAAAGGAGCTTCTGATCTTGATGAAGTTTGATGTAAATTACGAGCAATTACATCTTTACCGGTACCTGATGGTCCAAGTAATAAAACAGGAAATTCAGTTTGAGCAACATTGGCTAGTGCGAGTAACTGTTCGGACCAATAATCTGATTTGCTTGTAAGAGGTAATGATTTTTTTTGTTTTTTAAGATCGTGAATAACAAAGTCTGCATAACCAAGAGAAAGAAGATCACCATCGTTAAGAATACTTTCAATGACACGTGCGCTATTAACATAAGTGCCATGTTCGGATCTAAGGTCTTTTAGTATAAGAGCATTTTCTTTGACTTCAAGACGAGCGTGTCGACCTGAAATTTGTGGTTGCTCGACTCTGATCTGACAATTTGAGTCCGATCCAATATTAGCGTATTGCTCAATAACCCAACTTGTTTGACTACCATCTAATAATTCTAAAGCATATTGCATTTAATCCCCCTATTTAATTAGCAAATAGGTCTTAATCAAGATCGGTGCCGGATCAAAAAATGCTTTAAAACGAATATATCCGATTTAAAGTTTGACACTTCATAATTTTTCTATTTTTTAGATTTTCGATCTAAGAATTGAGAATTTAGATAAACCGTTTTAAGATGTTGCAATGGCAACAAAAAAACAAAAAGTAAAATTTATAAAAAGCGGCTATTTGCCACAAGATTATCCAGTTCATAATAAAAAAGAAATAGCTTTTGTCGGTCGCTCGAACGCGGGGAAGTCCTCACTGATTAACGCTCTCGCGGGTGAGGACATTGCCCACGTCAGTCAAACCCCGGGTAAAACAAGACTTTTGAATTTTTTTGCTTTTGGTGAAAGCTATGTTTTGGTTGATATGCCTGGATATGGGTTTGCATCTCGAAGTGGTTCGGAAATTCTTGAATGGCAGAAAGTTATTGAAAGCTATTTATCTCAACGTGAATGTCTAGCGGGACTTGTTCTTGTTATGGATGTTCGACGAAAGTGGGAAGATGACGAGAAAATGATGTTACGCTTTGCAAACAAAGTTGGTTTACCCATTTTGGTTGCTATGACAAAAGTTGATCAACTAAATCAAAAAGAATTGAAAGAAAGAATTAAAGACTTAAAACAGCATTCTCACATTAGTTTATTATTTCCTGTTTCGAGTACAAAAAATATTGGCTATAAAGAAATGGAAGAATTTATATATAAGGAATGGATTAAAGGTTCATGAAAATTATAGCTGTAATACCTGCTCGTTATGGTTCAACTCGTTTTCCAGGTAAACCACTGGAACTTTTAAAAGGTAAGCCAATTGTTCAATGGGTTATTGAAGGAGCAAAATCTTCCAAACATATTTCACAAGTCTATGTAGCAACTGATGATGATCGCATTGCTCAAACTGTGAAAGCGACTGGCACAGAAGTTTTAATGACCCGATCTGATTGTCCAACTGGTACTGATCGCATTTTTGAAGCTACGCAATCTCTCGATTTTGACGTAGTACTTAATATACAAGGTGATGAACCTCAAATTACTTCAGAATATATTGATCCGCTCGCCTTGGCGTTTAAAATTAATAAATCTCTTGATATGGCAACTTTATCGCATCCTCTTCATTTAGAAGATATTGGTAATATGAATGCAGTTAAAGTGATTAAAAATATTCATGGTGAGGCAATTTATTTCAGTCGTTTTCCAATACCGTACTCTCGTGAAAAAATAGACACCGGTCATATAGTTTGCGAAAAGCATATTGGTCTATATGGTTACAGTCGTCAATTTTTGAGGAAATTCTGTGAGACGCCTCAATCATCAATTGAAAAGTGTGAAAGTTTAGAACAGTTACGAGCATTGTACTTGGGTGCTAAAATTAAAGTTTTATCAGTTGATAAACCTATACAAGGTGTAGATACACCTGAAGATCTAGTAAAATTAGAAATGTTATTTTAAAGGAAGATCTATGAAATCTCGTCGAAATAAAAATCGTCAAAAAAAATTTATTTTTGTAACTGGTGGAGTTGTATCCTCAATTGGTAAAGGATTAACTGCAGCGAGTTTAGGTTCTTTATTAGAAGCTCGTGGTTTTTCGGTAACGATTATGAAATTTGATCCATATTTGAATGTTGATCCAGGAACAATGTCGCCATTCCAACATGGTGAAGTTTTTGTAACTGATGATGGTGCTGAAACGGATTTGGACTTGGGGCATTATGAGCGATTTACAAATGCAGTGCTGACACGTGCGAATTCAGTTAGTGCTGGTCAAATTTATGACTCAGTTATTACACGTGAACGACGTGGTGATTATTTGGGAGGAACAGTTCAAGTTATTCCGCACATTACAGATGAAATTAAAGCTAAAGCAATGAATGCCAGCCAAGGTTATGATATTGCAATAGTTGAGATTGGTGGAACTGTCGGTGATATTGAAGCGCAACCTTTTTTCGAAGCAATTAGACAACTCAGGCTGGATTTAGGTGATGCCAATACAGCACTGGTCCATGTTACTTACGTGCCTTATATTGCAGTAGCGGGTGAATTAAAAAGTAAGCCTACACAACACTCTGTTAAAGAATTACGTGAAATTGGGTTGCAAGCAGATTTTTTAGTTTGCCGAAGTGAAAAAACGATTGATGAGCAGCTTAAGTCTAAAATTGGTCTATTTTGTTCTATTGCAAAAAATCATGTCATTTCGGCTCAAGATTCGAAATCAATTTACGAAGTACCACTTGCATTGCACAAAGAGCAATTAGATGAGCTTATTGTTCAAAAATTAAATTTAAAATCAAAAAAACCAAATGTATCTGGTTGGTTAAAGATTGTAAAAACTCAAGACAATCCTAAACAGCATGTTAAAATAGCTGTTGTTGGTAAGTATGTTGATTTAAAAGAATCTTATAAGTCTTTACATGAATCTCTTGTTCATGGAGGATTGGCTAATCAAGCTAAAGTTGAAATTAAATACATTGATTCTGAGAAATTGAATTCAAAAAATATCAAATCAAGTCTGTCAGACGTATCTGGAATTTTAGTTCCTGGTGGGTTTGGTATTCGTGGTGTTGATGGAAAATTACTCGCTATACAATATGCTCGTGAGAAAAAAATACCATACTTTGGCATTTGTTTTGGAATGCAGCTTGCGGCAATTGAGTTTGCTCGAAATGTGTGTGGACTAAGAGATGCGACTTCTCGCGAATTCATTGGTGATCTTAAAAATAACAAAAAGCAGCCGCCTATATTGATCGATTCAATGATCGAACAAAGAGGTTTAATTGATAAAGGTGGTACTATGCGTTTAGGTTCATATGACTGTCGATTAAATCCTAAAAGTTTAGTTTTTAAAATTTACAAGAAAAATAATATCCAGGAAAGGCACCGCCACCGGTTCGAATTTAATAACCAATATTTAGATTTGATTGAAAAAAATGGGATGAAGGCTTCGGGAATCAATACGGATCGTAATTTGGTTGAAATTTTAGAAATTTCAAGCCACCCATGGTTTATTGGTGTTCAATATCATCCCGAATTTAAATCTAAACCTCTGAATCCGCATCCATTGTTTGCGTCATTTATTAAAGCTTCATTGAAAGAGAGTAAATAAGCAATGAATTCTAAAATTATTGAAAGAGCTCAGAATGTATTAAAAATTGAATCTGACAGTGTTCTAGCTTTGATTTCGAGGATTGACGAACAATTTGTGAAAGCTGTTGATTTAATTTTATCATGTCAGGGAAAAGTGATTGTAACAGGTATCGGTAAGTCTGGACAAATCGCGCGCAAAATTGCAAGCACACTATCAAGCACAGGTACCCCGGCATTGTATCTCCATCCCGCTGAAAGCAGTCATGGTGACTTGGGTGTCATTACGCAAGCTGATATTGTTATAGCTTTGTCTTATGGTGGTGAAACAGCTGAACTCAACACAGTTATTAATTTTATATCGCGTCGTGGAATTCCAATGATTGCTTTAACTGGAAAAAACGAAAGTTCACTAGGGCAAGCAGCGGCTGTTTGTTTAAATGTTTCAGTTGAAAAAGAAGCTTGTCCGTTAAATTTAGCGCCGACGTCTTCAAGTACGGCAACATTAGCCATGGGCGATGCGCTAGCCATGTCTGTATTGGAAATGCGTGGTTTCAAAAAAGAAAATTTTGCGGAATACCATCCGGCAGGATCCCTAGGTATTAAGCTGTTAAAAGTTAAAGATATCATGAAGACAGGTGAGGCACTGCCGTTTATAACAAAAAGCACCACAATGAAAGAAATTTTGACTAAAATGACCCATCAAAGCGTGCGAGGTGCTGCCGGAATTTTAGATGATCACAAAAAACTAATTGGTATTATCACGGATGGTGACATCAGACGTTTTTTAGAGCGAAATCAAAATCCTTTTATGGCTATTGCTGAAGATATCATGTCTGCAAATCCTAAAACAGTTGATGCGGGAGAGCTTGCTGAAAAAGCTTTATTTTTAATGGAGCAATTTCGTATTCAAGTTTTAATCGTTTTAGATAAAAATTCTAGTGAACCATTAAGTCCTGTAGGCATGTTAATTTATCAAGATTTACTAGCGGCTAAAATACGATAAATGATACAAATTTTTTAAAAATAATTTGCTATACCTGCATTGATTGCGAATTTATGAGTGTTATAAGATGATGCGCTAGCAAGTCCTGCTTTGAATGCTGTGTAAGTATATACAAATCCAGCATTAACACTAAAGTCGTTACTTAGCATAAACCATTTTGCAAAGGGACCAGCAGATGCAGATAAATAAGAATCATCGTAAGATTGTGAGGCATTTGTATTTTTACTGATGAGATATGTAAGACTAGTATCAAGTGCAAAAAGAAAATCTGTACCTGGTTTATTTTCATTGAGATTGTAAGTCCCAAACCCTCCGAAACCAAATGATGTTGTTTTTAATGATCCCGAATCGATATATCCGAATAATCCTATAATACCATATTCGTAAATTGATTTGTTCCACCCATAACGTCCATTAATGTCCATTATAGTTTGTGTAGTAGAATTCGATAAATCATTTTTTGAACTAAAAATGGATGCAGATAAACCGATGAGATTATTTCTTTGGTTTTTCTTAATATTAAGTTTTTGATTTACGTATTGAGTGTTTTCATCATTTTGTAAGGTGTAAGTTTCGCCTGGGTTTAATATATCTCCGTTCAACATTTCAATTATGGCTTTATGACCTTTAATTTGATTAACTTTGAATTGTTGAGATTGTGCTACAGCTGTCATTAATAAAGTGATTAAAAACAAAATGTAAAATTGCAAATGGGCCTCCTGAGATGCGATTTTTTTAAAATAACGATTTTTAAATTTAAAACAATGCTATTTAGATCATAAGAGAGGTCTTAAGACTTAAGTCTAGAATATTGTGAGTATGTAGGTAAATGCAGGACTTTAGTCATTCAAGGTGGCTGCTGATGTTGCCCTCAGTCTATTTATTCTTAACAATTAAAGAGTGGGAATAGATGTACAAAAATTAAGAAATATTAAGATGTTAGTGTTGGATGTAGACGGTATTTTAACAGACTGTCGACTTTGGATGGATTCTAATGGTCAGTGGAAAAGAATATATTCTGTACGTGATGGCGTCGGAATTAAAGCACTCATTGAATCGGGTTATAAAGTAGCCATCATCACTGGTTCAACAGCTGAAGACGTTCGCTCGCGAGCCAAAATGTTAGGAATAAATTATTTTTTCGAAGGCGCACTTAATAAAATTCCGTCTTTTGAAGAATTGCAGAAACAATCGGGGCTTATGCCAAACGAAATGGCCTACATGGGCGATGATACATTTGATATTCCTGTTTTGAAACAAGTGCAATTTTCTGCAACTGTTCCTGATGCTATGGAAGAAGTCATCGAATCTGTGCACTATATTACTAAAAGACCTGCAGGTAATGGAGCGGTTCGAGAAGTGTGTGATTACATATTAAAATATGGTCATTTTGCCAAAGGAAATACTTAAATGAAAAAAATCAATTCACAATCAGTGCGATTAATTTCTGTATTAACATTGTGTATACTTGTAAGTACTGTTTCATTTGCGCAAGTGGCTGTACCAGAAGATGAGTTAGCTCAAGAATCTGTTTACCCAGTATTTGATCATCCGCAAAGCGTGCGCAATCGAAATGTACAAACACAAGGGAGAATTGACGCTGGTCTGTTTGGAGCTTTAGCTTTAACTGAGCCAATCTACAACACTTCAAAAATTGGATTTGCGCTCAACTATCATTTAACAGAGCTACACTCGCTTGGTTTCTTTTTTACCCAGAATTCGACGGGTTTATCAAAAGACGGTGAAGCCTTAAATGAAAGTCCAAATAATCTTGATTTTAATCGCGCTCCTAAACCATTAAGTACTTATCTTGTAGATTATAATTATAAGCCATTTTATGGAAAGCTATCTTTAACAAAATCTTCTGTATTTAATACGACAATATATGGATCTCTTGCAGCTGGCGCTATCAAATATGAACATAAAACCTATCCTGCAATAGCTGTTGGCGTTGGCGAACGATTTTATTTTAATCGAGAGTTATCTTTAAAAGTTGATTTGCGTATATTTGCCCATCAAGCACCGATTCCTTTTAAAGCAAATGCTTTAAGGCCAAATAATCCAATTCCATCTTTTGATAGTTTTGATGAGCGACTGACATTAACAACAAACTTAGAAATTGGTTTGAATTATTTATTTTAGGAGCATGAGTGAAAAAGCATCTAGTTAAAATATTATTTTTTGCACTGCTCACAGTAAATGTGAAAATCTATGCTCAAGAACAGGGTTTAGATGACAGTGAAATAATTAGCGTCGAAGGTATGTATAATGCACAGCCTTTGCCTAAAGTTAATCAAATTAAAAAAAACGATGCACAACCAACGCAATTGACAAATAGCGGTGCAGATAATAGTAACCGCGTGCAAGAAGTTAAAGATTTAAAAGATCTTAATAAGTTAGCTCCGTTTAGAGAAGTATCTGTTATTCAAAAAAAGTTTTTGCCTAAAACTGAGAGATTTCAGCTTTTTGTTGGTGCGAGTGCTATGACGAATACTCCATGGTATAACAATTTTGGCGGAAAGCTAAATTTGTCTTATAATTTTACAGAATCTTTAGGTATTGAACTACAATCAACTTTTTTAACTAGTTCGGAGAGTAAATCAGTCAAAGAAATTCGTGATAACAATTTACTCAACGCTGAACAGTTTGTTTACACAAAAAGTTATTATGGTGTAGATTTAGTTTGGAGTCCAATTTACGGCAAGATGACGTCTTTAGATCGTAAAATAATTCCTTTTGATATGTATTTTTCGATCGGTGGTGGAACATCTGTAACTAACTCTAAAGAAAAAAATAATTCAACATTGCATATTGGTACGGGACAAATTTTTGCTTTATCAAAATCGATGGCTTTTAGATGGGATTATAGCTTTAATACATTTGCTGCCACACCACAATCAACAGCAAGCAATTCAAATCCATCACAAGGCGGTTATAACGATCTTATATTTACTGCAGGTGTGAGTTTCTTTTTTCCAGAGGCAGGTTATAGATGAAAAAACTATTTGTTTTATTCCAATTTTGTCTAGGATTAATTTTTACGACGCAGCTAGAGGCCTCAACGGTTAATAAAGCTAAGAGTAAAAAAGCAGCTCCTTTTA
Source organism: Pseudobdellovibrio sp. (assembly GCA_046293015.1). Lineage (GTDB taxonomy): Bacteria > Bdellovibrionota > Bdellovibrionia > Bdellovibrionales > Bdellovibrionaceae > Pseudobdellovibrio. The sequence continues at coordinate 46,040 of JBKBPU010000006.1, forward strand.
AAGGTACAATACGAACTGCAAGTGGCCCTAAATTATACACAACTAATTCAAATAGTGCTGTTCGAAATCAGATACAGAATGCAATTACTCTATTCAAAAATGGTAATTATGCAGGTGCTTCGAATTTATTATTTTCTCTGAGTAAAAGAAATGATTTAGTCAAAGAACGATCTCAAATCAAAATGTATCTTGGTGAAGCTTTGATGGAGATGAACTACAACCAAACAGCTGCATTTCAATTTGTTGATATAATCAAATCTGGTGATGGAAGATTTATGAGATCAGCATTAGAGAAATTACTTATTGTGACTGATCGCTTAGGTGATGAAACATTACTTAATTATGCGATACAGCGTATTGATGTTAACAGCATACCTCAGCAACATCGCGATATGCTTTTTTATCGTATGGGTGAGGTCAAATTAAATAGTGGCTCATTTGGAGAAGCAGCATCTTTATTAGAAAAAGTAGGGCCAAATAGTCGTTATTATTACAATGCATTATATGATATGGGACTTGCTTATGCAGAAGCTAAACAGCCCGATCTTGCAATTAGTGCATTTAAAAAATTACTTGATTCGAGAGATAAAGCTAAGGTGACTGATCTTAATCGAGTTGCAGCTCAGATGGCTATAGCGCGAACATTATATCAAAAGAAGGATTTTGATGGTGCAGTAGATGCTTATGGAAAGATCCCAAGAGATCATATGATGTGGCATGATGCTTTATTTGAAAAAAGTTGGGCTATGCTGCGCTCCGCGCGATTTCGCTCAGCTCTAAGTAATTTTCAATCTCTGCATTCCAGTTACTATGATGATTTTTATATACCGGAATCATTATTGCTTAGATCAATTGTGTATTTATACATTTGTAAATACGATGAAATGGAAAAAGTACTTGAACTTTATGAAAAACAGTACGGTCCTGTTCAAACGAGTATAGATAATTTTCTTAAAAATAAAGTCTCTGCAGAAAGTTATTATTCTGAAGTTGAAAAAGCATACATCTTAAAAAAAGAAGAGATTGCTAGTCGAAAAACAATATTACCTCTGAAAGTTGTTAACAAAATTTATCAAGAAGGTGATGTTAGAAGAAGTCTTTCATATATTAAGAAACTTGTAGAAGAAAAGCGTGCAATCGAAGATAATCCACAATTTCGTACTCTATCGGTCGGATCATATGCACTCAAAATTGTCTCAAATAGGATTAAAGGTGCTAAAGCTCGTACAGGGGATATGGTTAAAGCTCATTTAGAAAATATGAATATTGAACTTAAGGATTTGCAAGAACAGGCGAGTTTAATTAGATATGAGATGATTAATGGTCAAAAAGAATCAATTAAAAAACGATTAGCAGGTAAAGATCTATCGGATGTACAAGTTGATGATGAACAAGATCGATCGTTTTATATTCAAAATGGATATGAGTATTATCCTTTTCAAGGAGAGTACTGGTTGGATGAAATTGGAAATTATCACTATCTTGGTCAACAAAGCTGCGAGTAAAATATGAATAAATTTTTAAAGCCATTACCGTTCTCAGTTTTAATCAGTGTCGTCACTTTGATTTCTGGTCATACTTACGCTGCAAAAATGACTGTGGGTCAATTGTTACAAAAGTTAAAAAATGAAGATCGTGGCGGAAAAATTAGATCAATGGAAAAAGGTGATATAACCTTACCAGAATCTCAATTTAACTTCAGTAAGCAACCCTCTCAAGTTAATTTACAAAGCGTGAAACCTCCGCGCTCAACAGAAGTTCTTAAATTTGAACCTGGCAATGATCAAGCTGAATATGAAAAAACTTTAGATAAACAAATACAAGAGCTATTTAAATTAACTAAAAAATTTGAAACAAGTTCAAATCGCGGAGAGCTCTGGTTGCGCTTAGCGGAGCTGTATGTTGAAAAAGCTGCATTAGTAGATTTTCGAAAGCAAGATTTATACGATCAACAGTTGCAGGATTTTCAAGATGGTAAATCCAAAGCAAAGCCTAAATTAGATACGACTGAATCTCGTCAATATAATCAAAAAGCGATTCAACTATATGAATGGTTTTTGCGTGATTATCCTAATGATGACAAAGTTAGCCAAGCATTATTTTTTCTAGGTTATAATCATTTTGAGCTAGGTCGTTCTGATTCGGGGTCTAAATATTATGATCAATTAACAAAACGATTCCCGCGTAGTCCATACGTTGGCGAAGCTCATTTTGCTTTAGGTGAGTACTATTTTGAAAAAGAAAAGTGGGCAGACGCTTATAAAGAGTATTCATCTTTGATTAAGGATAAGCGCCATCGATTACATGCATTTTCGTTGTATAAAGGCGGCTGGTGTCTCTATCGTTTGGGTAAGACTGAAGAAGCTATTCGTTATCTAGATTTTATTATCAAAATGGGTTCTGATTCGAATTCAAATTCACTGACTAAAAAAAATATAGGTAAATCAAAACTTGAGAATGAAGCGCTACGAGATATTGTTGTATTTTTTGCCGATATTTCTGATACTAAACGTGCTGTTGATTACTTTCGTAACCTGACGGGTGCTGAACAAAACATTCATATCGAAAAATTAGCGTACTATTATGCTGACAAAGGTATGAAAGATTCGTCTCGTGATGTGTTTCAAATGTTAATTAAATCAGATCCCACAGCAAAAAAAGCATTTGAATACCAATATCAAATCGTTAAAAATTATTTCTTTTCAAAAAATTCTCCGCAGTTTAAAGATGCTTTATATCGCTGGATTATCGACTATAAAAGAGATACAGAATGGTATAATAAAAATAAATCCGATATAGAATTTATTGATAATGCTTATAAATTGAGAGAGCAAACTCTACGTAACTATATAATGCAGCAGCATCAAACTGCGCAAAATTCGAGAGCAAGCTATTCTCGTCAAACGGCACTTGAGGGGTATCAATTATACTTTCAAGAATTTTCAGATTCAAATCAAGCGGCGGACATGCATTTTTTCTATGCTGAATTATTGTACGACATGAATAAATATGATGAAGCAGCTACACAGTATGCATGGGTAGCTGAAAATTCACCAAACAATAAGTATGCGGCTAAAGCTGGACAAAATATACTGTTGTCGATTGAAAAAGCATTACCAAAAGATGAAGAAATTCGAAAAACTGTAGGAGATTCTACTGCTCCAATTCCATTTGATCCACGTGTTGAAAGATTTTTAAAGTCGGCGAAATGGTATTTAGACAAATTTCCAAAATCTGAAAAAAATGCTGAAATCAAATTCAGAATGGCTCGTTTGTATTATCAAACAAATCATTTTGACGAAGCTGAATCATTATTTAAAGAAATCACTCAGCAACATTCAAATACTAAATTTTCTAATTATTCTGCAAATCTTCTTCTCGATATTTACAACATTAAAAAAGATTACATTGGTCTTGAAAAAGTGGGTAATGAGTTGTTGCAAAACAGTGCAATTGCTTCTTCGCAAGCAGGGTCAGATATTCGCGGGGTTTTAGAAAGAGCTAGCTTTAAAAAAGCACAAGATCTCGAACTAGAAAAAAAATATTTAGAATCAGCTGAGCAATTTTTATCATTTGCTAAGCAAAATCCAAAATCCGAACTTGTATCAATGGCATTGTTTAATGCAGGTGTTAATTTCGAAAGATCTGGAAAAAATAATGAAGCTATTCAGAGTTATAAACAGTCGTTAAAAACTAAGGATAAAAATTCAGACGTTATTCGTCCTAAATCTGAAAAACTTTTAGCTAAGCTTTATCAAGATTCTGGTCAATTTGAAGAATCTGCGCAATTATTCAAGAAGATTGCGCGCGACAATCCAAAAGATCCATTAATGCCAAATTATTTATACAATTCAGCTTTGATGTTTGAAGCTCTTGGTAAAGACAAAGAAGCTATTAATGCTTATAATGAATTTTTAGACAATAGCAAACAAACGAAAGACACTGCAGACACGATATTTAATTTAGCTGAGTTAATGAGAAAGTCTAATTCGTTAACTGCTGCTGTTGAAAAGTATAAGAACTATACTGAAATGAGTAATGATAATTATCAAAAAGTTGAAGCTTATTATTGGCTTTACAATTTAGGTCAGCGTTTAGAAAAAAATACTTTATCAATCGAATCAAAATCAAAAGCTATAAACGCATATAATAAACTAAAATCTTCTGAACGTTCAAAAGTAGCTAAGTATATTGCTAAAATGAAGTATGATGATGCTTTAGTGCTATATGCGGAGATGAGATCTGTTTCAATTCCAGCAGATCCAGCAAAGCAAAAAAAAGCCGTTGATAAAAAACTTGAACTTGTTACACGCACTACAGAGTTGTTAACAGAAACTATTAAGTTGGATTCTCCTGAAGAAATTGTTTCCTCTCTCAATTTATTAGGCGAGACAAATGAGCATATTTCTAACGCTATAGAAAATACTCCATTGCCTACTAATCTAAAAGAAGAACAAAAGAAAATATATATTGATGGTATTAGAAAAATTATTGAGCCATTTAATAAAAAAGCAATCGAAAGTTATAAAGCGGCTGTTGATCGCGGACAAGATTTACAAGTGTACTCATCTGCATATAAACATGCATTAAAAAAAATGAATGAAGCCGATTCTAAAAATTATTATTATGGCCCTGAATTAATTTCTGATACACGTTTAATTCACTGGATGGGAGACAAATAATGAATACAACTCAATTACATCTCATCAAATTAGTATTTTTGAGCTTTGTTAGCTTTTGTGTATTTTCGTGTGCAAGTACAGATGCGAATTATTCAAGTGATGAAGCTGACGCTGTTGTAAAAACAAGCCCAACTATGAATTCTGGTGCAGCTCAAGCCCAACTAAAAAAAAGTATGGAACAAGACGGACTACGTCCGATTGATACTGAAAATAGACCAGTTAGTAAAAGTTTATCTGATAAGCTACACGAAGCCATAAAATCACAAAATGATGATGCTATCAAATCAGTAGCAACAGAAGTTTTAACTCAAAATAGTAAAGATGCTAAAGCGCTAAATGCTCTTGCGATGGTTCATTTTAAAAAGAATGAATTGGAAGCTGCTGAATATTTATTAAATAAAGCTATTTTGGCTCATTCGCAACAGTCAGAGCTTTATAATAATTTGGGATTAATAAAGCTTGCAAAAGATGAAAAACGAGAGGCCATAATGATTTTCAGAAAAGGACTCGAAGTTAACACTCAAGATATGATTTTAGGAGCCAATTTAGGATCTTTGTATTTAGACGAAAAAGATTATCAAAAAGCAGAGTTGGCATTGGAGATACCCTATAAAAAAGGAACGAAAGACATTAAAATACTTGGTAACTATGCTGTCGCTTTGGCGGCTAACGGAAAAGCTGCAAAGGCTGCTGATTTGTACGAAAAGTTATTAAAAGATAATCCTGGGCAAAGAGATCTTATGTTTAATTATTCTGTTACACTTATAAAGCATTTGCAGAAATATAAAGAAGGTCTTGATATATTGAATAGACTAAAGTTTGTAGGAGCGCCTTCTGAAGTCAGAAATGTAATAAAAGATTTGGAATCAATAGCAAAAGCTGGTTTAAAATAGAATGACGAGGATATTTATGCGGCGTTCACAAATTGTATACTTCATGATCTTCAGTTTGTTTTTACTAGGAGACTTTGTAAGTGCACAGACTTATCAAATGAAACCTGGTCGGAAACAGACCTTAAATTTCGAAGATGAGCTGGTTGAGGGTAGTGCTCAAAAGCCAGAGTTATTTTATTTATTTCAAAAAAAGAATTTTAACTATACAAGATTAATTAAGTTAAGAGAAAATTTTTTACCTGAGATGAGAAGAACATCTGAAGACATACAGCGACTTCGGGGGGGACGTTGAAATCTCCGATTATATTTAGAGTATATAAGAATAATCAAATTCACTTTGTAAAGCAGTTTGTTGACAAAGATCAATTAGTTTTTGGTTGCAGCACTGACTCTGGTTCAGAAGTTGATGTTGATTTAGATTCACAAGAAATATCGGCAATACATTGTTTGGTTGAAAAACGTGGATTACAGTATTATTTATGTGATCTAGGGTCAGCACAAGGCACTTTTAAAAATGGACAAAACGTTTTGGATGAGCCCCTTGCCAGTGGGGACGAGTTTCACATTGGACCATTTAAAGTTATTTTCTTTGTTGGCGTGCCTAAGCCTATTCATATTCAGCAAACAGCAACGAGTGAATCTTTAAAAGCTGCAATTGTTGTCGTTGACAAATCACATCAATCAAATCAATCGGATGCCACATCAATCAAATCAGAGACGCCGCAACCTGTTGCAACAGTCGTCGAAGTAAATGAAATTAATAACCGTGTTGAGGCAAAAGAAGATTCAAGCAAAATCAAAAATACAGCTTCGACAACTCCAATTGAAAAGCCTGTCATAGCTACAGCTTTTGTGTCTCAACGTCAAACTCATCTTTCACAATCTGGAAAGCAACGTCGTCATCGCAAAGGCCATCGCACGTATGCGCCACAAAGTGAATTTAGTACTTTAAGTGAAATTATTAAACCTGGACAAGGGCAGTTAGTCGAAGTTATTGTTTCGTGGAAAGAACGAATTCTCAATACGTATCATTTGAATCCTTTCGGTCACTACATCAGTGGGCCAAATAAAGAAATACAATTACCTGAAGGGACTGTTCCTCGTAATTGGTGTTTGATTGATTGTACTTCTGGAGTAACTGTTCGATTAAGCTCAGATATGAAAGCTGAAGTTCATAGGACTGAAAACATTCTTATGCTTTCAGAGTCTCAGTATAGATTGCAACAAAATGAAGTTGTATTTGTGAATTTTGCGAATGGCATGTCTGTAGCTATTAGATTTGCGCCAAGGACAAAAGTTATTCCAATGGATTCACCAGTTATTTTAACAGCATCTGAATTTACTGGAATATTAGCATCTTTAATTTTTGCAGTTTTAATAAGTCTTATTGTTTCAGTTTTAACGCCAAAAGGATTAAAAACAGATGATGAAGTTCAGCGTGTTGCGCAGGTGATATTTACGAAACCTCCGGTTGAAGTGAAACCACCGATGCCCCCACCGCCACCACCACAACAACCACCTAAAGAAGTTGTGAAAGAGCCACCAAAAATAAAACAACCTGAACCACCTCAAAAAATTGTTGTTTCTGACAAACAACAAGAAAAAAAAGTTAAAGGTGATACTAAAAATCCAGATGCTAAAGCTCAAAAAGCTGAATCCGCTGGTCGAGCTGCGGAAGTAAAACCAAAAGATTCAAAGCTTAAAACAAAAATGTTCACATCAACGAAACAAGGCGGAGCAATTAAAACTGGAGATAAAGCTGGTGCCAATGCTCAGTCAAAAGATCCAGATCCAACAAACACAGGATTATTATCGGCCTTTGGTTCGGGTGGTGCTCGTTCAGCACTCGATAAAGCATACTCTGGATCAGGTGAAGCGTTAGGGGCTGGAGAAAAAGCAACTGGTGCTTCAGGTTTTAATGAGAATAGAGCTGGCAATGATCTCGGTAGTAAATTCAAAGATACTGGTGCTGGTGGTAAAGGTACAGCTACACAAGGTATTGCCGGAGTTGGGACTAAAGGTTTGGGTACGGGAATGTCTGCTTTTGGTAACGGTAATGGTTTTGGTGAAAAAGATCGTGTAGCAATTCAAGGTGGCGGAGCTGAAGCTGAATTTGTTGGTTCAATAGACCGCGAAGCTGTTAGACGAGCTGTTCGTGATTCTTTAGCTGCGTTTAAAGCTTGTTATGAACGCGAGTATAAAAAAGATACACGTTTAGAAGGTAAAGTTTCTGTGTCATGGGAAATTCATGAAAAAGGAATCGCTCGTAATGCAAAAATCATAAAAGATAAATCAACAATTAACAACTACGAAGTGGAAGAGTGCGTTCGAAGAAGGATGTTAACAATACGTTTTCCAGAACCACCGCCGGGTACAGTGGCCGAAGTCGTTTACCCATTTACATTTCAAGGACAAAAATAATTTTTTAATTTAATAAACTTTTAGGAGGAATAAGTGGACGCATCAACAGTAGTAGCAACAACAGAGAATATGAATCCAATCGTCAGAGCATTTAGTGAGGGTGGAGCTGTCATGTATATCATCGCATTTATTGCGGTGCTAACGATTATTCTCGTGATTGAAAGATTCGCAGCTCTTAAATCATTAAGAGTCGATAAAAAAGAATTTGCTGATCAAATTTTTAGGATGATCGTCAGCGGTGATATTCGCCAAGCCATTTCATTCTGTGATTCAAGACAAACACCGCTATCAAATACAGTTAAAGCTGGTTTGGTCGGTGCCTTAAATAAAAGACCTGATGAGGAAATTCAAGTGGCCATGGATGCGGCAGTCATGCGTGAAATGCCAAAATTAGAAGGTTGGACATCATTTTTAGCAGTGTTTGGTAATATATCAGTTTTAGCGGGATTATTAGGAACAATTATTGGTATGATTGGTTCATTCCGTGCGGTTTCATCTGCAGATCCCGCAACTAAAGCAACACTGTTATCGCAAGGTATTTCACATGCATTAAACTGTACTGGTTTTGGATTATCAGTTTCGATTGTAGCAATTATTGCTTACGGTTTATTTCAACACATGATTCAAAAAGCAGAGAATGAAATGATTGAAACAAGTATGTCCTTGTTAAATCTAGTTGCTGCTAATCGTGATAAAATGAAAGATTAATAGGTGATTTATGGCTCACATCGATACCGGTGGTCGGGGACGAAGCACTAATTTTGAACTCAATTTAGTTCCTTTTATCGACTTGATGTCGGTCTTGATCACATTTTTATTAATTTCTGCTGTTTGGACTCAAGTGTCTATGATTCAGTTAGGAGCTTCGTTTGCTTCACCGAAAGATCCAAATCAAACTGAAATTAAACCACCTCCACTCGAAGATTTAGTTTTACGACTTGATATTCGAGCGAATGGATATGTTTTATATGTTGGCAAGGATGTTAAATCAATCCCAATGATAGGACAAGAATATGACAAAGAAACCCTAGTATCCGATCTTTTGAAAGTTAAACAAATGTATCCAGATAAAGGTGGCATTAAAATGGCCATTGAAGATCAAATTAAATATGATCATATTGTGAGTGCTATGGATATTGGTTTGAAAGCTGGTTTTTCACCAGAGCTACTGACAGGAGGGCCAAATTAATGGCTATCTATAAACCCGGTGAAAGACATCGCTATCATAATATATTAAAGCGCAAAAAAAATAAGCGAGGCGTAACGGCTGTACTATCGTTAACAGCGATGGTTGATATGTTTACTGTATTAGTTATTTTTTTATTACAAAATTATAGTGCGACTGGTGAAATTTTATATATTCCTAAAGAAGTCACATTACCAAAAGCACAACGTGTTAATGAATTAAAACCTGCAGTTGTTGTGACAGTGTCATCAAAAGAAGTATTGATTGATCGTACTCCAGTCGCAACATTTGCTGAAGTGCAAGCAGCTACGGACTGGGTCATTCCTAACTTAAGAGATCAAGTCAAAGTTTTGCTCGAGAAGGCAAAAAGTGAGCAAGATGCAAAGCTTCAAAATAAAATTAAAAATGTTGTTGATGAAACAGTAGGTAATGAAGACAATGACTCCAACGCTTGGAGAAAGGTTACATTGCAGGCTGACAAAGATATGGATTATCTAACGCTTAAAAAAGTTATGTACTCAATTTATGAAGCTGGTGGTGGTCCGATCAATTTCGCTGTCGCAAAAGAAGCAGAACAAAAAAATGCGACTCAAGAAACTAAAACTCAATAAATTATCTATTTTATTTTTTATCATACTAGGTCTGATATTTATTCAGACCCTTTTTTTTGCGCCTCAAGAGTTAGATAATTCCGAAGGTCAAATGACCAGATCTAAAATTCAAAGTATGGCTGCACATAATAATTCAAAAAAAGCGGTTGAACATAAAATACAAGGGTTTCATCTTTTAGAAAACGCGAGTCAAAATAAATCTTGGGAATTGTATGCAGACGAAGCGTCTGGCTCTAGTGACGAGCAGTGGATACTTAAGAAAGTAAAAGTAGAATTTTTCAATGAGAATCAATCAAGCTTTGTTGTTACTGGCGATATTGGCGAAATTGACGGTCAAACTAAGAATATGATCATTCGGGGTCAAGTCGTAACCCAAAGCTCTAATGGCTACCAGTTTGTCACAAATGACTTAATGTTTGTCGCGAAAGAGAAACAACTCAAAAGCAATGATCAAGTTAAAATGATAGGTCCTGAATCGACGGGGAGTGACGGTTTTCAGTTAACTGGTTTAGGTTTTATTATTGAACTGAGTACGAGTCGAATGATTATCCCTGCGCAAGTTGAAGCTCAAAAAACGATTAATCAAAAAAACTTTTTCATTGAATCGCAAAGAGCTGAGTTCTCAAATAAAAATCAAGAGGCCTTATTTCGAGGTCAAACAAAAATGCGATTTGGCCCTACGCGGATCGAGGCACCACAAGCACTATTTAAATATTCGGAAAAATACAAAGCACTCGATTCGATTACGTTAAATGATAAAGTCTATCTTAAAGACGATGCGAAAATTGCTAACTGTTCTGAGTTAATTATGTATTTGCGTGAAGATAAAATGGAGCTTAACGGCCAACCTAAAGTCCAGATGGGTGATGATGAAATTGCTGGAGAACAAATCGTCTTCCTAGATTCTGGAAAAAAAGTTAAGATCAATAAAGTTGAAATGAAATCTAAAGAATTAAGGTAAAAAATGTCAGAGACGCCAACATCAAGTTATCTTGTTATACAAAATATATCCAAAAAATACGGTGAACGTGTTGTAGTCAAAGATGTTTCGTTTGAGGTTCAATCTGGACAAGTTGTGGGACTTTTAGGTCCAAATGGAGCAGGTAAAACAACATCATTTTACATGGTCGTCGGTCTCGTTAAGCCTGATTCGGGCTCTATTAAGCTCAATCATTTAGAAATTGGTGATTTACCAATGTATAAAAGAGCACGACATGGATTAAGTTATCTAGCACAAGAACCAAGTATATTTCGTAAATTAACTGTTGAAGACAACATTTTGGTAGCTTTAGAAGCTCATGATTATGATGCACAAGAGCGTCGCGAAAAATTAGAATCATTATTACAAGATTTTAGGATCAACCATATTCGCGAGTCTTATGGTTATGCTTTATCAGGAGGCGAGAGACGTCGCGTAGAGATCGCACGTGCTTTAGCTGGATCACCGCACTTCTTACTTTTAGATGAACCTTTTGCTGGTATTGACCCTATTGCAGTCTCAGAAATTCAAAATATTATTCGTGATCTTAAGGCCAAAGGTATAGGAGTTTTAATTACTGATCACAACGTGCGTGAGACTTTAGGAATTTGCGATTATGCTTATATATTGAAGGATGGAATTATCCAAGTTTGTGGAACAACAGACGAAATAACCCATTCAGAGATAGCTCGTAAGTTTTATTTGGGTGATAACTTTAGATTGTAGAAAAAGGAACACTGACTATGGCAATGAAGCAAATAATAGGAATGCAGCAAGGACTTGTTATAACTCCTCAGTTACAACAAGCAATCAAACTGCTTCAAATGTCACGCCTAGAGCTAGAGTCACAAGTAAGATCCGAACTTGAAGAAAATCCTATCTTAGAAGAAGCTGAAGTCTTAAAAGAGGAAGATTTCGAACGTACTAAAGAAGTGGCAGCTCAGCTTGAAGGTAAAACAGAGACTCCGGATGCAGCAGCACAAGATCCGCAAAGACAAGATGAGTTTGAGTGGGAAAATTATTTAGAGACACAACATAAAGCTCCGCGAGAGTCATCTTCGGGTTCAGAAGAGATTATGAACTACGAAAATGTGATTTCAACAACTCAAACTTTACATGATCACTTATACTGGCAAGTTAAAATGGCTGGATTTTCAGAACAAGAAGAGCGTGCTGCTGATGCTATAATTACATATATTGATGATGATGGTTATATTAAAACACCGTTAGCACAATTAGCTGAAGAGGAAAAAGTGCCTCTTGAGGATCTTGAAGATACATTAACACTCATTCATGAATTTGATCCGGCAGGAGTCGGTGCGCGTGATTTAAAGGAATGTTTGATTATTCAAGCGAGACATATACAGGAAGATACAACGGATCTACTGATTTTAATCAATAATCATCTTAAAGATCTTGAGAAAAAAAATTACGATGCTATTGCAAAAGCTTTGAATAAGCCAATGGAAGAAATCGTTGAAATGTGTAAAATAATTTATGCTATGGACCCTAAACCGGGCCGAGCATATGCTGGTCATGATACACATTATGTCACTCCTGACGTATATGTTTACAAAGTCGGAGATGATTTTTCAGTATCACTCAATGAAGATGGTTTGCCGAAATTAAAAATATCTAATTATTATCGAAATATGCTTAAAGGCGGTTCATCACCTACTGGAGATACAAAAGCCGCTGATTTTATATCTGAGAAACTTAAATCTGCTGTCTGGTTAATTAAATCAATTCACCAGCGTCAAAGAACAATATTTAAAGTTGCTGAAAGTATCGTAAAGCATCAGAGAGAATTTTTCGAAAAAGGTACAGCTTATTTAAAGCCAATGATTTTAAGAGACATTGCTGCAGATATAGGAATGCATGAGTCAACTGTTTCACGTGTAACAACTGCTAAGTACATGCACTCTCCACAAGGGATATTTGAGCTGAAGTACTTTTTTAATTCTGGGATAGCGTCAACAGATGGAGATGCACTAGCTTCTGAGGCCGTTAAGCTTAAAATTAAAGAACTTGTTTCTAAAGAAGATCCTAAAAAGCCTTTGTCTGATCAAAAATTAGTCGATATGTTAAAAAAAGATGGTGTGGATATCGCACGACGTACAGTCGCAAAATACCGCGAAGTATTAAAAATATTACCTAGCAGTCAGCGTAAAAAAATGTTTTAAATAGGATTATGAAATCCTATGCGAATTTAATTAAAAGTGTACCTGATTTTCCAATTCCTGGTGTGTTATTTCGTGATGTCACTCCGTTGTTGCAAGATGCTCATGCTTTCGAGCAAGTCGCTCAAGATTTTGGTCAATTACTGCAGTTAAAAGACATAGATGTTTTTGTAGGTATTGAATCACGTGGATTTATTTTTGCTGCGCAATTAGCAGCGTATTTTAAAAAAGGATTTTTACCACTTCGTAAAGCTGGTAAGTTGCCACCTCCGACAATTCAAGAATCATATAAACTCGAATACGGTGAAGCAACGCTTGAAATAGCGCCGTCATCAGCACAAAATTTAAATCGTAAAACTAAAGTTGTTATTTGTGATGATGTTTTGGCAACGGGCGGAACACTGAAAGCGTCAATCAGTCTTTGTGAAAAAGCTGGTTATCAAGTTCAAGATATTTTAGTTCTGATTGATTTAACATTTTTAAATGATATGAAATTTAAAAACGATAAGGTGAAGTCTTTAATTCAGTATTAATTTAGAACTTTATTGCTGCTTGCGCGCAGCACGCGCCTTGTCAGTTTCTTTCCAAATTTCAATACAACTTGTGTTATTGAGTTTGCGTCCGTCTATCGATGGTTTAACTTGTATGTACTCACCTGGTCTACCAAATCGTCCAACATTTGATGTATAGTAATATAGGCCTTTAAGTGAATTTGTCATTTTCATAAAATTTTCATGATCCAAAACAGCCATTGTTGCAACTTCGACGGCTTCTTGCCAGCGATCAATTGTATCTCGTGTAGGTTTACCGTTCCAGAAATCATGTTTCATTGATGTAGGTGGGCATAAGCTTTGATGAAGTGATGGATTTGGTTTAATGATGTATTCAGGATCAGGAGTTGGTTCATTTGGTTTAGATTTTATTCTCGCTTTGTAGGTGTGCTGCCAATTATTAAATTGATTTGGCGAAGCTAATATTTTTGTCAAAGTTGGTTTATTTAAATTTTGTTTTTTATTAATAAATTCAGTGTATGTGTCTTTGAGTTCAATACGATTCAATGCAATTCGAGCCACTGCCATAGGGTAATGAAGTCCTTTTGTAAAACAACCACCCATTTCACCGTACATGGTGCGAGCAAGAGCATCGATGTTGATAATATCTTCTTTTGTTATTTTTTGACCGTTAGAGCGTGTTGGTAATTTATTTAAATTCAGACGGGGCATTACTAATTTATCATAAGCATTTCCTGAAGGTAATGAAGATGGCATAACATGAGGTGGTTTAAATGGACATCTACCAACTCGTGAGTAAATGTCTTCAGCTATTTTTTTATCACTTAAAACTTGAGTTTCATCTTTTAAATTTAAGATATCAACAGGTGCTTTGATCACACTATTTATTGACGGTTTGGGCGGACACACCTCTTTGATTGTTGATGGCGGTGTTTCGTGAGAGATCAATGGTTTGTAGAGTTTATCAGTTAAAATATCTTTAGAAACCCAACCAGTTCCCGATTTTATTGATTTAACACCGTTAATCTCAATATCGTATGAAAAATTAATTTCTACAAATTCTTCTATTTCGAAATCTTTGATCATACCATCTTCTTGTACGGGAATTGTTTTTTCTTTTCCGGTCAAATAAATTTCTGCATCTCGATTGGGCCATCCGACAGCTTCTTGACAGTATGGTTCATTTGTTTTTGGGTCTGTTAAGATTGTACAATTGGTTGAGTTAACTTTAGGATCATTAAATATTGTAATGACTTTACCAGGTTCTAAATTACCTAAATACATCCTCTTGGGTTGTTGAGATTGCACATAGATAGAAGCAAAAATGGATATAAAAAAATAAGTTACTAACCGCACTTTAATGTTTCGGAATTGCTCTTCTAAACCTAAAAATAAATAAGCAAAGATGAACTTAAATACCAAAAAAAGGCCAATTGTTAAGACTTTATACAATCTCATATTTAAAGATAATAGCTTAGCTTTTAACGTACCATATTGAGATTGTTGTCGGCTTTTAGTTTGCTCAAATCTAAGTATATGAAAAATGCGATTTTTATAAACAAAATTCGATTGATACGCAAACTTTTGATGGTCATTGTGTTAATGACACAAGTTCAAGTGTTTGGTGCTGTAAAACCTGGTTTTGATATCAAAAAATATAATGTTCAAAGTTATTCGCCTGCTGTTGTGCAAATCGTTAATCAAAGTTTGTCTAATCATAAGTCGTTTAAACAATTAAATGAAAACGATCAAAAAAAATTATTATTTGGTTTTTTAAATTATCTTTCGCATCTTAAACTTGATTTATCACAATCTAAAAACATTATTACTTTGAATGACATTATGAAACGACTACTAAATTCGTCAACGCAGTTTTTGCTTTGTCGTTTTGATGATCTTGCATGTTTGGCTAAAAAACCCATTTTAACACCGACGACGATTTGGCGACAAGATTTAACAGACGATTTGGGAACTCCAGTTAAAGCTGGTCCCAAACTAGAAATTGAAGCATTTTTAACAACTGCTTGGGCCGATATTGATGAGCAAATCAATAAAATCGAAGCCTCTAATGAAGCCGATCGTAAAAGAAAACGTGATGCTATACTTAAAAAAATTAACGATGACATTTCCAGTACACGTATGACTGTTGCTAAAATATTAGCTCAAAAAATTCAAAACGATGCCGAACAAGGGCTTTGGATGGCTTTATATGGAATTGATGATATTTTTGATACTATGAAATATGTTTATGATGCCATTGTTAGTCGAAAATCCGCGAATAAACCAACCTACGCTGTCATTGATGTAGAAGATGGTAGTGGACCCAATGCTTTTACTCGTGAGTATGACGTTGTATTCACGGAAGAGGCTAGTGGGAACATTAAGCCGCAAATCGTAAAGCTTGATAAAGATACATTAAGCTTTAGCTATCTTCCACCGCAAAATTTGAACTACTGGTTTTTCGGAGCTGCTAATTGGCAAAAAGATGTTTTAGACTATGGATCAAAATACAATTCGAAAAATAAAAATGCATGGCAAATTGAAAACGAAATTTTTCCAAAAGAAATCCACAGCAAAGAGACTGAAGATTTCGTGTGGCTTATGGGATTAAATCCAGTGACACGTTTAGATGTTTCATCATCTATTCGATCAACTTACCAGTATGATGGTTCTGTGAGTTTAATTAATGCTTTAAATGCTGAGATTGCAACAAATGCAGATTCACAAATTCGAATTGAATGGCCAACTAAAGGTATCATGCATAATAAATTTATGATCATGCAAAATCAATTCGGTGAAAAATCTGTTTGGACTGGTACAACTAACGTGGCCAAAACGTGCATGGGAAACGAATATAATTCTAACATGGCCATCTATATTAAAAATAATGCTATCGCTGATTCGTTTATGACTGAATTTCAAGAGATGTTTAATCCGATCCCTCAAGATCGCAAAGACTTATTAACAGGAGCATTTCATAATCGAAAACGCCCAAACACCAAAAGATACTTTATTTTTGATGATGGTCATGAAGTTGCTATTCATTTTTCCCCGACAGACGATGGTGAACATCGATCTATTATCCCAACGATTTTGTCTGCTCGATCAGGCGATACATTAAGGATCAGTATGTTTGGTGGATCAGGTGTTGAATATGTCAGAGCTATTCAAAAAGCTGTTTCTAATGGTGCCAAAGTACGTATTGTGATGGACAAGCTAACGAGTTCTGGCCCAACGATGTGGCCCAAATCTGAAGTGGCTAACTTGCTTGAAAAAAATCCATTTAGCGCAAATCCAAAAGGTAGTCTTGAAGTTCGCTATTCAGATTGGATGGGTTTAAATCATCATAAAACTGCAACTTTGCAAAGAAAAAATGGTCAAACGGAATTCATTATCATTGGTTCTCAAAACTGGAGTGAAGAGGGTAATGATTCAAATGATGAAAACATGATTACAATCCGCAATAAAAAAATATCAATTCAAATTGCTGAAGAGTTTAATAAACAATTTGATGAAAAAATGTGGATATTATCTGAACCAGTCAAAGCTTCAAGCCTGGCAACAACAAAAATTAATTTCTCAACCAGAAGTGTTGAACGTTCAAATTAAAATGATTTTTTAGAATTTGAATTGCTTTTTTTAACGAGACTAAAGCACGGCTAAATCTAACTTTAGTCGAGCTCTATCCACTTGCAAAAGTTATGAAATGTATATTTGATTCTATATTGTCTGTTTCTCTTATATTCTGACTTAGGTTAAGTGTGTTATTATTTAATTATTGGAGATCTTAATGTTTTCATGGATGAAAGCGTATGGCTTAATTATAATTTTAGGAATTAACTTTTTCGGTTGCCAAAATTTAGTTGGTCGATCAGTAGCTCAAGATGCAAATCAACAGAACAATGATGTACTTGTAGATGTGCTAGATTCTAGTGACGAAATAAATAAGTTTGAACAAAAACTAAAGAGTGGTCTTTTTCCTGACTTTCTAAGTGATTACAAACCATTTAAATATGAAGTTCTTTTTACGGACCCAGTATGTGGTGTGTATAAATATAATGCGCCAGTCTATAGTCAATCGGGCGTATTGTTAACGCAAAAACCAGAAAACGTGTATTGTAAAAATAAATTTGATCTAAGAAGATCGGGCGATCGAATATCTAGTCCACAATATCGTATTATTCAGTGGATTGAACAATTAGTGAATTCAAGTAGTTCAGAAAAAGAAATTTTTTTCACTTATTTATCATTTAGAAATAAAGCTGTTAAAGAAGCACTTTGTTCTGCGGCAAAAAAAGGTGTCAGAATTAATTTTGTTATGAGTGCGACTGAGGATCAAACAGCTGCAAAAGAATTAGTGGCCTGCAATCCTGATAATGTGCAAATGAAAACTCGTGGTATGGAAGGTGGTTTGGGGTTTGCTCACAATAAGTTTTTTATTATAAATCCTGATTCAAAACGAGAATTTAAAATTGTATTCAGTTCTGGAAATATGACTTCAGGTCCTGTTATTCATCACGAAAATTGGAATTTTATTACGACTCATGCGAAATCGCATTTTGCTCAATCGCATATCTGTGCGATGAGAGCAGAGTGGAATGATCAATCGGGGCGCGATCGGAAAGCTTATATAAAAGCCATTCGAGATTGCCGTGCGTCTATAGCAGCTCCAGAAGAAAAAGATATAAAAGTATTTTTTATTCCGGGTGAGGGCGAACCTGAATCCGGAATTACCAAAAAAACTGCAGTCGAATATTTGCTGTACGGTGATGGTGAATTTCCTGGGATTTTAAACGCTAAAAAAATATGGATGGGATGTCATCGCTTTTTTTATAGTAAAATGATTAATGCCCTTTCAAAAAGAATGACTTCGTCTGCAAAGCCTGAATTGAGAATTGTTGCTGACGACGATACTTTTTATAAAGTCAACGATCCGAATTATACGATTGGCGATACGATGCCAGAAGAATATTACAAATTAAGTCAACTTTCCTCTAAAGGAGCAAAAATTAAGTACATGGAAACAAATGGTGAAGAGCACCAATTGCACCACAGCAAGTATTTGCTATTTGCTAAATATGATAAAAATCCATCTAAAAATACTGTAGATGATTTTAAATCTGTTTTCACGGGTTCAGCAAACTTAACTGGTGCTGGTTTTAATAAAAATTGGGAAAATTCTTATTATATAACTATACCGAGTGTTGTTAAGGCCTTTGCCGAACACTATGTTTATACTTGGGATAAGCTAGCCACTGCGCCTGAAATGTTACCCAAGCAAGGTTTAATTTCTGACAAACTTAGTGAGCAACCCATTATGAGTACTGTAAAGGAATAGATCTATATGAAAAATTTGTTTATCTTAGTAATTTCTTCTTTAATGTTTTCTTGTAATCATATGGAACAATCGGAGCAGCGATTGCCATCAAGTGCGCTTGATAAAAATTATCAGAAGATTTCACAGTGTGGTGAGCTTAGTTTCAATGAATCGAATCGTGAGGTAGTGAATACAGAAGATGTTATGTATAACCTGGCTCTCGATTGCAATCGCGATCGTAAAATTAATTCAAAAGATCAATTTTTAGCAGTTGGGTTTTTGACAGATCAGATTAGTTCGCAGCAAAAAGGACATATTACGCGATTTACACGTGCGGCTATAGCGAAGCAGAAAAAACATTCGGCTAAACCATATGTATGTGTTGTGTTTCAAGCTGAACGAGACCCATGCTTATCTCGTCAGAGTGTTATGGGCTATAATCCAAAATTTACAAGCAAAACTGATAAATCGATTAAAAAATAGGTGAGAGTATATATGAAAAATTTTTTACTTTTATTTACATTAACTATCTTGCTCGTCGAAGTAACCTTTGCTCAAATTAGTTTAAATAAGGCGATATTGCCGCCTGTGAATGTATCACCCTCAATGGAAAATTTAATTTGGAGTAAGTATTGCATCGGCGATCGATTTTCATCTCAAATTCCGAAGCCAAATTACAAAAATAAACTTGTAATATCTGCTGTTCGTAAATTAGCTATGATATCGCCATTTAGTTATTATTTTTATTCAGGTCCACTCATGTCATATGAATTGAAAAAAGGTAAGGACTTGGTAGATCCACCGGCTGATTTCCCTCAAGTTGCGGAAGTTAAATCAGGTCGTAAAAATGCACATGCATTTATGACTTTGCTTTGTGGTGAGTTTAGAGATCGACCAACATTAATTGAAGATAAGGTTCGTTGGGTTAACAGAATGCATACATTGCCAGCTATTTCGCAAAAGCCTATTAATGTTAATGCTGAGTTATGGCCGCAAGTAGCCGCGGAATCTTATCGTAAGTTTATAATTGCTTCGCGTGAAATCTTTGCTTTAAAGGATGCTGACCAAAAAAATCAAAATATGGTTGTTAATATCGGAAAATATACTGAAGATTATCCAGTTGAGCCATACACTGTCTGTGAAACAAAATTTATATTCAAAAAATATGTTGAGAGTCCAGCAAAGCCGCCAGCAACGATTGATCAGCTCAGAAAATATCTGGCTGAGTATAAAAAGTTTAGTTCGCGTTGTTCTCAAGACGATTTGGATTATTTTTATGATTTTCGAGGTGATTCAAATTTTAAACCAAATTCGCCTGAATCTAATGGGATGATATGGTATTCTTCGACCATAACAAATAATTGTTATCGTCGAAGCGGTCAGTATGTGTTGAAAGATGCAGTATTTGATAAAATTGAAGATAAATCTATCTGTGATAAGTATTTTTCTAGTCCGTTTGCATATCGTTGGTTAGCAGCACGTGCTGGATTAGCTACGTGGTTACTTCGCGACACTCAACATGATCCAATTTTTGCTAATTCAGATGAATCTGTTGTCGTTGTACCTAATTTTGTACCGATGGAAAAACCATTTGATTTTAAAGTTCCTTATAAAGCTGGTAGAACAGATCTTAGTCATTTAACTCCGTTGCTTGATGATAATGGTCAATATTTTATTTATGATCAACAAACATGGGAACCTAAATATTTAAATAGTGATGAATTGAAGGAAATTAATTTTAAACTTGAGCAAGCTAAAGCCTTAGAAGAGGACAGAGTTAAACAAAGCGATAAGATTATCTCAGATTTATTGCCAGAGTGGTTATCTAAAAAAGATGATTTGTGGAATCGTGCAGATTTAGGATTTAATTATGTGACTAAGCTCGGAACTAAAAATGCAGATATTGAACTTGTTTATGAGCGACTAAGAGATGCTGTTAATCGCCATACTGATTGGTACGCGTCGGGTTATGATGATAATGTTGGAATTTCGAGAGATCAGGCTTATTCGCCATTTGTAGCTAGCAGTTACGAGATGAGTGCTTCGGATGCGTTTACTGCACCGGGAACTACTGTTAAAGCTCCTGCAGATGGTTGTAAGCATTGGATGTTTGTTTTTAAGCTTAAGAAGTCTCAATGGTATAATACGGTTTCGATAAAAAGTAAAAAAACAATTGATTTTAATACAAATTGGTTTGACGAAACAAGCTTAGGGACTAATGGGTTGGCAGATTCTGAAAGGGCACTCGATCGTTTAGGAACAGCTTTAGAAGGTGAAATGGATTCGATTTTGTATTTACATAAATTAAACACTGAAGGTCAGGTTGATCCCCAATGTGGTTATGAACAAATGGGTTTGCCAATAGATTATGAGCTTAAGAATAAAACTGATGCTCTTAATGATGCGTATGGTTTTGATGGTGCGGCCGGATAGTCTATTTTAAAGTGGGTGATTGAAGTGAATTGGTTAAAGTTACGACTGTATTTAAAGTTATTAATTGTGTTTGTTGTTACGCCAGTAAGTATCTTTTTTTCAATATTTGCACTGGATCAGAAAGGCTTTTTTAATATTGAAAAAATTGAAATGGTGGTGATTGCCAAGAGTGATCAAATCCAATTTGCAAAACCTTATATTGATCAATTGAATGAAGATTTTTCTACATTTAAAGGACAGTCATTGTGGAGGTTTTCTCTTGGGAAAATCGCCCAACATTTACGTCAGCAAGTATGGGTTAAAGATTTTCGAATTTCAAGATCTTGGCCTTCAAAGTTACAAATCGAAATCGAACCTCAAGTGTTGACTTTATTATATGTTGAGTCTGCTAAGTTAGCTCAAGGGGTTGTAAGGCCTGTGACTGCGGATGGTGATCTTTTATCTGAAATTCCAACTCATCAAGCGCCTTCATTGGCTATGTTAAAAGGGGAAGTTTTTCTAAAAGATACAAATAAAAGAAAGAAGGCGATAGAACTTGTTAAGTCATTGCCGGCTGAAGGAAAAATAAGTCATAAATTAATATCAGAGATTGGTTACGATCAAAAAGAAGGTTATTGGGTTGAAGTTGTTCAATCAAATATGAAAATTAAATTAGGAGATGATCAGTTTGCAGTTAAGTCAGCTCGGGTCTCGCAAGTCTTGGATTATTTAGAAAAACGAGATCTTAAAGCTCGCGTCATAGACGCAAATCTTTCTAAAAAAGTTCTTGTCAGGTTGCAGCAGAATCCATAAGCTTAAGTTAAGGACAATCGTCGGGATGACTTTTGTCTAAGGTTATTCACTCAATATATTTGCAAATCTATTCGAGTCAATAACATTTGTGTAACATAACTTAAGTTAGGGGCTTACGGATGAGTGCTTCAAAATATACCGGCCCAATACTAGCATCGTTAGATATTGGTTCTTCAGCTGTTAAGCTGGTGATGTCTCATGTTATTCACGATCCAAAAGAAAATAAAAAACATATTATTGAAGTTACAGGTGTGGGCTTAGCTCCAAACTCAGGGTTAAAACAGGGCGTGGTTGTTAACATTGAGGCAACGACAGATTGTATTCGTAAGGCTAAAGAAGAAGCTGAGCTTATGTCTGGATCTAAAGTTCATGAAGTTTGGGTTTCAGTCAGCGGAACACACATTCATTCTTTTGATTCTAAAGGTATGGTTGCAGTTAAAAACAAAGAAGTTACTCAGCAAGATATCGATCGTGTTATTGAAGCGGCTAAAGCTATTATTATCCCTGCAGATCGCACTGTTTTACATGTTATACCTCGTGAATTTAAAATCGATCAACAAGATGGAATTACTGATCCAATTGGAATGAGTGGCGTTCGTCTTGAGGCGAATGTTCATATTGTTACGGCAAGTCAATCAGCATTATCAAATTTAGTTAAGTGTATTGAAAAAGCTGGTTTGAAAGTTGCCGGACTTGTCTTAGACCAAGTTGCTGTGACGAAATCAGTAGTGAGTTCTGATGAGAAAAATTTAGGTGTTTGTATTGCTGATATGGGTGGCGGGGCCTGTAAGCTAGTTTATATGGTAAATGGAAGCGTAGCGCATACCTCAATGGTGCCCGTCGGTGGATCGCATTTTACTCATGATGTGGCGGTAGGTCTGAGAACTCCACAAGTTTCTGCTGAGACTTTAAAAAAGAAATATGGTTGTGCATTGGCAACATTAGTTGATGATCAAGAATCAATTGAAGTCGACGGTGTTGGTGGACGTAAATCAAGATCAGTACCTCGCAAAGAGTTGGCTCATATCCTTGAGGCGCGTGCCGAAGAAGTTCTTAATATGATTTCTCATGATGTTAAGATGAGTGGATTGCAGCCATTGCTTGGTTCTGGTCTTGTTGTAACTGGCGGAGCCAGTCAACTTGATGGATTAATCGAAATGGGCGAATTTATTTTTGATCTTCCTTTACGAAGAGGATATCCAGCTTTGGTTGGTGGCCTTAAAGATGTTGTTAAGGGTGGTGAATTTGCAACTTCAATTGGATTATTGATGTATGCATTAGAAATTAAAAAAGATGCATATGTTGTTGATCATATAGATCCAACTACTTCTGCATTGTTTGGAGAAGCTGTTTCTGATTCTTTAAATGGTGTTACATCGAAAATGAAGAAATTTTTTACGGATTTATTTTAAAAGTTTTAATTATACTCTAGGAGGGAAGCCTAATGTTTGAATTGGAAGAAAACGTAAATATTGGAGCAAACATAAAAGTTGTTGGCGTTGGTGGCGGCGGATCGAATGCAGTTGCAACCATGATCGAGGGCGGAATGAATGGTGTCGAGTTTGTCGTAGCAAATACAGACATTCAGGCGTTGAACTCAAGCAAAGCTGGTTATAAAATTCAACTCGGTGCTGACTTAACAAAAGGTCTTGGTGCAGGTGCAAATCCAGATGTCGGTCGTAGATCAGCTATCGAATCATACAATCAAATTGTTGAACAACTTAAAGGTTCAGACATGGTGTTCGTAACTGCTGGTATGGGCGGTGGTACAGGAACTGGTGGCGCGCCAGTCGTAGCGAAAATAGCTCGCGAACTGGGTGCTTTAACGATTGGTGTTGTGACTAAACCATTTATGTTCGAAGGTAAAAAAAGAACTAAGCACGCTGAAGGTGGTTTAGCTGAGCTTAAAGAAAATGTCGATGCTTTAATTGTTATTCCAAACCAAAAACTATTAAGCATAGCTGCTGATAAAACTCCTTTAGTTGAGACTTTTAAAAAAGCAGATGAAGTTTTATTACAAGCTGTTAAAGGTATTTCTGATTTAATTAATATTCGCGGTCTTATTAACTTAGATTTTGCTGATATAAGAACTGTTATGGCCAACAAAGGTTTAGCTTTAATGGGCACAGGTTCTGCTAAAGGTGAAAACCGTGCTGTTGAAGCTGCAACTCAAGCCATTTCATCTCCGTTACTAGAGAACGTTAAAATTGATGGAGCAACTGGTATCATTATCAATGTGACTGGTGGATCTGATTTATCTCTTTATGAAGTCAATGAAGCTTCTATGTTAATCACTGAAGCAGCAAGTGAAGAAGCTGAAGTTATTTTCGGTGCTGTTATTGATCCTAATCTTAAAGACGAAGTTCGTGTTACTGTTATTGCAACTGGATTTGCGCATGAAGAACGAAAAGAAGTTGTTCCAGCGTTAAATTCAATGCAAAGTTTTTTAACTGCGGGACCTTCGATTATGTTTGATTTACCAAACCAAAGCACTGCGGCAGGTGCAGTTCAGAATACTCAACAAATGCAACAGCAAGCTGCTATGTACGCTCAAATGTTGCAACAACAGCAACAACAAATGATGCAGCAGCAAATGGCACAAGCGGCAGCTTTTATGGCGCCACAAACTCCTGCGCCAGCACAAGCGCAAACTCTGCCTCCGATCACGAACGTGCAAGAGTCAGTTAAAAACTTTACTCAACCAGAAATGATGGCATCTGCTATTCCTCATACTGAAGTTGCACAAACAGTTGTTACAACTGCAGCTACAGCACAAGGTGGAATGAGTCATGCTTCTTCAATTGCAGCTAATTTTTCTGATGCTCAACCGCAATCTATAGTTCAAGTTGAAATTCAAAAAGATTTTTCATCAGCTGTTTCGCCAGTAACAATGCAAGCACAAGGCGCACAGCAGCCAGCAGCGGCTCAACCTGCTGCTCAAGCGCAATCTGCTCGCGATATGTTGTTAGCGAAAGCTAGAGCATTTAGAGAAGCTCAGGGTCTAACAACTACAGATGATAAAAATATTTCTCCAGAACAGCTTTCGATGATTAACGAAGATCAACAACAAGTCGAAAATGCAAGAAAAATGGCGCGTGACATTTTAGAAGTGCCAGCTTTTATCAGAAAGAAACAAGGTTTCGACCTTTCAACTTAATTGAAGTGAAACACTGGTTTATATCGGATCTTCACATCAAAGATATTAATGAGCGCAATGGAAATACTCTATTGCGCTTTTTCTTTTATTTAAATGAAAACCCATCACAAAATAAAGTCTATTTTTTAGGTGATATATTTGATTTTTGGTTATCTGATGGTCAAGCTTTTCAAAAGCACTATCAATATTTAATTCAACAAATAAAGTATTTTAAAGATCATGGTGGAGAACTCGTCTATTTTGAAGGTAATCACGATTTTCATATTGATCGCTTTTGGACTCGTCAACTCAACATACCTGTTATTGAAAATGAAGCCTATTTTCAAATTGGATCAATTAAGGTGCGATGTGAACACGGTGATTATATTAATCCAGATGATCATGCTTATATTAGTTATCGAGAGAAAATCAGACAGCCCTGGATAGAATGGATAGCCCACACACTTCCTGGCTGGTTTTGGAAGTGGTTTGGTGAAATGCTGAGTGCAAAAAGTCGAAAAAAAACTGCTCGTTACACTCTAGACAATACAGAACGGCTACGTACTATGATCCAAGCGTATGCAATGAAAGTTTATAACAGTGAGCATTTTGATATAATTATTACAGGCCATATGCATATTTTTGATGATTACGAATTTACGGATTCACGAGGTCAGAAAATCCGATCTGTAAATTTAGGAACATGGTTAGATTTACCGCGAACATTATGTATTGAAGACGATAAAATTCAAATTATCAATTTGCACCATTTTCTTAAAACATAATAATTGTATGTGAGACTGTTGTCTTAAATTGAGATATTTTAGTAGGTTAAAAACATTTGATGCATATGGTTTTTTTGAAAATAAAATTTAGTTTCATGAAAAATGAGTCGAGAAGTGTTATTATTAAAGACTGAAAATTTAGCGATAAGGATTTTTTGTGAGCGATGTGAATAACAACAATGAACAAAGACACCCTTTGCAGGATGCTAATATTATTAATGCTTTAGCCGAAGGAATTTCGGCGACTTTATCCGAAATGGCGCAAGTGCAATGTCGTTTTGATAAGCCATTTGTTGAAAGAAACTGGAAGCCTGTGGCTGACGGAACTGGTGTCATGGAAATGAAATCTGCTAAACATCGCGGTTTCTTACATATTCACTTTCCTAAAGATGCGATTGTTAAAATAATCGGAAACATGCTAGGTGAAACGCCTAAAGAGTTTAATAATGAAATATTAGATGGAATCGGTGAAATTACTAATATCGTGTATGGTGCAATGAAAGCTAAACTGAATCCAATGGGATATGATTTTAAAATGGCTTCGCCAACGGCTGAATTTACAAAAAATTTAAATCAGTTAGAGCGTACGAATAAGCAGCTAGTTATTCCATTTCAAATACAAGAGTGGAAATGCTTTATCGAAGTTATTCTTATTTAAAATTTTGTTCAAAATTAAATTTGAATCTAAATCTAATTATATCAACGTTGCTATTTTTTTCACTTAGCTCAGCAAAAGCTGTTGAGAAAACAGATAGTTTTTTCAACATCAGCTATAGCGAGTGTAAGGCTTCAGATTTAATTTTGACAAATTTAGACTATCAGAATGTCGAAAGTAATCAATTAAGCTTAGGGTATTCACCTAAAAATTTCTGTGTTAAACTTCAATTTGACAATGTTAATCAATCATTTTTAGAAAATAAAGTTTTGTATCTAAGTTCATACTCTCTGATGAATGTTGATATTTTTCAAATACAGCAAGATCAACTTGTTCAGGTCGAAAAACTCAAGACTAGATTGACAGCTATTGATATAAAAAACAGTTCTGCGTACTACTTTTTTATTAAAACCCATCATAATATTGATACTAAATTTGAGATTATAAGTGCTGAAGATTTTAGAAATAAAGAGAATAAGTTTGTATTACTTTTAGTTTTCTATGTCGGATTTGTATTGGCTTTGATCATTTACAATTTCAGCATCGGATTAATGACTAAATCAATGGCTTATTTGTTGTACTCTTTGTTTTCATTATCTTTTTTGATGACATCAATTGTGATTAACGGAGTTGTAGATTTTTACTTGTTACCGAATTGTAGTAATTTTTTTATTAAACATTTAATGTTATTTTCAGGTGTTTCTTTATTAATGGCGACCTTATTTGCACAGAGTTATTTACAAATTAAAAAAGTAAGTAATAGGTTATTTATAACTGGTTTTAATATCATAATTTGCTTTGCTATATTTTTTATTTTAGCAAGTTGGATTATCGAGTTCTATAGATCACTTTTTTGGATAGGAATTTTAATTGATATTACTTTAGTCGGATCACTCGTATATTTTATAGTAGTATCGTATTTGTTATTTAGAGATGGTTTAACAGAAGCAGTTTATTATTTAATGAGCTGGGTATTTGTCATTGGCAGTGTTGTTCTTTGGTTTGCCTTTAAACATGAGTATTTATTAATTATTGGTAATGCTGCAGAGTTAACAACGTTAAGCTTAGGTTTAGCTTATCGAATTAATAGATTGAGTTTAGAAAAGAATATTGCTGAAAAAAATGTATTGTTTTTGTCGAAATATAAGCGTTTATTAAAAGTCATTTCTCACGATGTTTCAAACGCAATAACAATCATAAAACTTGCCTTAAGAAAGGCTAAAAATAATACGCATATTGATGAACAAATGACATCAAGTGTTCAAAAAATTGATAATTCAACTAATAAAATTATTGAAATTTTAAAAACAGTTAAAGCCGAAGAAAATCTTCATTTGTCGACAGATGGTCTTTATTTAGTCAAAGTTCAATTGAAAGATTGTATTTATAAATGCATAAGTTTGTTCGACGATTTGTTAGAGTTAAAAGGTTTAAAAGTTCATGTTCTAGTTGGTGAGAATGATTCGGTATATGCAGATGCTTCAGTTTTAACTCATCAAATTTTAGGAAACATAATTTCAAATGCCATTAAATTTTCCGAAGCTGGACAGCACATCATTATCAAGTTTTATTTACATGATGGGCATAAAGTAATAGAGATCAGAGATAATGGTGTCGGTATCTCTGCGGAAAAAATTAACGAGATTTTTTATTCAGACATTCAAATTACAACAAAAGGAACACACGGCGAGCTTGGTACAGGGTACGGAAGCTCTATTATCTCACATTATGTAAAAGCTATGGGCGCAAAGCTAATTGTCGAATCAAAAGAACAACAATTAAGTATTAAAGATCATGGCACTAGTATTAAAATTGTATTTCCTTAATTTAAATTAGACTTGACACTCTTTTAACAACTCTTGCGCGTGAGCTAATGATGTTTTTGTGATTTTTTCTCCAGAAATAAGACGAGCGATTTCTTCAACTCGATCCATTTTTGTTAGTTCATTCACAGTCATAACGGCTTGATCTTTGATGGTCGTTTTTTGTATAGAAAAGTGAACATCACCAAAAGCTGCGACCTGTGGCAAGTGTGTGACGCAAATCACTTGTTGTCCGCTGGCTATTTCTTTAAGTTTACGTCCAACTTTTTCTGCAGTTGTTCCAGAAACTCCTGTATCAACTTCGTCAAAAAGGTATGTTCTTGGAAAATCAGATTTACCAAGAGATTTTTTAAGTGATAACAAAATTCGAGATAATTCGCCACCGCTTGCTGCTTTATTGAGAGGACGCTTAGGGTCTTTAGGTGATGTTTGTGATAAGAACTCTAAGTCTGTTAAACCAGTTGACGTTATTGTATTTGTTTGGACTATTTGGACATCAAACATGACGCCTTTCATATTTAAATCCAATAGTTCTTGGTTAACTTTGTCGACAAGTTTTCTGGCTGCACTCAATCTAATCTTATGAAGTTCATTGGCTAATTTACGTAAATCAGATTCTAAACTAGTAGCTTGTTTTTTGAGTTGATCTAAATGGTGATCACTATTTTCAAGAGATTTAATTTCTTGTTCCATTTCGGAAAAAACAATAGTCATTTGCATCAAATCAGAACCATGTTTTTTTTGCAATTTTCTGATTGTACTCAAGCGGGCTTCTTTTTGTTCAAGAAGTTCAGGATCGGCATCAATTTTATTAACATAGCTTCGAATTGAATAAATTGTATCATCAATAATATTCTGTGCTTGGTTAAGTAACTGTGTTTTTTCGGATAGAACAGTATCGATCTGCGCGAGCTCAGCTGCTTTTTTACTGATTGCTTTTAAGCGTGATGAGATAGAACCTTCATCCTGATAAACGAGTTCATCGCATAAGTCTGCAAATTGAATTAATCGCGAAGAATTTTTTAGTTTTTTTATTTCTGTCTCAAGTTGACTATCTTTTTCAATTTCAAAATTTAAATCTTGGAACTCTTGAAACTGAAATTTCAAAAAATCAAGTCTTTGATTTTTTTCGAGTGATTTTTTCTCAAAGCTCTCTATTTCTGATTTTAGGGTATTCCATTTTTGAAATAATCCTTCATGTTGGATTCGTTTTTCCCAAAGGCCAGCATATTGATCCAATAAATCTAAATGATAGGATTTTGATAATAAATTTCGATTATCATGTTGACCAGTCATTTCAATGAGTGGAGCACTCGGTCCAGTGACTTCAATCATAGGTGCGACAATTTCACGTAATTGATTAAGCGGTGAGAGAACGCCATTAAGATATACTTTTGATTTATCGCCAGCAGATATTATTCGTCTAACGATAAGTTGATGATCATCAGTACTGATACCCATGGCATCCAAGTGAGCTACCAAATCAGGTCGATGTGTAATATCAAATGATCCTTCGACTGTAGCCTGTAAGCAACCAGTGCGTATTGTATCAGAAGAAGCTTTTTCACCCATCAGTAAAGCTAAACTTTTTAATAAAACAGATTTGCCAGATCCAGTTTCTCCTGAAAGGATATTTAAACCGTTGCGAAATTCAACATGTAAAGAATCAATAATAGCAAATTGAGAGACTTTAAGTTCCTGAAGCATAACGATCTCCAAACTTTAGTTTTTCCTTTAGTAATTCAAAAAAATTATGACCTGATTTGCGAATCATGATGTGATCCACCTCACAGCGGCTAATTGTAACTTCGTCATCTTGCGACAATTCAAGGACTTTTTGTCCATCTACGATTAAATGAGCAGTAGCTGTTTGCTTTTCAAGTTTTAGCGTAAGCTTTTGATGATCTGGAAAAATAAGAGGGCGACTTGTTAATGAGTGCGGAGCAACTGGTGTTAATACAAGGGCCTTAACCTCGGGATGCATGACCGGACCACCTGCCGCTAAACTGTAAGCTGTCGAACCAGTAGGTGTTGAAATAATAATACCATCCGCCTTGATTTGATTAACCAATGATCCGTCATAATATATCGCTGTACTGATGAGTTGTGAAAAAGAGCCTCTTTCGACAACGACATCATTTAAAGCATCGAAAGCTAACCTACGGCCAGTTTTTAACTTGATAGATGTATGAATACGAGCTCTTTCTTGAATGACCATTTTATTTTTTAAAGTATCATCAATAATTGCAAAAGCATCATCAGCATTATGGGCTGTTAAAAAGCCTAGAAAGCCCATGTTAAATCCTAAAATCGGAACGGGTTGTCCTTTGAGTAAGCGTACTGCTCTGAGGTAAGTTCCATCACCGCCTAAAACAATAATAAGACTCATCTCTTTTAAATCGTGAGAGCTGATGAGCATGTCAGTTCCATCAATTTGTTTTTGCTCAGGAGCTGTAAACACTTTGATTTTTTTGCCAATTAATTTTTTAGCAATTTTTTTTGCCATGCTAACAGCATCTAGAGAATGAGATCGATAAACTATAGCAATTTTCTTTTTTTCTTTGAGCTTTAAAAATTTAACCCTCTGGTTTTTAACAGTCATACGCCCTCATTATTTTCGGATTATTAAAACTTAAATAAGACCATCTCTTTTTAATAGAGAGTTAGGATCTGGTTCACGACCGCGAAACTCTTTATATAAATCCATCGGATGAGCAGTACCACCGCGGCTTAAGATAGATTTTTTAAACTGAGCTCCAATCTCTTGATTGAATAAGCCTTTTTCTTTGAAGTACTCGAAGGCATCAGCGTCAAGAACTTCAGCCCACTTGTACGAGTAATATCCAGCAGCATATCCGCCACCAAAAATATGACTAAAGCTCACAGACATATTTTGTCCTTTTTCACGAGGAAGTAATCTTGTTTTTTCGCTGACCATAGACTCAAAAGAATCGACATCTTTGATTTTTTGGGGGTCGGTTGTATACCAATTCATATCAAGCCAACCAAATGAAAGCTGTCGAAGGCTCATCCAGCCTGCCTGAAAGCGTGAAGATTTTTTAATTTTTTCGACTAAATCTGCCGGTATTTTTTCGCCTGTTTCGTAGTGTTTCGCGAATAAATCTAAGCTTTCTTTTTCCTTAATCCAATTTTCCATAATTTGCGATGGAAGTTCAACAAAGTCCCAATACACATTAGTACCAGAAAGAGATTTGTATTTACAGTCTGAAAGTAGTCCATGTAATGCGTGACCAAATTCATGGAATAAAGTGCTGACCTCATCATATGATAGTAACGAAGGTTTTGTTGGTGTTGGTTTTGTAAAGTTACAAACGATACTAACATGTGGACGTTTAATATCATTTCCGTATAAACCTTGCTCGCGAAAGCTGGTCATCCAAGCTCCACCCTTTTTTGTATCACGAGGAAAAAAGTCCATATAAAAAAGACCAATATATTTATTTGAAGTTTCGTCAAAAACTTCAAATGTTTTAACATCAGCGTGGTAAACTGGAATCCCTTGTACAGGTTTGAAAACGAGACCAAATAATCTGCGTGCGTGTTCGAATACTCCGTCAATGACATTTTCAAGTTTGAAATAAGGACGAAGTTCTTCTTCGTTAAATGCATATTTTTTTTCTTTTAATTTTTCCGAGTAGTAGGCAAAGTCCCAAGGCTTGATATCGTCAGATGAGCCATCGTGCTCTTTTCTGAACAGCTGAACTTCCTCTAAATCTTTTTGTGCTGCTGCTTTTGATGGTACAATTAACTTTTCCAAAAATTGAAACACAGTTTTCGAATCTTTTGCCATTCGTTCTTCAAGAACATATTCAGCATAATTTTGCGCACCGAGTATTTGTGCACGCTCATTTTTAAGTTTAACAATTTTAAGAACAATTTCTTGGTTGTCATATTGATCATTAAAACATTTTGATGAGCTGGCGCGCCAAACTTTTTCACGGAGAGATCTATTTTTTGCATATGTTAAAAATGGAATCATTGACGGCGCTTGTAGTGTAACGAGCCATTGATCTTTTTTTCCTTTTGCTTCCGCGGCATGTGCATAAGCTTCGATTGCGCCATCAGGCAATCCGGCAAGATCGTTACGGTCACTAATCCAGAGTTCAAAAGCATTAGTCGCTTTTAATATGTTTTCTGAAAACTTAGGGCTCAGAACAGATAACTCTTGATCGATCGCTCTTAATTTTTCTTTTTTTACTTCATCGAGTAATGCGCCATTGCGAGAAAAATCTTTGTACATTTTTTCAGTCAATTTAAGGTCTTCACCAGTTAATTTCAGTTGCGTTCTGTTATCAAAAACAAATTTTATTTTATTGAAAATAACTGGATCTAATGAAATGTCTGAGCTAAACGCAGATAAAATCGGTGATATTTCTTGTGCGAGTGATTGGTGCGCTTCATTAGCTTCACACGAAAATAAATTAAAATAAATTGTAGATATGCGATCTACTTTTTCTGAAGCTTGTTCTAAAGCTACAATTGTATTTTCAAAAGTTGTTGTTTGATCCTTTTTAATTTTTTCGATTATGGATTTTGCTTCAGCAATGGCATATTGAAGAGCCGGAATATAGTGCTCCGTTTTGATCAAGTGAAAAGGTACTGCTTGATCTTTATCGTTAAAAGTAAAAAGAAGTGGATTTTGCTTCAGTTCAGTGGTCATTTCTGGTGATTGTATTTGATTATGAGTTGTCGACATAAAAATCCTTCCGATTAAAGTCACTAATTATAACTTTAATAATATGGCTGATTTTCATGTTCGAATCGAGAAAAAACCGTTCTTTATAGATGAAAATTATCTAAAGATTTGACCCGTTTGGTTATTTGCAGATGTTGACACGCATAAGCCTATTGCAGAGGCAGCTGTCGTCGGTCGACACACGTAGCCAGCTAGACAGGTGCTTGCATTAGAGACAACACATGACTGAACAACGCCATTATAGCAACCATTTGTTGTATAGCCTTGGATATTGCTGATTTGGGGAATGTTAACCCAGTGCGAATTGTTCGTTGTGCTGCCATTTAATGACATAAATGAATAGTTAAATCCACTTATGTAGTTTGACTGGACGCAGCCAAGACCTGCATAGGAATTGTAAGTTGGGATCGTTCCTGCTGGGCAGTTGCAAAGGTAAGCTGAGTTGTTTAAATAATGAAAAGGTCCACTTGAACCATTGACATAACCGTAGCCATAATAATTATAGGGCGTAAAACCAGGTGTTTGGTTGTAAAGATTTGCCTGACATGCTGCTGGATTATAGACGCAGTTCGCATTGATTGCGTTCTGTTCGTCGTCGTTATTGTTCTGACAAGAAGTTACTAAAAAAACCACCATTGCAAGGTATGCAAAAAACATTAATCTCATAGTAAATAGTGATTTTAGATTAAACATATTGAACTCCTTCATAAATCATCATCAGTTCAAATAAATTATGAGCAAGAGTTGTGCCTGTTTAAGTAATTAAACCTGTATTAATTTGAGACGATGTATGTTGATTATGCAACGCTTTGGCTATAAATAAATGCTATTAATGTGTATTGTTGTGCATGTGTAAAAAAAATTAACAGAGCGTATTTCATTTTGAAAATAAATAGATATTATTTAACAAAAACGGACTATTCAATTAATATGATAATATGAAAATAGTCAGGTAGGTGTTGTATATTGATTCATCATGGAAAAGTTGTGGCCATTAATAATAATTCAGGGTCAATCGTAGTTCATATTCTGTTGATTAGTTCAGTCGTGATTGCGTTGTCTTTAGGTATATTAAATAGCTTAGGTCAGGTTAAAAAGAACTTTAAAAGAACTGAATACAAATTAGAATATCAGAAGTTAGAACAAAAAATGTTGTCAATATTTTCTTCGCCAGATCTTTGTCTGGTTAATATAAAACAGTCACCAGAGACTTTAAATTTACGTGATCCTTCTGTTGCGTATTTAAATTTGAGTTCAATATTACAAAGCAATACACCAAGTTCACCTACTCTAATTAGAGTAGGTGATATGCTTGATAATTTCAGCGGTGACCTTATTGTTGATGAAATTAAAATGAATCAAATTAAGTTGATGCCTGTTGCTCAAACTTACACGGCATTTATCTCAGTTAAGTTGCGATCGCTGTCGCAACCTGAAATAACTCGGTCACTGAAACCAGTATCAGTTGGTCCAATAATATTAACGATGAATACTTATCCAAGTATAACAAGATCAAAAGTAGCATTGTGCTTTGGATTCGGCCATTTAAGCAGTAGTTCGTGTTTACCAAGCCCACTCACGACTGATCCGAGGATTCTTGTTGAGAATGGAGTTTTGCGTTGCTGCTACAAGCCGATTGGTTCATCTATATCAACATGTCATAATTTGTAAGGGATAAAATGAGAATAATAAATTATTGTGTCAGAAATAATGGTTTTTCATTAATTGAGGTAGTTTTTTCAGTTGGACTGATATCAATTTCTATGCTGGCTTTATCGAGCTTAATTTCGACATCATTAAAGGAAAATAAAGCGATCGAACAAAAAGTAGCAATGTTAGATACGCAAAATCAAATCATCAGTTTAATATCTCAAAAAAATGAATGCTCTCGAATTCTGGGTGTAGCTTCAACGGCAATAAATGTGAGCACTCCGTCTGATATTTCAGTTGCAACATTGAATCTTGATGAAATTAAGGTATCTCATTCAGCTGCTAACTATATTGTTAGCAAAGATAAGCCATTGCCTGGCTTTAATAATAATGAGTTAAAAGTTAAAAATGTAACCCTAAAAAACTTAATCCAACTCGATGGGGCAAATCATTTTTCTGGTGATCTAGAAATAGATTTTTTTAATGATACGCTTGTGCGTTCATATAAACCTATTGTTATTAAAAACATCAATTTTAAGGTAAAACCAAGTCCAGATTTAGCAAATGCTGTTATTGATGGTTGTGAAGCTCCAGAGAGTGTGCCAAGTGGTATTTGTGTAGCCGATGCGATTAAGCACGATCCAAGATTGTTACATGACGGAGTTAAATTTAAATGTTGTTATTATAGACCAAATCGCAAAGTTAGAATTAATGCAACTTACAGCCATGGTCCAAGTGTTACTAGAATTGTTAGCGTTAATTGGATAACTCAAACAATTAAAGCTAATGCATATTTTAGTTATTGCAGACGTTGTGCATCAAACTACAGCGGAGGCGAGCTTTTTTATGATAGTATGTGTGCCAGTGATCGTTTCCAAGTTGGATATAGTATTGGTGGTGATGGGGTGATATTGGAGCCATGGAGGAGTGGGCCTGTTGTTTCAACTGCATCTGGATCGTGTGGTCAAAATGCTACAGTGACTGCTGAAGTTGTGAATGAGTTTCCTGGCGAACCAATAGGTGCGCCATTGAATTATATGTTTTGTGATGATTTATAATTAAATCACAAAACATTATTAATCTTCGTACATCTGGTTAATAAGATGCTCGTATCTTTTTTGTACAAATTTTCTTTTAACTTTCATTGATGGTGTTAAACAACCGTTGTCAACTGACCATGTTTCAAAAACGACTTCAAACTTTTTGATCGCTTCAAAACTAGCAAGGACAGAGTTTACTTTTTGAACGTGTGTAGTTAATTTGTTTATTAAATTTTGTTTTTCTTCGGATGTTGCATCTACGGAGAGATTTTCAACAGTAAGAATAGCTGTAACAAATTTTTTTTGATCACCACAAATAAGTACTTGAGCAATGCTAGGTTCTTGTTTTAAAAGACCTTCAAGTTTTTGAGGTGCCACATATTTTCCACCCGCTGTTTTGATTAAATCTTTTTTTCGATCAGTAATTTTAAGATATCCATTTTGATCAAATTCGCCGATATCACCTGTTCTAAAAAACCTTCTTTATCAAATGCTTCTTGAGTAGCTTCAGGG
The DNA here is from genome assembly GCA_046293015.1 of Pseudobdellovibrio sp. Lineage (GTDB taxonomy): Bacteria > Bdellovibrionota > Bdellovibrionia > Bdellovibrionales > Bdellovibrionaceae > Pseudobdellovibrio. The sequence continues at coordinate 82,365 of JBKBPU010000006.1, forward strand.
TTATTGTAATATTCTTTTAGAATTTTGTGACTTCTGACAAGTATTTCACCGTCGTGGTCGAATTTAATTTCGACATCGCCAATTGGTTGACCTACTGTTCCAAGTTGCCATTTTTGTTCGGTGTTGACTGTGATCGCTGCAAATGTTTCTGTTAGTCCATATCCTTCGAGAACTTTTATACCTAAGTTCGCAAAAAATAGTCCCAACTCTTTACTGAGTGGTGCTCCACCGCTGATAGCAAAACGTAATTGACCACCAAATGCTTTTTTAATTGGTGTAAATACTGCTTTTGCCAAGACTTCGTAACTTACAGCAATAGTTATAGGCGCCGCTTGATTTGTTTCTCGATAATACTGCATTTGTTTTGCAATTTCTAAGGCTTTAAAGAAAATTTTTTTTTGCAAAAGGCTTGTTTCGACCTTTGTCAAAATGCCAGCATAAACTTTTTCAAAAATTCTTGGAACGGCTATTAGAAAGCTAGGTTTAATTTCTACTAAATTAGATTTTAATTGATCGATTGATTCAGCGTAGGCAACTTGACATAACTTGAAAAGTCCCCCCCAATGTTCAACGCGCCCCATGACGTGAGCAAATGGTAAGAAAGCCAAAGAAGAATCTGTGTGTTTAATTTCAAATAAAGAAAAAGCTTCATAAACTTCGGATACAAGTGCCTTGTGTTGTAAAAGAACACCTTTAGGTTTTCCTGTAGTACCAGAAGTGTATATGATTGTAACGGGATCATTCAACTTAACGTTTTGACTCGCATCAATCATTTTTATGACAATTTGATCTGATATTGATGAAATCGTAAAATCATAATCATCAATAATCAAACAGCTTATAGATTTGTTAAGATTTTTTTTAATTCTTTCAAATTGTTCATGAGTCTTTGCAGTATCGACAAATAATAAGTCAGCTTCACAATGATTTAGTATATAAGTAACGTCGTCATCAGACAAGTTTGGGTAGATCGGTACGAGTATTGAAGATTGCGCTAAAGTTGCAACATCAATGGCAGCCCATTCCCAGCGTGTGTTCGACATGAGAGCAACTTTTTGACCAGAAGTAATATTGTGATCTCTAAGAATGGATTGTATGTTAGCTATAGATTGTAAATACTCTTTGAAAGACAGTGTACACCAAGTTTGATTTTTTTTAAATTTAACAGCTCGAACATCTGAATGTTTATATGCAGCTTGAAGCCAGTGACTTATTGATGATGGTGGTGGTGTTTTCATGGTTTAATTTTTTCGTCCTAGTATTAACTCGATAGTTTTTTCTTGATCCGCAGCCACAGTAGTTTTAATTTCATCACTTAATAAAGTTATAGGGTTTATTGCCATAACAGTTACTTCAGTATCTGGTTTTACTTTTAATCGTTTGCCATCAAATGGTGGTGAAACCTCTTGTCCGTTAATGTATAATTTTGGACTGGCTCCGCCATTTTGAATATTGATCTTAATGTAGCCTGATTTAGGAAGCTTTTGTAAAGTGAATGTTAGTGACTCTCCATCTTTAAAAACTTTTTTTAAATCTAGATCATTGTATTCATCATTGTATTGTAATTTTACAAAAGTTTCTACGTTAGCGGGTAGGGCAATAATTGCTGGTGTCGTTCTTAAAGAGTCATTGCCGTTTACAATTATTTTTGCGCCACTAGGCTCACTATTGAATGATACTTTAACCGAAGCTTTAGCTGCTAAATCAACTTGTCCTTGCTCTAAAGGGGGTTGTTGAGCAAGATTCTTGCTACGATAAGAACTTGATTGAGCTGCTGATCCATTTTTATTAGCAATATATTTATTATATGAAAAATACCCACCAAAGATAATGAAACCCAAAGTGAATATTTTTACAAGTACATCAAATGAAAAATCTTTTTTTTCTTCTTGGTAAATAATTGGTTTGATTTGCGAAACACGTGTAATCGAAGTCGTTTCTTTAGGTTTATGACTGACTGGAGTGTTTTTCTTATTTTGAAAGTTACTCATCGCATCTTTTAAACCCTCAAGTTCAACTTTGTGTTGTGTCGGTTGTACAATACGATTTTCTAATTCATTTGCCCCTGCAAGCTGCTGACCGGCTAGTTGTTGAAAATTTGGCGATTGCTGATGAGCTGGAACTGGCGGAAGTTCGCTTGTAGACTGAATTTTTTGTCCTTGTTTTACTTCGTTATGAGTAGCCGGTATTTCCGGAAGTTGTTGCGTGATGTTTTCAGTTAAGTTACTAAATTCTATTTTAGAATAAGCAACTAATTTTTCTTTAGCTTCAGCGAAAGCGGATTTGAAACAATCAATAATAGTTTTACTTAAGTCTTGAGGAGAAAAATCTGGATACTGCGTATTTAAGAAACGATTTAATTCTTTTTGTAAATTTGCAGCTGTTTGATAACGATTATTTTTTTCTTTAGACAAAGCTTTCATAACAATTCGTTCAAGTTCAGCAGGTACAAGGGGATTGATTTTACGAATTGATGGAATTTGACATTCTCTTACTTTTCTTAAAATTGCATTTTCATTGCTTCCTGTAAATAAGCGATCATTCGCTAATAGCTCCCAGAGTATTATTCCAAGAGCGAAAACATCAGTTCTCGGATCGACCTCTTCAGACTCTGCTTGTTCTGGTGACATATAAGCAAATTTACCTTTGAGCGTACCTGCACGTGTTTCTTCTTTGTCGGCATCGCTCTGCTTAGCTATTCCAAAATCAATGACTTTTGGTTCACCTTCAAAAGATATCATAATGTTTTGTGGAGACATATCTCGATGTGTGATATTTAAAGGACGACCAGTTTTTTGATCTGTACAGCGATGTGCATGATCAAGACCAGCAGCCGCCTCTTTTATGATATAGACAGCTTCTTCGATTTTAAGTGATTTGTTATTTTTTTTCAGTTCATTAATTATTTGTCTTAAGTTGCGTCCTTCGACAAATTCCATGACAATATAAAATTGTCCATGTTCGATGCCAAAATCGTAAATTGACACAACATTTGAATGATTGAGATTTACTGATACTTTAGCTTCGTCTTGAAACATTTGAATAAATTCTTCATTGCCGGAAAATTGCGGTAAAATGCGTTTAATTGCGACAAACTTATTAACGCCGTTTGCACCTGCTGACTTTGCCAGATACACTTCGGCCATACCACCAGCGGCTAATTTCTCTAAGAGGATGTATTTTCCAAATTTTTCATATTTTGACATCATTTGCGTTATCGGTTTTATTGAACACAAGCTTTACAAAAAGCAGTAAAAGTTAGAAGATGTCGACGGAGGTCGAGACTGCATTATGAAATGGATCGGATTAACGGGTGGTATAGCTTCAGGAAAATCAACAGTTTCTCGACTTTTGTCGCAAAACCAAATTCCTGTTATTGATGCTGATGCAATTTCTCATGAACTAACGCAGGTTAATGCACAAGGTTACTTTGAAATAGTTAAATATTTTGGACGTGATATTTTAGATTCAGATGCGTGTATTAACAGAAAAAAACTAGGAGCAATCATTTTTAATGATATTGACCAAAGAACAAAATTAGAGAACATCTTACACCCACTTGTTCAAGAAAAGGTTCACTTATTAAGGAGTTCATATGAACAACAGGGGTTTAAATTATGCTTTTATGATGTACCTCTGTTGTTTGAAAAAAACTTACAAGCACAATTTGCAAAAACTGTATTAGTGTATGCTCCTGTAGGTATACAAATTGATCGATTAATGCGAAGAAATCATTTAACACATTCTGAAGCAATCGCACGCTTGAAATCTCAAATTACGTTACGCGAAAAAGTAAAAAAAGCAGACTATTGTCTGGATAATTCAACTAATATTTACGATCTTGAGATACAAGTCAAAAATTTACTCCCGGTCTTAAATCGATAGTCTTGAATGTCTCACTTTTATTCAAGTTTTTCAAAATTTAGCCGATAAGAAAAACAGAGTATGATTTGAAGAAGGATTTTTATGGGTACAAGATGTATCAAAAAAAGATTCATATTAATTGTGATCATGTTGTTTTGTCAGATGGCAAAGTCATCGGCTTGGTTAGAAGACTACACAAATGCTCGTTCGTTAGGAATGGGTGGTGCTAAAATCGGTTTAACGAGTGATGAAACATCTCTTTATCGAAACCCGGCAAATCTAGGTAGCATACGAGGTGTTTTTGGAACAGCTTTCGACCCTGAACTCTCCGGGGCAACTCACATCTTAAATTTAATTAATTCGAGTAACGCAGCCAAAGCAACTGAAGTTGAAACAATAGCTGGAATTATGGCTGCAAATCCCAGTACAAATTATCATGCGCGTATGCAATTAACACCAAATTTCACTGTAAGAAATTTTGGTATCGGATTAATTTACCGTAGTGAAATTAATGCGGCAACAAGTGGCACCAACACAACCACAATGGATACTCAATACCAAAGTGATATGGGGGGGATTATCGGGCTCAACCAATCGATTATGGGTGGGGTCGTAAAACTAGGTGCATCTGTAAAAGCTTTCAATCGAATTGAAGTGATCAACACAGCACTTCCAACATCAGGATCTTTGACATTAAAAGATATTGCATCTGAAGGATCAGCTGTTCAGTACGATGCTGGTTTAATGGTGCAATTTCCAGTTAAATGGATTCCGACGATTTCAGTTGTTGGGCACAATTTAGGAGATACTCAATTTAATCGTAAAAATGGTGTAAGACTTTCCACGACATCTCAGCCAACGACAGTAAAAGAATCATATGATGTTGCATTTTCACTTTTTCCAATACATGAAAATAATATTCGAAGTGTGTGGACTATTGAGTTTAGAGACATTGGTACAACTAGAGCTGAAAGTGAATATTCAAGACGCTTACATTTAGGTGTGGAACTTAATTTATATGATATTGTTTTTTTACGTCTAGGCTCAAATCAAAACTATTTAACTTATGGTTTAGAATTGTCATCAGAAAAAATATCATGGCAATTTGCAAGTTATGGTGAAGAGGTTGGAACAAGCTCAATCAAACAAGAAGATCGTCGTTATGCTTTAAAGATGGCTGTGAGGTTTTAGCTTTATGAAAATAAATAGCTTTGAGCTGAATGCTTTGGTTTTTACGCTAATTAATCTATTTTGTTTTGGTTGTAATCAAAATTTGATGGGGGATCTAGCCTCTAAAACAAGTGATGATTATTTTTACGAAGAAGCGACTAAGGCTAATAATGCGCAAAACTATGATGGTGCTATAATCATCATTACAGAAAAAATGTCTGCTCGTTATCAAAGTTACGCTAAGGCAAAAGAATTACTGGCTTCGGCCTATGCAGGTAAGTGTGGTCTCAATTTTTTGAATTATGTTGATAGCCTATCTAAAACGACTGCGACAGCACCATTTTTATTTATGATGACTCCATTTGTTGGTGTGTCGACCGACGTTAATTACTGTAAGCTTGCTATTTCAACAATGGAAAGTATTGGGGCTTCTGCTTATCGCACTAGCGGGCAGAATATGTTTGTAGCTATATTAGGTTTATCTTTAATGGGGACAGGTTTAAGACAAAATGCAGATAAAACACCAACATTAGGTGATGGTACTGCTGATGTTAATTTATGTACTACAGTGACTGATTCGCAGATCGAAGATGTTATTATTGGCTTTGGTTATTTCACGTTGAATATTGGTTTTGTGAGCGCATCTTTGATTGGTTCAGGATCGCTTTCAGCATTAACAAATCTTAATTCAGTTTGTACAACACAAGCAGGTGTCAGCTGCACGGTCACAGATCCCTCGGGGTTGAGCGCGCCGACTCGTACAGCATTAGGAGCATTTTTCCGAAGACTACTGAATACATCGCAATATGGAATTGGAACTTATGACATTGCTGGCGATGATACAAAAATAGCATTGGCATGTCCTTGAAGTTGGTGGTTATGAAATATTTTTATTTGTTGATATTTGTTATTAGTTTATTGAGTAAGTCTTTATTACACGCAAAGGAGCTATATCAGCAGGGATTATCCGCACGATATTGGGGAATGGGTGGAACTTCAGTGGCTTTTGCTCGCGGAGTTGATGCTTTATATTTAAACCCTGCTGCTTTGGCTAAAACAGATGGTATAGTTTTGAATTTCGTTAACTTCAGTGCAAGTCTTTCGACTAACTCAATTTCTTTAAAAGATAAACTTTCAGTTACAAACGGTAGTGGTTCGATCAGTTTATCTGATTTAAATTCACTTTATGGTGAGAACATTTTTTTAGATGTGACTGCTTACGGAGGCGTAGCTATTCCTTATTTTGCTGTAGGAGCCTATTCAAATAATACAACTCTACAATCTTTTTCAAACCCATCTAATCCAACTTATAATGTTAATTTAATCAGTGATTATGGTTATGCGATTGGTGGTGCATTTAAACTGACCGATGAGATTTCTTTTGGTTTGACTGGGCGTAGTTTGAAGCGTTGGTCGGGGGATTTGACCATGCCAGCTACTGATTTAGTTGGAAGTAATACTCAGAGTGTGCTTGAAGCAGCATTGTCTGATAAGGGCTCGGGGAACGCTTTAGACTTAGGATTTTTGGCATCATTTCAAAGATCTGGTTGGAATAATGAAATAGGATTAGCTTGGCACGACGTTGGGATGACGAAGTTTAATCCAACTTCTGGAAAAGGTCCAGAGCGACAAGATGATAATTTGATTTTTGGCTATGCAGCTCAAAAAGAATTCGGATTTATTTCTTGGTTATCTTCGATTGAGTATAAGTTTATACGAAATGATGGTGATATCAGTAAAAAAATTGATCTTGGAACCGAGTTGTCATTGGGTATTTTTGATGTCCGTGCCGGTTATTATCAAGGTTACCTCAGTTATGGGGGTACAGTCGATTTTTCATTTATTCGTATTGATGCAGCATCTTATACAGGCGAATTAGGGACTTCGGCTGGGCAAACTGCAAATCCGAGATATGTTGTTAGCTTAAGTTTAATGTTAGATATGGATAAGAGTTTTAAAATTCAAGCAGCTGATGGAAAAAGAAGGCGACTTAATCAAAGAAGATAGATATGCTTATGGGGTATGCTTGAGTTCAAAATTATTAAGCACCCAGATCAGCTTTTAGAAAAAATTAAATCGTTTGACCCGCAAACGACGACTTGGATTGTATCAGATTTAAAATCAAAACAAGATTTGCAAGAAATTTGTCTAGAAAAAAATGGTTATTATATTGATGATTCGATACTTAGAATTAGTGATTTTTGGAAGATGTGGCTTCGAAGATTAGCTCCTCAAATTCAAATTGTATCGGATGACTTTATTTTAGCCTTGGTTTCTCAATTCATTGCAAAATTTGGTACTGATCTTGGGTTACATAAGAATGACCAACAGACCTTATTTCAATATATGAGTGATCTTGCTCCTTTGATTTTGCATAAACCCAGTCAAGAATCTTTACGTGAATGGATATTAGAAAAACAACCTACTCCACGATGGGCGCAGTGGGAAATAAAAGCTCAGGCTTGTGTTAATTATATTATTCATGAGCACCATTGTCTTTCAAGTAATTGGATGGTGAGTTTTATACAAACATTGGATTTACAAAAAATAAAATGGCCAAAAAAAATTATTGTTGATCTTGGTGCTCAGATGACGTCATTAGAGATGGGTGTGCTAAATACTCTATCTAAATCGCAAACAATTGAAATTATTGTTCCTGACCCAGATTGGAAGCATAAGTTTAAATATTTACTTCGAACCTATACTGATTACATTGGTTATGTAAAATATAAAAATGTTCAGCTTTCGAAATATACTCAAAGTATACATGAGAAAAATTTTTTTAGATTTGAATCTGAAATTAATGAAATTAAATTTATAACTTATCAAATTCGACAATGGCTTGACCACGGAATTGAACTCGATAAAATGTGTATATTATCACCACGTCTTGAAAGTTATTGGCCTATATTAAAAATTCATTTTGATGCAGAGGGTATTAAGACTCAAAAAGAAACCGTTAGTAAAGCTATTAGCTTAGGCATTGTGCAAAAACTCTTAAGTTTCATTGAAGCGCAAACAGCTGATGTTAGGTGGGAAAATTTAGAAAATGCCTATACGGTTTTGATTGATAATGACTCTTTTTTAGCAAAGTTTGATAATCGAGAGTTGATCAATAAATTTCATAAATTTAAAGCTCAGTTTATAGAGCTTGTCGATTCAGAAGATTTAACTAAATCTGAAGATATAAAAAAAATATTTTTTCAAAAAATTAATCTATCAGAGATACTAACCAGAAACGATTTTTTAAGACGTTTGTTAGTTTATTGGTATGAAGTCGACCCTCAGTTGCAGTTTGATACTATATTGCAGACTGTAATTAAAGATTTCGTTCAAAATAGCGCACTCGTTCATCTTTCATTTATCGATTGGTATGATTTGTTGAAATTACGACTTTCGCAAATTGAGATCAAAACCGGAAATGGTTTTGATAAAGGTTTATCCGTGCTTCCGTTAAACTCATCGCGCGTCATCGGATATACTCATAAGATATGGTTTGGTTTAGATGAATCTGGATTGTTAGGACGACAAAATAAATCCATCCCAACCGAAGACATTGCGGAACTTAAACAAACTTTTGACTTAGCCTTTGATTATCCAGAAGAATCAATTTCAGATTTTAACTTGCGTTGGTATTCAATGAGTCAATGCGAAGTGCAAATATTTACGTCCGCCAATATTAGTGCAAAAGCGGAAATATTGAATATATCTCAATTTTTCATTGAACACTGCAAAAAGCCGATTTCTGTAGATGCATTGACTGTTTTAGATAGCGAACAGCAGTATTTTGATTTAACTCAAAACAATAAATTACAATTTAAACTAGAACTTGAATCGCGAGAGTTAAGTATACCCATTTCGGATGTGGTTATTAAATCAATATCACCATCAGATCTTGAAACATACAGCAAATGCTCATTTAAATTTTTAGTCCGTAAAGGGTTTAAGTTACAAAATTTAGATCCAGAAGGATATGAAATCGAAAATAGGCAAAAAGGAAATCTTATTCATGGATTATTTCAATATCTGGTAAAAGATAAGAAATATCTATCTTTTACTGATGCGGAAATTCTTGATTATTTAGAGCAGTTTAGATTGCAAAATCGATTATTTGTAAATTTAGATTACTTTTGGACATCGCAAAAGAAGAGATTTTTCAAATTAGCAAAAGAATTTGCCGCTTTTGAAAAAGAAAGACTTGCCTCGCTAACTACAATTGAACATTATGTTGAACATCCTGTTGAAATATACTTCGATTTAGCTAAATCCGAATTGACCAATGAGCAGCCGCAAAATAAATACTATTTGATCCGCGGCCGTTTTGATAGAATGGATGTGGATAGAAAATCAAAATCAGCTATCATATTTGATTATAAATCAAACAAAAGTGATTCAACAACTTATTCAAATAAATGGATTGAAACATCACAATTTCAATTATTACTGTATACTGCATTAGTTGAAAAAATATTTAATTTTAAGGTTATTGGTGGTTTGTACTACTTCTATAAAAATTTTAAACACAACTATGGATATTTGTTGCCTAATGTTTCTTATGAGCTTGAACAAACACTGATAACTCAGAAGAATACGTTAGTGAATTCAGACGAGTTTTTAGAATTACTAGCAGATTTTAAAAATAAAATAGTTGATATATTTAATAATATAGAACAAAAAAAATATTCTGTTTCACCATCCGACAATAAAAACTGTAATCAATGTGAGGCTATTCGAATATGCAGAATACAAAATCGAATGTAATTTCAATTGATCAAGCGAAGCAGGTTAAATTTATTCGTGCTGGTGCTGGAGCAGGAAAAACAACAAATCTCATTTCGAATTGTATTGAATATATTATTAAATTTCATAATAAACATCAACGGTACCCTAAAATTATTATTACAACTTTTACAACTAAAGCTACACAAGAAATTAAAGAGCGGCTATTGTTAAAATCACTTGAATACGATGATACAAATTTATTCCAACATATAAGTCAAAAAAATGGTGTTCATGTTGGTACTATTCACAGTGTTTTGAGCTTACTTCTGCGTCAGACATCTGAAAACATAGGCTTATCAAATAACTTTCAGATTAAAGATGATGGCTATTTTTATCAGCATTGCAAAAAAATACTGAAAAAAAAGTTACAAGAAAGCGTTGATTATCTCGAGTTGCTCAATCACTATAGTTATTCAGATCTCACTCATATTATATATAAGTTTTCAAATAAAAAAATGGAGTTTTTAAATCTTCAACCTGTTCCGCAAGAGCAACTTAGAGATCGAGCGCATGAGTTTAACCATCAATATATCAGTGTTATTGAACGATACTTAAATTTTGCTAATCATTATCCTAGCGCATGGGAAGCTTCTACTATATTTTTAAGGCAGTTGAAGGTTGCTCTTGAAAACCAAAATCTTCAAGAGATTGAATCTTGCTATGCGTTGTATAAGCCGGTCAAAAAATTTACTTTTAAAAAAGATGTCGGTCTATCAGAAGAAGATAATGAATTGATTTCGGATTTATTTAAACCTGATTTTATTACTGGTGTTTCATTTGATGAGTCTTTGAACCAGTTTAATCGATTGAATAATTTATTTTACAAATTAGCTTTGTTGATTAGTGAAGCTTTGTTTGAATTGAAAAAAGAGCAAAGTTCGATTTCGATTTCTGATCTAGAACTATTGGCCAAAAAAATTCTTAATGAGTATCCACAAGAATATAATCGATTTTCGCAACAATATGACTATATCATGATCGACGAATATCAAGATACTTCTCCGATTCAAGTAGAATTGCTCAATGCTTTAGTGGAACATAAATCACATTTTATCGTTGGTGATCCTCAGCAAAGTATTTATTTGTTTCGTGGTGCACGCTCTGAGGTTTTTAATATTAAAGAAAATGAATTTAAACAGAAAAATCTACCAATTGAAATACTTGATACTAATTACCGATCATCGGCACGGCTCATGTCTTTCATTAATAGTTTTTTTAGTTTATATTCTAATCAGTTTTCGCCAATGAAACTTAAAAATACAGATTTTGAAACATCTCCTTTTTATGAAGCATACTTTGTGACCGCTGATGATGTTTATAGTGGACTATTATTTCAAGTCCAAAATCTAATCAACAGTGGTGCTCAATATTCTGATATCACAATTCTATTTAAAAAAAATGATCAAATTTTAGATTTTTCTCGATACGCGAGTAAGTTTGGATTACCGGTTCAAATTCAGATAGCAAAGGGTTTTGATAGTAAATCAGAAATTCTAGATTTGATTAGTATTCTAAAGTTTGTTGTTAATCCGTATGATAACGAAAACTTAATACAGGTTCTGAGAATGCCATGGTTCACAATGACAGATCAGCAAATTTTAGATCTTTGTCAAAATCAAAACCTCTCAATTTGGTCGCAGCTTAAAGCTGTTAATAATGATGATTACACAATACTAAAAAAAATTGAAGAGACATATTTGCGTAATGGTTTGTCGCACAGTTTATCTGTTTTTTTAACAGAAACCATTTTTTTAAGATCAGCTTTATATTTTGATTCTTCAACGCGACGTGAGTCCAATATTTGGAAATTTGTACAAACCGTTGCTGAAAAAGAAAAAGACGAAAATTTTAATATTTGTGATTTTATAAATAAAAATTTTAGTTCGTTAAATCAGGACTTAACATCATCAACAGGGGAAGCAATACCATTAACAGCAGCCAATCGTGTTTCGTTAATGACTGTGCATGGGTCAAAAGGATTACAGTTTAAACATGTCATTATTGTGGGCTTAGAAGATCAAGTAAAAAGCCAATCACCTGATATTTTTTGCATTAACGAAAATGATCAAAAATTCTGTCTTAAAATGTTTTCTTCTGAATCAAGCGATAAACTTGAAGCAACTCATTGGGCTCATATGGTGGCTGACGCTTATACAGATAAACTCTTACAGGAAAATGATAGATTGTTATATGTAGCAGTGACAAGAGCACAATCAACTGTAAGCTTTATCCGAAAAAATAAGAAATCCGTTAAGAATTCATGGATTGAAAAAATAAATTGGTCAATTGATCAGTATACCCAAGAAAATTTCTCAATTTCTTTTGTTAACACCTCAGAAACAAATTTTGAATTTAAGAATCATGACTTAGGCAAAAAAGAAATGATTTTATCATTAAAGAGTGAAAATATAGTTGAAAAAAAACACCAAGCTATTACTGAAATGATAAAATCAACTGGTGTTAATGTTCATCATAAATCAAATGATGTTTCTTTCAAAAATGACTATGTTCGCACTACGCTGAAAGCTCAAAAAGGTACTGAACTTCATCGTTTTTTTGAAGCTTTAAAGTATCAATCGGCTCATGAGTTAATTAATTATTTGGATGAAGGCGATCGGCGAGCTTTGGTTTGGTTGCAAGAACAAGAACAAATTCCGCTAATGACAATACTCGAAAATGGATATGTTGAAATGGGATTTGGTGTAACTCTAAAAGTGAGTATTGATAATGATTTATTTCAAAACGTTCAAGGGCAAATAGATGCGTGGGGAATTTATCACGATGATGTATATATTATTGACTATAAGACAGGATCGGATCAATACTTAGATAAGGCTTTGAAACAGTTAAATTTTTACGCTGTTTGTTTAATGAAAATGAATTTTATTAAAAGTTATCAGAAAGTTCATCTAGCTGTCATATATCCATATGATCAAAATATAATTATTAAAACAATTAATTCTCAAAATTTAGAAAAGGAATTATTTATATGAATATTCTGCGCAGAACCTTTTTTATTTATCCTGAAATACAAAAACCGTTGTTAGTTCAAATCACAATTGGTCTCTGTGTCATTTCATGTATTCAAATGTTTGGTATATTTTTGGCAATGAAATGGATGGCAGCACAAGTCGCAGCAGATATTTCGATTGTTGTTGATTATCGAGTTCTTGGTTCTTGGAAGATCTTTTTGTATTTGGCTATTATATTACCCATGATTGTCAATTTAGGCATTGGTCTGTTTATTGTTTTATATATTTCAAACAAATTTGCTGGGCCGCTATTTCGACTGGAACGTGAGCTTGACCGTTATATTAATAAAGAAACGGATCAATTAAGTGTAAAATTCAGATCGAATGATTATTTGCATTCGTTAGCGACTAAAATTAATGCACTCAATAAAAATCAATCTAATTAGTCGCAAAACGTATAAAATTCAACAAGTTCAAAGCATGTAGAATGATAGCGACTGTCAAAACTTTTGACATGAGCTTAGTTTTTGTAAGAAAAAAATTCATATCAATAAACGATATTACGATCAGTTTAAGTATTTAGATGTCCTTTGCGTTATATTCTTTGGGTGCGTAATTGCTTTTAAATGATTTAAGGCATTTTAAGCGCGCTATAAGAGAATATTATAAAGATAATTGATAAAGCTGATTAGTGTTTTATTTAAATGTTATATATCTTCTCTGCTGGAATAAATTGTGAGGGTATTGCATGACTCCAAAAATGTTTAAATTTAATCGTTTAGTAAAGCCAGCTTCGCTTATCTTTGCCTCTTCTGTTATATTTTTAACTTCACAAGTCCATGGGCAAAATTCAACTTCACAATCTCAACTAGAAATTCAAAAACAAAGCGGCAATCAAGCTGTTCAGTCAAGTACGCAAAAAAATGAAAAAAAAGAATCTCTACTCAGTCGATTTAAATTAGAATTTGGTCTAGAACATTCACAAAATGTTTCTGTTGATGAGCTTAGTCGACGAAGTAGCAGCTTAGATTTAGGTTTTGGGCTCATGTTTAAAGTTAATGACAATAGCTCGTTATTTTATAAATCTGCACTTTCGAGATCAAACACTCCGCCTAATGATACTGAAATGTCTGATTCGATAATCGGTCTATCTATTAAAGGATATGAAATAACTGAACAATTCAAAACTTCTCACGCTTTGTTATCAATTATACCAACAAGTGAAAAATCGCAAAAAGAAAATCGTTTATTTGCCGGTGTTGGGATGAGTAACGGTCTAAGTTATTCAACTGATTTTATTACAACCAGTTATAGTTTGTCAGTTGCACGCAATTTTCACGAATACGATTTTAATGCTGATGGGTTAGCTAATATTCAATACAGCCTTGGTCATAAAGTTGAACTATCAATAGCATTTGCAGAAAAATGGTCATTTGTTAATTCTGGTACCTATAAAACGGCTTGGACATACGCTAATAAGCAAAGATTTGCTTTTGAATATCACAGTGATCTGGTTTTTGATGCTAGTGACAAAATGTCTCTAAATTTAGGCACGTCAAATGTAGGTAATGCTCTCAAGGCTAACGGGCAAGACTCGAATATTAAGGTGTATGATGAAAATACATCAATTTTAAGAGCTGGATTGAATTTTAATATTTAATAAATGCGGATCATAACGAAAGAGGTAGTCGATGATCAAACAGATACAATCAAGAAAAGAAACATCGCAGATAGTTTTACGTTTAATGGCAATCTGTCTTATCGTAAGCTCTTGTACTAAAACAATCCCTTTTGAAGGACTACCTTGGGAAGAAAAAGAAAAAGACGTCAGTAAAACTTTAATTGATCAAAATTCAGATTATATTTATTCATCATCTCAACAAAACGCCAGTCGTTCAGCTGGTGACGCTTTGCCTTTTTCATCAGGAGATAATAAAAGAGTCAAACTTGAGCTTACAAAAGATTCATTAAGAGTTATTGAAGTTGAGCGTGATCAAAGATTTGCAAGCAATACAACAAATAATAAACTTGTTTTAGAAATACCTGTTGAGCATGTTCAGTATGAATGTAAAAAAGATCGGTATGGTGAATGTACAAACACCGAAACAAAAAGTGACCAAATTGATTGGAAAAAGCGCGATACTGTTAGAATTAAACTTGATGAAGTTAAGTCTGGAGAACTTGAACTTTTACCAATTATTTCTGATTCAACATTTGGTGGTTCATGTTATGAAAATGTGTCTTCAAGGTTATTAAAATCAGATATTGATGCTGAATCAATTAACTTTCAAATAGAAAGAACATTTAAAACAAAACTTGATTGCTTAGGTGATATTTCATCGTTATCTGATGCTACAATATCTGCTGTTTATCACTATTCATTAGTGAAGGCAAAATCAGTATTGTCATCTGATTATCAAACTGTATCCTACCCAGACGGTTCAGATGATGAAAATACCTTTGGTTTCTTTAAAACTCAATATCGTGTGCTGGATGTAGATAACAACAATACAAACAAAAGCTCAGTTCAGATCATGAACAGATGGAATCCAAATCGCAAAGAAATCGTTTATTATTTAAGTGATGAATTCTACAAACAAGAAAATAAACAACTTAAAGATTTAACTCTAGATACAGTGTTAAATATTAATAAAGGTCTTGAAGAAGCTGGTGTTAAGTTTAGAATTAAAATTGATGAAGCTAAGGGTAAAGTTCCTGGTGATATCCGAAATAGTATGATTGTTCTTGTCGAAGACCCTGTAGCATCTTCAGTGATTGGTTATGGTCCACAAACAGAAGATCCTGTCACTGGCGAAATTATTTCCGCTAGAACGATCATGTTTTTAGGGACAATTAAAAAATATATCAAATACACATATGATGAAATCGTTCGCGAGAAAAAATATGAACTTGCAAATGTTAAAAAGCAAGGTATTGATTTTTCTTTAAGTCCAAGTATTATTCAAAGATTTACTAGTCTTAAAAATACTGGAAAAGTTTTTGGTGCATCGGATATGTTTGATAAAATTTTAGCTCAAACTTCAGATGAAAAAAGTATTCAATCAAATCAACATGAAAAATCAAAACCTATTGAATCTTTAAATGCTATAGCTCATGCTAATTTATCTCGTGTTAGTGCAGATAAAATTTCAAAAGATCTTCGTAATTATACATCTCGTAAAAATAATGATTACGACTATGTTATGAATGACTCAAAATCAGCTCTTAAAGCTAAAATGAAGTATCTACAAGAAGCTAAGAACTGTGCTTTTGCCCCTGCATTTGATGGTGTTGCGAGCGGTATCAGTCAAAAACTAAAGAACAAATTTCCTGATAATCCAAAGCCTTGGTCTGAACTGAGCTCACAAGAAAAAGAGCAAGTTATATCTTTAATATTGCCAGAAATTTGGGTTCCGACTTTAATTCATGAAATGGGCCACAATTTAGGCTTGAGACACAATTTTGCGGCTTCTGAAGATAAAGATAATTTTTTATCGACTGATGAGTTGCTTAAAAATGGTATTGATCATCAAATACCATTTAGCTCAGTCATGGATTACGGTAATGATCTAAAAACGCTTCCAGTTTTAGGAAAATATGATATTGCGGCTTTAAGATTTGGTTACTTGAGACAAGTCACAGTCGTTTCTGGATCAACTGAAGAAGTTGTTGAAGTTCCATCAACTTTACAAGAATTAAATAAAGATCTTGTTCGACAAAACAAGGAACTTAAAGCTTTTAGATACTGTACAGATGAGCACACTGGTCAGAACGCAGGATGTAAGCGCTTCGATCTTGGAACATCATATACTGAAATCGTTAAAAATATGATTCAAGATTATCAAGAAGCCTACGAAACACGTAACTTACGTGATGGTCGTGCAAGTTTTAGCGAAATGGATGATCTGACTTACATGTCGAGAGTTTCTGGTATTTTCCGTGAATTAAGAATAATGATGGAAGTTGTTGAACGAATCAAGTATACATACAACTTGCCTGATAACTCAGAACATTGGGTTAAAAACGAATTTTTAAAGGATCTGCGACAAGCTGCACTTTTAGGTGGTAGTTTTCTAACGAATGTTTTGCTTGTTCCAGATGTTCAATGTGCTGTTGCTAAAGCGTCTCAGCCCTCAGAGGTTATCGCTGTTATTCCAATGTTAGATTATAACCCTGATGCAATAAACTGTTCAGATGTTAAATTAAAGCCAGAATTTTTAATCGTGGGTCAGGGTGGTAAATCTTTTAATTCGATCAAAGATCCAGAAAGCTCTTCAGCCGATGAATTGGCCGTTCGCGGGTACTGGTTAGATAAAGTTGCAGCTCTTAAAACGTTAACTACTAGAACGATAGATTTACCAACAATGAACAAAAACACAGATAGCTTTTTAAATATGAGCGAGCTTCGTGAAGGAATCTTAAGTGTATTAAATGGTGTAGTTGCAAATAATGTCGTGAACAAAGTGCCATTTAAAATGATTGATGGTTCAATTGCTCAATTTGAAATCGGGTTTGATCTGGATTCAAATCATACAATTAAGCAACCATTGCTTGTCGATGCGATAAATCGAATTCCATTGAAGGAAGTAAGAGATGGTTACTTATCAAGATTAGGCGTGAATTCTTCAGGAAAAACACCGTTTAAGCAAATTGTTTCACGAGTGGTCAGTCGAAATATGTTTGATCCTAACCGTGAACATGATGAGGACTTGGCTATTTTTGATCGATTTACTGTTTACAGATTTGATGATATTCACGATATCAAAATTAATAAATCTGCAAAATCAGTAGTGATCAACGGTACTCGATACGTTGCTGATGTCAAAAATGCTGTTGCTCGTGAAGCTATGACCTTGCTACCGATGGTGCATTTATTAGATCAGCTTGAGTTTGAAAAAATAGCTGTTGTGTTACAGCATAAATCTAAGAAAGTAAGTTTGCCACCTCCAGCATCACAATCTGAAAAAGATAAAGCCGAACATGCTTTAATGAAAGAGATCTATAATAAAGTGAGTGCTGAAGTCATGACTGATTATTTAAATGGAATAGTTAAGTCAGAAGCTTTCTACACTGATTTATTAGAAAATTTAGCTTCAGCTCATTAACATTTCTTTGCTATCAAAATAAAAAAAGCGCTTCATAATGTATGAGGCGCTTTTTTATTTTGGACTCAAGATTGACGGGGTGATTTAAACAGTTGTATTTTACCAAACATGAATCAAAAAATAATTATATACACAGACGGTGCTTGCTCAGGAAACCCTGGTCCTGGTGGGTGGGGTGCTATCGTTGGAACCTTAAGTCCTCACCGGGCATCAGTGGTCGAACTTTCAGGACGTGAATTAAGTACCACAAATAATCGTATGGAAATGCAAGCTGCTCTATCAGCACTGATCTTTGTTAAGCAAAATTTTGAACTTACTGAGCAAACAACTATACACATGTATACAGATTCTGTTTATGTTATAAAGGGGATCACGCAGTGGATTTTTGGTTGGAAAAAAAAAGGTTGGAAAAATGCTGCCGGTGAGTCTGTAACCAATCAAGATTTGTGGGAAAATTTAGATCAAGTCGCACAGGTCCTGCAGAAAAAAATCCTAAATAAGATTTCGTGGGAATATGTACGCGGACATGTTGGAACGCCAGGAAATGAACGCTGTGATGAGCTTGCAGTCGCGGAATCGAAAAATCAAAGTGTTTATAAGTTTAATGGACCTGCTCATGAGTACCGCTTTGATATTGCAGAAAGGCCTAAGGTTGAACCGTTGCCAGAAAACAATTGGTCATCAAATTCAAAAAGTGCCAGCAAAGAAGTTTGGTACATCACATTGAAAAATGGTGTTGTGAGTCGATATAAAACATGGGCTGAATGTGAACCTAAAGTTAAGGGCATGCCTGGAGTTAAATTTAAAAAAGTAAGTTCTCAGGAAGAAGAAAAAGAAATACTTAAATCATGGGGAGTTCATTCATGATTATACATCAAAAAATCGTAGCATGTACTGGGTGCAATCGTGGCATCGGTTTAAGTTTTGTTCAAGCTGCGGCACGCGAGCGCAGTCATTTAATCTTAATTAACCGAAAGCGTGATGAATCCCTTGAGCGCCAACTGCTAGATCAAGGTGCGCTATCTGTTAAAACATTTGTCTGTGATTTATCAGATTCAATTCAGCTGCAACAGCTTTCTGAACAGTTAGTAAATGAACCCATTGATGTTTTCTTCAACAATGCTGGACTACTAACAGGTGGACTCATTGAAAATCAAAAGTGGGATGATATTGAAAAGATGCTTTTTGTAAATATCAATGCCCTAATCCGATTGAGTCAGTTAATGGTGCAAAAAATGCTTAAAGTTAATTCTGGCCTGATTATAAATCATGGCAGCGTTTCATCAATTATGCATTTTCCATGCGCGAGTACTTATTCGGCGGCTAAAGCTGCTGTATGGGCGTTTACTGATTGTATCGAGCAAGAGTTAAAGGGAACGGGTGTTAAAACACTTTGTTTGATTACGCCAGGTATTAAAACTGAAATGTTTGATGCTATCGAAAAATTATATTCTGATCACATCAATGTTCCACAGGATAGTCTGAATCCAGATCAATACGCGCAACAAATCATGCAAGCTATTCAAAAAGAAAAAAGTGTTCTGTGGCCGTCAGGATCGACAGGTATGGGTCTTTTTATTTCACTGCATTTTCGCTCGTTATTCAATAAACTTGTTAGAATTGGATTTAAAAGATCAAATTAAGATAATCTGACTTTGCAGTTTCAAAATTTCCAATCGCATTTAAAATCGCAACTTCTGCCTGAATTTTTTTATTGAGAGCGTCGATTAAAAAACTAATATCAGATCTTCCTTGGTTGTAATTAGTATTGATCTGATTAAGTGCTTCGATCCTATATTTTAAAATAGTATCGGTTGTTTTAAGGTTGTTATAGGCATTTTCCATTTTATTGTAATAGACATCTATTTGATGGGCAAGATCGTTTTCGAGTCTGTAAAGACGTTGAGTTTCAATTGTCTTTGTCAAGTTTTTGATTGCACGATCTTTTTCAGAACTTGTGTCATCAAATGTGTAGTCAAGTTTGACTCCAATTGAATACCTATCTTTTGAAAAATTTTGGAATTCGCGATATGATTCTGCTGAATTCGAATCTAGACCTTGTTCAGTTAACTTTGCATATATTCCCAATCGTGGAGAACCTTTAAGTTTAGTTGCATCATAAGCATCGCTAGAAGAATCTGCTTTTAGTTTTTGAATTTGATATTTCTTTAGAAGCTTGAGATTGCCTTTGTAGAGTTGTGGTTTTTCAATTTTCTGTTGAACTTGAACTAACTCAATTTGATTTTTAGGATTTATATTTAGTAATTGTTTAAGCTGGACAGTATTGTTTTCGAGAGTATTTCTATCATCTATTAAATTTTGTTTTCGTTGTTCGTATTCAGCGAGTGCTTGTTCAAGTTCACCAGCGGATGAATAGCTGTTTTGTCGTTTGCGTTGAATAAGTTTAACCAGAGATTCATATTTTTTAAGTAAGTCAGAATTTTCTTGGACTGATTTTTGTATGGCTAATGTTTTCCAAAATAAACTTACAACATCACGAATATGATCATTTAAATCGAGTTCGTTTTGCAATTCGATACGTTCAGATTCTTTGTTGAGCGATTGATAATTAAGTTGATCTTGAGGGGTCAAAAGATAAGGGTATATATTTTGGTCAATAGAAAATGTTAAGTAATTTTGGCTATAATTAGTGTTATTTGTATTGGATTTGTATTGAGCCTGCGTGAGTTCAAGAGACGTAGTTGTGGATGTTAGATATTTTTTATTCACAAAAAATGATAATTTATCTTTCGTAGAATTAGCCGGGATACCGTTCGTTACAGAGTCTGTGTTATCCCATTCGCGCGAAAAATCTAAAGTCGAATTCCATTTATATCCCAAAATAAACTGTTCTACAGAGAATTGATTTTGCTGAGATTTATTCTTTAATTCAAGATAATTTAAGCCTTGGTTTTTAATAATTTGTGAAATGTCAGTGTTTGAAATTTTCAGCGTATCGCATAATGCCATACAGTTTTGAAAACAGATGATCGACAAAGTTAATAAATGAACATAAAATTTCTGAGTAAATTGAATCATAATGCGAAGGAGTCTACATGCGTCTATCGGATCTCTCAATTAAAAATCCAGTTATGGCGTGGATGATCATGATTTTTTTAATGGTGTTTGGTGCCATATCTTTTTCGAGGCTTGGTATTAGTCAGTTTCCAGATGTCGATTTTCCTTCAATAAACGTGTCAATCAGCTTGTCAGGAGCATCGCCGGAAGTTATTGAATCAACCATTGTTGAGCCTGTTGAGGATGTGTTAACAACTCTAGAAGGAATTAAGGGTATTAGCTCATCGAGCCGAAGTGGTGTTGGAAATATATCGATTGAGTTTGAGCTTGATCGCAGTATTGACGCAGCCTTGCAGGAAGTTCAAACCAAAATATCACAAGCGCAACGACGTTTACCAAAAGATATTGATCCCCCAATTATTACAAAGTCTAACCCAGATGATCAACCGATTATGTGGCTCGCAGTTTCGAGTTCGAACGGTGATCGTCGAGAATTGATGAAATACACAAAAGAATACATCAAAGATCAATTTACATCAGTTAAAGGTGTTGGTGATATTATTTTAGCGGGGTTCACGGATCCAATACTCAAAGTCCAAGTGATTCCTGAAAAACTTAAAAAACATAATATAACAGTTCTTGATGTCATTGACACAATCCAGTCAGAACATAACGAACTACCAGGCGGGCAAGTTGATAATAATGCAAAAGTGTTTAACGTACGCGTTAAAGGTGAAGCTAAAACAATAGAAGAGTTTCGAAAAATTATTATCTCTAAACGGGCTGGGCAAACTATGGCTGATCCTACCCAGCGAGTGCGGCTTTCTGATGTAGCAGATATTAATTTCGACTTAGCTGAAGACAAACGAATCGCACGATTTAACACAGTGACATCTGTTGGTTTAGGAATTAAAAAACAGCGTGGTACAAATGCTGTTGCTGTAGCTCGTGGTATTAAACAAAAAATACAAGATATAGAAAAAAATCTTATGCCTGGTGTTGCAGTTAAGGTTAATTTTGATTCAACACAATTCATCGAGCGATCAATTACTGAATTAAATAAACATTTGCTTTTAGCTGTGATTTTAACTGCATTTGTGTGTTGGGTTTTTTTAGGGAGTTTTTCAGCGACAGTTAACGTTTTGCTTTCAATTCCAACATCTATACTGGGTACTTTTATAGCGTTATATTTTTTGGGTTTTACGTTAAATACATTTACACTTTTGGGATTAACTCTCGCCATCGGCATAGTTGTTGATGATGCGATAATGGTTCTTGAAAATATTTTTAGATACAATGAAAAGGGTCGTAATCAAATTGAATCTGCAATTGTAGGAGCTCGCGAAATCACATTTGCAGCTATTGCAGCAACTGCTGCAGTTATTGCTATATTTTTACCTGTTGCTTTTATGAAAGGTATTATCGGTAAATTTTTCTTACAATTCGGTGTGACGATTTCCTTTGCTGTACTTCTATCTTTATTAGAATCGTTAACAATCACTCCGATGAGATGTGCGTCTTTTGTACAGCAATCACATCGAACGACAAAAATTGGTCACGCCTTTGATTTGTTTTTTGATCAATTGCAAATGCTCTACACCAAGTCATTAAATGTTGCCTTAAATAATAAGATTAAAACGATAGTGTTGTCTATTGTTGCAGTGCTATTAAGCTTCTTTCTTGTCACCAAGTTGAATAAAGAATTTACTCCTGCGCAAGAGTCGGGTTTATTGTTAGCACGTCTGCAGTTACCAACAGGCACTTCATTTAACGTAACCAATCAAAAAACAGCTGATGTTGAGAAGTATTTGCTATCAGATCCTAACATTTTACAAGTTTATTCAAGTATTGGTGGATTTGCTGGCGCAGGTAATGACGCAAATACGGCCGTCATGTTTATTTCATTAAAACCCAAAAAAGAGCGAGAGCTTTCACAAAAACAGTTAACTCAAGAAATTCGAAAAAAATTGAGCCAAATGATCAATGGTAAAGTATCTATTCAAGATCCCACATCGCGTGGATTCGGCGGCGGCGGTCGCGGTTATCCTGTTGAATTTGTATTAAAAGGTCCTGATTGGCAGTCTTTAACAAATCAAGCTGAAAAATTAATGACTGAAATGAAATCTAGTGGTTTGATGACCGATGTTGATAGTAATTTACTACAAGGCTTACCAGAAATTCAAATTACTCCTAATCGTGATTTAGCGACAGAGTCTGGTGTGAGTGTTAATTCGGTTGCAAGAACGATATCAGCCATGATCAGTGGTGTGAGAGCCGGTCAATATGAAGATGGCGGTAAAAGATATGATATCTTAGTTAGTTTGCAAAAGACAAACGACCAAGTTAAAGATTTAGAAAAATTATATATTACAAACACTAAAGGCAATTTTTTACCACTTTCAAAAATTGTTGATTTTAAAAATGCAAATACTTTGCAGCAAGTTAATCGTGAAAATCGATTGCGCTCAATTTCTATTTTTGCAAATTTAGAAAAAGGAGCTAAGGCAGACAAAGCTTTGGCGTTGATCAAAGAAAAATCAAAATCTATTTTAGAGCCCCGATATTTCATTGAAGAGTTTGGATCATCGCAAGCGCAAAAAGAATCATTTCAGGGACTTATAGTGGCATTAGCTCTTGGGCTACTTGTAGCCTATATGATTCTAGCTGCACAATTTAATTCATTTATTGATCCAGTCACTATCCTGATGGCTCTACCTTATAGTATTGCTGGCGCTTTTTTAGGTTTATGGATAACTGGTCAATCTCTCAATATCTATTCGATGATTGGAATTTTACTCTTGATGGGTATAGTCAAGAAAAATTCAATTTTGTTAGTTGAGTTTGCAAACTTAGTCCGATCTCGAGGTGAAAGCTCACCTACTAAAGCTATGCTCGAGGCTGGACCAACGCGACTACGTCCGATTTTAATGACATCTTTTGCAACGGTGGCTGGCGCTATACCATCTGCTATTGCTACCGGAGAGGGGGCTGAGTTAACTCGATCTATGGCCATTACCATTATTGCCGGTGTGTTAGTTTCAACAGCACTTACTCTGTATGTGATACCTGCTTTGTATGCCATATTTGAACGCTTTAAAAAAGCGAATCATAATCAAATTGAAATCAAAAAAGCCTTTGCAACTATTGGCGATCAAGGTCTTGATTAGTATTTGTTATGTGTTCTTTTGAAAATGTCTGAGGAGTAGGTTGAAACCAATCATTTTTTGTGAGCGGTTTTAAACCATGTTTAGCACGGGCCTCATCGCATCGTGGTTTGTGTGAACCATCTTCGTAGCTGGCTTTAAACTGATCACAAGGACTGGGGCGGTTTAAGTATATAGCACAACTCACAAATTCGCCAACTCGACCTTGTAAAGCTAAGCATTTTATTTTGTGATTTTGGTTAGTGCCTTTCATGATGCGATACTGTCCATTGCCAGGATAATTTTCTTCCCAGAATCCAATCGGTACAGGATGTTCACGATCATTGGGTTCGGCTTCGCGCCAGTAAAATGATACGCGATAAGAAGCGCAGCAAGCGCCGCACTTTTGACAAGGATGAATCCATTCATTCTTTTGAGCTTTAGCCATATTATTAGCATAAAATGAAAAAAGCGATTTCGTCACTCGAAATCGCTTTTTAAGCTTCAGTGCTGAGAATTCTTAAGTTACTCAGTTTCCCATTTTTTAAGTTCGTTAAGATCAAGAAAGAGTTCGCCTTGATTGATACCTTTAACTTGGTCCCAATTAATAGCAAGTATAGCTTGTTCTAACGATTTAGATGTTGGATTTAACTTACTTGTATCAACGCCAAGTACTTTAAGAACATCCATTACATTTTGTGCAGCTAAAGCTTTACCTGCATTAATTGTTTGAGTAGCGAGTGTTGGATTTTTTAAAAAAACAGAATAATTTGTTGGTGCAAAAAATGACTTGAGAGAGCCAACAATATTGTTAAATGGATACATTCTTAAATCAACTTGAACACCATTGATTATTCTTGGAAGTTTCGTTTGTGATAAGCTTTGAGCATAGGCTTTCAAGAACAATTCTGAGATATAATTAAGGTCACCAAAATCAATGAGTTCAGAAATAACTTTTTCTTGCGACACACTTGATCCTGAGACTGTTTCGTTAATCGCTTTTTTTAAAGGGAGTGATGTGACAACGCTGATAAGGTAGCGAGAATCGGCTTTTTGTGATGATTCGATCATCGTAGCTTTGATTGCATTGAACTGTGCTTCAGAAAGGACATCGCTATAATCACTGTATTGATGAGTTGCAAAAAATCGTTCAACTTGTTTTGAAAACAAATTGCTTTCTGAATTTTGCAATGACATCAGTTCTTTATATATTTGAGATAAACCACCAATTTCTTTTGATTTATTAATAAAATAAGTACTTGCTTGTGAATCTGATTCAAGCTGATAGCCATTTAATAAATTGAGAGAACTATCAATGATGAACGATAAGTTTACAAAAGAATCGATATAAGATTTTTTGTACATAAAATCAATTTTGTCAGAACTTATATTTTGAGTAAGATTTTCAAAATTAACTAGATACTGAAGGTAGGCTTCAAGAGGGTATTTTGTATCTTTAGTATAATAGGTCGTTTTATTTGCAGAAAGTGATAAAAGCATTTCGAAAATCATTTCTGTTTTATATTTTGTATTAAGTTTGATTGTTTCAGTTAGATTAGCAAAAGGATTTTGACCAACATCAAAGCGATTACAGCCAGGGATCGATTTTTCAACATAATTGGCAAACATTATATGCTCGTCTGAACAGTATTTGTAATTTGTCTCAGGGGATTGAGCAGTTGAATTGTAACCCCATTCAATAGCAGCTTTATCGTAAGGAAGAACATTATTTTTTATAAAGCGACCATTGATTGCTGTATCTAATCCGATTGTGTAATCCATAACTGTGGTCGAATTTGTAGCCGAATCTGATAGCTGATTTTCAATATAGTCAACTTTAAACTTTGCTAAATCTTGGTCAGTAAAATTTGTTGATGCTGAGCCTGCAAAATTATGTCTTAAACCGAGTGTATGTCCAATTTCATGTGCTAAGACAATTCTTAAAGTGTCTAAAGTCACTTGATCACTTAATTTTAAATGGTTTGAAGTTGATAGTGCATCGACAACATCAGCTTGATTAAGTTGGCAAATAGAGCCGCTTATAGATGTCGATAGATTTGATTGGGTGTTCGTTTTTTTATCAAAAGATCTTAAACCATTTTTACCAATAAGCATCCAAGACGATGTCATGAAGACTTGGCCTTTGAGTATTTCTCCGGTGATTGGATTTGTTTGTAAACCTGCGCGAGCGTAGCCTGCTGTATCCCAAGGGATCCAATAAACAAATATTGTGCGGCTTGGTTGCGGTTCTGATGACGAAAATTCAGGTCCCATAGATATAACTTGGCGACCAAAAACTTTATTCCAATATAAAATACCATCGATGAGTGATTTTTTAGCTTGTTCAGGAGTGTTATTTTGTAGTCGAACAGTTATGGGTTGTCTTTGCTGTGAAAAATCCCATTTTGCAATATAAGGTACAGGTAAATCTTGTCCAATTTCTGTCGCAAAATTAATAAAATAACCATAATTCATTTTTTTATCAAAAGTTTTAGGCACAAAATTTTTATTTTCAATATACGGACTAAGCTCAAATTCAATATTAAATGAAACTTCTTTTTCTTCTAAAGTGAGCTCAGCTTGTGCTGATTTCGATGAGGCCTCTTCAAAAGGATTTTTTTTCTTAGCCAAGCTTGATCCCGAAATACGAACACCTTGTTGAATATAATATGAATTATCTAATTTAGTTACATTTTTGATAACTGAATCTTTAACATTAAAAGCTGAATCCATACCTGAGTTAATTTTTTCAAACTCAACTTGAACGAGTTCTTTAACAAGAATACCTAAATTATCACGAGAGCTAATGCTTGTGAAACCGCGGTCAAGATCTAAAGACAACGTACTTTCGTTTTCACTCACAATTTGAAAAGTTTGTAATAAAATATTTGAATCAATGCTTGAATACAATTGAGTTGTTGTTAAATTATATAACCCGACTTTTTGACCATGTCTCTCGAAACTCACGACTTGAGTGTGTGCAAGGTTAACATCTGGATTTTTACCTGTAGATTTTAAAATTGGCATGAGTAAAAAAGCTTTTTTAAGCTCAGATTTTTTGAGTTCGAGAGTATAATGCCCAATCTGATTATTTTGCGTTTTTATAGTTAAAGAATCATCGATAGAATTTGGCGCTTGGCGCTCGGGAACAATCTGCTTTTCCAGAGTCTTTTCGTTTACGCAACTAAATAATCCTGTGGAAATAATAACAAGAATTAAACATTGTCTGATATTTATAGACATAATCAAAAGACCCCCAAGTGGTTTAGTCTTTTGTTTATAACCTAAATTTAGTGCATTTGAGCTAAATTAATTGATATGCGATCAGAAATCTTCGTTCTTTGAAAAATATAAAGACTAGGGTGTCTAGACATTTGACAGTTAAGTGTATCAAGAATGTAAAAAAGTAGGCCCACTCTAAGAGGTTTTACTTTATTCAACTGGCAATTCACCGTTAGAATGGACCCAAAATATAATCAGAGATAGCTCATATCATTTGGTATGAGTAGACTTATATTATTTTTTAACTTCTTCTGTCTTTTGATTTTGCACTTCTTGACGTAATTGTTTGAGTTCGTGTCGTTTGTGTTTCATTTCTTTTGAAGCCATTTTGCAGCTATCAGAAATTTTAAAATCTTTGTGTTCTTTTTTGTAGGCTTTTAAGCATTTCATAAGTCCTTTGCCGATGGTCGCAGAATCGCCTGTGCAACCAGCTTTAGCTGCATCTTCAGCGCAAGCATCATTAACTTTCGCTTTGGCCTCTTGGACTTCGGCTTTAACAGCTTCTTTTGTCATTGGTTCCGAAGCGATTGCTAGAACTGTAGTTGCTAAAACTAGAACCATTGATGTGACGATTTTCATATTGTACTCCTTTGTTGGATATATTTTTTAGTAGAGTGATAAATTGACACTCATTCTTATTAGTAAGCCTACATTATAGGCTTCAAATTGGCATTAAGGGATCATTAATTTAAATTAATGTTTAAAAATAGCTACGCAATATGTTCTAACCTGTTTATATTCTTGAATAATTTTCTTTTTTAAATAAAATTAAGCAAAATGAAAATTTCGTGTTTTCTAAATATGATACATAATCTCAAGTCGTACTTTTCATTTGGTTTTTATTTTGTTCACTAAGGAGAGTCTATGTTTTTTAAACCAACTTTAATTAAAATTTTTGTCATTTCTTTGCTTTTTACCTTATCGGCTCAAGCTCAAGTTAAAATTGGTCTAGTTCTAGATAAAGGTGGTAAAGACGATAAATCATTTAATTCAGCTGCATATACAGGTGCGAAAAAAGCCGAAAAAGAACTTGGTATTGAGTTGAAATATGTCGAAGCGACAGATAACAATTCGCTTGAAACTTTACATCGCAATTTCGCACAAAAAAAATACGACTTAATTATCGGTATCGGATTTGCGCAGAAAGACGCTATCAAAAAAGTATCTGTCCTATTTCCACAAACTAAATTTGCTATTGTAGATGGTGAAGTTTCTGCGGCTAATGTTAAAACATTACTCTTTGAAGAGCATGAAGGTGCCTTTCTCGTTGGAGCTGCTGCCGCAATAAAGTCAAAAACGCAGGTTGTTGGTTTTATTGGCGGCATGGATATTCCATTAATCCGTCGCTTTCAGCGCGGTTTTGAAGCTGGAGTTAAATCAGTTAATCCAAAGGCAGTTGTATTGACGTCATATATTGGTGCTACTGGCGACGCATGGAATAACCCGGCTAAGGCGAAAGAAATAGCATTATCGCAAATATCTCAAAAAGCTGACGTTATTTTTCATGCGGCAGGCGCATCGGGATCAGGGTTATTTGATGCTGCTTCGGAAAAAAAGATCTATGCGATTGGTGTTGATTCAAATCAGAACTGGGTTAAGCCTGGTACAGTACTCACAAGCATGCTTAAGAAAGTTGATGTTGCTGTTTTTGAAACAATTAAATCTGTGAAAGAAAATACTTATCAATCTGGTATTAATCGTTTTTCGCTAAAAGATGGCGGTGTGGATTGGGCTTTAGATGATTTTAATAAAAAACTATGGTCACAATCTGAGATTGAAAAAATGAATCAAATCAAAAAAGCAATTACTTCGGGCAAGGTTATTGTTCCTGATTACTATAAAACAAAATAAAGAGTAAACACTTATGAGCTTGATCGAATTTAAAAATATCAGTAAAAAATTTGGTCAATTTACTGCTCTAAGTGATATATCACTAAAAATTGAAAAGAATACGATTCATTCGATTATTGGTGAAAACGGCGCTGGTAAATCAACGTTGGTTAAAATTCTGGTTGGAATTGAGCAAGCGTCATCTGGTGAGATGAGTCTTCGCGGTCAGATCTATCGACCACATTCCGCTCGAGATGCTTTTGATCACAAGATTGGACTTGTTCATCAACACTTTCAACTAGCTGATGAGTTAACGGGATGGGATCATTTAAAGCTGGTCGTTTCAAATCAGAGTTTAAATTTTGATGACTTGCAAAAAAAAACGAATTTAATTTTAAATCAATTTGGTTGGTCTTTTAATTTAAATGAGCGTATTAAAACTTATAGCGTTGGTGAACAGCAGCGTTTAGAAATTTTAAGAGTTTTAATACTCGAACCTGAGATTGTTATTTTTGATGAACCTACCGCAGTGTTAAGCCCAGATGAAATTCAAGATTTTCTTAACTTCATGTTTAAGCTTAAAGAGCGTGGCCATACACTCATTTTAATTTCGCATAAGCTTGCAGAAATTAAAAAAGTCTCTGATGATGTGACAATTTTATGTCGGGGACAACTGACAGAAACGGCATCAATTGAAAATTTGACCATTGAAATTATGGCTGAAAAAATGATAGGTCGTAAGCAAAAATCGATTGCGAATAATTTAGAAAAACAAAAAAATCTGCAAAAATCAAAATTAAGCATTCAGTCACTCAATCTCGAACTTATGACATATGAAATTATGGGAGTTGCGGGCGTTGAAGGAAACGGTCAATCTCAATTTATAGATCAATTACTGACCGAGCTTAAAGGTTTAAATTATTCTATTGCTGATATTTCTGAGGACCGTTATCGCTTTAGTATTTATCCAAAGCAATCATTAATTGATAATTTTTTGATTCGGCATCGATATTCATTTTCTAACTTAGGTTTACTGAACAAGACAGCTGTTCGTGACATTGTTAACGAGATTATTATAAAGTGGGATGTTAGACCTCAAAATGCGGATATGTTGATGGGTGATTTATCTGGAGGTAATCAACAAAAATATGTTATCGGCAGAGAACTTTGGCATGATCCGAATTTTATTTTAGCAGCTCATCCGTCACGCGGTGTTGATATTGGTGCTCAAGAACAAATACATCAAGCTTTGATCAATGAAGCATTGCTTGGAAAATGTGTCGTGCTCCTGTCTTCAGATTTAGATGAGATATTAAAATTATCACATCGCTTTATAATTCTTTTTAAAGGTCGAATTTTTGGTCCTTTTTTAAAAGACCAATTGAGTTTAAATCAAATCAGTCAAATCATGAATGGTGTATATGAAAATAAAATTGAACTATGACTTTTCAAGTATAACAGGATTTTTCATAGGTGTTGCGTTAAGTTCTATTCTGGTCATCATTTTTAAAGAAAATCCGGCAGATGTTTTAAAAGTGTTGAGTGGTAGTTTTTTACAGTCAAAATTTGATCTTGGATTAACTTTATTTTATACGACATGTTTTTTATTTGCCGGCTTAGCTTTTTCAATACCGTTTAAAGCTGGACTATTTCATATTGGTTCTGAAGGTCAAATCGTCATTTCAGCGATGGTTGCAGCAATCATGGGACAAACAGTTTTCAATTTTTTCGGTGTTGTTTCGGCTTGGCAAATAGCTATTGGAATTCTGTCGATTGTTGGCATTTCCGTTTTAACAGGAATTTTAGCGGCACAGCTTATCGCAGTCTTTAAAGTTTTCAAGCAAAGTCATGAAGTTGTTGTGGCCATAATGCTTAATTTTATTTTAACTGCTTTTGCAACTTACGTTGTCTTGCATTTTTACCAAAATCCGGAATCACAAAATCCGGAAAGTGGTTTAATACATCCAGCATACCAAAACTTTAAAAGTGATTTTATTAAAACATTTTTTGATCAATCTGCGGTTAGTTCTTTTTTAATTGTTGCAGTTTTGACAAGCATCGTTGTTTGGTTTTTTGAAAATAAAACACGATGGGGTCTAGAACTGAAAGCTTATGGTGAAAACTCATCAGCAGCTGAAAGAATGGGTATTTCAAGAGCTAAAATTAATTTTTTAGCTCTTGGATTGGCGGGAACTTTTTCAGCTTTTGTTGGTTTAACTGAGGTTTTGGGTAATTCTTATCAGTTTAAGGTTGGCTTTTCACCTTCGTATGGTTTTTTAGGTATTGTTGTAGCCTTACTGGCACAAGGTCATCCCATCGGTATGCTTGTATCAGCATTTATTATGGCTGTTTTACATAAAGGTGCTTCGGATTTAGATTTAGAAACTCAACATTTAACTCGTGATTTTTCTAAAGTGTTGCAGAGCCTAATTATCTTTTGTGTGGCCGGAGCCTATTATATCAATTATAGAAGGAAAAAATCATGACTTTTGAAATATTGATGAGTTTATTGTTTGCAACAGTTCGAATGTCACTACCTATTTTGTATGCCAGTACAGGGGGCTTTTTGTCTGAAAAATCGGGTGTTCCTCAAATAGCACTTGAAGCTTATTTGCTTGTGGGTGCGTTTACAGCCGCATCTGTTAGCTACACAAGTCATTCGATAATCCTTGGTTTTTTATCAGCAGGTCTTGTTTGTGTTCTTTTTGCTCAGATTTTTAATTATCTTATATTGGTCTTGAAAGCGAATTCTATAGTTGTTGGTACTGGGTTAAATCTATTAGCTATGGGGTTTATTCCTATTGTCAGTAAATTATTATTCGATTCAACAGGCTCAACTCCATCAATTGAGTCAGCCAATTTAAGTCATCAAAGCACTTTTTATATTGTGACAATTATCACGATATTGATGATGTGTTCAATGTATTGGTTATCTGAAAAAACAACATGGGGGCTGCAAATTAAATTTGCAGGTGAAAAATCTGAAGCATTAAAAAGTGTTGGTGTTTCGCCTGTTTTGCGTCGCTGGCAGGCGGTCAGTCTAGCTGCTTTTGTGACTGGACTTGGTGGCGCAATACTTTCTAATTATTTAGCGAGCTCGTATTCTCCGTTAATGTCAGCAGGGCGTGGATTTATAGCATTAGCAGCTGTCATTTTTGCTGGTTGGAGTTTACGAAAAACTTGGATCGTTGTTTTATTTTTTGGTTTAACGGAATCTCTACAAATTCAAATACAAAATTTTGATTTAGGTTTTAAAATTCCAAATGAATTCGTTCAGATGTTACCATATGGAGCGACATTAATAGCTCTTCTTGTTATGAAAAATAAACAACTCGCTCCGAAAGAAATGGGATCGGTACTATAGATGATTAAATCTGTTGTAAGAGTTATTATTGAAATCTATATAATAAAAAAGGCGATACCCATCAGTATCGCCCTAAAAAGCTGGGAAGAGCAGCTTTGACTATTTTAATCACATCAATCTAGATGAAATCTAAGATTTAAGTTGAATCGATTTAACGGTCTTTTTCTCAATCAAGGGGATTGTTAAGGTCAAGATACCGTCTGTAAATTCAGCTTCAATCTTATCAACATCACAATCCTCAGGTAGTCGGAAAACTTTTTCAAATTTTCCAGTAGTGACTCCTTTTGTTTTTTCACCGGAAACAACGAGGAGGCCCTCTTTCGCGTCCAGTTTTAGATTGTCCTTCACAACACCAGCTAACTCTGCCGTGAGTTGCCAGTGAGATTTTTCTGTAATGAATTTCATTTCTGAAGAAAAAGTAGGTGCTGAATCCACATCAGAAAATTCATTGTATAAATCACGAAGCCTTAGTGGAGAATTCATCCAGTGATTTTCAAATTGATTAAACATTTTCTCAATATGGTTAGGGTTTACAAATAAACTTCTCATTCATTCCTCCTTTTTTGTGATTAGGGCTAGTGCCATACTTAGCTAAAAGCCCCTTGCAAAATAAATGTGTAGTCGATTGAGTATTTGTCAAGTACAGTGATAACAAGCTGTAATTGCTCAGATAAACAAAGGTGAAAATGGGTTCCGATCAAGAAGATTCTCAATCTATAAAAAAAAATAACGTACAAAAAAAACAAGATCCATTGCACGGATTAACACTTGAAATGATTTTGAACGAACTAATTTCAGATTTAGGATGGGAACAAATGGGTGCGTATATTAAAATTAAATGTTTTAACGATAACCCAAGTCTTAAGTCGAGTTTAACTTTTTTACGACGAACAGAGTGGGCTCGTAAAAAAGTTGAGCGATTATATTTATGGAATAAACGTCAAAAAAATAAAAAAACTAGAATCAAATCTTAAAATTAAATTAAAAATTTATTTGAGTTGTCGCAAGTGGGCCCGTCACAGTTATAGTCATTTTTTGAGTTTCTGTTGCGGCAGTTGAAATGGGAAAAGAGACCATATAAGGCGTTGACCAACGATTATGGTGTGGATAGATAGCCTCAAGATCTAAAAATAAAGATTTAACTTTAGCAGCTTTACCTTCATAGCGCTGTCCGTTGACGTCTAAATAAATTTTCCAAGTTGTTTGTTTAGAACTTAAATCATCATGTTTTCTTTCTGGTGTATAAAAGCTCATAAAAAATTCTGTTTGAGTTGAGTGATTATCAATTAATTTATTTTTTTCTTCTTTATACTTCTCTAAATTCCATTGAGAAAGTTTGGCTGAATAGGCTATTAAATTTTCTGACATTTCTGCATCTAGTTTCGTCGCTTGAATAGTCAGTTTGTTATAAAAACCATCATAAACTTCAGTTTTTTTTGTTTTAGATTCGATAATATTTTCATATTCTGATGTGGAAATATCTTTGATTCCTTGTGGTGTTGGTAGCCGAGTGACGCAACTTGAAATGCAGATCATAGTAATTAAAGTATAAAATAACTGATTCATATTTGGTTATGCCTTTTTAAATTGGTTACAAAAATTAATGACATGTTCGATAACTTCATCACGGGCAATATCGTTGTAAAGCTCGTGTGTTCCACCTTCGACAATTTTAAGATCTTTGTATTCTGATTTGAGATTTTCGAAGAATTTAATTGCCATAGGACTTGAGACAACGGGATCATTGTCAGATATATGTAGTAAAGTCGGTAATGTAATTTCCTGAGCGTGTGCAATAACTTTTTCAAATTCGCGTTTAAAACCCAGATAGACACCTGATGAAATTTTATTGTGTCTATAGGTATCTTTTTCATATTCGCGAATGACTTCAGGATCACGAGTGAGTTGTTCATTTTTAATTTCATTACCTAAGGTTAGCTTAGGAAATAAAGTGTTAACAAGAACTGATCCAGTATCTTTCCATGTCGGAACAGGTACAGAAACACCAAACAGCGGTGAACTTAATACTTGTGCTTGTATTGAATCATACTTTTTATCATGTAAAGCACAAGTTTGGACAAGTCCACCCATTGAGTGCGCTAAAATAACGATCGGTTTGTTTTGAACAAACGATGTTTTAAGACATAATTCTAAAAAAATTTTATAATCTAGAACATATTCATCGAAATCTTTTGCGTATCCACGAATTCCTTCGGATCTGCCGTGACCTCGCATATCCCACCCAATAAAACTCCAGCGCTGACCATCGGGATGATTTTGAAATCCCTGAATAAGTCTGTTGTAGCACTCTGAGTGTTCAGCTTGTCCATGGGTGAAAATAATCGTACCGCAAGCGTTTTGCGGTTCCCAAGATTGCATAAATAATTTAGCTCCGTCATAGCCTTTGAAAAATGATTCAGATCGCTTAAGTGTTTTTGACATAACTTAAAGCTTAGCGAAGTCCAGCTTTAAGTCAAAAAATTTAATTCAAACCACGTAGTAAAATAGTGTCTTTGGCTTTACTATAACTGTTAAGGTCGAGCTGATCTGGACGTAGGGTGGAAATAGTTTCTTCTGTTTTATGATCTAAAGAGTAGTGTATTCCAATAGACTCTTTTCTTTTAAGCGCACATTGGACAGTTAAATCAGCAACGATTGCAATATTCCGAAGTTCAAGAATATCACTATGTAACTTCATATTGGAGTAATACTCTTTAACTTCTGACATGATGTTGTTGAGGCGATGTTGAGCTCTTTCAAGTCTTTTTGTGGACCGAACTATGCCAACGTAGTTCCACATTAAGCGTCTGATTTCTTCCCACATGTGATTGATCACAACCATTTCGTCTTGATTGGTCTCTTGTGGTTTTTTCCAAGGTTTTGGTAATTGGCGTATGCGAGTTGATCGTAGAATTTGATCCCAGTTTGCAATAATTTCAACTGCAGCGTTGTGTGACATAGCTAAACATTCCAATAAAGAATTTGAGGCTAAACGGTTAGCACCGTGCAGCCCAGTACTTGCGATTTCACCAATAGCATACAGACCTAAAATATCAGTTTTTCCACTAACAGATGTCATGACGCCGCCACATAAGTAATGAGCTGCTGGTACTACGGGTATTGGTTGTTGAGTCATGTCGATACCATGCTCTAAACACTTGTGATAGATATTAGGGAAATGTGATTTGATAAAATCTGCAGATTTGTGAGAGATATCTAAATACACACAGCTTTCTCCGGATTTTTTCATTTCGGCATCAATTCCGCGTGCAACAATATCTCGGGGCGCAAGCGATCCAAGAGGGTGTATCGACTTCATAAAGGCTTCACCCTTGGCGTTGATCAGTTCCCCGCCCTCACCGCGGACTGCTTCACTTATAAGAAAGTTGCGAGAGTCTTTGTGAAATAAGCAGGTTGGGTGAAATTGCATAAACTCTAAATTCGCCACACGTGCACCGGCACGGTAAGCCATAGCAATACCATCGCCAGTGGCTCCGCCCCAATTTGAGGTGTAAAGATAAACTTTACCAGCACCGCCTGTGGCAAGTATTGTTACATCAGCGAGTAATATTTTAATTGTATTCGTCAATTTATTAAAAACATAAGCCCCAATAGCGCTTGTAGGGCCTATGATATGTGGGTCGGCTTGTTTGTTGACAATGATATCAATCGCAAAATGATTTTCAAAAATTTGAATGTTGGGATGTTGCTGCACTTTAGTCCAGAGTTTGCGATGGATTTCGGCTCCGGTTTGGTCTTCAAAGTGCAGAATGCGTCTTTCAGAATGGCCACCCTCACGAGTTAGTTCTGGATCAAATTCGACACCCCAATTGATTAAATCTTTAATTCTATCCGGCGCTTGCATAATGATGTTTGACACGGCGTTTACATCGCACAAACCAGCACCTGCTATCAAAGTGTCTTTAATGTGACTTTCAAAGCTATCTGAGACTTCGGTTACAGAGGCTATTCCCCCTTGTGCCATTGCACTGTTTGTACTTGGTCCTTTGTCTTTTGTAACAATGATGGTCTTCTTTTGATCAGCTATTTTTAATGCCATGCTCAAAGCAGCAACACCTGATCCAATAATCATGACCTCTGAATGTAAATCATACCCCATATAAGACCTCTAGTGAATGCTTTACTTTGTAAAGCTATATTCATGAATTGTCCAAAAAAATCATTTTTAAGGGGTTGATTCCTTTCAAAAAACAAAACTACAATAGAGACTGTACTCTTCTCGCAAGGACGCCCGAAGAAATGAAGTTAAAACAGGTCTATACAAGCATCGCGTTAGTTTTTTTCGTAGTGACATTAGTCATTTGGAAACTAAACGATATTTATAAAAATGATAAAAATGCCTTAAGGCAAAATGCTATTCAAGCGCAATCGATTGCATTGCGTTCAACATTGGCGAGTCAAATATCTCAACTGAGAAATATTTTAAGTGGTTATTCACTGCAAATTGAAGAATCAAAAATTAATTGGATTCAATTAAAGCCATTTTATGTTCTGGGTGTTGTTCAAGAGGATGCTCGAAATCAAGTTGTAGTGTCTAAAATGTTTACACAATCTGGTTCTTCTGCGGAGCGATGGAATGCTCAGTACTTACAGCAAAAGCTTAATGTTAAATCGACGAATCAAAGCTTAACCAGAGTTCAATTGTTTGTTGATCAGGCTAATGTAAAGCAGCTTGTTCTTATTTTTTTTGATCAGGATAAAAAAACTAATCCTTCACGATCTGGAGTATTTGTTGTTGGTGATATTAGCTTTTTGCAAAGATTTTTTGACTTGCAACGAACGGGATCGACAACGCAAACATTGTTAACATCTGATAATTTAGTCGCAGCACACAGTGAATACGAATACGTAGCGAGTGTTTCAAAAGAACTTAATAGTATCGAAAATAAAAATTTTGTTGATAAGCAAGAGTTGCGGGGAACGAATTTGTTTTTGGTTAATTATGCTAATCAAAATTCGACAAATATGTTGAGTATGCCTGTGCCCATTCTAGGAATAATTATTGGTTTGGGTTTTATGATTTCGGGCATTTTAGTTTATGTTATGCGATCTCAAGTGGATTCTGAAAATCAAATTTTTGTATCAAAAAGCAAAGATGCTTCATATAAAACCGCAGCACAGCGTTCAGCCGAAATGCCGACACCTCCGGCTGTGCCAGACATGCTCAAATCGAAATTAACTTCAGCAGCTGATTTTGAAAAATCCGAGATCGAGTTTAAACGTCAATTGCAGCAAATGACTTCAACAGCTGTAGCAAGCACTCAAAACGAAGATCATATTCAGACTCAAATAAATGTAACTCATTTTACTGAACAATCATTGCCTGTGAAATCAACAATGATCGCTGAAGAGCGGTTTGAGGTTAAGCCTATTGCTTTTATTAAGCCCATAGATCACCAAGATCAAACTTCTGCGGTGCAAATACAAGCCTGTGTCCAACAAGCTATATTCAATGTAGATAAAAAACTAAAAAAAGCTGGAGTAAAAATAACAAAAGATTTTCAATCTTTTGACACCGTAATCATTGATTATAATTTATTTGTTAAAATTTTCGAAAATATATTTTTAAATGTATCAATTTACTTTTCAGAGTCAGATGTAAAAAATCTAACATTAAAATCCATCGATGATGATTTGTTCGTTAGACTTAATATTGAAGCGACAACAACACAAAATATTTATTTAAGCGACGATATTAAAAATGAACTCAATAAAATTAAATGTGAGTACGAACAAAGTTTTTATGAAAATAGACTTGTACTAAGGTTTCAATTTATCAAGCCAAAACAAAAAATATCTGCTCTTGACAACAGCTCTGTACAAAATCTTCAAGTAGAGCCAAAAGAAATCACTTTCATTGAACAAGGTCTGGACTCAGGCAAAGAGTTGCATAATGAAGTCACGCAAAGTGGTGCGGGTATCATTTCTGAGCTTATGAAAATGCCTGAAGATTTGGATATTGATTCTATTTTATCTATTGATGATGAAAAGACAGTTGTTCAAAAGCAAGAATTTGTTCAGCAAGATGCTCAAGATCTGGAAAAAACACAAACATTCAACTTAGAAAAAGAAATGCGCACATTGAAGGTCAAATTGGATGACCCAAAAGAATTAACTGTAGAGCGTCCGGACATTCATGTGGCTAAAGTTGAGCCCGTATCTGAAAAAATACAAATTAAAATACGAAAGCCGACAAAATCATGAAAATAAGAGATTATTCTACACAATTTTCTATTTCTATTTTTTCTCAAAATGTAGATATTGGTAGTCGTTTAAAATATCAAGTATCACAGGCAGGTTATCAATCATTTTTTTTTGCTGATTTAGATTTGTTGCTTAATCAAGTCAATACGGACCCTTCTCACATTGTTATTTTTGATTCGGAAACTTCTTTATTGCCTTTGCATCAATTCGTTGAAAAAGCATTAAAAGCATCTGCTGAAATTCGATTTATAATTTTAGCACAGCACCAGAAAATACCCCAACTGAGTGGCTATAAAGAATTTAATACTGATTTCGTTTTGCCGAATTCCGATCCGATGTTAGAATATTTAGTTTTGTGGAGTGTTGATAGCATATGTGAAAATATTTTACGCACGTATCAAAATGAACAGCTACTAGTTGATTTAAACGAAGCTGAAAATACTAAAATACAAATTGAATCAACTTTAAGTCATGAAAGAAGCTCGTCTCAAGTCAGACCATACCAGACTCGAATAGCCGCCTATAAAACAGCGACATCAAAAGAAAATATTTTAGATTTATTTTATCAACAAACGCCAAATCAATCGTGGATTTACTTAAAATTTGTACCAACAATTCAAACTTTTTTATGCGTTTCGTATCATCAGGTGCCTGAAGATTGGATCGAAGGTATATCGTTTAAG
This sequence comes from Pseudobdellovibrio sp., assembly GCA_046293015.1. GTDB lineage: Bacteria > Bdellovibrionota > Bdellovibrionia > Bdellovibrionales > Bdellovibrionaceae > Pseudobdellovibrio. The sequence goes on from JBKBPU010000006.1 coordinate 121,803, forward strand.
ATTCCTGCTAAAGATAAAGAATTTATAAACACACTTTTACTTGGTCAATTACCTCATTCATTAGAAACTTATTTGCTGAATAAATTCAATGTCGCAAGATTAAAATTTTTACCTATGATTGTAGGTGAAAAAATCGAAGGAATTCTTGTCTCGACACAGGATATTGCTGCTGAAGTTGCAGAAGATTTTTCTTTGATGAGTTTGATATATGAGCTTAATTTTTCCGAAATAAAAAATGTACAAACTGAAGTTGAAGATAATTTTACGGGTTTTTACAACAAGAGCTATTATTTCAAAATTCTTGAGCGTGAGTTAGATCAGGCAAAAAGAGTGCTGCAACCACTCAGTGTTATCAAAATTGGGATTGATAAATTAGCTGAAATCGAAATTAGTCAGGGTCGACGTGCTGCTGATGAAGTTTTGAGAGAAGTGGCAGATCAATTAAAATTTTCTTCACGAATATCTGATTATATTTGTCGTACGGATGAAAATGAATTCGCTTTAATTTTAGTTAATTGTTCTAAAAAAGGTGCTGCAATTAGAGCTGAACGTGTACGTTTAGGTGTTAATCAAGCTAGGATACAAAGAAACGGTTTAGATATAACTGTCAGTCAAGGCATTGCAGAGTATCCAATGCTTACTCACGATGTTGTGAGTTTAGATGATTTAGCAACACGAGCATTGAAGTTTATTTCAAGTAAAGGTGGCGACAAAATCTGCATAGCAAAAGCTCATAAAGACCATACTCCAGATTTTACGGTGGATGGATAAAATGGAAATTTTTAGACGCACTTTTGCTGAAATCAATTTAGAGAATTTAGAGCATAATTTTAATTTGTTGAAATTGATTGCCGGTGAGAATCGTTTCTTATGTCCCATGGTCAAAGCGAATGCTTATGGGCATGGAGATATTCAAGTCGCTCAATATCTTGAAAATATTGGTAGCTCACATTTAGGTGTTTGTTTAATCGAAGAAGGTTTGCTCTTACGTAATCACTACATTAAGTCAGATATTTTAGTATTTCGAGGCTTTGATAAAGAAGGTGCGCAAAAAATATATGATGCACAACTGACACCTATAGTAAGCACTTGGGAACAATTAAAGTATTTAGAATCTGTAGTGGATGACAAAATTAAAATTCATCTAAAATTTGATACAGGAATGAATCGTTTGGGTTTTCCAATCGAAGAAGTTGAAAAACTGAGAAATTATTTTCGCCAATCCAAAAAATTAAAACTCAAGGCCATTTTGAGCCACTTTTATCAGGGAGAAGATGCTCATATTGAAAATGGACATTCGCACAATCAAGCGTTAAAAATGCAGCAGGTCTATGATTTTTTTCGCAATGATGATGTGTATGTACATTTGCTTAATTCTGGAGGTATTGCCAGTTTTTCAAAACCAGAAGTACAGGCGAATCGAAAACATTACTTACACAGCATTAATTGGGGGTTTCGTCCTGGATTAATGCTTTATGGATACATGCCTGATTCACAATTTACTCATCTTAATTTGAAACCAGTCATGACATTTAAGTCAGTCGTCAACAATATTCGCTTAGTTCGTAAAGGTGAATCAGTTTCTTACGGGGCAAGTTGGAAAGCTTCAAAGGACTCAATTGTTGCTGTAGTTCCCGTAGGCTATGCAGACGGTGTGCACCGTGTTTTATCAAATGTGGGTTGTGTTTTATTTGCAGGACAAAGGGCACCAATCGTTGGAAGAATATGCATGGATTTTTTAATGATTGATGTTACACACATTGTTTCGCCTGATAAAATAAATTCATATAATGAAGAAGAAGTCATTTTGTTCGGTTTTGATCAAAAAAATAATTTTTTAAGCGCAGAAGTAAATGCACAAGCTATGCAATCAATCACTTGGGAAATTTTAACTTCAGTTGGCGAAAGAGTTCCACGTCATTTTAAAGGAGTAATCTCATGACAATTATTATTCATAAAATTGCTCACTTCATGGATCAACTTTTTGAGCATACATTTGGTCGATTAAAAAATTTCATTTTACATATTGGTGAAATTACTATGTTTGCAGTTTCAAGTTTGCGATTGTTGTTTTCGCAGCCTTATCGATATTCAGAAGTGATCAAACATATGGAATTTATCGGCAATCAATCAGTTGGTATAATTTCATTGACAAGCATTTTTACAGGCTTAGCATTGTCCTTTCAAATTTATTTAGGTTTTAAGCTAGTCAATGCAGTTAATCTTGTAGGTCCGACGGTGGCTTTGGGTATTACGAGAGAATTAGGTCCAGTGTTAACTGGTTTGATCGTGGCGGCTCGGGCGGGAGGTGCGATGGCGGCTCGCTTAGGTTCTATGCGTGTAAACGAACAAATTGATGCTTTGGATGTTATGGGTGTTAATACAAAACAGTATTTAATTGCGCCAAGAATTGTTTCTGCAGTCTTATGCATGCCTTTGTTGACAGGTTTATTTGATTTTATGGCAATGTTTGGATCTTGGTTTTTGTGTATAAAAATTGTTGGTTTAGACAGCGCTATCTTTTTTGAAAAAATCAGACAGACTGTAGATGTTCATCATATTAATGAAGGTCTTTTTAAAGCGGCTATTTTTGGTTTAATTTTCGCTGTTATTTGTACATATCAAGGTTTTTATACATCTGGTGGTGCTAAGGGTGTAGGTGAAGCAACAAATAAAGGAGTTGTTATTAGCATGGTTTCAATTATTGTTAGTGACTACTTTTTAACAAATTTATTGCGTATGTACTATCTTATGGTCGGAATTACGAAATAGCGGGTGTTTAGTGAGAAAAGATATTTCAAGTGATTATGCTATTGAGTTAATTGGTGTTAAAAAAAGTTTTGATGAAGGTAAAGATTTTATCTTAAAAGGTATTGATTTAAAAATTCCTAAAGGAAGTCTAACAGCAATTATTGGCTTTTCCGGCACAGGTAAGAGCGTCATGCTCAAGCATATACTAGGTTTGTATAAACCAACTGAAGGGGTTGTTAAAATACTTGGTAAAGATTTAAGTGAATTGTCGCCGGATGAACTAACTACTTTTCGTTGTCACTACGGTGTTCTATTTCAAAGCGCTGCTTTATTTGATGATATGACCGTTTTAGAGAATGTTTGCTTTCCATTAGAAGAGCATCGCCGTCATTTAAAAAAAGATCAGGTTTTGCAAATTGCTCAAGATAAGTTACGTATGGTTGGGTTGGATCCTAAACATTATTATAAATTGCCAAGTCAAATATCTGGCGGAATGCAAAAAAGAACCGGTCTTGCACGTGCTTTAGCTCTTGATCCTGAGATATTAATTTATGATGAGCCAACGACAGGTCTTGATCCGATTTTGACAGAAATGGTCGATGATCTTATTTTAGAAACTCACAAAATGCATAAAGGCACGACTTCTGTCATGGTTTCACACGATCTTGGTGCAGCTTTTAGAATCGCAGACTTTATTGTCATGCTAGATGCTGGTAAAGTTTTATTGTCAGGGACTGCGCAAGATTTTTTTAACACCGATATTGAGTTGGTTAAGCGTTTTGTGACAAAAGGGATGAAACATCAATGAGTATGATCAGCACTGCCGAATTTAAAGTTGGAGCACTAGTCGTTTCGATCGGTGCTCTCATTGCGCTCATGTCACTGCAAGTAAGCGATGATCCTGCATTTTTAGGTCGAACAAAGCAAGCCTGGTTTTATTTAGACAATGCTAATGGTTTAACTAACGGATCTGCAATACGGTCTGCAGGTATTCCTGTGGGTTCAATTAAAGACATTAAGCTTAAAGATGGTAAAGCAATGGTTTTAATATCTGTTAAATCTGATGTTAATTTAACAGAATCTGCATCTGTTGAAATGCGTGCAAATGGTATTTTAGGAGATAAGTATATCGAAGTTTATACGGGTAATCCTACAGATAGAGAGCTTACTGATCGCGGTCAAATTATTATTGTTAATAAAGGTGGCGCATTAGATGATGTTATGTCACAAGTCTCTGAAATTACTGGATCACTAAAAGAAGTGACAAAAAATTTAAATGAAGCCATTACAAATGACGGAACTAATAAACATATTTTAGGACGTATAGTTCGTAATATTGAAAAACTAACTGCAGATGTTGCAGAAATGACATCTGAAAATAAAGACCAGATTCGTGATATTGTGAAACAGGTTAATGGTATTACAAAAACTCTTGATGAAAGCTTAAATGATACTAGCGACGAGGGTTTTAAACAAGTTTGGAAAAGGTCATTAGTTAAAATTGATAAAACGCTTTCTAATTTAGAAGACATTACAAATAAAATTAATAATGGCGAAGGAACAATTGGTAAATTAGTTTCGGATGAAAAAACAGCTGATGATGTTGCGGCAGCGATCGATGGTCTAAGCGGACTGATGGACACAGCTAATAAAGTAACAACTGGTGTTGATTTTAATGGTTATTACTTAGATAAAGTTGGCTCAACAAAATCAACTATTGGTATACAAATTCAACCGGGTTTAGACCGCTACTATTATTTAGGTATTGTGACTGATCCAGCCGGTGTTGTTGAAAGAACATTAACTTCTACAACGACAAATGGTACGACTACAACGAATCTTGATGAAACTAAAACCTATAAAAGTAAAACGAAATTTACTGCGTTGTATGCAAAAAACATTTACGATTTTACTCTTAAAGGTGGTTTGATTGAAAACACTGGTGGTGTAGGTTTTGATTACTTGCCATTTGGTAAAAGATTGGTTGCTTCAATTGAAGCTTATGATTTTGAAAAATTACAATTACGATCAAGTTTAACTTATCGTATGCGATATGGTTTTTATTTTACAGCCGGGTATAATGATATTCTTAATAAAAGAGATGCTCAATCTGTCTACGGTGGTGCTGGGATATTCTTAACAAATGATGATTTAAAACTACTACTCACGAAATCACCATTTTAGTGGGGAAATATGCAAACTTCAATTGAACGTAAATGGCTTATAAAATCAGACAGTAAAATATTAGGTCCTTATACGTTTGAACAAATTGAAGAGCTTATTAAAAAAAAACAAATTACACTCATAGACGAAGTTCGTGATATGAATACGCGGTGGAACTATATCCGCGAAACGCAAGATTTAAAGCCGATTGTTGAAAATATACGTATAGAGTTGGCCTCATCTGAGGATATGACGAAAACAATTCAAACAAAGACTCATCAAACTGGTACGAATTCAGGGACTCAAACATTAACTATTACAAAAACCGAAGAGTTGGCGAGCTCAGAGCGAACACCACCAGGTGTTCAATCAGCGTCTCAGCTTGAAGTAGCAGCTGCTCTATCAGATAAGCAAATACAAGATGTCGCATTTACTGAAGTAGAAACTTTGACTACAGATACTATCAAAGAAACTACACAAAAGATAAATCCGAAAAAACAGTATGTTTTTGAAGCAGACCCTGTTGTTCAAAAAAATATAAAGAAAAGTAATCGATTGCTATATTTTTCTATTGCATTGGCGTTTGTGGTCGGATTAATTGCGGTTGGTGGTGGGTATTACTACAAAATAAACTCGCAGAAAAAACATGAGTTAAACCTAATTTCGCAAATTAAGAGATATTATATTTTAGGTTTAGATAACTATATCATTGATACATACACCAAAATGTTACCTGAATCGCAAAAAATAGTACTATCCGAAATTATACCGATAATACCAAAATTAGATTCTGCAGGACTTATCAATGGGTCTGCAATCATTAATGAACTAAAAGCCGATACAAAATTAAATGATTCTAAAAAAGCCTTGCTTGAAGTTATTGGGTTGCATCAATCTATCCAAGAACAAAACTTGAAAGAGGCTCGCGAAGCTTTAATTCGAGCTAAAGGATATGATCCAATGAATGATTATATAAAAGAAGATGAAGCGATTTTAGATTATCTCGATGGTGACTTCGCTAAAGCTTCTGAACTGTTTTTAGAGCTTTATAAAAAGAATGATAAAGGTCGATTGTTATTCGGACATATTCTTTCTGATTTGGCTGCAAATAATGAAAAAACGCATGAAGAACTGACGAAACTGTCTTTTGAAATTGATCGATTTGTAGCTGTTAAAGTTGATTATAAAAAACCTTTACTGCTTTTATCAATGTATATTAATAAAAAAATTGGAAAAGAGTCAGATTTTAATGACAGTTTTAAAAAATATATTGCAACACCAGCAGGACTACAAAATCTATTTAAAGTTCCTTATTCGGTTTATGGTAACTTTTATTCGTTTACTTTAACAAAAGACTATTTAGAAAAATTAAAATCATACTTAACGGTCGATCAAAAATTCATTGTTGATTATTTAGCTAATATTGAAATAGGTGATCTTACAACTGCTCAAAATTTATTCTCAACCTATCAGAGCACAATTGCGAGCAAAGAATTAAAAATTGATTTACAAGTACAACTGTTATCAGCTCAAAAAAATTTTGATGCTTTAATCGCATTAGAAAAAACATTAACACCAGAGATGGCATTAAATTATGCAAGTCATTACTCATTGCTAAATGCAAAAAAGCGGAAAGGACTTTCAATATCTGAAATGAGTCATCATGTTGAATTTTTAAAAACAAGTAAAAGTATTTTATCATTATGGGCTGAACTACAGTTAATCGATCAGAAAAATTCGCAAGAAAGTTTTGTACAAATGAACTCAGTTTTGTATGACGATTTTATCCCGTTTCAAGAAATTAAAGGGCATATAGATTGAGATATTTAATAGTACTATTATTACTAATTGGATGCACTCAGCATCATGAAATACAACCAGAATTAATTACAGTTTCTTCTGTAGCCGACGATTTTAAAATTCCTAAAGCTTTTGTGTTGAAAATAAAAGAAAGTTTAAGCAAAGAATCTCAAGCAAAACCAGAGTTTATATTTTCGCCACTCAAAGTTTCATTATATTCAGACCAGGAAAATGTTTTACAACAAAACTATCTTCATATTCAACTGCCAAATGGTGGTGGTAAAATCGATTTGGCAGAGTGGCTGAAAGGTGACGGTAGTTTTTATTTAGGTTTTCCTAGTGAACAGTTTAATAATCCACAAGTGACCCTAGAAAACATTTACTACATCAGTGATGTTCCTCAAGTTACAGTAGATGGTGAAAAATATGGTTTAGGTTGTGGAAAATGGATTGATTTGAAGCCTAAACTCAAAGAATTGCAGAAACACAATTTTTTAAAGCTTAACACATTTAATTTAAGATATCTCTATGTGTCAGTAGGTTATTATTTAGTTGTGCAAAAAAAAGGAACTCAATATTTTGTATCACATTTGAATTTAACCGATTCTCGTTACAAAGATAAGCTTTGTTCTGGAATATTTGCTCTTAATAAGTAGGTCTTATGGAATTAGTTTCGATTCGTCAATTAAATGATAAAGATGTCATCAATGAACGCATTTTTTTAGTTAAAGATAAAAATCTTGGCGTTGGTAAAACAGGTAAGCCTTTTTTGACTATTTTGCTTGGTGATCAGACAGGGCATATTGATGCAAGGCTTTGGGATAACGTTGAAGAGCTGCAATCAAAATTTGAAATTGGAGACCTGGTTAAAATTAAGGGCCTTGTGCAAATTTACAATCAACGAAAACAAATTATAGTTCACCGTTTAGATAAAGTCGTAGATTTAGCAATTAACAAAGATGATTATAAGATTAAAGAAAAAGAAATTGATACGCACGCATTATATTCTGAGCTTTTTCAATTTATTCAAAAAGTTGAGAACCATCAGATCAAACAACTTATGACAGATTGTCTTCAAGATGAAGAGATTAAACAAAGACTATTGCGTTCGCCTGCAGCTAAAACAATTCATCATGCTCATCGAGGTGGCTTGCTTGAACACATTGTTTCTATATGTAAATTGATGGATTTTGTTGGCTCACATTACAAATATTTGAACAAAGATTTACTATTTTTCGGGGCTATTTTTCACGATATTGGAAAAATTTGGGAACTAGATACAACTCCACAACAACAAATTTTTTATACTCAAGCTGGACAATTACTAGGACATATGTTGCTGTCTTGTGAATTAATAGAAAAAAAAGCACAAAGAATATTGGGTTTTTCAGAAGAACTAAAAATGGCCTTAAAGCACATTGTTCTTTCGCATCACGGGCAATTAGAGTATGGATCGCCTAAAAAGCCAATGTTTCCAGAGGCTATGATTGTTGCAATGATTGATGATTTTGATTCTAAAGTTGATACGATGATGGGCTTTATTAATATAGAAAGACAAACAGGCGAACAGTGGTCTCGTTATCACGAAGGTTTCGATCGATATTTTTGGCTTGAAGATTTACAAAGAAAGTGGAAACTATGATCGAATTTTTACAAGCTTATCGCCGCTATGATCCTGCTGCTAAATCATATTTAGAGATTTTTTTTCTCTATCCAGGTCCTAGAGCTGTTTTTTTTCATCGTATTGCTCATTGTTTTTATCAGATCAAACTGTATTTTATCGCTAGATTAATAGCAGATATTTCTCGTACGATTACAGGAATTGAAATACATCCAGGAGCGCAAATCGGTAAACGCCTGGTGATCGATCATGGTGTTGGCTGTGTCATAGGTGAAACAGCAATCATTGGTGATGATTGCGTTATTTTTCACGGTGTCACATTAGGTGGAGTTAAATTTGATCGTGTCAAACGTCATCCGACAGTTGGAAACAAAGTACTTATAGGAACTGGTGCCAAAATACTCGGACCGATTACGATTGGTGATGGTGCTCGTATTGGTGCCAATGCTGTTGTTATGAAAGATGTTGCCCCCGGAGCCGTAATCGTCGCACCGAAGGCAGTAGAGTTATAGGTGTTTTATTTTTTTGATAAGTGAACTCGGTATAATACTTATAAATCCTGCGATGCATGCTAGTATAAAATTTTCTACCGAGCACTTTTCTAAATGAAAAATTTTAGCTATAGGATCTACAGTCGTTAAAACGATAGCTAGAATTGCTAAAATTAAAACAGTCATTACAAGTCTTCTTGTGATTGCCGGTAAACATTCGTACAAGACCAAACCAATGTTACCAATTAATATGACAACAAGTGCGAGTGAGCGTGCCATATTAGTATCATTTGTTTTCTGAAAATAAACAAATACGGATAAACTTAAAATACTGAGTAATATTCCAGAGAACAAAGATAGAAGAAAACTTTGCATACTCATTAAAGTTTTATTTTGTTTGGATTGATCACTTTTTATATTTTCAAATACATATGCAGATATCGGATGTACGATCAGCTCAAGTAGAATTATATGAATTGGCAATAGCAAATCTTGATAGCCCATGAGTGGTGGTATTAGTGAGAGCAGAATAACTGGTATATGAAAAGCAATGAGATAAGAAAAACTACGGCGTAAATTTGCAAAAATTCTGCGACCCTCAAATACGGCTTTAGCGATCCCGTTTAAATCACTCTTCATTAAGACCATTTTGGCAGATGAGCGTGCAGCATCTGTTGCGTTTTCACCCATACTGACGCCAATATCTGCTAGTTTTAAAGCTGGTGTATCATTAATTCCATCACCAGTCATTGCGACAACTTTGCCAATTTTTTTTAAGTGAGCAACCATTTCATATTTTTGCTCAGGTGTAACTCGTGAAAATATGGCACCTTTTTCATATGCTTTTTCGCGTTCAATATGAGATAAAGAATTAAGTTGATGACCTGTGTATAAATGGTGGTGAGAGTGTAGAAGACCTAATTCGTCCGCTACAGCGTGCGCTGTGTATGGATGATCACCTGTCATCATTTTTACTTCTATTCCAGAAGTTTGGCATTCGCGAATGGCATCTTTTGCGGATTTTCTAATAGGGTCGTTAAAAACAAGGATGGCAATAAAGTTAAGATTTGACTCGTTTGCCATTCGGTCTCCTAAGATATCGAGTTTTTTACTCGCTAATCCCAGTAGTCTTTTACCTTGAGATGAATAGAGATTTGCTTTATCAGTAATGCTTTTTCTTTCTTCGTCTGATGTTAAGCAGTGGGCGAGAACGCCTTCAATTGATCCTTTCATTGCTATCAACTTTTCATTTAGACTGTTTTGCCATATGTGTGACATATATTTTTGATTTGATTCGAAAGGGTAATCAGTGTGCAGCTTCCAATCGTTTAATTGATTTGCAAAAGGCTTAGCTTTATCATGGATTGCTATTTCCATGAGATCAACTACAGATGTTTCACACGCCATCATTGCAATTTTCCAAACTTCTTCGTCTTGATATGGATGAAAAGTAATTTTTTCTGTAAGTTGAAATTTACCTTCAGTGAGAGTGCCTGTTTTATCTGTACATATTACATCAACATTACCCAGTGTTTCAACGCTTGGTAGAGATTTAACAAGAACACCGTGGCGAGATAATCTCCATGCTCCGAAGCTTAGATAGAGAGTAAAGACCAGTGGAAATTCTTCTGGCACTGCAGCCATACCAAATGTTAAAGCACTAATAAGTGCTGGAATAACACTAAGCCCCCTGTTGAGTTGTAAAAGAAATAGCACAACGACAAGCACAGCAGCTAGTAGAATAACTTTGTTAACAATTTGATTTATTTTTTTTTGCAGTGGAGTTTGCTCACTTTGCGTATTTTCTAGTAAATGACTTATTTTTCCAAAATCAGTTTGCTGCCCTATTTTATCTATTACACCGATACCACGTCCTGCAAGTATCTGTGTTCCAGCATAAAAGCGAGATTTATTCATTTTACTAATCGGAATTGATTCTCCAGTTAGTGCAGATTCATTAATACTTAAATCAACGGCTTCAAATATTTCACCATCAGCAGGAAGCGACTGACCTTCTTCAAAAATGAGATAATCGCCTGGAACAAGTTCGCGGATAGGAATTTCCTTGATCTGATCATTGCGATAAACCTTGGCCATTGGATTGAATGTTGATTTCAGCGCACTGAGAGCCTTTTGTGCTCGAAGCTCTAAAAAAACATCAACAAGAGTAACTGGTATGTATGCGATCAATAGAATAATCGCATCAGTCGTATCACCGATTAAATAATACAAAAGAGCAAGTCCAAGCAACATAAGTCCCATTGGGTCCAGAAAAACATGTCGAAGTTCATCGAAAAGAGACTCAGTTTTTGAAGAGACTATTTCATTAAAGCCATGTTTGTGTCTACTTTGTTTAACCTCGAGATCGTTTAATCCTAAAATTTTATGGTTAGAATTCATTGCATACTCCGTGGATCTTCAGGCCAATCGTGTTTTGGATAGCGTGCGCGTAAATCTTTACGGACATCAGCATAGCTAGTTTCCCAAAATAAACCTAATCGATTTGTAATTTGAGCAGGTCGGTAGTTTGGAGCTAAAAGCTCGAGTGTCAGGGGAATTTGATTGTTATAAATTTTTGGTGTATCTGACCAACCAAAAGCATCTTGAATTTTAAGTGAAATTAAAGGTGCTTTTTCATCTGAATAATTTACGTTTACAGTTTTACCACGAGGTGATTTGATTGATTTTGGAAGATTTTGTAAAATAAAATTAATTTTTTCATCAAAAATTTGATAAGACAAATATAAGAGGTCGCAATTTAGAAATTCCTGAATGGTACTATAGTAATTGATAATCAATTTAGCTAGGTTGTGATCAATTTCTTCAATCATTTTCATGCAATCATCTTCCAGATTGAAATATGACTCGTTAAATTTAACAATAAACTGAGTTAAAATTTTAAAATGTTCATATTGATGATGAGCTTTAAGGAAATCACTAGCATTATCAATGAAATAAGATTTCCAGTTCATATTAATTTCTTGTTCAGATAATCGCGATTTACCTAAATCATTGAGAACTATATTTTCATACATGATTTTTTCATATTTATAGAACTCATGCTTTTCGAAATCGTAATGAATTTCAATAGTTTTTTTAGAAAAATCAGAGAAGTATTTTTGTGCTATTTTTTTATCAAATCCAAAACCAAAAACAAGTTGTGTTGATTGTTGGTGCGACTCATGTCCTGACATAATAATAAAATAGTCATGGTTGTTAAGTTCTGATTGCTGTGCAAATTGAATTCCTCGTCCTCTTAATGAAAGCCCAAATCCAGATTTTTTACGAACAGCTATTTTTTCAGGAAAATATTTTGTGTATATATAGACCATGGCGTCGTCAAGATTTTGAATGTTGCTTTGCATGGTCGTGTGGTTGAAAACGCAGCGACGTGATATTTGATTTAAATTATTTTGCAAATTAAACTGGTTGAATTGAGCGTTAACTATTTTAAATAAGTCGCTTTGATTAGAGTTGTCTGAACTCAGTATTTGTTCAACTTTACCTGAGTCCATTGCTGTAGCTATTTTATAGGCTTCATTTGCAAAACCTAATTGTATAAGTTCGTACGTAATGAGTGAAAATTCAATTGCTAATGGCCAACTTAAAATAATTTCGGCCTTTTCAGTTAACTGATTTTTTTCATCTAATAAATGCCAACGTGTTAGTTGAGAAACAGCGATTTTCAGTTGCTCATTTTTAGGTTTTGTAAGCCAGCTAAAGTGCTCGATTTGTTGAATTTGTTGTTTCTTTAATGTAAGTATTTCTTCAATCAGTGATGAATTAATTATTTCAGGATCAGCTTGTTCTTTCATAGATCGCTCATCAATTTCATGCCATAATTTAAAACAATATCCATCTTGCTCACGCGCGGCACGACCTGCGCGTTGCTGCGCAGAAAACAAAGATATGCGATCAACATTTAGCCCAGTAAAGCCAATTTTATTTTCTTTAAAGATGTTTTTTTCAAGGCCAGTGTCTATAACGCAATCTATGCCTTGAACCGTAACTGAAGATTCTGCAATATTTGTTGATAAAATAATTCGTCTGGTTAGGTTTTGGATTGAATTTTTTTGTATAATTCTTTTTTGATCAGATAAGCTAATTGATCCATGTAAAACTTCAAATTGCATTTGTGGTAATAGTGGTTGCATGAGGTTTTTGAATGTTAAAATCTCTTTTAAACCAGGTAAAAAAACGAGAATATCTTTTTTGGCTATTTTAAGAGATCTCAATAAAGTATCTTTAAGTGAACTATAAAATGTATCATCGATAACAATTCTTTGTACTTTATCTGAGTAGAAAACCTCTAGTTTGAAAGGAGGCGCTTGAATCTCATATGTTTCGGATGATTCAAAAAAAATTCGCAATTGATTTATGTTAAGTGTTGCAGACATAACAATTAAATTAAATTTTGGCTCAAGAAGTAACATTTCATAACACAACCCTAAAATAATATCTAATTGTGAAGATCGTTCATGAAACTCATCAAGAATAACTGTGTCTAAATCTTCCCAAAATTTATGATCTTGCATTTTTTTAATGAAGAGACCTTCAGTCATATATATTAATTGAGTATCTTGACTTATTTTTTGGTCGAATCGAACTTGATAGCCTATTTCATGGCCAAGTTGAATTTGAAGTTCATCAGCAACTCGATCTGCCGCTGATATTGCCGAAACTCTTTTGGGTACAATAACGATGATTTTTTTCGAACATTTTTCTTTCTGAGTTAAATTAAATTTAATTTTTTGTTTGAGTAAAAGTGCCGGCAAACGTGTTGTTTTACCTGACCCTGGGCTAGCAGTTAAAATCAGTGGACAGAAAGAGTTTTTTTGTTTTTCAACCAATTTCAAAATTTGAGGTAAGTGCGAATCAATAGGTAGGCTAATCATTGTTCGTCCGGATAAATGAGCAACATAAACTCTGCTTTATCTTGATTCAGATTTTTACTAATGAGCTGAGCTTTTCCCTCAAGAATCAGTTCGTTTTCTTGAGATAAATTTAAAGCTAGTAGAGCTTCTCTTTTAGGTAAGTGGAGATCTAGTTCAGCAATTGTTTTTTTTAGGCGATAGGGTGTGTCCATGAGAATAATTGCTTTTTTTTCAGATTTGAGTTTTTGCCATTCTTTTGTTCGTGATTCAGATTCGGCAGGTAAAAAACCTCGAAATAAAAATTCATTAAGTTTACGTGACGAAAGCGACAGTAAACCCATGAGAGATGATGCTCCTAAAATCGATTTAACTTCTATTTTTTTCAATCTACAAATGCGAATAAGATCGTTTCCCGGATCACAAAAACCAGGTGTTCCACAATCTGATACGAGAGCAACTGTGTGTTGTTCGCATAAAGTGACAAGATTTTTTAAATCTTCCGCGGTACTGTGCTCGTTGAGAATTTCATATTTTTGCACTTTAATATCTAATTGCTTAAAAAGTTTAGATGTTTCTTTTGTTGATTCGCAAAGTATTATATCGGCCTCTTTTAATATTTTTAATGCTCTTATTGTGATTTCTTGAATATCGCCTATTGGGGTTGCAACGAGATAAAGCATTCTATTTTCCTTTAGCTAATTAAGGTTTGCCAGAAGTTTTATTATGTAAGTGGGTTGTAAAGTTTTTGATGATGGATACTGGAACACTCACTTCTTCACGACGAGAATGTGTTGTGTCTAGGTAAACTATTTGAATATCTGATCTTTGTGTAAACAGAGCATTGATATTGACTGGTTCATTTTCAAAAAAATAGATATTGTCATACTTATTTTCAGGAAAATTTTTAATCATGAATTCTACTTTAAAGGTATGGTCATCGATTGAACGATCGGGTTTTAAGTGTAAGTTGTTATCTTTTAATGGAAACCCCCACTTTTGCAAAACTTGCTTTGTACCGAGTCCCATGCGTTTAATGTCACGACCTGTTAAATAGTGAATTTCACAGTTAGTTTCTGCTAACTGTTGAACAAAGCTAACCGCTCCTGCGTAAGGTATGTCATAGTGCAAATATTCATTTGAAAAGAAGCGTTCAACCCAATAATCTCTGAGTGTTTTATGAAGCTCGGGATTTTCATCGGAATTAAAACCAGCTCGATATAATGATTCTTTTAGTCCCCAGTCAGTGTGAAGGATTTCCACACCCTTAAATTTTGATTCATGGGCATCTGCAAATTCATCAATAATCTTTTGTGTTCTCGGACTTACATTAAATAATGTGGAATCCAGATCAAAGACACAGGCCGTGCGTTCTTTTTCGGCAGCTATTTTAAGGATTGTGTTAAGATCGTATTGATTCATACTGAAGGCAGCCTTTCAAAGATGTATATATTTTAAACCTAACGAACGATGTTATTGAAATCAATAAAAAGCTTTATTTCAAATAAATAAAATGCTTTATTAGGCCCACAACAAAAAGGAGTCCTTATGACTATGAATTCAGATTCAGTTATAAATTGTTTTATAAACAGATTTATTCGTTTAAGAAATCGTTTTTGGCCATTGTCATTTTTCTTTTTGTTGCTTTCTATATTTGTAACTTCAAGTTGTACTCAAAACAAAGCCCAGCTAGGTACAGCTGAAAACCCAGTTAAAATTCAATTTGTTCCTTCTATAGACGCTAAAGTTATCGAGGATAATTCTAAAGTCTTTAAAGATTATCTCGAAAAAAATACACCTTATAAATATGATGTTACTATACCGCAGTCTTATATAGCAGTTGTTGAAGCTTTTGGTACGAAGCGTGCTGATATTGCTGCCATGAATACATTTGGTTATTTGATTGCACACGACAAATATGGTGTTGAAGCTCGAATGACCGTTCTTCGTCATGACTCAGCAACATATCAATCGATGTTTGTTGCAAAAGCTGGTGGATCAATAAAGAAAATTGAAGACTTAAACGGCAAAAAAATTGCCTATGTTGACCCGGCCTCGACGACGGGATTTATTATCGCTGCTAAAACTTTAAAGGATAAAAAAATTAATCCTAAAGAAACTATGTTTGCAGCAAAACATGATAATGTGATTTCAATGGTCTACCAAGGGCAGGTTGATGCTGGCGCTGCGTATTATTCGCCTCCAGCTAAAAATGAAAATGGTGTTGAACAAATCGAAGACGCCCGTCGACTAGTTTTAGCTCAATATCCTGATGTTAAAGATAAGATTGCAATAATAGATTTATCAGAGCCTGTGCCGAATGATCCATTTGTTTTTAGAAAAGATTTGCCTGAAGAAATGAAAACTAAAATTGTAGATGCTATGATGAACTTTGTAAAAACAGACGAAGGGCGTAAAGCTTTCACAGCTATTTACGGTGTGAATGGGTTAAAGATTGCTGTTGATAAAGATTACGATGTCGTACGTGATATGCTTAAAGCGGTCGGCAAAAATCCTGAAGAACTTTTGAAAAAATAAACGGTAAGGTTGGTATGGCTGAGAAAACAAAAACAATATTATCTGTTCGTAATTTAACAAAACAATATCCTAGTGGAGTTAAAGCTTTGAAAGGGATATCACTCGATGTTAAAGAGGGTGAGTTTTTAGTTGTTATTGGTTTGAGTGGTTCAGGCAAATCGACATTTTTAAAATGTATTAACAAATTGATTGATGCTACTAGCGGTGAAATTTTGTTTTATGATGATCAATCATCCAATAACGCAAATGCTGTGATTGATATTTGCAAAGTTAATGCAGTCTCAGGTGTTAAAAAAATCAGACAAAAAATAGGAATGATTTTTCAACACTTTAATTTAGTGCCAAGACATTCAGTTTTAAGTAATGTTCTCATGGGGAAATTGGCGACTACTTCAACGCTGAACAGTTTGTTGGGACATTTTTCAGATTCAGATAGAGCAGAGGCGCAAAAGTATTTAGACCTTGTTGGTATTGGTGATAAAGCTCATATTCGAGCGGATCAATTATCTGGTGGTCAGCAACAGCGTGTGGCTATAGCGCGTGCACTCACGCAAAATCCAAAGGTTTTGTTAGCTGATGAGCCTGTAGCTTCTCTCGATCCGGCTACATGTCATGTCGTTATGGATTATTTAAAAAAAGTAAACCAGGAGCTTGGAATTACGGTTGTTTGTAATTTGCATTTTTTATCTTTAGTGCGTCAATATGCTACTCGCGTTGTGGCTTTAAAAGATGGTCAGTTGGTTTTTGAAGGTTCACCGGAAGAAATTACGCCAGAGTGGTTTGAGAAAATATATGGCGCAGGTGCGCAGCAAGTTCATATAAATTAATTTGAGGTTGAAAATGTCGTATAAGTTTAAACAATTATTGTTTGATGGTCTTAGTTTTGTTTTTGTTGCAATGACGGCCTACATGTGGATTTTAAATCCTACGCCCGAGGAACAAATTGAAAAAATGTTTTTCTATTTTCAAATGTTTTTAGGTTTGTATGTAGTAGGGATTGGAATTAGTTATTATTTATCGCATCTGGGTTTTGTTACGTTAGGAAGTAAGTTGTTTGAGCCTGCGTACAAAAAGAAAGATCACAAGGTCGTTCGTTGGTACAAAACATTTTCGGGTTGGCAATTTTTGATTGTTTTAACAGTTTTATTTATTGTTGGATTAATTAAAACTAAGTTTTCAGTCTATGAATTATTGAATATAGATGGTTTTCAGGGCGTAATTCGCTTATTTAATGAAATCACGTCACCAAATCTAGCGCTGTTACCAAAAGCAATTTTAAATATTTTCGAAACGATTTTTATGGCCTTCATGGCTACCGTTTTAGCGATTCCTTTTGCGTTTGTATTGAGCTTTGTATCAGCTAAAAATGTCATGACTGGAAAAGTCGGTTATCCAATTTATTTATTAACGCGAACGACATTTAATATTATGCGCTCAATAGAAGCTGTTTTGTGGGCCATTATTTTTTCAGTTTGGGTAGGGATTGGTCCATTTGCGGGAATGTTGGCTTTGATGATTCATTCAATAGCCTCGCTAGCAAAACAATATTCAGAAATGGTCGAATCTGTTAGCGATGGTCCTATTGAAGGCGTTATGTCTTGCGGTGCTAATCGCTTACAGACAGTGTGGTATGGCATTGTGCCTCAGGTTATTTTACCCTATGTTTCCTTCACTGTTTATCGTTGGGATATAAATGTGCGTATGGCTACAATCGTTGGTTTTGTCGGGGGCGGTGGTATTGGAACATTACTTATTCAATACCAAGGTCAGGCTATGTGGCCAGAGGTCGGCACAATCATCATGGTTATAGCTATTGTTGTTTGGTTAATGGATCAAGCGTCTGCTTACATACGTGAGGCATTAAAGTAAAAGTTTGTAATTTTGTGACGAATTATTTGACAGACAGATGTTCAGATTTTAGCTGTTACTCTGTTTGTCATTGAATCCAGGAGCATCCCCTCAAGATCTCATAATTTGACTCCGATAAAAGTACTGTAAAGACTTTTATAAAGGATAAATTTATGTCAACTTACTACATCGCTAGCCATGGTCAACAGCAAGGGCCTTATACATTACAAGAAATTGAGTTGCAGTTATCGAATCAAAGAATTAACTGGCATGATTACATCTATGATGAAAAAGTTCAAGACTGGGTTCTATTGATGGAATATCCTCACTTTACTGAGTTATTTAATCAAAGCTTTTTAACTCCTATGAAGCCAGGATTAAAAGTTGTTGCAGAAGGTGACCCGTTAAAACAACGAATTTGGTTTGTGTTGAAACAAAATAATAATTATGGACCATTTTCAAAAGCCGAATTGATCCAGATGTTGCAAGGCAAAACACTACATGAGTTTGATTTTATTTGGCATGAAGGAATGAAATCCTGGAGACGTTTAGCTGATGTTGAAGAGTTTTCAGTAAATGAAGTTCGTGCTCTTTTTGAAAAATTTAAAAACAAAAAAGATCAAGACCCAAAAGATACTTTATTTTTTAGACGTAAATTTCCTCGTGTTCGACTTAACTCACAAGCAATTGTCCATGACAAAAAGAAAGTTTACAAATCAGTTGGGGTTGAAGTCAGTGAAGGCGGCGCTGGGCTGCTGATTGAAAATGCTTCATTTGAAAAAGATCAGCAAATTTATTTGCATTTTAAACCTGCGAATGAAGTCCCTGCGTTTAATGCGATCTGTAGAATTGTCAGTAAAAAAGGTAATGTTTACGGTGTTCAGTTTTTGAAAATATCGGCTGTGGCTAAATCATCAATAGCGCAGTATGCGAATAAAGCAATACAGGCAGCTTAAGTTTTTTTATACAAAAACAGGAAAGAGAGTGTTGCCATATGAAAATTTTGATTAAAGTTCTGGTTTCAACAGTAGTTTTTTTCTATTTTCAGGCTTGCTCTAATTCGGGAACACAATTCGCACTTCCGCAAATGTCGACGCAATCTGCAGGGCAAATTACTTACAATAACAAAGTCGATATTTTATTTGTCGTCGACAATTCGAAATCTATGCTTCAGTATCAGCAGCGTCTAGCAGCAAAAGTGAGTGATATGATCACGACATTAAACAGCCTAGGTATGGATTATCATATCGCAGTGACTACGACAACTATGTCAACTAACACTGCAAATTATCCTATGGCGCGACAGTTGGTCGGATCACCTGTTTATTTAAATGCTCAAAACATTAATCAGCTTTCAAATCGAATTATTGTTGGTGAAGCAGGTTCTGATTTAGAGCGTGGGTTAGATGCTATGAGATTAGTGACATCGGCAAGTTACTTGACATCAATTGGATCTGATTTTTTACGATCCGATGCTTTGTTTGCTGTTATTTTTATCAGTGATGAGCAGGATCAAAGTAGTGAATTTGGTAACCCAAACTCAAATGATTTTGTTAATTATTTGAATGGAATTAAGCCACCATTTGAAAATGGTTCGCGGGCATGGATAGCAAATTATATAGGAATTTTAACAAATAAAAGCTGCGATAATTTAGGCGGCTTTGTGTCTATAGGGACTCAATTTATCAATTTAGTTGATGTTTCTAAGGGCATTAAGTCCTCAATATGTAATGCCGATTTATCCGAAGCTGTATCAAATATTAAGTCACGCATCGTTGATCAATTAACAACGTTTCCATTTGCTCAAACTCCTAACAAATCAACAATAAAAGTGACAGTTGGTAATCGCACGATTATCGAAGATCCTGTAAATGGTTGGACAATTCAGACTGAAGTCAATGCTCAGGGACAAAGCGTTTCGCTTTTGAAGTTTCATGGAACTTCTATTCCAGCTGCTAATGAACCAGTCACGATTGACTACAAGCCTGCCGGAGCAATTTAAAAGTTCACTTAAAATTTAATCAAAGCTGCTGAAAGCCCCCCTTAACCATATCGCGTCATCATGCTTTTTCAAAAAGCAAAAAAGACATATCTCGTTGTCATGACTTATGATTTTTGTCATGATGTGGTGTTGAAAACTAATTAAGAACGGAATTTTTTCCTTTTACATCACGGAGATCAAGTATGTCTGAAGATAAGTCTTTAGAAGAAATGTCGAAGTCGTTTGCTTTGACAACGCGTTTAGATGCAATTGCGGCGTGGGGGCAAAGAAACGCTTTGTGGCCATTACCATATGGAACTGCTTGTTGTGGTATCGAGTTGATGTCAGTGATGGGACCGAAATACGATTTAGCTCGTTTCGGAGCTGAAGTTGTTCGCTTTTCTCCGCGTCAAGCTGACTTATTATTAGTTGCTGGAACGATTACTGAAAAAATGGCTCCGATTTTGGTTCGTATTTATCAACAGATGTTAGAGCCTAAATATGTAATTTCAATGGGAGCTTGCGCCAGCTCTGGTGGCTTTTATCGTGCGTACCATGTTTTGCAAGGTTGCGATAAAGTTATTCCAGTTGATGTGTATGTGCCAGGATGTCCGCCAACTCCGGAAGCAGTCTTGGATGGTGTTATGACTTTACAAAAAATGATTAAAGACAGAACACCACGCCCATGGAAAGACAACTGGGTTTCTCCATTTGAAATTAACGGCAACACAGTCCCTAACTCTTTAACTTCATCAAGAATCGGAGTGTAGTGTGAGCTTATCAACAAATCAGTTTGTAACATTACAACAAGACATCAACGCTAAATTTGGTGATGGTGTTTTTAAATTTTCGACTTCACCTGTTGGTGATCATGTTGTTGATGCTTCAGTTGAAACTGTTTCAGCATTACTACGCTATTTAAAAGAGTATGCTGGGTATAATTTCTTAATGGATGTTTGCGGTGTCGACTATCCAACACGTGAAAAAAGATTCGATGTTGTTTATCATTTATTTGGATCAAGTGATTCAAGACGTTTGCGTGTTAAAGTTGCGATCCGCGATGGCGAGCCAGTTCCAACAGCAATCACAATCTGGAAATCTGCTGATTGGTTTGAACGTGAAGCCTATGACATGTTCGGTATTAAATTTTCAGGACATCCGAACTTAAGAAAAATTCTCACGCATCATCAGTTCGTTGGTCATCCTTTGCGTAAAGATTACGAAGCTGATCAACAGCAGCATTGTAATTCGGTTATGCCAATTCACTTCAATAATACTCCTGAGCAAAGTGGTGATCAGTTAAATCCTAAATATGTCCCTTTGAATATTGGACCGTCGCATCCAGCAATGCATGGTACTTTACGTGTGATGACTGAGCTTGATGGCGAGACGATTGTGCGAGCCAACTGTGAAATTGGATATTTACACCGTTGTTTTGAAAAGATGGCTGAAACTCATCCTTATAATCAAGTTATTCCATACACGGATCGCTTGAATTACTGTTCTGCGCCCATGAATAATGTTGGTTACTGTAAAGCTGTTGAAAGATTATTAGGTGTTGAAATCCCTGCGCGTGCACAAACTATGCGTGTGATTCTTTGTGAATTGTCGCGTGTGATCGATCATATCATCGCAGTTGGTACTGGTGGCGTCGACTTAGGGGCTTTAACGGCGTTTTTCCATTTATTTACATTTCGTGAAAAAGTTTATTCGTTATTTGAAAAACTTTGCGGTGCTCGTTTAACTGTATCAATGACTCGTATTGGTGGTATGGCTCAAGATGCTCCTGAGGGTTGGTTTAATGATGTTCTTCGTTTTTGCGACGAAATGAGCGATGGTATTGATGAAATATCAAAAATGTTGCTCGGTAACAAAATTTTCATTAAACGAACTCAAGGTGTTTGTCCAGTATCGGCCGAAAATGCCATTCAATGGGGATACACTGGTCCACTACTGAGAGCGTCTGGTATTAACATCGATTTGCGTCGTGCCGAGCCTTATTACGGTTATGAAAAATATGATTTCGATATTCCAGTAGGAACAGCTGGTGATATTTACGATCGTTATCTCGTACGTATTGAAGAAATGCGTCAATCGATTAGAATTATCAGACAAGCATGTAAAAATGTACCAACTGGCGATTATACAATTCGTGATAAAAATATCGTATTGCCAGAGAAAAAAGATGTTTACGGTAATATTGAAGGTTTAATGAATCACTTCATGCTTGTGATTAAGGGCTTACGTCCACCGGTCGGTGAAGTTTACGATGCTACAGAAGCTGCTAATGGTGAGTTAGGATTTTATTTAGTCAGTGATGGTTCTGCGTCTCCATACAGATTGAAAGTGCGTCCTCCGTGTTTTGCGATTTATCAATCGTTTCCAGAGGTCGTACAAGGAGCCATGTTAGCTGATGCCATAGCAACTGTAGCCAGTATGAACGTCATCGCTGGTGAGTTAGATAGGTAAGTCGGCGGACAGCCGAAGAGACGAAGTTGGATTACTCGCCGGACTGGCGAAGAGACGAAGTTGGATTACTCGCCGGACTGGCGAAGAGACGAAGTTGGATTACACGGCGGACAGCCGAAGAAACGAAGGAAAAATATGTTTCAATTATCTGCTGAAGGAAAACAAAAAGTTCTGAACGAACTGAAAAGATATGAATCAAAACAATCGGCTGTATTGCCAGCATTGTATATTGCTCAAAAAGAAAATAAGGGTCATGTGAATGCCGAAGTGATTAAAGAGCTTTCCAAAGTGATGGAGATCTCTGAAGCTCATATCAACGAAGTTTGCACATTTTATACAATGTATAATAAGCAACCGATTGGTACACACCACATTCAAGTTTGTCGTACATTATCTTGCATGTTGAATGGTGCAAAAGAATTATCAGAACACATTTGTTCAGAGTTAAATGTTCATTTAGGTGATAAAACAACTGATGGTAAGTTCACAGTCACTGAAGTTGAATGTTTAGGCTCTTGTGGTACTGCTCCAATGATGCAAATTGGTGATAAATATTACGAAAATCTAACAAATGAATCTGCGATGAATATCATTCGCAGTTTAAAATAAGGACATGCCATGAGTGAAGTTAAATACTTAACTGAATTTTATCATTTGCCAGAATTTAAAACTCTTGATGGTTATAAAAAAAACGGTGGCTATAAAGAACTTGAAAAAGCATTAAAAATGCAACCTCAAGCGATCATCGATGAAGTTAAAAACTCAGGTCTACGCGGTCGAGGTGGAGCAGGTTTTTCGACCGGTATGAAATGGGGATTTTTACCTAAAAACAATGAACCAAGATATTTACTTTGTAATGCTGATGAGGGCGAGCCTGGCACATTTAAAGATCGCATGATGATGGAACGTGCCCCACATCAATTAGTTGAGGGTATGATTATTTCTGGTTTTGCTATTGGTTCGAAAAAATCATACATCTACGTTCGTGGTGAGTATGATGCTTCAATTGCCTCTCTAGAAACAGCTATTCAAGAAGCTTACAAAGCAGGTTATTTAGGTCAAAATATTTTAGGTTCAGGCTTTGATCATGATATGGATGTTTACCGTGGGGCGGGTGCTTACATTTGTGGTGAAGAAACGGGTATGATTTCATCTCTAGAGGGTTCAAAAGGTCAGCCGAAATTAAAACCGCCTTTTCCGGCTGTGCAAGGTTATTTAAAAAAACCAACCATTGTAAACAATGTTGAGACCCTTGCAGCTGTTAAATATGTTATGCGTGACGGTGCTCAAGGTTATAGAAAATATGGAACCGAGAAATCTGCAGGTACAAAATTATTTTCATTGTCAGGTAATGTCGTTAAGCCTGGTAACTACGAAGTTCCATTGGCGTACCCACTAAAAGATATGATTTTTAATTTAGGTGGCGGTATTAAAAACGGTAAAAAACTAAAAGCCGTTATCCCTGGTGGGTCATCAGCTCCGGTTTTAACTGCTGATGAAGCCATGAAAGCGACTCTTGATTATGAATGTATGGCGCAGATGGGAACAATGCTTGGATCTGGTGCGATCATTGTTATTGATGATTCAAAATGTATGGTTGAGTGCTTAGCGAATTTAACACATTTCTATCATCATGAATCATGTGGTCAGTGTACACCATGTCGTGAGGGTACTGGTTGGGTTGATAAAATCACTCATTCTATTTTATCAGGCAAAGGTCGTATGCAAGATATCGAATTACTATTAAAAGTTGCTGATAACATGAAAGGTAAAACAATTTGTGCTTTATCTGATGCAGCAGCTTTACCAGTTATTAGTTTTGTGACGAAATTCCGTGACGAATTTGAATATTTTGTTCGCGAAGGAAAATCGAAAGTAAAAGGAACAGCTTACAAAGGACACTCACATGCCCAAATGCACCATTAATGGCGTAGAGCTCGAAGTTAAAGAAGGAACAACGATCATTCAGGCAATGTATGACAATCATCAAAAGATTGCTCACTATTGCTGGCACCCGGGATTAAGTATCGCAGGAGTTTGTCGTTTATGTATGGTGGAGATCGAAGGAAATCCACGTTTACAAATTGCTTGTAACACTGTTGTGACTGAAGGCATGAAGGTTAATAATAACTCACCTAAAGTTAAAGAAGCTGTTAAGTGGGGATTGGATTTTCACTTGATTAATCATCCACTTGATTGCCCTATTTGTGATCAAGCTGGTGAATGTGGTTTACAAGAACAATACATGGAATTTGGCCAGTACAACTCTGAAATGGCTGAAGCAAAAACTAAAAAGCACAAAGTTGTTGATCTTGGTCCGACTGTTGTTCTTGATTCTGAAAGATGCGTTTTATGTTCACGTTGTGTTCGCTTCACAGACGAAGTTTCTAAAACAAATGAGCTAGGAATTTTCAATCGTGGTGACCACGCTGAAATCGGAACACATGCTGGTAAAGAGCTCAATAATAAATACTCATTAAACACTGTTGATATTTGCCCAGTTGGTGCATTGACATCCAAAGATTTTAGATTTCGCCAACGCGTTTGGTATCTCAAAGATTCAGAAGCAGTTTGTAATGGTTGTTCAACTGGCTGTAATGTTAAAGTTTACTTTAATAAAGAAGGCGTTTTCCGTGTTAAACCAAAACGTAATGATGCGATTAATGGGCACTGGATGTGTGATGATGGTCGTAATATTTACAAATTTGTAAATAAAGAAAATCGTCAATTGAAAGGTATGAAACTTGCTCATGGTCAGTGGACTGTTGACTTACATGCTGGATCTGTCGCAAAAGATGCAGCTCAAGTATTAAAAGCGGCATCTTCAGATGACACAGCATTAGTTTTAACGGGGCAGCACACTGTCGAAGAATATGAATCAATTGTATCTGCATTTGTAAATCAGTTTAAAACTAAAAATGTTTACCATTGGTGGAATTCTGAAAAAACAGCAAATGATTTTGATGGATTACTTATTCGTGGTGACAAAAATCCAAATACAAAAGGATTACAGACTGTTTTAGCTAAGCACGGTGTTCAAACACAATGGTCACAATTAGAGTCAGCATTGAATTCTGGCAAAATAAAAAATCTAGTTGTCGTTGGACCGGAAAATGTTGATGTTTATAATGATCTAGCAGAAAAACAGAATTTATTTGCTAAAGCTCATAATTTTATTTTCTTAACAGCAGCTAAAGCTGACGCTTTAAAAGAAAATAAATCTTTCAAAAATGTATTTGTTATTCCGACAAAAACGTTTGTTGAAAAAGCTGGTACTTTTGTTAACCATGCTGGCGTTGCTCAGCAATTTAAAAAAGTTACAACAATTGTTTCAGAAGCGTTAACGGTTTCTGAAGCAGCGACATTGTTGGTTGGTCAAGATATTAAAGTTGACATTGTTGCTGATCAAGATTTGTTTAATGCTGAAAACAAAAGAGCAGATCAAGTCGCTTTAGATCATCGTAAGAAAAACGAATTTATTTTTCAACGTGGACGGTTATAATCGGCGGACAGCCGAAGAGACGAAGTTGGATTACTCGGCAGACAGCCGAAGAAGTGAAACTGGATTACTCGGCGGACAGCCGAATTGAGGTAAAAAATTATGGCAGTTATGCAAAATAATTCTGAGAAAAGTAAATGGTATTTGCCGGGTATATTTACGGGCCTGGGTATTACTTTCAAACACATGGTGAAAAATATTTTTAACAAAAAAGAAATGATCACTTTGAACTATCCAGAAGAAAAATATGAATATTCTCCGAGATTCAAAGGTAATCATATTTTAACAGTTAAAAAAGATGGTTCGATCCGCTGTACAGCATGTATGTTGTGTGCGACGAATTGTCCTGCTGAGTGTATTAAAATCACTGCTAGTGAGCATCCAGACCCAAGTGTTGAAAAATATCCGATCAGTTATGAGATTGATATGTTAAGATGTGTTTTCTGTGGATTTTGTGAAGAAGCATGTCCAGTTGATGCCATTCGTTTAGGACCTGAGTGGCAAACTCCAGGTTTAAATGGTGCTAATTTTACATATGATATTAAGCAGCTTGCTTACCGTGCGAACCTAAAAGGTGGAGTACAATCAGTTGTTGATGATCAAGAAAGACATAAATCGGGTATTTAGTTTTTTAAAAAAATTATAAACTTGAGATAAAAAGCCGAGTTCAGGAATGACTCGGTTTTTTTATTATTCACAATGTTAGAGTTACTTAAACAAACCATCACAAATAATTTTCGAGTTTAATTCTGGACGAGTTTTCGTTAGTTTAGATTTTAATGATTCTATCAATGCAGAAGTTTTACTTTGCTTAATATTTGCTTTATCGGCAATAAAAACAATGTCTTGGTTGAAGCTGAGTTCGCGTAATTTTTTTAATCGGGTGTAGGGGTCTTTGATTGTGGCTGCTTTTATAAATGAAAACAATTGAGACATTTTTGATCTATCAATATTTGCAAATGACAGAAGATATTCCTTTTCTAAGCGTATTAGGAAATTTTGATCATAGCTATTATCATTTTTATTAAACATTTTATAAATAATATGATTTTCAAATTTCGAATCCAGTACGTTGAGTAATGTCATAGCTAGTGAGTAAAGTTGAGAAATTTCAGAGTATTTATTTGAATCAGAAATTTCAGGAGCTGCGTACACAGGCGTAGCTAAAATTTTTCGATGATAATCTTCATTTTGAAATGTAGAGTAAATACTGTTTAAATCTAGTAATGAATATGTATTCGATATAGAATCAAAACCAATGTTGACAGGTTTAAGATCTAGATATGAGTAATTTTTTTCAGACAGTATGCTTAATTCTTTTATTATATTATTAAATACAAGTAGGGCTAAATCAGATTTAGCTTTATGTTGTTCTTCAATAGTTGAAAAAAGTGTCTGATTGATTTTTTCTATTTGCGAATACAGAGTGTCGTCAGCCAGCCTCATGAAACTTACACCTGATTTGATAAGTAAATTTGGGTCCGAGGGGTCTCTGAATTTTTCTTCCGGTAAATGTATGAGATAAGAAAACGTGAACGGTAAATACTTAAAAGTTGACTTAATTTTATCGGGAAAGTTTCTAACTCTATTTTTAAAATAATCAAATTTGTATTCTCTTAATGTAAACTCTTCTTGCTGGAGTGGATTTATAGAACCGTTAGGATTAATTACCATAATTTTTTCAACTTTCAGTGCGTATCTTCTTTTAAGCTGATCTATTTCCTGCACCTCAAAAACATCGCCTTCGCCACCTGAACCAATTTTTTGAATAACTTCAAATCTATGACCATTAACTTCAATATGGCCCTCAAGTGCCAGTATTAATTGAGAATATATTATCGTGATAATAGTCAGAAAAGTGCGCATTGATAATATTGAAATATGAATATTAAATATTTTTAGCATCATTAAAGTTTATGCAAAATATAGACCGCGTATTAAGTTGATTCATGAAAAAAAAAGGGTGAACTATTTTGATACAGTTCACCCCGTTAATATTGATCAATGATCGAGTTTTAAGTTAAATATCTAGTCCTAGAAAAAATTTGATATAAGATCCGCTTAAATCTACATCTTTTTTTGTTGAAGCTATAGAATCTTTAGCATCATTCCATTTAGCGCTCATGTATCCAGCTTCAGCACCAACAATTAACGGTAATACAATGAGCGGTTTAACTTCAAGTTCGAGTCCAGCTGTGTAAGTTGAAAAACTACCGTCATTATAATCGACTACATTCGTGTTACCTGATTTTACCGACACATTACCTGAGTGAGATATTCCGTATGAACCGATCACGCCAAAATGAATGATCGTGTCAATAAAACGATAATTAATTAGGGCTGCTGTTCTAGTTAGTTTAGCATGGCCTTCGATTGACCCAGAAGTTGCGTCTAGGCCAAGGTTCTCATAGCGCACGCCAAAGCCAATTGGTATAATCGGAAGTTTAACAATGACATCAGCTCCTAATCCATAAAGTGGGACCATCGATGGTGTTTGACCTGCACATGAAGTTCCAGAACAAACTTCAGATAAAGCGTCTTTAGAGACCAGTCCAGTATATGTCGCACGTGCTGTTAATAAAGCCCACGAACTCATTGGAAAAAGTATTAAAATTAAAAGTATTTTTTTCATGTAGATATCTCCTTAAAAATAAAATCAAGTACCATTATGACATTATACTGCGTTTGAATGTATGGCCTATTGTCTAGTTTTGTACAACAAAAGATATTTAAAAAGGTATCTTATTTTAAATTTTCAGTTTCAAATAGAGTCATGCGATATCTTAATTCAGAAAATATTAATACTATTAATCATGAACTTACAGACCTAGTTTCGCATAATTTTAATACACAAACGGTGAAAACTCGCTATTTTGAAAATGCACAAATTGCTCTTTATGATGTTATTCATGGGTTGCTACAGTTTTTATCTCATAAGCCCAAAGTTTCAATGATTCGTAAAGGGACTTCATTGCTCGAGGGTGTATTAGGTCAATTTTATCGAATACAAACACCGTTGATTTTCAAAAAAGATGATGAATCATTTGAAAACTTTGCAGCAGGTTTGGATCATGAAGTGAATTTTACAATCTGGAGCTCTGAAAATGAGTTAACAGGTGAGATTTTTTTAAGTCAACAAGATCGATTGAAGTATCACCAGACTCTCTCAAATCGTCGAATTTACTCAATTGAAATTAAATCTTACATAGAGCAAGGCGATGTACAAATTCTTGAGACTAATCCTTATGCTATTATTCTGGTTACAGGTTCAATATTTAATCAATCTGACTGTTTAGTGTTACATACCGAGAAGCTTAAAACTCCATATCTCATTGCACATTTTCAAAAAGATTTATCTAACGTCAGGGCTCAATTAAACAGTATTCTGCAAAAATTTTTTATTCCTCAAAATAATTTGAGTGTAGTTCCAGACGATATTTGCTATTTCAATTTGAATAAAAAAGTAATCACTCACTTAAATGACCGTTATGTTCTTTATTTCAGTCATTCAAATGGATCATACTTTTTTGATCATTTTAACTTAAATTTAGAATTAGCAATTTCGCCTAGTCAGTTCCCTGTTTGGGTTATTGATTCGTTTCAAAACTGGTGCGGGGGCTACAGTGATGAGCAACATCTGCGAGGATTGTTAGTTTTAAAAAATGGTCCTGATGCTGAAAAACTTATTCAGCAAATCGCTACTGAAAATGAAAAATTGACCAATTCTGCGAGTTGGACTATTTAAAGGACATGTCTGAACAGCAGAATAGATTTATTATTCTTAAGAAAACAAAGTTTGGTGAATCAGATTTGATTATTCAAGCATTGTCTGTTGAGGGTACTAAAAAATCATTTATTGCGCGTTCAGCATTGAAAAGTAAAAAACGCTTTGGTGGTGGTATTCTAGAACCTAGTCATTATGTTTTATTCACATATAAATCAGCAAAATCCGATGGTCAGTTAAATGTATTAAATGAGGCGACATTGATCGATGATTTTAAAGACATTCGTACAGATTACGATAAGCTTGATTTTGCATTAACTATTTTAAATTGTGCTTATCATGTTGCTCAGGAAGGTGATGTTGATTCGCATTTTTTATTTAACTTAGTCGGACACTCGTTACGAAAGTTAGCATTAACTGATAATCTTTATCGATTTAAGTTACATTTTTATCTGAAATTTTTGTTTCAGCAGGGTGTTATTAATGTTGAAGATTGGATGACTCCATTTTTAAAAATTAATATTGCTGAATCTGAAAAGTTAGATCAGTTTGAAGATACGAAGCATTCTATCTTAGATTATGGTGATTCAATTGAGTCACAAGTATTTCATTACATTAAAAATGCCGACACAGGGTTCTAGTAATTTTTTTTCGCAAGTGGGTGTGCGCTGTCAATAATACGTGCTAAAGTATCAATGTTGAGATGAGTGTATTTTTCAGTTGCTTGTAATGTGTCGTGACCAAGTATTTTTTGTAAGGTTCTTAAGTTAGTTCCACTTGCAAGCATGTGGGTTGCGAAACTATGTCTTAAAGAGTGCGGGTGTAGAGGGTGCATGAGCTGAGCAGCTACGCCGAGGCTTCTAATCATTTCATATCCGGTACGTGAATTTAGGGGTTGGAATCCGAAGACATAAACTGTAGTTTTATTAATGACTCTTAGGTTATTCAGTTTTTTTATACAAATTTCAGGTAATATAACCAGTCGAGTTTTTAACCCTTTTCCGAGCACAGTTATTTTTTTTTCATCAAATGAAATGTCAGTCCATTTTAGATTACAAGCTTCGCTAATGCGGAGTCCTCCGCCGTATAGAAGATAAAACAATGCTTCTTGTTTATGGTTTTGATCTTCAGCAGAGTGCAGGTACTGAATAATTGATAAGACTTCATCGACCGATATAAAGTGTGGAATTTTTTTTGGAACTTTCGGGCATACGATTTGGTCGGCATAATTTTTATCTATAATTTTATGATGATAGAGATAGTTAAAAAAACTTTTAAGCGTAGCACTTTTTCTGTTGCGAGATGAAAGCGCAAGGTTTCCCCAGGCGCTTAATTTATCACGACACATGAGCCACAAATCTTCCCCGGAGCTGAAGTAAATAGATTTATGTTTTCCGTTAATCATTAATTTACTTTTATTCGAAATTTTAGATGATTTTTTGTTTACAATAACCTCGAAAAAGGCCTGTCCAAGGTCTAGACGGTAAGCCTTCAACGTAAGCGGTGAGCATGATTCAATATTCTCTAGATATTTCAAGAAGTTATCTATTTGTTCTTCCAGTTTAAAAGGCATGCTTAAATTTTACACCTTTATAAATCAATTGAGAGGTCCTAAAAAAAATATAATGCTATGCAAAATTTTTCTTGCAATTACTACACGACTTTGGTTATATTTCGTGCATACCGCGGCGTATCAAAAAGAGATGCGTCACAGTTGAACGTTTCTAGCACGTACGAAAGGTGGTTTAGATGTCTTCTGATTCTTCAAGCGCAACAACGGTTTTACCAAGTTCTCAAAATCAATCCCAAGTTACATGGGCACAGCAGCCAACACAGAAAATGGTTGAAAGTAGATCAATTATCTACAAATCAGATGTCATGAGTCAGCTCATGAAGATGATTGATCGTGTTGCTCCATCTCAAGCTAATATTTTAGTTCTCGGCGAATCTGGCACTGGTAAAGAATTAATAGCGCGTGCAATTCATGATAAATCAAATCGTCGTAACAAACCATTTGTTGCTATTAATTGCGGTGCTTTACGTGAAACCTTATTAGAGTCAGAACTTTTTGGTCATGAGAAGGGTTCATTTACAGGTGCTTACAATAAAAAAATTGGTCTTGCCGAAGCAGCTAATGGTGGAACTTTATTTTTAGATGAAATTGGCGAATTACCATTATCTATTCAATCTAAACTTTTACGCTTTATTCAAGAAGGCGAAATTTTTCGTGTTGGTGGAAAAGATCCAATCAAAGTTGATATTCGCTTAATTTGCGCAACGAATCGTGAATTAGATCAAGAAGTTGTTCGTGGCAATTTTAGAGAAGATTTGTTTTACAGAATCAATACGATTGTTATCAGTGCTCCTCCATTAAGACGTCGTAAAGAAGATATTCCGGTCCTCATTCAACACTTTTTATCACAAGGACACTCTTATCTAAATCGTGGTAAATCTATTGATGAAGAGGCATTGAAAGTTTTAGTTAAGTATGACTGGCCAGGAAACATTCGTGAGTTGCAAAACGTTTGTGAACGTTTACAAATATTATCTGAAGGCCACATGATCATGATTAATGATCTTCCAGATATGGTTAAAAATCCTGAGACAAAGCAAGAGGGTCTGGATTTTGATCCTTCTATGCCGTTATACGAACTTGAAAAAAGATATATCATTAAAGCACTAGCTCATTATGGTGGTAATAAAACACAAGCGGCTCAAGGCTTAGGGATTACAATTAAAACACTATATAATAAACTTCATGAATATGGTGAGTTCGAAAAATATGCTGTTCATACAAAACCAATGAAAGATTAGTATTTCTTATTTTTGTCATGGGTTGGGTAGCACGTTAGTTGAAGAATATGGAACGTTGTTGGATTTAAGCTTAATCTGGGATGTTGTTTGGCAAGCTTTTAAAGTGAATGTGAAGGTTGAAACGTTTGTAGAACATATTCACTTAAATTTTAGAGAAATAAAAAAGCCACTTCTGAAAGTGGCTTTTTTATTTCTCAGTTTATAATGATAAACTTTAAGAACTAGATATAGCCCTCATCATCATCATCATTTTCATCTTCGTCATTTTTAACAAAAGCTTCATCAGCGTCTTCTTCCATGTCTTCTTCAAGCTCGTCTTCAGATGTTTCAGCTTCCATTTCGTCAAATTCAACTTCAACATCATCTTCCTCTAAAGATTCAGCATCGTCCATAGCGTCTTCACTATCGATATCAACCATTGAATCTAATTCTAATTCGTCATCAAATTCTTTATCTAAATCATCAAAAGAAGATTGAGTTGCTGTTGCGATTACGGCCGCAGCTGCTGCAGATTTTTTGAAATCTTTTTTAGGAGCTGTTTTTTTCGCTGCAG
Source organism: Pseudobdellovibrio sp. (assembly GCA_046293015.1). Classification (GTDB taxonomy): domain Bacteria; phylum Bdellovibrionota; class Bdellovibrionia; order Bdellovibrionales; family Bdellovibrionaceae; genus Pseudobdellovibrio. The sequence goes on from JBKBPU010000006.1 coordinate 154,926, forward strand.
GTTTAGTTTTTTTAACAGCTTTGGCTTTTTTAGGAGCCGTTTTTTTCGCTGCAGGTTTAGTTTTTTTAACAGCTTTGGCTTTTTTAGGAGCCGTTTTTTTCGCTACGGGTTTAGTTTTTTTAACAGCTTTGGCTTTTTTAGGAGCCGCTTTTTTTGCTATAGGTTTTGCCTTTTTAACAGCTTTTTTCTTAGCCGGTTTTTTTGCTTTAGCCATGATTATCTCCATTGTTATATTTAAAAAAGAAACACAATTAGATTATAGAGGAAAAAATAACTAAGCAAGAGTCTTAAGAGACTCTCGCATTTAGTCTAATTAAATTTTAATTTTTTTTACAATCCAAAATAGTCTTCGAGAACACGAGCAACCTCGTTAGGGACACCTGTTGATACAAATAATCCAGGTGGGTGACCACTTTTTGCATTAACATAAGTCAAAAAGCCGTAAGTTTTTGATTTATCTTTGTTTTTGACAGGTACTGTTATATTGATCGGAAGGGGTAATGCAGCACTGTCGGGCAATGTAACATAAAGACCAAGTGCATTGATGCCAATGTAGATAAACACTTGAGTATTGCCATTTTGTGGAAAACTTAATCCTAAGCTAGGCAACTCACCTTGACCTGCTGGCATTGCAGGTAGTGAATCTCCATTTGGAAGTCGAGCAGCTGGTATTGTATTTATCCCTTTCAAGACATATTTGACGGGAATTCTGACAGCTACCTTAACCTTGCCTGTAGTTGCATCAAAAATTGGTCCGAACGTAATGTCTGGATAATTTTTAAAACCACCGCTTGGTGTGAAAACTAGACCATTTGGCATCGGAATCATAATTATAAATTCGCCACGTGTTTTATCAAAGTCAAAAGTCAAAGCTCCATTCATACCACCAAGTTTGCTAAGTGTGTTACCGCTATCATCGACGCGGCTTTTAAGATCTATTTGATCAATTGGATTAGCTATAGGTGTAACAGAACCACCACTTTGGTCGTTATTGTTACCATTGTTGGATTGTCCATCTTGTGATTGTTCCGACTTGCTTTGTAAATCAGTTGATAAACCATTTTTAGCACAAGAGTTAATTGTTAGCATTGCACATAAGAGCAGAAAAGTTTTGGTTACTTTTTTCATATTAGCCTCATCAGTCAACGTATCAGTATTGTTGCTTTGTTATTTAAATTTAAAATCCTGTTTCGGAAACAGATTCGGCTAAAGGTCCAGTGATCTTTAGAAAAAAAAGCTGATCTAAACATATTGTTTAGATCAGCTTCATTATGTCAAATTTGTTGACGGTATTGTGTTAACTTCCGTGTTAACCAATCAATTTCAACGCGAGTTGAGTTGATTGATTCGCTTGGGCTAGTGTAGCAGTGCCGGCTTGAAGAAGAACACTGTTACGAGCCATTTCAGAAGTTGATGAGGCAACATCAGTGTCACGGATACGAGAGTTAGCAGCGGCCAAGTTCTCTTCAGTGATCGCTAGAGTGTCTACAGTTGATGTCATACGGTTTTGAAGAGCACCTAAGTTTGCTCTCATTGTATTGACACTTTGCTGAGCACTTTCAAGTTTTGTGATTGCTGATTTTGAACCTTCTTTCGAAGTGTAATCAATATCGGTCAATCCCAAAGCATCTAAAGTTGCGACATTTTTACTGGCATCAAACGTAATCTGATCATCTTCACTGGCATAAATACCAACTTGGAAGTCAAATTGCGGAGATGAACCATCAAGTAAATTAGTTGAATTCCATCTTGTTGCTTTTGCAATTCTATTAACCTCAGATTTAAGCTGTAAAACCTCAGTTTGGATCAATTGTCTTTCTTGATCACCAATCGTGTCCGACGCTGATTGGATGCCCAATTCTCTAAGACGTACGATGATGTTAGTGACTTCACCTAATCCACCCTCTGCAGTTTGTACTAATGAAATTGCATCGTTTGCATTTCTTTTAGCTTGGCCAGACGATCTAATTTGACCACGCATATTTTCCGAGATTGCTAACCCAGCAGCGTCATCAGCAGCTTTATTAATTCTATATCCACTCGCTAATTGTGCAGATGATGTCTGCATCATTCTTTGACTATTAGTAAGATTTCTTTGAGTGTTAATAGCAGCAACGTTAGTAGTAATTCTCATTCCCATTGTAAACTCCGTTTAATTTTTTTTAAGTTGTATTAATCATTTTGGTCCTCCGTGAAATTTTTTTTGGATTACATCCGAGTAATCCATTTTTATTTTGCGCCTTGAGTGTCCACATGGACTAAGTTGGCGCGTGCCTTATTAAATCTTCCGTAAAATTTGTTTCATCCTTAATTCATCCTTGAGGCCTCCTTTCGAAATGAGAGAAACACTAAACGTGCTCTTAGAGACTTCCTGCCTCTGGGTTTTTTTCTTATTCTTCGTTTCGGTGCATCAAAGCTATTCTTGACAGGACACAAGAATAGAAAATGAAATAAAAATTATTTTTTTCAGAGTGAAAAACACAATAAAAGTATTGAATTCAAAACGTCAGTCTTAAGACTCGACTGGATATTTTTCGAGTCTATGATGATAAAAGTCTAAGTGATTTAAGATTGAAAAATATTTTTGTCGAGTCAAGTCAGAGTCAAATTTTTTATAGTGACAAAAATTAATGAGAAATAATATAGAATTTTTAATAGTTAATCGATTTCTAAAAAACGACACTGTGGCATTTTGCCAGACAGGTTATAATCAGCTAACATTTTAGTTCGTAAGTGATTTTGGCAATTAAATCCAAGCGTGCACCGAATATCTTGTGATGAAAAATGAGAGCAATCTTCACAGGCGAAAGGTATTTTGTATTTTAAAAAATCAGAAGCTTTGATTGGATCTTTTTTCATTGATGGTCTAATTTTTTTGTTAAACTGTGTAATAGCTTTTGCCATAATCTTAAAAGTAATCTCTTGAGGTTGACAAATGCAATAAAAAACACACTTTAATATAAGAGATACATAAGGGGTGTGATTATGAACCATGATGCTAACAATCAGATCAGTAAAATGACCCGTAAAAGCCAAGAAGCAATGCAAGCTGCGGCTCGTGCAGCGGAAAACCGCAAAAACTCGACGGTTGAGCCTGAGCATCTTTTAGTCGAGCTGATTGAACAGCAAGATGGGGTCATTCCACGAGTCTTACAGGAGTCTGGTTATACTCCGAATCAAGTTTTACCTCTTTTACACAAGCTCATACAAAATTTCCCTCAGTTATCACAATCGCAAGAAAATATTTATGCAAGCACACGGTTACAAAAACTATTTAAGCAAGCGGACACTGAAGCTGTACAAATGGGTGATGAGCTGATCTCGACCGAGCATTTCATGCTCGCTTTATTTAAAACAGATGATGTATCCTTAAAGAAGTTTGTTGAACAGGCGGGGTTTAAAAAGGCTCAGATTGAACAGGCTATTAAAAAAATTAGAGGTAATCAAAAAGTGACAACAGATGAACCTGAAAATCAATACGAAGTTCTAAAAAAATACGCGCGTGATTTAACAGCTTTAGCAACCGAAGGTAAGCTAGATCCTGTTGTAGGTCGTGACGAAGAAATTCGTCGTGTCATTCAGGTTCTCTCTCGTCGGACAAAAAACAATCCAGTGTTAATTGGTGAACCAGGTGTTGGTAAAACTGCTATCGCTGAAGGTATGGCTTTGCGTATTATTAAAAAAGATGTTCCTGACAATTTAGTGGGAAAAAAATTGATGTCATTAGATATGGGAGCACTCATTGCAGGAGCTAAATATCGGGGTGAATTTGAAGATCGCCTTAAAGCTGTCATTAAAGAAGTTACAGCGAGTAGTGGAGAAATCATTTTGTTTATTGATGAGTTACATACATTGGTCGGAGCTGGAAAATCCGATGGTGCAATGGATGCAGGTCAGTTATTAAAACCAGCTTTATCTCGTGGTGAACTAAGATGTATTGGCGCAACGACACTCGATGAGTATCGCCAGTATATCGAAAAAGATGCTGCGCTTGAAAGACGCTTTCAAACTGTTATGGTTGAAGAACCATCAGTTGATGAAACAATCACGATCTTACGTGGACTTAAAGAAAAATACGAAGTTCACCATGGTGTGCAAATTACCGACTCGGCTTTAGTTGCTGCAGCCAAGCTTTCACATCGCTATATTACCAATCGCTTTTTGCCTGATAAAGCGATTGATTTAGTCGATGAGGCAGCTAGCAAATTGGGCATTGAAAATCGCAGTGTGCCAGAGGAAGTTGACGAAATTGAAAGAAAAATTTTGAGTTATAAAATCGAACTTGAGGCCCTTAAGAAAGATACAGATAAGCAAACTCTTGATCGCAAAGCTAAAATCTCTGCCGAATTAAGTGATTTGACATTAAAATCGCAAGCCTTGCGTGAAAAATGGAATTTTGAACGTAGTCAAATTGATAGCGTTAAAACTTTGAAAGCTGATATCGAAACATTAAAAAATGATATTGGACGAGCCGAACGCGAAGCTCAATATGAAAAGGCAGCACAACTTAAATACGGTCAATTACCGGAACTCGAAAAAAAACTTAAAGATTTTGAAGAAAAACTTAAATCTCAATCAGAATCTTTATTAAAAGAGAAAGTCGATGCTGAAGACATTGCAGATGTTGTGTCAAAATGGACGCATATTCCAGTTAGTAAAATGCTTGAGAGCGAATCCCAAAAATTACTTAAAATGGAAGATGTGCTTAAGCAGAAAGTCATCGGTCAAGATAAAGCTCTTGAGGTTATATCAGATGCTGTTCGTAGATCTCGTGCTGAAATTGCAGACCCTAATAGACCGATTGGATCATTTATTTTTGTTGGGCCAACTGGCGTTGGTAAAACTGAAACAGTCAAAGCCTTAGCAGATTTCTTATTTGATGATTCAAGTGCTGTTGTTCGTATTGATATGTCTGAGTATATGGAAAAGCACAGTGTTTCACGCTTGATTGGTGCTCCTCCGGGGTATGTGGGTTATGAAGAAGGTGGTCAACTGACTGAAACTGTTCGTCGTAAACCTTATGCAGTTATTTTGCTCGATGAAATTGAAAAAGCTCATCCTGATGTTTTTAATGTTTTGCTTCAGTTGTTAGATGAAGGTCGTTTAACAGATGGACAAGGTCGAACTGTTGATTTTAAAAATACAGTGATTGTGATGACATCAAATCTTGGCGCAGGCCAAGGATCTGATTCAATACAGGCGGCACTTAAAACTTTTTTTAGACCAGAGTTTTTAAATCGGGTGGATGACGTTATTGAGTTCAAACCTTTGAATCAAAATAACTTAACAAATATTGTAAAAATCCAATTACAGCAAGTGATGCAGCGATTAGAACAAAAAAATATAAAATGTGAATTTAGCGATAATGCACTTAAGTATTTGGGTGAAAAAGGATTTGATCCTGTGTTTGGCGCTAGACCGCTTAAGCGTTTGATCCAGACTGAGGTCTTAAATCCTTTAGCTAAAAAAATGATAGCAGGTGAAATTAAAGCCGATACTATGGTAAAAGTAGACTATGTAGATCAGCAAATGATTTTTAGTTAAAACAAATAGGAGTATCGCTATGTTTAAACCAATTTACAAAAAAACTATTCAATCAATTTTAGTGTTAGTTTTTTTTACAGTTGGTGCATACGCTAAAGATACTCCTTTTTTATCTGGTGATGTTGGTGGCTCAACAGGCACCAATAATGGAAATACCTATCAAGAAATTCATCTCGGCATTGATATGAACTTCACAGATTGGTTAACGCTAAGAAATACGGGCTTTAAACGAACGGGTTCTAACATTAAAGAAGTGACTGGGCTTGATTCAACATTAAGATTAATTTTGCGCGGAAAACTCGATAAAGGCTCCGCGTACCTGTTTGCGGGATCAGGTTATCGTTGGGCTGATGAATCTGCCAACAATGCAGTCGTGAGCGAGGCAGGCCTAGGGATTTCGATCGCTGGCTTTGGATTAACTGGCGGCGCCAAGTATTTAAAATACACAAAAGAACGTTATGATAAAGACAATCAGTTGATGAAAGATCATGATCTTAATTACTTCTTAGGACTATCAGGCAGCACAAGTTTCGGTAAGTAATTTTTTTCTTTGCTTTTAATCAGTTCAGTGTGGATGACAGAAAAAAGCGTCATTTTATTTTTCGCATCAATGTCTAATGTTTTGACAATTCAGTTTGAAATCAAAAAATAACATTTTTTTTCTCAAGACTCGACCAAGGTCTTCCGAACTAGACTGGTGTCTGGGTTGTCATGTATTTCCGTACTGGACTAAAGGTTTAACTGGGACGTATTACTGAGGAGGATTGATGTTTAACATCAACAACAAGAACCTGACAGCTACTTTGTGTGTTGTTGCATTGTCAGGTTTATTAATGGGAAATCAAAAGTGCCAACAGGAGCCTGTTGAAACACGACAACTCAAAAAAAACGTAAAAGTGATTGCTGTTGAAGCATCATCTTTTATGAACAACTCTGGATTTAATTTTTCCGAAGTTGCACAAAGCCAATTATCTGGTGTTTTATTTGAAGATAAGAACTTTTATGAGCGTAATACCTATCCTGCTGTAGAAGGTCGGCTTGAAAATTTTCCTAACGTTAATGGTAAAATAGTTCAACAAGTTAGTAATATCGTCGTTGTTGATGATAAATCATTGGCGCAAATGAAAACATGGTTTCCAACCATGAAAGCATCTGAGATTGATTTATCGAGTAATTCATCATGTTTAATTTCCCGTCCTCAGCACTTACTTTATGGTAAAATCAACGCTTTAGAGGCCTGGGGTGGCGGTAAATTACAGTTCGGTTTTAATCAGACTGCGACACCGCAAATTCCAATTTCTGCAAAATTCGCTCTTGATAAAATGCGAATGGATCTAAGCTTCTCAGCTATTGATCCTTGGACAATGCAAAAAGTGGCTGCGGTTAATTCTGAAATTTTTAAAAAAGATTACTCAGCAGGATTTGGGATTGACTTAGGTATAATTCATATCGGACCAGAGTTTTACAGAGTTACTGGTATGGCTGAAGTGACTTTGAAAGGTTTAAAGCAATCTGTTAAAGACTTAGCCCAAGCCCTGCTTGGTGTTCAACGTCAAGAGTGGCAAAGTCGTGTGATGATTAGTCGTGATAATTATGTTGTCATTGTTGGCGGCGCTGAACTGGGCTTAAAAAAAGGCGATCAACTTAAAATCGAGAATGAAGTTCACGATTGGATGGGTGAACCGTGCAGTGAAACAGGTGTGTTATTAGGTTCAGTTTCTGTTACACAAGATCCTTGGATCGTTGAGATCGAAGATGCTGGTAATTTGATGTCTAAAGCTAAAGTTCTTAATCCTCGCGAGGACGAGTCTATAGAAGTCGGTGCACTAACACGAGTTCATAAGTTATATGTTGATCCACAAATACAAGCCCCAAAGCAAACCAAAAAGAAATAAGACGTATTAGACACATTGCTATGCGCTAAAAAAGAGAGCTCAAGACAGCTCTCTTTTTTTTTGCTATCAGTTGAGGTGTTGGTGGGGCTTAAATGTTTAAATACTCGATCGAAGAAATCATTCAGGACTTTAAAAACGGTCGTTTTGTTATTTTAGTCGATGATGAAAACAGAGAAAATGAAGGCGACATCATGATAGCCGCCGAGTTTATTAACACCGAAAAATATAATTTTCTGATGAATCAAGCCAGAGGTCAAATTTGTTTAGTTTTATCACCAGAGCAAACTGCTCGTCTAAAATTGCCACTGATGATTTCGAATAATCATGAACAATCTCCATCAAAGACTTCGTTTTTAATGACGATTGATGCCGTTTATGGTGTAACAACAGGCATATCAACTCAAGATAAGTTAATAACTATTGCTAAAGCTATTAATACTCAATCAAAGCCGCAGGATTTTTACTGTCCTGGGCACGTATTTCCGCTTTGTGCATCTGTAGGTGGTGTTTTGGCTCGAGCAGGTCATACAGAGGCTTCATATGATTTAGCTCGATTGGCTGGACTTAATTCTGCAAGTCTTATTTGCGAGGTCTTAAACTCGAGAGGCGAAGTAGCCTCGAGATCAGAACTGATCGATTTTGCTGAAAAATTCGGATTTAAGATAGGCACTATTGCTGATTTAATTAAATATCGAATGGACAGATGCTAAAATTCACGAAAATATAAGTACATGATTAAAAATCAGCTGTGGCTGTCTGAATTACAAAAACGTCGACGCGAAATATTTTATATTTTTGCTCTGTCTATTTTACTCGCCATTTTTGTTGCTATAGAAGTCTTTGTTTTTCGTTCTGGTCAAACACTTCCAAGTCCATACATTATTTACTTTATTGGACTTGTAAACTTCAATTTAGTTTTAGTTTTGCTTTTATTGTTTTTGATATTTAGAAACGTCGTTAAGGTTTTTATAGAACGACGGGGTAAAATTTTCGGATCCTCGTTAAAATCAAAACTCATTATTTCATTTGCAACGTTCTCTGTTATTCCAACAACATTAGTCTTGATTTTATCTGTTTTTTATTTGAACAGCAGTTTTGACAAGTGGTTCTCGCAGCGTATGATTGGGATTTTAAAAAATGCCTCTGAAATTACAAATGCCTTTTTACTGCAAGAGAAGAAGAAGGGTTATGAGTATGCAGAGCTCATTGCGATTGAAATCGATCGAGCTTCGCTCCAGAAAAAATCAATCGATACTATTTTAAAAAAGCTTCAATCAGATTATAAAATAGAAGGTGTCGAGTATTATCCCGAATTGCTTTCGCCAAGATTGTTAGTTCAAGATGAAACTAAAATTTCCGAAAAAATTCCAAAAGTAAATTTTGATTTTTTACAGAAAGGTTTCTTGCAGAAAAGTCAAGCTAGCGTGATTCAAGTTTTTTCAGACTCTCACTTATTGCGAATGATGGTGCCAGTTAAGAGCAAAGGTGTTGTTGTTGTTTCAAAAGTTTTGAACTTAACTCCTGGTGCAAAATTTGATGACATCGTTGGAGCTTACCAAGAATTTCAATCGAATGCTTTAATCGAAAACCCACTGAAATCGATGTACTTCATTATGCAAACTGTAATGTCGCTTGTGATTTTATTTGCTGCTGTCTGGTTTGGATTTCACTTAGCAAAGCAGTTATCAATTCCGCTTGTTCAATTAGGAAGGGCCACTAAGCGTGTTGCTGGCGGAGATTACACAAAACTTGAGATTGAGTCAGGAAGTGAAGAAATTAATAGTTTGATTGTGCACTTCAATCAAATGATTGGAAACTTGTCATCATCGGAAATCGAGCTACAGCAAACTATCAAAAACTTAAATCAGTATACTCGTTACGTTGAAATCGTATTGGGTAATGTTAGCGCAGGTGTTTTGTCTGTTGATATGAGTGGCGTTGTGACTACCATGAATCGTCGAGCTGGTGAACTCTTGAATGTAGATCCACTATCTGCTGTTGGTAAACCTATTAAGCTTTCATTAAGTCTTGAAAACTATAATCAATTTGCACAGTTTGTAAAAGCTATGCAGGAAAACAATTTAGCTTCATTGCAAAAAGAAATACGCATCGAGATAGAAAAAACGAATGATGGTAAAACAGAAAGAGAAAGTATTCCTCTTTCTGTTCATGTGTCTCTTTTAAAAAATGAATTTAATCAAGAAATCGGCCGAATTATGGTTTTTGATGATATGACACCCATTGTAAATGCACAAAGAGCTGCTGCTTGGTCGGAAGTAGCAAGACGTATCGCTCATGAGATTAAAAATCCATTGACGCCTATCAAGCTTGCTGCAGAAAGATTATCTCGTAAGTACGGCGATCAAATTCAGGAAGCTGCTTTCAGAGATTCTATTCAAATGATTGTGTCACAGGTTGATGATATGCGAAATTTAGTTAACGAGTTTTCGCAGTTTGCTCGAATGCCGCAATTAAAATTAGCTCTGGGTGATTTAAATAAAGATTTGAAATCATTGTTGGATTTGTACATGCATAATCATCCATCAACGAGTTTTAATTTGGATTTAGATCAGAATCTACCTGAGTTTAAATTTGACTCTGCTCAGATGAAACGAGTCTTTGTTAACTTAATCGACAATGCTATTCATGCGACAGAAGATTGCTCGAATTCAATAGTGACTGTTAAAACTGAGTATCAAGCTCTACACAAGATTGCTCGAATTTTTATCATAGATAATGGGCCTGGTATTCCAGTACGTGATCGTCATAGAGTTTTTGAGCCATATTTTTCGACTAAAGAAAAAGGAACAGGGTTAGGTTTACCAATCGTTAAAAGTATAATTGAAGATCATGGCGGAGTCATTCGAGCACTCGGTCACGATCCTCAAGGCACGAAGATGATGATCGAGTTGCCTTTATATTTAACGCCCCAGACATAGCAGAGGCAGCAAAACTAATTCATTTTACGAACTCACATTGCTATTTTGATTATTGCAGCATAAATTAGACTTTAGATTTATGGGAAAATTATGATGTTGAATAATCAAGCAACGACGATTCATGAAGAAAAATTAAAAACAAGAATTCTAATTATTGACGATGAGGCTCCAATTAGGCAGGTACTTTCTGATAGCCTTAGAGACGATGGTTATGAAGTTCAAGTCGCAGCGAATGGCCCGGAAGGGCTAACACTGTTGCCCAAATTTAAGCCACATATTTGTTTTTTAGATATCTGGATGCCTAAAATGGATGGTTTAGAAGTTTTAACGCAGGCTGTACCTCAATTTTTAGAAACTCATTTCATTATGATATCTGGTCATGGAACTATCGAAACAGCAGTGAAGGCAACTAAAACTGGAGCTTGGGATTTTATCGAAAAGCCGCTTTCGCTTGAAAAAGTTCATCTCGTTATCGAAAATGTACTTAAATTTAGAGCCGAAAAAAATGAAAAGCAGGCATTGTTAAATAAATTACGTAAAAATATAGCTCTCGTCGGAGAGTCTAAAGCTTTACAAAAAGTTCGAGAGCAAATAACACGTGTTTCTCAAACTACACAAACAATATTAATTACTGGTGAGGCTGGAACTGGGCGCGAACTCGTTTCACAAAACATTCACTATATGAGTTCATTGGCAAGTCGTACCATTGTTGAAATTAATTGTGCGACTTTGCCACAAGATTTAATTGAAATAGAACTTTTTGGGATCGAAAAAGGTGTCTTACCTGGTATTGATAAAACACGCAAGGGCAAGCTTGAACTTGTTGAAGGTGGAACAGTTGTTATTGAAGAAATTGAAGAAATGCCACTCGCTATTCAATCTAAACTTGTTCAATTCTTAAAATCAAAAAAATTTAGTCGAATAGGTTCAGTAGAAGCAATGTCTTCGCATGCAAGATTGTTTTTAACTGCGACACGATCATTGAAAGATCTGATCTCAAACGGAAAAATTAGCCAAGATATGGCTCAGTACTTACAGTCAGCAGACGCTTTTGAAATCTACATTGAGCCACTCAAAAATCGTCCTGAAGACATCCAATCTTTGATTTATCACTTTAGCGATATTAGTGCAAAACAGATGGCTTCATTTAGAAAAACAATTTCAGAGCAAGGTCTTAAACTTTTAATGAAACACACTTGGCCTGGTAATGTGCGCGAGCTTAAAAACTTTATTGAAAGAGTGTATATTTTAACACCATCTGACTATGTTGATGTACACGATTTAAAATTTGCAGGTCTTACGGAGAAAAAAGAAGGTCAAACAGGACAACACTCTGATATTTCAACTTTTAGAGATGCTCGTGCTGAGTTTGAAAAAGAATATTTAATTAAAAAAATCCAAGAAAACGGCGGTAATATTTCTAAAACGGCAGAGGCTATCGGTCTTGAACGTAGTTATTTACACCGTAAAATTAAAGCTTATGGAATTGAGGTTAATTTATGATGCAACATATTTTAAAATGGTCACAAACACACTTGTTCACTCTTAAAGAAGCGCCATCAGATGCTGAGATCCCATCGCATAAACTCATGATTCGCGCTGGACTTATTAAAAAATTAGCTCCTGGCATGTACACATATGGGGCCATTGGTTTACGCGCTATTCGTAAATTCGAAAACCTTATTCGAGAAGAACTAGCAAAAGCTAATTGTATTGAAATTTTAATGCCAATGGTTCATCCGCGTGAGCTTTGGGAAGAAACTAACCGCTGGTCTGAGATGGGTGCAGGTCTCTTAAAATTTAAAAATCGTAACAATCACGATTTTTGTTTGGGCGCGACTCACGAAGAAGCCGTTGTTGATTTCGTTCGTCATGATTTAAAATCATATCGTGATTTACCTAAAAACATATATCAAATTCAAACTAAGTATCGCGATGAAATCAGGCCACGATTTGGTTTAATGCGAGGCCGTGAATTTGTCATGAAAGATGCTTACAGTTTTGATGTTGATCAAACGGGTGCGCTTAAAGCTTATGATGATATGTATAAAGCGTATCAGCGTATTTTTGATCGTCTTAATTTGCAGTATCGTATCGTGCAGGCTGATGCGGGTAATATTGGCGGTAGTCAAACACATGAGTTTCAACTTTTAGCAGAAGCTGGCGAAGATGCTCTACTTGTTAGCGATAAGACAAATTTCGCAGCTAACGTTGAAGTCTGTCCAGCCATTGACGCAACAGTTTATGTTGCAAAAGATCAGACGCCAAAAGAACTCGAAAAATTTGCAACGCCTGGGCAAAAGACAATTTCAGATCTTGAAAAATTCACGAGCGTGCCGGCGCACGAGCTTGTAAAAACATTATTTTTCTCAGCTAACGAGGGGCAAGATCCTCAAGATAAATCATTAAAGCCGTTTGCAGTGATCTTGCGTGGTTCTGATGAAGTGAATCCAATTAAAGTTAAAAATTTACTGAAAATGACAAATCCACCTTTGATGTTAACTGATGAAGAAGTCAAAGAAGTGACGGGCGCTATGCCAGGGTCATGTGGCCCCGTTGGTTTAAAAATACCTATTTATGCAGACAATGGAGTTGTAGCTTTGAGAAACTACATTGTTGGAGCTAATCAAGATGGCTATCATTATAAAAATGTTAATCATGGCAGAGATTTTCAAGTCACTTTAGTGGCTGATTTAAGAATGGCCAAAGAGGGTGATCGTTGCCCAGAAACAACTGATGGTCGTTTGAAATCTTATCGTGGAATTGAAGTGGGACATGTTTTCTATCTTGGACAAAAATACTCGCAAAAAATGAATGGTGTGTTTTTAGATAAAAATGGTAAATCTCAATTTTATGAAATGGGATGTTATGGTATAGGAGTGACTCGTACAGTTCAAGCAGCCATTGAACAAAGTCATGATCAAGATGGTATCATCTGGCCAAAGGAAATTTCTCCATATCATGTGCATATTTGTGCACTTGATATCAAAGATGAGACTTTAAATTCGTTTATCATGGAATTAACGCATGTTCTTGCGAAGCAAAATATCGAGGTTTTTATCGATGATCGTGATGAAAGACCTGGTGTTAAATTCAAAGATGCAGATTTGCTGGGTTTTCCAGTGCGTGTGGTTGTTGGTAAAAAAGGTTTTGAAGCAGGTCAAATTGAAGTTGTTGATCGTAAGTCCAAAACTGTTGAAAAACTAAAACCACAGGACGTAATCACTTCGATTGTTAATTTTTTAAGTCAAAGATAGGTCTAAAGTAGATGGTAGAAAAAGCACTTCTTAAAAATCCGATTATTCTAGCTCTTGATGTTGATACTTTGTCTGAAGTTCGTCAAATTCTAGAGCAGGTCGGAGATTTAGTTGGTGCAATAAAGCTTGGTCCAAGATTGGTTTATCGTTATGGCGCTGATTTTGTCGCGCAATGTGCGAGTATAGCTCCAGTGTTTGTCGATAATAAATATTTTGATATTCCTTCCACAATGGTTGCGGCAATCAAGGCCTCATTTGAAGCGGGCGCAACTTTGGCAACAGTACATGCCATGTCAGGTCGTGAAGCACTTATGGCCCTAGCAAAACTTGAAAATGAACTTAATAAAATCAGACCCTTCAAAATTTTAGCTGTTACAATTTTAACAAGCTGGGATGAGTCGTCTTACCCACCAGTGATGCAGCAAAAACCTGTTTCTGACCATGTGTGTGTACTTGCAAAACTTGTTCAAGATTGTGGTTTGTCAGGCGTAGTTTGTTCTGCGCATGAATTAGAATTATTGAAAGATTTTGATTTATACAAAGTGACTCCGGGTATTAGGCCAAAATCTTCATCAGTTGATGATCAAAAACGTGTAATGAATCCATTATCTGCAATTAATGCTGGCGCGGCAGCCTTAGTTATTGGTAGACCCATTTTGGAAAATCCCAATCCAAAGCAAGTTATCATCGATATTTTGCAAGAATTGGGTTATGATATTTGAGGCAATCCAAAATGCGAAAAAAAAATTTTTCTAAAAGTACTTCTGGTAGATTAAACAAATCTTCATCTGGTCTCGGACATAAAAAAACAGCTTATAACGGCCAACAAAGAGCTCGCGGCCAGCAGCCGTCATCCTCACAAATGTCGATGTCAGTTTCGCGTTCTTGGAGGCAAATTACAGGCACGCATGCTGTTAAAGAAGTTTTACACGTACGCCCGGGCTCAGTTAAGCAAGCTCTTGTCCAGCGTAATCTTGTTAGTACTCCAGAAATCAAAGAAGTTATAACTTTATTGAGCGAACACGACATTCGTTTTGAAGAACGTTCTGACATTGATTTAAATAAGCTATGTCCCTCTCAGCAAGGTGTTGTTTTGTTTTCTGATTATAATCCTGCATTTGATTACACAGTCGCAACTTGGGACGCCAATAGTTTAGTTTTAGCTCTTGATGGAGTTGAAGACCCTCATAATTTAGGCGCAGTTATGCGTACGAGTTGGTTGATGGGTGTAAACGGAATTATTATCCCACAAGATCGCGCAGTGGGACTGACTGCGACAGTGCACAAAGTCGCATGTGGTGGTGTTGAACACGTTGAGCTTGCGCGAATAAATAACTTTCACGAGCCATTTGAGACTTTGAAAGAAGCTGGTTTTTGGGTTTACGGTCTTTCGCACAAAGCAAAAAAATCAATTTACGAAATCGAATATCCAGAAAAAGTTATTTGGGTTTTAGGAGCTGAAGATAAAGGTCTCCGTGTTACAACGGAGCGTTTATGTGACGAGTTAGTTTCTATTCCTCAGTTAGCTGCGGATGCTTCATACAACGTTTCTGTGGCCACTGCTGTAGCGTTATCAGAAACAAAGAGGCAATGGACCCAGAAAAAATAATTTGGCTGAAATTTAATCTTTTTTTGCTAACTTCAAGATTAAGTTTTAGCACAAGTCACTCTTTTTTGTGCAGATTCTAAAGTGATTGAATTTATTTTTTGTTTTTTTGAAAAAAAGATTAAAAATGAGTTTGACCACGCCAAAACAATCCAGTAGAAATTTCAAGTTACTAAAATTTGACGAAGTATTTGTCTTTAAATTTTTCGTTTTGTTTTAGGCTATGCTGGCATAGCTCAATTGGTAGAGCAGCTGATTTGTAATCAGCAGGTTGCGGGTTCGAGTCCCATTGCCAGCTCCATTTTCTTATTTGCAGTTAACTCTGCAAGTTTGAAAGTAAGCGAATTTTTGCGAGTGTGCATTTTTGTTTAACTACTGTTCCCTTACTCAAAAATTCTGTTGAAGATGTAAAAATCGTAGACTGAAAATTTGAAAACAGCAGTGAAACCGCGGACAGGTGCCCGAGTGGCTAAAGGGGGCAGACTGTAAATCTGCTGGCTTCGGTCTACGAAGGTTCGAATCCTTCCCTGTCCACCATTTTCCTGGTATGTCTGGTTCTATCAGCACATTCTAAAATCGTTAAATTAATCTTTGTTGCCTTTTGTGGCAAAGTTAGTTTAACTGATTCACAGTCGCAAAGATTTGGCGGGAGTAGCTCAATTGGCTAGAGTATCTGCCTTCCAAGCAGAGGGTTGCGGGTTCGAGACCCGTCTCCCGCTCCAAATTTTAGAATTAAATGGTTATCTTGGTGTTACTTTTTAGTTCTGGATTCTTACATAAGGCCCGTGTAGCTCAGTGGTAGAGCACACCCTTGGTAAGGGTGAGGTCGTCGGTTCGGCTCCGATCACGGGCTCCAGCTGTCGACTTTGGGTTAAGTGTTATTGTAATTTTGTTGGGATAGTGTTAACTTTAGCCACTTTTTTCATGGTGCTACGGTTCGTAGGGTCACTATGTTAAAATAACTTGCCCCCAATAGTATATTTAATTAAGGTATTTGAAGTTTAAAAAATTTATATAATAAGATTTAGAAACTAAAACAGCTAAAACATTCTCTGCAGGAGGAAATAATGTCTAAAGAGAAATTTAACAGATCGAAACCGCATGTTAACATCGGTACTATTGGTCACGTTGACCATGGTAAAACAACACTAACTGCCGCTATCACGACTACTCTTGCGACTCTTGGTAAAGCGCAAGCAATGGCTTACGACCAAATCGATAAGTCTCCTGAAGAAAAAGCTCGTGGTATTACTATCTCTACAACTCACGTTGAGTATGAAACTGACAAACGTCACTACGCTCACGTTGATTGTCCAGGCCATGCTGACTACGTTAAAAATATGATCACTGGTGCCGCTCAAATGGATGGCGCTATTCTAGTTGTTTCTGCAGCTGACGGTCCTATGCCGCAAACTCGTGAACATATCCTATTAGCACGCCAAGTTGGTGTACCTGCATTAGTTGTATTCATGAACAAATGTGACATGGTTGATGATAAAGATCTTTTAGATCTAGTTGAAATGGAAGTTCGTGAGTTGTTATCTAAATACGAATTCCCTGGCGACACTATTCCAATAGTTAAAGGTTCGGCTAAATTAGGTTTAGAAGGTGATGCTTCTGAATTAGGTCGTCCATCTATTTTAAAATTAATGGAAGCATGTGATGCTTACATTCCAGAACCAGTTCGTGCGACTGACAAAACATTCTTAATGCCAGTTGAAGACGTGTTCTCTATCTCTGGCCGTGGAACTGTTGTTACAGGTCGTGTTGAGCGTGGTATCGTTAAAGTTAATGACGAGATCGAAATTATCGGTATCAAACCAACTCAAAAAACAACTGTTACAGGTATCGAAATGTTCCGTAAGTTGTTAGATGAAGGTCGTGCTGGCGATAACTGCGGTGTTTTATTGCGTGGTACTAAAAAAGAAGACGTTGAGCGTGGTCAAGTTCTTGCTAAACCAGGTTCAGTTAAACCTCACAAAAAATTCAAAGCTGAAGCCTACATTCTTACAAAAGAAGAAGGTGGTCGTCATACTCCATTCTTCACTAACTACAGACCACAATTCTATTTCAGAACTACAGACGTTACAGGTGTTGTAACTCTTAAAGCTGGAACAGAAATGGTTATGCCTGGTGATAAAGTTGAGTTAAACGTTGAGTTAATCACTCCAATCGCTATGGAACAACAATTGCGTTTTGCTATCCGTGAGGGTGGTAGAACTGTTGGCGCCGGCGTTGTTGTTGAGATTGTTGAGTAATCAATAATCAACTCGCTAATTAAAACTTTGTTTTAATTAACTTAGTTCAATTAATCGAAAGGGATAACTATTTAGTTGTCCCTTTTGTGTTTTTTAGGTTATATTTTCCTTTCTTGTACATATACAAGTGCAGGGCAGTAGCTCCAGCGGTAGAGCGAACGACTCCAAATCGTTAGGTCGTGGGTTCGAATCCCTCCTGCCCTGCCAATTAATTTAAACTATCGAAAAGGAATTTACGATATGGATAAAACAAACTCGAAGTTTATTACTGTGTGTTTCGTATCATTTGCTGCGCTTATCGGATTTACGTTATCTGTTCTTATCCAGGCATTAGCGGGGGCTTTTGGTTTTGTGGCAAAGCTTTCTAATTACGATTTGTTTAAGCATGGTCTTCCGGTTGTTGTTGCTTTGGCCATCTTTTTTAGTCTTCAATTTAACAAATCGGTCTTAAACTGGTCTGATGAGGTAGTTGGGGAAATTAAAAAAGTTGTGTGGCCTCCTGTAAAAGATATCAAAGCTATGACTGTAGTTGTTATTATCATGGTTTTTATTTCTTCAATTATTATTAGTGTTTTTGATTTATTCTCTGGTTTTGTTTTAAACCAATTAATTAAGTAAAGGAGCTGCGTTTTGGAAAATCAATCTGTTAAACCTGCTGCTGATAAAAAATGGTATATTGTTAACGTTCAATCTGGCTGCGAAAACACAGCTAAATCTGCTATCGAAGAAAGAATTAAAACAAGCAAAATGGAAGTCTATTTTGGTGATATTTTAATTCCTGCTGAAAATGTAGTTGAATTAGTTAAAGGTCAAAAAACAACTAAATCTCGTAAGTTTTTTCCTGGTTACATTTTTGTTCAAATGATATTGAATGATCAAACTTGGCATTTAGTAAAAAACTCTTCGAAAGTTTCTGGTTTTGTCGGTGGGGCTAAAACTAAGCCACCTGAGGTCCCTGAGCACGAGGTAATGCGAGTAACTCAGCAAATGGCTGGTATTTCAGAAAAACCTAAAGCTAAAGCTAATTTTTCTATTGGTGATCAAGTTACTGTTGTTGATGGCCCATTTAATAATTTTAATGGCACAGTTGAAGAAATTAATGAAGAAAAAGCTAAAGTTAAGGTTCTCGTTTCTATCTTTGGACGTCCAACTCCGGTTGAGTTGGATTTTATTCAAGTAGAAAAAGGCTAATTTTACTAAAAAATATTTGATTAAGCATTTATTTTATTTTATAAGTCTTTGGCCTATTATTTGGTTCTTAAAGTGAGAATCAGTTAAGATAGGCCAAATTTTTTAACCCTTTGCAAGGTGGGATCTATGGCAAAAAAAGTTACAGGTATGATCAAATTGCAAATACCGGCAGGGAAAGCAAATCCAGCTCCTCCCGTTGGACCGGCACTTGGACAGCATGGGGTAAACATCATGGAATTTTGTAAGCAGTTTAACGCTCGTACGCAAGCGTTAGGTGATAGTATTATACCTATCATCATCACTGTTTACCAAGACAGATCGTTTACTTTCATCACTAAGACGCCTCCGGTATCTTCGTTGATCAAAAAAGCATTAAAACTAGAGTCTGGTTCTAAACAGCCTCAAAAAGATAAAGTTGGCAAAATTAAGGCTGACCAAATCAAAACTATCGCAACTACAAAGTTGCCTGATTTGAACTGTGTTAAAGTTGAATCAGCTATGTCTCAAGTAGCAGGTACTGCGAAGAGCATGGGTATCGAAGTGTTAGATTAGTAGGTGGTGGAAGATGTCAGGTAAAAAATTTAAAGAGGCAGCTAAGAAAGTTGACTCTACAAAAAGATACTCTTTCCAAGATGGAATCAATTTAATCGCTCAAATCGCTCCAGCTAAGTTTGATGAATCAATCGACGTTGCAGTAAAATTGGGTATTGATCCTAAACAATCTGATCAACAAGTGCGTGGTGCTATTGCTTTACCTCACGGTTTAGGCAAAAAAGTACGCGTTGTTGTTTTTGCAAAAGGCCCTAAAGAAAATGATGCTAAAGCTGCTGGTGCTGACTATGTTGGTGCTGATGATTTAGTTGAAAAAATCAATGGTGGCTGGTTGGATTTTGACAAATGTATTGCGACTCCGGACATGATGGCGACTGTTTCGAAAGTTGCTAAGGTTCTTGGACCTCGTGGTTTGATGCCAAATCCAAAAGTGGGAACTGTTACAATGAATGTCACTGAAGCAGTTACTGCAGAAAAAAAAGGTAAATTAGATTTCCGTGTTGATAAAGCAGGTATTGTTCATGCTTCTATCGGTCGCAAATCTATGGGTGCTGCTAAACTTAAAGATAACTTTGATGCTTTCATCAATGCTATCGTTAAAGCTAAGCCAGCAACTTCAAAAGGTATTTACCTTAGATCATTGTTCGTATCTTCTACAATGGGTCCTGGTATCCGTTTAGATGCTAACGAAGCAATGGCTGGTTCTGAAACAGTTTAATTAAAATAATAGCGTCAGAGACAGTTGGTTTTCTTTTGAATATAATTGCGATCTAAGTTGTTTTAGGTCGCAGCCAACCGAGACGGATATTAAATCTCTCAATAGTTAGTAAGTTTCTCTTGGATTTAAATTTAGGGGTAATTCTAACTTCTTAAAGATTATTCTATCCTTTCTCCTGATGCCTTAAAATCAAAACGAAAGGAAAACCTAATGCTAAGATCAGAAAAAGACGCAGATATCAAGTTGATCTCTGAAAAAATGGCAAAAGCTAAAGGTGCTTTCGTCGTAGACTTTAAAGGCATGAAGGTGGAGCAAGTTACGACTTTACGTAAAAAGCTTCACGCTGCTGAGTCTGAGATGAAAGTAGTTCGTAACACTTTAGCAAAACGCGCTTTTGCGGGTAATGCTGTTGCTGAACAAGCGTTAGCTTCTCAATTAACTGGAACAAATGCGGTTGTATTTGCGTTCAATGAAGTAATTGGTGTTGCTAAAACTCTTGCTGAGTTCGGTAAAGATGTCGAAGCTCTTAAAATCAAATCTGGTATGATGGATGGTGAAGCTCTTGATCAAAATAAAATCAAGTTCCTTGCTACGTTACCAGGTAAAGATCAATTACGTGCTCAATTATTAATGTTAATGAAAGAGCCAGGAGCAAGACTTGCACGTGTTCTTAATGAATACGCAACTAAAAATGGAGCTGCACCGGCTGCGGATGCTGCACCTCAAGCTTAATAGGCTTTAATAAATATAAAAATAAATTTTAAGGAGATTTAAAATGGCAATGACAAATGAACAATTAGTTACAGAATTATCAGCAAAATCAGTATTAGAAATCGCTGAATTAGTTAAACAATTAGAAGAAAAATGGGGCGTATCTGCTGCTGCTCCAGTAATGGTTGCTGGTGGTGCTGCTGCTGGTGCACCTGCTGAAGAAAAAACTGCTTTCGACGTTATCTTAGTTGAAGGTGGAGCTAATAAAATTAACGTTATTAAAGAAGTTCGCGCTATCACAGGTCTTGGACTTGCTGAAGCAAAAGGTCTTGTTGAAGCTGGTAACAAACCAGTTAAAGAAGGCGCTACTAAAGAAGAAGCTGAAAAAATCAAAAAAGCTCTTGAAGCAGCCGGCGCGAAAGTTACTGTTAAGTAATTTTTCGAATCAATATTGTTTCTATAAAAAGGAAGGTTTTGAGCCTTCCTTTTTTATTTTAGTCGTTAGTTGTAAACTAAATTTCTCTTGGAGGGGTACGTAGTAATTACAAATTCAAAAAAAACAGCGTCATTCAGTTAAATCTTTGCTATATAAATCTACTTTGGAGATATACTATGCAAAATCAAGTACCAGTTCAACCACCAAAATCCTTCAGAATAACTTTAGAGTTGAACTCTCGTATAAGTCGCATGGATAACACGCTTTTAAATGCTCTTAAGGAGCAAAAAGAAAACCTTAATTTAAAAAATATTTCACGTCAGGGTTTGAAAAATCTATTTATTGATGGTCGTGTACAAATAAAAGGGCAGCGTGCTAAGCCATCCTCAGCTTTGGCTAAGGGTACTACTTATGTTGATATTTTAGGGTATTGATATAAAAAAATGCAAATTTCATTAAACTCTTTGGATTGGTCTTTATTCTATAGTTAGGTTAAAATAGGCCTTGGTGTCGCAAGGCAAAAAGCACATAAATTAAGCATAATGTTAAAAATTCCTCAATTGTTTCGTTATTAGCAAATATTGAACCAAGTGTTTGCCTTTAGTCTTAATTTTGGCTATTGTCTATGGCTTACGTTCAAATTTGAATAAATGTGGGTCTTAAATATTCCCCCCGAAGCGAATATTTACTTAGTTTTTTAAAATTAAAATTACGAAACTAAATCAATTAGCCCATGGAGAAAAAAACAAGATGGAAAAAACTCCCGTCACGGCATCTAATCTTCGTATTAGAAAGTCATTCGCCAAGAACAAACAAGTCATTGAAATTCCAAACTTGATCGAGCTTCAAAAAAAATCTTACGAAGCATTTCTTTTAAAAGAAGTTGATGCAGATAGAAGAGGTAATGAAGGTTTAAATGGAGTATTTAAATCTGTATTTCCAATTTCTGATTTCAACAACACCTCTTCTCTTGAATTCGTAGGTTATACTTTAGAGCCTTCAAAATATGATGTTGATGAGTGTCGTCAAAGAGGAATGACTTTCGCAGCTCCTGTTAAGGTAACTCTTCGCTTAATCGTTTTTGATGTCGATGAAGAAACAGAAGCGCGCTCTATTCGTGACGTCAAAGAACAAGAAGTTTATCTTGGTGAAATTCCATTAATGACAGCAAATGGATCTTTCATTATCAATGGTACAGAAAGAGTTGTTGTATCTCAGTTGCACAGATCTCCAGGTGTTTTCTTTGATCATGACGGTGGTAAAAACAATGCTTCAGGTAAATTAATTTACTCTGCACGAGTGATTCCATATCGTGGTTCTTGGTTAGATTTTGAATTCGATCAAAAAGACGTTATCCATGTGCGCATTGATCGTCGTCGTAAATTCCCAGCGACAATCTTACTTAAAGCTCTTGGTATGAATACAGAGCAATTATTAGAATATTTCTATGACCTTGATGAGATTTTCGTAAAAGGCAAACAGCTTTTCAGAAAATTAGACATTGATCGTATGTCAGGTCAACGAGCTATTGCTGATATTATTGATCCAAAAACTGGCGAAGCTTTAGTTAAAGCTGGTCGTCGTATCACGCGTGCTATCGTTAAAAAAGTTAAAGAATTAGATTTAACTGAAGTTGAAGTTCAACCGCAAGATCTAGAAGGTAAAGTTTTAGCTAAGCCATTGATCGACGAGTCAACTGGTGAGATCATCGCTGACGCCAATACTGAATTATCAGTTTCTCTAATCAAAAAAGCATTAACTGCCGGTATTGAAAACTTCTATCTGATTTTCTTTGATGGTTTGACAGTTGGTCCATTCTTAAGAAATACCTTATTAGTCGATAAAGTAGGAAATAAAGAAGAAGCTCTTATCGAGATTTACAAACGTTTAAGACCTGGTGAGCCTGCAGTTTTAGAAGCTGCCGAGACTTATTTTAATCGTTTATTTTTCGATCCTGAAGCTTATGACTTATCTGAAGTTGGTCGTATTAAAATTAATCACAAATTCGGAATCTCAATGGATGAATGTCCGCCAAGTTTCCGCGTTTTAACTCACAAAGATATCTTATCAACTGTTAAACACTTGATCGATTTGAAAAACGGTCGTGGTGTTGTTGATGATATCGATCACTTAGGTAACCGCCGTGTTCGTTCTGTTGGTGAGTTGTTAGAAAACCAATACCGCATCGGTTTAGTTCGTATGGAACGCGCAATCAAAGAAAGAATGTCTTTGCAAGATGTTGAAACAATGATGCCTCATGATTTAGTTAATGCTAAGCCAGTGAATGCTGTTGTTAAAGAATTCTTCGGTTCATCCCAGTTATCTCAATTCATGGATCAAACGAATCCATTATCTGAAATTACACACAAGCGTCGTTTATCTGCATTAGGACCTGGTGGTCTTACTCGTGATCGTGCTGGTTTCGAAGTGCGTGACGTTCATGCGACTCACTATGGTCGTATTTGTCCGATTGAAACTCCAGAGGGACCAAATATTGGTCTTATCGCATCTTTATCAACTTATGCACGTATTAATCACTATGGTTTCATTGAGACTCCATACAGAAAAGTAGAAAATGGTAAAGTTTCTCAAGATATTCATTACTTATCAGCTCTTGAAGAAAGCGGACACTATAAAGCGCAAGCTCCTACAGATGGCAATGCTAGCCGTGATTTAGCTGTTGGTAACCACACTGTTCGTCGTGATGGTGAGTATGAGTTAGTTGATCGTGATAAAGTCACTTTGATGGATGTTTCTCCGTCACAACTAGTTTCTATTGCTGCATCATTAATTCCATTCTTAGAGCATGACGATGCGAATCGTGCATTAATGGGTTCGAACATGCAACGTCAAGCTGTTCCATTGATTAAATCAAAAGCTCCACTAGTTGGTACTGGCGTAGAGCGTTTAGTTGCTCGCGATTCGGGAACTTCAGTTGTTGCATTGAATGATGGTATTATCGAAGAGGTTGATGCTTCTCGTATCGTTATTCGTCGTTTAGCTAAAGGTGGTGAGCTAGGAGCTAACGTTGATATTTACAACTTAACTAAATATCAAAGAACAAATCAAAATACATGTTTCAATCAAAAACCTATCGTTAAAAAAGGTGATCGTGTTTATAAAAACGATATCATCGCTGATGGTCCATCAACTGAGTTGGGTGAATTAGCACTTGGACAAAATATCCGCGTGGCCTTCACTCCTTGGATGGGTTATAACTTTGAGGATTCTATCTTAATCTCTGAAAGATTATTACACGAAGACACATACACTTCTGTTCATATCGAAGAATTTGAGTGCGTTGCTCGTGATACTAAGCTTGGTAAAGAAGAAATTACTCGCGATATCGCAAACGTTGGTGAAGAGGCACTTAAAGATCTTGATACTTCAGGTATCATCCGTATCGGTGCTGAAGTTAAACCAGGTTACATCTTAGTTGGTAAAGTTACTCCAAAAGGTGAAACACAATTATCTCCAGAAGAAAAACTATTAAGAGCAATCTTCGGTGAAAAAGCTGGTGATGTTCGTGATACATCTTTAAGAGTTCCATCGGGTGTTTATGGTACAGTTATTGATGCTCAAGTTTACTCACGTGAAGGTTCTGATCGTGATGAGCGTCTATCTTCAATTATCGAGGAAAAGCGAAAAAAACTTGAAAAAGATTTATCTGTTGAGCAAAACGTTATTAAAAATAATGCTATCGAGAAATTAAGAGAAATCGTTGTTGGTAAAACGACAACTGGGATCTTATTAAATGAGGATGGTACTCAAAAATTATTAAATAAAGGTCAAGATATTACAAATGCAGATCTTGAAACAATCCCATTTGAATTATTAAGCTATATTCCTCTCGAGCAAGAACTTGAATACCAAGTTAATAAAATTATCGATGGTGCTCGCAACCAATTAGATGCTGTTAAGTTAGTATTTAATGAAAAAATCGATCGTCTTAAAAAAGGTGATGAGTTGCCTCCAGGTGTTATTAAAATGGTTAAAGTTTATGTTGCTATCAAACGTAAACTTCAAGTCGGTGATAAATTTGCCGGTCGTCACGGAAATAAAGGTGTCGTCTCTAAAGTTCTTCCAATGGAAGATATGCCATACTTAGCGGATGGTTCACCAGTAGATATGGTTCTAAATCCACTTGGTGTCCCTTCTCGTATGAATATCGGTCAGATTTTAGAGGTTCACTTAGGTTGGGCTGCACACAACTTAGGTAAACAAATCGAAGAACAATTAGAGAAATTCAATGCTGATCAAATGCGTGCAAAAATGAAAGAAATTTTTGACGATGCAGAGATCACTCAAAAAGTTGAATCGTCTGATGATGAGTCGTTGAAAAAAATGGCTGTTGCATTGAAAAACGGTATCCACGTTGGTACTCCAGTTTTTGATGGCGCAAGTGAAAACGATGTCCGTCATTTATTGAAAAAAGCACAATTACCATCAACTCAGTCGATCTTATTCGACGGCCGTACAGGTGAGCCATTCGCGAACCAAGTTACTGTTGGTATTATGTATATGTTAAAACTTCACCATTTAGTTGAAGAAAAGATCCATGCTCGTTCTATTGGACCTTACTCTTTAGTTTCTCAGCAACCTCTTGGCGGTAAAGCGCAATTCGGAGGGCAACGTTTAGGAGAGATGGAAGTTTGGGCAATCGAAGCATACGGTGCTGCTTATTCATTACAAGAGTTCTTAACTGTTAAGTCTGATGACGTAGCGGGACGTACTCGTATGTATGAAAGTATCGTACGTGGTGAAAATATTCTTGAACCAGGTTTGCCAGAGTCTTTCAACGTCTTGATTAAAGAGCTTCAATCATTAGCTCTTAACATTGAGCTCGTTGAGTCTGATATCTTAACAGATAAAGAAGATGATGATTCTGTTCTAACTGATGAAGACAACTCACAAGTGGTTCAACACTAATTAGGAAAGTAGGAGTATAACAATGAGAGATTTATTAAATTTTTTCGACAAACCAAAAGATCCACTTTCGTTTGACTCTGTTCGTATTTCTTTAGCATCGCCTGAAATGATCCGTGATTGGTCATTCGGCGAAGTTAAAAAGCCTGAAACAATCAACTACCGTACGTTCAAGCCTGAGCGTGATGGTTTGTTCTGTGCTAAAATCTTTGGACCTATCAAAGATTACGAATGTTTATGTGGTAAATACAAAAGAATGAAATCTCGCGGTATTATCTGCGAAAAGTGCGGCGTTGAGGTCACTCAAACTAAAGTTCGTCGTGAACGTTTAGGTCATATCGAACTTGCGACACCAGTTGCGCACATTTGGTTTTTAAGATCTTTACCATCACGTATTGGTAACTTATTAAACTTATCACTTAAAGACGTAGAAAAAGTTCTTTACTGTGAATCCTACATCGTCATTGATCCAATGGAAACGACTCTTGAAGAAGGCGCCGTTTTGAATGAAGATGCATACAACGCAGCTTTAAACGAATTTGGTCCAAACTTCAAAGCTGGTATGGGCGGTGAAGCTGTTCGTGAAATGTTACGTAAAATTGATCCAGAATATTTATCTCGTAAGTTGCGTATGGAGCTTAAAGAGACTAAATCAGAAGCTGGTATTAAAAAATTATCTAAACGTTTAAAAGTTGTTGAAGCTTTCAAAGGTTCAACAAATAAATGTGAGTGGATGATGTTAGAGGCTCTACCAGTATTGCCTCCTGATCTGCGTCCATTGGTCCCACTTGATGGTGGTCGTTTTGCGACTTCGGATCTTAATGATTTGTACAGACGTGTTATTAACAGAAATAATCGTTTAAAACGTCTTCAAGAGCTTAACGCTCCTGACATTATCATCCGCAATGAAAAACGCATGTTGCAAGAAGCGGTTGATGCGTTATTAGATAACGGCCGCCGTGGTAAAACATTTACTGGTCCAAATAAACGTCCTCTTAAATCTTTAAGTGATATGCTTAAAGGTAAGCAAGGTCGTTTCCGTCAAAACTTACTTGGTAAGCGTGTTGACTACTCTGGTCGTTCGGTTATTACAGTTGGTCCTACTCTTAAGTTGCATCAATGTGGTCTTCCTAAGAAAATGGCTTTAGAATTATTCAAACCATTTGTTTACAACAAACTTGAAGAAAAAGGTCTTGCGACAACAATCAAACAAGCGAAACGCTTAGTTGATCAAGAGACTGTTGAAGTTTGGGATATCTTAGCTGAAGTTGTTAAAGAACATCCTGTTTTATTAAATCGTGCGCCTACACTACATAGACTTGGTATCCAAGCTTTTGAACCTGTATTGCATGAAGGTAAAGCTATTCAATTACATCCGTTAGTTTGTACGGCATTCAATGCCGATTTCGACGGTGACCAAATGGCTGTTCACGTTCCACTTTCAGTTGAAGCACAAGTTGAAGCTCGTGTTTTAATGATGTCGACAAATAATATTTTATCTCCTGCCAATGGTAAGCCGATCATCAATCCATCTCAGGACGTTGTTCTTGGATTGTACTGGATGACTCGTATTCGCCCAGGTGCTAAAGGGGCTGGTAAATCATTCGCATCTGTTCAAGAGGCATTATATGCTTATGAAACAGGTCTTGTTGATATCCAGGCAGCATGTAAAGTTAAAATTAAAGGTAAAGTTGAAGAAACTTCAGTTGGTCGCGCGATTTTATCAGATGCTGTTCCGAAAGAAGTTCCATTCACATCAATCAATACAGCGATGAGTAAAAAATCTATCGCCGCATTGATTGATACAACTTTCCGTCTAGCTGGTGCGAAAGCAACTTGTATTTTGGCTGACCAAATTATGCAGTTAGGTTTCAAATACTCAACAGTTGCGGGTCTTTCGATTTCTGTTGATGATATGATTATCCCGGAATCTAAAACGACAATGTTATCTGACGCTGAAAAACAAGTTCAAGAAATTCAACAACAATACGATGAAGGTCTTATCACTGATGGTGAAAGATATAATAAAGTTGTGGATATCTGGGCTCAAACTTCAGATAAAGTCGCAAAAGAAATGATGGGGCAAATCGAGAAGCAAAAATTTATTGTTGACGGTAAAGAAATGACTGGTCCGTCATTCAATCCGATTTACGTCATGGCCGATTCCGGAGCCCGTGGATCGTTCAATCAGTTACGTCAATTAGGAGCGATGCGTGGTCTTATGGCTAAACCTTCTGGTGAAATCATTGAGACTCCAATTACAGCTAATTTCCGTGAAGGTTTAACAGTTCTTCAGTACTTCATTTCGACTCACGGTGCGCGTAAAGGTCTTGCCGATACAGCATTAAAAACAGCGAACTCTGGTTACTTGACTCGTCGTTTAGTTGACGTTGCTCAAGACGTTGTTGTTTCTGAAATTGATTGTGGAACACAAGAAGGTTTAGAGATTACTCCTGTTTACGAAGCTGGTGAGATCATTCAAGGGATTGGCGATCGTATTTTAGGTCGTACAACTATTAATGATATTATTGATCCAACAAACAACTCAGTAATTGTAAAAGCAAATCATGAAATTGATGAAACATCAGTTAAGAAAATTGAAGAGCTTGGTATTGAAAAAGTTCAAATTAGATCTGCATTAACATGTGATGCTCGTCGTGGCGTTTGTGTTAAATGTTATGGTCGTGATTTAGCTCGTGGTGCGACTGTTAACTTAGGTGAAACAGTTGGTATTATCGCAGCTCAATCAATCGGTGAGCCAGGTACTCAGTTAACGATGAGAACGTTCCACTTAGGTGGTGCGGCATCTCGTTCTGTTGAGCAATCAGTTCATACAACTCGCTATGACGGAACATTAAAACTTGTTAACATCCAAAGTGTTGTGAACAAACAAGGTAAATTGACAGTTCTTAATCGTAATGGATCTGCTCTTGTCATTGATGAGTCAGGTCGCGAGCGAGAAAACTTCAAACTTGTTTATGGTACTGTATTAAACTTCAAAGACGGTGATAAAGTTTCTAAAGGAAACGCAATTGCTGAATGGGATCCGTATTCGAATCCAATCATTTCTGAGGTTTCTGCAAAAGTTCAATTCCAAGATATCGTTGAAGGTAAAACGATGACTGAGCAAGTCGATCCTGTGACAGGTTTCGCAACTAAAGTTATCACTGAATCAAAATCTTCAGATACTAAACCAACTGTTTATATGGTTGATGCAAATGGAACAGTGAAGAAACTTCCAGGTCGTGATATTGATGCTCGTTACATGATTCCGGTTGGCGCGCAACTTTTAGTTGCTGATGGTCAAGAGGTTCATGCTGGTGACGTGATCGCAAAACTACATCGTGAAACTTCAAAAACAAAAGATATCACTGGGGGTCTTCCTCGTGTTGCTGAACTATTTGAAGCTCGTAAACCTAAAGAAGCAGCCATTATTTCTGAAATTGATGGTTACGTTACTTTTGGTAAAGATGTTAAAGGAAAACAACGTGTTATTGTAACCCCAGAAATTGGCGAACAACGTGAATATCTTATTCCAAAAGGTAAACACGTTGCTGTCCGTGAGGGTGAGTTAGTTAGAGCCGGTGAGGCCCTAGTTGATGGACCAACAAATCCACATGATTTATTGGCTGTTTTAGGACCTAAAGCACTATCTGCATACCTAGTCAATGAGGTTCAAGAAGTTTACCGTCTACAAGGTGTTGGTATCAATGATAAGCACATTGAAGTGATCGTGAGACAAATGTTGCGTAAAGTTGAAATCGCTGACCCAGGTGACACTCGTTTCTTAGCTGGAGAGCAAGTTGAAAAAGTTTCACTCATTGAAGAAAACGAAAGAGTTTCTAAAGAGGGTGGGCAATTAGCGACTTTCAGATCTCTATTGCTTGGTATCACTAAAGTTTCATTAAGCACTGAAAGCTGGATCTCTGCGGCATCATTCCAAGAGACAACTAAAGTATTAACTGAAGCTGCAATTAATTCAAAAACTGACCATTTACGTGGATTAAAAGAAAATATCATCATGGGTCGTTTGATCCCAGCTGGTACAGGTTTAACAGCGTATAAAAAATGGAAAGTTGTTGTTGCTGAAGATGAAGACATGGAATCGGCAGCATTGCCATTTGGCGGATAGTATTTTTATAAAAATCGACCATCCACAAGGGTTTTAACCCTCTGGATGGTCGTCAAATAAACAAAAAAATGCCTTATAAGCATTTTTTTTAAAACTAACTTGACGTCAGAATTTTCTGTCGTTAAGTTGACAACCTTGAAAGTTAACAGGAGTGTAAAGTGCCTACAATTAACCAGCTCATTAAAAAAGAGCGTACAGTTCAAAAAAACCAAACAAAATCACCGGCTTTAGCTGGATGTCCACAAAGACGCGGAGTTTGTACTCGTGTTTATACAACGACTCCAAAAAAACCAAACTCAGCATTACGTAAAGTTGCGAAAGTTAGACTTTCAAATGGTTTTGAAGTTATCTCTTATATCCCTGGTATTGGTCACAATTTACAAGAGCACAGTGTTGTGATGATCAGAGGCGGTCGTGTTAAGGATTTGCCGGGTGTTCGTTACCATATCGTTCGTGGAACACTTGATTTGCAAGGCGTTAATGGTCGTTTAAGAAGCCGTTCTAAATACGGTGCTAAAAAACCTAAAAAATAACTAAAACACTAGATTGATTCAAAAGATTTTTTAAAGAATTGTTTAAAAATTTAAGAGGAACACATGTCACGTAGAAGTCGTACATTTAAAAGAGAAATTATCCCTGATCCAGTTCATAAAGATATCGTTATTGCTAAATTTATCAATAAAATCATGTTACGCGGTCAAAAAAGTACTGCGCAAAAATTATTTTACGGTGCTTTAGAAGAACTTAACGGTAAAGTTCAAGGTGAGGATTCGTTAGCCGTTTTGAAAAAAGCATTAGAAAATGTTAAGCCATCAATTGAAGTTCGTTCACGCCGTGTTGGTGGTGCTACTTACCAAGTTCCAGTTGATGTTAGACCTTCAAGAAGACTAGCTTTAGCTATGAGATGGATGGTTGATTACTCTAGACAACGTGGAGAAAAAGATTTTTCTAAACGTTTAGCTGGTGAAATTCTTGATGCTTACAACAACCGTGGTAACTCTATCAAGAAACGCGAAGATGTGCATAAAATGGCTGAATCAAATAAAGCTTTTGCACACTATAACTGGTAATTTATTATCTAATGTCAGCTCATACTATTAAATCCGAAGCTGATCTCAAGTATACTCGTAATATCGGCATCATGGCTCACATCGATGCCGGTAAAACGACAACCACCGAACGAATTCTATTCTACACAGGTAAAAATCATAAAATAGGCGAAGTTCATGATGGCGCTGCCACTATGGATTGGATGCCTCAGGAACAAGAACGTGGTATTACTATCACTTCTGCTGCTACAACTACTTTTTGGAAAAGTCATAGAATTAATATTATCGATACTCCAGGGCACGTTGACTTTACAATTGAAGTTGAAAGATCTCTGCGAGTTTTAGATGGTGCAGTTGCTGTCTACGATGCTGTTAGTGGAGTTGAGCCGCAGTCTGAAACAGTTTGGCGACAGGCTAATAAATATAAAGTCCCGCGTATTTGTTTTATCAATAAAATGGATCGCGTTGGTTCTGATTTTAACTTTTGTGTAGAATCAATTAAGTCAAAGCTTGAAGCTAATCCGATTAAAATGCAAATTCCTATCGGTTCAGAAGATGGTTTTCAGGGTGTTTGCGATTTGTTAACTCAAAAAGCTTATTTCTGGACTAATACATCAACAGCTACGCAACATGAGTTTGTAGAAAAAGAAATACCTTCGGATCTTAAAGAAATTTTTGAATTAGAGCGTAATAAAACCATCGAGCAAATTTGTGAATTAGATGATACTCTTATCGAAAAATATCTGAATGGTGAAGTGCCTTCTATCGAGGAGCTCAAAGCTGCGCTTAGAAAAGCAGTTATTGCGTTAAAAATATTTCCAGTTTTTTGTGGAGCAGCTTTTAAAAATAAAGGTATTCAACAGGTTTTAGATGCAGTTGTGGATTATTTACCGTCACCTCTGGATATTCCGGCTGTTCAAGGAATGAATCCTGTCAAAGAAGATATGGTTGTGCAATGTCATACTAAATTTGATGAGCCGGCGGCTGCGTTAGCATTTAAACTAGCGAATGATCCATTTGCAGGATCATTGACGTATATTCGCGTTTATTCTGGTCAAATTAAAGTTGGTGATCAGCTTTTAAATCCTCGAACTGAAAAAAAAGAACGGGTTCAAAAAATTGTAAAAATGCATGCGAATTCTCGTGAAGAAGTGGATCATATCAAGGCTGGTGATATTGGTGCTATTATCGGTTTAAAATTTACAACGACGGGCGATACATTATGTGATTCATCTCGCCAAGTTGTCTTTGAATCTATTACATTTCCAGAGCCAGTTATTTCGGTAGTTGTTGAGGCTAAATCATCGGCTGAACAAGACAAAATGATGGAAGGCCTTCAGCGTTTAGAAAAAGAAGACCCTTCTTGTCGTTTAAAGACCGATGTTGAAACTGGTCAGATTTTGTTGTCTGGCATGGGAGAGCTTCATTTAGATATTTTAGTAGATCGACTTTTACGTGAGCATAAAATTCAAGCCAACGTAGGTAAGCCTCAGGTGGCTTATCGTGAAACGATAAATGGTGAAGTTTCTGTTGATTATAAATTTGAACGTTTGTTAGCTGGTGAGGAAAAATTTGCTCAAATTAAATTGAAGATTGAATCAATAGATCCAGCTGAGGGTGTAAAAATTATATCATTAGTTCAGTCGTCTAAAGAAATTCAACCTAATTGGATTAAAGCCTGCGAACAGGGGCTTAAGGATGCTGCAGAGGTTGGTCCAATTGCAAGTTATGCGATGATTGGTCTTAAAATAACAATAACTGGTTTATTAGGTAACCCACAAGCAACTGATGAAATCGTGTGCAAAGCAGCTGCTTCTTTGGCTTTTCGCGAGGCCATGAAAGGTGCTCAGCATGTGCTATTGGAGCCTGTTTTTAAAGTTGAGGTTAATTCGCCTGATGATTTTGTTGGTAATGTTGTTAGTGATATTAACTCTCGTCGCGGTAAAATTCAAAATATGATGTCTAAGTCAACGGGCGGTCAGCTCGTTAATGCTGAAGTGCCTCTGGCGCAGCTATTTGGTTATGCGACTGATATTAGAAGCTTGTCTCAGGGACGCGCTTTTTTCAGTATGAAC
The DNA here is from genome assembly GCA_046293015.1 of Pseudobdellovibrio sp. Classification (GTDB taxonomy): domain Bacteria; phylum Bdellovibrionota; class Bdellovibrionia; order Bdellovibrionales; family Bdellovibrionaceae; genus Pseudobdellovibrio. The sequence continues at coordinate 188,215 of JBKBPU010000006.1, forward strand.
TTTCTTAACTATTCCCCCGTGCCTCCTAAGGTTAAGGCTGAGGTCTTAGCTAAACTGGGTCGCTAGACCTTAGGTATTTCCCTATTTTTGGTATTTAAATAGGGTTCCTGGAATGGTGCCTTATTAATTTTTAAAGATGTCAAAAAATAATTCATTTTCCTATTGACACTCAACATACTGTATAAGATATTTTCGCTTCTGGTTTTATTTTTAGCTACGGAAACCACCACGCTATCGGGCGACTAATGCTCAAGTGGGTAATGGTTTTGACGGGCGATGGGGAAAATATGCAAAGTCAAAAAATAAGAATTAGGCTGAAAGCCTTTGATCATAAGTTGCTTGATCAATCGACAAAAGAAATCGTAGACACTGCTAGAAGAACGGGAGCAAAAGTTGCTGGACCGATTCCTTTGCCTACAAGAATCAATAGATTTACTGTCTTGAGATCTCCGCACGTGGATAAGAAATCAAGAGAGCAATTCGAAGTGAGAACTCATAAAAGAATGTTAGACATTCTTGAGCCTACTCAGCAAACAATAGATCAGCTTATGAAGCTTGATTTATCTGCTGGCGTTGATGTTGAAATTAAGCTTTCGGCTGATTAATTGGGGTAAATATGAGTGAAGTTCAATCTTTAAAATTAAATGGTATCTTTGCCTTTAAAGAGGGTATGGCTACTATCTATAACGATAAAGGTGAAGCTGTTCCAGTAACTGTTCTACGTTATGAAAATTGGAAAGTTTCTCAAATTAAAACTGATGCGAAAGATGGTTATACGGCTGTTCAGATCGCTTCAGTTCCTAAAAAGGCAAAAAATTCTTCAAAAGCAGAAATCGGTCACTTAAAAGGTGCTGGTTTTGAAACTGGTGCTCGCTATGTTAGAGAGATTCGCCAAGCTATTCCTGAGGGTGCTGCCTTAGGAGCCTTAGTGTCTATCGACAGTTTAACAACTGGTGATTTGGTTAAAATTACCTCTAAATCTAAAGGTAAAGGTTTCCAGGGTTCTGTTAGACGATGGGGTTTTGCTGGTGGTCCAGCAACTCACGGTTCTAAATTTCACAGAAGACCTGGTTCGAGCGGTAATAGAACATGGCCAGGTCGCGTAATGCCGGGTAAGAAATTTCCAGGTCATTTAGGTGATGAAACTGTAACAGTTCGTAATGTTGAAGTTGTCGGTATCAACTCTGATGAGGGTGTTGTTTTTGTTAAAGGACCTGTTCCGGGTAGCAAAAATACTCTTGTTAAATTGGTTAAGGAGTAACAATGGCTACAGTTAATGTATTAAATTGGAAAAAAGAAAAAGTTGGTCAGTTGGAATTAAATTCTGACACTTTTGAAGTTGAAGTAAAAAAAGACGTTCTGCACTCTGTAGTTAAATGGCAATTAGCTTGTCGTCGTCAAGGTACTCATATGACTAAAACAAAAGGTCTGGTGAGTGGTGGTGGTAAAAAGCCATTCAAGCAAAAAGGTACTGGTAACGCTCGTCAAGGTTCTACAAGATCTCCATTGATGCCTGGCGGTGGTACTATGTTCGGTCCGGTTCCGCGCTCTTACGGATATGTTCTTCCTAAAAAAGTTAGAAAAGTAGCTCTTAAAATGGCTTTATCTCACTTATTGAAAGAAGGAAAATTGTCTGTTGTTGATTCAATGAACTCTGAAGGTAAAACTACTGAATTAAATAAACGTCTTAAAGGCTTCGGTGTTGCTAAGGCAGTTTTAGTTGATAATGCTTCAAACGTAAACTTTGGCAGAGCGGCAAAAAACTTGGTTAATTACAAATACTTTTCAGTAGATGGATTAAATGTATTTGATCTTTTAAAATACGATTATGCAGTAATCACTAAAGATTCTGTAGCTAAAATCGTAGAGAAATGCTCAACGGAGAACTAAGATGAAACAATTTGTTAAATCTCCTCTAATTACAGAAAAAAACACAATGTTAGCTGAGGCTGGCGTTTATGTGTTTAAAGTTGATTTGTCATCTTCTAAAGATCAAATCAAAAAAGAAATCGAAAACAACTTTAATGTTAAAGTTAAAAAAGTACGTACGTCAGTATGTAGAGACGATATGCGATATTCTCGTTTTGGTTTAACTAAACCTAAAAAATGGAAAAAAGCATACATTCAACTTGCTGAGGGACAAAAAATCTCTTTATTTGAGGGAGCGTAGTCTATGGGTTTGAAAGTATTTGGCGCAAGATCTCATGCAAGTCGTGGAATGGTTGGTTTTGATTTTAGCGAGATTACTAAAAAATCTCCGGAAAAATCTTTAACTGTTTCTCTTAAAAAGAAATCAGCTCGTAACAATACGGGTATGATCACTGTCCGTCACATCGGTGGTGCCCATAAAAGAAAATATCGTTTAATCGATTTCAAGCGTACTAAATTAGAAGTGCCAGCTAAAGTTGTCGCTATTGAGTATGATCCAAACAGAACATCTCGCATTGCGTTGATTAGCTATGCTGATGGTGAAAAAGCGTACATCATTGCTCCAATTGGCCTAAATGTTGGTGATACTGTTCAATCAAGCGATAAAGCAGATATTAAACCAGGTAATTGCTTATCTTTGGCAAGTATTCCAGTGGGTACTATTATTCATAATATCGAATTAAGACCAGGAAAAGGTGGACAAGTCTGTCGTGGAGCTGGTGCATCTGCAACTCTTGCTGGTAAAGGTGATAAGTACTGTCAAGTGCGAATGCCATCTGGTGAGTTGAAGCAGATTTTATCAACTTGTAAAGCATCTGTTGGGCAAGTTGGTAACACAGATAACGAAAATATTAAATTAGGTAAAGCTGGCCGTTCTAGATGGAGAGGTATTAGACCTTCTGTTCGCGGTATGGCAATGAATCCAGTTGACCATCCACTCGGTGGTGGTGAAGGTGTGGGTAAAGGTCATCACCCAGTTACACCTTGGGGTGTTCCTTGTAAAGGTTACAAAACACGCCATAATAAACGTACTGATTCATCAATCGTTAAACGTCGTAAATAGGAGTATTTGTGGCACGTTCAATTAAAAAAGGTCCATATATCGATTTGCATCTTTCGAAAAAAATCGAAAATGCTATACAAAAAAATGACAAAAAGGTAATTAAAACATGGTCTAGAAGGTCAACAATATTCCCTGAGTGTGTAGGGTTGACTTTTGCTGTGCACAATGGAAGAAAGTTTGTTCCAGTTTATGTAACTGAAAATATGATCGGTCATAAATTAGGTGAATTTGCTCCGACAAGAACTTTCCAAGGGCATGCAGAGAAAAAAGCAGCTCCATCTGCACCTGCAGCTAAGAAGTAAGGAATAGTAAATGGAATCAAAAGCGTCTTTAAAATATGCTAGAGTAGGTGCTCAAAAAGCTCGTCTTGTCGCGGATGTTGTTCGTGGTAAATCAGTTGATGAAGCATTGAAGGTTTTAACAGTAATGAACAAAAAAACTGCTGTATTGATCAAGAAATTGATTGAGTCAGCGGTAGCCAATGCTGAGTATAAAAAAACTATGGCTACTGATAAAATGGTTGTTAAAACAATCACAGTTGATCAAGGCCCTGTTCTCAAAAGATTCAGACCAAGAGCACAAGGTCGTGCTTTCGGTGTTAGAAAAAAACTTAGCCACATCAACGTCGTTTTAGGAGAGAAATAATGGGACAAAAGGTTCATCCAATTGGTTTAAGAGTTGGTGTTATTCGTTCTTGGGATTCAAGATGGTATGCTAAAGGTCAGACTTATTTTGATAATATTCATGAAGATATTAAATTAAGAAAGTTTTTAAAAACTAAACTAAAACATGCTGGTGTAGCTAAAATCGAAATCGAAAGAGCGGCTAACAAAGTTAAGTTAATCATACATACAGCTCGTCCTGGTGTTGTTATCGGTAAAAAAGGTACGGGCATCGACACTTTGAAAGCTGATGTTCAAAAACTAACTAAAAACGAAGTTTTCTTGAGTATTCAAGAAGTTCGTAAGCCAGATACTGAGGCTCAACTAGTTGCAGAAAGCATTGCAATGCAATTAGAAAAACGTATCTCTTGGAGAAGAGCTTTGAAAAAAGCTATTGCTGCTGCAATTAAGGGTGGCGTAAGAGGTATCAAAATTAGAGTTTCTGGTCGTTTAGATGGTGCGGAAATCGCAAGATCAGAATGGTACAATGAAAAATCTGTTCCTTTACATACATTAAGAGCTGACATTGATTATGGTACAGCTGAAGCATTAACTGCTTATGGTATTATTGGAATGAAAGTATGGATTTACAAAGGTGATATTTTATCAGCTCGTGAGGTTCAGGAGGTAAATCGTGTTAAGTCCTAAACGTGTTAAATGGAGAAAACAATTTATCGGTCGTTCTCGTGGTTTAGCCTATAGAGGTTCAAACCTAGATTTCGGTGACTTCGGTTTACAAGCTGCTGAGCATGGTCATTTGACTGCTCGTCAGTTAGAGGCAGGTCGTATCGCGATCGCTAGAACTGTAAAACGTGGTGGTAAAATTTGGTGTCGTGTGTTTCCAGATCTACCAGTTACTAAAAAACCTGCTGAAACTCGTATGGGTAGTGGTAAAGGTAATCCAGAATTTTGGGTAGCTCGTATTTTGCCTGGAAAAGTTTTATTTGAAATGAACGGTGTTACAAAAGAACAAGCTCAAGAAGCATTTTTGAGAGCTGCTCATAAACTTCCGTTTAAAACTAAGTTCTTAGAGAGAACGTAGAGAGAAGCTAATATGAAATACGCAGATATTGAAAACAAATCTTTGCAGGATTTAATTAAGCAAAAAAATGAGTTAACGGCTCAGTTGTTTGAAATGAAAATGAAAAACTCTCTTGGTCAATTATCTAACCCTCTACAAATTAGATTTGTTAGAAAAGATATTGCTAAAATTAACACTGCAATCGTTAAGAAGAGTGTGAGGTAGTTATATGGCAACAACAAATACATCGACTAGAGGTCGTAGAGTTGAATTACAAGGTGAAGTGATTGCAAACAAAATGCAAAAAACTATATCTGTATTAGTTTACAGAATGGTTAGACATGCTAAGTATGGTAAATACATCAGAAAGTCTTCAGTTATTAAAGCTCATGATGAGAACCAAACTTCAAAAGTTGGCGATACAGTTAAAATTTATGAAACCAAACCAATCAGCAAGACTAAAAAGTGGGCTCTTGCTGCTGTTTTGAGTTCTGCTAAGTAGGATTTTTTATGATACAAATGCAATCAAGATTAAATGTAGCTGATAATTCTGGTGCGAAAGAAGTAATGTGCATTAAGGTATTAGGTGGATCAAAAAGAAGATTTGCATCTATCGGTGATATTATCATCGTTTCGATTAAAGATGCTATCCCTACCGCTAAAGTTAAAAAAGGTGACGTTGCTAAGGCTGTTATCGTAAGAACAGTTCAAAAATTAAGACGTCCGGACGGAAGTTATATCCGTTTTGATGATAACTCAGCGGTATTGATTAACGCATCTAAAGAGCCTATTGGAACACGTATTTTCGGACCTGTAGCGAGAGAGTTAAGAGCAAAGCAATTCGTTAAAATTGTTTCTCTTGCTCCTGAAGTAATTTAAGGATTTTTATGAATAGACTTAATGAACAATACAAAAATGAAATCGTTCCGCACTTAACTAAACAATTAGGCTATAAAAGTACTATGCAAGTTCCTCGTTTAGAGAAAATTGTTATTAGTGTTTGTACTAGCGAAGCTGTTCAAAATCCTAAAATTGTGAATGGCATTGTTGAAGAAATTTCGGCAATTGCTGGTCAAAAAGCAGTTGTTACTAAAGCTAAAAAAGCCATCTCTAACTTCAAATTAAGAAAAGGTATTCCGTTAGGAGTGCGTGTGACTTTGAGAAGAGAGAGAATGTGGTCTTTCTTAGATCGCTTACAAACTCTTGCATTACCGCGTGTACGTGACTTTAGAGGCTTGCCTAATAAAGGTTTTGACGGTCGTGGTAACTATAATATGGGTTTAAAAGAACAAATCGTTTTCCCAGAAATTAACTACGATAAAATTGATAAAGTTAGAGGTATGAATATTACTATTTGTACAACAGCTGGAAACGACAACGATGGTAAAGCCTTATTGGAAGCTTTAGGCTTACCTTTCAGAAAGTAGTGATTTTATGGCAAGAAAAGCAAGTATTGAAAAGAACAATAAAAGAAAAGCTATTTCTTCTAAGTACTGGAAGTATAGAAAAGAATTAAGAGATAAAGCTGTTGATATGAAATTGTCTGATGAAGAAAGAGATGCTGCTCGTAAGAAATTGCAAGCTCTTCCTAAGAATACAAATCCAAACAGAGTTATCACACGTTGTGAAATAACTGGCAGACCACGTGGTAATTATAAAAAGTTTGGTCTTTGTAGAATTATTTTTAGACAATTAGCCCTTGAAGGTAAACTTCCAGGCGTAACAAAAGCAAGCTGGTAGGAGTTTTCAATGGATACAATAGCTCAAATGCTAACTATTATCAGAAACGGTTCGAATGCAAAACTTGAAAAAGTTGACATGCCTTCTTCTAAATTGAGAGAAAATGTTGCAAAGATTCTTTCTGATAATGGTTTTATCAGAAGTTTTAAAGTAGCTAAAGACAGTAAACAAGGTATTATGAGAATTTACTTGAAGTATGATGATGCTGGTAATCCAGCATTAAGTGCACTTCAAAAATTAAGTAAACCAGGTAAGCGTGTTTATGTTTCATCAACTGAAATTCCGACTGTTCGTTCTGGTACTGGAATGTGCGTTCTTAGTACTAACAAAGGTCTTTTAACAGGTAAAGAAGCCCAAAAACAAAATGTTGGTGGTGAACTTCTTTGCACAGTTTGGTAGGTTCAAATGTCAAGAATTGGAAAATACCCAGTAAATATAGATGACAAAGCTACAGTGACTGTAAGTGGTCAAACTGTAACTGTTAAAGGTGGAAAATCAGCTTTAACTTATGTTTTGAATACAAAAATTACACCAAAGCTAGAAGGTAAAACTGTAGTTTTATCAAGAGCAGATGATTCTAAAGAATCGAAATCTCTACACGGTCTTTACAAAGTTCTTATTCAGAATGCAGTTAAGGGAGTAACATCTGGTTTTACAACTTCATTAGAAATGCATGGAGTTGGTTACAGAGGTGCTGTAAATGGAAAAAAACTAGAATTATCTCTAGGCTTTTCTCATCCTGTTATTTTTGATATTCCAGAAGGAATTGAAATTAAAGTAGATAAGCAAACAACTGTTACGGTAACAGGCGCTGATAAAGCGTTAGTTGGACAAGTTGCTGCTAAAATTAGATCTTTTAGACCACCAGAGCCTTACTTAGGTAAAGGTGTTAGATATGTCGGCGAGCAAATTAGACGAAAAGCCGGTAAATCTGCTGGTAAATAGGGGTAACATATGAAACTAAATTATTCTAAACATACATCTGCGAAAACTGTAAATAGACTTAAAAAGAAAATCAGAATTCGCAAAGTGGTTAAAGGTACTTCGGAAAGACCAAGATTATGTGTTTACCGTAGTGCTAAACATATTTATGCGCAAATTATAAATGATGAAGCTCAGACAACTATATTGTCGTCTTCTTCTTTGTCTGCTGACATGAAAAATGGAAGCAAAGATTCTGCTAAAAAAATTGGTATTCAGTTGGCTGCAGAAGCTAAGAAAAAAGGAATTACTAATGTCGTTTTTGACCGCAATGGTTTTATTTACCATGGACGTGTTCAGGCATTAGCAGATGGAGCCCGTGAGGGTGGATTAAACTTCTAGTTGGGGTGATCGTGGAAAAATTAAATACAAATGAATTTGAAGAAAAAGTAGTAGCGATCAACCGTGTTACTAAAGTTGTTAAAGGTGGTCGTAGATTTTCGTTTGCAGCATTAGTTGTTGTTGGCGATAAGTTGGGAAGCGTTGGCTTTGGTAATGGTAAAGCTGGTGAGGTTCCTGAGGCTATCGGAAAAGCTACACGCTCTGCAAAAAAAGCGTGCTCTACTGTAAGTCTAAAAGACGGTACTATTCCTCATGAAGTTATTGGTAAGTTTGGTTCTGCTAAAGTTATCATGAAACCAGCTGCGGCAGGTACTGGCGTTATTGCTGGTGGTGCTGTTCGTGCTGTTCTTGAGTCAGTTGGTGTTAAAGATATTTTAACTAAGTGTGTTGGTACTCGTAATCCACACAATGCTGTAAGAGCCACTTTAGATGGTTTAAAACAGCTTAAAAAAGCTGGGGTGTAATCATGGCTAAAAAGTTTGTAGTTACATTAAAAAAATCTTTAATAGCGTGTTCTGAAACTCAAAGAAAAACTGTAACTGGTTTGGGTCTTAAAAAGATCAATAGTTCAGTTGAACTAGCTGATAATGCTGCAAATCGTGGTCAGCTATTTAAAATCCAACATTTAATTGATATTAAAGTTGTTAAATAATCGGGGATAACATGAGTTTATTAAAGTCATTACAACCTAAAGAAGGATCTACTCATTATCGTAAAAGAGTAGGTCGTGGTATCGGATCTGGTCTTGGAGGAACTTCAGGTAAAGGTCATAAAGGTCAGTTAGCTAGAACTGGTGGTAAAGTAAGAAGAGGTTTTGAAGGTGGTCAAACTCCACTTTCTAGACGTTTACCTAAATTTGGATTTACTAATGCAGCATTTGCTGCCAATTATGAAGTTATCAATTTATCAACTTTAAATAAATTTAAGGGTGATGTTGACGCTACGGTTCTTTACAAAGCAAAATTGTTAAAGAAAAATTCAAAGTTTAAAGTTCTTGCAAAAGGCGAATTGAAATCTGTAATCAATTTAAAAGTTAATTACATCAGTAAAAATGCCCAAGCAGCAATTGAAAAACTTGGTGGTAAAGTAGAGGTAATTAAATAGTGAGCCAAAGCACATCCGACAACAAAAGTACGAGCAGCCTGAAGTCAAAAATATTATTCACTCTTATGTGTCTAGCGATATATAGAGTTGGTGTACATATACCAACTCCCGGTGTGGATGGTAACGCTGTTTCTGAGTTTTTCAGTGCTCAAAATCGCGGTATTTTTGGTTTGTTCAATACTTTTACCGGTGGTGCTTTGTCGCAATTCTCTATTTTTGCATTAGGTATTATGCCGTACATCTCGGCATCGATTATTTTCCAACTGTTAACGTCGGCAATACCATTTCTTGAGTCTTTAAAAAAAGAGGGAGAGAGTGGTAGAAAGAAAATAACTCAGTATACCAAGTATGCTACAATAGTGTTAGCAGTCATTCAAGGCTACGGCATAAGTTCATGGTTATCTTCGCAGGTTCTGCCGGATGGAAGATTGCTTATAACCTCTGGTATGCTTGGCATCTATTATTTTAAGTTTGTTACTATCATTACACTAGTTGCTGGGACCTCGTTTGTAATGTGGCTTGGTGATCAAATTAGTGAAAGAGGAATCGGCAACGGATCCTCTATGATTATATTTACGGGAATAGCTTCAAGTATTCCATCGGCAGCACAACACCTTTTCGATTTAATTAAGACAAAAGAAATCAATTTTGTTGTCGCTTTGATACTTTTAGCTTTTATGGTGGCTGTGATCTTTGCTGTTATTTATATGGAAGTGGCGCAGAGACGTATTTCTATACAATATAGCCAGAAAATTTCTAATGGCGCCATGTCATCTCAGGCGACAAGTCATCTGCCAATCAAGATAAATTTTCCTGGCGTCATTCCTCCAATATTTGCAAGTTCTCTATTAATGTTTCCTGCTACCATTGCTCAATTTACGGATATTGCATGGCTAAAAGCTCTTAGTGATGCTACTAATCCCAATGGTGTTGTGTTTAACATTTTCTTCGTTTTACTCATTGTTTTCTTTTCTTTTTTCTACACAGATATTGTTTTTAACGCGGATGAAGTTTCTGAAAATTTGAAAAAAACAGGTGCTTTTGTTCCTGGTATTCGCGCAGGGAAAAGTACTGCTGATTTTATTAGATATGTTCTGGATCGAATTAACGTTTTAGGTTGTTTTTACTTGTGTGTAATTTGTATTTTGCCGGGCTTATTAGTAAAAGGTTTTAATATTCCTTTTCAGTTTGGTGGAACTAGCTTATTGATTTTGGTTGGAGTTGCTATTGATACATCTCAACAAATTCAGTCTCATTTACTTTCTCAGAAATATGACTCTTTCTTAAAGGGTACGAAAATACGTAGCCGGAGGGTTCAGTTTTGAACATTCTGTTTATAGGAGCTCCTGGATCTGGTAAAGGTACTCAGTCTAGAGAGCTGACGGAAAAATTTAACTTTGTCCAATTGAGTACTGGTGACTTACTTAGATCTGCAATCAAGCAAAAAACAGACTTAGGTTTAAAAGCTAGTTCATTTATGGATAAAGGGCAATTGGTTCCGGATGATTTAATTTTAAATTTAGTTCAAGGTTTCATAGCTTATAACTCTGGAAAATCTGTTATTTTTGATGGTTTTCCGAGAACTGTAGAACAAGCAAAAAGTTTAAGAAAAATGCTTGAGTCTATCGGACAAAAAATTGATAGTGTTATTTATTTTAAGATCAATCCTCAGATCTTGATTGATCGTCTTACTGGGCGTAGAACTTGTGCAAATTGCGGAGAAATTTTCCATATTCATACTAAACCTTCATTAAAAGGTGATAAATGTGATAAGTGCGGTGGGGAATTAGTGCATAGGAAAGATGACCATGCAGATGTGATATCAGAGCGGCTAAAACAATTTGAAGCTAATACAAGTCCTACGATTGATTATTTTCGTGTGACGGGTGATTTAGTTGTAGTCAATGGTGAGCTACAGCCAGATATAGTTTTCAATGAGATCAAAAAATCACTAAAAATCTAGAATTATACTAGACATAAAAAAAGTTAATGATTATAACAAAATCCTTTTGTGAGGAAATCTATGAAAGTTAGACCTTCGGTTAAAAAAATTTGTAATAAATGCAAAGTGATCAAACGTAAAGGTGTTGTCAGAGTGATCTGTGAAAACTCTAAACACAAGCAAAGGCAGGGTTAATATATGGCACGTTTAATGGGTATAGACTTACCTAGAAATAAAAGAGTAGAAATTGCTCTTACTTATATCTTTGGAATTGGAAGACCTAGAGCGAAGCAAATATGCTCAACTGTCGGAATTCCTGCTGAGCAGAGAACTGACGCTTTAACGGACGAACAAATTGCACAGGTTCGTGCATTGATCGAAGCCAATTTTAAAGTGGAAGGTGATTTACGTCGTGATATTAGTATGGCGATTAAGCGCTTGACAGATGTAAACTGCTATCGTGGTACAAGACACAGAAAATCTCTACCAGTCAGAGGACAGAATACTCGTTCTAATGCTAGAACACGTAAAGGTCCTAAGAAAACTGTAGCTAACAAGAAAAAAGCAGTATAGGTAAGGTGAAATAATGGCTACTCCAAATAATAATACTGAAAAAAAAGTTACTAAAAAGAAAGTTAAGAAAAATGTTGTTCAAGGACAATGTCATATTAACGCCGGGTTCGGTAATGTAATTGTTACGTTTACTGATCCATCTGGGGACACTGTTTCATGGTCTTCTGCTGGTCATATGGGCTTTAAAGGTTCTAGAAAAGGAACTCCTTTTGCTGCTCAGGTCACTACTGAAGATGCTGCTAAAAAGGCGATGGAAAGTGGTATGAAAACAGTTGAGGTTTTCTTAACTGGTCCTGGTGCAGGTCGCGAGCCAGCGATTCGTGCATTGGCAGGTACTGGCATTAGAATATTGTCTCTAAAAGATGTTACACCGGTTCCTCATAATGGATGCCGTCCACCGAAAAGAAGAAGAATTTAATAGGGGAATTTATGAGTTGTGTTAATAGTTCTGTTTGTAAACTATGCAGAAGAGAAAATACTAAGCTTTTCTTAAAAGGTGACAGATGTTTCTCTGATAAATGTTCATTCGAAAGAAGACCGTATCCTCCAGGACAACATGGTCAATCTAGATTGAAATTCTCTGAGTATGCATTGCAGCTAAGAGAAAAACAAAAAGCAAAAAGATATTACGGATTATCTGAGAAACAATTTAGAAAGTATTTCTATAATGCTGATCAATCTAAAGAAATTACAGGTACTGAATTGTTGAAGTACTTAGAGTTGAGATTGGATAATGTTGTGTATACACTTGGTTTTGCCAGCTCAAGAAGAGAGGCTCGTCAGTTGATATCGCACAATCACTTTGTTGTTAATGGTAAACGTGTAAATATCCCTAGCTACATTGTTAAAAAAGGCGATGTTGTTGAGGTGTCTCAAAAAAGTAAAGAGGTAAATAAAGTTCTTGCTGGAATTCAAGCCGTAGCGCGTAGAACAATTCCAAGCTGGCTAGAAGCTGATCATTCTGCTTTCAAAGGTACAGTAAAAGATGTACCATCTAGAGATGAGATTTCTATACCAGTAGAAGAAAGCATGATCGTTGAGTACTACTCACGATAGTTAGGAGTGTTGTAATGCAAGAACATTATTTTAAATTCTGGAGAGAGTTAATCAAACCAAAAGGCTTCGAAATTGAGCGAGATACTCAAACTTCTGAGTATGCAAAATTCATCGTTAAGCCTCTAGAAAGAGGTTTTGGTGTCACTCTTGGGAATTCTTTAAGAAGAATTCTTTTGAGCTCTATGATGGGATCTGCAGTAACTGCGGTCAAACTAGATGGAGTCTTACATGAGTTTTCAACTATGCCGGACGTTCTTGAAGATGTTTCTGATGTAATTTTGAACTTGAAACAAGTTCGTTTTCGTCAGCACTCTGCAGAGACATTCACGTTGAGAATAAGCAAAAAAGGTCCTGGAGTTGTTACAGCTGCTGATATCATAACAAACGATAAAATCGAAGTTTTGAATCCTCATCAGCATATTGCAACTCTTGGTAACAATGCTAACTTTAATGCTGAATTGATCGTTTCTTATGGAAGAGGTTATTCTCCAGTAGAAAATAGATCTGAGCAATTACCTGTAGGTTATATTGCTGTCGATGCTCTTCATTCTCCAATCAGAAAAGTAAACTATGCAGTGTCAAATGCTCGCGTAGGTCAAAGAACAGATTATGATTCTTTGGCTTTAGAAGTTTGGACTGATGGTTCGATTAAACCTGATGAGTCTGTATCATTAGCGTCAAAAATATTAAAAGAACAGTTACAGATTTTCTTAACATTTGACGAGTCTCTTGAACCAAGTGATGAAATCAAATCTATGGGTAACTCAACTCTTAATGAAAACTTATTTAGATCAGTTGATGATCTTGAGTTGAGTGTTAGATCTGCTAACTGCTTGAAAAATGCCAATATTAGATATATTGGTGAGCTAGTTGTCAGATCTGAAGCTGAGATGCTTAAAACTAAAAACTTTGGTCGCAAATCGCTGAATGAGATCAAAGAAATTTTAGTTGAAATGGGTCTTGGTTTAGGAATGAAAATTGATGGATGGCCACCTCCAGGTTGGGATCCAAATATTCCGCCAGTTAAAAGAGAATCTTAATCTGTTAAGTAAGTAAAAGGATTATAAAATGGCATCACACCGTCGTTTAGTTAAACATTTTAGTAGAAAATCAGGTCCACGTAAGGCTTTATTAAGAGGATTAATGAATTCTCTAGTTGAGCATGGCCGTATTAAAACAACTGTTGCAAAAGCAAAAGAAGTTAAAAGACATATCGAAAAAGCAATCACTCTTGGTAAAAAAGGTGATTTAAATGCAACTCGATTATTAATTTCTAGATTAGCTAATCAAGAAGCAGCACTATCAATCGTAAAAGATATTTCTCCTCGTTTTAAAGAGCGCGCAGGTGGATACACTCGCGTTATTAAAATCGGAAGAAGACCAGGTGATGCGGCTGAAATGGCGTTTCTTGAGTTTGTTGACTTTGACTTTAAAGCAAAAGTAAAAGCAGCTAAATCTGATAAAAAAGAAGATAAAGCAGCTAAAAAAACTGAAAGCAAAACTAAGAAAGTTGCTTCAGTAGCTAAAGCTAAGGCTAAAAAAGTTGTTCGTAAGATCCAAGCAAAATCAAGATCCTACAACTTTGCGCAGAAGTAGTTTTTATTGAAGTGAAAAAAACCCCGGATAAAACCGGGGTTTTTTTTTATTTAAAATGAAAGGATTTTTATGAAAATGAGAATTTTTATTATATTTTTCATTTTGGCAGTTGTTTTGGTTGCTTCGATATTTTCTATTAAAAATTATTTTTACTATTCAAAGAAATCTGAAATTGTCAAATCTGTTGAAGTCAGTAAAGACTTAGTTTTGAATAACTTAATCAAATATTCCAATGAACTTGTTAATTCGGACGGCATTAGTTTTAATAAGCAGAATAATGTTAAGTTTGAGGACTTTGTTGTGCTGTCTTCAGATAATGAGTTGATTGTTCACTTTTGGGCGTCATGGTGTGATCCCTGCATTAACGAAATTCCGGATTTGCTTGAATATCTTAAACGTCGAAAATCAGACATCGATGGAAAAAAGTTATCTATAATTTTTGTTTCACTTGATTATGACACTGAATCATTAAATAAGTTTTTAAAAAGTTTTCCAGAGTTGAAAAACAGTCAGTATCTTTTACTGATGGATAAAGATGGTCTTATTCAGAAAACTTTTGATATTGATCGCGTACCATCTACGTTTTTTATTAAAAATAGTTCTATTGAAAGATTTTTAACAGTTGTCGATTGGAAGCGACGATAGTTTTTAGTGCAGATGAGTATTAGAGTTATTCACTAAATCCTAATACTCAATACTTTTAATATTAAAAGCCAAATTTCTTTTTGAGATCATCTAGTGCTTTTTGACCTTCTTGCTGGATTTGCTTTTTAGCTTTATTCTCAGCGTCCTTTTTAGCTTGATTAATTTTTTCATCAGCTATTGCTTTTTGTGAGTTCAGCTTCAATTCCGCATTTGTTGCATCGCCTAAATAGCCCTTAGTTAAAGAGTTAATTTGCTTTTGTAGTTCAAGTTTTTGCAGAGTAATAACAGAGTCAATTTTATCTTGAATTTGTTTATTTAATTCATCTATTTTTTGTTGTACAGAGTTGCTTAGAGCTTTTTCAAGTTTTTCGCCAAGAGATGAATTGATTTTTAAGTTAAGATCATTTAGAGCGCCTTCTGCTTTTGCGTTTAAACTAAAGCTGTTTATTTGACTGAAGCTAGATTTTAATATCTCGTTAAGATTTTTTTCTTGGGCCAGTACATCGAATTTGACATCATTAAAATTATTATTGATGTCGATAATATAATTTTTAAAACCCACTGTTTCAGCTTTAACATCTACAGATAGATCGGGTGTAGGTATTGAAATTGTTCCGCTATCACTTTTAATAAGATCGATGCTATTCAACTTCAGACTTGCTATAATTAATTTGATATTAGCCTCTGGATCATTTCCTAAATTATTCAATGTAGCATCAATTTTTAAACCAGATATATTTTGTGGTTTGATGTCGCCTTGAATGTTAAGCACCGTTGGTTTTCCAATTTGCTTCTGATTTGATACGATATTTAAGATTTGACCATTAATATTACCATAATTAATTTGTTCATTAGCTTTGGTACTCACTTTAATTTTTTGAATCCAGAATAGCGGATAACCTTGAGCTATTGGAAATTCATAAGTTGTTCCGACGTCTCGAGGGTGCGGCACGATTGCATCAGATTCTTGAGCATGAGTTGATTTGATAGTTTTTTTTCCAGACAAAATTTTACTAGGATCTGTTTTTTCAGCTAGTATGGTCGAGTATTTTGCTGGCAAATATTTTTTAGCAAGTTCATTTATTCTATTTAACTTACTGATGTAGGGGGAGAGGTAATCCATGAACATTGATTTTGCAATTTGATCTGCACTTATTTTTGGTATTTTCATTCGTTCTTTGATTTTTGCAATATCTTCTTTGACTTGTTTATCAAGTTGTTCGTAGTCTTTTTTTAAACTTTCTAAATCATTTGTAAAAAATTTTTTTGTTTGATCGATGTTTTTTATTTTGTCATCAACATCTTTTTTCAGTTCATTTATTTGCTTAATGGCAGATTCTAACTCCTGAGGATTTTTAAAGTCTTTAACTTTGATGGTATCAAATTTTGTCTTAATGATTTTGAAATCAGACTCTTTAGGTAATTCTTTAATTTTGTTATCCCACTCAATTTGTTTTGATTGCCATTTGTTTTTTAAATCATCAGCCATTTGTTTTGATAGCATCTGAGACTCAATGTTTTTGAGTTGTTCTTTAAAATCACCAGTTTGAAGAAATGAGCTAACGTCACCAAGTAGATTATCTTTGTTTTTATCTTTGATTTTATCAAGTGCTTGATCTTGTAATTTTGAGATTAAACTTGGTTCATCGTTATTTTTCGGTGGTTCGGGTGGTGCTACTTTTCCACGACGACTTCTTTTTGACATAAGCTGAATATTTTCAGCAGCCATTTCTTCAACGACAAATTTAAGTTTAAGTAAAGCGTTCCAGTTAACATCAAAGCGAATAGAGCCAATTTCTATTGTGTTGTATTCTGGATTTTCAGCATCAGTCATCTGAATGCCACTTATGGAAACATTTCCATTTAAAAAAGATGATTTGAAACTTGCTATATTAACTTCAGCACCTGTTGCTTTATAGCCCGTCCACTCTAACGCCGACTTGATCATGCTATCAAAAAAAAGTGTAAAAAATAGTCCCATGACTAAAACAAAGATGCCAAAAGGTACAACAGCTGACCAGCGAATGAGACCACCTTTATAAGTCTTATTATTTTTTGTTTTATCACTTTGTATGTTTTTATTTTCGTCAGTCATAATGTTTCTCGCTAAATAATTAATCTAAGTTAAATTTGAAAAGAGTAAAAACAGGACTTTAATTGAAATTCGATGTCATTTTATTCCGTGATTTCTTGATACTTGCTGTAAAGAAGATAAAATTTTGAAGCTTTAAATGCTTTCCAGAATTTTGACTCTTCAAATTTTTGTACAACTTTTTCTCTATACTGAGTGATAAGCTTTAAAAATATAAAATAAAGTAAGGGGCTTATGATTAAAACAAAAATAAAGCTTCCCATAACGATAGAATTGTTAAATCGAGTGTAAGGTAAAATAGGTAGATTGTAGAGTGTTGTCCAGATTGGGCGCAGCAAATCAGATTCGAGAGTTATTCGACCTAAGCTATCTGCTAAGGGATCAGCAAGAAAGGCTATAAATTTAAAGACAAATGCCGATAAGAAAGCAGCGCCAAACTGTACTTTGAAAAAAAATAAAATCATCAAAATTAATAAAGTTTGTAGGCTAAAAAAAGGTGAAAAACCTAAGAATGCCCCTAAAGTGAGGCCCCAGGAAATTTGCTTCGTTCCATTTTCAGAGTGTAGTAAAGTTACAAATTTAAAAAGTTGATTCAATAATAATGTCATAGACTAAACCTCTCCTGATTTTTTCACTGAATAATTTAGTAAGTACTATCTTATTTAATAGGTTAAAGAAACTCTATGTAAAGAGCAAGTTAGTTGTCTAAGTCCGTGTGAAATACTAAGAGTCAATTATGAATTTAAGCTATGAGTCGAAGCGTTTTCTTTTGAGCGGGCAAAGAAGTATCCGCCTGGTAAACTTAATATTAAGTTGAAAAACTGCATCAAGCTAATAGCAGTTGAAACTGCTGTCGCAGTTGGAGGGTTTATCATCGAGAAAATAAAAAAGAATGCTGCCTGACCAACTCCAATACCTGCCGGAGTTAAAGGTATTGCTGAAGCCATAAAAGCAAAACAGGCAAGAGGTAAAAAGACAAAAATTGAAACTGTAGTTTGATTAAGCTCATAATTAACGAAGTAAAGAAATCCAATTGATAAGCACTGAGATATAAAACTGATGCCAATGATTTTAAGGAAAAAACTACTCTTAAGTATTTTTTCAATATTTAACTGAATTTGTTCAGCCATTTGGATGAGTTTTATGAGCATGTTAATTTTGATTTTTGTTTTTATCTTGGGAAATATTTTTTTAGAGTGGTACAAAAATAGTAATCCACAGCATGCTAAAATTAGTAATAAAAGAGATATATTAAATAATTTAAGCATATTTTCAGGCAAGCCTTTAAAAAATTCTATAAATAAAAATACTGTTGAAAATAAAATGAGTGCGAATAAACCTAGAACGCGATCAACAGTAATGAGAGCAAAGCTTGATTTTTTGGGTACATGGTATTTTTCAGACAAACTCAGAGCTTTTACAACGTCTCCGCCGACTCCACTAGGGATAAAAAAATTAAAAAAACTACCAATCAAGGTTTCTCGTATTGCGTGAGTAAGAGGATATCGACTTTCTTCGAGATTGACTAGAGACTTCCAACGCCAAGCGAAGACGCATATTTGTAAACTGAATGCTGCTAAACCAACAACGAGTATTAAGGGATTTTTAAGCGTATCTGAAAACTGTTTGATGTCTATCAAACCAAACTTTAAAACTAAAGCTAGTAAAATAACTGAAATAATAATTCGTGAATATTTCTTTAACATCAACATTGATCAAAAATTTATAATAGGTGCGTGTTGAAAATATTTTTTAAATTCTTAAGAACACTTTCGAGATTTCGCAAAGGAAGTGACGTCGGCCCATCGCAAAGTGCTTTTTCAGGATTCGGATGAGTTTCAACAAAAATACCATCGACACCGACAGCCATTGCTGCACGCGCTAATGGCCAAACCATATCACCACGTCCCCCACTTGATTCGCCCGTGGCGCCAGGTAGTTGAGTTGAGTGAGTACAGTCCATTATGACAGGATAGCCCAACCGACGCATTTCAACTAAACCAGTCATGTCATTAATCAAACGATTATAACCAAATGTAGTGCCTCTTTCACAAAGAAGTAGTTTATCGTTTCCTGACTGAACTGCTTTTTGGGTTATAGCCTTCATGTCCCAAGGAGCTAGAAATTGTCCTTTTTTAATATGGATAACACGATTTGTTTTTGCTGCCGCAACTAGTAAATCTGTTTGGCGTGATAGGAAAGCTGGTATTTGTAAAACTTCTGCATATTGAGCAGTTTCTTCAACCTGTATTGTTTCGTGAACATCCGTTAAAAAATTACATCCCACGGCTACTTTAATTTTCTCAAGTGATTTCAATGCTTGATTCATTCCAGGTCCGCGAAAACTCTTAATACTTTGGCGGTTGGCTTTATCAAATGAACATTTTAAAATCCAAGGTATACCTAATGCTTGCGTGACGCGTTTAATTTCCTGGGCTGTTTCAATAACCATAGCATCATCTTCGATAATGTCTGGGCCTGCAAACAAAACAAAACTTTTGCGATCTCCCCATGTGATATTTCCAAATTTAGATTGAAGTTCAACTGTTTTTTGCAGTGGTAGAAATTCTTGTTTAAATTCGCTCATGGGGATCCTTCTTCGGTCGTGATAATTGTTTAAACTTAGCCGAGATTGTCCTAAGATTTCGCCGAGAATTCAACTGCTGTTTTAACGGCTTCAACAACTTTTTGCTGAGTTTCCTGATTCATATCAGGAAACATAGGTAAACTGATCACATGTTGTGCTGCCCAGCGAGAATGCGTTATGTCGTGTCTTTGAGGTGTATGCTGGGAGTACCATGGTTGATCAGCCATAGTCATTGGGTAGTGTACGGTCGTAGGTACGCCAAGTTCCTGCATTTTCTTTTGAAACACGTCGCGTTTAGTGACAGTGACTGTGTACTGAGCCCATACGCTTGTGTTGCCTGCTTTTATATGAGGAGTTGAAAATTGAGAGTCGAATTTTTCGAGACCAGCAAAAGATGAAGTGAAAAAATGTGCAATTTTATTGCGTTGTTCAACTTCCCAATCATAGCGTTCAAGCTTTGCTAACAATATAGCACACTGTATTGTATCTAAGCGACCATTAACACCCAATCTTGTGTGGTAATATCTTTTCTCAGAGCCATGTTCGCGAATTTCTTTCATTGCAATATGGAGCTTATCATCGTTTGTGAAAATAGCTCCGCCGTCACCATAACAACCAAGTGGTTTTGCTGGATAGAAAGATGTACCTGCTGCAGTCGTCAATGCACCACTTTTTTTATCTTTGTATTTTGCGCCATAAGATTGAGCTGTGTCCTCTATGACAAATAAGTTATGTTTTTTTGCTATAGCATTAATTTCGTCTAAATCAGCAACTTGACCGTAAAGCGAAACCGGCATGATTGCTTTTGTTTTTGATGTAATTGCAGCTTCTATTTTTTTGGGATCTATATTGAAAGTTTTAGGGTCAATATCAACGTAGATCGGAGTCGCACCCGATAGAACTATTGTTTCTGCCGTTGCTATAAAAGAAAAAGCTGTTGTAATGACTTCATCACCAGGACCAATGCCTAGGGCCATCATAGGAATTAAAAGCGCATCTGTGCCGCTGGCAACAGCTAAGCAATGTTTTGCTCCGGTGTGAATAGCTAACTTTTGTTCGAGTTCAGCAACTTCAGGTCCATTAATATAGGCCCCGCTGTCTAAGACCTTTTGTATTCTAGAGTCGATGTTATTTTTTAGAGCGAGATATTGTGATTTTAAATCGATAAATGGAACTGACATAGTGATAGGCCTCCGCTAATTAATAAAAGTATTATGAATCTAAAGTTTAGTTCTGTCACGATGTGGAAAAAAAGCTTCACGCAAGAGGTAATTACTGACAAAATAAACATGATTAACTAGACCATGAACTTGAAAGTTCATGTTATATATTTAAAATCATTTAATTTGTAATCAAGGAAGGTTCAAAAAATGACTAAAGCATCAATTATTGGAATTTGTACAGTAGCATCGGCGCTGACTGTTATACCATTTGCGTATGCAGCTAAAACACAACACAGCCAAGAAAATGTTAAAAAAACTTCAAAAATTCCTGAAAAAAGAAACTATACACTGAAAAGCGAAGTCAATCCATGTGATGATTTTCACCAGTACGTTTGTTCGAACGTTGAAAACTCTTTTCAATTACGTGAAGATCGAAGTTCCCATCACTTTGCATTCGAAGACTCAGCTGAAAGACTTTTAGAGAAAAAGAAAAGCTTTTTTAAAAATATAGATAAAGAAAAAAAATTAAGCGAGCGTTCATTGCAAATGAAAGATTACTATAAAGCTTGTATGAATGAAAAAGAAGCTGCTAAAGAAGAAAAAACTCTCGTTCAGAATTTGAAACTTGATCTCGAATCAATTAAATCTTTAAGAGATTTTATCGAATTTAATAAACAAAACATGATGAATGAGAAATGGTCATTTATTAACTATGAACTATCGGCAAATATAGATAACCCGAATATTTACGATATAACATTTGATATTAACTTGATGTTTCTGCCGGAGCATAGTTATTACGATAATAAAGAGCTAACTGATGCTTATGCTGAATTGATGACTGATTTTTTTATGACTATATATCCTGACGGAAAACGTGAAACATTTCGTCAAAGGGCCCTAGCCATCGTAGATTTTGAAAAACGTTTTAAAGAAACTTATCCTTTTCCTGCTGAGTTTCGACAAAGATGGACGCAGCCAAGATATGTCAGTCGTGAAGATTTTTTTAAACAAACTTCTAATATCGGTCTCGAAAACTTTTTTAAAGCAAATATTCCAGAAAAGACACTTGTTCGTATTTTCATTCCTGAGAGCATAGCTTTTGCTAATCGCGAATTGCAAAAAGAAGAGAATCTACAAGTCTTGAAAGATATTTACATGTTTAGAAGTGCTCGTGGATTCATGGACGACGCGTATCCTGAATTATTCAAAAAACGTTTAGCTTTCAGTTTTAAATATTTGGGTGGAGCACCCAAACGCCCCGACCGCCAAGAGCGATGCACTATGTCTGTTATGTCTGCCTTTAACCGCGAACTTGATTTAGAAATGTTACCACGGTTGTTTCCTAATTTTCCAAGCGAGAAAATGTTAACCGTTGCTGAAAAAGTTAGACAATCAATAATCACAGGAATTAAAGAAAATAATTGGTTATCTGAGCAGAGTAAACAAGGAGCTTTGGCAAAAATTAGTAAGGCCAAATTACAACTTATACAACCCCAATCTGATAAAGAGTGGGATTTTAAACCTATTCAAAAATATTCTTCTTCGAAGCCATATGAGAACGGTAAAAAATTAGCGTTATTATCACATAAAAGATCTATGGAGCGTATTCGTGAAGGCGTTAATCACGAAGCTTGGGGTATGGGGCCATTAACTGTTAATGCTTATTACTCGCCTGAAGCAAATAAATTTGTCATGCCAATTGGTATATTACAGTATCCATTTTTCGTTCCAGAAGGAGACGTCATTGAGAATTTGGGAGCAGTGGGTGCTGTTGTTGCACATGAGCTTGGGCATGCTATCGATGATGAAGGGTCGAAATTTGATTCTGATGGCAAACTAAAACAATGGATGACTGAAGAAGATATTAAAAAATTTAAAGAGCGTAGTCAGAAAATGATCGAACAATTTAATAAAATCGGCCACAATGGTTCTTTAACGCTCGGAGAAAATGTCGCAGATCTTGTTGGATTAACTTTCGCCTACAAAGCTGCTTTTCCAAACAACTCTGGTCGTTTAGAGGATAAAAAGAAATTTTTTATTGCTTATGGTCGTTTGTGGTGTGGAGTTACAAGAGATAAAATGAAAGAAATGCTTCTTAAAACTGATCCTCACAGCTTAGGGTTTGCTCGAATCAATGAGCAGGTTAAACATCAAAGTGGTTTTCATGAAGCCTTTGCATGTCAGTCTTCGAATAAATTATACTTAAGTGAAGCGGACAGATTAAAAATATGGTAAATGTAGCGACTTGTGAAAATTTTAGATTTAGATTTAAATTTATTAGCATTTGAACCGTATTTTAAATTTGAAACGGCTCATACTCAGACTTTGCTTGGGCATTTTATTAAATCTCCGGTTTTTAACCAAAAAGTCAGTGTACAATCAATTACTTTATCTGATGGTGATCAGATGAGTTTTCGGTTTCATTTGAACACAAGTGACTATATAGTTGTCATTTTTCACGGTTTAGGTGGAACAGCAGATTCAGATTATATGCATCGCACGGCTGTGTTGGCAAATCGACTGGGACACAGTGTAGCACTTGTTGAACATCGAGGTGTTGGTCATACTCGTGGAAGCGCAAGAAGGCCATATCATTCTGGTCGAGGAGAAGACGCTTCCGCGATCAGTGAATATCTGCGCCAAAACTATCCAAACAAGAAGCAAATTTTTATCGGTTTTTCTTTAAGCGGTAGTGTTTTATTGAACTTGTTAACAAAGAGATTTGGTCAGCATTTGCCAGATTTTGGTATTGTTGTGAATGCTCCGATTAAACTGAATCATGCATCTGCAAGGTTGCAAAAAGGATTTTCTAAATTTTACGATTTACGTTTTTATTTCATGTTGAAAAAAATGATTAAAGAACAAGATCCTAAAATGAAGCTACCACTCTGGGGATCAACTCAACTTATTGATAAACTTTATACTTCACAAAAATCTGGATTTATTGATGATCAAGACTACTACAAAACGTGTAGTACTTTCGATTATCTGACTCATATTAGTGTGCCGACTTTTGTATTAACAAGTGAAGATGATCCATTCATTGTATTTGATGATTATATGAAAGCCCAATGGAATGAACTTACGCATCGAACATTTTTGAAATATGGCGGGCATATGGGGTATATATGTCGACAGACCTTGCCTATTTTTAAGCGACGATGGTTGGATCATTATTTGGATCAAGTCTTGAAAAAAATTGTTCAAATACCGGCTTACACTCATTCATAGACTCTGACATATCCTAAAGTCTGGTTAATGTGATGACTAAATCAGTATAGACAAACATATTTAAATTATGAGTTTATATCGCAGTCTTGCGCGTATTTTCTTTTTGTTGTTTTTGTTTATAAAAGCGAGATAATAACTGCATGTCTAATTCAGCAGAATTTCTTGTTGAGCTTGAAGAAAACGATGCATTAATTGCAATGCAAAAATGTATCGATAGTTTCTCAGATTTGATTATTAAAATTGATCATGATCCTCAGACATACACAGCGAAAATAAAAAAATCTGAAAATCACAAAGTTTATATTGAAACCCCTTTTGAAGAAAAACTTAAAACTATCAATGACAGTGTATCAATAAAGTTTTTTATTGGTACGGAAGTTTTTTTTATTAAAACCCCAATTGAAGCGTTAGATGAGCAACTGTGTTTTTCTGATAAGGCCAAAATTATTCAATTAAAGCGAAGAAAAGAAGAAAGACACAATATACCTGACGGTTGGCCACAACTTGCGGCTATCTGGTCGATACAGCAAAAAATAAAAAATGATGCAGTTGTGATTGATATTTCTTATTCAGGAATAAGATTTGAAATACCGCAATTAACTCTACCTGTTGAAAAAGGCGACATTATTCGCATACAATTTAAAGTTAATAAGAGATCAGAGGTTGTTTGTGATGCGAAGGTTCGTTTCAAACTAAAAAAGCCTAATGGGTCACATATTTTCGGAATGGAATTTGGACGTATACAAGATAGTCAAAAATCTAGAGTGCGCAGTGTCGTTGATGATATTATTGCGCACAACGCTTTGAAACAGCAAATTTAGTATGTCGATGAGTATTCAAGAGATTAATACATTTAAAAGTTTTGCATCTGATAGAGTGGCTGTCGTTATGGCCCTTCAAATTGAATCTGAAAAATTGTTAGAAAAAAGTGGATTTAATATATTCTATACCGGGGTTGGTTTAATTAATGCATCAATATCGTTAACGAAGTTTATTGAGCGCATGCGACCTGATCGAGTAGTTAATTTAGGTACGGCTGGAAGTATAGATTATCCTATTGGAAGCCTTGTTGAAGTTTCATCTGTAATGCAAAGACATCCTGTGTTTGCTCACTTGAATAAAGAATTAAAACTAAATTCAATCACCAAATTACCGCAAGTCGTGTGCGGTTCTGCAGACTATATTGAGACGCTATCAAGAGATAAGCACAATTTGTTTAATATTGTAGATATGGAGTGTTATGCTCTTGCTAAAGTATGTCAAAGTTATAAAATCCCATTACACTCAATTAAATACATAACAGATTTGTCTAATCAAAATGTTGATACCGAATGGAAATCAAATTTGAATAACGCTCGTTTAAAGTTTACTGAGCTTTTGAACCAATTCTGATTTCTAATAATTATGCTGTGACTTTAAGGATGCCATTACTTATGAGATTATTTGAAATTCTTGAAGAGTTTAAAAAATGGAATGAATTAAAATTTGCTCTATTGGTCAGTGTGCTGAGCCTTGTTTTACATAGTACATTTTTAACACACTTATTAGGAATGATGACTATTGTGCAAATGCACGAAATGGGACATGCAATAGTTGCAAATTTAGGCGGTATACCAGCTTTACCTATTGGTGTGATGGGTTTTACAATGTGGTTTAGCTATAATCGAATTTACATTTTTGCACTAATATTAATTTTAGTCCAAGTTTATTTTTTATATCGATTTTATCAAAATGAAAAATTATTTTTATTTTTTGTTGGGCTCTTCATACTATTTATAAATTTGAAAATGACATTCTTTTTACCTGTTATTAAATTACATCAATATATTTCAGCAGGTGGATTAATCGGAGAAATTCTATTTCCAACTATTATTTTAAGTTTATTTTTTTTGGATATTGAAATTATTCCAAAATGGAGCTTCTGGAAATATGTTCTGTCTGGCTATGTGCTGTTAGGTTATACGGCAACATTGAAAATGTGGTACAGAATTGCAATATTTAAGCAGTCTTTACCTTTTGGTTCGGCATTAAGTTCAGATGGTGCTAGTGACACGAATGGAGATTTAAATCGATTAGTTTCTGCGGGGTGGACAGAACACTCAATTAGACAGTTTTATTTTAACTCTGTGAAAATGTCGTTAACTATAATTATTATTTCAATCGTATATGGTTTTTGGTTGAAATTAAATGACAAAGACTCGGAGTTTGAAAACTCTGAGTCTTTGTAGTGTAGGTGTAAATATTTTGAAAAATTAAGTTTTTTTAATTAAATTTTCTATTTTTGATTTGAGGGAACCTACATTCTTTTTATCGCAAGGTTTGTTTTTAGTACGATCTTCTTTTTTGCTACACGGTTTTTTAAATGTTATTTTTTTACTTTTATCACAAGGCTTTTTGTCGTGATTTTTATCCCTATCGCTATCGCATGGCTTGTGCTTTTCTTTGTCTTTATCACAAGGTTTTTTCGGTGGAGGGTTGTTGTTTTTTACACAATCATCATCGTGATTTTTACCTTTGTTGTCTTTACGAATGTGTCCGTGTTTAATTTCACCTAAGTGTTTACCATGATCATGATGATCTCTGTGTTTAATATGTTTATCACATTTGTCTTTTGGAAGTGGTTCTGTGACTGGTGGCTTAGGTTGTACATTGCAACTTTTATAAGTCGCAGAGCCTGAAAGTACACCGTCTGTACATAATCTTTCTTCGAATGAACAAGTAGATCCGTAAGGAACTGTAGGTGAAATAAATAATTTGATGGATTGTCCACTAGGAACTGTTACCCCATTAATTGAACAATTTTTTGGTGTTGGGTTTGGTGGCGGATTCTGAACAGAACATGAACTTTGTGCATATGAACCAGATAATATTCCATTTTGACAAGTACGTTGTTCTGATTGGCAAGATGAACCATATGGTACAGTGCTAGATAGAAAGCCTGTAACAACTTGACCATGGGCTATTGTTTGGCCGTTGAAAAGACAACTTGCAGGTTGATCGACTGCGCACGAAGCATAGTTTGCAGAACCAGATAATATTCCATTTTGACAAGTACGTTGTTCTGATTGGCAAGAAGAACCATATGGTACAGTGCTAGATAGAAAGCCTGTAACAACTTGACCATGGGCTATTGTTTGGCCGTTGAAAAGACAACTTGCAGGTTGATCGACTGCGCACGAAGCATAGTTTGCAGAACCAGATAATATTCCATTTTGACAAGTACGTTGTTCTGATTGGCAAGAAGAACCATATGGTACAGTGCTAGATAGAAAGCCTGTAACAACTTGACCATGGGCTATTGTTTGGCCGTTGAAAAGACAACTTGCAGGTTGATCAACAGAGCATGAACCGAATTGATAAGCACCTGTAAGTACACCATTGTCACATAATCTGTCTTGAGAAATGCAAGATTGACCGTAAACTACACTTGAATTTTGAAAAGCTTTAACCGCTTGACCATGGGCTATCGTTTGGCCATTGAAAAGACAGCTCGCTGCTTGATCGACAGCGCAGGATGCATATGCAGCAGACCCAGAAAGTACACCGTTTAGACATGTGCGTTGTTCTGATTGACAAAGGCTGCCGAATGAAACCGAGCTGGAAATAAACGCATTGATCGTTTGTCCATGCGAAATAGTTTGACCGTTAAAAAGACAACTAGCCGGTTGATCCACAGCACACGATGCAAATTGATAGCTGCCACTGAGTGATGCGCTTTTGCAAGTGCGAGTTTCGGAAATACATTGATTACCAAAAGCAACTGTTGAGTTTTGATAGGCCGTGATCGATTCCCCATCTTGTAATGGTTGTCCATTAAAGGTACATCCATTGTCATCTGGTATAATAATTAATGATGGCATGATGCTGACAGTTGTTTCTGCTTGAGAAATGTTACAACACAGAAGAACTGAAAATCCAACTAACGTGATCATTTTTCTTGAAAAAGACATTATGAACTCCTTGTCGCTTAGACAACTTGTTTTATATTTTGAAATTATTTTTTTTAAATAGCTTGGGAAAATTGTATTTTTATCGAGATAGGACAGCGGAGTCTACAAGTTCTACAATTTAGAAAAGTAAAATACGGGTGATTAAAGTTAGTGACAAAAAGTTTTACGAAAAAAATCATATTTATCGGGCTCAATATATTTGAGCCCGATAAATAAATTAAATAGATGTTTCAGTTTGAATCGAATGCGTTTGATTGCGAATTGCTTGATCTAGAGTGATATCATTTAAAATACCGCAGTAAATAGCAGTACATAGCTGTATGCCACGAGAAATAATCGGTAATAAATGTGTAGGGCAGCTTTCAAGATGAGGTAATGCTTGACTGAAATGTTCAACATCAACTTCACAGTGCAATCTCATAAAAGTCGAAGCTTCTTGTCCGTGTGAACTAAGAACTTTTGGGTAAGAAAGATGAGCTTTTTTTGCAGCGAAACCTTCTAAAGTTAGTGAAAATCCTAAAATAGCTATTGGGTGTTCGTTTTCAATCATATAGCTCAGAGATTGATAAAAAAATGCAGTGTGAGGAAGTTCAGGAAACATACTGAGTTCATAGCCCAGTGCTTTTAAATCTTTTAATGCAAGCAACTCATGTTTTTTTTCTTCCTTAGCCTCTTCGATAAATCTCCAATGAAGTGTATCTTCAGTTCCAGGTTTAGTTCTGGCTGATGCAAGTGCTAGTTGTCTTGTTGTCCAAGAAACATAGTAATAGCTTTGCGCTAACCAATTCGCATAAGTCTGTTCATCGTGCCAAGCAAACTTTTCGCAATCATGTGCAATCCGGTCAATCGCAACAAGCATTTCATTATAGACTGTTTTCGGTGTAAGTGTTGGGTTCATTTAATTCTCCTTTTGTCATGATTTGTTTGTAATTATTGAAATTCCATCCAAATTCTGTATTTAATTTAAGTATTTGAGAAGGCTTTGAAAAGTATTCATCCCACAAATTTGTAACAATTTTTTTTTCAAGTTGTATTTCTGCAGATAGATAACTGTCTTTATTAAAGAGAACAAAGTCGGAAGGTTCGTTATGAACTAAAAAGTCAGATTTAATTGATTGTCCTGTCCACCTTAAACCAAGTGTATTTATTTTGCCAATATTGCGAGTATAGCAAATTGCCCATTTCAAAAAAGAAGTATACAGGCGATGAAGAATTAATCCAGCCATAATGTCAACAACTCGAGCATCTCCGTACCATTTTTGTGATACAAGAAGTTGATTTATGGTGAAACATCTCAGTGCTTTTTTCTCTTTTAAGGTTTGAAAAACATCTTCAGGAATTTCACTAAAGTAAGAATGGTCTCTTGTGAATACATGGTTTAAGTCGAAAATATCCGCAGCAATAAGTGCAATAATTTTATCATTAACATGTAAAGAGTAAATTTCTTTTTGCCTCATGAAATTATCACTACTTAATACAAACTCTGGGGATTTTTTTTTGAATTGATCGTTCCAGATACATTTCCAATATTCATATTGTTGATTAGCTATGTTGAACTCTTCATTCGTCCATGTGTTTGACTGGCTGATATTTGTTACATAAAGTCTCAAATGGTTGTGTGTCTCATTTAGATGCATGACCTTAGTCTAGTAATTAAAAAATTGATTAATCAACTATTTTTAATTTAAATCATTGTCAAGATGTGTTAATTTTCTGCAAAAAATGCCTAAATTAGATTAAAAAATAGACTCTTTGTGCCGATAAGTAGACTGCTGCAATGAGTACAATACAAGTTTTAGTTTATATTCTTGGGGGAATTTTAGCCATTAGTTCGGTGTACGCTGGACTGTTGTGGTATTCGTTTCGCGAAAAAGTTTTAAAAAATTTTTTCTTATTTTGGATTTGTGGATGTGTTTCTTTCGTAGCGCAAGGTGTTTTTAGTGAGCTAAATGCTATACATTTCTCATTGTTTTTTTTGGCGCATTTTTTATGTTTTTATTACCTCTTCGAGATTTCAAGACACTTGTTAGGTCTTAAAATTAGTTGGAAACACATTACGTTTTTAGCAAGTCTAAGTTTAGCATTGAGTTTAGTGTTATTTGCAATGAAGCTGTCGTATTCAATTAGTGCAATACCTGGTGTGCTATTTATTTCATGTGCTTTATTTTATTTTTCCTATCTAATTTTAAGATCACCAAACCGTACACGATTAGATGTTGGTTATGCGCTACTTTTAATAACGAATTCATTTCATGTATTAGATTATCCTTATATGAGACCTAGAGAAGATCTTGCTATTTTTGGATTTGCTGTAGCCATCACATTTTACTTTATATATTCTATTTTTATACCCTTATATGTTATTAAAAAAATCGATACAGAACGCGAGTCTCAACTTGAAGACATGGTCATATCGAGAACTGATCAATGGCAGGTTGCAAATCAAAAACTATCTGAAACAAATACTATTTTAGAATATAAGTATAAAGAGATCGATAAGATGGCGCAGGAAAATCAAGCTCTATTGAATATTTTAGTTCATGATATTAGTAATCCAATGCAGATTATTTTCAATTGTATGACTGGATTGAAAAAACATAAAGAACCAGATTCGCAAGCAAAGTATCTGTATGAGAGATATCCAAAGTTAGTACGAGCAATGAACTCCATAGATGAAATTTTGACAACTGTACGTAATTTTCATAGTGCAAAATTAGGGAAAATAAGTGTTAACTTTGTTTCAATTCGATTAGATAGTTTATTGAGTGAAGTTGTCAATTTACTCGAAGAAAAGCTTGCAATGAAAAATATAAAAATCAGTTATGATTCTAACCAATGCTCAAATATTTTTATTCGCGGAGAAGCTTCTTGGTTGAAAAACCAAGTTTTAATGAATCTTCTGACTAATGCAATTAAATTTTCACCAGAAAATTCAGTAATCGATATTATTGTAAGAGTGGATAATAACAAAGTTGCTGTGCAAATTCGTGATTATGGCGTTGGTATTCCTGATGATTTGCGAAATAAAATTTTCGAGTTAGATCAGCAAACAACAAGATTGGGCACTTCCGGAGAGAAGGGAACAGGCTTGGGCTTGCCTATCGTTAAAAAATACTTAGAAATGATGGATGGTAAAATTACTCTCGTTGAACTATCGAAAAGTGAATTAGGAACTTGTTTTGAGCTAGAGCTGACGGGTGAGAGAGATCAACAAAGTGCTTAAATGAGGCTGTCTATAGATGTGCTCGATCAGTTATTGACTGATCGAAATGAGAGCGATTAACATCTTAACGTGCAAAAAAATAATCGCAATATTAGCTATTTACTTTTGTTAATCTTTGCAGTGAACTCGATCAAAGCAAGTTTTTTGATGGATAGTCATAGGCATTGTGATGAGTTATTGCACTTCCATTTCATTGCTGTTAATTCTCAAAATAATATTGATCAAATTGTCGATAGTAATTCTGATGGGCATAATTGTCGCGAGGGCAAACATTTATCTGAAAAATTGAGTTTTGATTTCACTTTAGAGATAGGATTAGCTGATTTTAATTTAAGATTAGACTATCCATTCGTGTATGTCGTTGAATTACGATACCTTCAGCCATATCTTGAGCCTCGAAAAAAACCACCAAGAACAAGCATGTATACATCATAATTTAATACTTAAAAATGACCATAAAAATATAAATCAGACGTTGTAATAGCAACTTAGAAATTAAAAAAAAGGAATTTTATGAACACAAAAATAATTATTTTACTAGCATTAATCGCGCAAAATGTATTTGCTGCCGGAGAGCATAAACACCACAAACATCATCATGCAGCCCATGTTCATGGTGGAGGTGAGTTATCGATCGCATTTGATAATTTAAATGGACGTATTGAATTTAAAACAGCGGCTCAAAGTGTCTTAGGGTTTGAATATAAGCCTAAAAAAGACAAAGACCTTCAGAAACTGAAAACTGTTACAGAACAATTCAATAACTCTATTCAACAATTTGTGCAGTTTGATCAAGGTGCAGAATGTATAATTACACCAGATGTTATTGGGCAAATTCCTGAAAAAGGTGAAACAGAGATTGTAAAACATTCTGATTGGCAAGCTCATTACAATGTTGTTTGTAAGAAAAGTGTTGTCGATACAAAAATTAAAATTGATTTCACCGTATTTAAAAATTTAAAAGATTTGGATGTAACTGTTTTAGCTGGATCATTGCAGAAAAGTGTTGAATATAAAGGTAAGCCTATCGAAATCAATTTAAAGTAGATTAGTTTTTTCGAGGCCTTGTTTTTCGCTTTTGAGAAACAAGGCCTTTATATGTTCGATTGATCGTGTTTAAGAATAAAAATCTGCAGCAACAACTACTGATCTGGCTTTAAATTCACACCAGCGTCTTTGAGTTCATCTTTAAGGCCCCACAATTTACTTAATAGACGTGGAGCATGCGATCCTATATAGGCCATAATTAAGAATTTAATAAATCGACCTATGAAAATAACTGCCGCGAGATGTATTAATGATGTATTTGCTAAACTTGCTAATATAACAGCGGGTTGTTGCATAAATGGCGTAATGGCCACGGCAAATACGAGAAATAGTCCGTATTGCTCAAAAAACTGAACTGATAAAGACCAAGATTTAGTTTCGTTTATACCCGGATAAATATCAAGTATCCATGGCAATCCTTGGTATTCAACTAATGCAGCCAGAGCTATTGCTCCAATCGTAGATCCAATAGCGACACTGAGTGAAAATAAAAACCAATGTTTAGGTTTTAGCATTGAACTTGAAATTAAAATGCCATCATTAGGAATAATAATAATGAGATTATCTAATGCCGCTAAAAGTCCTATGAGTGGAGCATACCAAAAGCGATCAGTATATTTTTGGATAGATTTTACAAAGTTCTGAATTTTACGTTGTAATTTTTCGATCATCATAAGCAAAACTATCCGATCTAAATAAGTATTTTATCTGTCTTATTTTTATTTTGTTACTTTACTCTTTTTTCTTCAAGTTTAGCGACGTACCATGAACTTAGTGCTGCTGTAATTAATATTGATAAAATCACAAGAACTGAGACCCAACTTGGTATTTTAAAAAAGTCCATAATCAACATCTTAACACCGATGAAGCCTAGTACGGCCGCAAGTCCCGGTTTTAAATATCTCAGTTTACTAACCCAGTCAGCTAATACAAAATAAAGTGCACGTAAACCAAGAATTGCCAGAATATTTGAAGCAAAGGCGACAAATGCATCTTGTGTGACAGCAAAGACTGCTGGAATAGAATCAACTGCAAAGATCAGGTCTGTAACTTCGATGACAATTAACGCTAAGAAAAGCGGTGTGGCTTTTGAAATGCCATTTTCTTTAATAAAAAAATTATTTCCGTGTATTGTTGCAGTTGTTGGTATAAATCGTTTAATTAATCGAATAGACCAATTTTCTTTGACCTCAATTTTGTCATCAGTTTCACGAAGAAATTTGATGGCAGTTATAACTAGAATAGCGCCAAACACATAGAGTATCCAGTGGAACATATGCAGCAGTTGAGCGCCTAATATGATAAAGAATGCTCTGAGAATGATTGCTCCGAGCACACCGTAGAACAACACTCGATGCTGATATTGTTCAGGAATGCGAAACGAGCTAAATATTAATAAAATAACAAAAAGATTATCAACGCTTAAGCTTTTCTCAACTAAGTAACCAGTCAGAAATTCGAGACCTAGATCTTTCCCGTAGGTTAATCCAAACCACAAATTAAATAAAAGCGCAACGCTAACCCAAATACCACTTTCGATGAGAGCTGTTTTGCGAGAAAACTTGTGCATGCTTTTGCCAAATAAGCTGAGATCTATCATCAATAAAATGATAATACCGACTGAAAAAGAAATCCAAAGCCAAGATGGTGCGATTGAAACTTGTGAAATGAAATCCATAACTGTACCTTTATTGTTGCGTAATGAGTTTAATTTAATGCTTAAATATTAATGTTTACTGTGTGAAGAATGGAGTACTTTTTCTGTATAGGCTAGCATTAATGTTGAGAATAAAAAGACAACATGAATAATGATCTGCCACTTGACTTGTTCAAAATCTTTATTGTTGATATTTATAAATGACTTAAGAAGATGGATACCTGAAATTCCCACTAAAGCTCCAGCAAGTTTAACTTTGAGAGTTCCGGCATCGATTTTTTGTAGCCAATCCGGGCGATCTTCGTGCTGATCTAAATGGATTCGGCTAACGAAAGTTGCATAACCGCCAATGATAACCATAACAAGTAAGTTTAATACCATTGAAATATCAACAAGTGTAAGAATACCGAGCATCAAAAGTTCTTCTGATATCGTTGTCACAGTTGAGCTTAAGTGAATAAGCTCAACTAGAAATTTATAAGTATAAAGTATCGATCCAACAATGAGACCGCCGTAAATTGGGGCTTGAATCCAGCGACTTGAAAAAATAATACTTTCGAAAAGACTTTCAATTTTTTTCATTATTAACTTCTTAATCTTTTAATGCGTTCTTCAAGTGGTGGATGTGTTGAAAATAGGTTTAAAAAACGACCTGGTCTGCTAGAAATTTTAAAACTTTGCACATTGGGCTGCGCAGATGTGTCGATCTGATCAATTGTACGCTGTAATCCTTCAAGCGCTTGAATCATTTTATCACGACCCGCAAGTTTTGCACCTTCTGCATCAGCGCGGTATTCACGATAACGTGAAAACCATGCAACAACAATTGATCCTAAAATCATAAAGACAATTTCTAAAACGAATTGAACAATGTAGAATGATAATGGAGGTCCTTGGCGCTCTTCACTATCTTGACCTTTTGTCATTGTCAGTGCAAATGCAATTGCTCGAGCTAAAAACATGACAAAAGCATTTACGATACCTTGGATTAAAGTCATTGTGACCATATCACCATTTGCGATATGAGCGACTTCGTGACCGATGACACCTTTTACTTCATTAGTATTCATACGGCGAAGCAGTCCGGTTGAAACAGCAACTAGAGAGTTTGACTTCGTAGGTCCAGTTGCAAAGGCATTGACCTCTGGTGATTCGTAAATACCAACTTCTGGCATTTTAGATAAATTTGCAGCTCGAGAAAGCTCATGAACCATTTGAACAAGCTCACGCATTTCGGGATCACGAGTTTCGGGGTCAATGATTTGTACACCCATCATCCATTTGGCCATGACTTTTGACAAAGCCAATGAAATGAATGCTCCTCCCATACCCCAAACCAAGCAGAAAATCATGAGAGATTTATAATCTAAACCATAAGCTGTGATGTAGGAATTGACCCCAAGTAAATTCAAGATAAATGACACTGTAATCATTACGAGTGCATTGACCGCCAAGAAAAGACCTATGCGTTTAAACCATGCCATAAAATATCCTCCAACAATATATAATCTTATCTTTGACAGATACTTTTTAAAAGACGATAAATAATAACTAATTGTTCGCTTAAAACAAACTATTTGCAAGAGGACATTATGACGCGGATAAACACGCAGTGGTTAAACTATCATCATTTATTCTATTTTCGAATCATCGCGACTGAAGGGGGTATTGCCAGAGCAGCTGAAAGACTTCATATTGGTCAGCCGACGTTAAGTTCTCAGTTGAAGCAGCTTGAGGATATGGTAGGTAAACCTTTATTCGAAAGAAAAAATCGCAAATTGATTCTGACTGAGGCTGGAAAGGCCGCGCTTGATTACGCCAATGAAATATTTCGATTGGGCGATGAGATGCTCGAAGTTCTTAAAGATAACACGCCTGACAATCAACCACATTTACAAATAGGAGCCTTAGATAGCGTTCCTAAGAATGTCATTTTAGCTTTAGTTATGGCAGCTTACAAAATTGCACCGTGTGCAATATCGATACTTGAAGGTAAAGGAAATGAATTATTTAGAGAGTTGCGAGCACACAAAATCGATTTGATTGTTTCGAATTATCCGGCACAAGATCTGGAAGAGGCTAAAGTGTATTCAAAATCAATCGCAAAATTACCAGTGTCAGTTTACGGAGCCAAAAAATTTGCATCGATTGGTAAGAATTTTCCGAAATCGCTTGATGGCAAACCTTTTGTGTTGCCAACAATGCATAGCAAGCTTCGTCACGATTTAAATCATTTCTTTAAATTAAATTCAATTCGAGCTTTACCTGTAGCAGAAACACAAGATTCTAGTTTACAAAAATTACTTTCGGAACATGGGGTGGGACTAGCACCATTTTCTGAAGTTTCGGGTGCTAAAGAAGTCAACTTGATAAAATTAGGTCGACTGCCAGATGTGTTTGAAGAAATTTGGTTGATTTCGGCACAAAGAAAACTAGAAAATCCTATCGCTGCTAAGCTTATGCGATCTTCTTATTTGCAACTGTAGATTATATTATAAATTAATAATTACTTTTTTTAACTGATCCCGGAGTTTGGCCAAAAAAATCTTTAAAAGCTTTATTAAATGCAGATAACGATTGATAACCAACTGAGTAACTAGCTTGATCAACATTTACTCCAGAACTTAAAAGAGCCCAAGATTTTTGGAGTCGCCACCAAGATAAAAATTGCATCGGAGTTGTGTTTCCAATTTTTTTAAATTTTTGCACGA
Source organism: Pseudobdellovibrio sp. (assembly GCA_046293015.1). Lineage (GTDB taxonomy): Bacteria > Bdellovibrionota > Bdellovibrionia > Bdellovibrionales > Bdellovibrionaceae > Pseudobdellovibrio. The sequence continues at coordinate 224,533 of JBKBPU010000006.1, forward strand.
GTGATGATCTGGAGATATGACCGCACGCCGCCATTGATTCTAAATCCCAATTAAATTCAGGTTTATCAATTATTGCAGAAACGATAGGATAAAGATTTGAATCAGACAGAATATTCATAAAATGCCCTTTTTTTTGAGGAATGGAAATATAGTCGCCAAGGGCGTTTAAAAAAATTAACTCTGCTAATTTATTTAATTTTGCTTTCTGTCCTAAAGAATTTTGTTTCATATTTTCGTAAATAATAAGTTCTAAAATGGGCTGCATCCAGCCTTTAATTTCTGAGTATCGAAATATGATATACTCAGGTAAAATATTTAAAATCGACTCACTTCCACGGTGAGCAAAGCGTATATCAGCACAGAGCAAGCCAGTGCTATTAAGTTTACTTTCACTATTAAATGAAAAAATTTTTGGCTTCGTGGTCTCTCGAGTTGTCGGCTGCATGCTGTGTTTAATTTCTTTTGGGAAAATAATGAGATCTCCGTAAACAAGATCAGTCGTGAGTTTTGGCGGGATGTTTAGTCGACATCGATCTGATGTCACAACATGAAAGCAAGTTTGTCCTAACTGTTTTTCATTAATTTGCCAGTTACCACAAATTTTAGCATTGTGATAGATGTCAACATCCAGATTAAGCAAGTTTAAAATTTTAGATAAAGCATCCATATTGTCCTTTAAAGGATAAAAAATGCTATTTAAAGCATTATAAGTACATTTACAATACTATATCATAGTTTTTAAAAGCAATTAACAAAAAAGGAGTTTGCTGTGAAAAAAACTATGATATTTATAAACATTCTACTAATGTCTGCATTAACTTATGCGACTGAGCTGCCAACAGTAGTGCTAGTTCATGGTGCGTTTGAAGATGGATCATCTTGGAACAAGGTTACATCCCAATTAATTAAAAAAGGTTATAAGGTTATCGCATTACAAAATAACCTGAAAAACCTTAAAGAGGATGTAGATAATACTCAGAAAGTGATTGCTAAAGAAAAGCAGGTCGTTCTTGTAGGGCATTCTTATGGTGGTGCTGTCATTACCCAAGCTGCTTACGGAAAATCGAATGTAAAATCATTAGTTTATATTACAGCTTTTGCACCAGATGAAACTGAGCAGTTAGGGCAATTGATTAATAAATTTGAACCAGCTCCTATTAACGAGGCGTTACAGCCAGATGATACTGGTTCTGTCTATATTAAAAATGAAAAGTATAAAGAGATTTTAATAAACGAAGTCTCAAGCCATGATGCTTTGGTTATAGCGGCATCTCAACGTCCGATATCAGGTTCAATTTTTGCTGAACCGATGGGAAAACCAGCATGGTTACAAATTAAATCTTGGTATCTATTGACTCAAAAGGACAAAGCTCTTCTTCCTAAAGTACAAAAATTTATGGCTGAACGGGCTAAATCAAAAATTATCTCTGTTGATAGTGGTCATGGTCCACATATTACTCATGCAAATAAAGTTACTAAAACAATTATTGAGGCAGCTCAATAACAATAACACAGGAGAATAAAATGGGATTATTTACAAAACACACAATCGAATCAGCACCAGCTGCAAGTCGACCGCTTTTAACAGGAATTAAGGCCGCATTTGGATTTATTCCAACAATGTTTGAATACATGGCCGAAGCGCCAACGACGATCGAAGCTTATTTGCAGCTGAATGAGCTTGTCTCAAAGACGAGTTTTTCAGTTTCTGATCAGCAAGTTGCATTGATGGCCGTCAGTGTCGAAAATAAATGTGAATTCTGTATTAAAGCGCATAAAGCAATCGGTAAAATGAAAGGTGCAAATATAGACACATTGCTCGCACTATCTGAAGGAAATGAGATTACGAATTTAAAAGATAAGGCTCTAGTTGAATTTGTTCGCTTAGCCGTTAAAGAGCGCGGACGTTTATCTTTGGCAGATCAAAATAAGTTTATAAGTGCGGGTTTTACCAAACAGAATATTTTGGAAGTGATGCTCATTGTTTCGATCAAGACACTTTCAAATTATATTAATCATTTAACTCAGCCAGAAGTTAATTCAGAATTGAAGTAAATTGGACCATCGTGGCGCACCTAAGTTCTTGAAAACACTAGAAATAATTTTTTTTAAAATAAGTGTAATAATTCGAAGGTTCGCGCCACTTATTGTTGAGGTTAATTATAGCCTTAGCTAAAAGGAGAAAAAAATGAATCAAAAACTATCAGCACTTTTTACATCAGCATTGGTTACTGGTCTTATCGCTTCACAAGCGGTTAAAGCAGAGCAATCACAAACTGGGCAATCTGCAGATCAGATGAAGGCTGAAAAAAACAGTTGCAAAGGTGAAAAAAACAGTTGCAAAGGGCAAGAGGACGCTAAGAAAAAGAAAAAAAAGTCAGATAAGAATTCATGCAAAAATGGTTGCGGCGAAGCTAAAGAAAAATCAGAAGAGCAAAAATAGGACGATTTATGAATCCACTGATTCAGGATCTAGGTGTTGGGGTGGGGTTAAGACCGCCTCATCATCAACAGTTTTTAATTGAACCACCACGAAGTGTTCAATGGGTCGAGGTCATTTCAGAAAATTTCATGGAATGGACTCAGTATGGATATGGACAATCTATCGAAGCACTTTTAAAAATACGTGAAGATTACCCTGTCTCGTTGCATGGTGTTTCAATGAATCTTGGATCAGTGGACTCAATTGATAAAAATTATTTGCGCAGGCTTAAAAATTTACAAGATTTAATTCAACCAAGTATTGTTTCAGATCATTTATCATGGACTGGTGTTAATGGTCTGAATATGCACGATCTTTTTCCTTTACCGTATACAACTGAAGCCTTAAATATCATCGCTGATAAAATTAAATATGTTCAAGATTTTTTAGGACGGCAAATTTTAGTAGAAAATCCCTCGAGTTATTTAGAATACAAAGTTTCAGAAATGACTGAAAGTGAATTTGTTGTTGAATTGCTAAATAAAGCTGATTGTGGTTTGTTGCTAGATGTAAATAATGTCTATGTCAGTTCGATAAACCATAACTTTGATAGCTTTGAATATCTTAAAAAAATTCCATCACAACGCATTGGCCAAATACACTTAGCGGGTCATAGCCAAAAAGACGGGTATTTAATTGATACACATGATGCTCCAATTTGTGAAGATGTTTGGGATTTATATCAATGGTGCGCTCAAAATATGGGTTTACAAAGTGTTATGATTGAGCGTGATGGAAATATACCCGATTGGACTGAACTTGAAATCGAGATCAAAAAGTTAGGACATATTCGTGAACAAATTTTACAAACTACGTGAAATTCAAAATTTAATTCAGATGTCTGTGCAGAGTCGGTCTCTGCCGCAAGATTTAGTTCATGTCATTGTTGAAAAATCACCAATAAATATTAAACAAAGACTGCATATTTACCAAGATGCTTATACAATTCGGCTAAAAGAATCTTTGCGAGATGATTTTCCGAGAATCGAGCAAGCATTGCATGTTGAGCTTTTCGATAATTTAGTCGACACATTTATTAAAAGTACCCCCTCAAAATATCCAAATTTAGCAGAGTACAGTGAGTTGTTTTTAAATTATGTTGAACAAAAAAATCCTGAACTTTTGCCTTTAGTTTATTTAGATTGGTATGAAATATTGTCAATGCATGTGCAAGAACCTAAAGATCAATTAAGTGTGACGGAGATCCAGCAAGTAGATCATTTTTTGGTTCAACTTAAGCCGTCAACATTCATAAAGCAAATCGGTTTATCAGGATTGATAGTGTATCGTCAGAATCAAGAAATTAAGCACATGACCGAAAATAGTCCAGATTTATTAGCATTGCTTTTTTATCTTGAATCAAAACGAAGTATTGATGACTTAGTTAAATTTTCGACAGAGTCTAATTTTAATTTTAACTTTATAATTCAAGAATTACAAAAACTTATTCAAAGCGAAATCATTTACTGCAGTAAGCCTATTGAAGGAGAATCTTATGTATAAAATAATCATTCATTCGTTACCGTCGATTGTAGCGCGATTTGTAATTGGATTTGTTTTCATAGAATCCGGATATGGTAAATTTAAAAATATAGATCAGGTGATTCGTTATTTTGAATCATTAAGTATTCCATTTTCGCATTTTCAAGCCCCGCTTGTTGCAGGCGCAGAACTTATTGCGGGTGTTTTGATTTTAGTTGGGCTAATAACAAGGTTGGCAAGTTTGCCGTTGATTGCAATCATGGTTGTTGCACTGGCCACAGCCAAAGCAGATGAGATTGTCGATTTATCATCTTTATTGGGTTTATCAGAGTTTTTGTACATTGTGTTATTGTTGGGCTTACTTATTCATGGTGCTCCACGATTATCACTAGATCAGCTGATTAATAAACATTGTCAAAAAAATGCAACTTGCAAGTCACATCATTATGTTTAAGTATTGGTGGTGTGAATGAAAATAAAGAATTTTTAGAACTATTACGTATTAAAGATCATAATGCATTAGAAGTTGTTGTGCGACAACACACCGAGCATTTATATAAAGCTTGTTTGGGTATGGGTTTTTCTATAAGCGAATCAGAAGATCTTACGCAAAGTGTATGGATGACTTTTTTTGATATTATTCATGTATTTGAAGGACGATCTACAATTCGAACATTTTTATTTGGTATACTTTATAACAAAACTTCTGAGCTTAGAAAACAATTAAGAAAAGCTGATGCAACAGAGGATATCGAATCTGTTCTTGATGCGCATTTTGATGACAAAGGACACTGGATTTTAAGTCATTCACCAGTGAGTCCGGATAGATTTTTTGAAAACACTCAGACTTTGTCAATAATTGGAAAATGTTTAGATTATTTACCAATAAATCAACGAATGGCTTTTGTGCTCAAAGAAATTGAAGAAGAAATAACAGAAGACATTTGTCGAGTTTTGGAAATAACAGCGACACATCTTGGCGTCTTGTTATTTCGTGCTAAAAATCAGTTGCGTGAATGTATTGATCAAAAAAGCCGGTAGGGATATATGCTAAATTGTAAAACCGTTGTAAAAAAAATAAGCTCAGAAGATCAAACAAGTTGGATGCAAAAAATTGAAATCAAGCTTCATTTAATGATGTGTCACCATTGTGGAAAATACGCAAGACAGCTTAAATTGTTAAGTGCAGGTCTTAAAAAAGCATTGTCTTTACAGAACTCACAAGGTATTCAAAAAATTGAAGATCAAGTCATTGATAAGATTAAAAAACATTCAAACAACAAGGGTTAATTTTTAATAAGGAGTATTGTTTTGCAAAAATTGAAAATGAAGACACTTCGTTATTTTTCATACACTAAAAAACTTCTTGATTTAAAATCTGACTTTGATGAAGAGGGAACGTACTCTTTAATTCGTGCAAATTCCGAATTTAAGAGCGGCAATGCGTGGGGTTTAATTTTTGCAATTTTTATTGCTAGCATCGGTTTAAATGTCAACTCTACAGCTGTCATTATAGGTGCGATGCTTATTTCACCACTCATGGGACCAATTGTTGGAGCTGGTTTTTCATTAGGAACACATGACTTTGATTTATTTAAGAGATCAATTAAAAATTTGAGTTATGCTGTACTGATTAGCGTTTTGACTTCAACATTGTTTTTTTTAATTAGCCCGAGTGGCTCAGAAAAATCGGAATTGCTAGCGCGAACTCAACCAACATTTTATGATGTGTTGATTGCTTTTTTTGGTGGAGCTGCCGGAATAGTTGCAAGTACGCGTTTGAGCAAAGGAAACGCAATACCAGGTGTGGCCATTGCCACAGCTTTGATGCCGCCACTTTGTACTGTGGGATTTTTTATTGGCCATTTTGAGTTAAGATTAGCCTTAGGGGCTTTTTATTTATTTTTAATAAACGCGGTCTTTATTTTGATAGCCACTTATCTATTTACACGATTGCTTGGTTTTAGGTTATTCGTTGATCGCGACATTATAAGAGACAAAAAAATTCATCGATATATGACAATAGGTGCATTTTCTTTGATTATTCCAAGTCTTTTTATGGCATGGTATCTTCAAAAAAAATCGCAATTCGAGAATAGTGCAGAACTATTCATAAGTTCAGAGTTTGATTCATCGTCAAGTGTAATCACTAAAAAAGAGATTGTATTTGATATTAGAAAGCCTAAGATTAATATTTATTTACTCGGTCAAGAGCTTGATGATGATCGAAAAAATCAATTTCAGAAAAACATTCTCGGTTATAAGAATCTTAATAATACAGAGCTAAATATCGTTTCAGTTCATAAAGATAAGCTGTCTATCAATGAGCTTGAAGAAAAATTTGTTAAAAAAAGTGATATTGTTAGGTTTTTTAATAATGAATCAACTTTTCATCGGAATAGTAAAGAGTTAGCTTCAGACGAGATTTTAAAACAACTATCTCAAGAAATGAGAGATAGGATATCGAGTATAGAGGTAAATGGACTTCATGTGCGCGTGATTTGGAAATTAAAGCCAAATATAAATAAAATTAATTTAATTGAGCTAGAAATTTATAGACGAATGAGTAATGTTGGAATTAGTGTAGATCACTCTCTTGTGATTAAAAAATAATCATAATTGACTTTCTGCTTTTAATGTGGTTTAATTTAGAAAATTCATTTTCAAATGGGTGTGTGTGGTGTCATTTGTAATGACATTATCACATAGTTAATAAGAAATAGGGTCATTTCTGAAGGGAGCCCTATGTCTATTAAAGTTGGTTTGCTTGGTTTTGGACGCACTGGTTCTTTAGTAGCTAAAGAAATTGTTAATGATCCTGATTTAGAGTTGAGTTGGGTCTGTCGCAACAACATACCTGCTAATCAGAAATATGCGAGTCATTCATTGGGGTATGATCGTAGTTTTGCAGAATTTATTACGCCCTCAATGTTAACAGATGATTTTTTTAAATTTAAACCAATAGATTTAATCATTGATTTTTCATCTGGCGAATCAACAGCGTATTATCATCTGTTTTCTAAAAAACATATTAAAATTGTGACAGCTATATCAAAATATACGACAGAACAAATGGAACTCCTTGAGAAAGCATGTTTAGATACTGCAATTTTAGCTTCACCCAATATTACTCTAGGGATTAATTGGCTATTAGTAGCATCAAAAGTACTAAGAAAAATTATTCCATTTGCTGATGTTGAAATTGTTGAAGAGCATTTTAGAGCAAAAAATGAAACATCTGGTACTGCACTTAAAATTGCTGAACATCTTAATATACAACCCGACCAGCATGTTAACTCAATTAGAGTGGGGGGGATTGTTGGAAAACATGAAGTCATTTTTGGTTTGCCTCATCAAACGTTGCGTCTAACTCATGAATCAATCAGTCGCTCTGCATTTGGAACTGGAGCTATATTTGCTGGCAAGTGGTTGTTAAATAAAGAAAATGGGCTATACAAAATGGAACACATGGTCCATGAGAAGTTTGTCAAACACATAACAGCTTTAGAAGTTTAAGTAGAGGTTATTTTATGTTATCGAAAATTAAAGAATCGCTTGTTAAATTTATTCATATTGAATCTTCATCGAGTATAGTTTTAGGATTAGCAACTGCCTTAGCGTTGTTTTTAGCTAATTCAAGTTTAGCCGCAGATTACTTTTTCGTATTAGAGTACAATATTTTAGGTCTATCAATTGGACATTGGATCAATGATGGTTTAATGGCTATTTTCTTTTTTTTAGTCGGTCTAGAAATTAAAAAAGAAATTGTACAAGGCGAACTCAATACAGTTAAAAAAGCATCTTTACCAATCGCAGCGGCTCTTGGGGGTATGATTGTTCCGGCGTTGATTTATTTTACTTTTAATCAGCAATTACCTGAAGCTAAAGGCTGGGGCATACCCATGGCAACAGATATTGCTTTTGCTTTAGGGGTGTTAAGTTTATTTGGAAAACGAGTTCCTCTTGCTCTTAAAGTTTTGTTACTGGCAGTTGCTATCGTTGATGATTTAGGGGCTATTATAGTCATTGCTTTATTTTACACATCTCAATTGAAATGGATTGGTTTGTTAGTTGGTCTTTTTGCAATTGTTATGGTGCAAATCATGAAAAAGATAAGAATGACAAGTTATTTTGCTTATGCGCCTTTTGCTTTAGTATTATGGGCGGGAATACTGTATTCGGGTGTGCATGCAACAATCGCCGGGGTTATTTTGGGATTATTAACTCCGATTCATTTTAAAGATGAAGATAAAAAGCTATTAGAACCAGCGGCACATTTGATTAAGATTTTGCACGTTCCTGTAAGCTTTTTCATTATGCCTATATTCGCTTTGGCTAATGCGGGCGTAGAAATCAATATAAATTTGTTATCTGAAGTGACTTCAACAGGATTATTTAAAGGTATATTTTTTGGATTAATATTTGGTAAGCCTATTGGTATATTTTTATTTAGTTATCTAAGTTGTAAGTTCAAACTCGCCAAAATTCCACAAGACTTAAACTGGATACATATTTTTGCACTTGGTAATTTAGCAGCTATAGGATTTACAATGTCATTGTTTATTGGAAAACTGGCACTGACAAATGATCTCGTCCCAGTAGCCAAATTAGGCGTGCTAGCAGCATCAGGTTCAGCCATTTTAATCGGTGCACTTTCTGTTTATTTAACTTTGCGCAAGCGGAGTTAAATCATTATATTTGAGATTTCGAAACACGCTGTCATTAGTCTAATACTCAAACCAATCAAGGTTAATACAGCGTACAGTTTCGCTTTCAGAAGGTCCCGCTATTTTATGAAGCTCTTCGATAATTCCTGGAAGCATTAACCTAATTTTTTCTGCAGCAGCATGAGATAAGGCCATAGGTTGAGTAAAAAATAAATCTTCGTCACGGCGTAGTTCCATAGATTGAAATCCTTTTAGTCTCCAGTTTTGATGATGTTTCACAACAAATGGCGAGTCTTTTCCTACATGCGTGCTGTATGTTCCGTAAGTTAGCTTATTGTTTTTTAAAACACAAAGACTATTATCTAACAGAAATTGAATAATATTGTTAATTAAAGGTAATGGTACATTTAGGCGTTCACTAATAGCTCTAGCATTGTTCATTTCGGGGATCGCACTTAAAAGGCGAACTCCTGAATACATCCAATTTGAATAAAATTGCATTTTTTCTTCGTCTGTAAGTTGTCGATCTTTTTTAAGTCGATTTTGTAATTGTGAACCGGCCTGCTGTTCTCGCTCTAATTTTTTTGATAAAATCTGTTTAAGCTTAAAAGCACCAGCTCTTTGATGTTCAATAAGTAAGAGAAAAAACTCAGACTCCTTGTCATTCAGTCCAATGTAATCTGTTAGTTCTGCTGCAGTTTCTAAGCTAAAGTGTTTTTCACCTTTAAGCACTTGGCTTAAAAGGGTCGTCGAAACTCTTAAGTGGTCAGCCATTTTACGAACTTGTCCTCGTCCTCCCTTTGGCTGTAGCTTAATCCACTCATTTATAAATTTCTTATAATCTTTAAATTCAAATACCTTCATGTCTTTACTATAACTTAGATTATAAATAGTTACCAAATGGTTATTAATTATAGACAATATTTACTAACTAAATCTGTTTTATGGATAATAAGTTCATTATAACAACCTCATATAAAAAACTAAAAATAGACGAAAGTCTAAATGTGATTTATCGAATTTTCAAAAAAGGATGTAAAATGAAAAAATCAGTCGTAACTAAAGTCGCAATTTTCCGAACAGACTTTATATCTGATCAAGTCATTCAAACCGCTGAACTTTATAGTGAAATGAGTATAGAAAAAATCACAGAATCAAATGTTTAAAACAAACTTGTTTCTTTTAAGGAGATATTTATGAGATTATTTTTGATGGTAGTTATTTTTATTTGTTCGAACGTAAGCTTTGCGTTTCAAGATAAAGATATCAATATTAATGCTGGATTCGGTGTTTTTGGAAGTCGTGGCATATTTGGAGTTTCTGGCGAATATTTTTTATCTGAGAATAATGCTGTTTCACTGGCGCTAGGACTTGATTTTGTCGGTGCAACTTCTGCTGTTGGATATAAGTACTTTTCAAATAAACTCAATAATGGTTCTTCTCTTTTTGATAAGTGCTTTTTTATATTTGAATGTGATTCTCATATTTATTTGGGACCAAGTCTGCAGTATGCGGGTGGATCAACATTAAAAATTATAGAAGGCACAAATGAACGCGAATATAAAATTGAACCAAAGTGGTTGGGATTGGTATCCATTGGCATTCGAGATGTATACAAAAATAATGTGACTTTGGATGTAGAAATATCCTATAGAGGTATTATATCTGGCGGAAAAGCAGAGCAAACATATGGTGCGCTAGCCGATGATCGAAAATCTATTGAAATGGGTTATCGAAGCTTGGGTATGAACGTGGGTGTTGGGTATTTGTTTTAAGGAATGTACTGATGACAAATTTAATGGTCCTGTTTTTTGCATAATATTAAATCTGTAGGAATTTTTAAATGAAAACGATTCAATTTCTTTTAGCATTGCCAACAATGTTATTTTTTCTAGGCTGTCAAAAGAATAGACAGATCGACATGCGCAAAGTGCATAACAACTCTGTGCAAGGACCTAATGACAGTGGTGGTGGTGATACTTGTAACGGTAAGTTAATTGAAAGCTATAAAGTCGACATCACAATGCTGCCAGAGTTTAAAAATTATCTAGAGCCTATTTTAGAGAAGCTAATTTCAAATAATGAAAGTCCAAAACCAACCTCGCCATTTAGTTTTTCGGCTGAGATGAAAAACTGGTATATCCTTGATTGTAAATTAAAAGATATACCATCGGAAAGAAAAGGTTTGTATATTGAAACATACCAAACGGCCATCCATACAGCTCGTGAAGTATTTATTGATTCATTGTCATATAGTTCGATGTCACAACAAGAAAAAGCTAAGCTACTGCTTCATGAAATGGTCATGGGTCATTACCTGTTAAAATACTTATCTTTAGAGCAAATTTGTAAAATGTCGAATTCATGTAATGATGATTTTATAAAAGTAAGCAGATGGAAAATGTTTCGTCCCGAAAACTATAAACCACTAGGTGAAGAAGATCACCAAAAAATTCGCAATGTTACGGCTTGGTTGTGGTCGCAAAAAGAAAATTTAAATACAGATAGTTTTTTAACTTTTTTAAAGAACAATGACTTTGATAAACGTTTTTCAGTAGCTTCTGATGCAAGTGAAAATATAAATAAAGAAATTCAAATTCAACATGATGTACTTGTGCGAATGTTTAAAAAATATCAATGGGCAAAAATATTTCCAGGTTTTTGCCAGTTTAATCTGGTCACAAATTTAAGTGAATCAATCTGTGAGTTTTCTGTAAATTCTGAAATAAGAGATGTTAAATTCGTTGAAAATATTTCACTTAAACATCTTAGTCTAAAAGTAAAACTAACTCGTAACTCTGATAAAAAAATATTTGAGCAAGAATTTTTATATCCCTTATCTGGAGATAAACAGCAAATCACTTTGCATATGAGTAAAATCGGTAGCGTGGTTAATGCAGCTCCATTGGGCATGTTAGCGAATTGGCCTAATCAATATGGAATTGAGGCAGTCGAGGGATTAAAGTCGCAAATGCTTTTTATGTTTTTAAATGTGAGTGATCTTAATAATCCAGAAATTTATCAAATTTTTTACCAAACATATGTTTGGTATTCAATTGAGAATGTTTTTACAGAAAAAGATGGCGTTAGATATAAAGAGACTTACGGATATGCCTCTATTATCCAAAATGAATCGGAAACTTTATTTGTTGAAAATGAACTACCGTTCCTTATGAATAGCGCTTTTTTTTCCGGTAGAACGTTTTTAAAATCTGTTATTGCTCCATGAAATTAGTTATAAATAACTCGAGATGTTTTAGATATTCATTTGAACAACAAATATCTATAAAGTCTCATGTAAAAAATTAGCATGATCTCATAATTTAATTTTGGATATTTCAATTGATAAGTCAGCATCAGAATATTATTGGGTGTTTTGAGCATAGCGCTGAATAAGTGCGGCACTTGTGAGAAATTCAAGGGTAGAAGTTGAGTTTTAAAAAAATTAAACTGCTACTTTAACCAAAACCAATCAATGAGTAAACAAGCGACATCATCCGGGCTAGAGGCTTTAACTTTGCTCATTGATTTTGAAATCACCTCAACTAATAACTCTCGAACGACTTGAAAATCTGCGTTGCTAATTGAAACTGGCCCAGTGAACTGAAGCTCTTGATCGGTAATAGAATTAGTTTTATCTAAAGCTTTAACACGCCAATTATGATGATGACGATTTAAAAATGGCGATCCTCTATCTAAATGCGTGTGTTGTGTTCCTAAAATATATTTACCATTCTTTTCAGTAATTAAATTTGTATTCAATAAAAAATTGATGACTTCTGTAGTTTTTTCTATCGATAGATCGAACCTTTTGGATAGTTCAGAGATTGTTTTGCCATTACTAATAGATGTACTTAGGCGTATCGCTGAATAAATATAGCTTGAATAAAATACTGATTTTTCATAATCAGTTAAAATTCTATCTTGGTTTAGACGTTTTTTTAAATCTAGAGATGCTATTTTGAGTTGGTCTTTTCTTTTTTTGTAATGATCTTTTAACAACTTTGTTCCGGCTCTTTCGATTTTAACTAATGTTAAAAAATACTCGCTTTCAATTTCGTTGAAACCGACAAATGAAGTGATCTGTAATGCTTGCTCTTCTGTAAAATCTTTGCTTCCAGATAAAACTTGGCTGACAAGTGAAGGATCAACACCGATATACTCACCAATCGCTTTAACTAAACCATGCCCCTTACGAGGCTGATTTTGAATAAAGTCTTTTAGTATCTGCTTATAGTTGTCTCGATCAAAAATCAACATTCTTTAGCAGTATCGGCATCTTGGATGCCAATACTTACTGAAAAGTCAGTTTTGCACTTTAATCATGAATAAGTATATATTTTAAACATCAATTAAAACGACTATATTCACCAAAAAAGCTGTATGTCTCAAATTGCGATAGCGCAATTGACGAGACTAAATTTTGCATTAGTTTAGATCGGAGAATTTTTATGAAACTAGCTGTATTATACGTCTTATTTTTGTCTATCTTTTTTACGACCTCGTGCCAATCAAACAGAGCTATTGCCCAACAGGGTGGCGGAGCAGACACTGGCGGAGGAAATACAATCGGTTCTGCTAAAGTGACTGCCGAAGAAGTTAAAAAATATATCGAGAAGTCAAAAGACTTATCAGTTTACATTTTTCGTCGGAAAGAGTTTTTGCTTTTAAGTCCACAACATAGGGGCTCCTCTTTTGAATTACTTGGAAAAAAACTTTTTAAGGGGCAAAAATCAATTTATCAGGCTTTAATTGAAGCTGTAATTCGACCTGTAGAAAGCGGTCCATGTTATGATTCACAAGGTAAAGAAGTCGATGCAAGTGCGAAAGATGCTCCAAATTTGTGTTTTAGTTTAGAACGATTATCTGCAAGATTAAATGCAGATTCTGTACAAAGTGAAGTGTTAGCTATTGTTGCACACGAGCTTTCTCACATGGTTGGAACAACAGAATCTGAAGCCAAATTTTTACAGGGTATGGTTAAAGACAGTCTTGCCAATGACCCGTACAATAAGCTTCCAAAGTTAATAAAGCAGTATAAATCTAATGTTAATGATGCATTAGATAATGTGAATTATTTAAGTAAGAAAGTAGACGCTTTAACTGTTCAAGAACTGTGCGTCGGCTTATCAGTTCAACTTCCATTGTTAAATCAACTGCTTCAAAATAATTTAAATAGTCTTACTGACAATGAAAAAAATGGGATTGCGTACTCATCATCAAAGGAAATCTCTGCTATTCAAGCGACATTATTAAAAAGTATAAACAGCCTGACTTTTTGTAATTATTCAAATCCTGACTATCAGGAAATTGTAAAAAAATTTAATGGAAGAGATAAAATGCTATTACCTGAGTTTCAGATGACACTTTACCCTGATGAAATTGGGATGATAACACCACCAAATTGGATAATCAGAAGACTATATCCAATGAATTTAAATTCTCTGAAATTAGAATTATTTGATATGAGTAATGCACTAAAAAATATTCTGAGCAGCATATAAAAAATAGGGGTCTTGGCATGTCCGAAAGTACGGCGAAAAACAAAATATTGGCAGCTTTTTTGTTAAACTTGCCTGTGATACAATTATATTCGACGTTTGTCGTCCGTGTTAAAATATGAATTTAATTAAGATTATTTGTATTCAGGTTATAGTGCTTTTTCCGCTATTAGCTTTTGCTGAAGTTAATGAAAGAATTTTTCAAATCGGAGTTGGATATTCACGTATTCAATTTAATGCAGAAGAATTTAGAAGTAGCCCTACAGATACCAAAGGAGCTTTTACTTTTGATGCTTTTCAGTTTCGTATGGCAGCATTTAAAGATTTTTCTTCGATTCGATTGGGTGCAGAATTTCAATATCATAAAAGTTTACAAAATAGAGACACCACGACAGGTTCTTTTGGTCTTGAGGAATATGAGTTCAATCTTCCTGCAAATTTCAATATATGGCAAGGTCTGTGTATTGAGTTTGGTGTTGTGGCTTTTACAATATTTTCTCAACCAAATCGTGAGTTTAACTCTGTAAGTGGTGTTGGTTGGCTTGGTGGATTGTCCTATGTTCTAAATGCGCAATGGGAGTTAAGAATGCGTAGAGAAGATAAAGTTTTGCTCAGCGGAGATGATATTCAGCCGAGTTATTCGATGAATATATCATATCAATTTTAAAGAGGATGTGCCACTGCGAACAGTATAACAAGATCTCGAAGCATCTGTTAATTTTTGGAAGGCAATGCAAAAGGTTCTAATAAAGCGCGGATTTATTTTAGGTATAAGTGAATCATTAATACGACAAAACACTTCAAACTTTATGAGTAGAGCCGATAAATTTCGATTTAAAAGTTATTGTATTTTCGAAAGTAGCTCAAGGTTTGTCATTAAGATTTATTAGTTGATTTGCTAATGCCCTTATAATTAAAAAAATCCAGCGACGGCTAACTAAGATTGATTTTGATTTGTCTGAGTGGGGAGGCTTTAATTCAAAAAAATAAATTAAAGATGCTTTGTGTATGTAGGGATATTGAACCAATCTTCGTCTTTGCCATTAAAATAGTGGATCGGGTTTTCCATCACGGAAGAAAAATCAACATCGTTCAAGCAAGCTACATTGACAGATACATAAGCACCCCCGATCTCGGGGATATTGCCGATGCCGAATGCATGATTGCCACATATGTTGCAAAAACAAAGATCGTTTTCATAAACTTCCAAGCGGCGATTCATATCGAAAAGCTGTTGTCGGCGAGTTTTGCTGTAGCTTTGCAAAGAATTTAATCCAGTAAGTAGCTTGAAATCTGTTGGTGGAATATGCGCACCCCAAAATCGATTTTTCAAACAGAATGTACAATTGCAACGTCCTGTTCCTTTGCTGAAATCAATACTAGCTTCGAACTGAACATTGCCACAATGGCAACTTCCTTTGTAGGTTTCCATTAAATTTCCTCGTTAAATTCCAATTAGAGTTTTAAAGCCACCATAAGACATCTTTGAAACAAACATACACATCAACTTAAGTGCTTACAAATAACTCTTTTGCTGTTTTTCAAAAATGTACACTGTGTAAAAAAGAAGGTCAACAAATTGATCATGCGTATTAGAATCGTAGAATGAAGTATATCTCACCGGTCGCTCACTTCTTGGAAAATGTGGAAATAACCTCTGAATTTATTCATTCTGATTTTTTTTGGTTCTTGTTAAAATTGTGTGATTATAATTTGAAATACAAATCACAATGTATAACGCATTTAAGATTGCATTTTACTGGCATTTTTTTCAAGAGATGCAAGATTTATTTCGATTTTTTATTGAACGCTGATTGAATTTGATAGTAGTCTTGCTAATCGATTGTAAAAAAATATTTCCTCGATTAGTTTTTGGCTCGTCTATATAAATATTTTAGTTTTTTTGTATAGTTTTTCTAAAGGATTCGATTTTGTTTCCCCCAGTCCAATAGACCTCATTTTCTGGGGCTGGAACGCAGCCCCGCTGACATTGTCTGGTGAATATTGGCGTTTACTATCTTCAACTTTTCAGCATATAGGTTGATAGGCGATTTTTTTAAAAATGAATCACCTTAAGGCTGCTCAACAGTAATAGTCAAAAGGCAAGTGTTAGCTATAGTCGTGATTATCAATCTGGCCATGGTTTTTTTATTTCTGGAGTCGACAATGCCTGTCACTTAGGTGGTGCGATATCAGGAATGATTTTAGCAGACTATTATTTCTATTTTGAATTATTAAAGTTGGTACAGATATGCTGTGTATTGAGTCAATTGTAGACTCAGCAAAAGAATTCTGTTGTTCACTGGTTAGAAATGATGAATAAAAAAAGCATTGTTTAAACCAGAAAAAAAGTTCGCACTTGATGAGTTTAAAAAAATGAAATAAAACTTCGTTAGGAAAGACTTAAAGCAAGGGCTCTATATGCGCTTTTGTAAGTTAGTTTTTATGTCCTTTAAGTATACTTGAGATATGATTTTTAATTAATTGTTGCATATTTGTAAATTTGAGTTCGGTTTGTAATGCACCATCTAATACCAAACAAGTTAAACCATGGATGGATGACCAAAGTTCCAAAGAAACTGTCTCAGATTGAGTATTCAAATTATTTTGCTTTATCCACAGATTAACAAGTCTTAAGAGTGTATCGTATGGTCCTTCATTGTTTGGATAATGACCAGCTAGGGAGGAATCTCTCGAATCTACTCCAAGTGGTCCAAACATAATGCGAAAAAAAGCTGTCTGCGTACTTGCGAATGTGAAGTAAGTAAAACCTAATATTTCAATTTTTTTTTCAACTGTTGCGCTAGAATAATCTTTCAGTTCAATATCAATCATTAAAGCCAGCTTCATAAAGCCTTTTTGAGCAAGAGCATGCAAAATTGAGTTTTTATTTTTAAAATGTCGATAACAAGCAGAGGGATCAACGCCAATGTGACTAGCAGCTTCTCTTAATGAAAAGCCTGCTACCCCTTTTTTAACAATTAGTTTTGTTGACGCTGCTAAAATCGCATCAAATAAATTCCCATGATGATAGTTTTTTTTCTTGGCTTTTTTACTCATTCTTTAAAAGTTTACTCCTAAATTTATGTCAAAGCCAATGACAGTTTTCTTTTCAGTCTCTGCGTACGAGTCGCTACGATAAAGGTGATTTCCAATTCCAGCACGGAAGTTTGTGTAGAATAATTTAGAAATATCATATTGGTAGCCAGCCAGTGTCCAAAGTCTAGCAGAAAAGCCTTCGATATTTTTATCAGTGGCCTGAGGACGATCGACTTCTTTTCTCCTGCCCAAGTTTGTTGTCAACTCAATATGCCATCCATCGTAAAAATACTGTCTATAACCTAATTTTAAAGCATAAAGAGATACTTTGCCGTACTCTGAATCACGAACGATTTGAGAGGCAAAATCAGAATAAAGACCTAGAACTAACGAGCCTACATTTGATCTTTCGGAAGTATTGTATATTGGTTTTAAATAACGAAATTCACTTATTCCACCTGGTAAAAATGGCCAGAGGACATTGACCTCTAAGCTAGAGTTAGCGGTTGTAGCTAATTTTGCATCGCCAGCTTGTGCAGTTGAAGAAAGAAGCGATAGATACGTAATCACTAATCCTAAAAATAATTTGAATTTATAAAGCACATGAACTCCTTTTTTTGGTATTTGAAAAATATTCTCATATAAACCCAACAATGTAAACAGTGTTGACATATTTTGCATTTTTATGGGACAACTTAAGTTCAAGTAAGGAGGTTTGTATGAAATCTTTAAAAGGTTGGTCTATCGTCGGGCTAGTTTTATTATTTTTAGTGATCTCATGCGTTGTAATCTATTCTCTTAATGAGACACTACTTGG
Source organism: Pseudobdellovibrio sp. (assembly GCA_046293015.1). Taxonomy (GTDB): domain Bacteria; phylum Bdellovibrionota; class Bdellovibrionia; order Bdellovibrionales; family Bdellovibrionaceae; genus Pseudobdellovibrio. Next base: position 242,521 of record JBKBPU010000006.1, read on the forward strand.
GTCTGTTAGAATTTTTATCCGTTATACAGCACGATCATCGGTTATATTATTTTCTTTAAGTTTTTTAACTTCAGCACTTTATCAAAAATGGCCAAATCAAACAACAATGTGGCTTATGCAAAATAGGAAGTATCTTGGAATATCATTTGCTGTATCGCATTTGTTACATGGGATTGCCATTATCACATTTTATAATCTTAATTCTAATGATTTTTATTTAGCGACTACAAAACTGTCATTTATTTTTGGTGGTTTCGGATACATTTGTCTTTTGATGCTATCTTTGACATCATTTGACTTTTATAAAACTAAAATACCTAAAAAAAAATGGCAACTTTTACATTTGTTTTGCTCCTATTCCATTTGGGCTGTGTTTTTTCTTAGTTTTTTAAAACGCGCTGTTCAGCTATCATTTTATTATTGGATTCCGGTAGTTTTGATGGTGGGAATGCTTTATTTGCGACTAATCTTGAAAAATCATAATCGAGGCTTAGTAAGTGCTATAAAATAATAGCTACTTCATATAGTGTTTCTATAACTTTGTGTAGATTTTTTTGGTAACAATTCAGAAATTTTTTCAGTCATGTCTGCTAATGAAGATAACCGAGACACTACGAAAAACGGTCTTATAAGAAAACATTTAATTCATGTTCCTGAACTGTTTATAAATACAGACAAATGACCACTAAAGGAGCCTTGATTTAAAACCCTTTTAGTTTTGGAAAATTAAGTTCAATTACTTTTATCATAAGTTGTTCAGTTATAATTTTAAAATAAATAGAGACAATTAGAATTTCTCTATTTATCTTATTAGGACAACTTAACCACTTACTACGAAGCGAGGAAGAATGAAAAAAATTATTTATAATTCTGATCTAGGATTATTGCTGTTTAGACTTTTTGTTGGGTTATCAATGGCTTTTGCGCATGGCTTAGGTAAAATGCCAGCTTCTGATCAAATGGTTGAAGCCGTTATCGCAATAGGTTTTCCATTACCAATTGTCTTTGCTTGGTGTGCCGCTTTAAGTGAATTTGTTGGTGGGCTTTTGATTGCAGTAGGATTATTTACAAGACCAGCTGCTTTATTCTTAGGTTTTACAATGGGTGTTGCGGGTTTAGTCGTGCATGGTTCAGATCCATTTAAAGTGAAAGAATTAGCTTTTGTGTATTTCTTTGCTAGTTTGTTATTTGTATTTCACGGAGCTGGAAAATACTCTTTAGATAAATTAATCCGTAAGAAAGATTAATTAATTCCTGAATAACTTACTAAAACTCATGCTGGCCAGGGTTTTAGTAAGTTAGACTTTTAATTTGAATGAGTGCTTTTTGTAATTTTGGCCATTGATTTTCAAAGACCAATAATGAGTTCCTGAATAATAAGTTCGCGTCGTGACCGCAGCTATTTTAACTTTTAAGGGAACTATCAGTATTTCCTTACTTTTAATTTCAATCTTTTTGCCTTTAAAACATTTTACATTATGAGACCCATTTGCTTTTAACAGATGCACATCATGATCTAAAATTAATTTGATCGATTTATTGTGTGGATTTCTTAACTTAACGGAAATTTCTAATGAATCTCCTAATTTAATGTGTGCTTTAGAAAATGTGATGGATTGCACATCAATTTTTTCTAAACTAACCCCATGAAGTGCAAATGCCTTTAAATGATTTTTTTTGATCAGTGTGCGGCTTGCATGTCGAATAAGTTTATCTAGATCTTCATTTTTAGGATCTGATTTTTTCCATTTTAATAAAAATGTCGTGATAAATTCTGGATGATTCTTAGAATGGTCGTTGATGTGATTAGCAACTGATTTTCGCACATATTCGGAGGGATCATTTTTTAGAGCTTCTAAGTAAGACCACGTGATTTTGGGATCTTGAACAAATAGTGGCAAACGTTGTCCCCAAGGTAATAAGGGGCGCAAACCTTCGCTGACTAAGCGCCGGACATGTTCGTTGGGATCTTTAACCCACTGGTCAAAATATTTTAAAATAGCTTTTGGGTCTTTTAACAAAAAAGAGCGAATAGCGAATTCGGCTGTGAAGACCACAGTCATTTGTTTTAAGGCTTTCATTGAAAGTTCAACTTCATCCAGGCCATATTTCGAAATAAATTCAGTCAGTGGCCAAACTTTAAAGCCGGATAAATTTGCCTGGCCTTTTTTTTCTTGGACCGCCGCTGTTAGAATAGGAATCGCTTTTTTTAAATCCTGAGGAAGAAAAATCCTTAATTGGTCAGCAATAAAATTAACGCGGCCCTTAAGTTCTAATTTTTTTAAATGTGGAGATGTTTCTTTTACAAATCGTTTGTGATCAAAATTAGGTTCATGAATAAAGATAGATTTGGAAATTTCTTCTAAAGCCGATGAATTAAGAAGTTCTTTTAGCGGTGTCATCAAGGTATCTTAGAGACAACTTTGCATTTCAGCAATAAAATTAGGTCTTTATCCTTAAGCTTTTGAGTTAAAGCTGTAATATCTTGGGTAGTATTAAATTTAAAACCACAGTTCCTAATTTTTGCCCTTTGAATTAATCGTCGTTACGGGGTTTGGGACCAACCCAATTTGCTGGACGGCCGCCAAAGCGCCAGTAATACAAATCCTCAACTTGAAGTCTTGCCCATTCAGTTTGTTTTAAAAAAATCAAACTTGATTTCAGACTTGGATTATCGTTAAAACAACGAATATAAATCTTCTGACCAAGCTCGGTCCAACCATACTCTTCAACAAGAGCACGAATCATCATCTCAAGTGTAACTCCAGCAGGAGGATATTTATTAGAACGTTTTTTTGGTAATTTGCGATCTGAATTAGACATTTAATTATTTAGTTTCCAAAAAATAGCGAGAGAATTTGGATGTCCACTTCTGCCAATCAGATGGGGATCACCATACTTTGATTTTATTGAGCTAGTGTTAATAACGTCAACGGTGACCGTATCCCATTGACTAGAGATGTTGTAATTTCCGATATGGTTTTAACTTGTTAACATCATTTTATATTCTTTTGCAAATTCATTTGGTGTTTTCATTTTTAAAGAGGTAAATTGGATGGATTGAAATGACTTGAAACGGATTGAAGCAGTTTCTCGCTTTGAAGAATGGAGTAAGAAAATTTTGCATAACTCTTGACCAATGTTTAAAATTCTCGTAAGTTTATTTTACTAACAGCATTAAGCTGTCCATTTTAAACCTACTCAAAGGAGGTCCTTATGTCTAATCAATCATTCACTAAGAGCCTTCTTTCGTTCCAAAACTAAATTTAAAGTTTCAGATCAATACGGGGCTCTTAATTTATTTTCGTTTTTGAAATTAATTTAAGGAGTTTTATGCTTAGTTCCCAAAAGGAATTTTTATGTCTTTTTGGTTGGGATGACTTTTTTGAAAGTCATATTGATATTCAATCACCTAACCTTGTTTCTAGTTTTTTATATCCTGCTCGTGTAATTTGCGAAGAGAAAAATCTCTATCGCGTTCAACTGGGCTTAAATGATGTCCGCTGGGCTTCTGTGAGCGGCAAAATGCAGTTTAATGCCGTGAATAGAGCTGACTATCCCGCCGTCGGTGATTGGGTCCTAGTGGAAGCTCCAGATCAAGCTGATCGCGGAGTCATTCAGCGTATTTGCAACAGGAGAAGTATTATTTATCGTAAGCAAGTCGGCTCAAATGCCGATATGCAAATTCTTTCTACGAATGTGGACTATGTTTTTATAACCACATCGCTGAACGATGAACTCAATTATCGTCGGATCGAAAGATACCTTGCTGTTGCTTGGGATTCCGGAGCAACCCCTGTCATCTTATTAACGAAGTCGGACATTTATTCTGAAAAAGTTGTCGATGCTCTAAGTGATGCACGTTGTGAATTTCCCAATGTTGATATCCACGCTATTTCTAAAAACGATTTTGAGAAAGAACTTTTTTTTCGTGAGTATTTAAAAGAAGGAAAAACATCTATCGTCATAGGTTCGTCAGGAGTTGGTAAGTCAACTTTGGTCAATTTTTTAATTGGCGAAGAACAAATCAAAACACAAAATGTTCGCGAGAGTGACGGCAAAGGTCGGCATACGACAACTTCTCGTTCGTTATATGTCAGTCGCTATGGTGGTTTAATTATCGACACACCAGGGATGCGTGAATTGCAACTTTCTGATCACACAGAAGGTGTCAGTGTTCAGTTTTCTGATGTTGAATCTTTGATCGCAAAATGTCGTTTTAGTGATTGTCAGCATCAAACTGAACCGAACTGCAAAATCAGAGAGGCATTGGCCGATGATTCTCTTTCGGCAGAGCGTTGGAAAAGCTATCAAAAGCTTGCCGCCGAAGTTCGTCATGCCAAGAGAAAGCAAAATAAAGAGTTGGCAGCAGAAGATCGAAAAATTTGGAAAAAATAAGCATCAGTGCCAGAAATAAAATCCATCAAAAGAAAGGGACACCTAATGAGTAGCAAAATTATTTTTAAAAAATTTTCATTATACGACAACAATAAAGAAGAAATTGGTGCCGTGACTCTTGAACATTTATGGGCCGATGTTTTTGGATTGAGAATAAAACGAACAGAAAAAGCAACTTTAGCTATTCAGTGGCAGAGCGCTTTTCAAGAGGCTTTGTTGCAAGCACATATTTTTAATGCCAGACAAGTTGTATTTCGTCTCGTTAAAGACAAAGATTCAGAAGAAATAGGTCGATTGCTTCCAGAACTTGGTTTTGAGAAGAAAAATGAACGTGTCGAATATAAAAAACCAATTGATGAGCTACCTGGGGACGGAGATTCACCAATCATTTGGAAATCTGCTGCGGAACTATACTGGAGTCATCAAGAAATCGCGAACACTTTAAAATTAGTAGCAACTGATGATCCAGACACCGATCCTCAAGAAGATCCGTTATTGTTCATTCAAGATTTTTTAGCAGACCCAGTTCTGACATCAGGACTTGAATGTATTCACATAGGATTTATTGAAAACGAGGTCGCTGCCTTGACTGTAGTTCAGATCAATACGAAGAATGGCTGGTCTCGTATTTCTTATATGGGTATTGCACCTCGATTTCGGAATAAAAATTTGGGTCAGTGGGTTCATCGTTATAGTTTTAAGCAGATGAAAATTCAAGGTGGTAAGCTTTATCATGGTGGAACAACGACTACGAATAAACCGATGATCCATTTATTTGAAAAACATGGCTGCAATTTATTTTGCGAGATGCAAGAGTGGATTTATTTTTTGAAACGAGATCAGTCTTGAAAAGAGAAGCATTTAAGACAAAAAGACTTATTCTTCTAGTGATGTAAGTAGAACAGTAGAACCAAAGAACCAAAGTAAGAAGAACCCTTTGTTTGTGTTTTTTTTGTTTTGTTTTTTTAAAGAGGAAAATTGGATGGATTGAAATGACTTGAAACGGTCCGAAACGTCGACATTGGTCGAGTCTCTCTTTGCGCCACTTTAGATATGGCGCATAAATGGCGCATACTTTTAATATGCGCGAATATCCAAGATTAGACCAACACAAGATACCCTATAAATTTGATTATACTGACAGTAAGTTAGACTTCTGATGCGAATTGCAGAAACCAAACCCTATTTAGAAGAATACCTGGGGCAGCCCTTAGAACTTCAACTTTTACGACAAGCAAAGATACTAGCGATCACCTATTCAAATCAAATTGAAGGCAATAAACTTGAAGTCAGGGGGGTGACGCAAATACTGGAAAGTAAAAAGAGTAAAACATCTAACAAAGACATCATTGAAGTCAGGAACTACAGTGATGCATTGGAATACATCGAAGTTTTGGCAGAAGAAAAAGCAAAACTCCGAATTACCGATATGTGTGATATTCAAAAACTTATTACCAAAGATTTGCTGGCTGATAAAAACCAAAGGGGCAATGTCCGGACTGTAAAAGTTGAAATTGCAGATGTAAACACAGGGACGAAGATTGACGATGTTCCAGAACCTCATTTCCTCAATGAACTCCTTTCGGAGCTTTGGGAATGGTTAAACGAAAACTCAGAAATTAATCCATTTGTAAAAGCGTTTGCGTTTCATTACCTCGCTGTGGTCATACATCCATTCGCGGATGGAAATGGTCGTACAGTTCGTCTTATGCAACATTTACTTCTTTTAAAAAACGGTGAATCGATTGCCAAGTTTGTTCCCAGTGAAACTGCAATCATGGCAACACGGGATCGTTATTACTCTTCAATCAGGCAATGTAAAAGTCTTGGGTCTTTAAATCCAATTGTTGAATATCTGGCTGAATGTTTTGCGATTTCAGCGGAGCAGGTTATTGCCGATGGGAAAAAACTTGTTAAAAAAAGTATTGATCGAAAACCAGAGGCAAGGCGAGAAAAAATTATTTCTTTCAGTAAGCAGAAAAGAGAATTCACTCTGCAGGATATTTTAAATCTGTTGCCGGATGTGCCAAGAAGAACTGTGCAAAGAGATCTTGAGTCACTTGTAAATGATAAAAAGATTAAAGCAAAAGGCGATAACAAAGCGCGGATTTATTTTAGATAAATATCGCCGATTAGAAGAACCGTAGAACCTTAAAAAACAAACTGATTTCGTGAGAAATGGATGTTCAATCCCGCCAACTAGCAACAATTGGCCGCCCCTTGATTTTATTGAGTTTTTTCATCGGCGGTCACCTAGAATTATCGAAATTGTAGGCCCGCTTTACTTAAAAGGACTTTCAACTACGGACATTCATAATCAGACCGGCATTCCTCGAAGCTCGATCCATGCTTCCTTGCGGGCGAACCGCCATGTCCTTCGGCCACAGAAGCCGGTTCCTTTCGACCGATGGCGTAAAGGTCACGGTAAAACAAGAAACAAACCTCCTTATGGGTGGTGCTTTTCTCAAGGGGAGTTGGTTAAAGACCCACGTGAGTATCCCATTGTTCAGTTGATTGAAAGTCTATGGAAGCAGGGGAGAACTGTTGGAGAAATCGTTCGGTACTTAAATGAAAAGGGGTATCGGTCACGTCTGAACAGAGATTGGGGCTATGGGGTTGTGAAAGGAGTTATTTCTAGGCTGTCTATCGAATAGGGTGTGGCTGCATCGCCCAAAGGCATGCCACAAGCATTTTACTTGGATAGGATTTAGTGTTTGATAAGGAGGTCGCTTTGGAAAACCAACTGAATGTGGAAACCACAAAACTTGATGGCGTATCAGGGGTAATTAACGCTCAGCTATTTACACAACATCAAGAATCAAAAAAACTCGCTTTGGTTTTTCCAGGTGCTGGGTATTCGTATCGTGAACCGCTCTTAAGATTTGGAATTCAAGTGTTGCTCAAGAAAGGCTACCAAGTTTTGGCTTTAGATAAAATTTATGGCGATGACCCGAATTGGCGCGGTCTGAAGTCCGAGCAAGAAGCTCGGAAAGTCGTCGAAGATGATACGGTTAAAATCTTCGAACAAATCAAAACTCGATTCTCGAAAGAGCCTGACCTTCTTTTTGGTCGATCGCTCGGAACATACGCGATCGCATGTCTATTGAATCGAAACCTAGCTCATCCTAAGCAAATTGTTTGGCAGACTCCAGCTCTTGGATCTCATTGGGGTATGATGTGTGAATGCAAAATTCCCGGATTCGGAATTCTAGGAACTGCCGACCACTATTATTCACAGGCAATCGAGCATTTGCCAAAAGATCGAATCGTCATCGATGGTGCAGATCACGGGATGGAAATCTCAGGAGATCCGATTCAGTCGATTGAAATTTTAAAGAAGGTTACTCAGACGATTTTTGATTGGATTAATTAAATGCTACAAAAGATGGAGAAAAATTCTCAGATTTGTTTTGTTTGGAAATATAACGGTGAAGAGTGTCCTTTTATTGCCTTGGCTGGGACGAAAAATAGTGAAAACCAAATTGATCAGTTAGCTAATAAATTTAAGTCTTATGCACTAATAGAAAATGATTTGAATAGCGCAAAAAAATTTTTTTCTAGAGTAAGTGCTGCGCTTGATGAGGACGACACTGATTATATGGATGCGATTTTTGAGATGGCTATCGTGGCATACTCAAGGCCCTTTGCGGATGGAGAGGGAAGGTCGTTAAAGCTTCACGGTGATCAGATCTTCAAAGGAAAATCCAATTTTAAAAATACTCATCAGCACTTGAGAGATTTGCGCAACAAATTTTCTGCTCACTCTGGAGGAACGGAATACGAAGACGTCTTGCTTTACGTTGCATTAACGCCATCTTCCGGTCCTAAATCAGTTCTAGAATTGTACCGTGGAATGGTTCGGCTTGCTGGTATGACCGATGAGTTTATTGCCGAAGCAATTGAGGCAATAAATTTTATTCTAGATTGGATTAAACCAAAACAAGACGAACTGTATCGTCAGATCCTTGCTTTAATGCGTACGATCGATATTGAAGCTCTCTACAAAGATGCTCGTTATCCGGAGCATTTTGGGCCAGAAGTGCAAAAGATTTTTATTTCGAAATGAGTTCAAGCAGTGAAACCCGGATTATTGCCACAGTTTTTGGAGGTTCAATCAGGACTCGGTCACGGACGAGCAAGGATTGAGGTTATCGTGTCGTTAAGGGAAGGGTCCTGAGTCGTGTCATATAGTAAGATCTGGCGGTTTCAAGAGTGGGTTAATTAATTGATATATATTGGGAGGAATTTAATGTCTGAGTTTGTATTCGACGATCATATGGATGGTATCCGCAGCCTGCAAGCAGCTATTGACAATAACATGCCATTCAATTTTGTCGAACTCGATTTGAACTACAAAATGATCTACGACGAACCAAACGGAAGAAGCCGGTTTTGGTATGCGAAGATTGTTAGCGGTAAGGTTCAAGCCTTATCGACATTTGGTTTTGAAGAAGGTCCTGACAATGGGACGGATCGATACAGTGTGAACTACGCTGTGAGCGAGAGTTGCCGAGGACGAGGTCTTGCTGTCGAAGCCGTTAACATAGGTATAAATGATCTACGAAAAAGGTTGAAGCATTTTTATGTTGAAGCACTCATTGAAAAAACAAATGTTCACTCAATTGAAGTGGCTAAAAAATTGTTTCCAGATTTTGGTGTACCTACAATAAACGAAGTGTCAGCAAAGCCGGCCCTGCTCTTTTATAAGTTAATCGAATTTTGATGAAAGAAGTAAAGAATGAAAGGGAATGAACGTAACCGGCCTTGTCCATGCGGTAGAAATTTAAAATACAAGAACTGTTGCGGAAACAAAAGCCAGCAATCAATACCGCAGATGAGCGAAATCAAATTCAAAGAGTTAAATAGGCATGCAAAAGAGCAATTCGAAAATAAAAAAATTGAAGAGATTATTAGGAAGCAGCAGCAGGGCCTTGGTAAACCAATTATTTCCGCCGACTTTAATGGATATAAATTCGTAGCGGTCGGAAATAGACTGCATTATTCACCGTCATGGAAGACATTTCCTGACTTTTTGTTCGATTTTATTTTAGGAAAGCTTGGAAAGGACTGGTTTAATGTTGAAATAGCGAAGCCACTCGAATCTAGGCATCCGATCATGCAATGGCATAATCGAGTTTGTCATCATCAACAATTGAACATCAAGACGCCGGGACAAGTTAATTTAATGTTGATGAATGGAGCTACTTATTGTTACTTTGGCCTTTCTTATAGCCTATACCTTCTTAATCATAACGTCGAACTCCAAGAAATTTACATAAATCGATTGAAAGACGTTAATAATTTTCAGGGTACATACTACGAATTAATGGTCGCAAACTGCCTTATCAGAGCAGGTTTTAACCTAGCCCTGGAGGATGAAACAGATGAAAGTTCAAAGCATTGTGAGTTTTCTGCAACGTCGATGACGACAGGGAAGAAGTACTGGGTCGAAGCAAAAGCAAGGTCTGTAGTTGGAGTACTTGGAAAAAATTCGAACAATGGAACTACTTCAACAGATCCAACCAGTCAGCTAAGCGAACATTTAAGGAAAGCGTTTCAAAAGCCCGCAAATGACGAGAGATTTATTTTTGTCGACTTAAATTGCTCACCCGAGAAATCTGCGAGACCTACTTGGGTAGACCGAGCTGGAAAGAAACTGGATCAAAAGGAGCGCGATCTGAAGGATGGTCAATCTGCATATGTTTTTGTGACTAATATGTGTTTTCACCGGGATCTTAATTCCGAAAACCACAGTCCTATGTTGATGGCACATGGGTTGGGCATATCTGATTTTGCAAAAGTCGGACATTACAGATTAAGTGAAATATATCGACAAAAGAAAAAACATTCTGATGCTCATTCTGTGGCGGAAGCATTTTTAAGCTACGGAAAATTACCTATTACTTTTGATGGAAAAATGCCGTCCGAGGCATATTCAGAAGTTCCACGTGAGATCAAACTTGGAGAAACCTATTTCTTCAATGAAGTTGGCGACAGCGGCTTACTTGCAAAAGTAACTTCTGCTTCGGTAAGTGAAGTGGAAAAAAAAATGTATGTCGGCACTGATGGAGGGCATATTCTTTCGATGCCTATGACCGACGACCAATTAACCGATTATAGAAGACACAAGGAAGTCTATTTTGGAAAAGAACAGCATGTTGGAAAGCGAACCGAAGATCTATATGAATTTTTTGAGGAAATGGTAAAAATTCACATGGAGCATCCGATTGGCTCAATCCGTGAGAAAGTAAAAGGCTACAGGGACTTTGCAAGGCTTATGGAATTAGGACACGAAGATCTAGTTCTAGAATATTGCGAGAGACTTTGTGCTACTCTGCCAATCCATACAAATCCAAAAAAATAGTTCGGGATTTACTCAACTTTGGTCTGAATGATTAAGTAATGAAAGATAGCTAAAATAGTGAAATGAAATTTTTTATAACTTCTTTGTCATTGCTGGTTACATTTGCATCTCATCAATCCCGAGCAAAAATTAACTACGACAATCCAAGCGAAACTGATTGCAGGTTTTATCTTCATTTAGAGGATCAACTTCAATGTGCCGCCAAAGGTAAAGATGGCTCAGAGTATTTGCCAGTGTACGGATACAAATACTGTAATCGTTTTTCTTCTACGGCTAAAGAAGATAAGTGGGAACAAGAAGCTACTAAGAGGGTTCGAGGAACTACCTTGTGTCTGCAGAAATCCATAGTCAATCTGGGTGAAGGTGTTTTGCCTTGTACTCGCATGGAAACAGAAGCGTTTGATTCCCACCCACGTTGTTATCATGAAAATGGTATTTGTGACTTAAAGTTGGGACAAGAGCTAAAAATTATTTGGGTTGCTTGGAACTTTGACCTTGCCGAGAAGGCAAAACAATCCACTACGCAATTTTTTAAAACTGTGGGTGCATGTGCTAGAGATTGGGCAGACGCGATGTTTTCGTTGCTTGCTAGAGTCTTTTCGCAATCGAAGGATTTTAATAAATCTCAACGAGATAAAGCTGTTGCAATAATGGATCATTTACCTAAATCAGAAAAGTATCTCGCGAGGTATTTCAATTTAGCTCTTTCAAGTAATCTATTTGGTGGAACGAACCAAAATCAATTAGCGGCTGCAAAGTTTTATTCTAATTTATTTAGTAAATCTGCGATTGTGGTCAATAAGGAGAAACTTCAAAATCAGATTAAGTGTTTGACCGAGCAGGATGGAGTCAGGTGTTCCGATTTTAACTGGAAAATTGCATGAAATGGGAGCCACCCTATTGTAAAAGTGGGAGCCACTCGATTGCATGAACGGGATCCATGTGTTTGCATAAACGGGATCCAGTCAATTGCACATTTGGGATCCAC
>JBKBPU010000007.1:0-2071 GCA_046293015.1 Pseudobdellovibrio sp.
TAGGTGGTCTTGCTGGAAAGAGTTCAATTGATTTAACGGCGGATGTTTCAGGGGTGCTACCTGTAGCAAATGGTGGTACTCAATGGACGACGAGTGGTACAACAATTAATTACAACAGTGGCAATGTTGGTATTGGTACGAGTAGTCCAGTTGCAATGCTTCATGTGAATGGTACGACGCAAGTGACAACACTTAATGCAATTAATGGGGGAAGTATTAATTTATGGGGTGGTAGTGGCGCGGTGTATTCTGCAAATAGCACGAGCTTGCATGTCCCTAGTGGGTTAAGTGATATTAGCGTAAACAATACTGGTGGTGATGGTCGTGGTAGTTTTTTTAGAGCTAACGCTAGAAACTCATCGGGTAATAGTCAAAATGGATGGTTGGGGGTCATATCTAACAGTACAGGTTATACTCCAGATATTGTTATAGGTCATCAAACGGGTAGTACATCTTATGCAGAAAGGTTGAGAATAAACTCATCAGGTCTGATGGGAGTTGGGACAGCTACACCATCATACACCTTAGATGTATCAGGAACAATTAACACCAACACAGGCTATCGTTTTCCAGATGGTACTGTACAATCAACAGCATTCACAGGTGGTGGCGGAACAGTATCAAGTGTCACAAGTGCGAATGGATATTTAACTGTGATGAACTCAACAACGACACCAGTTTTATCTGTTAATGTTGGAACAGCATCAGGAACAGTAGCCGCAGGTAATGATACAAGAATCATTGGTGCGCTACAAGCGAGCAACAATTTAAGTGATATAGCATCAAGAGCAACAGCGAGAACTAACTTGGGATTGGGAACAATGGCGGTCAAATCTGTTATTGACTTAGCAACAGATGTAACAGGATCTTTAGCTGTCAGTAGTTTGCCAAACAGTGGTGTAACAAGTGGAACGTATGGGTCTGCAAGTGCAGTTCCCATTTTTTCGGTTGATTCTTATGGTCGCATCATAAGCATAGCATCGAATTCCTATCAGTATGCGAATAATGTTCAGTATGGAATCATGAGAGTTCCTTCTGGTGGTAATTTAACATTATCAAGTGGTGATTTAACACTAACAGCCTCAAATGTTGTCAGCGCTCTTGGGTTTACGCCCGCAAACAGTGCAACTGTTGTATCAAGTCAATGGGGCACTGATAGTGGTGTTTTAACATACAGTGGACAGGTTGCAGTGAGTGGGGCAATTACTAGCAATGCTACTTATATAAGTTCTGCGTATGTCGATTTCTCTATGAGTAATGTGCAAATGACAACAGTTAGTTCGAACGTGATTAATATATGTGGGATGAAAGATGGTGGTTCGTATACCTTGGTTATGACAGGCCTGGTTTCTGATACAACAATCACAATTAATGCTTACCCGACATATATTAATTCAACATCATGTGGTGGTTCTGCTATACAGGTTGACTTAACAAATGGATTAAACAATTTCATTTCATCTGGCAATACGAACATCTTATCTTTTGTCTATTTCGCGCAACGCGGACCACAAGGAACGATTTATGGATTTCCAGCGACAAATTATCAGTATTAGTTTAGTTTTTTTTCTTTTTTTTCAGTCGTCATTTGTGTTTGGATGGATGTCTTCTGTGGCTATGACTCAGCAAAGGGTCAAATTTGTAGCTGGTTCTAAGTTAATTAATCCAGGATTCGGTCATCTTGATGGTGTTGGATCTGATGCTAGATTCTATTTATTAAACGGAGTTGCTGTAGATAGCAATGGCCATGTTTATATAGCAGATACTGGTAATCACACAATTAGAAAAGTAACCTCGTCAGGTGTTGTGACAACTTTTGCAGGTGCTGCAATACTGGGTGTTACCGAATTTTTACAATCACCTGAGTCGGTTGCTGTTGATTCTGCTAATTTTTTATATGTAGCTGATACAGCAAATAATATGATCAGAAAAATATCGCCGTCGGGTGTAATATCAACTTTGGCAGGAGCAAAAAATTCAGGATCAACAAATGGAACAGGAAGTGCTGCGCGGTTCAATAGTCCAAGTGGTGTAGCTGTTGATAGTAGTGGTAACGTTTATGTAGCTGATA
>JBKBPU010000007.1:2171-163888 GCA_046293015.1 Pseudobdellovibrio sp.
GAGGAAATCAGATAATCAGAAAAATAACGCCAGCTGGAGATGTGACAACATTAGCTGGAACAGCAGGTAGTTCAGGATCAACAAATGGAACAGGAAGTGCTGCGCGGTTCAATAGTCCAAGTGGTGTAGCTGTTGATAGTAGTGGTAACGTTTATGTAGCTGATAGAGGAAATCAGATAATCAGAAAAATAACGCCAGCTGGAGATGTGACAACATTAGCTGGAACAGCAGGTAGTTCAGGATCAACAAATGGAACAGGAAGTGCTGCGCGGTTCAATAGTCCAAGCGGTGTAGCTGTTGATAGTAGTGGTAACGTTTATGTAGCAGACACGCAAAATACAATTGTCAGAAAGATTACATCTGTTGGAGTGGTGACAACATTAGCTGGTATGCCATCAGCGGGCGGAGCGTCGGATGGAGTAGGTGATTTAGCAAGATTTTTTGGGCCCCAAGGCGTTGCCGCCGATAGTATGGGTAACGTATATGTATCTGATAGTAGTAATCACACAATTAGACGAATTACATCAGGTGGTGCTGTAACAACTTTTGCTGGATTGGCAGTCAGTAGTGGAGCAACAAATGGGACGGGTAGTTCCGCGCGCTTTAACTTTCCAAGGAAAATAGCTGCTGATAGTAATGGTAATATTTATGTCTCAGAAACATTTTATATACGTAAAATCACATCTGGTGGAGTCGTCACAACATTTGCCGGCACATCGGGAAGTCCAGGCACTGCGGATGGTACTGGGGCTTCGGCTCGCTTTAACGGTTTGGGGGGGCTAGCTGTTGATAGCAGTGGTAATTTGTACGTGGCTGATTCGAGTAATCACACAATTCGAAAAATAACTCCAGCAGCAGTTGTATCAACTTTCGCTGGTTCTCCTGGGGTTAGTGGTACTGTTGATGGTACCGGCGCGAGCGCCAGATTTAGATCACCCGTTGGTGTTACAGTTGATAGCAGTGGAAATGTGTATGTTGCAGATTTTGGAAATCATACTATTCGCAAAATTACATCTGCGGGTGTTGTCACCACATTAGCTGGAACAGCTGGTAGTTCTGGTTTAGTTGATGGCATGGGTAGTTCCGCACGATTTAATTCTCCAGGCGGTTTAAGCATTGACAGCAATGGTGATCTATACGTTGTTGATTATAATAATAATCTTATTAGGAAAATAACTTCTGCTGGTCAAGTGACTATCTATGCTGGTAAAATTGGAAGTTTTGGTTTGAAAAATGGATCTAGGCTTGACGCCACATTTTATCAGCCATCTGACATCACGATTGATCTTTTAGGAAACTTATATATTTCTGAAACTGGAAATAATGTAATTAGAAAAATATCTACTTCTGGCACTGTAACAACATTTGCAGGTGCTGACACGCATAATGGATATGTAGATGGACTACCGACAGAAGCAAGATTTAAGAGTTTGAGTGCGATGACAGCAGATCACTTAGGAAATATATATTTAACTGATACTGATAATCATATAATTCGAAAAATAACGCCAAATGGAGTTGTTAGCACGTTTGCAGGATTAGCAGCTAGTACCGGTTTGGTGAATGGTGTAAGTAGTACAGCAAGATTTAATAGTCCCTTAGATATAGCTACAGATTCTGCAGGCAACTTGTATGTCACAGATTTAAATAATAATGCTATAAGAAAAATAACTCTAGCTGGTGAAGTTACTACATTAGTAGGATCAGAGTCGGGAATATTTTTTCCAATGGCTGTAACTGCTGATAATGCTGGTAACGTGTATATTATACCGACGCCTTTCTCGCATTCTGTTATGAAAATATCGTCAGGTGGTGGGGTGTCAATTATTGCGGGTACTGGTTCACCTGGTTATGTAGACGGAGCGGGCGGCACAGCACAATTTTTTTCACCTTTTGGTCTAACGACAGATAGCTTAGGAAATGTGTATGTTGCAGATTCGGGAAATTATATCATTCGCAAGATTACTCCTGGTGGTGTCGTTTCAACTTTAGCTGGTACAGTTGGAGTTAAGGGTTTGGCAGATGGGGCAGGCAATTCAGCTAAATTTTTTTCTCTCGGAAGATTAACAATTGATAAGCGAAATAATCTGTATGTAATTGATGGTAATAGAATTAGAAAAATTACCCCTAGCGGAACTGTTACAACAGTATTTGGTTCTGCAACTCAGCAAAATCAATATGGTCAAATGAAAAATTCTACAATTATGCCAATCAATATTTTGTTCACCAAAAATAGACTATATATTTCAAGTGGAAATGGTATTTATCAATGTCCGTTAAATTAATCGTCTTTAATGAAGACTAAGTAAAAAGTCAAAATATCGTTGTTATTTATACTTTGTACAACTGTAGACATTAATTGTTACATGTCTTAATTTGAGATGTTTTAGTCTTCTTTGATAATTCTGTCTGATTGCTTTATTTAGCATGGTTTTTGAAGTTACTGTTATAGAATTTGCTTCAAAATTATATTTTAATCGGAGGATTGCATGAAGAAAATGTTTATCGTTGCAACACTAATGCTTGGTGCGCATAATTTATTTGCCTATCAAACTTTAAGTTTGGCTGAATATCGTGAACAGCTAAGTCAACAAATGACAATTACAAAGATTGATTGTGAAAATCAATCTGAGCAGTTAAAGCAAGGTGTTGTATATGAAACTCTTAAAGGGCAGTATAATCTGAGTGACGAGCAGGCTCAAATCTGTAATAAAGATTACTCGCGTCTCATTAAGCGATTTTGCCAACGTAAAATTCAGACGTTGCAAATCATGCAAAGCTATACAACATCTGAGAAATTGAATGAGATTAAAAAAGGTTTTAGTGTGCACCCAGCGTCTTCAGCCCTAGGAGCAGTTGTTATGTATAAGTCAAAAAAAGATTTACAGTCTTTACAAAGTCGTAGCATGGCATTTGTTGACCGTCATGTTAACCGCTCAAATTGTGATTCTTTGAAAAAAGATGTAAATATGAAACAGTATTTAAATGATTTTTTCAACGAACAATACAATTTATTTAGTGCGACTACTCTAAATATTGATTGATTTTTTATTTCAAGCAGTAAGATTAAATTGTAATTGAATAATCTTACTGCTTGAAAAATAAATCAAGATTAAAATTCTTATCTTCAATTAAGTAATCTTTATTCTTAAATTTAAACTTAAGACTTTCGCTGTGTAAAAACATTCTGTTAACACCATATATTGCAAAAATATTTTCATTGTATTTTTTTTCATTATAGCGTGAATCTCCAACAATTGGATGCTTAGCCAATGCAGAGTGTTTTCTGATTTGATGTTGTCGGCCTGTTTTGATGTGACAAGTGATTTCGGTAAAATACTTGTTTGTGCGAACAACTTCACCGATTGTTAAACATGGCTTTAAATCTGTTTTTTGACCTTGCGGGTTGCGATAGCCTTCAGCTTTGTCTGACAAAGGTAAATCCCATGTGAAATGTGTTGTTTCAAGTTTCCACCCTGTACGCAGCAAGGCACGGTATTTTTTTTCGCCATCTGACATGGCAATTTGTAGAAGATTTTGATCATGCGGATTTTTGGCTATTAAAATTAAACCGCTCGTATCGGTATCTAGTCGGTTTACAAAGTGAATGGGCTTTTGATTGTTTTTAAGCCACGTTTGTAGGCTTGGTTCTTCGTTATGAACTGATACGCCGTGAGGTTTACTTAAAACGATTAAAAAAGGATCTTCATATTGAATTGAAATCATGATATATTCATCTCGTATGAGTGTATAAAAAATCAATAAAAATCATAAAGGATTATATATGATTCAAGATTCAGATGACCACGCAAACAGAACTAGACCTAAAAGCAACAATTCCAGTGCTCAAAATACACAAATGGATGATTCGCACGATCAAAATGCGAACACTACTGAAAGCGTAAGTGCGCAAGATCATGAACCAGTGCAAGATGGATCGTCTAGAATTAAAAATGATTCGAGTGACACTCTAAACAACGAAGCCATTAATAATGAAACTAGTCATGAATCAACATTTGAAGCCGAGAAGATTAAAATTCAATTTCCTTATAGTGAAATTGCACGTGCTGCAGCTCCAAAAGTCTTTGATGTTGCAGAAACAGTTGCAACTCAGTGGGTCCACGATCAAAAGTTTGAAAATTTAGGTTTACCTAATCCCATTGCTGAGTTTGCGGCAATAAAAGCTTTAGAGAAGGCAAAAGAAGTTGAAAAAAAGCTCGAAGAAAAAGGTGTTATAACAGCTGCAAAGATGGGTATAGAAATAGCGAAGCTTCAGGCTCAAAGTCTTTTACAAAAATGGAAAAAGTAATTTTTATGAACCGCGATGAGAGAATTAGAAAAAAATTGGAACTTTTTAATCCCGTTTATATAAGTTTAGAAAACGATAGTGCTAAGCATGCACATCACATAGAAAGTATGAAGCATAATAATCAATTTATGTCCGAAGGGGAATCTCATTATAAATTGACTGTTGTTTCAGATCTTTTTGAAGGATTAAGTCGAATAGATCGTCAACGCAAAATTTTGCAGTTGCTTGAAGATGAGTTTAAAACTGGCTTACATGCACTAGAGCTTAAAACACTTGCATTAAGTGAGTTTAATAAGTCCTAACTTGCTCTCAATCACATGAGGTTCAATTGAAAAATACTATCGAAATTAGTCATCAGCCTATTATTGCAATTGATTTTGGAACAAGTAACTCTCTTGTGGGTGCTGTCTATCAAAATCAAAAGTTTGCCGCTTTGCCAATTGATCTAAGCAGTGAAGATCCGACCGTTATGCGAACGCTGCTCTACTTTCCAGATCCAGATATTTGTTATTATGGACAAAATGCGATTTCTCAGTTTTTGGAAAATGATTTAGAGGGGAGATTATTTAGGTCATTTAAAGCGCATTTGCCAAATCAAGCCTATTTAGGAACAGTTATTGATAACCGTATTTTATCTCTTGAAACAATGATTGGATTGTTTTTGCTTGAATTAAAAAAAAGAGCCGAAAGTGCTTTAAATGCAAAAGTCCGAAAAGCTGTGATCGGTCGCCCTGCTCGATACTCAATGGACGATATAGCCGATCAATTTGCTATCCATAGAATGAAGAAAGCAGCTCAATATGCAGGCTTTGATGAAATTCAATTTATTCCTGAACCTTTGGCCGCCGCTTTCGATTATCGAAAAAATGCGGATCGCGAAAAAATAATTCTAATAGGTGATTTTGGTGGTGGAACTTCGGATTTTACTATTATGAAAATTAGACCGAATCACTTTCAAGATGATGATGTCTTGGCAATTGATGGATGTCCGCTCGCCGGTGATGCCTTTGATAGCGTATTTATGTCGAGTAAGCTCAATCAATATTTTGGTGCACAAACACGATATCGATTGCCAATGTCCACAAATGTTTTGAAAATGCCGCCTGTAATCACGACTCGACTGAATAACCCGGCACATATCGTTCACATTAAAGACAAAGAATCATATGAATTTATACGTGAAGTTAAAAAATGTGCTTTGACAGATCAGGATAGTCAAAATTTAAAACGTCTTTTGGCGTTAATTGAAGATAATCAGATTTTTTCGTTTTTTGAAACAATAGAAAAAACTAAAAGAGAGCTCAGTCGAAAAGAACAAGCATTGTTTAAATTTAGCTACCCCGATATTGATGTCGAAGAAACGTTTTTAAAAGTTGATTTTGAAAGTTGGTCTTTATCTATACAACAACAAATTTTAAGTTCTTTGCAAAAATGTATGACGGATGCCAATGTTAAGCCTACTGATATCGATCTTGTTTGTTTGACTGGAGGTACATCGAAAGTACCTTTAATACGTATAGCATTTGAAGATTTGTTTGGTTCTGAAAAACTACAAACGCAGGCTGAATTTCACAGTGTGACTTCGGGTTTAACAGAGGCTGCGTCTTTTTGGCAACAGGGTCGACCTGTTTTTCCTATTCACAAATTGTAAGAAAAATTATTTATATTGAGTCCAATGCGGACCATGTGTAGGAGTTATGTAATCTCTTACTGGTGCTGTGATAACATGTAATCGCCATTCGTCTGTTTTTGTTAGCACTGGTGGCGGAAGTTCTTTAACATAGGCACTTAGGTAAGGATTAAACTGAGCAAAATAATTTACATAACTTTGCATGCTTTCAATGATTGAATTATAATAAGGTGATCGTCCTTCATTTTTAATTCTAATTTTGACTTCGGCGTCATGAGCAAAGTGGAAAACAATAAAATTGATTAAGTACTGCGATTTTGATTCGCCAATGATATGTCCGTTTGAATCAATTATTTGAATCGAAAATGAGTCACCAAAACCAGAAGGTGTAACTAGGAAATTAATCCACTCACCCTTTTTGGCTGAATAGTTAAGATCGGTGATTTCACCATCGAGTGTTTTACCATCAACAAGAAAACGTCCTCGTAATAAATGTTGAGCTGAGAGTTCATTTGCAGCATCGTTTGTGTAAAGCTCGACTAACTCTTCTTCGACTGTTCCATTTTCTTCTTTGACCTGTACTGTGTCTTGATGAGTTCGCTTATTTTTTTTGTGTTTTTTGGAACTTAAATAAGAACCTGTTTTTGGATCACGTTCAAAACCATGGGCTCCGTTTGGGCCAAGAGCTCCGAGCGAACTATATAAACCCTCGACTCCGTCTGGTCCCAAGACCATCAATGGGCTTCCTTGTTTGAGTATATCATAACCTTTGATTGTCATATTCAGTTTTTGTCCTTGGACAGAATTTGCACTGTGCTGTCCAAGAACACCGTTGGCATCAAGAGGTCCACCATTTTCACTTAAATACTGAGCCAACTCGCGCCAATCATAACCTGAAATTAATCGAGATGGATTAACCACACTCGTGCCGATAGGTCCCCATTTGTTAATTGTACCAATTGGGCCGAGACTGCTATTGTAACCCATGTATCCAGCTGGATGAATAGCAGCTTTCAGGAGTGCTTTCTCCGTAGGATTTAAATCAATTTGAGCCTCAAAGCGTTTGATAGAATCAAGACTAAATGTAATAGATCCTTTGATTTCGGGTGTCGGTATTGTGTAGGTGCGTGCCTTGGGAATTTGTCCGAAACTGTAATTTTTATATAATTTCGACTGCGAATCTATGGAAAGCGTGAACAAATCAGCGCACTGAAGCTGCTTTGCATGGCTATTCAGGCCAATGAATAGAGAGAGTGTAATAAGTATTTTTAGAGTATATTTGTTCACTCTAAACTTTTAAGCGAATTATAGGCCGCTTTTATAAGCAAATTACTAGAGTTAAGACTTTAGAGATGTCAAACTCGTTTAAAAGTGACTATTTTTGCGTCAACATGTTGAGTTAGAGTAATAACTTTATAATACATCTATTGAATTTCATTTAGAACATCTGTAGGTTCTACTCCAATTTCCATTTATGGGGGGAATATGAAATCACTATCGGCTTTAATAATGACTTTGTTTTTATCGAATATGGCATTAGCACAGTTCAACTTCGGTGGTTGGCTTGGATCAAAACAAGGAGCTCAATCGGACGGAAAATCAATTACAAAAGAGATGAGTAATGCTTTTGGAACTCGAACTTACCAAGTTTATGTACCTAAAAAATTAACGACTAAGCCTGGTGTAGTTGTTGTTTTGCACGGTTGCTTTATGACTGGTGCTAATATGGCTACAGGTACGGAGTTGAATGCATTTGCTGAAGAGAGAAACTTCTTAGTTGTTTACCCTGAGCAAACATATGCAGATAACACTTGGAAATGCTGGAATTGGTTCAAGCCGGAAAATCAAACAAACAACGATGGTGAAGCTTCAATAATTGCAGATCTAACGAAAGAAGTGATCAAGTCTTACAAAGCAGATAGCTCAAAAGTCATCGTCACAGGCTTAAGTGCTGGCAGTGCAATGGCTGCAAATTTATTAGGTTGTTATTCTGATCTTTACACTGGTGGTTTATTACAAGCCGGTTTAGAGTTTGCGGCAGCGCAAACTGAAAGTGAAGCTCATAACGTCACGGGTTCTGGTCCATCTCGTACAACTGATGAAGCTGCTCGTATGGCCGTAGCATGTTCACCTGATCGTAAAGCTTACGTTCCAGTTGTAGTTGTTCATGGCGATGCTGATCCGTATGTTAATGTTTTAAATGCGAACAGAACAGCAGAGATCTTCGAGAAAATTAATGCACAAGTTGCCTTAAAAAAAGGTGTTAAAGCTGTGATTACTCGAAAAGAAATTGAAATCAAACAAGACGGCTACAAATTTTCCGCGATCAATACTCAGTCGTTGTTTGATGGTGTACCAGTTGTTGAAAAAGTTATAGTTCAAAAAATGGGACATGGTTGGAGCGGTGGAAACTCAGCAGCGCCTTATATGGAGCCTCGTGGTGTTAAAGCTACTCAAATTTTAGTTGATAAGTTTTTCCCTGCAAAATAAATTTTTATTAAGATTTAAACTTAAAAGCCCTAATGTAAACATTGGGGCTTTTTTTTATCTCGAACTTTAATAAAATGATTATCGTATTTAAAATTCGTTAAGTTTGCTTTTGAGATCTTCGATAAGAGTTTTTACTTTTTCAAGCTGTTTTTCTTCAGGGGATTTTTCATTGGTCTCATTGAGCTCATTCCAAGTTCCTAACGCTTGAGCTAAATCAGTCTGTAGTGAATTCCATTTTACTTTTGCCAACTGATCTAGTTCTGATGGAGCTATGGTGTTGTTGGTAGCCATTTGATCCGAAGTTGAATCTAACTTTGTTGTTGATGTATTATGCAACAAACTTTGTTTGTTAAAATTTGATCGTGATGAAGATTTAAGTCCAAATTTTTTAGTCATTATATCGTGTTGTTTATTCAATGTTGTTCAATACTTATCAATATGCTACTAATACAGTGTTACTAAGACAAATCTAAAAATCAAATAAAAAGGTACTAAAAGGAAATAAAAGGTAAATTATGTCTCAAGAAATTATTTACACCATGAAAGGTGTGTCTAAAGTTTATCCTCCTAATCGTTTTGTTTTAAAAGATATTTATTTATCTTATTTCTACGGAGCTAAAATTGGTGTTTTGGGTCTAAATGGTTCGGGTAAGTCATCTTTGCTAAAAATTATGGCGGGTGTTGATCAAGAATTTCTTGGTGAAGCATTTCCTGCTAAAAAAATGAAAGTTGGCTATCTTGAACAAGAACCTAAACTCGATGAATCGCTCAATGTTCGCGATAATATTTTTTCGCAAATGGGTGATTTACCTAAATTGATGAAAGACTATAACGCAATTAATGATAAATTTTCTGATCCTGATTTAGATCCGGATGAAATGAACAAATTGATTGAAAAACAAGGTGAACTTCAAGAAAAAATCGAAGCGCTTGGCGGCTGGGAAGTTGATCAAAAAATCGAAATGGTTATTGATGCATTGAGATGCCCTGATGCGGATTCAGCAGTTACTCATTTATCAGGTGGTGAAAAACGTCGTATTGCTCTAGCTCGCTTGATTATGTCTAATCCTGATATTTTGTTACTAGATGAACCAACGAATCACCTTGATGCAGAATCAGTGGCTTGGCTTGAACAATATCTGGCCAAATTTCCAGGAACAGTTATCGCGGTTACGCATGATCGTTACTTTTTAGATAATGTGGCTGGTTGGATTTTAGAATTAGACCGCGGTGAGGGAATTCCTTGGAAAGGTAATTATTCTAGTTGGCTCGAGCAAAAAGATAAGCGTATGGCTCAAGAACAAAAAGACCAATCACGCAAAGCTAAAACATTAGAGCGCGAGTTAGAATGGATTCGCCAAGGAGCTAAAGCTCGTCAATCGAAATCAAAAGCTCGTATCTCGGCTTATGAGAATTTATTAAAAGAACCATCTGCAGATAAATTACAAGAAATGTCGATTTATATTCCGCCAGGACCTCGTTTAGGTAATATCGTGATCGAAGCCACTGGTGTGACTAAAGCCTATAACCATAAAGTGTTGTTAGACAACGTTGACTTCACTATACCACGTGGGGCTATCGTGGGCGTGATTGGTCCGAATGGTGTTGGTAAATCAACACTTTTTAGAATGATCACAGGAGCTGAAAAAGCTGATTCAGGAACATTTAAAGTTGGTGAAACAGTAAAAATTGCTTACGTTGATCAAACGCGTGAAACACTTGATCCAAATAAAACAATTTTTGAAGAATTGTCTGGTGGCCAAGATGTTATTCCGCTTGGTGGTCGTGAAGTTAATGCGAGACAGTACGTCAGCTGGTTTAACTTTTCAGGTACAGATCAACAGAAGAAAGTTGGTGTATTGTCAGGTGGTGAAAGAAACCGTGTGAATTTAGCTAAAATTTTAAAACAAGGTGCTAATTTACTTTTACTTGATGAGCCGACAAATGATTTAGATGTGAATACAATGCGTGCGCTCGAAGAAGCGTTGCTTGAATTCGGTGGATCTGCGATTGTGATTTCGCATGATCGTTGGTTTTTAGATCGTATTTGTACACACATTATGGCTTTTGAAGGTGATTCGAAAGTTTTCTTTTACCCAGGAAATTTCTCTGAGTACGAAGAAGATCGTAAAAAGCGCCTAGGTGAAGATGCAACTCCAAAACGTGTTAAGTTTAAAATGATTTAATCTGAACGAATGCGCAATAAATTAAATCTATTTAAAAAAGCGATTTCTGTATTTACAGGAATCGCTTTTTTGTTTTTAGGGTATTTTATTTTTCAATATTTTCGATCACATGCAGTATCTTCATCTATTGAAACAAAGTAATTTATAAAACCTAGAACAGGTATCTGCGATAAGCAACAGAACTAATAAGCCCCATGCCGGCCATAGTTGTGAGCATTCCTGATCCACCATAGCTTAATAAAGGCAACGGAACGCCCACTATTGGAAGTAATCCCATAACCATGCCAATATTGACGAACATGTGCCAAAATAAATAACCAGAGACACCAATCACGACAAGAGCACCAAATTTATCTCTAGATCTTGAAGCGATTTCAAAGCAAATCAAAAACAAAAAAACAAATGTTGAAATCACAATCATGCTTCCAACAAATCCCCATTCTTCTGATAAAACAGAAAAAATAAAATCTGTGTGGCGTTCAGGTAAAAACTCAAGTTGTGACTGTGTTCCTTGCCTAAAACCTTTGCCAAAGAATTGTCCTGATCCAACTGCTATTTTTGATTGAATAGAGTTGTAGCCCTTACCTTGAGGGTCAGAATCAGGTGAAATAAATGTGTAGACGCGGTGTCTTTGATAATCTTTAAGTGCATATTTCCAAACGATTGGAATGGCAATCATCCCAAGAATAGTTAATGCAATAATAATTGATCGTCGAATTTTAACAAAAAAGAGTAATGTTCCACCTATAAACATCAGCATCATCGCAGTTCCGAGATCGGGTTGTTTCATAGTTAGAGCGAACGGAACGAGTACAAGTGTCAATGGAAAAAGCAGTTCTCTAAAACCCATACCAGGTCCTTCGGGGTTTTTATGAACAAGAATTCTGGATAAAACTAAAATGAGACACATTTTCATCGTTTCAGAGGGCTGATATCGAAAAAAATGTAAATCGATCCATCGCTGACCGCCTAAAACAATGCGGCCAAAAAAATCGGTGTAAACTAGCGCGCCAACGTTAATGATATACATCAGCCAAACGACACGATTAATCCACAAATAATCTAGAAACGTTAAAACAAAGAAAATTGTCCATCCAGCAATTAACCAAATAATTTGTTGAACAAATAGAGTCTCGACATCCTTTGAGTGAGGACCATGCGTCGCGCTATATAAATTAATTAATCCAATAATATTTAAAGTAAAAATTAAACAAATTAATCTGATATCTAGACGATTTAATAAATTTCTTTCAGAAACATTCATTCCTTTAATCGACATAGCTTAATCATCTCCGGCAGCTGGTGCTGCACTTGTTGTGGGTTTGATGGGTCCTTTTTTGAGTGCGTCTTTAATTAAATCTGGATGATACTTCTGAAAATAAGCTTGCATAATATCACGGACTATTGGTGCAGCACCTGTATTACCATGACAAGCATGTTGAGCAAGAACAGCCACTGTAATTTCGGGCTTATCCCATGGGGCCCAGGCAATATACCAGCCATGATGACGCATATGAACTGGTCTTGCATCACAGCTTTGGTAAATTTGATCAGCAGAAAAACTCATAACTTGCGCAGTTCCCGTTTTACCAGCCATTTCAACTCCAGGAATTTTCCAGTGTCGGGCTGTTCCACTCGATCCATTGGCAACACGTCGCATGGATTCTTTTACAATCTTAAAATTAGCACGATCAATCTTAAAACCATTAGGCTGTGGTAAGGTTACATCACGTACTTCGGATGGGAATCGTTCGAAGAGTGTTTTGCCTTCGTGATCAACAACTTTTTTAACAACAAATGGTTTTACGACCTTACCTTCTGTCGCAATTGTGTTGTAAGCAACAGCCATTTGCAATGGTGTTGTGGTGACATAGCCTTGACCAATAGCCATTGTTAAATTTTCACCGGGTTGCCAATCTTCGCCACGCAGCGATTTTTTCCACGTCGAATTCGGTAGACGTCCAGCCGCTTCACGGGCCATTTCAATCCCTGTGCGGCTACCGAGGCCGAGTAAACTAATATAATTATACATTTTATCGACACCAAGTGCGATTCCCATTTTGTAAAAAAACACATTCGAACTTTTTTCTACAGCTTCGTAAACAGTAATATTACCAGCACCGTTTTTATTGTGATCATGAAAATAGCGGTTACCAAACCATAATTTTCCAGGCGCGCTGATGATTGTTTTATCTGTAATAACCTTTTCCTGTAGCGCAGCTAAAGCGACTAGGGGTTTAAATGTTGAGCCCGGCCAAAAATGATCTTGTATGACTTTATTTCGAAATGGTTTGAATGGGTCAGTTGTCAGTTTGGATAAAATCTTAGTGGGAACCTCAGTAGTAAAGATATTAGGATCAAAACTTGGAGAGTTGACCCAAGCTAAAATCTCACCATTGCTTTTCATTGCAACGAGAGAGCCAATTCTTTTTAAATCAGTAAATGATTTGTATGCTGCCAATTGAATGTCTTTATCGATTGTAAGAGATGCGCTGTGGCCGTGTATGGGTTCTATGTCTTTGATTTGTTCACCGTAAATATTAGGAATTTCAGTGACAGTTTGTCGCCCGTGAGCATCAACTTGAATGAAACTGACACCATCAACGCCTCTGATTTTTTGTTCTAAGTGTTCCTCAAGACCGCTTTTACCAATAATATCACCTTGTTCAAATAGTGGGCCGTTCTGAGTGTTAGCTTTATTGTATTTTTCAAGTTCTTTTTTTGATATTTCACCAACATAACCAAATAATTGAGCTCCATTTTCCTGAAGTGGATAGTACCGAATAATTGATTCGCGAATTTCTAAACCAGGAAAATCTAAGCGAATTCTTTTTAAGCGGAAAACTTCCTCGCGGGATAGGTTATCTTTAAGGCGAATATTAGTAAACGGTCCGTTTATTTTTTTGCTCTTTTGAATGCGTTCATAGAGTTTTGCAGGTTCTATACCGATAAGCGGTGCCACTGCATCAGAGAGTGTTTTGATGTCTTCGATGTACTGAGGTGCTACGATTGCTTCAAATCCGGGTAGATTTTCAACAAGTGCTTTTCCATCGCGATCTATGATCAGACCACGCGGCGCCGCAATTTTGTTCTGTTTAACCCGATTTTTTTCAGAAAACTGTCTGAGCTCTTGTCCGTTAATAATTTGTAGCCAAATTAACCTTAGCGCAAAAATAAAAACTGTAATTGCGACAAAGATGTAGAAAGGTCTATAGCGACCTATAAAATCACGAGCTTCTTCTGGATTGCTGATATATTGATTTCTCATGTTTCGACTTCTCGATGTTGTTGTTCGGCCTGAGTTACGCCCCAGTCAACAGAGGTTTTAAACTTATCATTCAAGTAATCTAATAGTTTAAAGACAGGGATGCTAAATAAAAAGTTACAACCGATTTCGAGCAAGCGGTGTACAAAGTAAATTGGCGTAGGATTGGCTTCAAGCCAGTGGGAAATCAATATATACATGACGGAGTAAAGAAGGGATGCACTACTAACCAAAATAGAAAAAAAGAAGAGAGAGTTTGTGTGGATTCTATTTTTAAACGTCCAAACGAAAATAGTGACTACAAAGAGACTCATCCAAAGTGTTTTTAAAGAGACGTATGAAAATTGCGTCATACAGAAACCTAAAAAATAAATATAAAAAATATTATTTGTGTTTGGCCATCGTAGTGCAACAAAGATGATAAAAATGAGCCAAAGCTGAGGTGACGGTAAATTTTCAAGAATAAACGGCCAAAAACTTGATTGGAAACCACAAAACGCAAAAAAAACAAGTGTAAATATAAAATACTTTAGGTAAACAGAAATTTTTTGTTTCGACATTTTAGTTTTGTCTTTCCGTTCGGTTACCGAATTGTGTAGGCAAAGTTTGGATTTGGTCTATATTTTGAACTTTACGAGGATCGGTTTCATTTGCGTTTGAGTTTGCATCAGTAACTTGCGGCGCTGAGAAGTCTTCACCAGCTGCATTTATAACAACAAAAACTTCTTCGATCTTGTTTGAGTCGACAATTGGTTTAATATCAACGGCAAGTGTAGCACTTTTTGTTTTTCTTTCCACATCGGTGACTACGCCAAGGGGGAACCCCTTAGGAAAGATATTGTCGATTCCACCAGTGACAATGAGATCACCGGGTTTAACATCTTCAGTTCGATCTATGTATTGTAAAATACCACTGTCTTTGCTAGTGCCTTCAAGAATTCCATGTGCGCGTGTTTTTTGTATAACAGCATCAACGACTGAGTATCGATCGGTAATCAGCATCACATGACTGGTTCGTTCAGTAGGCTTAAAAATATAACCGACAGCACCCGTTACAGTTAAAACAGCTTGAAGATGTTTTAAGCCATGTTTAGTTCCTTTGTTGATTGTTATGGTTTTGTGATCGGGTAGTAGATCTCGTCCAATAACTTGCGCTGGAACTAAAGTCATTTTGGTATTTTTTTGAAAATCCAGGATTGTTTTAAGTCTTTCGTTTTCAGCAATGTTTTCATCGAAAAGATTTAACTTGGTTTT
Organism: Pseudobdellovibrio sp.; assembly: GCA_046293015.1. Lineage (GTDB taxonomy): Bacteria > Bdellovibrionota > Bdellovibrionia > Bdellovibrionales > Bdellovibrionaceae > Pseudobdellovibrio. The sequence goes on from JBKBPU010000007.1 coordinate 17,306, forward strand.
CATTTCGGCAAGTTCATTTTTCAGTCTGGCATTTTCTTTTTTTATATTCAAAAGATTAAGATATTCGGCTGTTGTACCACGCACACCTAAACTTAAAGTAGAAAAAGCAGACTGAAATGTTTCAGCAGCAAAGCTTAAGGGCTGAGCAAACCATAGATTTTGGATTTTCTTCTGCTCCATGTTAATTGAAATTAAAGGCAAAGAAATCATCAAAATTATGATTAAAGTTTTTTTGAAGTTAATATTCAGAAAATTCAAAGAAGATCCTCGTTGTTTAGTAGTTCATAAAACCTATTCTTTAATACGGTAACAAAAACAACAGAGAATTCAAGAGTATCATCGAAAATCACTTGAAATATTTTTTGAATCATGAGGTCATTGTAAAGCTTAAATAAGGAGAAGAAGATGTCTCAAACTTACGTGAACCAAATTAGATCAGCTTTGAAGAAAGGAAATTTCAATACAAGAACTATAGTTACGATTGTTATTTTCGGAGCTATTATTTTGACTTTTGTATTATCTGACGTAACAGGTCGAAATACTGGGGGCCTGGGTTTAGGTGCTGCGGCTGAGGTGAATGGTGAAATTATCACAATCAAAGATTATCAAGATCAAGAGGCGCGTATTCTGGATTACTATTCGAAGATGTTCGGAGGTAAAATTGACAATGAATTTCAAAGAAAGCAAATTCAAGCGCAGGCTATGAATGAAATCGTGAACAATTTGTTAGCATCGCAAGGGGCCGAGAAAGCTCATATATATGCTACTGATGCGGAGCTTAAAAAAATAATTACTGAAGATTTACCATACTTTAAAAAAGATGGAATCTTCCAGTCTGATCTTTATAAGGCATTATTAGCTCAAAACAAAATGACGCCTGCTGGTTTTGAAAAAGAGCTTGCGCAACAAGCTAAAACACAAAAACTTCGTCAGTTGTTTGAACTTGGATTAAAGCCTACGGTACTAGAAAAAAGTATTGAAGCGGAGCTTAAATCTAAAAAGCTTAATGTTGCGTTTGTTAAAGTTGATGCTGCTGCTTTGGCAGGGTCAAGTGTAGCAATCACTAATCAAGATATTCAGACTAAATTAGCTGACGCTAATTTCATGAAAAATGTCGAAGCTTATTATAACTCACATAAGTCTGATTATGAAACCCAAGAACAAGTAAAAGCCTCGCATATTCTTGTTAAAGCGGATGTGAACAATGCGGCTTCAGTTGAGCAAGCAAAAGTAAAAGCTGAAGCTGTTCTTAAACGTTTAGCAAAAGAAGATTTTGCTAAAGTAGCAGCTCAAGTGAGTGATGATACGGGCTCAAAAATTAAGAATGGTGATTTGGGTTACTTTACCAGAGGTCGTATGTTGAAAGAATTTGAAGAAGTTGCTTTTGCATTGCCTGTGGGAAAAATTTCAGATTTAGTTAAAACTCAGTATGGTTATCATATTATTAAGGTGACTGATAAAAAAGCTGCAACTGTAACAAATTTGAATTCAGTCAAAAATGATATTGCTAAGAAAATTTTAGCTGATGATAAAATAGTAACTGTATCTAAATCGTTTGAAGAAGCATTAGCAAAAGGTGACTTGCAAGCTGTTAATGATGTTGTGTCTAAGACAGGTTTAAAATGGACTGAATCTGGTTTTTTTGATTTAACTCAAGAACAAGTTCCTGTGGCAAATTCGAATCAACTTTTTAAGGCGGCTTTGACGATTTCAAAACAGGATTCTTTATCAAAAACACTCATTCGAGATGGCGAATCGCAGTACGTTTTAAAACTTGTTGATGTTAAGACAGTTGAAGAGAAAACCGACGATAAACAAGCTGAACTCATGGATCGTCAAAAATCAGTTTATGGTTATTCGCGTTGGGTTGGATCGTTGAAGAAAAACGCAAAAATTTCGACAAACAGTGCGATCTTGCAATAATTTTGAGTTCAATTACAGATCTGTACTCATAAAAAAGCCGCAACGTGATTGTTGTGGCTTTTTTTATTGCAAATAGATTTTATTTGTCTAAATGTTCTGGCTTGAATGCTAATGGAAAAAGCTCTTTAAACGAAATTATTTTTTCATTTTTTTCAGTATTGATCAATGTTATTTCTGTCTGTTCTGTGCCAAACTCTGCAATAACCTGACGACAAAGTCCGCAAGGTGGCCACGGAGCTTTTTCTGCGCTTGCGACCACGACATGTGTGATTTTAATATCACATTTATTTTCACTATAGGCTTTCCAGATAGCCACTCGTTCTGCGCAAACAGTGCCACCGTAGCTGGCATTTTCAATGTTGCAACCCGAGTAAACTTTACCATTACTTAAGCGTATTGCTGAACCGATTTTTTTTGTTGAGTACGGTGAATGAGAAAATTGTCTTGCTTTGAGGGCTAGTTTTTTCATTTTCGATTTTTCAGCAGAAGTTAATTGTTTACGAGAAGAGGTCATGTCCGAACTCCTTAAGTTGGTGACTCAGCCAAATCAGTGGTAATCCTTGAATGGCCGTAAAATCATCGGTTTGAATTTCGCTAAACAGCCCGATACCATGGGCTTCAATTTTATAGCTTCCAGAGCAATCAAAAGGTTTGTCGAGATCGACATATCTGATGATTTCAGGGTCGCTTAATTTTTTAAATTTAAGTTTAGAAATATGATTTATTTTTTTTATGATTTTGCTTTGATTATTTTGATGAATGACAACAACAGAGGTGATGAGTTCGTGTGTTTGGTCAGACATTTGTTGAAGTTGTTTAATAGCTTGCTCTTTTGAACCAGGTTTTCCCAGGATTTGTCTATTAAATGAAACTAGTTGATCTCCAGCAATGATTGTTGTGTTGTGATCTTCAGTTTTAATTGACAGTGCTTTTGCTAAAGCTAGCTCAGCCGCTATTTCGATAGGATTTTTCAAATCTGCTAAAAGATCAAACTTAAGTTTTTCTTCATTAACGTTGGGTTTGCTTGTTGTAAAACTTCTACAGATTCTTTGCAAAAGCTCTTTGCGGTAGTTGGATGTACTGGCTAAAATGATTTTAGAGCTCATTTTAAATTCCTCAATCATGAAGATTGCTGCTTTGGTTGGATAGCAATGTTATAGGATTCAATCAATTGATGTAAATTAAATTCTGCTTTGTATTTTAAAACAGCATCATGATACTGCATGGGGGCGTAGACATGGTTGATATTACGTGAATGCAATCGATAAATTTGCGTATCGCCCATCGGATAGCCGAGTTTGATGTAATTTAAAAATTTATTATTTTCTGGTAAAAAAAGATAAACTTCAAATGGTAGATCAAGTTTGGGTTTTAAAAATTCGACTGGGACTTCAAGATAGTTAAAGTTTTCAGTAGGGGTGTTCAGGACCTCGAAAGGACTAAACGAGAATAAGGAGATCATGATCTCTTTATGATCAACTTGAAAACTTTGACTATGGTCAGATTTTACCTTCGAAAATTCCGGAAAATTAACCGTCGGTATTTGTAACACTAAGCTTGGTGAGTTTGGTGCTATACTTTGAGGACTTAAATTTTTATAAACCCAGTTGTTTAATATATTAAAAGCTTCTTGCGTATCAATATTGGCTTCAGATGCTAGTGTTAAATAACCTGTCCATGATTTGTCTTGAATAATGAGAACGAAGACTTGGTTGGTTTCAAAAATTTGATCAACCTGAAATTGTTCATGATCGGATTGATGAATTAAGTCAACTAGCTTTGATTTTACATCTGCGTGAAAAGAATCTTCAAGGTTGTCTTTTTGTTCGCTATTTAGTTTGGTAGGATCTTTTGGAAGTTCATTTTTTTTCTCATACGGATTAGCAATCGAAAAATCTTTGAAAGTATCGCGAACAGTCTGATCATTGATTGGTTCAATTGGTCTTGTGTTCATAATCACAGAATCATCAAGTAGATTGAGTGTTTTTGAAAGTTTGCTTAGAATTCTTTGCACTGCGGGGCCCGATATAGGTGGATAAAGTTTGAACTCAAACTGACTTTGATCAAGACGTGTAATGTATTCAATTTGTGTTCCCATGCAGTAGGGAATAACGATTCCTTGAGTGATCCTGTAAACTTCTTGAAGGATCATTTCGTGTTCACCATCTGAACGATCAAAGCAAATAAAAATATATTGTGGTTTTAATTCTTCAATTTGTTTAAGACACGTATTTTTATCGTAATGAGAATGAACTTGATATTCGCGTTTATTTAAAAAATTCTCGACGGCTGATAAATCCTGTCCTTGTCCTTTAATAAAATATATGAGTTGCCTATCTGCTGGATTTATCATCAGTATAGTTTAACATTGCCTATGAAATGGATAAATAGAAACACCTGATAGGAGAGTTAAATTAAGACGTAGGTCTTTTGATATAGACAGCGCAACATTTATTAAATAATGCTTGCAAATGAAAATCATTATCATTATCAATAATTATGACAAAAACGCCTGTTTTACCAGTCCACCAGACAACCGAAACCAAACACAAAGGTGATCGTTACCAAATTGATGATTTTAAGAAAATGATTCGTTCAATGAATCTTAAAATTACGGATCAAAGGTTGCTCATTTTACAGTCGCTTTATGACAGTGACAAAAAGTCTGGTGAGCGTCATGTGACCGCACAAGAGCTTTATGAGAAGGTTTATGCCAGAGATAAAAGTGTTGGTTTTGCAACTGTTTATCGGTTTTTACGTGATTTGTCGGCTCATGAGCTTGTGACTGAAGTGCGTATGGGTGGGCAAGCTTCACGCTATGAACTGACGCCAAAAGATCATCATGATCACTTAACGTGTACAAAATGTGGTAAAATTTGTGAGTTTGAAAATCATAAAATCGAGGATTTACAAAAACAAGTCGCAACATATTTTGGGTTTCAGTTGACGGGACATGTCCTTGAATTGTTTGGTATTTGTCCAGATTGTCAAAATAAAGAATCTTAGAACATAACTTGCGACCGTAAGACACTTGCCCTAGAATTTTGACTGTGAAAACTAAAAACAAACAATCAGAAATTCATCTAGCCGATACGACAAATATTGTGGTTAAAGGGGCCAGAGAGCATAATCTCAAAAACGTTTCTGTTACAATACCACGTAATAAAATTACAGTTTTCACGGGGCTTTCGGGATCTGGTAAATCATCATTAGCTTTTGATACGGTGTATGCTGAAGGTCAACGTCGTTATGTTGAAAGTTTGTCGGCTTACGCACGCAATTTTTTAGAACAACTTAAAAAACCTGAAGTCGATTCAGTGACAGGTTTATCTCCAGCAATTGCTATCGATCAAAAATCGGTTGGTCTTAATCCACGCTCTACAGTAGGAACTGTAACTGAAATTTACGATTATATGCGTTTACTTTATGCCAAAGTCGGGACGCCATCGTGTCCTACGCACAAGATTCCTGTTGAGTCACAAACGCCACAGCAGATGGTGGATGATATTTTTAAAAAATCGGTTGGATTAAAATTTTATGTTTTAGCACCAATGGCACAAGGTAAAAAAGGTGAGTTTTTAGCTGAATTTCAAAAATGGCTTAAAAAAGGATTCGTTAAAGCCAAAGTTGATGGTGAGTTTATTGATCTCGAAAAAGCGACTAAACTCGCAAAAACTAAAACGCATGATATTGACCTTGTCGTTGATCAATTAATTCTTAAAGACACAATCAAGCATCGTTTAAGTGAAAGCGTAAATACGGCCTTATCATTAGCTCAGGGTCGTGTTGTCATTGAAACAACAAATGGTGAACGCACCAATTTTAGTTTACACTCGTCATGTCCAGAGTGTGGATTTAGTTTTCCTGAATTAGAGCCACGATTATTTAGTTTTAATAATCCACGTGGTGCTTGTGAAACTTGTCATGGTTTAGGAACTCTCGATTTAGTTGAAGAAGAACAATTTTCTGATTCCGAAGTTGGTGGAAAAAAACTAGATCAAGTTAAATACACATATAAAGGCAAAAAAACTTCTGATAATGATGAAGACGAAGAAGAAGAGATGGTCTTAAACGATTGTCCTGATTGTGGGGGATCTCGTTTAAAAGCTGAAAGTTTAAATATTTTTATTGCTGAAAAAAATATAGCTCAGTTAGCAAATTATTCTGTGACTGAATTATTACAATTTTTTTCAAAATTAAAATGGAATAACAAAAATCAATTGGTTGCTGAAAAAATCGTTAAGCAAATCACGGATCGTTTGCAATATCTAGAACGTGTTGGAACTTCATATTTATCCATGTCAAGACCTGCAAGAACTTTATCTGGTGGTGAAGCTCAACGTATTAGGCTTGCGACACAAGTGGGTTCAGCCCTGATTGGTTGTATGTATGTTATGGATGAGCCAAGTATTGGATTGCATCCACGAGATCATCATCGGTTGCTTGAGATTATTGGTGAACTTAAAGATCGTGGAAACACAATTGTCTTGGTTGAGCATGATGAAGACACTATTCGCTATGCTGATTACGTAGTTGATCTAGGACCACGTGCGGGTAAACTCGGTGGTGAGTTGATGGCCGAGGGCACTCCGGATCAATTGATGAAAAATCCGAACTCTTTAACTGGACAATATCTTTCAGGGGCGCAAAAAATTGCGATCCCCCAAAAAAGACGTTCGGGCAATGGACACGCCATTCAACTTTTAGGAGCTAGTGGAAATAATCTTAAAAATGTAGATTTAAAAATACCGCTTGGAACCTACACATGCGTCACAGGTGTCTCGGGCAGTGGTAAATCGACATTAATTATCGATACATTATATAAAATATTAGCTCGCGAATTTTATAAGTCTTCTGTTCAAGCTTCGCCGTATAAAAAAATTGAAGGGTTAGAGTATATTGATAAAGTTATCGATATCAATCAACGTCCGATTGGGCGTACGCCAAGATCGACTCCCGCAACGTATGTAGGATTGTTGCCACTCATACGTGATTTATTTGCGACTATACCAGATGCAAAGTTGCGTGGTTTTGAACCAGGCAGGTTTAGTTTTAATGTTAAAGGTGGCCGCTGTGAAACTTGTATGGGACACGGACAAATTCGTATGGAGATGCACTTTTTATCAGATGTTTTTGTCACATGTGATACATGCCAGGGCCGCAGGTATAACCGTGAAACTTTGCAAATTAAATACAAAGATAAAAACATTGCCGATGTTTTAGAAATGAATGTCGAAGAAGCTCTTGATTTTTTTAAGAATCATTCACACATTCATCGCAAACTTGAAACTTTGCACAAAGTGGGCCTAGATTATATGACGCTTGGGCAATCTTCGACTACACTTTCCGGTGGTGAAGCTCAACGTGTGAAACTTTCTAAAGAACTATCAAAGCGTGGTACTGGAAAAACGCTGTATATTTTAGATGAGCCAACAACAGGTTTACACTTTCATGATGTGAAAAAACTTATTGAACTCATGCAAGAACTTACAGACCAAGGTAATACGGTTTTAGTCATTGAACACAATCTTGAAGTGATGAAATGTGCTGATCATATCATTGATTTAGGTCCAGATGGTGGTATTTATGGCGGCGAGATCGTTGTACAAGGTACGCCAGAAAAAATTATTCAAAATAAAAAAAGCGAAACGGCCAAATTTTTACGTCCGGTTCTTGAAAAATAGACTTATTGTCATAAACTAAATGCTGATTTTACAAGAGGAGTCATCGACATGTACAAACTTGCCATTGTAGTCGTTTTAGCATTAATTTTTTTTTCACACGAGTCTTTTGCGAAAAAGAAAAAAGGTTATTCCGATCCGTGTGATAATGCTTACGAAGAGTTACCAAAAGTTGATGATAATCCAATTTTTTTTCCAGAATATCAGTCGTTTTACAACAAAAACAAAAAGTGTATTTTTGCTGGTTTGGCCGAAGAGACATCTTCACGAACAGTTCTTTCTTTACACGCAAATTGGAAACAGCTAGATCAGTTGATTGCTATCAGCAAAAAAGATCCAAAATTTTTAGATTTTTTTCTGAAGAGCTACAACATTACTGTAAATCAATATGAAAAAGAAGCCATTGCGACTTTGAAAAAAGCTAAGAAATGTTCAAAAGATCAAAAAGATTTTTGTAAGCAACTACATGATGTTATAAAAAATGCTTTGACTGATTACAATCAGCCCAAAAAATAATTTTGGGCTCAACAACCGAATGGCTATTTGCAGACATATGCCGACATTGTTACTAATCCAGTTAGAATTTCTGATCCTGCCGGAATTTTAGAAATAACAGCACAGCGGCCACCATCACCTTTGATCTCAAGTGAAACTTTATCTTGTGAGATCAGCCACAAACCTAATTGTTCAGCACCACCTAGAGAATATAAACCTTCAAATTTTTCCCAAGCGCATGTTTTGCTTGGTGTTGGCTTTAAAGCCACATAAGGATTTTGGATCGATGCAATCATCGCTTGGCGTAACTGTGAACGATAAGTATTGGCTTGTATATAAAGAGAAGACTCTTTGCAGCTAAATGGATCGGCTTGGTATTGGCAATCGATATATTGCTTAGAGACAAGCGGTGTCGCATTGTATGGATTAAACTTAGAATCAACGCTATTGTAGCAGAGTTGTGTCACGGCTTCTCCAACTTCAAGACCAAAATATGTTTCAAAAGCATCAGAGTAAGGTGGTTGATACCATAATCCACCAAACATTTTTTTCTGTAAATTTGAATCTTGTTTTAATCCTTGAACGACGCTGAGTTGAATTTGTGACATTTGCGTATCGGGGTATAATGTCGGTGACAATCGATTTAATCGTGAAACCAACTGTTCGCGAGTTGGTGCGATATAATTTTTTGGTGCACTTTTGTTTGGTACAGAACAAGCAATCGACATTATATCAATTAAAGATTGTCCTTTTTGCGAAAACTGTGGCGGAGGTGGGGGATTTAAAGGAACATCACACTTCTGACAACTTGTTAGGCTTGTTGATGAATCTTGGTTACATAGTCCTTTTGATAACACCGGTTGAGGTAATACTTGAGAAGGCACATCAACTGGTGGTGTCGGTAGCACATCATTGTCGTCAGGAATTGTCACATCAAGTTTGCTATTTTGATCGATTGCAGAAAAATTTAGTTTCTGGCAGCTAAAAGTAAATAAAGCGATAACGACAGAGAGTGTTATTGCAAAAGTTGAATAAATTAAATTTTTCTTCACCATAAAAACTCCAGCATGAAAACTCAATGTCATGGACTCAATTTTAATTTTCGTCGGACATTAGTCTTGCCGAAGGCATTTTCGTCATTGAAATGTCTAGACTTTAGTCTTTTGTTTTTTGTCAAAACGATGTACACTTTGTTTTGGAACACATTTTACTAAGAATGAAACTCTGTCTAAACTATTAACACTTGGATTGAGTATGGTGTAAATCGAGGAGTAGTGACTATGTTTAAGTATATTAAAGGCTCATTGTTATTTACTTTTTTTGCGCTTATCGCGGTGATGGCCTTTGAATGGTCGCAAACACAATCGGTCAGTGCTGTTTTATCAGCCTGTATGACAGCAATGATTTTAGCCGTTCTGGAGATATCATTGTCGTTTGATAATGCTGTCGTTAATGCAACAGTTATTCGTAAAATGGACGAAGTTTGGAAGAGAAGATTCTTAACTTGGGGTATATTGATTGCAGTCTTCGGAATGCGCTTGGTGTTTCCACTGATTATAGTCGCAGTTGTTGCACATATTAATCCTATAGAAGCATTTATGTTGTCCATTCAAAATCCTGGCGAATATGCTAAACTCATGACGTCATCTCATTTAACAGTTTCGTCTTTTGGTGGCATGTTTCTTTATATGGTGTTTCTTCATTTTTTTATTAATGAAGATAAAGATGATCACTGGGTAACATTCATCGAAAAGCCACTTGTTGTTGTATCTCAATATAAAGGTATTGAAATTGTAACTGCTTTAGTCACACTGTTAGCGATAGCTTCTTTAATGGAATCTGCGGATCAAATTAGATTTATTGTTCCAGGATTATGGGGCATTATTACTTATATGCTTGTTCATAGCTTTTCGGAGTGGTTAGAGACGCGTGAGTTAGTTAACAGTTCGCAATCAACTATGATGAGTGCTGGTTTTGGGATGTTTTTGTATCTTGAAATTCTAGATGCCTCATTTAGTTTCGATGGTGTGATTGGCGCATTTGCAATTACCCAAAGTTTAGTTCAAATTATGATTGGTTTAAGTATTGGTGCATTTTTTGTGCGTAGTTTGACCTTGTATCTTGTAGAGAAAGAAACACTTAGTCAAATTCGTTTTTTAGAGCATGGTGCATTTTATGCACTCGGAGCATTGGCATTGATGATGTTGCTAGATTATTTTTTTCACATACCGGAATGGATGACTGGTTTAACGGGCGCTGCAATTTTGGCTTTATCAGTTTTGTGGTCGCTCTACATAGACCGACAAAATAGAGCTTAGCATAATAATGCCCGCACCTAAGAATTGTATTGGTGTCAGACGTTCATTTAAAAAAACACTTGCGAATATAAATGAATAAGGCGCTTCAAGTAAGCAAAGCATACTTGCCGTGGTCGTTGAGAGTATTTTTTGCGATTTAATTTGCAAATAAAATGCTAATAAACTAACGAAAATCGCAAGTCCTACGATTGATCCAATAGATGTCATTGAGTATTGATCAGGAATTATTTTGATATTCTTAAAAATAATTTCATAAATTAAAAACGGTATAACGGTTAACCAACACCAAAAAGTTTGAAAAATATTAAATCTAAATGCATTTTTCATTTTACGAGCGCCGATACCGACAAATAAAATTTGAAATGTTGCAGCTACAGCAGAGCCTAGAGTTAATATATCACCGTAATTGAAATTAGAATTGTTATGATAAATGTCGAGCAGTAAACCCATGCCAAAAAATGCTAAAAAACTAAGTGCGATATGGATGAATTCAAGTTTAGTTTTAAAAAAATAAAATGAAGCTATCGGAATCATGACAACATATAAAGTTGTTATAAAGCTAGAATTTGTCGCTGTGGTATAATTTAAACCATGAGTTTGAAAAATAAGTGTAAGTCCTAAGGTCACGCCAGCTGGTAAAGCTGTCCACAGATCAGAAAATGAATTTTTATACTCTTCGCGTCTAAATAAAAACATTAATGATTCACCAAGAACAATAGCCAATAAAAATCGCCAGAACATTAATGTAGAAGTTGAAAAATCTTGTAATGCCCACTTGACCAAAGTAAACGAAACGCCCCAGATGGCTCCCGCGAGAATAAGTTCAATAACTGCTTTGTGGTAAAGGGGAATACCCTGAAGTGCTTTTTTCATTTAGAATTACTGACTAATCAAAAGCTTCGGACCAAATTTTAGATTTATCGAATCCATCTATTTCGATTAATTGATGCTTAACATCTTTAATCATAGCGCCATTTCCACACATGTAAAAAGTTGTTGGGAGTTCTTTGTAATTGGTTTCACTCAAAAAATTTTGAATATAGCCTTTTTTACCTGACCATTTTTCTGTCGGACGACTTAAAACATAATGATACTCAAAATGAGGTAAAGATTTTTTAAGTTGTTCAAGTTCTTCGCGGTAATATATATCTTCTTCGTAACGTAGTCCGAAATAAAGTTTGTATTTTAAGTTTGGGTACTGCTGCATTTTTGATTCTAAAAAGCAAAAGTGTTGTGATAGCCCGCTACCTGTATTTAAAAATACAATCTGTTCTGTTGGTGGCTCTTGAAAAAACACTTTACCAAATGGTCCTGTAAAATTTAGAACTTCATCGCCTTTTAATCCCCAAACGTATTTTGAGGCTACGCCATTTTCAACATATTTAAATATTAGACGAAATTGACGTCTATTGTGTTCAGTCGTTGCAATTGAATAAGCACGAAGGGCAGGTTTAATGGCTTCGCCAGCATCATTGAATTGCGGAACATGAAGCATAACAAATTGACCAGCTTTGAATTTGAATTCTTCATGACTTGTTAGCGTTAAATAGAGCTCACGAATTTGTTTGGTATGATCAAGTATTTTATCAATTTTATAATTGTAAATTATTCTAGACATATTAGCCTCGTATTCAAATGCCATATATTTCATTTAGTTCTCCTTAAAGTCAAAAAAAACATAAATAATTTTCAACTCATACAGAAGTTCTTGTCTTAATTTCATTACAAATAGAAAAAGAATCGTTAATATGATCAAGATTTTATCTTTTTTAGCATTATCGATGTTGCTATTTGGTTGTCAGCCATCTGATTCTAATGCAGTTCATTTAGTAGATCCCATCAGCGAAAAAATAATTAAATTTGACCAGTCTAAAATTGATTCATATCGAAAGCTACCTTTTGTTTCTGATCCTACAGTTTCCTACTGTGAAGCTAATTTAACACTTTATGAAAAAAATAGTAAAATTATGCAGTATAGTTCTGTAGATGATCAGACTTTGCATCCAGCAGCTTCATTATCAAAGATCTATTTAACAGCATTTGTTATACACAAACTTGGGTTAGAGTACCAATTTTCACATAGACTTAAATTAAAATATGTTACAGATCAAGTAGCCGATGTCTTTTTAGATTCTGATGGTGATCCTATTTATAATATTCAAAAAGCTTTATACATCATGTCTATTTTGCGCATGCAAGGAGTCAGACAAATACGACATCTGACGATTTCTCCTCAGACGCGAATATTCTTATCAGTGTTGAATAATCCAAGCATTGAACTTGATCAAGTTCCAATATCTTTATCGGAAACGATTAAAAACTTTAAACTTATATTTAATTCTCAAAATTGGGGGCCACAAACGCAGTTTGCAAGAGATGAGTTAAATCAATTCGTTAATCTGTCGCGAAAGAATTTGCCTATTGTAACTGAATTTAAAACAGACACAGTTGGAGTGTCAGATACTGAACCAGACCAATTCGATCAAGAGATTATAGTACACTCTTCGCGAATAAATGAATACCTGAAAGAGTTAAATGTTAATTCAAATAATTATATTTCTGATACACTATTTAAAAAACTTGGCGGTTTTGAAGAATTCTATCGTTTTCAAAGCCAAACTTTAAAAATAAAATCTGATCAGCTGATCATGTTTTCAGGATCTGGTTTGCCAACTTATGTCGATGGTCGACGTTATGACAATAAGACAACGTGTCGATCGCTTATTAAAGCATTACATTATATCAAAATAAAAGCAGATGATTATAACGTTAATCTTGGTGATTTACTATTAATGCCTGATTATGATCAAGGGACATTTGATTCACAATCTGTCGTCGTCAACCATTCTGTTGTCTTAAAAACAGGGCGGCTCTTTGAAGTTCCGACATTAAATTTAGCTGGATTAGCATCGACACAGAGTGGGATTTTTGCTTTTGTGTTTTTGGGTCATAATTTTGATAATTCGTTTGAAGAACAAATGAAATCTAAACGTGATAAATCACTTCTATCACTATTTAGTTCTTATGGTGAAACCCCACTTTTCGCGCAACCCCAAAAAACAAAATCAACATTTATAGAATAACCTTCGTGTCTCGCTTTGAGACATCAATTTGGCCTGTGGTTCGCTTTAACTTAGTTTATCGAGGTTAAGTATGAAATTGAATCGTTATGTCATTGCAGGTTTTCTGAGTATCATTTTTCTATCTGATGCTGTCTTTGCTGATTCTAGCGTTGTTCGTATCCCATTGAAAACGTTTACAAAACCTGCTCAAGACTTATTGTCCGATAAAGGACATGAACTTTCAATTGCTGACTTAACACGTCTGTTTTCAGAAGGTTACGATCTGTCAAAACTTCAGCCAGTTGAAAACAAATACTGGCAAAACTATGCTAATCGAAAACACTCTCGAACTAAGTGGAGCAATAAAAAACTGTCTGCGGTTGATGAAGGTTTACATAAAACAATGCCCAATTTTGATGTTGGTGTTGATTATGATGCAGATATGGGGGCAAACCGAGAATTAGGTTTTTATTCAATTCTCGTTAAACCCAGTTCGGTTAAAGCTTCTGAAAATACTCAAAGATATGTCCTAACATTAGGACAACAAATTCATGCATCCTTATTGCGTTCTGCATTGCTGCGTAAACTTGGATATTATCAAGAATCCCCGAAATACTATTCAAAACTAAAACTTAATTTTGAATCAAAAATTGAAAAAGAAAATTTTATTAATTCTGCATTCTGTGAAACTGGACCCAGCGAAGTGGCCATTGATTGTTTGTCTATAACTCCATTTAAAACTGATAAAAAACCCAATGAATATTTATCGCATATCGATGATAAATCGCTTTATGTACATGGTGTTTACTTAGAAAAGATGAACCCAGAAGTGCCGAGTTTATTTGATGGTTTAGTGCCTGCAACAGGTAGTTTAATTCCTTATTTTTCACAATCTCGAGCTTATCGATCATTGATCGTTCCATTTGTCATTGCTGATATAGGTGAAAGTTTAAACCGCTTTTCGACAGAATGTGCCACTATACGTGATGGGATAGCCTACATGAGTTATCCTTTTTCTGGTTATTTTCAAGATACTGATCATACAGATGTTAAATGGGCATTGCGCCGAGTAACACAATTAACAGATCAAGACTGGGATGAAATTATAGATGCATCAAAATTACATCCATCACTAAAACAGTTAGTTAAAGCTAAAGTGTTGTTGAGAACTAAAGATTGCATTGAAGTTTTTTTTGATGAAAAGACTGATTCTTTTTATAATTCTATAACAGGTTTGTTTAGAAAACCTGTTTATCAAAATACACAGGTTCTTTTTAAAAATACAATACCGAATTTGAAATATACATCTGATGATGGTTACGTTAAAGACGGTAAGGTTACAACAGAGTATATACCAGGTTATCCGCAAAGATTTTCGCACGGCCAAAGAACATCACCATTTAAGCCAGGTGATATTCTTAAATATTTGAAAATTGAAGCCCAGTCAGCGGCAATTGGTGTTGCTAACAACGAGTTAAATAAAAAACTGTTATCACTCAAAACACAATCCAAATTAGACGGTTTTAAGTTAACTGATCGCGGGTATGCACCATTTGGACATACAACAGGCCGTCAAGCCGGGATTAATTTTTCTGCAGCAAGACTTGTTACAACAGGAACATTTTATGGAAGCCAAGCTACTGTTCAGTTAGTTGATACGATAAGTTTGAGTGTCGGAGTTGGCGTTTTTAACATTTTACATGATATTTCTGGTTTTAATCACTTCAGAGGTGTTAATGGTTTTTATTCTCGTGACTACACACATGTGCATCCTATTGAAAGCATGGATGAAACTCAAACTATTCCGTGGAAAGATATTATAGTACCTAGTAAATTGAAACAGCTGGCCAGTCCGTTAAAAAATGGGCAATTGACTGAATTCATCCAAGCTTTAAAGCCAGGCGAAGTGTTTACTATAACAGATTCATTTGGAGTTAACCCTCGATTAGGTTCAACAGTTGGTTTAGATAATCTCATTGGATTTACAGGTAAAACAGTACCAACTTTTAGTTTTAATGCCAATGGAACTGGGGTGATTGTTGCTCAAACACAAATTACCCGTACGGTTAATGGTTTTCAAATTTATATTCGCTCGCAGAAATCAGGAATATTAGATTTTTCATTTGATGCGAATTATTTCATTAATTTACTAAAAATTTCAAACACTACTAATTTAAGTGATATTATTACTCAAGCTTATGACTTAAAATATAATTTTGATTTGATTGGTAAAGCTGACAAAGGTGAAATAAAAGTTGATCCAGGTTCAGACGAAGAAAAAATGCTAGATCAACAAAGACAATTTTCTGGTAAACTAGCCGGTGCAATGAGAGCTTTAATTTTTTCTTCTGATTCTGAAAAACTAGATGCGTATTTTCAAAACCAAAAAACTAATATTCGTCATAATTTATTAACTGATGAAACTAAAGTTAAATTGTTATGGTTACGCGCTTCCAAAATGCGCGAGGGTCATACAATGACTTTGCGAAAAGCTAAACTCGTCAACCCGGCAGATTCGTACAAAACAGCATCTCAAACTGTAACATTAACTGAGTATGATGAAAATGGAAATGAAATCCCTCAGACTGTCACTGATGAGGATCAATATGGCAGTGTTAAAAATGAAGATTTAACAATAGCAACTTACAAAATTGGGGAGATGTCTGGTCGTGATTATTTAGGTTTCGGTTTGAGTGTTGTTGACGGAGTAACATCTAAACTTTTAAAGGAGTACGCGCCTCAGTTATCCAAAAATAGTGGCAATGCGGCTAACATGCCATATGGACGAGCTCAGTGGCATATTGTTCGAGCTGATTCAGAGTTAACTAGGCAACGGCCTGGGGCATTACCTTCAGTTGCTGTTATACAAAATGTTTGGGGTGGTTGGTCGATTTCAAAAAAAGAACTCGATAGTATTATCCAGAAAATTCAAAATCGATTTAAAG
Source organism: Pseudobdellovibrio sp. (assembly GCA_046293015.1). Classification (GTDB taxonomy): domain Bacteria; phylum Bdellovibrionota; class Bdellovibrionia; order Bdellovibrionales; family Bdellovibrionaceae; genus Pseudobdellovibrio. Next base: position 33,730 of record JBKBPU010000007.1, read on the forward strand.
GCACTGAATTTGAAAATGAAAAGTTTTTTCCTGATCATATTTTTTATAATGTAGACAAAATTGATTTTTTCCGCATCAGCGAAAATATTTCATTATTGCCATCAGCTATTAATTTAATTAAAGATTTAGTTATTAATCCTGATGTGCATGATGAGCACATTGAAAAAGCGAAATTCTTAAGTCGTTTGTTTCAGAAATTATCTCAAGTTGGCTCGTCACATAAAGCGGACCCTAAAGATAAAGTTATTTTTAAAAACCTGATGTCGCTCATGGGTGCAGGGAATGAAGAAGTTGGAAGAGCTCTGTATAATGAACAATGTCAGAAAAATAAGGCCAGTAAGCAACATCCACAGCAATTAGTTTCAGGTACATGGCTAAATGGCGTTTACTATGAATGTTTAGATTCATGGGTTGATGAAATAATATCGATTGCGCGTAAATTTCCTAAAGGCTCATTAAAAAAACAAAACCAGTGGATGGCTGAACTTATTTACGCACTTGAAAAAAATATTCCTACTTATGTTTTATTAAAAGCAATTGGTCAAGAGAACTACATTTACTATGTGAACGTAGTCGGTTTTCGTGTTGGTGATGAAAATGCTGATCAAGGGGCTTACACAAGTCGATCTTTAGGTGTTCCAGCTTCGCAGCATCCTTACTCAAATGGATTGATAAGTGTGATAGCTGATAAAACCGGATTAAGTCCAATCGAGCTTGATAAGTCTAATGCGAGTTTTAATTAAAGGGTATGAACATGAAAAATAATATTTTAAAAACTATTTCATCAGTCTTCATATTGCAAGTTATTGCATTGAACACCTATTCTCAATCATTAAATCTTGCTGATAATCAAGATCTTTATCAAAATTTATTCAAAAGCAGTTGGCAATTAAAAAACAAAATCGACTCAGCAAAAAAAACAAAAGAAAATCTTATCGCGATTGATCTCAATCCTTTGCAGCAATATCATTTGCAACGTGTTGAAAATCAAGATTTACAACTGTTGCCACCATTGCGATCGCCCGAAATCGGTCGAAAAGTACGAGTCGCCGTTTTAGACACCGGCGTTGATGTTACTCATCCATATTTATTTAAGCGTATTGCTCGTAACGAAACTGAGTGCAAAATACTTGACCAGTATAATACATGTCTTAAAGAAGAAAATACAGATGCGAATGCATGTTTTGAAAAGTATATGACTATTGGTCAGAACGGCGTGGATGAAGATGGCAATGGTTATCCAGCTGATTGTTATGGTTGGAGTTTAAATTCTGACAAGAATACTCCTGATGGTATAATTGGGACTCCGCAATTTAGTGATGAAATTGGACATGGAACACATGTTGCCGGATTAATTGCTTCAATTAGCGAACAAATTGAAATAATTCCTATTCAGGTTATCAACAATGCCCCTAATCAACCAATTAAGCCATTTAGTATTGATTTGTCTCCCAGCGAAAACAATGGACGTGGTGGTATTACAAATCCAGATAGTTTAGCTGAACGGGTTGCTCGTGGTATTATTTATGCTATCAATGCGCGGGCAGATGTGATTAATTTATCTATCGGCTGGCCAGATGGTGTTGATTCGCAAATTATGCGAGATGCAATTGCAGAGGCTCAAGCACAGGGTATATTAGTTGTTGCAGCCGCTGGTAATGATTCAACACAAGCCTTATTACGTCCGTGTCAGTACGCTGGTGTCATTTGTGTTGGTGCTACGCGACCTGACGGAGCTATGGCCTATTTTTCAAATTTTGGTTATGGCGTTGATATAGCAGCTCCTGGCGTTTCTATTCGATCAACTATACCTATGAATAGACGTTCAATTCGAATTCCGGGATTGGCAGGTATGGATGAGCTATCTGGAACATCACAGGCTTCGCCGTTGGTTGCTGGTGTCATCGCAGATATGCTTTCTCGAGGAATCATGCCAGATGAAATTTATCCACGGTTAATTCTTGGTGCTCGACCAATTTTACCAGCATTGCCAGTTATCGTTGGGCCATTACAAACGCAACCGGTACAGGTTTCTCCTAGGCAATCTTATGAAAGATACGTTTTATCAGGGCAGATTGATGAAAAGCGATCTATGGCCATTGAAGAACAACCTTTGATATTAAATTCAGATAAAGAAACAGCTATGATTGATTGGGATAGAAAATCTTCTGATTTGAAATTCCAATTTAAAGTTAAAAACTTTTGGCAATCTGTCGCAGTTAATGAAGTCGCTTTTAAAATACAACCTAAAAGTGAATTAAGTATTTATCCTGATGTCATTGGCTATAAACTTCTGCCTCTTGATGGTGATGATGGTATTTGGGACCAAGGTGAAGAACGCATCTTAGAAGTCCATTTAAAAATTAAAGATCAGGTCGATGCGAGTTTGTCAAAATTGCCTAGTGATTTAAATTTTATTGTGAGTTCGTTTGTGGGTCATAAGAAAAACTATGATTTTGAGACAAGAGCTGAAGTGTTTTTTCGTTTTCAAAAAGATTCAACTGGAACTGATCTGACAATTTATCCAATGAATGGTAAAATTGAGCAAGGCATGAAGTTGCTATTAGTAGATGAAGTTTACGACAAAGCTATTAATAACAAAGATTACCTCGCTTATAGAAACAACGAAGATTCTGTTGATGTTGCACTGGTTCGATTTGCAAATCAAAGTTATAACGTTGAAAGAACTATTCGAATTCCAATGACTGGCGATATGAAAAAACGTCGTTTACAACAAAGAATCCGTATGGATATCGATTTTGATGGGCAATCGGAATATGTTCTTGTTTTTTTAGATTTTAAATCAGGCCAAGCCGCAACTGGGGCTGGCGACTACACAATGAGTTTTTATATTTTTGATAATAATTTACGTTTACGACAAAAAGCTGTGTTTTATGACACTCGGGCATTGATTCCATTGCAGTATTATTGGTTAAAGGTTGGTCATGTTTTACGTCCAGCTTGGGTTGGTGAAGGTTTACCTGTCATTAAAAAATGGGATGTTTTGGATTTGATGGCAACTGATATTAATGCCAAAGCAAATACCGGTAAAGTGGGAATACATTTTTATTATTTAGATGAAAAATTTATTTTAAGAACGATTGACCCTGCAAGTGCTGATTATCGAATAGTTGATGTTATACAGCCAACTGCTCGTCAAGTACAAACCGGACAATTGCCAATTTTAATTGCCAAAAATTTTGGAACTGAAATTAAACAGGATTATAGAAGTGATTTTTACTTAGCTTATATTCAAAATTCGCAGGTTACGAATATGCAAAAACTTGATAATATTTCAGTAAATAAAAATTATAGAAATTTAATCGACACACGAGTTGATAAAATTTTAAACTTAGTGAATTCAGAGGATGAGTACCGAGGAACATATTGGTTCGGCAACGAAACTCACCAAAGGCAGCGAGTTACAATGATCGATTTTAAAAATCATAAAATTTATGATCAAATACTATCTTCTATGAATACAATTTTTGATAATCCTTTGCGTGTGCGATCAGCCTACTTGGGTGAGCGTCAACGTGGAATTTTTTTGATTACAAACTCTGAAATTGAGTATCATGATTTTAAATCAAATACTGCTGTTCAGAGAAGTTTGAATAAGTATACTTTTATTGGCGATGATTTGATTGCTGATTTACAATTTCCGATTACATTACAATCAAAACTCAACCATGAAAAGTATCCAGCGTTATTTACTACTGAGGGCGCAGGTTTAAATCGTGGAGTTAAAATGATTATTCCCTATTTTGAAACTCGCACCAATAATCAAGGTAAAAAAACAGTTATTCGAGAAATCGTTTCTCCTGCGCGTGTTCGCATGCAAGCCCCTAAGGGGTGTAGACCACAGGACGCTCCTGTTTATCGCGCAGATAATGGTTATTCGATGGATTATTATTGTGGCGATAGAATCATGAGATTAAATTTGAGTTATTAATTTTGAAATGACTTTAAACCGAGTCTAGTCTAAATGACACCGGCACAATTTAATTGTTCTATTTGACCGGCAGTCTATGGTTAGTTTTGTTATTTTATAAGCATTTTAAAGGGTTAGTGTTCCCCATAACTGATTTTTGGGGTCAAAGTGAATCCAAAATAATTGGCCTCCGTTTTGTATTAAGTGACAGTAATTGTAACTTTTAATCGAACCACGATTAATACAAACGGGGGAAAAATGAAAAAATCATCTAAATTAAACGCTTTAGTTTTATTAAGTGTTGTTGCTTTGTTATCATCATGTGGTGGTGGCGGCGGCGGCTCTTCGTCTAATTCTAATTATGATAACTCTAGTGATATAATAATGTATCCGTATAAAACTGTTTACGGTGATGTTTGTCGTACGACTGAACCAACACCAGGCTGTACATTTTTACGTTCAACAGGGCAAAGAGTAACTGTTTCTAAAGATGGTGATTATAATCAATATGGTTATGGTTCGGATGACTTATGGTTTGTTAAATTTGATTCATCTGGACGTGGTGCTGTTTACGATGATTTAGGTAACTATCAATACACAGCAGACGTAAGTCAATTTGCAGGTTACATTGGTGGCTCAACGATCGGAGTTGGAACTTCGGGTTTATATTGGGAAAACGTTGCAAATAAAGACTACTGGTTTGGCAATAAAGGTGTTTTATACAGTGCTGAAACTGGAGCTTCAAATTATGGTCAAGCGATCAATAATAAAAATGCTGGAAAAGCCACTGATGTTAATTCGAAAGCAATCAATTCAGAATCTAATAAAAAGCTTATAAAATTAGGTGCTGATAAACTAGTTAAGCAGTATGGTCTTTCTCAGTCAAAAGCTATTGCGGTTGCATCAGCATTAAATTCTTGGGCTGTTATGGGTGCTGAACGTGGTAAAGTGACATCGACAGACATGGATAAAACATTTAAAACAGTTTTTGGTGTTCAGTTTAATGATGCTTTAGCTGCAGTTAATGCATTTCGAACTGGTTCTTCCGATGCACAAGCAAAAGCTCGTGAATTAACAAATCGTTCTGCTACAGCGTTAGGTTTAAAACCAGATCAAGCGCAAGATTTTATCAAAGGCATGTATAAAGGTGCAATTGAAGATCTCGGCTACACAACAGATGATATTAAATGGTAATTTAAGCTTCTGATGTACAAATGAATCTTCTTTTAAAAAAAGCCCGGCAAAGTCCGGGCTTTTTTGTTTTTCTTTCTTATTGGATCTTTCTGCATAACGATGTTTTTTAAGAGATGTCAAAATTGTGAACACTTAGGAATTTAATTTATCTTTAAGAATGAAAAAGCTTGTTTGATTAAATAAAACTTTAATTTAGTTTATGCGTCTTTTATAAATAGCTTTCTTTAAAATATAAAAAGGAGCTCTTATGAATAAGCAGTGGATGGTTTTTCTGATTGGTATTTTAGTTATTTCACAAACAACCTTGTCTGCGCAAATGAAGAAAAAAGCTGAAATGCAAAACTCTTCCGTAATAAAAGTGAAGGGCTTATATCCAAATGATCAATTTAGAGTGTCAGCGGATCCTTTACGTGCATTGATTGGTTTTTTATTGGTCAAGGGTGAATATTTTATTAATCAGCAATTTGCCGTTGGCGCTGATGTAGTGTACGGTTTTAAGCAAACAAGCACTGAAAAATCAACTTCTGATGCAAAATCTTACAAAACTTCATATCTTGAGTACAATCTTGGGTTAAACTATATGTTATCTGGTGTAAACACATCAGATGGATTTTATCTGAACACTCGATTGGGGCGATTAAGATCTGCTATATCGGACTATTCAGATTTAAAACTTAGTGGAGATACAACGACAAATCAATTGGTTGTTACGGGTGGTTATCAATGGGTTTACGAAAAAAGATTGCAACTTAAGCTTGGTCTCGGAGCGCGTTCGCTACAAACGGCAGATATAGTGATTTACGATGAAAGTAAAAAAGAAGTTTACCGAGAATCAGCTAATTTAAGTTCAGTCACTGCCGATGTTTTGATTGCTTACAGTTTTTAATAGCTAATAATAAAAGACAACAAATAGCTTGCCGAGAAAACCCGTAATATCTGTCGTTGCAACACTAGAATTAACGCGTTTAATTTCATACAGCCCCTCTAATCGTAACGCTGTTGAATTGCGAATGATAAACCAGTTAAAAAAACAGCCAGCATCAAGCTTATATATTTGAGAGCTGGCACCAGTCGAGTAGTTTAGATTTCCGGCCATTAATTGAGAAGTTAGACCAATATAAAAACTGTCTTGAGACCGATGTGGTGTTAGGTTGTAGTCAAAAAAACCACCAACATAAAACTCAGTATTAAATCCCGCACCAAGATCATAGGTATTAAAAAACAATGCTGGTCCGTAATCATAGTTTACAGATGTCCATCCATAACGCCCTTCAATTTGAAATCGATTTTCTTGCGTATTAGTTCCCTTTAGAAAAGAAAATTGTCCGCCAATAGATAATGAATTTTTGCGTTGATTTGTATTTTTTGAAAAATTCGGATCTTCAGTTAATTTATCGACTTCGAGCGTATATGTTACACCTTCCTCAAGAGGCAGGCTTGATTCAATAATAGCCGAAAGACCTTTTGTTTTTTTAACTTTGATTATTGTTGCTAGAGCTTGAGTGTTTGAAATTGTCGAAAAAATAGATAAAAAAATAATAATTCGAAGATGTTTCATATTCTCATTATGAGATTATTCGAAACAACACTCAAGTCCAGTTGATTATTTTCCGAAGCAATACTTATCACATCTGTAACACCAGAAGGGGAGTGTTTGTGTCAGGTAAGTTGATTTGGGGTAACATCCCTTCTTGGGCCCATGATTCAGTGCGATCTCTTCTTGAAAGTTTAAAAGCTGTAGAGCCATCAACCTATGAGCATTGTCTTCGTGTTGGTGAGTATTCCCGAAAATTAGCCAGAGATATTGGCTTAAACGAATACGAACAAAAGATATCAGAATTTGCCGGTTTGTTACATGATATTGGGAAAATTTCGATTGAAAAAGAAGTCCTTCTTAAGCCTGGCCGGCTCGATCCGAAAGAATTAGATATTATTAAAAATCACTCGATTATGAGCGAAAAAATTGTAAAACCTCTGGCAACACATCCTTTTTTTGCGCAATTACTACCTGCAATAAGAGGGCATCACGAAAGAATTGATGGTGAAGGTTATCCCGATAAAATTATCGGTGAAGATATATCTTTGTACGCTCGAATTATTTTAATCGTAGATACATTTGATGCTATGACAGAAAATAGAATTTATCGCAAAGGTCTACCTGAGGAAATTGTCTTTGCTGAGCTTAAACGTTGTAGTGGTACGCAATTTGATTCTCAATTGGTAAAAATATTTTTGCAAGCGCAGCCTCATTGGAAGCAAGATTCTGACAAAGAAACACTGCACGAAATTATTAAAAAAATTGCATAGACGACGTTCTCTTATTTGATTCGATTTGTACTCTCAAATATTTTATCAGCTGATTTTGCAATAAAGCCTTGATAGAGTTGGCCGTCTGGCAAACAGTAGCGTTTAGCAAATTCGTAGTAGCAAGCTGGTATTTTATATTCGCCATCATGAAATTTTACCGTTATTTCTCCGGCCATTGTTGAACTTTGTTCAAGAAGCTCTTCAGGCGTGCCTTTTATTTCACCACCGGAAGCATTGAGCTTGATTCCTAATGACTTGATGTATGTATTTAAGTCTGCAATTTTATCAAACTGATTAAGAGCATTAATGTTGACAGTAAAGTGGTTGGGTCTAAAGCCAAATGCATAGACCCATGAAGCATATTCACTCTCGTCAGCTAGTTTAGAATATGTTTCATAATCAATTGTCCAGTGATGACCACTGTAAATAAATGATTCAGTTTGTAAGATGTCAGTGGGGATTTGTTCGACTATTGAATTGATAATTTTCTGTGTAAAAGGAGACATTTTTTCACATTCGAGTTCGGAAATAAATATCTTAGGTTGATTTTTGTCAAATTTATTTTCGTAGTGTTTAGCATAGAGTTTTTTTTCCTTAAAAAAATATTCTCCTTTTTCAATATAGCCGTATTTTTCAAAGTGTTGACTGAGCGATTTTAGACCGAGTTTTTTGTGATTAAATGTTCTAAGTGCTATGTGGTCATTTAAGACATGCGTGTTATTTTGTTTTAAAGATTTAAAAATAAAATCAGCTTGAGGATTCATTTCACAATAGTCGGTCCACATTTTCTCTAAAAATTGATTAAGTCCTTGTTCATTATAAGTTTGAGAATTTGCCATGGTGACTCCTTTATAAATGTTTTATCAATAGGCTTTATTCTACGTCGATATGCCCAATTTTCAAGAAAACTAGTTGAATTTAACCTCACTTTCTGAATTTATATAGAGTTTTTGCACTACAACATTGACTCATGGGCTTAAAACGTTAGATATTCTCAATATATGCTCGAGTATAAACTGCCGAAAACGTTAATCTCCATGGCTTCAATTTTAGACTTCGTTTTAAGACAACTGCCTCTCATTTGTATCACTTCAGTTTTGACAAATTTCTCCCAAAATTTACTAGCCGATACAGATTTTGCAATTGATGAAAATCAGTTTAAGTTTCGCACATTGCCGCAGGGTGAATCTCAAATTCAAATAGAACAACAGTCTACTGTCAGCGGCAAAAATATGTCTGCAAATTTTTATTTTGAATCGTACAATTATAATTCTGCTTTTGATTCAAAGCGTTCACAAGGTAATCCCTACCAAGAAAATCATTTTGGTTTAAATGTCGCTTATAAAAATACAGGTCTTAAAGATTTATCATTACGATCAATTTTTCAAACTGATCTCAGTAAAACGCAGAATTCAACTTTTGCTGTGCCAGAGTTGAGTCAAAAATATTGGATAGCTAAAGAAAAAGATAAGCATGAGGTTGTTTACCTGGGGCGATCAACTCATTTTACAAGCCAGATTGATCAACGTTTACATTTAGGTCTCGTTCACCCTTATTTTTCGCAAGATCACATTAATTTTGAAACTCTGGGCTTAACTGGTATCGAGTACGAGCGAGCTTCCGGCGCTCAAATATTGTATTTCGGATTTTATCCTGTTTTTCTGCCCAATCAAGATCCAGGAGTATCTGTTGAGAACGGTCGTGTAGTCGCTCAAAACAGATGGGCAAATCAAGCTCCACGGTATTTTGTTTTTAATGATAAAACAAAAGAAATAAATTATGAGATCAAAAACTACGAAATTTCCGAAGTTGTATTTAACCCTGGCTATCGGTTCGGACTGCAAACATCATTGAATACGTATTACGATTTGTTTTCGATCGGCTATAAAAGAGCACCGATGCATAATATTGTACTTGCACGTGAAACGTATGCTGATCTTGAAATACAAGGTCAGGTTAAATTAGCTCCTGTTGTGAATTATTCACACCAATTTTATTCTGATTCACGTTTTGTTTTGCCATTTGGACAATTTATCTTTTCTTTTATATATGACAAACCCGATAGTCTGAGGGCCTCTGTTGAACAGTCGATTCAAGATGTGGCACCGATGACTGTCCATAGCCTTAGTTATGAATTTCCATACCGCTTCGATGAAATGCAACAAAATGTTTATATAACGTATGCTATGCTTACGGGTGGACAAATTCAAGACGTTAACAGTGATGGCACACCTAATCTCGTGACAGTGTCTAAAAACAGACAACAATATTTTAACCCAATTAAAATTGGTTTGCGTAACGCATTTTATTTTATTTTCAAGCGACCTATTGAAACACAAATTTCATATACGTATGATGATATGCAAAAAGGAAGTCTATTTTCTTTTGATGTTAAGTATGAGCTATCGCGCGAAGCGCAATTAAAAGTGGGTATGGATATTCTTGGTTCAAAATATCAAACCACCGATGAGCAAGCTTCTCAATATTTTTTGGTTAAAGCACAGAGTTTTGATCGATTATTTGCAGGTTTAAGTTATGTCTATTAGGCAATTAAAAAGAGTTTCTTTAAAATTCACATTATTATGTATTTTTTTTACTGGGTGCCACTTAAAATTAAATGAGCCAGTTTTCAACGACGCTAAAGTTGAAATACAAAGTTCAAAGTGTTTAAAGGTCGCAAAAGAATACACGCGAATATACTTTAACGGAAATGCAAGTTTTGATCAGGCTGAGTTTGCAGTTGATTGTTACTCTAAACTTCTTGTGTCATTTAAAGAGAATGTTAAAGGGTCTTCAAGTGATGGTTTTTATCCGGATGAAATAAAAAAAATAGTTGATTCTAACTTCTTAAACGACGGTCAAGTGATATCGATGGATCTTATCCTGCAGATATTGAAACTGAAAAAAACCCTGGTTGGTGGCGCGGACCATTATTTAACTAAAAATGAAATTCTTAACCTGTCAAATTTACTTTTGCAGATTAAACCGCAACTTGTTCGCTTAACTCCATATATTGATTTCTTAAAATTAAACTGGGATCATCAGAATTTAAGTGATTCGGATAAAGAACAAAAGTACGCCTTAGCTATTGAAAATACCGAACAATTGATTTTAACACTTGTTAACCAGTTTGATGGGAATGAACAATATCGGATCTCTGATTTAGTTGAGCTAATTCATCAAATAACTATTTTTGCTGAATTAGATTCTGAAGTTGTTACTCGATTGACGCACGCTAAAGCTTTAGCGGTGGCCTATAAAACTGGGTTTTTAGGTGGGGATGATTTAACTTCTGCAACTGATTGGATAAAAGTAGCCAATAATGTAACATTTTTTATTCGTCAATTTTATCAGTATTATTATTTTGTTTCTGAGGTTTCTCAAAATATAAATCAGCAGGAAATTAAAATAACTCTACAGATTGTGAACGATGTTTTGTCTTTTTGGGGTGACACGCTCAGTGAAAAAGCAACACGCATAATTACTGCTCAAGAACTACAATATCTTATTGAAAGTTTTTTTCTATTTACAAATCAATATAAAGTTAATGATGCTTTTGCTGTTGATGTTATTAATTTGAAAAATGTCTTTGCTCCATTCATTGAAAAAGATTTTGCGAAAAAACTCAGTTACGAATCGGTATCTTATGACGATTTCTATCGTATTCATGCTAAGGTCAAATCTGCGGAACAAGATATCGTCGGTCTTTTTCGCCAGATTGATTTACTTAATCTGGATTTGCCGTATGAACAGTTTCGTTCAGAAGAACTAGTCACGTTGGCCACGATTAATCGTATTCTTCAAAACATTGAAGGGTCGTATTCTTTATTCTCTGCTCAGCGCTTAATTAAAGATATTTTAAATTCGGGATTGATAAGGGACACTGAAATACCAGATCAGTACGATCAGTGGTATCAAGTGATATTATCTGCAAAGTATTTAGTTTATGGTCAGCAAGGTGCGATTTTAAACCAAGATGAACTCAGGAAGTTTATTTTTCTTGGTGCACAATTTTATTTTAATTATCAAGAATATGATTTTTATCTCAAGAATTTAGAATATCATGACATTGATTTTGCTCATCGAGCGCAAGGTTTAGTTAACAAAATCCAAAAAGAACTTGTTCAGATACTACTCGAAAAGCCATCAAAAGTATTTTCTAAGTTGGAGCTTCAAAGTCTGTTTTATTCTTCTAAACCCGTGATCTTCCAAGATCTAAAACTGACAATCTCTGGATTTGATGTTATTTTGAATGTCCTTTTTGAAAATGTACTCGTACGACCTGAAAGTCGTTTAAATGGCGATGTTCATAACAGTTTAAATTTAGAAGCTATTCAGATTTTAGTTGAGGAGGTTCAATACGTACTATCAACTCTACGATCTGTTTTTAATTCTATTACTGAGGCGAATGACATTCTTTTTATAAAGTATCGTGATATTTTATCACAAAGAGTAATCGACACTGAACTAACAGGGCCTGAAATTTTAAGTTTGCAGGAAATGTTACGTGTAACTGCGAGTGGTTTTAGTTATCATTTTAACGAATTAGATTTTATTCGTTTTTTTGAAGATACGGAAATGATTACAAGTCAAAAAGATATTTTAAGATCAATTTTTGCAAAATCTTTCTCGCGCATTTTAATTCGATCTTTTTCAAGTGATTTAAATCGTATTCAAGAACTCGCAGGAGTGACCTTGCTTGAGGCTCAAGCTGGCTTTGATAAGATTCGACCTGCACTCATTGAGTTAGAGTTAGTTCAAAAGAGTAATTTGACGTTTATTTCGAGCCGATTTAGAGAATCTAATTTGTTTTTAGCAAGTTCTAACGGTGATGAATATGCTAGTCTTGAAGAATTACATGATTTGATTTTGCATATTTACTCGGGGCTAAACCGAGCGAGCATGATTGAAGGTCAAGTTGTTGACGTCTGTTTGCCTGGATTTGAAGGCGACGTTAAGCCTGAAACTGTCGTTTCGCAAGATTGTTTACTTGAACAGTATTTTAATATTGTTGATGGTTACCAAGGGTTTCCTCAGTTTTTAGCGTTAAAAACCACAGAAACTAAAGATAACAATCTTAAGTTTTATTTAAGCATGCTTAAAGCGGCGGGACATGTACCTCAAGATAATAATACGGTTCAGTTTAGTGATGCCAATCTTTATCCGCATGTTATTCAATATATTGAAATGCTTTTTTCAAGATTTGATACGAATCAAAATAAAATACTTGAAGTTGATGAAGCTTTAAAAGCCTATCCGGTTTTTAAACCCATAATTAAGAGTGTTGTCGTGAACTTTAAAAATGGTGATAAAATCACAGATGAACAAATGCCTGGCGTATTTATGTACCTGTTAAAGTATAAAAAAACACCTGTAACTGGTAAGGATTATTTGATCTTGGCTGGATACTTAACTGATTCTAAACGATGGGATGTTCGAGCAAATCGCTTTGATCTTGGGGATATATTCAATTTTATCGCTGATGCCACGGCACCGAAACCTGTGCCTTAGCGTGGATTATAATAACATGTTAATCTGTAAATTTTGGCCCACGAAGACTGTACCAAAATTTACATTTCCTTAGGTCGTTTAACGATTAGAATTTGTTTTTAAACATCATTGACTCAACCGGAATCGGTTTTTTGTCATTATATTTCGCAGACGACTTTTTGTTGTAGTAATTTTCAATGTCACCTTGAACGACGAAATAAATTAATTGTCCGATTGGCATACCTGCGTAAACACGAACGGGCTGTTTTACTGAAATTTCAAGTGTCCAGAAATTGCAAAAACCCACATCGCCTTTACCAGCTGTGGCGTGGATATCTATACCAAGTCGGCCAACGCTTGATTTACCCTCTAAAAAGGGCACATGAGCGTGAGTTTCAGTGTACTCTTGGGTAACACCTAAATAAAATTTATCAGGCATTAAAACATAGCCTTCTTCAGGTATTTCAAAAGTTGTAATTGTATTGTGAGATTTAGCGTCGAGTATTTCGTTGTTGTATGTTGCTAGTGTTTTACCTAAATGAACATCGTAAGAGTTAGTTCCTAGGCATGAAATATTAAAGGGCTCGAGTTTAATGAGCCCTTTATCCATACAACTTAAGATTTCTTTATCAGTTAAAATCATAAAAATTTAATCTTAGGTTTGAGAGTCTGAGTTTAAGCATCTTGAAAAAGCTTGTTTAAAACAAGCTCTATTGAGATTACTTCGTTTCTCTGTGTACAGTGTGTTTTTTCAAATTTGGATTGTATTTCTTTTTCTCAAGACGACCTGGAGTTTTAGTTTTGTTTTTAGTCGTTGTATAACGAGAAACTGGCTTACCTGCAGCTTTAGCTTCAGTGCACTCTAAAGTAACGATAATACGACCTGATTTTTTTGCCATGGGATGCTCCTACAATTAATATAAAAAATAACAAGACAAATATATAAGAAGATTTACAGCTCAGAGTCAATCGAATATAACAATTCTATGCTTACAAAATACATATTTTTGACGTTTTCTCTTTTTTTCTTCTCTTGCGCATCTCTAAACGCCCAAATTTACGACGGAAAGACATCTCAAATGCTAAGTATGGATCAAATGATCGAATCAATTCAGCCTGGCACGATTTTGATTATCGGAGAATATCATGGTCAAAAAACTATACATGATCAGCAAATGAGCATTTTATATGCCCTTAGATCGAAAGGATTTAAGGTTTCAGTAGGTTTAGAGTTTTTAAATTATACAGATCAAGATTTAATTCAAAAGTATCGCTCGGGCCTTCTATCTGAAGTGGATTTCAAATCAGCAGTTAAATGGGCGGGATTCGACTTTGGATTGTACAGTCCTCAGTTGCTATTCCCGCAGTCGGCGGATGGCGAATTCGGTTTAGGGCTTAATATGCCGCGATCGGTAACACAGACTGTTTCTAAAAATGGTTTAGCTTCTTTGACACAAGATCAATTAAATCTAATGCCCCCACAATTTACATTAGGGCGTGATACTTACCGTGAGCGTTTTATCAACTTAATGTCAGATGGTCATATCCCTGCAAATAAACTTGAAAATTATTTTGCTGCACAAAGTATCTGGGACGACACGATGGCTTGGCAGATTGTTGAGTTTGTAAAAAATCACCAAGATCATGTTTTTGTCGTTATTGTTGGTGAATTTCATGTGCAGTACGGCGGTGGTTTGCCGGATAGAATTGCTGAAAGATTACTTAATTTATCACAATCAGACATTCGATTGACGAATGTGAAAATTAAAACAATTTCGCAGGTTTGGACGCAGGATTTAAACCAAGATGAGATTCGAAAGGAATTGCAACCTTCGGAAAAATACGGTCCACGCGCAGATTTTATTTCTTTGATATCTCCATAGATTTTAAAAGACCGGCAACAATTTCAGTTGCTGTCTTCATTTTCGTAAAAAAGTCATGCTGAGCGGTTATAATTTGTCTGTTGGGGTGACCCTCCCAACTTTTTTTGACTTTATCATTTAGTAGCATAGCTTCGTGAAATGATTCGGTTCTAATAGGGTTAGTCGTATCATAATCCATTTCTGTCGCAGTATCTAAATGGAGCAGCCATTCATATCTGGCAAGTTCTTTGTTTCTATTTGATTGAATAGTTTGAAAAAAATGTTCTTCGCTATCTGGCCAGTAGGCAAGCGAATCTAAAGAACCGCGATCGCAAACAATCAATGCGTCGGGGTAGTTTTCACAAAGCAGATCTTCAAGTTGTCTTTGTGTTGCAAGTATAGCTAATTGAGCATGATAAAAGCCCGAATAGTTTTTTATGCGAGGAAAACCACCCTTATAAAGTATTGAAGCCGCCTCTGGTGCTATTTTAATTTTTGCTCCAAATTCTTTTTTAAGAGCATCAATTAATGTAGTTTTTCCGCCCGACGGGCCTCCGGTGATTGCCAGTTTTTTTGCCATACGGATTCTGATACTCCCTCGTTATTGCTTATTGCTGATATATATCTATACGGTGACGAAAATCACTGAAGACATTTGCTCACAGCATCGTGGCCAATCCATGCGACAGGGTTTTGAGGATTGTAACCATCGTGAAGCATAATATAGCCACATGATTTAAAGATAATTTCACTTAAGACTGCTGTCATCAGTTGTTTTTCATCTTTATGATATCCAATCACTTTTTCAGAAAGTACTAGAGCTTTTTCGAGTTGCTCTTTGTTCGAGTGTTGAGGCCAATTGTCATACTGGCTCGTTCCAATTTTTTCAGAATAAACGACGAAGTTATCAACATCTTTAAAAATTTCTTGAATCATGGCCTTATCTTTGAGAACTGCTTCGCAGTCCGCAATAACTTTAAGTGTAGTCGGGTGATCTGGTTGTTCTCTTAATAAAGACCTGATTAAATTGTAAAGTGGGATTTCGACACCTTGAAAAATTGAAGACGAATTTGTCAAAATTTCAGGACAATTATAAACACATGCGCGTACCCCTTTTTGAGCCCAATCTTTTGCATAGTTTTCTAAATTAATTTTAGCCCATCCTTGCAAATAAGGAGCGTAGGATTGCCAATGATACTTTTCGTTAACGATAATTTCAGTGCCATGGTAACCATATGCTACATAGGATACTGAGATTTTCTGTTTTTCCATTTTTTGCCGGAACGCTGTCGATTCAGATATTAAAATATTGTAAGTTTCAGCAGTCACTTCATGAAAGTTCATTTGAAGCAATCGACCGATTTGACTGTTCCAAAAATCTGTTGATGCTAAAAAGCGATCGCCGGTACCTTTAAAAACACGATTCATCAAAGGAAGAACTATTTTGGCTCTTGGTACGCCACCAGCCATTAAATGCGCAAAATGAATATGGTTGCCTTCTTTAAGTGAAGAACCGATTTTACGATCAAGTTCATCAATAAACCTCAGAGTGCTTTCGCGAAAACGTTTGCGACCTTTTTCTCGTGATTCAATTAAGGATTTTTCTGAAAGTTTAATATCTTGCCAATCGCTGAGTTTTGCACTTTTAAGGCAGTCAACCGGCGATAATCCTTGGCTATCAGTTTCCAAGTCAAAGCCTGCTTCAAGAGGGACATTAATAAAAGGTTGTGGAATGTTTTTAATTTCGTCATTGTTGAGCGGTCGTAGTTGGTTGTGTTCATCACGTCGACCAACGGTTGCGCGAATGACTTGTAGACCATGGGCTTCAGCCTCTTCGACAAGACCGTTTGCGTATCCACGGTTAAAAAGTTCACCAAATAAAACAAGAACATCACCTTTTTTGAATTTTACGACCTCAGGTCTTTGACGTATTGGAAAAAAATCTTGCATAGTAAATTCCTTTATTGAATAAAAGCACTAGAGATGTATTTAGCCACAAACTGTGCCTTGACTCAATGATGATCAATTTGACACGATTAGACGGTATGTCGCAGGAAATAAAAGTCATTTGTCTTGTCCCATCATGGACAGAAACATTAATCGAAGCTGGAATTTGCGTAGTTGGTCGCACGCGATATTGCATACATCCTAGTCATAAAGTTCAGCAAATACCGATTGTCGGTGGTACTAAAAATTTGGACATAGATATCTGCTTACAAATGGATGCTGACGTCGTACTTTTTGATCGAGAAGAAAATACGTTAGAAATGGTTCAAAAATGTGATGAAGCTGGCCTAAAGTGGATTTCAACACATGTTACGAATTTACAAACATGTGCTACCGAGCTTGCTCGTTTAGGTGATTTTTTTAAAAATGAACATCTCAAAAAATGGTCTGAAGAGTATTTCGAGATTATCAGTCGAGAAACGGTCTCGTTAGATCGGGCTGAGAGATTGTTTTCTCAATTAACTTTGGATGGTCAATGTCAATTGAGCGATTTCCGAATTGGTTTACCGATGTATGTGATTTGGAAGAAACCATATATGGTTGTGACAAAAGAAACATTTATCGGTGATGTCTTAAGCTACATCGGCGTGATTTTGCCAAGTTGTAGAGCTTATGAGCATGAGAAATATCCAATTATTGATGAAGAGAATCTCAGGAAGCATGCTTGTTTATTTTCATCAGAGCCTTATCATTTTGAGAAAGACTTTGTTATGCTTATGAACTCAGGATTTAAAGGGCAACTTATCGATGGTGAAAGGTTAAGTTGGTATGGAATTAGAAATTTAAATTATTTAAAATCAGCACATTTCATATAATTTCGCTTAAAAGTTGAATAGTTTTATCGGTGCCACCAATAAACTGATTTAATTCTGATTTGATGACATTTTTAAGCTGATCAGAATGAGCTTCAAAATGTTCCACTGTGGCCATAAAATCGATAGATGACTGAATAATTTTAACTGCTCCTAAATTCATAAAATGAACAGCTTCAGGGTTGTTTTTATAGAATGGGCCAATAATAACTAAGTTCTGAGCACAGAGAGCTTCCATAACAGAATGAACCTTCGATACAAAAGATCCACCAATAAATGCGATTGAAGAGTATCGATAAATATCGGCCAAATAACCAATTTGATCAATAATGAGAATGTCAAAATCATTTACATTACAGTTAATTTGGTCATTAACTTCCGATAAAGATAAAACTTTGAGATCATTAGATTCGGACTTTAATTTTTTTTTCAAACCGATCGAATTTTTGCTTTCGTGTGGGGCCCAGATTATTTTATAACCCTTTTCTTTAAGCTCCGAAACGATCGGCTGAATAACTTTTTCGTCGTTTGGCCATGATGAACCAATTGTTATTAACTTGTAATTTATTGAATGCGTGAAGTTTATTTTGGGCGGATGATTAAGTCTATGCGATACTTGATCAAATCGATTATCAGGAACGAACTCGATACGAGTATTGGCTAAAATCGATTTCATGTATTTCTGACTTTCTGGATTAATACATGTAACCAACGTAAATGGACTTAAAACATATTGATACCAAAGATTATTTAAATGACCTGTTGACGGAAATACTGAAATGGCGACCATAGGTATTTTGTGTCTTTTGAGATTATAAATAAGTCTTGGCCAAAAATCAGTTCGTGCAAAAATAACAATCTTCGGCTTAATTTTTTCAATAAGCATGTTATTAAATATGTCTAAATCCCAACATAAGGGAATAAAAGCATCAACTTGATCTTGAATGTTGGTAAAAAGTTTATTGGCTGATGGCGATGAATAAGTTACCACGATACGGATGTTGTTATTATGCATTTTTCGCAATTCTCGAATTGTTGATTTTGCGTATTCAATTTCTCCACTGGCTGCATGGAACCAATATGTTTTGTATTCAGAATCTGACTGATAATCATTTTTCAAAAATTGTGTTTTAAGCTTAACCCATGCTTTCAATTTTGTTGGTAATAAAAAGTATAAAAGATAACTTAATACAAATATAAATATCGAAGAGATAAGGTATAGTGTATGCATCAACAATATGGGAAATCTAATTTTCATTTATTGAACCTAGCCTGTATGCGTTGGTGAACAACATTAGGTGTAATGTCACGCAGACACTTTTGGTATTCTTTATTGGAACATGGTCCTTGTCCATGCTTACTACAAGGCCTGCAAGGTAAATCTATTTCTAGTATCTGAGTTGTTGTGCGAGATGGATAACCAAACGGAGCTGGCCCCATGAGTGCAATTGTTTTTTGACCGAGCTGTTCAGAAAAATGTAACAAACCAGTATCATTTGTAACAACAAATTGAGCATACTGAATTATCGCGGCAGATTCAATCAAAGAAGTTTGGCCTGTTAAGTTATAAATGTGTGTTAAGTGATTTAAATCCTGAGTAAAGTGATCTTGTGGTCCAGCTAGAACAACAATTTTGGTGTTTTTATATATTTCGGCAAGCTTCACCCAATGATCGATAGGCCATCTTTTAAGTGGGTATGCAGCGCTTGGTACAAATACAATAAATTCAGAGGGTTTTAAATTTAAGTTTTCCAAAAGCAATCTTACTTTTTGTAAGACACTTTCACTCAAAAAAATTTGCGGTGCTTTGGGAAGCTGAAATGGTATACCGATTTTTTCAAGTGGTTTAAGAAGATCTCTTTGCCCTGAAAATGGTTTTTCGAATTTATTGATTTTAAAGTTAAGCAACAAGAATCTCTTCCAGCGCTCCATAGGTTTGACAACGACTTGCTTGGCTGAAACAAAGTTACGTACAAAAAAAGAACGTAAGTTGTTATGAGCATCGTAAATCAAATCAAAGTTTTCTTGGTTAAGTTTTTGAATTGTTTGCATCAAAGACTTAAAACCCTGGGAACGATTAACTGTCCAGATTTTTTGAATTGACGGATTATGATCTAACAATTCTGAAAAATCAGATCGTGTTAAGAAATGAACTTCGCATGTTTTTTGTGAGTCCGTATTGAAATGTTCATGGAGCACTGCCGGAATACTGAGTGCTTGGGTTAAATCGCCTATACTTGAAAAACGGATAACTAAAATCTTCACGTGAACAGTGTAATTACAAAAAATGTCAGCTGTCTATATTTTGATTTTAAATACTTAATATTAGAATAGATAATCTAAAAAAGCCAAGATTAAAGGCACGATTTTTGATGAGTCTATTTGCATGAGAATAAAAATGAATATTGTCTCAATATGGCACAATTTATCGATCTTTTTATTTATGCTAATTGTAGTTACGGTAGCTCAATCTCTCCATGCAGAAATTAATGGGCAAGTTGAGGCTTATGGCTTATCTTTTATAAGCCCAGATTTCGATAACAATAAAAAAGAATTCGGCTTTTTTGGAGCATCACTTTTAAGTCATAACGCAGAAAAAGACACATTTAAGATCAACTTGCGCGGTGAATATGCTATTGGAACGCCAGTTTTAAGTACGCTCAATGTTCGCGAACTGTACTTTTCGTATTTTATTGATGAAAGTAGTGCTATTCACGTGGGTCGTCGCAAACAGCTTTGGTCTGATGTTGATGAGAGATGGAATTTAGGTTTTTTTCAACCTGAATTTAGAGCTAATCCATTAGCGCCAGAAACTCAGGGACAAACAGGCATATTTTATGAAAATAACAAAGGTGATTGGAAGTTTACTTTCTACGGGTCCCCAGTATTTATTCCGGATCAAGGACCTAACTTTGAGATCAAAGATGGTCAATTTGTTGCGTCTAATCCTTATTTCGCGCCTCCTCCGCAAAATATATACTTCCAGAGTGTGTTGTTGCCTATCGATTACAACATTCAAAAGCCTGAGATTGCTGATATCGTATTTCAGCCTAGTTATGGACTGCAGATACACTATGGTGAAAAAACAGGTTTTTATAGTTTGTTATCATCTATGTATAAACCAGCTCATCAATTAGCTTATGGATGGAAGGGTGTACTTGTTACTGATCGTGTTCGTGTTGATGTTAAGCCTAAGACCTATTACGAAAAAATATATAATTGGGATATTGGATACAAAGATAATTGGGGTGATGTTGGAATTTCGGCTTTATTTGTTGATGCTGAAAAGCCTGATTTTGAATCAGTTTATAATCGCCCAGTTTACGCAAGTAACTTAACATTAGGGCCGTATATAACATACAAAATGAATCCGTTTACTTTTGAACTTGCAGGCTTATTTAATCAAGACGGCGATGTCGCCGAAGAGGGACCTAACTCTGGTCAATTTAAGCGTTCTTTGTCGCAAATGTTTTTGTATCGCAACGCATATTATGCACAAATTACATATAAATCATTATTAACACCTCAGATTAAATATAAAACAACATTTCAGTGGCTCGAAGCCGAAAAAAATATATATAAATCTGTTAAGTGGAAGAATTTGGTTGATATAAAAGGACCATGGAAGTTTATTTTTGATTTATTACTTGTTGAAACAAACGATGAAATAACAAATGTATCGAGTTATCGCAACTTAGATCAGGCTTGGCTAGGAGTTATCTATGTTTTTTAGGAATGCATCTTTTCAAAAAATTTTGTTGCCAAAACGATCATTACAAATCACTGGGGTTATAATAGCATCTTTGATGTTTCAAAGTTGTGGAGAATTTCTTAAAGGGAAACCTAAAACACAAGATATTGTGGAAATTAAAACTCAAGAAATTGAGTGCATGAAAGAAGTCAAAAAATCTTTTGAAAAACTTTTTAATTCTGAGACAACAGATCTTGAAATTGACCAGTCATTTCAATGTTTACAAAAGACACTTGATTTATTTCAAAAAAATGCAGAAGGACGTAAGAATCCAGATTCATTTACAAGTGAAGAACTTTTTAAAATATTTGATAAATTTTTTAAAGATGCCGCTATTTCACAAAAAGCTACTGAAGATATTCTCATTTTGAAAAAAGCGTTATTTGGTGGCGAAGTGGCTACTGTCACAAAAGTGGAATTAGGACAGTTGAAAGAGTATCTCAAGGTTCTTCATGTTGAAATCAAAAAACTAGCACCTTATGCACAGGTTTTTAAGTTAAGTAAAAAGCAGGGTGTGTTCGATCAAGCAACCGTCGATCAAGCTTTTACTCAGCTAAATATGTCATTAAAGACATTATTAAAATCGTCTAAAATTGGTCGTTCAGAGTATTCGATTACGGATTTGAAAGAACTTATTGTTAGTTTAAACGTTGCAACAACTGAAGAAGATCAAAAGCAAATTGAACTCATTGAAAATGTTATCAAACTTATTGCTGGTGAAGAAGTTTTTAAAACAAATGAGCACTATGCTAAAGCTATAGACAGCTTTACACAGCTAGGGCGACTCTATGCTCAGGCAATTTACACGGATATGAAATTTGAAATTTCTAATTCGCAACAATTAAATCGAGTTTTTAAATTTGTAGAAGATTTAATTGAAACTTTGGAAAACACACCTCAGTTTGTAAATCGTAAACAAATCCCGTTAAAGTACATAGATCCAATCATATCTGAAGTATTGAAAAGTCAGGTATTCCCTTTAGATGTTTCAGAACCGACATTTATGGCTTTTTACAAAACAATCATGATTAGAATCTTTAATGATCAAAAAAATATTGCTGTTGAAAGTTTGACTGATCTCAAGCAGATACATATTAAAAATTTAAAACGTGAGTTTTATATTTATCGTGGTTTTCAAAAATTTATCGATTCGTTAGATTATAAAAAATCAACAAAAATGAGTGTTAAAAGTTTACAACAGCAAGTGTTGAATTATAAATTCAATACGCTTGATCGTAAATTTTCTGATCAAACCTTGCCTTCGCAAATTGTTCAGGGTTTGCATGAATTGCGAGACGAGAGTTTGGCTGAGTATTCTATTTTATTTAACGATAAAAAAATGATTTTATCTAAAGATGTTAATAAATCTCTTATTGGATGGGAAGATTTATCACGAGCGCTGTACACTAAAATGTTAGGTCGAGAGTTACTCATTGGATGGGGCAATTTAGATCCTCAATATAATCTCAAGAAAAGCTATTTAACCGAATCTGGAATGATCCAGTGGTATGCGGACTTTCGTGATTTTGGCATAGAAACTAAGTTATTTGATAAACGTGAAATCAACTCGGGTGCTAAAAGCTTTTTAGAAGCAAATTTATTCACTTCTTATGGAAACGGCGATCAGCAATTAAATTTTTATGAAACTTTGCAATTTGTAAGCATGCTTTTGTCAGGTGGGGGTGAAATTACAAATATGATTATCAGTGATATGAAAGATGCTGGGTGTCGTTTAAAAAGTGGTGAGCTGGATGTTTTTGGAAATCCATGGCTTGAGGAAAAGTGCTTCAAAAATCGACTTAGACAAAAGCATTCTATCTACTTTTCTAATTTAAAAAATTATTCTGTGTATGTGAATTCACTAACGGATGCTCAATTTCATGATTATTACAATGACTTGATGTTAGTCGCGCGAAATGATGCAACTCAAGTTGGACGAATCGAAACTGCTGACATTAGAATCCTTTCGATGCTCATTATGTATATTGAATCACTTTATGGCCGCTATGATACGCGCGATAAATTTCAGATGTTTAACCCAGCGGAAATTCGCCAGTCATATCCTAGGTTCAAAGCGTTCGTAGCGGATTTTGCACAGAAAGAAGCTCAAGAGACCGTCGCCCAGTGGGATTCAGTTATTAATGTCTGTGGTTATTTTTATACTAAAGATGATTTATTCCGAGAGGCATTTATTTTTATGGTTTACACAGGGCGATTGCCTGTTCTTCAAGATATGAATTATGTGACTTGCGCAATTAATGGACTATTTACTTTTGAGGGAGAGGTTGACAGAAAAACAATTATTTCTACTTTCAAAGTTTTAAAAAGTGTATTAGCCTCGAAAAAATGACCATTAAAATAAAACAATCGCACTGGGCACTCTTATTTTCATTTTTAAGTTTATTTATCCTTGGGCTAGCTGATAATATCCGCGGGCCCTTATTTCCGGAAATTTTAAATCAATTTCAACTTTCAAACACTCAAGGTTCATGGAGTTTTGCGACAACTTCAGCAGCTGCTTTTGTCGGAAGTTGGATATCTGCGCCTTATTTAAAAAAATTCTCAATATCCTCATTGTTATTACTTTCTGTTTTTTTGATGGGGATTGGTTTGATGAGTATGGGGAAAGCTTCATCTTTTCTGTTACTCCTTGTTGGAAGTTTTGTTTTAGGTTTGAGTATAGGTTTTATGGGGGTTTCGCAAAATCTTCTTGTTTCAGAAAATGTTGATCCGTCAATTCGTTCACGTGCTTTATCGGGCTTGCATGGCATGTATGGATTATCTAGCTTTTTTGCTCCGATATTGGCATCGCATGCAACAGCAATTTATGGTGATTGGAGAGGCGCTTTTATTGTAGCTGGTCTGATTTCCTTATTGTTTTTTGTATTTCAATTTTTGATTCAACCTGATCGAAAGTTCACTGTGCATCAACATTTAGAAGCTATCTCTACTGATCAAGAGACGGTTTCTAAAAAAGCTTCAAAATTTGCCCTTCTTTTGATTGGTGGTATGTTTGCCTTTTATGTTGTTGCGGAAATATTAATTTCAACGCGCTTAGCTCTTTATATGCGAACATACTTTCAGATGAATCTTGAACAATCATCTCGTTACGTAACCCTTTTCTTTTTATTTTTATTAATTGGTCGTGTTTTATTTGCGTTTATTAAATTACCTATCTCGCTCAAAGCTCAACTCAATGCATCTCTAGGAATTGCCCTTGTGTTGATTCTTTTAGGTCTTAAAGTTCATCCGTTTTTTTTAGCTTTAGCTGGTCTAGGTATGGCGCCTTATTATCCTTTGTGTGTGAGTTATATTTCAGAAGCGTCCGGACATAAAAGTCGAACGTTTATTGCTTTTGCGATGAGTTTTCAAAGTCTTTCTGTTGTCAGTATGCATTTAGGTGTTGGATATCTAACTGATCGAATGGGATTGGCTTTTGCATTCGGTGTTGGTATACTTGCGTTGGTGTTGTCAATATTATGCTTAAATTTGCATCCCAGAAAGTTAATTGTTGAGTGAGTACGTTCAAAGTTTCGTTCTTAATCTTGTTTATTTCAACATTTTTAACGAGCAAGGCTTGGTCGCAGTTTTTACCGAGTGCAGGTGCAATTATACAGCAAGTGGTCAATGAACAAACACTTGTCGCCATTTCGGAAACTCAACGATGGGAAATTGGTGAAATTCTGCCGATCGTATCACAAAATTCTAAGATAGGTGTTTTTGCATTTGTTGAGGTGCAAAATGTTAAAAACATTGGCTACGGGCAATACGAGGTTAAGCTTAAACTTCTTAGGCAATCGCGGAAATACATGATACAAAAAGGTGATCTCGTAAAAAAACTAGATTTATCTTCAAGTAATGATGATTTTATTGGAACAACAGATTTACTTGTCAAAAGTAGTGAGAGAAATATTTCTTCGAAATATCGACCACTTGTTTATCAAGGGTTATCGATTGGCGATACCGCTCAGGTTTTATTTAAAGATGAATTTTTAGTTAATTATCTCGGAAACTTATCTTATGGGGCTATGGATTGGTTAACGGTGGGTACTTTTGTACCTGTCAACTTAATTGGTCGACCCAATGCAAATTTTCGTGCACGCTTTTATGACTCTGAATCTACAACGCTATCAACTGGACTAAGTTTCGTGCGATTGGTTTCTGAAAAACAGGCTAATTTAAATATGAATTTTTATTGGGATACAACTTCGTCGGATAATTTAATTTCACATACTTTTCTAAGTTTATCGTTAATCACATGGGATGGATCTGCTGATGCCTCTGCAATAAAAGCTTTAACATCAAGTACTTTTCAAACAGGTTATGAACTGATTACTTCAAGTTGGGATCGAATACTTATTGGTCCGAGTTATAATTTTCAAAATAAATCATTAGGCGGTTATATATCTTATGTGTGGATATATGATCGATTTCATGCTCAATTTTCGATTAACTCAACTGATATTACGCATTTCAGGCTGGATCCAACAGATGGTTATTACGGTTTTTTTGATCTTTATTGGAGATTTTAATGTCAATTTTTTTTGTTAGTTGTCAGCCTGGTTTGGAACAAGATTTAAAATCTGAAATAGAAATGTTTTGGCATCAAATGATTGATCTAGATGGTTTGCCAACGCGATCTAGACCGGAATTTATTGATTGTGAAATTATAGGTGGTTTAGAAATCAATTGTGAAAAGCATTTAGGATATCAAATTAATTTATTTTCAAAATTAGCCAATAGAGTTCTTTTGCGTGTTTCTAAATTCACAGCTAGGTACTTTGATCAATTTGAAAAAGAATTAAAAAGAATCAACTTTAAAGAGTATTTTGCTGAGCACGCTTTTTCAATTCAAGTCGATGCGAGTAAATCTCGCTTATTTCATGAGAGAAATCTTATTGAAACAGCGTACAAATCTTTTGGTCTATCCGTTAAAAATATTGGTGATGAAAAAAAACAGGATATGTTGCAAGTGTATATTCGTATTTACAAGGACGAAGCAACAATCAGTATTGATACCAGTGGGCAACATTTGCATAAAAGAGGTTATCGTATTGAGCAAGGTGTTGCGCCGATACGTGAAACTTTGGCAGCTAAAGTCTATTTCAAAATATTACAATTATCTTATGAAGCAAAGTTTGATTTATTTGAAAAAGATGCGCAGTTTACGTTTTTCGATCCGTTTTGTGGATCAGGGACGATGTTGTTTGAGGCTGTGGCTTTTAAGTTGCCAATTCTTGATCATTCTTACGCTTTTGAAAGGTTTGCTAATAGGCCTGCTTTAATGAAATCTGAAACGTGGAAAAAAAACTTCAAAATTACTGATCTCAGTCGTTTTTCAGTTTTAGGTATTGAAAAAGATCCTGAAACTTTCAAAAAACTCAGTGTGAATAAGGAACATTTTTGCCGCAAATTTCCTCAGATGTTCGGGCAAAGAATTTCATTTTTTAACGCAGATTCAAAGTCTTTTGATTTTCAATCTCTGCATGGAAAAAAATCAATTTTGATTACAAATCCTCCTTACGGTGAAAGATTAGATTCGGATGAGGCTGTTAAAATCATAAAAAAAATTATTACTGAAGTTCAACCACAAGGGATTGTAATTATCCATCCGACTCATTGGAATTTACTTGTCGCAGATTACCAAAAAATAGCTGTATATGATTTTGATAATCAGGGTCTTAAATTAAACTTAACAATATTAAAACAAAAATCCATCTAACCACAAAGATTTACGAAGTTTGTGTCGTAGCGAAGGGCTCTCTGATTTCTCGATAGATTCTGGTGTTCGAATTTCGTATAGCGCGTAATTCATTTCTGTATGAATTGTGCCTTTAGGTGGACGGTAAGTAAATCGATCTTGCTCGGCAGGATAAATTAAGAAATCGTTTTGTCGCGAATGTTTAAATGTAAATTTAATCATCTTCTTTAAAACATCAGGGTGCTCAAAGTATAAAAAATGTAAAAATTGAAAATTAAGTGTTTCATCTTTTTGTGATCTTGAAAAAGGTCGCGTCAGACGACGTCCAATATTTAACCATGCGGCTAGTTTTAAAAACTGACGAAAATTGTTAGCTTGTTGATTGTATTTTAAAGGAAAATAATCTTGTAAAAGCGTTGAGCTGAGTGGGTAACAACTTCCTACGATATTGTTTTGCTCGTCATATGCCACAACAAAATTTCGAAAAGAATAAATAAGTGATTCCTGTATGTATTTTTGCACAGATTCTTTTAATAATTCAGGCACAAGATCAAGTTTTTCTATTTTTGATTCAATATATTTAATAAATTTTTCGTGTTCAGTTTTCTCTAAATAGCTCACTTTAATTGAAGGATTAACTTTAAAGTATAGGGGGTAAAAGCCGTGGATGGTGACAAGATTAAATTTACGAACAAGCTCATAAAAAGGTTTTTGAGATCTTTTTTGTTTCGTTCTGATAAATGAGTTGATGACCTGAGTGTTGTCTAAATTAATGCTGGTGATAAAATGATCTACTCTTTCCTGGAAAATCAGATGCTGAAGTTTGGGTAAGAAGTGACGAGACCAGTTAAGAATTGCTTTACGGGCAGACGCGATTCTGAGGTCACAAGCGTAAGCAATTTTAGTCGTTTTTGATCCAAGAATGTTATTGGAAAATAAAAAACTAGCTGTTCCTAAAATGTTAAGTTCGTCTTCAAGCAAAAAACTTCGATACTTGACATTGAGTCGGCGATAAAGCGAGAAAAAATCAACCTGTCTCTTGATTTTGACATCAAGTTCGCCTTGAATAGGGATTTGAGAGAAGAAATGCGAAAGTTTGTCTGCGTCTTCGATTGAAGATTCTCTAAGGATTATTTTTTCTTCCATGGAGTATCCTGCACTTGATGAAGGTGATTAAAGTACCGAGCAAGTGTAAAAAGGTAGTCACTCAATCGATTTAAATATTGTAAACATAGTTCAAGTTGATTGTGTAAATCATGAGTCTTAATATTTTGATTGAATATTTCAACGCTGGTTCTTTCAGCTCTGCGGCAAATCGTTCGAGCGACGTGGGTATGGGCTGCTAAAACATGTCCGGTCGGTAAAATAAATTCTCTCAGAGGTTGTAATTGCGAAGTCATAACGTCGATTCTTGATTCAAGGTTGTTGATCAGTTGAGTCGTAAGTCCTGGTAATTTTTCAATAACTTTAGAGTTTTCGGTAGCGAGTAGGCTTCCAATGACGAATAAATTATTTTGAATATCTGTTAATTGAGATTTAATATCCAGATAGTTGTTTTCTTGCAACAAGCTGACAATTAGCCCAATGTAGGAGTTAAGTTCGTCAACTGTACCATATGCACTGACTCGTAAATTGCTCTTGGAAACGACAATTCCATCAACCAATTTGGTCTGTCCTTGATCACCTGTTTTTGTGTAAATCTTCATATATATAGTTAGCTCTTGTCTTAAGTCCTCAGTCAAGTGCAATATAATGACGATCTTAAGGAGCGTTTTATGACTCAGTCTGCGCATCAAGGTGTTCTGTTAGGTTCTTCACAAGGTTATTCATCTGATGATTTTGAATTTATCGTGACCATGCCTCACTCGGGCGAAAGAGTTCCAGAACAGTGTTCATGGCTTTTAGGTTTGGATGAAAAAATACTCATGTGTGATGTTGATCGATTCATCGATCGCATTTATGAGCCAGCTCTAAAACAACTCAAAATACCTTTTCATAAAACTGAGTGGCATCGATATGCGGTCGATTTAAATCGGATACCATCTGATATTGATTGTGATTCTGTGCAGAATTCTTCAAACTCATCAGGTCAATATTCGCGCGGTTATCACTGGGTTGTCACAACACAAAATCATCGGTTGATGAAAAGTCCAATGTCTGTGCATATGCACGAAGAGTTAACGCAACTCATCTATGATCCTTTTCATTGCGGGGTGCGCAAATTATATTCAAGTGGATTTGCAAAATTTAAAAATGTTTATCACTTAGATGCGCATTCAATGCCGTCGCGAGGTACTTCTCAGCATCGAGATCCGGGGGAGTTAAGAGCTGATATTGTGGTGAGTGATTCGCTTGGTAAAAGTTGTTCTAATGAGTTTCGTGATTTGGTGATTGCGGCATATGTTACTGCGGGTTTCAGGGTCGGTTATAATTGGCCTTATGTTGGTGGTCGCGTCACTGAGCAATACGGTCAACCTTTGCAAGGTCAGCATGCTATTCAAGTCGAACTTAACAGAATGCTTTACATGAACGAAGAATCTAAATGTATTTTATCTCAGCACACTGATGTACAGATTAAAGTTGAAAAGGCTCTCGGATACATAAAATCGGAACTACCCAAACTGAGAAGACAAGAGTAGATATAGTTTATGCGATTTGAAAATAAATATGTAAATAAATTCTGGCGTTTTTCAACATCATTTAATCTTGGCATTCCGGTCATGGTTGCGATTACATTGTTGATCACTTGGGGAACTATTGTTGAATCGTACTATAACGATGCCTTTGCAGCACAGCAGCTCGTTTATCGAAGCTGGATGATGTATGTTTCAATGGGACTGCTTGTGTATAATTTAGCTGCGGTCATGATTGATCGCTGGCCATGGAAAAATAAACACGTCCCATTTTTGCTCGTTCACCTAGGTATTATTACTTTGATTTTTGGTGGGTGGGTTACGCAAAAATTCGGACTTGATGGTAACATGCTTATTAATATTAACTCGCAAAGCAATCATGTATCTGTTGGACAGACGGATTTTGTTGTTTATGCGACCATGGATGGAGATCGTTACACGAAATATTACGACCAAGAAGTTGATTTTTTTAGAAAACCACCAACAGAACAAAAGCCGTTTCAAGTTGATTTGAGTGATAAAAAAATCATTGTAGATCAATATGTAAAGTACGCGCGTATAAGTAAAAAATTAGTGAAATCTCAAGATGAAAGCGCTGGCGCTTCAATTAAATTTCAATTACAAAACCCTAATGTCAAACAAGTTGAAGTCCTCACTCAGCCGTCAAAAAATAAATCAGCAGATATTAACTTAGGACCGCTCAAGCTTTACATGGGCCATGTTGTTGCTAAAAGTGGTCGACGAGCGCTTGAAGCTAATGAGGTTTACTTTAATGCTATCGACAATGAATACATACAGTTTGATCTTTATAAAATTGCCGATCTCAAACCGTATAAATCTGGTAAAATTAAAATTGGTGATGTTGTACAAACAAATTGGATGGGTTTAGAGCTTCGCTTGTTGGATTATGTCCCGCAAGCGGTTGAGGATTGGGATGTTGTTCCGGTTGAAAAATCAACTCCACTAACAACTTCTGCTGTGAGAATTCGATTTGGGCAAAAAACGCAATGGATTTTGTTAAATGATGTAATTAAACTATTCGATTCAAATGCTGCTTATCTCGTGAGTTATCAAAATCGTCGTATTGACTTAGGTTTTCCTGTGTTCTTGAAAAATTTCGAGATGATCATGTATGAAGGAACTCAAAGAGCGAAAAGTTATGCGAGTCATGTTTTAGTTAAATCTCCCCAGCTCGTTGTACCCCTTGAGGCAGAAATTGCTATGAATGAGCCACTTAAATTTGGTGGGTATACATTTTACCAAGCAAGTTATAATCAAGATGAAAGAACTGGGGAACCAACAGCTACAGTTTTATCCGTAAATTATGATCCCGGTCGATGGATAAAATATTTAGGATCATTAATTTTATCAGTTGGAATTATTTGGTTATTTGTTCAAACACGCAAAAGAAAGACAGCGCAATTATGATAAAAAATTATATTTTTCAAAAGTATTTTGTTTTAGTTTTAATGGGTTTAACTTTTTTCTTGTCGGAGAAAGTTTACGCAACTGTTGGTGATGCAATTCGCTATTTACCGGTACAAGATGCGGGTCGAGTTAAGCCCTACGACACATTTGCGCGAGAGGTTTTAGAGATCATTTATGGTAAATCGACTTATAAGACTGAGACGGGTGAAAATGCTCCGGCGCACTTGGTTGTAATGACGTGGATGTTGTCTCCTGAATCGTGGCTAAAAAGACCGCTTTTTGAGGTGAATCATTTGGATGTTAAGACGAAGTTGGGTTTAGCTTCAGATCAAAAATATTTTACAAGTCTTCAATTGTTTGACTCAGATAAGTTTCAAAACTTAATGCAAGAGTTAGCAGACAAGAGAGCCAGTCGCGAAAAAATGACTCCTTATTTTCAAGCTTTGCAGCGTTTGCAAAATCAAATGATTTATTTTCGAGAACTTACAGCTGGGCGACTGCTTAAGGTTATGCCAAATCCGAACTCAGATACGTGGTTATCAATTTCTGAAGTTCCGGAAGAGCAACAGAAGTTGTTTATATCTGTTAGTCAGTCTATTGCAACGTATCTTGGTGCTTTAACTGATCAAAGTCAGGTTGAGCAAGCTGCGCGTAATTTGGATGAGGCGGTTTTGCGCTTTGAAGAAAGTATACGTAATATAAGCGGTGATGCGTATGCTGCTAGTCGTAAAACCAGAGCTGAAGTTTTTTACTATGATATTCATCCTTTTCGTTGGGCGTATATTTTATATTTCTTAGCGGCTATCACTCTGCTGTTTATTTGGATACGCAATTTATCTTCTGGAATGACAGTCGTTTGGATGTTTACATGGGTTGGTTTTATCATTCATACAGCTGGTTTTCTTTTTAGAGTTTATTTAGCAGAAAGAGCCCCTGTGACCAATATGTATGAAACAGTTGTGTGGATGTCTTGGGGGTCGGTGCTGTTTGCTATGATTCTTGAGAAGATCTATAAGTTTAAATCACTATTATTAGCGGGTGTACTTGTTGGTTTTGTTTCAATGGTTATAGCTGATAGTGCTCCAGCTATTTTAGATCCAGGGATACAACCCCTAGAGGCTGTTTTGCGTAGTAACTATTGGCTGATTGTTCATGTGATGACAATTACGATTTCTTATGCAGCCTTTGCATTAGCTTTTGGTCTTGGCGATATGGGTTTGGTTTATTACGTGATCGATTCTGAAAAATATAAGGATCAGATTCAAAAAATAACAACGGGTGTTTATCGCGCTATGCAAATAGGTGTGGCATTTTTAGCTCCGGGTATTATTTTAGGTGGTATTTGGGCGGATTATTCTTGGGGGCGATTTTGGGGTTGGGATCCTAAAGAAACGTGGGCTTTAATTGCTTTGTTGGGTTACATAATAATTCTACATGCGCGAATCGTAAATTGGATTCAGAACTTTGGTATGCTAGTTTCGGGCGTTCTGACATTTAATCTTGTTATTATGGCCTGGTATGGTGTTAACTATATTCTTGGCGCAGGGCTTCACTCATATGGATTTGGAGCTGGTGGTGTTGAGTACGTTTCTATATTTGTTTTGCTGCACATTTTGCTAGTTGGATATGCGTTTACTGTTCGTAAAGTGACTGAGTCTAAGCATAAAAGTTCTTAAGTGAGTATTTTGAGTTGTAGCTGTCGTTCGGTAGAGCTACAACTCTTGCCTTTTAGATAGGCATGCAACTTCTTGATTTCTCTCGTGGTTTTTCAATTAACTATCAAATTCCCTCGTGACATTTAATTGTCTTTGCTTTTTAATATTTTACAAAGAAAGGCAGTGTCATGTTCAAAATTTTCAGCGAAGGCAGAAAATACCTCAGATATTTTTTGTCAAAAACGATTCATCAAAAAAATGTCTTAACAGAAAATAACACTTTAGTTTCGTTCTCAATGACGAAAAAATCTCAGCAATTTTTTGCGAGCTCTTTGTTATTAATCGCGATCCTTTTTACGACTGGTTGCTTATTTCAGAATCCTGATGGAGGGCAAAGAGTTGGTATTGGGTACAATAAGGGCTATGCTCCAGAGCAGCCAATTGCTTTTTCTCATGAATTGCATGTTGGTAAAAACAAAATTCAATGTCAGTACTGTCATAATCAAGTTGAAAGATCGAAATCTTCAAATATTCCATCTTTGGCAACGTGTATGAATTGTCACCAACAAGTTGCTGGTCGAAACGATCCTGATGCTATTAAAAAATTACGTGATGCTTATTCTGAAGGTAAAACTATTGAATGGGTACGTGTTCATATGTTGCCAGATCACGTTCAGTTTAATCACCAAGCGCATGTGACTAAAGGTGTGAGTTGTCAAACATGTCACGGTGAAATTGAAAAAATGGCTAAGGTTTATCAATATACAGATTTGTCAATGGGCTGGTGTGTGAATTGTCACCGACAACCAGAAAATAAAGCGCCATTAAACTGTACGACTTGTCATCACTAGGCTTAAGAGAGATTATATTATGTCAAATTTAGAAAATAATTCTGAAAAAAGATCTGAAAATAACAGCCGTCCGCAAATCGAAAGAAACACTCAATATTGGAAATCTTTCGAGGAATACAACAACACTCCTGAATTTCAACAGTCTTTACAAACTGAGTTCATGTCTTCGCCGTTAAGAGAGGAAACAGCTCACGAAGGTACGGAAAAAGATCATGTTGCAAGACGTGAGTTTTTAAAACTCATGGGGGCTTCTGTTGCGTTAACGACAGCGGCTGGTTGTATTCGTAGACCGGTTCAAAAAATTGTACCTTATACAAAACAACCAGAAGAGGTTACAATCGGAGTATCTAACTGGTACACATCTACATATTTTGATGGTCAAGAAGGTTTAGGTTTGCTTGTTAAATCTCGTGAAGGTCGACCTGTTCACATACAAGGTAATCCAGCATTTCCATTAAATGGTTCTGCTGTTTCTTCAAGAGCGCAAGCTTCTTTGTTAGGTTTGTATGATCCTGAGAGATTGCAAAAACCATTTCGTAATTTATTTAATGAAAAACGCACTAACCACGAAACAGTCAACGTTTCGTGGGAAGATTTAGACAACAAAGTTGTTGAATCTCTTAAAAAAGGTGGTGTTGCTATTTTGACTGGGAACTTGGCGTCACCAACTCTCAGAGCTGTTGTTTCTGATTTTAGCAAAGGTTTTGGCGCCGATCATTATACTTGGGAACCTCTTGCACAAGATGATATTTGGAATGGTCAAAGGCTTTCTTATGGCGAAGGAGTTGTTCCTTCGTACAGATACGATAAAGCTAAAATGATTGTGTCGATTGATGCAGACTTTTTAGGTGCTTGGGGTCCGGCTGTAACTTCGGCAAAATTATTTGCAAACGGTCGTCGTGATATCACGAATATGTCTCGGTTAGTTTCATTTGACTCAACATATTCACTGACAGGTGCTAACTCTGATATCAGATTTAGAATTAAACCATCACAACAGTTAGATATTGTTTTAGGATTGATAGCGGAAATTATTTCAGCAGGGCATTCCGACTATGCTAATAGCGACGCAGTTAAATCAGTTGTTCAAGCTTACAAGGGTGTAGCTGACAAATTAGGATTGAATGCTGAAGCTTTTGCAAAAGTTGCCGTTGATCTGTGGAAAAATGCTGGACAGTCGATTGTCGTTGCTGGCGGTATTCAAACAAAAACAAAAGATAGCTTACAATTGCAAGTTGCTGTTAACTTTTTGAATTCATTGCTTGGTAATGATGGTAAAACTGTTTTAGCAGGATCGGGTAATAGAAATTTATCAGCATCTTTTGATCAGCTCTTAACACTGATTAAAAAAATGAAATCAGGATCTGTTAAAAATTTAATTATTTACAGATCAAACCCATTATATAATTTAAGCGAAGATTTTGGTTTTAAAGAGGCGCTTACTAAAGTCGATAACGTAGTTTACGTTGGTGACAAAATGGATGAAACGGCATCGTTTGCGCACTTTGTGGCTACAGATAATCATGCTCTTGAAACATGGGGTGATTCTGAGTTTGCGCAAGGGGTTTATGGTATTCATCAACCGCTTATTAGAACAATGTACGACACAAGATCTTTTGCTTTATCGCTTATGACTTGGGGATATATTGGACAAGTTGGACCTAAACGTTTGCAGGAGTATGAAACTTATTACGACTATTTAAGAGCTTTCTGGAGAGAGGAAATGGCTCCTAAGCTAGCAAAGGGACAGGATTTCGAAACTTTTTGGAATGGTTTACTGCAAGCCGGTTATGTTGGAGAAACAACTTCTTCGTCTGCTCGTACTTTTAAAGTTGATGCCTTCAAATTGATTAAGAAAAGTGAAAAATCTGAATCAACATTAGAGCTCGTTCTGTATCCGACAATTCATATTGGAGATGGAACGCTTGCAAATGTTGGGTGGTTACAAGAGTTGCCAGACCCTGTAACTAAGATCGTTTGGGACAACTATGCTTCAGTATCATTAAAATTGGCTGAATCATTAAAAGCTAAACAAGGTGATTTGGTTGAAGTTAAGGTTGGATCTAAAACATTAATATTACCTTTACATATACAGCCAGGTTTACACGACGGTGTTGTTTCAATATCTGTTGGATACGGGCGTACTAAAGCAGGTAAAGTTGGTAATGACATAGGTCATAATGCATTTACTTTGGTAACAATTGATAAAGATGATGTTTTGTTTGCGGGTTTAACTGTTGAACTTAAAAAAACAGGTCAAAAATATGAACTTGTTACAACGCAAGGTCATGATTCAATGGAAGGTCGTCAAATCGTAGTGACGGCTACGAATAAAGATATTGAAAAAGCTAAGGATGCTAACATTCACAGACATCACACGTGGTCTATTTGGTCAGGTCATCAGTATAACGGTCACAAATGGGGAATGGCTGTTGATCTTAATACATGTACTGGTTGCTCAGCATGTATGACAGCGTGCCAATCTGAAAATAATATTCATGTTGTTGGTAAAAAGTATGTGATGCAAGGTCGTGAAATGCATTGGATCAGAATTGATCGTTATTACACGGGCAATCCTGAGTCAGCTGAGACTGTGTTTCAACCATTGATGTGTCAACATTGTGACAATGCTCCGTGTGAGACTGTTTGTCCTGTTGCTGCAACTGTGCATAGTAATGAAGGCTTAAATGAAATGGTTTACAACCGTTGCGTTGGAACTCGATATTGTTCAAATAACTGCCCTTATAAAGTTCGTCGTTTTAACTGGTTCAACTATGCCAAATTGATCGAAAAACCAATGCATATGGCTCTTAATCCAGAAGTTGGTGTGCGCGTACGCGGTGTGATGGAGAAATGTACTTTCTGCGTTCAAAGAATTAAAGAAGGTAAAAATAAAGCTCGTGCTGAAGATCGTCCACTAAAAGATGGTGATATCAAAGTTGCATGTGAATCTGCATGTCCAACACAGGCTATTACATTTGGCGATTTAAATGATGCTAATTCACGTGTTGCAAAAGCATTCAAAGAAGAACCAAGATCTTACGAACTTTTAGAAGAATGGTACGCGAAACCATCAGTGCGCTATCAATCGAAAATTAAAAATAATGATCAAATAACTCCTGCTAAGAAAGGAGCTGGACATGCTTAAGCGTAATCAGCTAGTTCTAGGAAATAAAACTCTTAAGGATGTTACAGATGATATCTGCGCTCCAATAGAGAGAGTCCCTTCTAAAGAGTGGATGGGTTTATTTCTTTCTGCCAAAACTTTATTTATATTTTACATCATTACAATTGCCATGGTTGTTTCAACTGGTATGGGATTGTTAGGTGTTAACCATCCGATCGCATGGGGAACGATGATCATTACTTTCGTTTTCTGGGTTGGTATTGGTCACGCTGGGACACTTATTTCTGCAATTTTGTTTTTATTCAGACAAAAATGGAGAACATCAGTGGCTCGTACAGCAGAAGCTATGACAGTCTTTGCCGTCGCAACTGCAGGTATATTCCCACTTATTCATACAGGTCGTCCTTGGTTGGATTTTTGGTTATTTCCTTATCCAAATCAACGTGGTCCTTTGTGGGTGAATTTTAGATCGCCGTTACTTTGGGACGTTTTTGCTGTATCAACATACGCAACTGTTTCATCAGTGTTTTGGATCGTAGGTATGATTCCTGATTTAGCAACTGTTCGTGATCGTGCGATTAATAAAGTTCGTAAAACAATTTACGGTGCTTTGTCTATGGGTTGGAGAGGTACTGCTAAACAATGGTCACACTTTGAAATGATCTACTTGGTTCTTGCAGGTCTTTCAACGCCGCTAGTTTTATCAGTTCATACGATTGTCTCTTTTGACTTCGCAGTTTCAGGTTTACCCGGTTGGCATACGACAATTTTCCCGCCGTACTTTGTTGCCGGGGCGATTTTTTCTGGATTTGCCATGGTTATTACATTGATGAGTTTAGTGAGAATTGGTTTTCCACAATTTAAAGACTACATCACAATCGATCATATGGAAGTCATGAATAAAATCATCATGATGACAGGTTTAATGGTTGGTTATGCTTATGGTTCTGAATTCTTAATTGCTTGGTACTCAGGTAATGATTATGAAAGATATGTTTTCATGAATAGAGCTTTGGGACCATATGCTTGGTCTTATTGGATTATGATTTTCTGTAACGTTGTGGCTCCGCAGGTTTTCTGGTTTAAAAAATTAAGAAGATCAATACCAGTTATGTTTGTCGTTTCGATATTCGTTAATATTGGTATGTGGTTTGAACGTTTTGTTATCACAGTAACTTCGTTGCATAGAGATTTCTTACCGTCAAACTGGGGACAATACGCTTGGTCAATCTATGATACTTGTATTTTAGTTGGATCATTTGGAATGTTCTTTACAATTTTCTTATTATACTTACGCGTTTTACCAGCAATTTCGATTGCTGAGGTTAAACCCGTGATGAACGTTGGACGTGATGATGAGCACGCTCATGGGAAAGGACACTAATCATGGGTAAAAAAGGTACTATTGGCGGCATTGCTGGAATTTTCTTGGATGAATCAACGACTATTAAAGCTGCGACACGTGTTCGTGAATCTGGTTTTACACGTTTTGAAGCTATTACTCCTTATCCTGTTCATGGTATGGAAGAAGCTTGTGGTATCAAGCGTTCGCCGATTCCATATATAACATTTGGGGCAGGTGCCGTTGGTTTGTTAGCTGGTTTAGCTTTAACTTATTACACGTCTGCAGTTGATTGGGCTATTAATGTTGGTGGTAAGCCAATGTTCTCGTTACCAGCATTTGTTCCGATATTGTTTGAGTTAACAATTCTATTTGCCGCATTAAGCTCTGTGGGTGCTTTTTTCTATTTATGTGGTCTACCCAAAGTTAATCCACCTATCATCGACAAAGATTTAACATGTCATAAATTTGCGATTTTTATACCTGAAAATGACGTGGGTTACAATTCTGAGCGTGCTGAGAAATTGTTAAAAGAGTTGGGCGCTGTCGAAATCAAGAAAGTAGCGGAGTTTTAAGATGAAAAAAATATTAAACATCGTAACTTTTAAAAAAGTTATAACATCAGAGTGGGTTTTGACGTGTTTGTTTTTGATTTTGTCTGGATGTAATATGGATAAATCAAAACCGAATGTAGAGCTTATACAGGATATGATGGATTCGCCGGCGATCAAGTCGCAAGAATATGATGAATCATCGCCAAACAATGCGGGTATGAGAGTTCCTCCTGAAGGAACACAACCTCAAGGTTTTGAGCCGTACAAGTATGCGACCAATGTTGAGGGTGCAGCTAAGAATGTAAATCCCTTAGCTGGATCGTACACTGAAGAGACTTTAAAAACGGGTCAAAAATATTACACAATTCAGTGTGCTGTTTGTCATGGAGCTAAAGGTGAAGGTGGCGAAAAAATGCCAGTTGCTGAAACAATGGCTTTAAAGCCGCCAGCTATGACATCAGATAAAATTAAAGGATGGACTGATGGGCAAATCTATCACGTCATTACTATGGGACAAGGTGTGATGGGGCCCTATGCTTCTCACATTCCGGCTAAATACAGATGGCAAGTTGTAAACTATATTCGTCATCTACAAGGTAAAGGAAATTAATCATGGGTTCTTCAAATCACCATCATGAACTAAAATTGGAAAAATTTGAAACGCCACAAAATCTCAAAACTGCAACTTATGCATCGTTATTTATCGGTGTATTAGGTTTAGTCTACGGATTAACGAAAGCTCCAGAAAGATTATGGACATCCTATTTAGTCGCATTCTTCTTTTTTGCATGTTTAGCTTTAGGTGGTATGTTTTTTGTTGTAGTTAATCATGCGGCAAAAGCTGGTTGGAGTTCATCAATTCGTCGTATTGCTGAATCTTTTACAAGTTATATACCGTATATGTTTGTGACGAGTTTGGTTATGATTTTAGGTTTTAAATACTTATATCCTTGGGCTGACGCTGAACAAGCTTATCGTATGACAGGTGGTAAGGCGATTTATCTAGCACCGTGGTTTGTTATTTTACGTCTTGTGATATTTGGTGTTGGATGCTTAATTTTCAAAAAAGTAATTATTGGTAACTCGTTAAAACAGGATCAAACAGGAGATCACAAGCTGACTGAGAAAAACTTAAGTTTTTCAATTGGTTATATTGCTTTCTTTGCAATCTTATTTACATTGTTTTCAATTGATTTACTAATGTCATTATTGCCAAGTTGGTATTCGACTATTTTTGGAATTTATACGTTCGCAGGTATGTTTCAATCAACTATGGCATTAATGGCTATTATTATTGTATGGCTTAAAAAATCAAAATGGGTTTCTGGTTACATCACTGTTGAGCATCAGCATGATATCGGTAAATTCTTGAAAGCATTTACAATTTTTTGGGCATATATAGCGTTTTCGCAATTCATGCTTATTTGGTATGCTAATATTCCTGAAGAAACTGAATTCTATCTTATGAGATCTCACAGTGGATGGTTGGCTGTGTCTTTGGCATTGTTAATTTTCAGATTTTGGGTTCCATTTTTAGCATTGTTGCCAAGAGATGCAAAACGTAATGATATTAACCTTGTTGCTGTATCTGTTTTAGTTTTAGTCATGCAATATGTTGATTTGTATTGGTTAGTTTATCCAAACTTTTTTGATGGAGCTCCACAATTTGGTTTTATGGAAATTAGTATTTTCTTAGGTTTTTCTGGTTTGTTTTTGGTCGCTTTAACTGGATTTATGTCTAAGTACAATCTAGTTGCGGTTAAAGATCCTCGTTTACATGAGGCTTTAAACCATCACGTTACTTATTAAAATTTTAACGATTAATTGTCGTTATAGTTAGAATAAAGGGCTTTTTTTAAGACTTATCTTGAAAAAAGCCTTTTTTTTTGCAATACTGGTTTCATGTTTATGACCACGACCACCCCATTTTAATCTCTCTTTGTAATGTCGATCATTTCTTTTTTTTATTACATAAATTTAAACTTGAACTCGAAACCAACATTAAAGCTTAGGCTCAAAATAGAATTGTGGTTTCAAGATTTAAAACGCGATAGGTAACCTCAATGTCTGAAATCAAAATCATATTACCAGATAACTCAGTTAAAACTTTTGATCATGAACCGTCAACTTTAGAAGTTGCGCAAGCCATTGGTGCTAGGTTAGCTAAAGATACTTTGGGCGCAAAAATTAACGGTCAAACAGACGTTATCGATTTTAGAACACCTTTAAAAGACGGAACTCGTTTAGAAATTGTGACTGTTAAATCAAGAGAAGCTCTCGAAGTTGTGAGACATTCGGCAGCTCATTTGATGGCTCAAGCGGTTCAAGAAATTTGGCCCGAAGTTAAAGTCACAATTGGTCCTGTTGTCGAAAATGGATTTTATTACGACTTTGACTCTCCGTTTAACTTTACTGAAGAACATTTTGAGAAAATTGAAAAAAAAATGGATGAAATCCAAAAAAAAGATTTACCATTAATTCGTGAAAATTGGTCAATCGGTAAAGCTATTGAAACTTTTAAATCAATGGGTGAGCGTTTCAAAGTTGAAATTATTGAAGATCTTCATCAAAAAGGCGAAAAAGAAGTTGGCATTTATCATCAAGGTCATTGGTTTGATTTATGTCGTGGTCCGCATGTTCAATCAACGGGTCAAATTAAAGCTTTTAAACTCATGAGTGTTGCTGGCGCATACTGGCGCGCAGATGAAAAAAATCCGATGCTACAGCGTGTGTATGCAACTGCGTTTTTGGATAAAAAAGATTTAGATCAATATTTACTTCAAATTGAAGAAGCTAAAAAACGTGACCACAGAAAATTGGGTAAAGAATTAGGATTATTCATGTTTCATGAGTGGGCTCCGGCGTCTCCCTTTTTTACTGGTCGCGGAACTGTGATTTATAATGAGTTAACAAAGTATATTCGTGAATTATATCAAAAATACGACTATCAAGAAGTTATTACGCCGCAAATTTTTGATTTAGATTTATTTAAAACTTCGGGTCACTATAAGAATTATAAAGAAAATATGTATTTCACAAAACCAGACGAACGTGAATTTGGTTTAAAACCAATGAACTGCCCAAGTCATTGTTTATTGTTTGCTTCAGAAAAACATTCCTATCGTGAATTACCACTCAGGATGGCTGATTTTGGTCGTTTGCACCGTTATGAAAAATCGGGATCATTGCATGGTTTATCGCGAGTGCGTACTTTTTGTCAGGATGATGCCCATATTTTCTGTTCAATGGATCAACTTAAAAATGAAATTTTTAAGTTTATCGAAATGTTGAACACAATTTATCACACTTTAGGAATGCCAAATTATAAACTCTTGCTTGCAACTCGTCCTGAAAACAGAATGGGCAGTGAAGAGTACTGGGATCAAGCAGAAAAAGCTTTAGCTGATGCTATTACAGAACTTGGATTGACATTTGAATATTCTCCTGGCGAAGGTGCTTTTTATGGTCCTAAATTAGAAATGCATTTTGTTGATGCTATTGGACGCTCTTGGCAGACAGGAACGATTCAGGTCGATC
Organism: Pseudobdellovibrio sp.; assembly: GCA_046293015.1. Taxonomy (GTDB): domain Bacteria; phylum Bdellovibrionota; class Bdellovibrionia; order Bdellovibrionales; family Bdellovibrionaceae; genus Pseudobdellovibrio. Next base: position 75,912 of record JBKBPU010000007.1, read on the forward strand.
CGAATTTACCTGAGGCTTTTGATCTTAAATATACGGGCGAAGATAACAAAGAACACAGACCGATCATGTTACACAGAGCTGTTCTTGGCTCTTTAGAAAGATTTATTTCAGTTTATTTAGAGCATACGGCAGGGCACTTGCCGCCATGGTTAGCGCCAACTCAAGTTGTGATTTTAAACGTAACTGATCGAGTTAATGAGTTCTGTGAGAAAGTTCAAGCCTATTTGAAAACAAATGAGATCAGAGTTGATTTTGATCGTCGTAATGAGAAATTAAATTTTAAAATTCGTGAAGCACAATTGATGAAAGTTCCTTATATGATTATTGTTGGTGATAAAGAAGCCGAAGCTGGTACTGTATCAATTCGTTTAAGCGATGGAAGCTTGCATAACAACATTAACTGGGAACAAGCTTGTGTTTTAATTATTGAAAATAAAAAACAACGCTTACTTAAGCCTACAGTTCAGGCGTAAGCGATTACAAACTGTGATAAAAACCAATAAGGAGGTTTGCCATAAGCCAGTTTAACAATCAAAACCAAAAGGGTGGTTTTAACCGTTTCGATCGAGACAAAAAACGTGGAGATAAAGACGGTCTAAGAGTTAATAGAGATATCCGTGCCCCGCAAATTCGTGTGATCGATGATGAAGGTCAAATGTTAGGGGTCATGACTGTTCCTGAAGGTATACGTTTAGCTGAAGAGCGTGGTTTAGATTTAATTGAGATTGCGCCTACGGCCCAGCCTCCAACTTGTAAAATCATGGATTACGGCAAGTACAAGTATGAAAACAAAAAGAAAGCAGCTGCTTCTCGTAAAAAGCAAGTCGTCGTTGTAATTAAAGAGATACAAATGCGCCCACGCACAGATCAACATGATTTTGAAACTAAAATGAAACATGCAAGACGTTTCTTGTTAGATGGTGACAAAGTTAAAGTGAACTTACGTTTCATGGGTCGTGAGATGTCTCACCAGGAAATGGGTTTAGAAGTTATTAATAAAGCTATAGATTATGTTAAAGACTTAGCCATGGTTGAGGTGCCACCAAAAACTGAAGGTAAAAACATGTTTGCGATGCTTGCACCCGATCCTGTTAAAGTGAAAGACTATCTTAAAGCTCATCCGCCAAAAACGGGATCAAAAGAAGTTTTACCTGAATTGTCAAAAGATGATTTATCTTCAACTTCGCACACAGAAGAACACGACGAATAGATTTTTTTATTTCGTTAGATTAAAAAAAATAAAAAGGGAGAGTTTAAAACTTTCCCTTTTTTAATTGTTTATCGATTGGTTGTCATAATTTCTATATGATTATTCTTCTAATTCGCAAGATCCTTTTGATGTTTTTCCTGTTGTAAAATATTTTTTAAGATTAAGATCCAGCTTTAATGCTCCAGAATCACAGTTTTTTTTCAGAATTCGAACAGCATCGTCAACATTTGCAACCAATTCATTATAGTCAATAGAAGTAAACATTAAATTTGATCTAAAAAACTTTTCATTTTGTCTGATAGATTGTTGAAACCTAAGTAGTTTTTGATAGGTTTTTGGGTTCATATGAGCAATATGACTGAGTAGTTCAGCTTGTTTAACAACATTTACTTTTGAAACGCCGCAGTCATTATCTTTGAGTATCATCGAACGAATTTTCAAAGGTGCAAAATCTTGTACGACTAACCCATCGGCAAGATCTGATTTGTAGTCTTCGAGTTTCAATCCATCAAATTCTGCTTTGATATCAGTTGCATCATCTTTGTCGCGTTTGAGATAAATATACTTATCTTGGTATGCAATATTTCCAAAACGATCTTGTTGATCGAGTAAATGATCTAACAAGATAAATTCAGTCATGTCGTTAAGTTGCATAAAGAGTTGAATGTTAGCCTGGTTCCATTCTGGTTTAATGATTTGGCTGATTGATCTTTGATCGCGAAGCTTTTGAAACAACGGATTACGTTCTCTAAAGGCGACAGCCCTATTTTCTTTATCTTTAGTAAAAAAATCACCATAAAACTCTTCTTTTTTAGGATTAGTTGTTATAGCACCATAAGATTGACGGCCATCATCTGAAAGTAAAAGATCTTTTTTAGTACTTCCAAGGCCAGCACTTAGAAAATTATTTAAAGATGACCATGTTTGATTAATCAAATCACCAGATTTTGTTTGATTTTTTCCTTGCTGCGCAATTTTAAGATGAGTTTGTAAATCCATTGATCTTAAAACAGAGGGCGGAACACGTCCTATTCCGCCAAGAATACGAGATACATGGTAATAACCTAAAATTGACGGTGTATAGCTGCACGAAGTGCTATTCTTATATTTTCCGATTTTATCAAGATTTTTTTGCGTGCAATTTGATGCTTCAATTACACTTTTAGAAAGATTCTGGGTTGTTTCAAAAATATTTATTCCAGGATTCGTACTGTTTAATTTTGCACAAATTGCGACTGAAGATTTACCTTCCTGTTCTTCTGCAACAGAGACATCGTAAAAGCTAAGGGAACAGAGTTGTTCTTCGGTTTTTAGGTCTTTTTTAGTGTATTTAGCATCAGGGTAATGTGCGGGGATCACACAGACTTCTTGAATGCCGCTCGGAGAATTGAAATAAATATTTTTCTCACCACGTTGTAGTGTAGGGGTTAGAGTTGCATGTGCCGAAAGTGAAAATAAAACTGGAATTGAGTAAAAGTATTTTTTCATATTCATAAATTTCCTTTCAGATATTGATCGATACTATTTTTGCTGTAAAACCAATCCTTGCTTTCGAACAAACTGGATAAGTTCCGCGTATTTGATGGAATCAATTTCCATAATAAAAGCTTCAGGAGTTTGATGACCGTTAGTTTTTGAGTGTCTGGTGTATAGGACCACATAAGTTTTGTTTGATTTCAGATTTTGATCATATTTTTCAACTATCCAAAACTTATTTACACGAGAAAAATAATTTGAGTAATCCAGTTCTAGTTCTGTCAAATCAGGAACTAATGTTATTGCTTTTTTGTCTTTGTAGAGTTGTTTAGCAGATTTTTTTATTTCTGCGAATTGTTGTGTGATTTTTCGGTTTTCTTGCGATGGAAACTCAATCCCATTCATAATATTTTCAGGTAAAGATGACTCTTCCCATAAACCAATTTGTGCACCTGTAGATTTTATTGATTCACCTAGTTTATCAGTTGCATTTACAGATATTGCAATTACACCACCTGTAAGAGCAGCTAAAAACAGTTTTCCTATTCGGCTTGCAGGATTTAGAATAGTTTCTTTAAATTCTGCTATTTGCTCTTTTAATTTCAATGTAGCAATTATGTAGCGAGGAGATTTTGTCTCAAGTAGTTTTTGGAGTTCTTTTTTGTCGGGATATAGATTGAAATATTTGACGATGCGATTGAAAACTGAATTTTCGTGGGTTAGTGTCGCTGGAAGTGATTTCGGCAAATCCAAATGAATGTTAAGTCCTTTAAGGTCACCTTTTTCAAGTTTGAATTCTTTAATTTTATCACTTAATTCCAATCGACCTATTTCATATATGTCAGCACGTTTAAATTCAGCTAAAGTAATATCTGTTGGTGATTTAATTTGAATTTTATCGATTAAGAAATTTGCAACATTATCTTTGCCAATTCTGTTTGAATTTAAATAAATAACATCGACATTATAACCATTCTTAATGCTAAAAGATAAAGTGACTTCACCTTTTTTGAAAATATCTTTTCCGTCAATTAACGTGTCTGGATTTGCAAGTAAATATGTGGCAAGCTCAAGCGCATCTTCTTTTGTATCAAGGACTTCACGATTATTTGAAATATAAATTGTTGTGGGTGTGTCTTCGGTGTCTGCTTTATCAATGAAAAGTCGATTTGGAACAAGCTTAATTTGATCTCTTTTAAGCAGTTTAGATATAAGTTGAAAATCTGTTTTAGATAAACTAAAACGACTTTTTTCGAATATACCTTCGCACTGAGCTGAGCCAATAGCCCAAACTGTTTGCTGAAAAAAAAGAAAAAAAACTGTTGTTAGAGACAATAACCTAATCACTGAAGTTTCTCCTTCAGATTAAGTTATTCAAAAGTGAGACCATTTTTTAAATGGTTTATATGTATTTGGTTAATATTGTTTTTAGAATAGTTACAGTTTTTTCAAGAATTGTCTTTACGTTGTCAAATATGTCAACATCTCAAAATGAGACAATTAAATCTGGTGCCACTTAATAAATAACAAATAGGATTACAAACTACTGATTATCCTGAATTTGTAAATTTTGAATAATGTATTGTACACGTGTTTTAAGCTTTTCAGGAAACTCAATAACTGTATCTTCAAAGAGTTGTCCTTGAATAATGAGTCCGGCATTTTCATCGCATATTTTTCCAAGTTGTCTATTGGTTTTCTTGAGAAATAAAATTTCAGGAGTGTCATGAATTGAATCATCTTGACCTAGCTGGTAGGTTTTCTCTGATTTCTCATGTATGAGGTGCCCAACTTCGTTTTGAATTTGTAGATATCTTAAAATGTCTCTTAAATTTTTGCGTACATCATGTAGTTCGTCAACTGTGACATATGGTTGAGCTAGAATACGATTTGTAGATTTAACTATTGATTTAAAATATTTGGTTGTTGATTTTCGAGTAGCAGGTTTTACATTTTTTAGAATTTTTTTAAAATCAATAAAATCATATTTTGCTAGAATTCTTGAAGACATTCTTTTTGCTTTTTCAGATTCATTTATTAAAATCATGTCTTTTAAATGACCAAAATCACGAACAAAGTTTGCGAAGTCTTTTGGGCTTCGATGTTTTAGTGACGAGGTCTGGAATACTGAACGCATATAAGATGAGTTTTGTCTAAAGTGAGTTATGAATTTCTTTTGTTCGTCACTCAATGACAGGGTTCCTTCTTGAGATATTTGCAAAAGTAAAACTTCAGCTGATTCCGTTTGGCTTTCAATACTCAAGTTTTCAAAAGCGACTTCAAGATATTGTTTGGCCTGAGATTTACCTTTGATATTTATTTCGAATTGCTGAACTTTATAGTTCGCAAATAAGTTCTCACAGCGCAAAGGGTTAGCGTTTGCAGAATTCAGTTGGGCTGAGACTGTGGTCATAACAATTATAATGAGTGCATAATTTTGTAATTTCAACATAAGCTATGACTGCTAAGGTAATCTGATGCTATGCTTATTTCAATAGCATCTCTTCGAAGTTTAATTAATCGTCTTAGCGAAAGAAGAATTTGCAAGACTGTTTAGACTTTAGACAACAAAGATTAGACAATTTATCGGAAGATACGTTTATATGAATTATTCTGTGATGCGAAGATCCCATACTTGGCATTTCTGACTATTTAGGATCACTTTACAGTTTTGATTATACTGACCTTGGCTCCAGCATTGGCTTAAATAGGGGTATTTAGTCTGTGTTGAATACAGAAAGCTTATTTGATTGTTTTCATACTGAACCGATATCGCTTTTTTGTTATCACAAGCCAATTGGGCAGTTTTTTTCGACTGATTGACTAGAGTTGTTTGGCAATTTAGATCGGGATATTTCAGTTTTAATTCATCTTTAAAAGAACCCGATAGTTCGTTCCACGTGCAGGCAAATGTTGAAATTTCAAGAATTAAAATTATGAAAAATATAACGATTGCTTTATTCATGCATGATCCTTTTCGCTGCCTAATCAGGTCACTTTATCTATATGATGTGACAATAATTGTTGAGACCAATTTCAATTCATGAATTTTTTGCAAAAAAAAAGCTCCCTTCGAAGGGAGCTTATAAGTTTATTTAGAAAATAAAAAACTATTTTTTTTCTTCAGCTTTAGGAGCAACTGCAGCAGCAGCTTTTTCAGCTTTTTTCTCAGCTTTTTTAGCTGTAGCGGCAGGTGCTGTAGTAGTTGCAGCAGAAGCAGCAGTTGTTGCAGCAGCTGGTGTAGTAGCAGCTGGAGCCGTTGGGTTAGCAAATGCAGAAACTGCGAATAATGCTACGATGATAGATGAAACGATTTTCATAAAATCTCCTTTTATTTAGTTTTGACCGACATTGGTCGTGTTCGTATTAAAATCTAAACTAAATCGTTTAAGCTCGTATTAAATGCTGATGAATGTTTTTTAATGATGCTATCGGTAATTGTTATTTCATTGAGGTGGTGAGGTTTTTATCTTCAGAGTACTAAATCTCATTTCCATTTTTAAGCCTATTTTGTGTACATTTTGTTTATTTTCACTTGCATTCAGATGTCTTTTTCAATATCTTAACTTTTCATTTAAGGCTGACAGTTGAGCCCTATAAGTTTTTTGGTTAAATTATCGAATTTATTGTTCTGATAAATTCTCGCCAAAATCGCCCTGTCGGAGGAAGGACATTATGAAAACGCACTCTGGTGCAAAGAAACGCATGCGCGTTCTTAAAAGCGGTAAAGTGAAACGCAAACAAACAAAAATGCGTCACTTAAATTCTCACATGAGTTCAAAAACTAAACGTCACTTAGGCCAAACAGCTTACGTAGATGACGCTAACATGCTTCAAGTGAAGCGCCAATTTGGCTTTTAAGAGGTGAATCGTGGCACGTGTAAAATCGGGAATGACGAACCGTCGTCGTCATAAAAAAGTATTAAAAAGAGCAAAAGGTTACTACTCAGCTGGTTCAAGATCATACACACATGCGGTTGAAAAAAATGACCGTGGTATGGCTTTCGCTTACAAACACAGAAAGATGAAAAAGAGAAATTTCAGAGCTCTTTGGAATCAACGTATCAACGCTGCTGCTCGCTTAAATGGCACAACTTACTCTAGATTGATTGGTGGCTTAATTAAAGCTGGCATTACTTTAGATCGTAAGGTTTTAGCAGATTTAGCAATTCATGATGCTGGTGCATTCACAGCGTTATGCCAACATGCTATTAAATAACACTGCAGATTAAATTCTAATTAAAAAGGGCAAGTTCATAATACTTGCCCTTTTTTTTTTTTATACCTTTTACACAATGACTGATGTTGTTGTTTTGATGGCAAGAAATATATAGCTTTCAATCTAAATTTAGAGTGTAATTTCGTTTGAAATGAAAATTCATAAAGAGTTTGAAAAACGAAAAAAAGATCATATTCATTTGTCACTTAGCTCAAAGACACAGGCCTTAACAGCGACGTACTTTGATCAAATAAGACTTCATCATGAAGCTTTTCCGCAGATAAATTTAGAAGATGTTGATCTCTCGACGAAATTACTCGGTTGTGATTTTAAATCGCCTCACTTTGTGAGCTCAATGACTGCAGGCCATGCTGGAAGTCTATCTATTAATGATGTCCTTGCATCAGCAGCGACTGCAAATCAGTGGCTGCTGGCTGTAGGTTCGCAAAGACGAGAACTCGTAGATAAAAAAGCCTCGCTTGAATGGAAATCAATTCTTAAAAACCACAAAACCCTTAAACTTGTATCAAACATTGGTATCGAAGAGGTTATTACTCACAAACCTAAGGATATTTACAATCTAATTGAGTCAACTCAGTCGATTGGTTTGTATGTTCATTTGAACTCTATCCAAGAAGCTTTTCAGAAACCTGGACAAGTTTTTTTTAAAGGTGCTAAGCAGGCTTTAGCTCAACTCGTTAAAGATTCACCAGTTCCTATTTTAGTTAAAGAAGTTGGGTTTGGTATTTCTTCAAAAACTGCAAAAACACTGTTTGATCTTGGTGTGCATGTGGTTGATGTGGCAGGCAAAGGTGGTACTCACTGGGGTGTTCTTGAAGGTTTACGAAGAAATTCGGCCCCAAATGATTGGCTACTTGATTCAAGTTTGGTGTTTAGTGATTGGGGATATTCAACAGTTGAGAGCTTGCTCGATAATCGCAAATTAGTTAAAAAGAATCAGTTTTGGGCATCTGGTGGTGTTCGCTCTGGTCTTGATAGCTGTAAATGCTTAGCTTTGGGGGCAAAAGCTGTGGGTGTTGCTCAGCCTCTCTTAAAAGCTGTGTTTAATGACAAAGGCAATGCTAAATCTCGTCATTTAGCTCATGAGAGTGTGTCAAAAATCATGCAGAAATTTGACTATGAATTAAAAGTCTCGATGTTTGCATCGGGTGTGGTAAAATTAAGTCAACTAAACACTAAGAATGTGGTTTACGAGACTGAAAGTATTGGTTTATAGAATTTTGATTTTTAGATTTTTGATCTAGCAAAGGTTATTTATGAAACAAGAAATGTCAGAACTCTTTAAAGGATTTTCAAAGCTTAATTATTCAGAGCGTTTACAGGCTTTGAGAAAATTTAACATTTTATCTTCTGAGGATGCTAACTATCTTGAAAAAGGTGGCCTGCAATCAATCGATTTAGGTGAGAAATTCATTGAAAATGTTTTAGGTTATTTTCAATTACCGATGGGGGTTGCAACTAATTTTAATATTGATGGCCAAGACTTTATCATTCCTATGGCAGTTGAAGAGACATCAATTGTGGCGGCTGCTAGTAAAACGGCTAAATGGATTCGTGAAAACGGTTCAATTAAGACTGAAGTGATTGGCCAAGACATCATTGGTCAAATTCAATTTGCAAAAATCAAAAGTGCGGATGAATTTAAAAAGCAAATTCTTCAACAAAAAAACTACTTAATTGAAATTGCAAACCGGGAAGTTGCATTCGGTCTTGTTAACCGCGGTGGTGGTGTCCGAGATCTCACAGTTAGAATCATTGATCGTGAAGACGGTGGTTTTATGGGGGTTGTACATATTTATATGAACCCTTGTGATGCAATGGGTGCTAACATTATTAATCAAGTTTGTGAGTATTTAAAAGAACCACTGGAGCAATTCACATCCGAAAAAGTTACGATGTGTATTCTATCTAATTTAGTTGATACAAAGCTCACTAAAGCAACAGTGACATTAAAAAATATTGACCCTGAATTAGCTCTTAAAATCGAAGAAGCTTCTCGTTTTGCTGAATTAGATCCTTACCGTGCTGCGACTAATAATAAAGGTGTTTTGAATGGTATTGATCCAATTCTAATCGCAACAGGTAATGACTGGCGTGCTGTTGAAGCTGGTTTGCATGCATTTGCATCTCGAGAAGGTCGCTACAAATCGATCACAAAATGGCGAGCTGATGGGTCTACTCTTAAAGGTGAGTTGATTGCACCAATAGTCGTTGGAACTGTTGGGGGTGTAACAGCATTGCATCCGACAGCAAAACTAGGTTTAAAAATTTTAGGTACAGACTCTGCATCAGGATTGTCTCGAGTTATTGCGGCAGTGGGATTGGTGCAAAACTTGGGAGCATTAAAAGCTTTAACAACTGTGGGTATCATTGAAGGTCACATGAAATTGCACATAAAAAATTTATCTTTAGGTGCAGGTGCTACAGAAAAAGAAATGCCTTTTGTGATTAAAAAACTCGAAGAAATCTTAGCTCTTCGTAAAAGAATTTCTTTAGCAAATGCAGTTGAGGTTCTGAATGATCTTCGCAAAAAAACTGAAGTTTAGTCATAACTAGAAATGCTATCAAAAACTGTAACCATTCCTGGTAAAACATTTATGTTCGGTGAGTATGCCATACTCGAAGGTGGGACTTGCCTTGGAATAGGAACAAATCCTACTTTTGAAATCGGTCATACTGTACAATCTGGAAAACAAATCATTCATGATCTAAGTCCTGCCGGTCGTTACGTTAGAAAAATTAAGCTTGAAATGCCAGATTTACATATCAATGAAATGGATAATGACCAAATTGTCATTCGTATGATCAACCCTTATCAAGCTGGGGGATTTGGTGCTTCGACGGCAGAATTTTTATATTTTTATTTAAAGTATTCTAAAACAAAAAACATTCAACATTGCTTTGAGATATATCGCTCACTGTATGAGGGTTCTCGCGAGCAACCGAGCGGTATGGATGTTGTGACTCAACTCTGTGGAGGATTGAGTTTAAATAGGCGGCATGAAAATTCTGTTCTTCATGAAGGTGTAAATTGGCCGATGCAGAGTGTAGAGTTTGTGATTTGTTCAACTGGTTTAAAAATCAAAACACATGAACATTTGGCTGAACTTGATCGTAAACTTTGTATAAATTTGGTTGATTTTAGTCATGAACTTGGTTCTTTGCTAAAATCGGCTGATCGTTTTGCCTTTTTTGAAGGTCTTGATCTTTGGATGCAAAAACTTAATGAGTTTCAATTAACGCATCCCCTAATATTTGGTTTAAAGCAAGAAGTTGAGGTTGTGGCCAGACAACGGGGTCTTAGTTTTTTTAAGTGTAAGCCTTGTGGTGCTTTAGGGGCTGATGTTGTTATTTTGTTTTATTTGAGTGATGAGGCTGCTTTATTTCGCTCTATTTTCGATCAGAATTTTACTTTGCGGCTTAAAATTCAAGCGAATTTAGCTTCTTTACGGCAAGGTCCGCTTCAAGTGTAAAGACGCAAAATCGCAAAGTCTTAAGTGGTATGATTGTTGTCATTCTTATCTAATTTTGTTAGTTTTTAGAGCTTATGAGTTTAAATTCGACATCAGGCAAAGTTTATACAAATATTTGGTACGAGGCCTCTGCTCCTTCGAACATTGCTTTGATAAAGTACATGGGGAAAACCGACACTGCAGGGAATAAACCCACGAACTCATCTTTATCGTATACTCTAAATAATTTAAGAACATTTGTGCGCATTAAGCAAAACGGATTTTTAACTGAAGATCGTTGGAGTCCTTACGTTCGTGATGATTTAAGACCTATTGAATTATCGGAAAAAGGTCGTCAAAAATTTCTAGATTTTTTTACGAAATTAAAAGTCGAATTTAAATTAGAAGGTTGCTTTGAAATAGAATCTGCGAATAATTTTCCGTCTGATTGTGGTTTAGCAAGCTCTGCGAGTAGTTTTGCCGCGTTGACATTGGTTGCTCATCAGTTCTCTGGATCAAAATACTTACCAAGAGAACTCGCACGTATATCGCAAAAAGGATCTGGTTCGTCGTGTAGATCATTTTTTTCGCCATGGTCGTTATGGCATGAACAAGGAGCTGAAGAAATTCAGTTTCCATTAAAAGATTTAAAACATTTAGTCATTTTGTGTGATGAAAATAAAAAAACTGTTTCATCAAGCCAGGCTCACGTTCGTGTTCTGACGTCAGATTTATTTAAAGGTCGTCCTGAGCGTGCTCAAGAGCGTTTGCAAAAACTAATACAACTTTTGCGTGCATATAATTCGCAAAAAATTGATTTGCAAAACTGGAAGTCGATGTTTGAGCTTTGTTGGAATGAGTTTTGGGATATGCATACTTTGTTTCATACATCATCTCCTGCCTTCATGTATTTAAATGGCGAAGGTTTTGCGGCATTGGCAAGTATTCTTGAAACATGGCATGTTGATAGTGATGGTCCAATTGTGACAATGGATGCTGGCAGCAACATTCATTTATTATTCAGACCAAATCAAGCTGAGCATTATTTAAAATATATACACATGTTTAATGATAAATTTAATATTTGGTCTGATGAAGGTTATCTTAACCGTGGAAGTCTTAAGTAAATGAATGCCGAGATTGAGCCAATGGCAGATTGGAAATTGCAAGTTCCGGGGAAATGGATTCTAGCAGGTGAGCATGCTGTTTTACGGGGATCTCCAGCTATTGTATTCCCGTTGAAAGCTAAGTATTTAAATCTATCTTATTCAAAATCAGCATCAAAAGATTTTGAGATTAAAATATCAGGAACATCATCAACTGAAATCGAATTAATTATTTGGTCGGTATTTGAGAAAGCATTAGCTGAACTCAAAATTAAAAGATCTGATTTATCAGGGCTTTTGACAATAGAATCTCACATTCAATTCGGAGCCGGCATGGGAGCCTCTGCGACGTTATCAGTAGGTGTTACGCTGTTTTTAAAACATTTGGGATTTGATATTTCTGATACTTTTATTTTTGCAAAAAAAATTGAAGATTTATTTCATGGTGAAAGTAGTGGCGTTGATGTCGCAGTAGCGCTTCATCAAAAAGCTATGGTTTTTCAAAAAAATACAGAGAACAAATTTTTCGATATGCCTGAACTACCGCTCATGTATTTATCTTATACAGGGCAAAGAGGCGTCACAAAAGATTGTGTCAACCAAGTCAAAAAATTTTTTACTGAATATCCAGAGCAGGCGGTTGCTGTCGATTTGAAAATGAAAAATGCTGTCGAAAAAGTTATAGAATTCAATTTTTGTATGAATTTGGATCAATGGAAAGAAGTTCTCGGTCAGTCACAGTCGTGCTTTGAAATGTGGAACTTGGTGCCTGCCTCGGTTCAACAGCATATTGATTTGCTCACTCAAGAAGGGGCAATCGCTTGTAAAATGACGGGGTCTGGTTTTGGTGGATATGTATTGAGTTTGTGGCAACATGCCCCAGATATGACAAAGTTACCATTTGAAATGATTGCGGTTGGCTCTGATTCTGAGTCAATATAATGAAAGATAATTTTGATATGAAAAAATTAGTTATAATTCCAACATATAATGAGATTGAAAACATGAAGCAGCTGCTGCCAGCGCTTATGAATTTACGTTCAGATTTTGATGTGCTTGTTGTTGATGATAGTTCACCAGATGGCACCGCAAATTTTGTTCAATCATTTGCTAAAACTGACTTGGGTCGTAATCGAGTGCACGCGCTTGTACGTCCGCAAAAACAAGGCTTAGGCAAAGCTTATATTGCGGGATTTAAGTGGGGATTAGAGCATGATTATGATGTTTTAACTGAGATGGATGCTGATTTTTCGCACGCACCAAAGCACTTAGATGAAATTTTAACGTTGATTGATAGCCATGATGTTGTCATTGGATCAAGATATGTTCCTGGTGGCGGTACGGTCAATTGGGGAATTATACGTAAAATGATTTCACGAGGTGGCAGTCTTTATTCAAGACTTATTTTAGGTTATCCGCTGCGTGATTGGACGGGGGGATTTAATTGCTGGCGCAAAGAAGTTTTGCATGCGATCAATCTCGACTCAATTAAATCAAATGGTTATTCATTTCAAATTGAATTGAAATACAAAGCTTTAAAAAATAATTATAAAATTTATGAAAGTCCAATTATCTTCGAAGATCGTCGTATAGGTCAAAGTAAGATGTCTCTTAAAATAGTGCTCGAAGCTTTTTACAAAGTTTGGCTCATTCGCGGGTATTAGCCGAGATTATTGGGTTTATCGTCAACTTAACTGTCTTATAGTGATATTTTAATTTGATAGATTGACCTATCAAATTTGATAGGTTAATCTATCAAAAATGAAAAAAGTCATAAAGCTCTCATATATCAATGAGTTACACGAGAAGATTGATCAAAAAAACAATCTTATACAGGTTTTAATTGGACCTCGACAAGTCGGTAAAACAACCTCTATTTTAAAGCTCATTGAAGACCATTATGCGAAAAATTCTATCTATGTGAGCGCTGATAAAGTTTTTAACTCTGATAGTTCTTGGCTTATCCAAAATTGGAATATAGCACTAGCTGAAGATAAAATACTATTTATTGACGAAATTCAAAAATGTGAAAATTGGTCTGAGGTGATTAAGAAGCTTTATGATGAAGCTAAAAGAAAAAAGAAACCCATTCGCTGTGTTCTTCTCGGGTCAAGTTCTCTTGAAATTCAAAAGGGTTTAACTGAAAGCTTAACGGGCCGTTTTCAAATGACTCGAGCCTTTCATTGGAACTTTAGTGAATCAAAAGAGGGGTATGGCCTTGATATAAATAATTATTTGCGATTTGGTGGATATCCTGGGTCTTATGTATTTAAAGACGTCAACGAATGGTCTGATTATGTTAAAAACTCGATTGTCGGAACGGTCATCGAAAAAGACATATTGCTGTATCAAACAGTTAAAAGTCCTGCTTTATTTAGACAAGCTTTTGAAATTTTAATTGGTTATCCGGCGCAAGAAATTTCGTATACAAAATTACTTGGACAAATTCAAGATCGTGGAAATGTAGAACTGATTAAAAACTACATTCATCTTTATGAAGGCGCTTTTTTGATTAAAACTCTAGAAAAGTTTTCTTCTAAAGTTGTCAAAACAAAATCATCGTCTCCGAAGATATTGCCATTAGCTCCTTGTTTTTATCAACTGACAATACTCGATCGTTATCGTCCTGATGAAAAAGGTCGTGCCTTTGAGCTGATTGTTGGGATGCAACTCGTTCGCACCGGTTGTGACTTGTATTACTGGCGTGAAGGACGATACGAAGTTGATTATGTTTTAAAACGTGGTCGAAATATCTGGGCTATCGAAGTTAAAAGTCACGATACAAAAAATCACAAGGGGCTCGAAGCCTTTAAAGATAAATATCCAGATTCGAAATCTGTATTGATTTCTTTAGAGAACTATACAGATTTCGAGAAAAACCCAATACAGTTTTTAGAGCGTTTTGGTGTGTGAGTGGTGGGGTATCAAAATGAAGAAAATAATAATCCAAAAATTTCTTTTTCTAACATTTTTGAGTTTAAAAAGTTTTGCTGACACTTATTGGGGGTCTGATTTTTTAACTGCTGACGAAGCTCAAAAAAAATGGGGAGTGACTTCGTTCGTAGCTGAAAAATTTAAAAACTCTAAAGAGAAAACAAAACAGTCAATGGCTGTTGATGCTGTTAAAAGGCGTTTGTTTGTTGGAGTGGATATGCTGTTGGTGCGCAAAAATATAGGTGCGCCAGACAGTTACTTTTTCAGTGACACCATTTACGCTTATAAAATTACAGAACCTTCTGAAAACAAAGAATCATGGCAGCTTATTTTTATTCCTGATGAAAAACTAGAAAAAGTCAAAGAAGTTAAAATTCGAAAGAAGTGTTGTTACAAGTTGCCACTGTAGATAGTTGCCTACGGTAATATATAATTTTAGTTAATGATTTCGATGTCGAGAATTGCCTTGGCGTCTATAACTTGATACCAGTAGACTGGTTCACCAATTGGAGCAAGTCCTGTAGCAGTTAGAATTTCTTTTCTCTTTTTTGGCGATTTAAGGCCATAATAAGCGATAAGACTCACATTGGAATCTGTTAAAATAAGCTGAGTTAAGATTCCAAAATTTTCTGGATAACTCAATTTCCCAAATTGAGGCTGAACCGATTTACATTGTTTAAGGTAGACATATTTCTCTGTTAGTTCATTTTCGATTGTATTTATTGTAGAGTTTCGACTCTTATTGAACGAAGATACATCTTTAGGGTCATATTCAGAGATAGCATCAAAAACATATGAGTTATGATCGATCGAGATTCTTGTTTTAATAGGACCAAAAGATTTAGAGCTGTCATCATCACCTGCAATATATAAATTCCAATCCATAGGCGCCAGTCGATCCGTGTTTCTTAAAAACTGAAATAAATTTTCAAAAGTTCGTTCTTTGGCAGTTATTTTCATTTTTTCTGAATTTGTGTAGTGGTAAAATTTGAAATTATCTGACTGACCATGCTGGGTAAGATTGTTAACTGAAGTTGTATAATTAAATACGGAAGGTGTTGAAAAGCTCAAGCCGTTTTGAATATGCTTTCTGATTCCGTTTAAGCACTCATCAGTCAATCCATTTGTAACCGCACTTGAGTCTGTTAAAACTAATTCTCTATATGAAGAGCCTGCAAATAAGTCATATGGTGCAATTATAAATAATAAAAATAGATTTTTGAATAAACTCGAACGCACAATTTACTCCTGTAAAGTATTGCACATTAATACAAGTAATCTGAGTTGTTAAGATGTCCATATTTTGTACAGATAAAACATTCGAAAAAATTTAACTCGACCGACTCTTCGCGATTTCCCAAAAAGCGATTGATGCCGAAACAGTGGCATTTAATGATTCAACGTTTTGTGTGGGTATATTGATAAATTTAAATTGTTTTTTCTGCTGATCTGTCGTTTGTAAGCCGGGGCCTTCTTCGCCGATCCATAGACGAAAATGCTCGGGCCAATTGATTTGTTGTAAAGGTTTGCCTTCAAGATCCAAGGCAAAATTAGCACCGATAACCGGCAGAGTGTTAGTTTTGTTTGAAGCTGAATAGAAATCAGCTTTTAAAATAGCACCAGCCGAAGCTTTTACTGATTGAGGCAAAAATGGATGACAAGCCTCTTGAGTTAAGATGAACTGATCAATATTAAACCCAATAGCAGACCTGACAAGAGCGCCCATATTACGTGGATCACCAATAGGTAATACAACTTCAACTTTTGTGGCTGGTTGTTTTAAATTAGCCTCTGGAAAATCATCGCATTCTAAAACAAGCATCGGGAAATGAGTGCCAAGGGTATCAAGTTCATTAAAAAGATCTTGTGATAAAATAATTGTATTAAATGGATATTTAGCAAAGTATTTTTCGCTGCAAACTGCTAAGTGGACTTTAAACTTTTTATTTTTAGTTTTTGTGAATTCTTTAATCAGTTTTTCACCCATCAAGAAAAATAATTTATGTTCTTTAATGCCTTTAGCAGACAGCAAAAGTTTAAGTTTCTTAAATAAAGGATTATCTTTCGACGTGATGACTTGATCGGGCTTTGTTGTTTTTGTTTTTTGGTTTTTAGCTTTATCGTCTTTAGGTGAATTCATAATTGGTAAAATCCTTATTTCAAGCCTAGCTTAAATCGAATCGTTCAGTAAAATATCGTTATCTTCTTCTTCAGGAAGTGGAGCGTTTTTAATTTTTTCAAAAACGACAAGGCGTCTATGGTTTTCAGTTTTTGGTAAATCGTAAGAGATATTGTGTTTTAATTTATAAAATTCTGAAAAGTTTTGAACTGCCGATTCAATTTCAGGGTCAACGCCAGGGCCTTTCATGAAATAAACTTCACCGCCGACTTGGACGCAGCTCATAGTGTTTCTAAGAGTATTCGATATATCTTCAACAGCACGTGTGATGACTCCGTTTACAGGATAAACAAAGTGCTCATTGATATTTCGGCCGATTATATCAAGATTTTCAAGTTTCATTTCCTCTCTGACGTGTTTTAAAAATTCAACTCGTTTTTGAACGCCTTCGCCTAAAAGAATTTTTTCTTTAGGATAGCGAATTTTTAAAGGTATGCCGGGAAACCCTGGGCCTGTGCCAACATCGATCAAAGGAAATTTTATTTCAACAAGATCTGTTAAAATTAGGCAGTCGATAAAATGTTTTATAGCAACATCTCTCAGCTTAAGTAATCTTGTGAAGTTGCGATGCTCTTGGTTTTTCATCAAGAGTTCATAAAAATGAGCCAGTTTCATGCGCTCTTCGTGTGTGCAATTAAACTCATGATTGCGGAAAATATCAGCTAAACGATCGTTTGCTTCGTTTGCTGTATAGATTTTTTCTGGTTTTTTATGCACGCCTTTAAGGTCAGCTGGTTTTTGTGATGCAGAAGTCTGCTGGTTAGCTTGCTCTCGACGAGCCTTATAGGGTGAGTAGTTTTCTTTATTTTTGTGCGCCACGGTAAATCCTTAAGAAAAAAGATTCTAACATATGGCTAAATCCTTGAAAAGACTAAAATTATTCTTAATAATAAGTGCATGTCACAAACGCAATTAAACGATATAAAGCAAAAAGCCCTAAAAGATTTTCATAGCTCTCAATCATCGCAAGAGCTCTACCAACATAAAGTTCAGTATTTAGGTAAAACCGGTGCCTTAACCGATGTCATGAAATTGATGGCCGCATTACCTAAAGAAGAAAAACCTTTGTTTGGTAAGTTAGTTAACGAAGTTAAAGCGGAGCTTGAAGCAGCTTATGCACAAGCTGAAGAGTCTTTAAAAAAAGCCGAAATCGAAACACAAATGTTGAATGAAAAAATCGATTTGTCGTTATCTGTTAAACAAAATCAAGTAGGACACGAACATCCTGTTTATAAGGTCACTCATGAGATTTTTTCGATTATGGCCCGTTTAGGCTACAGCCTTAGAACTGGTCCATTGATCGAAAAAGATTACTATAATTTTGAAGCCTTAAATATTCCTCCGGATCATCCAGCGCGTGATATGCAAGATACGTTTTTTGTTGATGAAACACATGTGTTAAGAACACATACGTCACCGATTCAAATTCACTCTCTTGAAAACGAAAAGCCACCATTGAGAGTTGTTGGTACAGGGCCAGTGTTTAGATGTGATAGTGATATTTCGCATTTGCCGAATTTTCATCAAATCGAGGGTATGTGTGTCGATCGTAAAATTTCAATGGCTGATCTTAAAGGAACGATTTCATTTTTTGTTCGTGAGTTTTTTGGTCCTGGATTGAAAACGAGATTTCGCCCGAGCTTTTTTCCATTCACCGAGCCTTCGGCTGAAGTGGATTGTTCTTGTCCAATTTGTAAAGGCAAAGGTTGTTCTTTGTGTAAACAAACAGGTTGGATTGAAATCGGTGGTTGCGGTTTAATTAACCCTAAAGTTTTTGAACACGCTAAAGTTCCATACCCTGACTGGCAAGGTTTTGCTTTTGGTTTCGGTATCGAGCGTATGGCGATTATTAAATACGGTGTAGATGATATCAGGCATTTTCCGCGTAATGATGTTCGGTTCTTGAAACAATTTAATTCGTAATTGAGTGTAGTAAGGTTAATATGAAAATTTCTTTAAAATGGTTAAATGATTTTGTTGACGTCAAAGAGTACTTTCAAGATACGCAAAAATTAGCAGATATTTTGACAAAAGCAGGCCTTGAGGTCGAAGACATTCAAAATAAAGCTCGCGATTTTCACAATGTTGTGGTTGGTCACATTCATATCAAAGATAAGCATCCAAATGCGGATAAGTTATCGCTTTGCCAGGTTGAAATTGCTCCTGGGAAAATTGAGCAAATTGTTTGTGGTGCGCAAAATCACAAACAAGGTGATAAAGTTATTGTGGCATTGCCAGGTGCGGTTTTGCCTGGAAATTTTGCGATTAAAAAATCTAAAATTCGTGATGTTGAATCAAATGGGATGCTATGTTCATTAAAAGAGTTGGGATTAGCAACTGAATCAGATGGTATTTATATATTAGCTTCTGATGCTCCTGTTGGGAAACTATATGCTGAGTATGCGGGTCATGACGATATCGTGTTTGAATTAAAAGTTACTCCGAACCGGGCAGATTGTTTAAGTCACTATGGTTTAGCTCGTGAAATTGGCTGTTTGCTCAATAAACCTGTGAAAGTTCCAGAGATTGCACAAAATTTTTCTGGTGGATCGACTCAAGATAAAATTAAACTTGAAGTTTTAAATTCTGAATTGTGTCCTCGTTATTGCGGTCGATATCTTTCTGGAGTTAAAATTCAAAATTCGCCTGAATGGCTTAAAAAACGCTTAGAATCGATTGGTCTTAATTCAATCAATAATGTTGTTGATGTTACGAATTATGTGATGCTTGAAATGGGGCAACCATTGCACGCATTTGATGCCAAACTTATTGGAGGATCAAAAATTACTGTTAGATCTGCCAAAGCCAGTGAAAAATTTAAAACTCTAAAAGAACAAGAATTAACACTGTCAGGTGAAGAACTTGTTATTGCTGATTCTGAAAAAGCTGTGGCTTTAGCTGGTGTGATTGGTGGACTTAATTCGGGAGTTAGCGAGCAAACAACTGAGATCTTCTTAGAGTCTGCAAACTTTAAAGCGATGGCAGTGCGTAAATCGTCAAGACGGCACGGAGTTGAAACAGATTCGGCGTACCGATTTTCTCGAGGAGTTGACCCAAGTCAAACCAGCATGATCATGGATCGTGCTGTGCATTTAATTTTACAAGTAGCGGGTGGTACAGCATTTGGTAGCCATTATGATGTTTATCCACAGCCGATTAAAAAAGCACCGGTGAATATCAAAATTCAAACTATAACTGACCGTTTAGGTTATGAAGCCTCTGAAGATTTATTCGTGCAATACATGAATGGTCTTCAGTGTGATGTTCAAAAGAAGTCAGCTGGCGAGTATGTTGTAACGCCTCCGTTATTTCGTTTTGATTTAGAGCACGAAATGGATCTTGTAGAGGAATATGCTCGATTAAAAGGGTATGAGTTCATCACTGAAAACTTGCCCGCATTTGCAACCGAGCCTGCAAAACATGATGAAAAATACACGTCACAACAGCGGTTGTCTTTATTTATGCGTACTGAAGGTTATGATCAGGCTTTTAATTATGCCTTTTTATCGGAATCTGAAGAATCTCAATTTTTAAGATCAGTTGATAAGTTCAATAAAACAGGAATGGTTATAGATCAAACTTCAGTTAAAATTAAAAATCCGTTAAGCGAAGATCTAAATGCCATGCGCCGATCAATTTCATTTCAGTTATGGAAAAATGTTCGAGATAATTTTCATTCTGGCAACGTTGAGGGTCGTTTATTTGAAATAGGATCAACTTTTACAAAAGTGTCAGGTGATTTTAAAGAGACACGTAAGCTAGCTATTGCTTTATGGGGTGAAGAGTTTGGTCTGTATTCAAAGTCGTATCCACTCATTTATAAACTTAAAAACACTATAGAAAACTTAATGCAAGTCTTACAAATATCGGCGTATTCATTTGTTCAAAATGATGATGCCCCTGATTTTTTACATAAAGGTCAGTGGGGAAGTTTAATTTGTGAGGGTAAAACAGTTGGGTTTATTGGATCAGTACATCCGGTGCTGTTGGGTGCAGAGAAAATTCGTGTTCCGGTCTGTTTGGCTGAAATAAATTTAGATGTTCTCATGCAAGGTCAGCCAAGACCGACTAAATTCAAATCTGTGCCTGTGCATCAGCCGATCGAGCGTGATTTTGCGTTTGTGATGGATGCTGTTAAGCCAGTTGGTGATATGACAAAAGATATTAAAAAATCAGTTGGTGGAATGCTCACAGATTTAACCGTTTTTGATATTTACGAAGGCGATAAGTTGCCATATGGTCAAAAATCTGTTGCACTCAGAGTAAAGCTTCAGCCGCAGGAGGCTGCGTTAAACGAGGCTACGATCAACGAAATAATGCAAAAAGTGATTCAATCTGCTGAAAAATCTGTTGGAGCACGGCTACGATAGATGTAGCATTAAAGAGTAAAGTAATAAATTAGGATGATATATGGCTGGACAAAATATTGGTAATTCAACTGTTACAAAAGCTGACATTGTTGAAAAGGTCTATGAGAAAATTGGATTTTCTAAAAAAGAAGCAAGTGAGCTTGTTGAACTTGTTTTTAATTCTTTAAAAGAAACGCTTCACAAAGGTGAAAAAGTTAAAATTTCTGGATTCGGCAATTTTGTTGTCCGTGGCAAAAGTGAGCGTAATGGTCGTAATCCGCAAACGGGTGAGCAAATTAAAATTTCAGCTCGCAGAGTCTTAACATTTAGACCGAGTCAAGTTCTTAAAGCTATGTTGAATGGTGAAGAATACGAACATCTATTAGGCAAAGAAGATGATGAGGATGACGATGAATAATTCTCAAAACTTACCTGGCTCTCAAGAGATAGTTTTACAAGACGTTGATACATCTCAAAAGTTAGACGCTAAATCAGATCAAAATATAGATAGTGCGCAAACTCACGTTAATACTCAAGACGATGAACTGACGCATTTTGAGCTATTTGATAGTGAATTTGAATTAGGTTTGTCCCAACTTTCAATTGGTCTTTCGCAGACTAATGGTTTAGATTCTCAAATGATTGATCAAATCGTTGAGCAATCAGCTTTAGGTTCGGAATTGACAGATTCAGCTCTTGAAAAACATAAAAAGACTTTAGAAACGATTAGTTTGCAAATGCAGCAGTTTAGTGCTGATGAAAATGAGCGCGAAATTAAAGCTGAGTCAGATGCTTTTCCAAATGTTTTAGTTGATGACCAATTATTAGAAGACATTAAAAATATACCCGATCGCTTTGGCTTTAAAATTGGCGATGTTGCGGATTTGTTAGGAATTAAACAATATGTTTTGCGTTATTGGGAGCAAGAGTTTGATTTATTGAAACCAAAGAAGGCCTCTAATAATCAAAGATTTTACACTAAAAAAGATGTAGAGAATGCTTTTTTAATTAAGAAGCTCTTATATAGAGACAAGTTCTCTATAGAAGGTGCTAGACAAGCACTTAAAGATGTTAAATTTGTCGTTAAAAAAGAGAAAAACAAAGAAAAAGATTTTTCACAAGTCATTCAAAGAATGGATTTTGTACAAGATCAAATTAAGAATTTTGTAAATGAAATCCGTAAAACTAAAAAATTTTTTAATTAGCATTTTATAATGTCAAAATTAGCGCTTTCATTTGATCGTTCAACACTTTCAACTTATGAGTGGAATCAGCTTTTAAAAAAAGCTCCACGATCTAATTGGATGAACACATGGCCCTACGCTCAAGCAGTTCAAAAACGCGATTATAAAAGACCTCAGACAATATTAATTAGAGATCAAAATAATACTGTTATTGGACTGTTTATCTTATTTGAAATTAAAATATTTTTTGTACATTTTGTTGAAATTCATCGTGGTCCTATTTGGCTCGAAGCGGCTCTTTTAAAATATGGTGAATTAGAATTAACCCTGCTTTTTGCTCAGGAGTTTAACAAAATATACCCGTCAAAATGGTTTACTTTTCGAAGATGGCTACCAGAAGTATCAGATCAAACCGGTATAGAAGAAAAAATTAAGCAGTTAGGTTTTAAAATTAAAAATGAACACTACGAAACTGTGTGGTTGATGCTAGGTCAAAGCTTAGATGATATTAAAAAACAAATGCATCCAAAGTGGAGAAGCTCTCTCAAAGATGCTCAGACGTTTAAAGATTTAGAAGTTCTTTTTTTAGATAATGCTGAGGATGTATATAACTTTGTTTGGAATTATCAAAATTATAAAGGACGTAAGGTTTTTGTCGGTTTATCTCCACAATTCTTGCTGGAGGAAATGAATTGGGCTTTAAAATTAAAATCTGGTTTATTTCTAGTTGTTCGTAAAGATAAAAAAATGATTTCTGGCATATATATCAGTTTACATGGTGATACTGCAGCTTATCGAGCTGGTTGGAATACGGATGAAGGGCGAAAGTTTAAGTGTCATTATTTGCTGTTGTGGCAATCTTTCGTAACATTGAAAGAACGTGGATTTAAGTCTTTAGATTTAGGTGGGATTTTGCCTGAACAAGACAGCCTTAACCGATTTAAGTTAAGAACAAATGGTCTTAAAATTAAAAACATGAAAACGTTAACGTGATTTATTTATTTTGAATGTGTAAGAGTAACCTTAAAATTTCGCTCATTTGTTTTTGTGCTTGAATATAAGTTAAATCACCCTGGTAGTGTTTATTTAAAAGTTGATACATTTCTTCGATCTTTTTTTCAACGATAAAGCTTTGTTGACCTAATTGCGTGAGTTTTCCATTTGAGTTATCAGTGTTATGACCGATTTGATCAATTTGCTGATTAAGATCGGCTAAGATGGCATCTGCTTCGATGATGAGATCTTCAGGTGAAAGGGATTGTAAACGTTTTTGCTCTAAACTATGTTCAGCGATAACTGCATCGATTTTTGTAAGTGTATTTTCATGTTCAAATGAGTTCTGTGCTGTGGCAATTAATGAATGTGTCAGAATTAAATTTATGATAACTAGAGTTACTCTTGATTTTGTTTGATTTGTCATAGGCTCTCCGAAGCTATTCTTAATTCGCATTATTTATGTTTAATTGTATTATTGAAATCACCATGCAATCTAGACGCTTGAGATTTGATGCTCAAATCTCATATATGAGTTATCAAACGCGAACATATGACAATTGTAAGTCACTGTATCGATTTTATACACTTGTAGGTCTATTCTTCAAATAGTCTACTTTTAAATTGATCATTTGCATATTTGAGCCTATTTACTGGGTATGAAATTTTCAGATTTAAAATTATCGTCGTCGATTCAAAAAGCACTTTTGGATTTGAATTATGAAACTCCAACACCGATTCAAGAAAAAGCTATTCCGATAATTCTTGAACAAAAAGATTTATTAGGTTGTGCACAGACAGGTACAGGGAAGACAGCGGCATTTGCGCTGCCGATCTTACATATTTTAGAACAACGTAAACAAAACGTTGGCCCGAGACAAGTTCATACCTTAATATTGACACCGACACGTGAGCTTGCAATTCAAATTTATGATAATTTTAAAGATTACGGCAAATACATGAACCTCAAAATGGCCACAGCTTATGGTGGTGTAGGCATTCAACCGCAAATTAGAGCCTTGCAAAATGGAGTTGATGTTCTCGTAGCTACTCCAGGTCGTCTATTAGATCTCATTGTTCAAAGACATCTTATGCTGAATAAAGTCCAAATGTTTGTACTTGATGAGGCCGATCGCATGCTTGATATGGGTTTTATTCAAGATATAAAAAGAATTATACCTTTACTACCTTCACAACGACATTCTTTGTTTTTTTCGGCGACTATGCCTTCGGATATTTTGAAATTAGCACAGACGATTTTAAAAAATCCTGAACAAGTCGCTGTGACACCTGTTGCGACTACTGCAGAAAAAATTAATCAAAGTGTTATGTACGTAGATCGTCCAAACAAAAGAGAGTTATTAAAGCATTTATTAAACTCTTCGGAACTTAAAAAAGTTATTGTTTTTACTCGTACAAAGTTTGGAGCGAATCGTGTTGCTGAGATTCTACAGAAATTAAGAATTACGGCAGCTGCAATACATGGTAATAAATCACAATCAGCTCGCCAAAAAGCACTTGAAGGTTTTCGTGATGGTCAGATTCGTGTCTTAATTGCGACAGACATTGTAGCACGAGGAATCGACGTTGATGGAATTACTCATGTGATTAACTATGAAATTCCGAATCAGCCAGAAAGTTATGTTCATCGTATTGGACGAACGGCGCGAGCGGGAGCTGAAGGTATTGCTATTTCTTTTTGTGAACTTGAAGAAAAATCATTTATTCGTGATATAGAAAAAACCATAGGCTTAAAAATACCTGTTGTTGTTGATCACCCCTATCATTCAAAAATGGTCGAACAGGCTGGGATTGTTTCAAGTGGTAAAGCTAAAGCAATGATTGAGCAAAAAGAAAAAAAATCTGGAGCGCACCGTTCATCAAATGGTAAAAAACGTTTCCGACCAGGAGGGCGATCATTTAAATCTAAATCTCAAGGGAAAAATAAATAGACTATGGTCTAGAGTTTAACGTATTTTTTAACTCAAATTAGAATAAAAACTCAAGTTTAGTCAAAATTGTTCGAAAAGTTGCTCAAGGAAGAGCAATTATGAAAAATAAAATCACACTACTTATTACGTTTTTGTCTGCAACAGCTTTTGCTGTACCTACGTTTACCATTCCGGGAGATAAAGAAACTGTTTTTTCGTCTCCAGAAGTTAGCCAAACCACGCTCAATCGCCACTTTAGACTCTTGTCGTGGAATATTTTAAAAGGTGATCGAATGAATGATTGGGTTAGTGATTTTAGATTGCTATCTTCGCAATATGATTTGTTAGCACTACAAGAAGCGACATCTGAAAGTGTAGTAATGAATGAAATGAATAGATTAAAAAATTCGTATCATTACGATTTTGTTGTGTCGTGGATAAAAGATAAAACTCAGGTTAAGTCAGGTGTGTTAACATTATCGAAGGCTCAGCCATTCAGCCTAAAATGGATGCGTACGGATGATTTAGAGCCTATCGTTAAAACACCTAAAGTGACAGCGGCTTCATTTTTCGTTGTTGGTGGTGGAGTAAAACTTGCCCTCTTAAATATTCATGCAATTAATGCAGTTAACACAGATAAATTTGAAAAGCATTTGCGTCAATCACTTGAGCTCATCAAAAACCATAAAGGTCCAGTTATTTTTATAGGTGATTTTAATACTCGAAACAAAGCGCGAATTGCAAAAGCTCGAAGCATTGTTGCAGAGTTTGGCATGAAAGAATATGATTTCAAACGTATAAAAGTGGCTGATATGTTATCCCACTTAGATCGTGTGTACGCACGCGGTATTATCGTGCATAAAGTTGAAATGCTTGAAAATATTCGTTCATCTGATCACTTCCCAATCAGTATGGACATATCAATCCCGTGATGTGTTTTTTGCGGAATTTTTCTTTTTTTCTAGTAGGTAAAGGCGATAATCTAACTCGTTAATCTTACGAATCAGAATGATATTTTGTTTTTCAAGAGTCTCAAGAGTGAGTGGCTGTTTGCTTTGTTTGTCGTTTCGATTTTGAGATTCTTCATTTAAGCCAAGTTCTTCCATCAGTTTAGAAAGCTCTTGATCTCGTTTACGTTGTTTTTTTTCAGTTTCAGGATGATCTGAGTCTTGTTCTAAAGTTCTAGCGAGTTTGAGTTCTTGATATTTTCTCAGTGTTTGAAATTGCGATTTAAGTCCGAATATTCCATTCTTCATATTAGAAAAATTTGGAGGAAATTCACCCGCAAAAAAACTATAACTTAAAATTAGCAAAATGATCGATAGCAAGAAACCTACTAATAATTTTTTTAAAACTTCAAGAAAGAATTTTTTCATGTAACCTCAATAAAAATCGCTTTAAAAATTGTCTATGACCTTTAAAGCGATTGTCCATGAAAAAAATGTTAAAGTCTGGATTTGTTTGCAGTGAATTTATTATTGGCACTTTCTCCAACTTAAGGTGAAAGATGAGTTGACACCTGTATCTACCGAGTCGAGATTGATTTGCGCTATCGAGCGGTCGCTTTTATTTGGAAGATAGGCTACTGCAAGTTCAGATAACAGCTCTATGGTTTGAATAGGTTTATTGCAAGGAGAATAAACAAATCGTCCTGGTTTCTGTTTGATCGTCACCGTGTAATCTTCTGCTATTGGTCCTGTAATTTGAGCTTCACGCATTGATGCAATTGGTTGGTTTGGGACAATCTGAGTAAAACGATGCATACCGTAAGCTGATGCTGGTAGTGCTGCAAAACCGCGATAATCAGTTTGTGACAGACCGAACTGATAGCCAGATGGAACATCAACATCAATCAAGATTCGACAATTTTTCTTAAGTGAATTTGATTGTGGATTTTCTGACCCTTGACCAATTTCAACTTTGTAATTATCAAAGAGAACTGAAAGTGTTTTTCCATCAGGGGTTGTTGCTGCATCAGCTGACGCTTGTTCACAACCAGATCCCGTCATGCGCACGCCTCGAATAGTGACTGATTGCGCTTCAACAATTTGTGTTAAAGCTAAACTTGCTGTAATTATCATCAATTTGATCATTTTTCCCCCTTGATAGTCAGTTTGCAATAAACTGGTGTCTCTTTGACCACCAATTAAACTTATTACTAACTATAGCAATCAAAAAGCCAAAAAAAAGATGCCCTTTTTTACACTGAAATGCGACTATGTTAGGGTCTAGAAAAGGTATTTTATGACTTTATTACCCGTGATCATGAGTGGCGGAAGTGGGACTCGTTTATGGCCTGTTTCGCGATCAAAATTTCCTAAGCAGTTTTGTGAACTGTTAGATCAACCTTTACATACTTTAACTTTAAATCGGTTGAAGCAATATGGACCATCGATTGTTGTGACTAATAAAAAGTTTCAAGATTTAACCGAATCCGACATCCGTAAAAATAACTTTAATGTTGAAAAAGTCTTATATGAGCCTGCTTCTCGTAACACGGCTGCTGCTATTGCTCTGGTTTGTCGTTATTTAGAAATCAAAAACAAAACCGAACAAGTCGTCGGAGTATTTTCTTCTGATAATCACATTCTTGATGAAGTTGCTTTTCACGAGGCTCTCGATGTTGCTGTAAAATCTGCAAATCAAGGAGCAGTTGTTGTCTTAGGGATTAAACCAGATCGTCCAGAAACTGGGTTTGGATATATTCAAGTTAAAGATCGTGCTGTTAGTACGCAAAAGGCGACTGAGGTTTTAAAATTTCATGAAAAACCTTCTTTGCAAAAAGCTGAAGAATTTATTAGTGCCGGAACTTATTTTTGGAATGCAGGTATTTTTATTTTTAAAGTTAAAAATATGATTCAGCACTTTATTCAGCTTGAACCTGAAATTTGGAATAAGCTACAAACTTTAAAAAACGATTTGTCAAATTTAAGTGACATTTTTTCAGATATAAAAAATATTTCAATTGATTATGCTATTTTGGAGAAATTACTCTCTCCGAGCTTGATGTGTGTCACTTGCGACATTGGATGGTCGGACTTAGGGTCTTGGGATTCTTTAACTGATATTAAAGAAGGTTTTCACAAAAAAGAACAATTTGGACATTCTGCGACAGTATCGTCTGGCCATCGTAGCCTGTCTGATGTTGTTCAAGTCGCGAGTCGCAATAACTCTGTTCACGGTTTAGGATCTAAAGCTTACAGTTTTGTAGGCGTTGATGATTTGATTGTTGTTGATACGGCAGATGCTTTACTTGTTTGTCGTAAAGGCGAGTCACAAAAAGTGAAAGAGGTTGTGGATCGCTTCAAGGTCAATCAACCCAAGGTTGTTGAGAACCATGTATTTGAAAACAGACCTTGGGGTAAATTTGAAGTTCTGCAAGATGAAAATTATTTTAAATCAAAAATTATACGCGTTGATGCTGGACAAAAAATATCATATCAATCACATGCTAAGCGATCAGAACATTGGATCATTGTTAAAGGTGAAGCTTTAGTTGTTTTGAATGACCAAGAAATCAAGTTAACAACTGGTCAGCACATTTTCATTCCTCAGGGTGCGAAGCACAGAATAATTAACAATGGACAGTCTCCGGTCGAGTTTATTGAAGTACAGGTTGGATCTTATTTTGGTGAAGATGACATTGTTCGCTACCAAGATGACTATGGAAGGGACAAGTAAGGATTGTTATGATCAAAGCTGAAGTTAAGAACTTGTCGTTTAATTATGGACCTGCGGCTGAAAGCAAAACCTCTCAGCCTAAGCAAATTCTTAATCAAATTAATTTACCGATTTATCAAAATAAAGTGACTGCATTAATAGGCCCGTCAGGATGTGGTAAAACGACTTTACTTCGATGTTTTAATCGTATGCATGATGTTTATGGAGCTGTTCAATATTCTGGTCAAATTATCTTAAATCCATCAGGTTATGATATCTTATCCAAGCAAGTTGATCCTCTTGAAGTTCGTATGAAAATTGGCATGGTTTTTCAAAAACCAAATCCATTTCCTAAATCAATTTATGATAATGTTGCCTATGGGTTAACAATTCGAGGAGTTAAGAAAAAATCATTTCTTGATGAAAAAGTTGAGGATTCGCTTAAAAAAGCTGGTTTATGGAAAGAAATTAAAGATCGATTACATAAGTCATCCTCAGCGCTTTCTGGTGGTCAGCAACAAAGATTGTGTATAGCTCGTGCTCTTGCAACAGAGCCAGAGTTGTTGTTGCTTGACGAACCCACTTCGGCTCTAGATCCTATATCGACAGCCCATATTGAAGAGCTTTTGGTTGAGCTCAAAAAAAATGTAACTATTTTGATGGTGACTCATAATTTACATCAAGCTGGTCGCGCATCAGACTATACTGCATTTATGTATTTAGGTGATTTGATTGAGTTTGGCGAAAGTTCACAAGTATTTACTAATCCGCAAACTGAACAAACTGAAAATTATATCACAGGGCGATTTGGATAATTCATGAAAAAAGTTAAAAAAGCCATAATACCAGCGGCAGGTCTTGGAACGCGATTTTTCCCGGCAACTAAAACAGTACCTAAAGAGATGTTGCCAATTGTTGATAAACCAACAATTTTGTATGTTATTGAAGAAGCCATACAAGCAGGAATCGAAGATATCATTTTAATCCAAGGACGAGGTAAAACTGCAATCGAAGATTTTTTCGATGTTAGTTATGAATTAGAATCAAAACTCGTTAAAGACGGTAAAGAAGATATTTTAAATCAAATAAATTACATTCGGAATAATATAAACATTATTTCAATTCGACAAAAAGCCGCATTGGGGCTGGGACATGCTGTTAAGTGTGCTGAGCCGATAACTGGCGATCAGCCTTTTGCCGTTTTGCTTGGTGATGAGATTACAATTTCTAAAACTCCTGAAGAAAATGTTATGAAACACTTAGTTGCTCACTGTGAACAGCAGCAAGCGAGTGGCGTTTGGGTTCTGCCGATACAAGAACACGAAACTCATAAGTACGGCGTTGTTGATTTGGGTTCTAATGGTAAAACACTAACACATGATGATTTAGT
Source organism: Pseudobdellovibrio sp. (assembly GCA_046293015.1). Classification (GTDB taxonomy): domain Bacteria; phylum Bdellovibrionota; class Bdellovibrionia; order Bdellovibrionales; family Bdellovibrionaceae; genus Pseudobdellovibrio. The sequence goes on from JBKBPU010000007.1 coordinate 106,016, forward strand.
TCGAGGTGTGTTAGCTAAAGGTGTTGTTGAGAAACCTCAATTTGATGTGGCACCGTCTTTATGGGCATTGCCTGGACGCTATGTTTTTCAGTCGAGTATTATGAAATATTTAGCAGAAATTAAGACAGGTTTTAATGGTGAATACCAATTATCTGACGCGATGAACTTACTTGCGCAAAATGATAAATTATTTGCATTTAGTTTTAAAACACGGCGCTTTGATGCTGGTGATAAGCTGGGTTTTTTACTTGCTAATGTCGAGTTAGCGCTTGAGCACCCTGAACTAAAAGCAGGATTTATTAAATACATAAAAGCAAAAAATTTAATTTAATTTTAAGGAGAATGAATATGTCAACATCGTCGCAAAATTTATTTAAACAAGCAGCTGAAGAAGCCTTAAAAAATATTCAATCAATTATTGATAACCAGTCTTTACATCAAAACTTTGAAAAAATGGTTGATATGATTGCTCGAAGTCTAAAATCTGGAGGCACGCTTTTTGTTGCTGGTAATGGTGGTTCAGCAGCAGATGCTCAACACCTTGTAGCAGAGCTTGTTGTTAAATTAAATCAAAATAGAGATCCGATTCGTGCTGTTGCCTTAACTGTAGATAGTTCAATTATCACCGCTGCGGGTAATGACTTTAGTTACGATGACATTTTTTCGCGTCAAGTTGAAGCATTAGCGCGTCCGAATGATGTCTTTTTGGGTATCACAACGTCTGGGAATTCGCCGAATATTCTAAAATCTTTTTTGATTGCAAAAAAAATCGGTGCTCAGTCAATTTGTTTAACAGGTAAAGATGGCGGACGAGCTGCGAAAGAAAATCTAGCAGACTTAACTGTCATTATGAATGGTCCGAACACTGCGCGTATCCAAGAAGGACATGAAATTCTTTATCATACTTTATGCTATGCTTTAGAAAAAAAGTTAGTTGAAGAAAATTATATTCAATATAGATAAATTGAGTTTTGAAATGAATAAAACATTATTGATTACAGGAGCTGCCGGATTTATTGGAAGTTCTTTTTTAAGACAATGTCTAAAAAAAAATTACACTTGTGTCGTTGTTGATAAATTGACTTATGCAGGACGAATTGAAAATATTGATGGTCTCATTGACAATCAGAAATGTTTTTTTGAAAAAGTTGATATTTGCGATTTTCAATCAATTCAAAGTTTGTTTGAAAAGCATTCTCCGATGGGTGTTGTACATTTAGCCGCTGAATCGCATGTTGATAATTCGATTTCTGGGCCTAAAGTTTTTATCGAAACGAACATAATTGGAACTTTTAACTTACTTGAATCAGCAAGATCTTATTTCCAGAAATTAAGTTTCGAGCAACAAAAACTATTTCGATTTTTGCACGTTTCGACAGATGAAGTTTTTGGAGAACTTGGTCCCGAGGGTAAATTTTCTGAATCGACACCATATCATCCACACTCGCCATATTCATCTTCAAAGGCGGCGAGCGATCACTTAGTTCGAGCATGGGGGCGCACCTATGGTTTACCAGTGATTGTTACAAATTGCTCAAATAACTATGGACCAAGACAATTTCCCGAAAAGCTTATTCCTAAAACTGTCTTAAATGCTCTGCAGTTAAAATCTATTCCGGTCTATGGCAAAGGTGAAAATGTACGTGATTGGATTCATGTTGATGATCATGCTGCAGGTGTTTTGCTAGCTTATGAAAAAGGATATAATGGTGATACCTATTGCTTAGGTGGAAATTCAGAAAGGCAAAATATTCAAGTTGTTAAAAGTATATGTCAGATATTAGATCGGAAAAAACCGCGACAAGATGGGAAGTCTTATCAAGAGCTTATTACCTTTGTTGCTGATCGCTTGGGTCATGATGCTCGTTATGCAATTGATGATTCACACGCTGTCAGAACTTTAGGTTTTGAAAGAAAATTTACTGCATTTGAGTCAGGTTTAGAAGCAACAATTGATTGGTATTTAGAAAATAGTCAGTGGATTAAATCTATTTCAAAGTAAAGGGAATTTTTAAATATGAAAGCAATAGTTTTAGCTGGTGGCTCTGGATCTAGATTGTTTCCTTCAACAAAATCAATCAGCAAGCAGCTGTTACCTGTGTACGATAAGCCAACAATTTATTACCCTATTTCGATTATGATGTTAGCGGGTATACGAGACATATTAATTATATCAACACCAAGAGATATTCCTCTCATACGCGAGCTTATGGGTGATGGTCATCATTTAGGGGTTAATTTTTCTTATGAAATACAGCCTGAACCAAAAGGTATTTCTCAAGCCTTTTTAATCGGTGAAAAATTTATTAATAATAATCCTTGTGGATTAATACTTGGAGATAATCTATTTTATGGCCAAGATTTACCAACAGCAGTTGAAAAAGCTGCGCAAAGACCAACTGGGGCAACTGTTTTTGCATATCATGTGACTGATCCAGAGCGGTACGGCGTTGTTGAATTTGATAAAAATTTAAAAGCAATTGGTATAGAAGAAAAACCGAAGGTCCCAAAATCGAATTGGGCTGTAACCGGATTATATTTTTATGATCAGAATGTTGTCGAATACGCTAAAATGTTAAAACCATCAGCTCGTGGTGAACTAGAAATAACGGATTTGAATAAAATATACTTAGACAAAGATAAACTCAACGTAGAAACGCTTGGACGTGGTACGGCTTGGTTAGACACTGGCACACATGAATCTTTGATTAGTTCATCATTGTTTGTGCAAACAATCGAGCAAAGACAAGGTCTTAAAATAGCTTGTTTGGAAGAGATTGCTTATTTAAAAAAATTTATTAGTCTTTCTGATTTAGAAAAAACAGTTTCTGATTATCCTCAGAGTACGTACACACAATATTTAAAAAACTTAATTAAATTTGAAAGCCAAAAGTCATAAGTATGAATCTAATTTCGACACCTCTGCAAGATTGTTATGTTATTGAACCTCAAGTGTTCGGGGATAACCGAGGCTATTTTTACGAAAGTTTTAATGAAAAAAAATTTAATGATGCAATTAAGAGAAATGTTAGTTTTGTTCAAGATAATCAATCAAAATCGACTTATGGCATTTTACGTGGTTTGCATTATCAAACTACGCAGACACAAGGGAAACTTGTTCGTGTTGTTCAGGGTGAAGTGTTTGATGTTGCAGTTGATATGCGAAAAAACTCAAAAACTTTTGGTCACAGCTATGGTTTGCTACTGAGTGAAGAAAATCGAAAAATGTTTTGGATACCCGAAGGTTTTGCACATGGATTTTTAGTGACAAGTCCTGAGGCCGTTTTTTTATATAAGACAACTGATTATTACCACCCGCAATCAGAAGTAAGTCTTTTGTGGAACGATCAACAGTTAAATATTAATTGGCCAAAAATTAATATTCCACCATTACTAAAAGAAAAAGATGCTCACGGGTTATTGTTCAATCAATGCCCATATTTTTAGGATAAGCTATGTTTAAAAAAATATTGATGTTTGGGCAAAATGGATTAGTCAGTTACAGAATTAAAGAATTGCTTCAAGGTCAGGTCGTTGCTTTAGGTCATGATCAGGTTAATTTTTCTAATCAATTCGAAATTTTAGAGGCCTTAAATCAGCATCAACCTGATTTAATTATCAATGCCGCAGCCTACACCGCTGTTGATAAAGCTGAAGATGAAATCGAATTATCAAATCAAATTAATGGATATGCTGTGGGCGTAATTGCACATTGGGCTCGTAGGAGCGATTCTTACGTTATTCATTTTTCGACTGATTATGTCTTCAGCGGCGAACTGAATGACAGAAAACCATATAAATCGACAGATCAGACAAATCCGATTAATCAATACGGTCGATCTAAGTTACTTGGTGAAAAGCTTCTTGTTGAATCTGGTTGTCACTATTCGCTTTATCGTATCAGTTGGATTTATGATCGTGAAAGAGGAAAAAATTTTTATTTGACGATTAAAAAATTATTAACTGAAAAAAATGAAATAAAAGTTGTCAACGATCAATATGGAATGCCGACACAAGCTGCTTGGGTAGCCAGTGAAATTGTTCAAAGAATAAAATCTCGCCAGCTTGAGCCAGGTATAACTCATTTAGCCCCTGAAGGCCTTAAAACATGGTATGATTTTGCATGTGAAATTAAAGCGGAGAGTGCTTCTTCTTGTGAAATTGTTCCGGTGAATAGTGATGAATATGTAACAAAAGCTAAAAGACCAAAATGGTCGAAACTGGTTTAGTATGTTAAAATCATTATCGCACTATATACGAAGGTTAAATCACAATAGAATAGATTTTTTGAGGCAATTAAGAAAAGATTTTTTAAGATTATTAATTAATCAAAAGAACCCGTTATCTCATGAAAGGCCTAGATCGGATATTAAATCAATTGTTGTTTTGAGATTAGACGGCAAACTTGGTGATACTATTACAATAACGGGCTTGTTAGATGATCTTTTTAATGCCGGCTATCAAATAACAATTATAACTCGCGAATATCAATCATTTATTTATGATTACATAAATACACCAATAACAGTTTTAAGAATTTCAAATTTATTTTCAGTACTAAAAGTTTTATTCAAATTAAGATCTGATAAATATCATTTTTTAATTTGCACGTCGCACCTGTTAGATCCCTCAAGCTTATTGTTGGCTCGATATATCAAAAGCTATGAAAAAACAGTTTTTCTTAATAAAGAATTTTGTTTCTTTGATCACCATGTTTGTGAAAATTTTAATAATGTTCATATTACGGAAAGATACAATCTTTTATTACAATCGATTGGGTTAAAAACTAAGGGTTTTGTATTTAAGTACAATCTACAATCTAAATCTAATCTGCATGAGTTGTATCAAACTGATTTTAAACTTATAAAGCAAAACAAGATTATTATTTTAAATTCATTTGCTGGATCTTCAGATAGAAACTTATCTCAAGATCTGACAGAAAAAATTATTTCAGAAGTTTTGAGTGTGCATCAAAATCACATTGTAATCAGTATTGGAAGTCAAAGCGATTACAATAATCATTTAATGAAATGGAAAATAAATTTTAGTAAAAAATTTGGTCAAAAGTGGTGTCTGTTATCATGTGGGGATTTTGCTTTAAATTATTTAGCTGTAAAAAATGCAGATCTCATTATTACTCCGGATACGGCAATTATTCATTTAGCAAGTGCTTTGCAGAAAAAAATTATTGGTATTTATAGAGTAGCATCAAATCATGATGAGTATCCAGTCGTTTGGGCTCCATTACGGCCAGCAGACGATTTTAGAATTATCTATGCACATAATGGTCAGATTGATAATTTTGATACAAAGTTAATACGTCTGTACTCTTGCGAGTTGTTACAAGCTAAAATATTAGATTAAAATGGATCTATTTTTTAATTTGCATGAGTAATTCTAGTGAAAGCTCTTTACCAAGTGTTACACCAGGTTGATCGAAAGGATTAATTTTTTCGTGGTGACCTATTGTTGCAACTAAAAGCTGAAAGAACATAAATAAATAACCAGTGAATTTCTCTTTTTGTGTGTCCTGGCAGTTGATGAATAAGGTGGAAACCTGATTTAGCTTCAAGGCCTTGTATGTGGCTAGTGACTGTGACGATATTAAGTCAGAATATTGGCGATCCTTAAAAAATGAGATTTCTTTAAAAAGAGTATTTTTTAAGACCGTACTCGTTGATTTTGTGCTTTCAAAATCAAATATGATGACAAACTTATCCTTAGGTCCATGTGCAACTTGTTGTAGAATGGAGTGTTGATCGGTAGATCCTATAGCAATCATCGGAGTACTGAAGCTTGGTGCAGGTTTATTTTCGATTGTTTCCTTTTTGCCTAGAGATTCTGCCCAGAGTTGTTGTATCCAGCCGCCAAACCATCTGTAATATGAGTTGTAAAACCAAAAAAGCGAAATATTTTCTTTGCGTTTAAATGATTCTAAAAACAAATCAGCGAATTGGATAATTTTTTCTTCATCGTCGAGAGCCATTTCAGCACCTAAACGTATGTCTTTGATATTGTAATTAGAAATAGCCGCTATTAAAAGTCCTACAGGGGTTAAAACTGAAAAACGACCACCAATATTGACAGGTATTTCGAGCAAAGGTCGTTTATGCTCGCTTGCAAAATTTGCGATTGGGTTATTGTTTTTTTCGCTAATGAAAAATGAATTTTTTATGATATCGAAATTTGCTAATAACTTAAATTGTTCATGTAAGGTTGAGTAATTGAGTAATATTTCGATCGTAGATCCACTTTTTGAAATAATAATAAAGGCAGTTTCATGAATAAAATTTAAATGTTTTTTTATGATATCACTGATTTCAGAAAGATCGACGTTGTCTAAAAATGTAATATGTTCTGATTTTGCAATTTCAACAAGTGCTCGTCCACCCATTGAACTTCCGCCAACACCAACAACAATATATTTCTGATATTTTTCTTTTAACTGATGAGCTAAGGTTTCAGACTCTGTAAAATGCTTATCATGTGTTGGTATAGCATAAAAACCAGAATCAGATTTTGTGGACTTAATAAAATCGAGAGATTTTTTAAGAGACAGCCGTGATTCGGGCGTTATTTTATGATCAGTTGTTAAATTAAACATATTGTACGTATGCTAACATGGTTCATCTAAATTAGCCAGCTTCAGTTGGGTCTAAATGATCTAATCTCTTCAATCAAGTGTTGCCCAATTTTTCGAGCGTGAGCCATGATTGTAAAAGTTAATCCTTTAGCCGGTAAGTACAACCAAGTCGAACTATCAGCGATGTAAACTGATGGATGAGTCCAAAGATTCATTTTTGGTGCAACTCGCAGTGGTGCGTATTGGGAAGATTGAGGAATAGTTCCTGCATAATGGATGCTGGCACCTTCTTGTGGGTTATTAATTTTTAAGGGTATTATACCAAGACTAAAAAGGTTTTTGATCATAATCCATAATCCGAGTCTGATCTCTGCTTTTTTTTGTTTATCATGTGAATATTTAAATTTAACCAAATGCATTCCAAGATGATTTTTTTCTTCAGTGATCTTCATATAATTATCATTTGAATGATAATCCGGGAAATGAACGTTTATAAGTGTCAAACAAGACTTAAGTAACCTAAAAATAAAGGTTGTAAAAAAAGGATGAAGTGGCAGTTCTTTTGTTAATCTAAAGAGCATGAGTGACTTATAGGAATAAAAATGTGCAATTATTTTATCTTCAAAATGATTGAATTTTGAATTCATAACGAGAGTTAGTTGTGATAAGCTATAACGATGCGATGAAGATGGACGTCCTAAATAGCGCAAGTTGATTCCAGCAATCCATTTATTGTGGTTGCAAAGAATAGGCATTTCTTTATTGAAACTTTTTGTAGCTGTTGCGACCAGACGTGCAGTGTTAATTGCTCCACAGCACAGAACAAGTTTTCGAGCTTGATAAGTTTTTTGATTTTTTGATTCTATATGTAAGCAAGTTAATCGAGTGATGTTGTCGTTTTCGGAAAATGTTTGAGCTATGTGTCCGTTTAAGTATTTAAAATTTGGATAAGTTTTTAGTTCCGCAATTGTAAATTGCGGGCGATATACACTTTTTTGAGTATCAGACCAGAAATCAAGGTCATGGTAAGGATTAGCTCTTCGTGATTGTGCAGGATCAACTTTATCCTGCGTAAGAATGGCAACAACGCTTTGGCAGAGTTTAAATTTAAAAGCTTGCGACTTGCTTTTATAGTAGGTCAAAATGGATTGATTATTTGTATCTATATCTAAAGGATTTTGTATGCTTTTAATATCACAAATATATTTTGTATTTTGATCTTGAGAGCTTCCACTGATCCCGATGTATTGGGCTGTTTTTTCATAATGCAAATACAATGGATCTGAATCAATAAATGTTTTTTTGAGTTCTTGCTCGTCAAATGTAAAACAATTTGATCCCCAACTTACACCAAGACCACCTTGAGATGTCGCCTGTAAAGCATAAAATTCACGATTGTCGGTAGGGAAATATTCTTCCATATGTGCAATCATATATTCTCTTGGTGGGGTAAGGTGAGCGCCTGCTTTGTTGACTCTTTGAGAGAAAATAGATGTGTTGTGACCAAGAAAGTATTCTCGTTGTTTGGGGTCAGTTTTGCGTATATGATCAAAATGCTGATCCGGTATTTTTTGAGAAATCGTAAGATCTTGATGTCCGATATCAAGTAGAGCGACGTTGATACCATGGGTGACAAGCTCATGCGCTATATGAGCGCCTGCTGGCCCCGAGCCAACTATGATAACATCATAAATGGTTGTATCATGACTATTTTCGACGAATGTATTCATAGATAATTAGAAATGGTGTTGCAACAACCATCGCTAGACCTGTCAAAATTAAAAGTGATAGATTACCCCAAAAACCAAAACTAATTTCATTAAATTGATCCGATAAGTTGGGGTCAGTCTCTTTAAGGGCATAGTTTATTTTATCACGAGTGAACATTTATTATGCCTCTATCAGCCAAGGATGTGGTGGAATATTTTCGAAGTGTGCTTTGATGCAGATATTGTGTCCTCGACAAGGCGCTATGTCAGACACGTGAACGCAGGGAGAGCATGAAATCTGCTTGTAAAAATGCGTTTCGATTATTGATGGATCGGGGCGTAAAAGAGTTTTTGGATCGGTCGGGCCCCAGTAAGTTGTAAGCGTAATACCCATTAGACGTGCAAAATGCATAATTGAAGAATCAATAGAGATCAGTTCGTTCACCAATGAAAGGCGATAAATAGATTCATTAAGTGTTGTTTGCCCGCATAAGTTTTCAGTGATGATTCGAGGGTCAATTTGTTTGATTTTTGATTCGATTTCACAAGCGAGCTCATGTTCAGATTGTATTCCAAAAAAAATAAACTTAATGGAATTGATGTGATTAGCCTTCAGTGAATTGATTTTGGCTTTTAAAATTATTTCCCACTGATTTGGGTTGAGCATGCGTTCAGGGCTTAAACCTGAACATCCATGAGCAATAGCGATATGGTGCTCAGTGCTATTTTGAGGTAACCATTTATGTTTGAAGGCTTGGCGCGAGATCGTTGGATCGACATCGATTTTGTAAAGCTGTGCTATTTGATCATAGAAGTGGTATATACCAGAAGATCGATTTAAAAAAATAAGATGAGTTGATAGACTCTCTTTCCAAAATGTTGTCTCTGTGTAAAAACTCAAACGATTGCGAGCGCATGTTAGTAGTGAAAATAGACTTGTCAGTTTACTATAAACCTCAAGATCGACAATAGTATCTATCCGAAATACTCGAATAAGAATATTTAACGAAGAAGTGATTAAAGATAATACATTTCGATCATTTAGAATATAAACTTCATCAAAGACATTTAGAATGTCGGCAAAACCTTTTACAGATTTTGTAGTTATGAGTTTAATTTTAAGATGTGGATTATCTCTTTTAATCGAGTAAATCATGGGCGAGGCTATCAGTAAACTGCCACCCCCCCAGTAATTTTATAAAACAAATAGAGTTCTGCAGTTTAAGGTCATGATTTCGTTTAAGGAATAGGCCTAGAAAAAGAGCTAAGTATTTAAAAAACAATATAAATGGCAAACTGATATTGCGATCGATAAGTTTTTTAAATTTAAGATTTTGAGCCATACAATTCTATTAGAAAATACTCTGTATAAAAGATCAATCTGAAATCGGTTTTTAAGTTGCTATTCGAGTGACAACTTGATGACTCGAGCATATGTTTTAATTATGAGCAAGCCATACTTTTTTTATATAACTGGTTCGAATGGATTTATCGGGCGCCATATTGTTCGTTGCATTGAGCAGTCTGGTTTTCAGTGGTCACGATTATATAATGATCGTGGTCAAGTTTGGCGTTTTGGTGAATCCCCTCAGGATACAGTTGATTCGCAGTATGAAAATATATTGATACACTGCGCATGGGATATGAAAGCTGATTCAGAAAGTGCAAATCAATTGATGATGGTTTCAAGTCAACGACTTTTTGAGTTTGCTCGGCAAAAGGAGATGGCTGTTTGCTTTATTTCCTCAATGAGTTCATTTCAGGGATGTCAAAGTTTGTATGGAAAAACGAAATTCAGTCTTGAGAATGATTTAGGTCAATCTGGTCTTAGGCATATTATTATTCGTCCCGGTTTAGTATGGGAAAATCAACGAGCACTGTCTGGTATTATAGGTACGTTGGAAAAAATCATAAAACTTTTGCCGCTTGTACCGTATTTAAATCATGGTCATGGACGTTTTTACTTTACTGAGGTCAATGAGTTAGCTCAAAAAGTTGTGATGATTTTAACAGATCGGTTAGATTGGGATAATCAGTATCCAGTTCTTGCTCATAAAAAAAGTTATACTCTTAAAGAGATTTTGTTGGAAATTGCGAATAAAAATAAAAAGACAGTGCTGCTATTTCCATTCCCAGTTTGTTTTTTGAAATTTATTATAAAGTTGTTAAACTTAATTGGCCTAAAAATAATACGCAATGATAGCTTAATTAGTTTACTTAATTTAGATGAAAGACCAATGTTTTCAAATATTTCAGGCCAATTGACGTCGTTTTCTATTTCTGAAGGCATCCATAAGATGTCTTAAGATAAGTGCTGTTAAAATAACTGCAACTGGGTAGGTGTAGCGGTAGACTTGCCCAGGTCCGAAGACTGCAAAGCCCAACATATAAAGCATGCAACCTGCAAAAATATCAAAGTCGATATTAACTCGAAAACGTACAAATTTTAATTGTGAAAGAATAAGTATAACAAAGTAAAACCATGGATAGAAAAATGGATTAAGCGTTAAAGTATAATATAGCCCTATAACTGCTTTACGAATCATATTGAATTCGTAGTTGATGCCAAATTCATTTACATCAGTGTTGATATAGACGGCAACATTGGGTTTAAGAGAATCAAGTTTTAGAAAAGATGCAAAAAAGTAAAAGCGGTGAATGATATAAGAGACCACATCACTTTTAATAGCGCCTAGCCAAGCATTTTGAAGCTGACTATATTCTTGATCGTTTTTGACCCAGTTAAGCTTACATTCATTTTTATTGTAGTAAGTGTCTGCAAAAAGGTTGTCACCGCCATGATAATCATAGATGTCGGTTAATTTGAAAGTATCGCAATGACTAGGCATTGCAAAACTTGGTACGTAATTGTACTGGGCAAATCGTGAAATTCCAACTAGATCATAATACATCGTGTACTGTAGTGGTCGTGTTTTTTCTGCGCCTAAGAAAGTATAATTGAAATACTGTGTAAACCAAATAGTTATTACAGCGTGCACTATGGCCAGGAGATAGACTAAAGCTCGAGATATTTTATTTTCCCAGAGCGTCTTAACAAAATAACTGCATAAAAATAGCGTAAAAAATAAACCATTTGTCCGAAACATCTGCGCAATGGCTAAAAGAACTAAAAATAAAATAAGAACGCTAGATTTTAATAGCAATGTTTTTAGGGGGTTGTTTTTGATATACTCAGTCGCACAAAATGTTAAAAATAATAAAGAAGCAAAGAAGATATCTTTCCAAACGACACCAATGAGTGTGAATACGGGCGGCAGTAATGGAATCAGTAAATAAATATAATCCGACTTGTGGCCTGATTGCCATGCCTTGAAAAGTAAGTATGATCCGATACTAAAACAGAGTATTTGAGCTAATATAAATAAAGCCGTTGGCGTGGTGACATGTGAAAAAAGTCGAAGTAGATAACTCATGATCGGCGGTTGCCAATCGTTATATATTGATGTTTGCGACTGCTTAAGTTGAATAAAGGTATCAATGCTAAGTTGTCCCGGATAAAAGATATAAAATGTGAAAAGAATCACAAATAACGTGATAAATTTATCCATGTGCTTAATATTCATGAAAATAGACTAATATCAGGATGAATAATTCGCAAGCGTAAGAATTGCTAAAGCTTATTTTTTGATTAAAAGCGTAATGTTATTTTGATTGCAGCTCTTTCTATTTCTCAATACTATGCTCATAAAAGTGAAGGACATGAGTACAAATGAATTCGCTTTTGTGGAATTCACTATTGGATTAAAAATGAATCAAAACTTTAATAAATTGAATATTCTAATTTTAACAAATTTAAAGTATTTGATTGTTGTTTATTTGTTTTTTGCTTTATCAATTTCGGTTGTGAGCACCACTTTTTTATTTAATTTACCAGCGATAAAAGTCGGTCTACCATTTATTCTTTTGCGTGAGATATTATTTGTTGGGATTTTGACATACATTTTTTTTATTTCGACTGAGAAAGCAAGTCTTTTAAGGCTATTGGCTGTGTCATTACTGATATTCATTAATGTAATGTTCATAGAAGTAAGGTTCCCGTTAATTATTTTGGGTTTTAAGAGCTTGCTTCCTCTCTTTTATCTTTTGTGTGTGCCTAAATTCGAACAACGTCAGTCGCTTCATCTGAGTGCAGATTTTTGGATTAAACTCATTCAAACGCTACTTTTCTGTAATTTATTTTTTCAATTATCGCATTTCTTTTTTGGCTATGGATTTTATGCTAAGATGTTTAATTTTATAAACTCGAGAAATCCAGGTTTATTTTTCTTTCCGGCGGCATCAGCATGTTTTATTTTAATTTTGTCATCTATTTATGCACAGTTAAAAAATAGAATTAAATTAAAGGAAATTTTTATTTTTATTTTTATGATCAGTTTGTGTGCGTCAATTACCGGTGTTGCTGGTGCTTTTTTGCTTTGTTTTTTAAATCGTCATAAAATAGAGAAAAATAACTATTCGCGTGTTTTTATCTTACTTTGTTTATCGGTAATTTATTTGCATTTTGCACGTTTATCGATGACAGGCGCAACTTACTTAGAAGAAACTGGCGGTGGTCGATACAATATTTTAGCAGATGTTGTTAAAGATAATTTAAAAATTAATGGTTTTGAGTTTTTATGGAATTCGCCTAAGCACTTTGGTTTATATACAAATGCAGCCTATAATTATTATAATGGATATTTAGCAGACTCTCAGATATCGGCACTTATCGGTAATTTAGGTCCTTTTTGGTTAATTGTTGTTTTCATATTTTTTGCCTACCAAGTGTTAGTTAACTATCGATTAAAAAATGATCTGACTGTATTTTATATACTCGTTTTATGTTCGGTTGGATTAAATATATCCGAATCTGGTGCAACAATATTTCTGGCCATATTGTCTCGATATTTTATTCCCAAAGCATCACAAGTTTAATTCAAATTTTGATTTAAAAAATGATTAATTTTATTTTTGTCCAAATAGTTATTTAGATTTTCCGGGACACCTTTAACTTCGGTTATATGATCAATGTATTTACGATAGCCAGCAGCTGTTGGTAGAGATAATCGCTTTACAAGTCTAAAAAACTTTTCAAATGAGACTTTGATGATTTCATATGCGAGTGATAATTTACTTATAAATCCTTTATTTTTAAAGAATATACTCAATGAATAAGTTGTTTCTTTTAAATAGTCTCTATGGTTTATAAGGCAATAAGCATATAATCTATACCAATTGAATTGTTCTATTCTTGTTTTATTAATATGCTCAAAAGTTTCAATTGAGGCTTGAGTCCAAATCGTTTCTGGACTAACAAATTTTGGGATAAGTGGATTCCAATTAATATGTTTAAAGCGTTTAGTGTGAGAGTCTTCCTCTAAAGTGCCTTTGTGTTTATTTAAGGCTGCGCGTCCCGTGTTGCTGCCACCCGATGCGCCAGGTATTGATAATGGATAATCAATTTCATAGTAGTTTTTAATATATTCTGCAACAACGAGTGCGCCCGATATATCCGGACTTGTTCCGAAGAAAAACACACCATGATCAGCTATAATTTTATCATAGACTGATTTTTTGACTAGCCCATGATAAATTTTAGGAAGAAAATCGGCTCCTTGGCAAGAATGTTCGAGAGTTTTTGTTAAAGCTTGATTGCAGTCAATTTTTTGGATTTGAGCAGTGATCGATCTATTAAAATAGAGTCTTGCAGCATGTCTTGATCCCATTCTTTTTGATTTAAAATCAGGCCAAACATAGTTAGAGCATATATTTTGACTGAGGGCTTCGATATTGTTTTTAACGGCGTACTGACACAAGTCCATAATTTTGGGATTTATTGTATCATCATCCCCTATCAAAATAAGATATTCACCTTTGCTATATGTAAAGGCTCGATTGTGATTGTCGGTCATCGAAAGGTGCTCGTAGCAACGGATATAATTCAATCGATCGTCAGCTACACTTGCAGCGTAATTCATAAGCTCGTCGGTTGTACTTGTATCATGAACTATGATTTCATAGGATCCATGAGTATAGAGCAAAATACTTTTAATACAAGATATTGCATATTGCGAGCGATTGTGAGTTGGAATAATGATTGAAAGCAAAATCTCTGAGTTATTTTGATTCTGATTGTCCATTAAGAATTTCCCTTTTTAAAAAAATCGAACCGCAGACAAGTAACGTAAATACATAGATGGCTACTTTAATATAGACCGGCTCCGACTGGTAGTAAAACTGGTATAAAATAACAAAAATCTGAAAGAAAATTAATCCTGCGAGTTTCGTGATTCTGAATTCAGACAAAAAGCTAGATTTAACAAAGCCAACATATAGATCAATAAAAATTCGAATAAACCAAATACTTGCAGCACCGTAGGCCCCCCAATAGAGTGTTGCTGCTATAAGGATAAGAGGATAATAGATGATTTGATAAATATAATTTTTTGCCACGAGATCTTCGTTTCCAACTGACATTAAGTAGTTGATTGGAACTCCAGCTACGCTGTTTAAAAGAATACCACACGAGAAAATAGTAAGGAACAAGAATGAAAGTTGTGCAAATTCAGTATTCATCCACAGGGCGAGAAATTCGTATGAAAATAACCCGAAAAAAGTTGTGATTGGAAGCATGATGTAAATTGTTTTGTCGATGTATGCTATCGATTTAGAAACTGGACTCTCGTTGTGATTACGGGAAGATAGCATTGTTGGTATCATGACAGCAATCAAGGCCGAAGGAATAATTCCTAATCTGATGGCAATTTCGTAGGGTGTAGCGTAATATCCAATTTGTTTGGTGTTAACAATACCGTTAACAATCCAACGATCAAGACTGCCAAGTATTGGAGAAAGAGTAGCTATTACAGCAAGCCATTTAATATTATTTAGTGTTGAAAATGTAGATTTTATATTGAATATTTTAAAATTCTTAATTTCAATAATAACTTTCTCTTTTAGGGATATGTAATGCAAAATGAAGAATAGAAAACGTCCTAAAAACAGCAGTAGAGCTATGTAGAAGATGTTTGTTGATTGAGCTAATATGATAATAGCTGGAACAATATAATTGTAAGCCATCAAAGGCACTCTCAATAGATTAACAATACGAAACTCTCCGAGACCCTCGAGTGCTCCACGTAGACCTGAAGTTAGTATAATAAATGGAATAGAAAGACATGTTAAGTAGTAAGACAAGTCGATTTCAAATTGAATATTGGTGTCAACATCGACTTTAAAAATAATATTTTTTAGAGTGAGCGATATAAGCAAAATAATGAATGAAATAAGAGACAATGTCCCAACTTCTTGAGTGATGTCTTTTTTTGTATGACCAGTGTTATGGAGTGATAGTTTATTCGTTAGAGCACGGGTCATGCCAAAATCCATCAGACCCACTAAATTTGTAAATAACCAAATGACGATGAGTAGACCATATTTTTCTGCAGATAATGTTTTTTGTATCATCGGCAGAAAAATAAAGCCTGCGAACATAGGTATGACATAACCTAATGTATTGTAAATTTCGTTTTTATTGTTCTGAGCAATTTTTATAATTTTATTCATACATTATGCAACGACTAGAATAATTTCTTCATTACGAAATGGATTTATGAAGCTAATTATAGAATGAGTGATCACAAGAAATGGATAGGTCAGCAAGGCAAATATTTTGGCTATTTTAGCGGATAAATTAAAATGCGAACATGCAATAATCCATGACTCAAGAAAAGATCCGAACAAGATTCTGTTGCCTGTTTTAATTTGTACGACATTAAAATTATGCTTCTTAGTAAGTATAACTAAAGATTCGGGTGTAAACAAATGAAAGTGCCGAGGCGATTCTAGGCCGCGCCAAAATTTTCCGAAGATTGATGCATTTATGCATGAACAGTTTGGTGTCTTAAGAATAATAACACCATTATTCTTTTTCATTTTACTTAGGTTGTGAAATAAACTATTAACATCCGGGATGTGTTCAATCACGTGGTTAAGTGTGATAATGTCATATGATTGCAGCAAAGAAAGATCGTTCGTTAATAAGCAGTTTAGACCTCTGGATTTAGCAGCTTCTAGAGCTTTTAAATCAAAATCAAAAACAGATATATTCGTCCATTGTGACTGACTGAGATTCCATAAGAATTCTCCAGAACCGCATCCATAATCAAGGAGAGTGCTGCTTTTATTAAATGCCATTGGAAGAAGTGCTTTTTTTTCTCGATTAATTTTTGTAAAAGAAAAAATACTTTCAATGATATAAACATACAAGGCAATCATTTGAGATAATATATTTTTGCGAAATATGGTATGCGTCGTGTACTCAGTGTATAAATCACTTATATTTTGAATTTCAGTATTGTGAGAAAATAGGTGCAGGCAGTTAACGCTCGAGCATTTGTTATAGTCTGTTTGGTAGTTAGTACTGTATTGGTAATCCTTGGTCTGTTTAAAGTGAAGACGTGCTGTTGATTCGCAAATTGGACAATTTATGGATTCATTCATTTTAAGCTAGACCTCCTGCATACTGGACGATTTATTGAACCGTATTAACTGAACTAAGTATATATAAATTTTCGTAAATCAGGAATTTCGGTGTCAAAATATTCATGAATAAAATCTAGATTTTCAGCATATCCAGCCCATATTGGTGCTAATACTTTACATCGAAAATTGTTAGCTTCGTACATTGGAATATAAAAAGATTCAAATGAACTTGTACAAACGAGATACTCGCTTTTAGAGTATAACTTATAGACCTCTTTACGAGGTATTTTGCAGTAGAGGTCTATTTCAATTTTTTTGAATTTAAGAGTATTAATAATAAAATCTGGTATGCAGTTTCTGTTTGTATCTAATACAATAGCGACTTTTATTTTGTTATTTAATGTTAAATCTAAATTTTGCAAAGCTTTGATAAAAAGAGGTAAATTTTTATGCTTAAGAATGCTTCCAACATGTATAAATTTATAGACGTTTTCGCTGTGTTCCCTTAACGTTTTGATCTCATCTGAGCTCAGTGGCATAAAAGGCGGAATAGGTCTTATTTCAGATGGTCTGCTCGGAAAATCTATGAGGCAATGTTTTTTCATCCATTCATTTTGTATGATTATTTGATCAACATTCTTGTAAAAAATATGAAGCCACCATCGCTCGATGAAAAGTTTAAATCTTAACTTGTAAGGGATGTTCCGGGTGTCAAAATCGATCTTATTGAAAAGCAGCGCATTTTGCATGAATAGGTGAAATTGAGGAGCTTTTCGTTGTCTGTATAATGTTAAGAATAAAATGTTAAAATAAAATTTAAACACCGGGGGCAAGTTGCCAAAAAATAAAATGGTATCAATTTCAGCTTTAGATTTTAAAATTAAATGATAAAGTTTTATTTCTGCAAACAGTCGCTGCAACAGTTCGGGTTTAACATGTTTGATGACTATCTGTTTTTTTTTCTCGAGAACACTATTTTCGTCTCTGTAACGTTTGTCGATAAACAAATGCGTAATCGGACTACCAAATGTTTCATTGGTCAGGAGCTCCTCTAAAAGAACAGCTCCTCCACCGGTATGAACATTGACAGCAAAAACGATCATTTGTCTAACTAAACTTTGTTATTCTTAAAGAATTCAGCCATTTCTGTGACTTGTTCTTTAATCGTTTGTTGAATGAAATCTTTTGATAAAGAGTATTTTGTTGCTAAAGTTCGATCTATTGTGGAACTTGCATTAACTGAATTAATCTTCAAATCTAATTTGTAAACATCATTAAATATATGTAGTAATTCCGATTTATTTACTTTTGCAGGAGAGTGTAAATGATATAAGCCAGGCTTGTATGAATTGCTTTTAACAATTTGTAAAATAGCTTTACCAACTTGGTATGTTGTAACACCATTCCAATCGTGATTTAGAAATCCGTTAACTTCTTTTCCTTTTTGGCTACGAGCCCACTCAATTAACGATCTAGCTTGGCCGTTTTCTTCACCAATGATTGAAGTTCTTAGTGTCATGATATTTTTAGGTTCACCACCATTTTTTGACATGCCGTAAACATCATCTGCATCAAAAAGATCATCCTCATTATATTGACCTTTTGCACCCGAATAAACACAGTCAGTTGTAATATGAAAACCTTTAATTCCTAATTTGTTGCATATAAAGCCAATGTTGTGCGGAGCCACTGTGTTAACTCTTAAAATATCTTCTATCTTAGTGCTTGCTATCATGGGCTTGATGACACCTGCACAATTAATAACGATATCAATTTTTTGATCAATTAAAATTTTCTCTAATTTGCTAAATGGATCTTTCGCGAGATCAAATTCTTGACGAGTAATTTTGAACACATTTTCTTTTTGGCTGGTTAAGTATCCACTGACGGCGTAGCCCAGCATTCCATTTGCGCCGATAACTGCTATATTCATGATATTCTCTTTTCTCTCATTAATAGATTGTTGTTATCTTTCTTCAACTGACCAAATATTCCAAAAGCGAGCCGGAAAACGTATATCATCATTTAATGATTCATCCAAAGTCGTAGATGAAAAAACCATTAATTTTGAACCAGGCTCAAGAGACATCAAACCATTTGCATACCCTGGTGGAATTGCCAAAATAGCAGGTGATTGTGCAGACAAAACCATTCGATTAACTTTTAGATCTGCGCTTGGATTTTCCCAATTATCAATTTTAACGGCTCCGCATAAAAAGCTACCCGAAGTGACCATAAAATACTTACCTTCTTTTTTATGTCCGTGCCAAGCACGAACAAAATCGACTTTATGGTTTTCGATAAGATAGAATCTTTTAACACCTTCAAATTTAAAATCGTTAATAAAACGAAGCGACCCTCTGTCGTCGACGGCTAAACCACCTTTAATAAGTGTTGGTTCTGTGTATGGAAAACTCATTAGGCTTCTCCTGATTTTGGCATAAGTGTCTCGCTAACCGGTTTGTAGATCGTGTTCGTGTGCATTGGATCATAGAACAAGTTAACCTGATTTTTAGTTGTTTCTAAGTTGCTATAGGTTTTGTCTTTATAGTTTTTGTATGTTCCTTTTTGAAAGTGAGTGAACATTTCTCTTATGCCAGATTCAATTGTATATTCACATTCAAAGCCAAGAACTCTTTTAATTTTGGCAAATGAAACTTTATAGTTGCGACGATCAGGACTTGAATCATTCGTGGTAACTTCCGTCGTGATGTTTAACTCTTTTGCAACTTTGGCGACTGTAGAACCTAATTCTCCAATCGTTGTGTTTAGTCGATCGTCGCCAACATTGAAAACTTGACCACGAACAACATCTTTAGGAGAGCTGACAACTTTTTCAATTGCACGTGCAATATCGCGACAGTGAACAAAAGGGCGCCATTGTGCCGAACCCATAACAGTGACTTTTTGATCGACAAAGGCCTGCGCTGTAAACAAATTAACAACAAGATCAAAACGTGGTCTGAAAGAATGTCCAAACACAGTTGCAAATCTAAGGATTGTTATAGAGAAATCATCATTAATTGATTGTTGTAATTCTTTTTCGCTGTCAATTTTTGTTGAAGCATATAAAGACACTGGGTTTAGTTCGCTAGTTTCGTCAACAATATTGTCGTTAGATCCGTAAACTGAACATGATGATGCAAATACAAAGCGGCTAACACCCGCAGATTTGGCAGCTTCTTTTAACATGCGTGTTGAGATAATGTTTTCGTGACGAGTAAAATCTTTATCAACAGCACATGCCGGATCACCAACAAGCCCACCAAGATGAACGACTGTTGAACAATCACTTACAGCTGCAACAAGTTTTGAAATATCAGTAACATCGCCATTGATAAATTCAAAACGTGGATTTTCAAAAAATGTTGTTAGACTTTCTTTTCCGTAAGCTAAATTATCAAGAACGCGAACAGAATAGTTTTTTTTCAAAAGAATATCGACTAGATGTGATCCAATATAACCAGCACCACCAACAACTAAGACTGAACCTTTATTTTTAAGTCCAAGTTGGTACACAAGTGGATTAGCATATTTTTTTAAATTTAAAAAATATCGGGGAATGACGAGCAACGGAAATGTAAATAAAGAAAACGCCGCTGCTAGTATTTGTGGGTACGACATAGCATAAAGCACTATGTAAGCTAGGCCGGTTAAAATAAAAATGAGCGAAGTTTGAAGCGAAAACTTTGGCGTTTTAACTTTGAGAGTAAGGCTTAAGAGGAAATATGCAATAGCCACCATCGGAGCTACAAATAATATTTCAGGATGTGTACCGTAGTCTGTAAAATGACCAAAAACAAAGAGTGTAATGGCAACATAAGCACAAACAACTAAATCGTAGGCAAGTCTTAGGATATTCGGGGCATAATTGGAATTTAATTTCATAATAAAGTGCACTTTCTATTTTATTTACGACATGAAGGATAGATTAGTTTTTTGATGTTTGTAAAGGTCTTTTAGGATGCTTGATGTCATTCTAAAATTGCTCATATTTTATCTATTTGAATATCAAAGCTTTACAGACGGACTAATTTAGAATTCAGTATAAGACTGAGCATTTTTTTATACAAAGATAAGGATAGGTAGATGGCGCACTCTGTTGATGGGAATACTTTGGTGAATACGAAGAAAAAGATCTCTTTTGTACTGGGAATTCGTCCGGATATTATTCGTGCTGCTTTGATTATCAAATATCTCAAAAAACAACCGAACTTAGATGTTGAATTGGTATGGTCAGGGCAACACTATTCTGACAACTTAAAAGATATTTTTTTTCGAGAACTCGACATTCCAGCACCTGATGTAGAACTAGGTTGTGCTGGGGCTACTGATGCTGAAATTGCCTCCGCGCTAATAACAAAGCTATATGCTTATTATGTGCAAAACAAGCCAGATGTTGCGGTGTTTCTTGGTGATACAAACACGACAACTGGTGCAATAGCCTGTGCACAACTTAATATACCGATTTACCACATTGAAGGATGTATGCGATCGTATGATTGGCAAATGCCTGAGGAAAAATATCGCACAATGATCGATCATCTGTCAGATTTAATTTATACCTACTTCGATGAGTACAAAGCACAAGGGGTAGCGGAAGGGTTAAATCCAAATCGTATTGTTGTCGTTGGTAATCCTATTGTTGATATAGTTAATGAATACTATTTTTCTCGTAAAAAAGAATTCGATGAAATGTTGCAGTCTCGCTTTTTTCTTGATCGAAATTTGACAGTGAAAAATTATTTTGTGATGACCTGTCATCGCCGCGAAAATGTTCACAACGATGATGCTCTAGCACGCATTCTTGAGCTTGTGAAGAATAGTCCGCTCACTGTTTATTTTCCGGCAAGCTACAGAACGCAGCAAGTGCTTAAAGATAAAAAATTTGTTATTCCGAGTAATTTAAAAATTGTCGATCCGGTCGGTTACAGAGAGCTTCTTTGTCTTATGGTCAACTCGAAAGGTGTTGTGACAGATTCTGGCACATTAGTGGAAGAATCTGCGGTACTAGGCATACCATCAATTCAAATGCGTCACTCAACAGAGCGGCCACAAGTCTATGATTGTAGGTCATCTGTTAAGTTTGATCCAAGATCAACTCACACTAACTATACAGTTTATTTTTCTAAGTTACTTATGCTTGAAAAGACAGCTTGGAAGCATGGTCTCGGTGATGGTCAAACTTCGCAAAAAATTGCCGAAGATCTTGTTCATCGAGCACAAAGTGGTACTTTCTCGACAAGAAAACGTGAGCAGTATCACATTTCAACTGAAAGAGCTTATCAAGGAGATAAGCTCTAGATTTTTGAAACAATATATTCTGCAAATGGCTTAGAGGCTGTAAACGCCGGAGATACGGCATTTAAAACGTGAATACTGTATGAATTTTGTTCAACGATAAAATCCATTTCGAGTTTTTTCGTTTCAGTATTGAGGAGTTGGGCTCTGATGCCTGGTTTTCCCCATTTTGTATAATCGGTAAAATCGACGTCTGTAGCCATTTTTTGTGATTCGCCAATAAGATATTTACGAGAATATTTTTTAACTTCTTCAAGAGCAAGAGATCTAAAATCAAAACCACCTTTAAAAAATAACCCAATTTCTTGAGTAATAATATCAATGGCTTCACTTAAGTCGAAATTATCAAATCCATTATATTGTTCGCGCCAGAAAGCTGGTATAGCAGTCGGACCCACCTTGGTGTGACCATCTACGGTCAATGTGTGGTGAACACCTAAAAAAGGATTCTTTAAATTTGGTACTGGATAGATATGCGTATTAAATTTTTTAGAATCGTTCGTGCAGTATAAATATAATCCTTTAAATGGCAGTATGGTGTATTTTTGAGAAAGACCATGATCTTTTGCAATTTGATCAGCATAAAGTCCAGCACTGTTGATTAAATATCCGAATTCAAATTGGCCTTTTGAAGTTTTAAGAAGATTATTTTGACAACTCCAGTACTCTGCCTCGAATAGAAACTCAACTCCGCTTTTAATTAACTCGTTCATAAAGCTATTCATGACTTCAACGGGATCAACTGTAGCTGTTTTTGGTGACCAAGCTGCTTTTTTAAATGTTTTCACTCGAGGTTCTATTTTCTGAGCTTCGAACTCATCCATTTCAATCAGTTCAACACCATTATTTTTTGCACGTTTAAATAATTCGTTTAAAGATGGTAACTCTGATTCATCTTTTGTTACAACGAGCTTTCCGCAGCGATTAATACTTAAACCCATTGTTAAACAATAGTCTGTCAAGTATTCACACCCATTTCTTGTGAATTGGGCCTTTAAGCTGTCGGCTGTATAATAAAATCCGGCGTGTAGCACGCCACTATTTCTACCACTCGAATGTGATGCGATTTTTTTCTCTTTATCGATGATTAAGATTTTTGAGCTCTTATTGCGCAATAAAAGTTCTCTCGCAATATTAAGACCGACAACGCCAGCGCCAACAATAATAAAATCGTATTTACTTGATAGCATGAGAAATTTCCTTTTGTTTTGTCATGAGAGCCAGCACTAGGGCCCAAATAATTAAAATGAGTGTTCGAATTTTTGAGTATTCAAATCCAATGTCTGTTAAATTTGCCAATAAATATTCAGCTTGTGTGATGAGGCAGGCCGTAGCGAGATAATAGTTTTCTCGATCACCATGTTGTTTGAAAAAACGAACAAGTTGCAAATTTTTGATCAAAAACCAAAAGTAAAAAAGGCAAAATGATAGTAATCCAAATATTCCAGTGGTCGCCCAAACATTTAAGAGTTGATTGTGAGCATGTGAATCGTAGTAATCTTCAGGTAGATTTAATGTGTGCCACCAGCCACGAGTGTGATTAAGAGGCGAATTGTAACCAATGCCAATCAATGGTGAATCTTTGATCATCTCGATATGAACTTTAAATAAATTGACTCGAATATTATCTATTTGCGATTTATCGACTGTTTGCGCTACTCGATTTTTGATTAAATCTGTTTGCGTGTACAGAAGCAGTGAAATCGTCATAATGGTTGCTAGTGCTAAAATAAACCACTTACGACTTTGCATAAATATGAAAATCATAAAAACTATAAATAAGCTTAGTATGGGGCCGCGGGTCAGAGTCAAAAAAATACTCAGCCCCATAAGTGTTGTTGCTGCTAAGAATGCAACTTTTAACTTAAAACTCAATTCTTTAAATTTGAAAAAAATGTACGTTACAAAAAATGAAAAAATGAGTGCATTTGCATGCGCATGGTAAGTAGCGCTATTAAGTAAACCAATAACTCTTCGATTTTTAAGCTCATCTTGCGTTAAAAAATCATAGTTATATATAAAAGTTGTCAATGCATATATATTTGAAATTAGAAAACCACAGATAAAAAATAGAACAATGGTTTTAAATTTAGGTCTAGTCGTTTTAAAATACCAATAAAAAATATAGAAGTTAATAATCCAGCTGAATTTTATTACACTTTGAATGATTGTTTTAAAATCGAATTGGTAATAATAAATTAAGCCCAAAACAATACTGAATATGTATAAAATAAAACCAATTTCAAAAAGAAATGGTTTGCGTATAATTGCTATTTTAGGGGAAGTCTTATGTTTTTTGTAATGATAAAATATAAGAGAAAGCATTAATAGAGTTATTGATAAATCTAATATTGACTGTGAAATAACTGAAAAAGCAATTGTGCTTAAAAAGAAAAAAGACATCTTTAGGAAAGTACTACAATTGAGCTCTACGAGTCCATAGTAAAAGAATTAAAGAATGGTCTGCATATAAGTTTGGCAAATGAATGTTTAAATGGGTGTGTAAATGTGAACTCCTATTTAGAAAATAAAAGTGCCAAACAGTTAAGTCTCTGGTAAGGATTTGATTTTGTAAGCTTCGGCCTGGAGATCTTTTTTGAAGAAATACATATTTTCCATTTTAGTGCGTGGATTTTTCGCTTTTAGCGGCTTTGTATTTTTTCTCTTTACTGCAAATTATTTTGGCCCCGAGGGACGCGGTATCATCAGTTATGCAACATCAATTTTCTCAAGCTTGGGGCTTATTTTTTCATTTAATTTGGGGCGAACTTTTCTCATTGAAACGTTTCAAAATACAGAACATAAAAAAACACAATTGCCGGCTTATATTACATTGAATTTCTTTTTTGGTTTTTTAACTTTATTATGTAGTTTTATTTTTTGGTCGACTATAAATTCCGCACAACAAATCGTGTCATCCCATACATTTTATGCTTTTTGTATTTCAGCCTTTTTTTATGTTTGGAACATTAACGGCAACGCATTTTTTGCAGCCTTTTTGAAGACATATGTTCAAGAAATGATCATTTTTGCAATTCGTTTTTTAGTTGTATTATTCATAGTCATTTATTCGTTGATAGCTGAGAAACATATCAATGAATTTATTTTTATCTATTCGACGGTTATTGCTATGGGCGTTTTTTTAGAAATGGCTTATCTAATTTTATATTGTGGTGAAAGAAAGCTTGATTTTAATTTTACCCATTTTTTAAGGGCATTTAAAAAGTCACTAATTCCGCATCTAGACTATTTATCATTTAATTCATTTCCGTTATTTGTTGTTATTATCTCGGGATGGTTTATAGAAAAAGCTGAGATTGGTAAAGTTGGCTTCGCATTTCAAATTATTAATCTTATCTACTTATTAAGTGTGACTGCTAACATTCGTGTTTCTGCCTATGTATCTGATGTAGGTATAGCGCAGAGAGTAACTCAGTTTAAAAAACTTTTTACTGCGACACTTGTTTTGTCTACTGCTGTTGGATTGTTCATTTATTACATTTTAATTCACTTTGCTGCGAGTTCTTTTTTAAAGCCCTTTGCTGGTGTTTCTGATTTATTTTTGATTACTTTGTTATCTATTCCAGGATATTTAACGTATCAATTGTTTAATCCAATCTGGTTGGAAAAAGGTATGATCAAGTTTTCTGCTTATTTGAACTTAGCGTTGTTAATATTGAGTTTATCAGTATCCCCTTGGTTTATGATGACATGGGGAGCTTATGGTGTATCTTGGATTTTTGCACTTTTTCATTTCGGATTACTCGTAAACCAAATAATAATCTTTTACAGATTTAAGAAAGTAAGCTCTAGTATTTAAATGACAGCACATGATCAATCCTCTAAAAAACTTAAAATAACATTATTTTCTTATGTTTTCTGGCCTGAAAATTTTGTTATTAATGATCTTGTTGAGTCACTCTGTCAAAATGGACACGAAATTGAAATTTCAACAAGTTTGCCTAACTATGCAACAGGTCAAATGCATCAGCGTTACTCGATATTGAGTGGGCCCTATGTTGAAAATTGGAAAAATAGTGTGATTAAAAGATTTCCTGTCGTCAGTCGTCAAAAAGGTTTTGTTCGTTTGGCATTGAATTACATGAGTAATATTTTTTCAGGATTAATTAATCTTTTTCGACTTAATAAAACTGATCTTATTTTTGTATATGCGACATCACCCTTGATTGCATTTATACCAGCAGTTATTTTTAAAATAATTCACCGCGTTCCGCTTGTAATTTGGTATCAAGACCTCTGGCCGGATAGTTTTTTTGCAGTGATTAAGACTCAAAAACTAAACTTTATTAAGCCTATTCTCGATATTTTTGTACGTTTTATTTATCGTTACACAGATGTCATGCTTATACAAAACCAATTATTTAACGAAAACTTAGATCGTTTGGGGTTTAAAGGACATCGGCAAACTATTTACAATTGGAGCCTTGTTGATGCGGATCATTCTGAAATGACGCATACAAATAGGCACAAAAAAACAGAACCAGCTTGGATTGCCGAGTTACCACAAAATAAGATGATATTTGCTTTTGCCGGGAACATCGGTAAGGTGCAAGGCATCGCAGAAATAATTGAAGTTGCACGTCAAATCGAGATCACTCAACCTCGTCTACATTTTGTTTTTGTTGGTGATGGAAGTTTTTTAACGGAAGCGCAAAGTAGATCCAAAGGTTTGGGCAACGTAACATGGATTGCACGCCAACCGTTAGAAGATATGCCTTATTTATTTGCGAAAAGTCATGTGATGATAGTATCTCTCGGTCAAAGTCCAACTATGTCTATGGTTATTCCTGGTAAATTACAAGCTTATTTCGCCGCCGCAAAGCCTGTTCTAGGTTTTATAGATGGAGCTACTTCTGAGATAATTAAAGCTTCACAAGCGGGACTTGTCGCTCGGGCAGGGCAACTTGATCAGTTAAAACAAGTGATTGAGCAGTTTGCGCAATTCAGTGAAATTGAATTGCAAAATCTTGGACAAAATGCGCGAAATTTTTATGAAGCTCATTTTACCAAAAGGAAAATCATTGCAGAAATTGAATCTGAGTTACATTCAGTTGTAAAAAAATATAGACGTTGATTAAACAATTATGAATAATAGCAGTGTGTTTGTTTTAGCAGCTTTTTTCATTTCATTTCTGATTACATATGTGATGATTCCGGTCATTATTCGTGTGGCCGAACTTAAGCACTTATTTGATGAGCCAGATGATCGTAAGCAACATAAAGCTAAAACTCCTACTTTGGGAGGAATGGCTATTTTTGCTGGTTTAATTTTGTCATTTACCATTTTTAAAGATGTGCAAAGTTTAACTGACGTTAAGTATCTAGTGCCGGCCTTAACCATATTGTTTTTCGCTGGAATTAAGGATGATATTTTAGTTCTAACGCCGATGAAGAAGTTGTTGGCTCAATTTATGAGTGCATTTTTAATCGTTGTATTGGGACATATTAAAATCAATAGTTTTTATGGTTTGTTTGGCATACAGGAAATTCCTTATTGGTTTTCAATTGTATTCACTGTCATCGCTATTGTAGCTATTATTAATTGTTATAATTTGATTGATGGTGTTGATGGGTTAGCAGGTAGTCTGGGGTTGTTATCGTCGACAAGTTTTGGATTATGGTTTTATTTAAATGGTCACTGGTCGCTGGTCTATTTATCGTTTGCGTTGTCTGGTAGTTTGCTGGGATTTTTGATGTTTAATTGGCAGCCTGCCAAGATATTTATGGGTGATACGGGTGCTATGTTAATTGGTTTTATTCTTGCGGTGCAATCTATTCATTTTATTGAGTTCAATAAAGCGAGAAGTATTGTTGATGAGTATTGGATACATGCTTCACCAAGCGTTGCTATTGCAGTCATGGCTATTCCTATTTTTGATATGGTGCGTGTCTTTATTCTACGATTAGCGCAGAAAAAATCGCCTTTTTCTGCGGATCGAAATCATTTACATCATATACTGATTGATCTCGGTTTTACGCATCGTCAGACGGTTGTTATTTTAATGTTTTGGAGCTGGTTAGTTATTTTATTGGCTATTATTATGCGCGACGCAAAGTCTTCGTTCTTATTGCTGCTTTTGATAAGTTTAGTCTATTTGCCATCATTGGGTTTGCAAATTTATCGAAATAAAAAGATTAAAATTTAGTTCTTTTTTTGTCTTAGTATAAAACTACTTTTCTTTTAAAAGTATTTGTTCAACAATGTTAATATGAATCAATATGCCGAGAAAAAAATTAAAAAAATGCAAGCGCGCCTAAAAATTGATGCACAACAAATCGCAGAGCCGTTGTCATTTATTCAGTATTTATCATGCTTTTTTGTCATCATCATGCCGCTCTTGTTTTGTAAGTGGAATGATCAATCGCCATTTGAAATGATTAAAGGATATTTTTCGGCTGTGAGCGTGAGTTTGATTGGTGTCATTTATTTGTTACAGCTTATATGGAAAGATCAAATTAAAATTAAAGTCAATATTTGGGTCTGGGGGCTACTTGCGTATTGGCTTATATATATGTTGTCTTTTGCATTTACAGGACACGTTTATAGCTCTTTGTGGGGTGTACTAAATTTGCCGGCAGGTTCAGTTTATTCTGTTACCACGTTTGTGTTTTTTTCATTTGTGGTTGTGCAAATATTTTCGAATATACACAGCTTGAAAACTTTAGCAGCGTGTTTTGTTTTTACTGCTTTTTTGATGTCGATTTATGGAATCATTCAGCACTTCGGTGGCGATCCGATTAATTGGTGGGTTTATGATGCAATGACATCTCGTGCCCTTTCAACGATGGGGCAATCAGTTGGATATGGCACAGTACTAGGTTGTTGTTTGCCTCTGTGCTTTGCGTTTTTAATCAGTTCTAAAGATAACAAATCATTTTGGTTTTGGTTAACGGCGTGGACGTCTATGAACTTAGGTATTTTGTATTCTGGATCACGTCTTCCGATATTTGCTTTTTTTATTACGATGATCATTTTTACCTCTTTTGCTTTGATCTTTAAGTCGAAGCTTCAAAATATATCATGGAAAAAATTTTGGATCGCCCTTGCGATGATCTTTGTCTGTAACATAGCTTATTTTTTTGAACCTGGAGAAAATGCCCTACGTAAAAAGCTAGAGGTTGGTGAAATTCAAAATGGCTACAGTACGCGCTTTATCGTATGGCGTACGGCAATCGAAATGTGGAAACAACATCCAGTATTAGGGGTTGGTCCAGAGAATTTCGGTGAAGAATTTAATCACATTCAAACAGTTGAACAAAATTACGGAGAAAGTTGGAGTTTGATTTGGCACAAGGCGCACAATGAGTTTATTCATTATCTAGCCACGACTGGCGCTGTTGGTTTTTTAGCCTATATATTCCTCATTGGATTAATGTTTGTGCCAGTTTTCAGAAATTTGTTTAAAAAAGTGTGGCCAGACGACTACGTTTATTCAATTGCTTTACTCGGTGGGTTTGGTTTTTTGCTTGTAACACATTTGACAGCATTTAGTTTTATTCCGACATTAATGTTTTTTTACTTATTTCCGGCTATGAATTTTAATTTTTCGGGCATTCATCGTGAGTATGTTTTTGAAAATAATTTATTTTCACGTTGGAAAAAATTGCTTTCATTTTTTGTAGCATTTGTCGGTTTATTTTTGGCGTACAATGTCTATCAAATGTGGCAGGCAGATATTGATTATAATGAATCAAGACGCCAATTGATATCTTATGGTGATATTGAAAAATCATATAGTCATCTCAATGCGGCTATAGCGAACAATTCAAAAAATGCTGAATATTGGTGTTTTAGAGCAGATGTTTACTATAATTTGTTCGCGCGTTCGTTGCGTAGTCAAAATCCAAATATGCAACAACTTGAACAAGAGCGAAAAGGTTTGTTTGATGAAATTATCAAATCTTCAGATAAGTGCGTTAGCTTAGATCCGCGTAAAGCTGATTTATGGAGAGCTCGTGGAACGCTTTTTATGACGCTTTCACAATTTGCTCCACAAATGATTGAGATTAGTTTTGAATCTTATAAAAAAGCTATTGAGGTTTATCCCAATAATCCGTTTAATTACATAAGTCTCTCGACAGTTTTTATCAAAAAGGGTCGTATTGATTTGGCAATTGATGCCTTAAAGACAGCCATCGCTAAAAGAAATGATCTAGCTCCAGCCTATGCAGAGCTTATGAAAATATATTACAAATCTGGACAGAAGGCAGAAGTGAAAAATACATTGTTAGATATTCAGAAATTTATAATTAGAACTTCTGAGTTTTACTTACAGATGCCTAATTTGATTAAAATAGCTGAAGATAATAAAGACGCTGAGGCTGTTCAGTTTTTACGATCACTTTAAGTAAGCATTTCTTGGTGAATTATGAAGTCAAGTGTAGACCTTTATCGTCTATGTTGAGCTTTCTTGCTTTATATAATCCGCCCAGAGCTATTTTAAATTTCTTTTTACTGACGCCAAATAAATCATAAATTTTTTCTGGTGGTGTTTTGTCTGTTATGTCTAGAAAGCCATTATTTTCTTTTAAAAGTGAAATAATTTTATCTGCGATATCTGCTGTTTCAAAGTGTCCAGGAGCTCGAAGAATTAAATCGATTTTTAAATCTTCACGAATTTTTTTAATAACTCCGTCGATTTGTTGATTTTTTGTTAATTTTTGAAAGACTTCATTGTGGTAAAGCATGCCAATATACTGTCCATCTATGATGCACTTATAACCCAAATTCGATTCATTAATGACAAACAGTTTTACTTTTTGATTAGTTTTTAAAAGATGTGCGGTTCGGTTGGCGTGATGTTCTAATCGCATAGACGCAAAAAGTTCGTTTTGGGCTTGGTTTTTATACAAAATGCATAAGACTTCGCTTCCGGTTGAAAGTTGATGGACTTGTTCGTCAGGTAAGAGTCTAAAAAAATCATGACTCTCAAAATTTGGATGCGGATTTAAAGTTGCTTCTATCGGAGAAATTTTTTCGACGAATAAATTGATGAATTGTCCTGCTTTGTAGATCATTCGCTCTAGATACGGCTAAAACAACAAAGCATCAATCTATTTGTCATGATTTCTTGTTAAATTGAATAATTAATGAAAATTAATTGTAATAAGTTTACAATTAGATATAGTTATTTTTTAACTTAACTCTTACTTTTAAAGGAATCGTACGGCCTATGAAAGTTATCGATCATATTCATCGTGCTCATTCAAACTCGCTGAATTCTTTGAATCCGCAGTTTAGCTATGAAATTGTTCCGCCACCTCGTGGCAGTTCGGCCAAAGAAATAGTGGATGTTGTTGAACAATTAGCTCGTTTAAATCCGCCTTGGATTGATGTGACTTCGCATTCATCAACAACTTATTATCAAGAAAAAAACGATGGAACAATTTTGAGAAGGACCTTGCGTAAACGACCAGGTATGTTGGGTATTTGTGGAATCATTCAAAATCGTTTTAAGATTGATACTGTTGCCCATATGCTTTGCTTGGGGTTTACCAAAGAAGAGACCGAAGATGCGCTGATTGAACTTAACTTTTTAGGTATTGAAAACGTTCTCGCTTTGCGAGGTGATGCGCCTAATTTTAATAAACCAGTTAGACCTGATCGCTCGATCAACGAGCAAGCTTCTGATTTGGTCTTTCAAATTAATGATTTGAAAAAAGGCCAGTTTTTAGATGATTTAGACAAATCGTCATCAATGGATTTTTGCGTCGGTGTAGCAGGTTATCCTGAGAAACATTTTGAAGCTCCTAATTTAAAGCTTGATATTCAGCATTTAAAAAATAAAGTTGCAGCCGGTGCAGATTATATCGTGACGCAAATGTTTTTTGATAATCAAAAGTATTTTGATTTCGTGAAACATTGTCGTGATGAGGGGATTACTGTTCCCATAATACCTGGTTTAAAGATGCTTAAAACAGTCGGACAACTCAGATCTTTGCCTAAAAATTTCTACATTGATCTACCTGATACCTTAGTTGATGAAGTAACAAAAAATCCTAAGCATGTTGCTGAAATTGGTTATCAATGGACTAAAAAACAAGTTGAAGGTTTACTTTCGGCTGGCGAAAAAAATGTTCATTTCTATGTATTAAACAATGTTGAAGCTGTAACAAAACTAGTGAGAAGTTTTTAAGTATTCAATACACTTTTCCGGAGCTTTTAATCAATGAAGAATCAAATCTTGAATCATTCATCGCAAAATACACACTCGCAACTACAGCAGCTTTTCAACGAACGCATTGCTTTCATCGATGGTGCAATGGGTACGATGATTCAACTCGAGAAACTTCAAGAAG
Source organism: Pseudobdellovibrio sp. (assembly GCA_046293015.1). Taxonomy (GTDB): domain Bacteria; phylum Bdellovibrionota; class Bdellovibrionia; order Bdellovibrionales; family Bdellovibrionaceae; genus Pseudobdellovibrio. The sequence goes on from JBKBPU010000007.1 coordinate 138,413, forward strand.
CAGACTATCGTGGTACTCGCTTTAAAGATCATCGTGTTGATTTAAAAGGAAATAACGATTTACTCACACTCACAAAACCCGAAGTTATTACTAAAATTCATATGGCTTATCTCGAAGCTGGTGCTGATATCATTGAGACGAATACGTTTAACGGTACTTCTATTGCGCAAGAAGATTACGGTTTGGCATCAATTGTTTTTGAGCTCAACGAGGCCGCAGCTCGTTTAGCTAAAAATGCTACTTTAGAAATTGAGAAAAAAACAGGTCGTAAAGCTTATGTAGCAGGTGCCCTGGGGCCAACAAATAAAACAGCGTCGCTAAGCCCGGATGTTAATAATCCAGCCTATCGTGCTATTCATTTTGATGACCTTGTGACGGCTTATCATGAGCAAATATCAGGATTAATGGCCGGTGGTGCAGATATTATCTTAGTTGAAACTATATTTGATACATTGAATGCAAAAGCTGCTTTATTTGCTTACAGTCAATATATTGAGCAAAATTTTCCCGAATCAAACCCTGAACTTTATGCCTTGAGACCTCCGCTTATGATTTCTGTAACGATTACTGATTTAAGTGGTCGTACTTTGTCAGGGCAAACAGTCGAAGCTTTTTGGCATAGTGTTAAGCATGCAAAACCTGTGAGCGTTGGAATTAATTGTGCGCTCGGGGCCCAAGAAATGCGCCCGTACATTAAAGAACTTGCGCGTATTAGTGATTGTTATATTTCGTGTTATCCCAATGCCGGATTACCTAATCCACTTTCTCCGACTGGTTATGATGAAACTCCTGATTCACTTTCTTTTTCAATTGGTCAAATGATTGATGACGGTGCTGTTAATATTATTGGAGGTTGTTGTGGTACAACTCCTAAACATATAGCAGCTCTTGTGCAACACCACAAGCATCGCAAAGGACGACTTGAAGATGAATGGTCGAAAATTAATAATCAGTGTTTAAAGCTCTCTGGACTTGAACCATATTCACATGAAAAAAGTTTTTCTATGGTTGGTGAAAGAACAAATGTCACGGGCTCAATCCAATTTGCGAAATTAATTAAAAATAAAGAATATGACAAGGCCTTAACTGTCGCTAAAAACCAAGTTGATAGTGGCGCCAATATTTTAGATGTTAATTTTGATGAAGGAATGCTGGATTCGAAAATGGAAATGCGCCACTTTTTGAATCTATTATCGTCTGAACCTGACATAGCTAAAATACCAATCATGGTCGATTCGTCAAAATGGGAAGTTTTACAAGAAGGTCTTAAGTGTCTTCAGGGAAAGTCTGTTGTTAATTCGATTTCGTTAAAAGAAGGCGAAACCACGTTTTTGAGTCAAGCTCAATTTATAAAGAAAATGGGAGCTGCTGTCGTTGTTATGGCTTTTGATGAAAACGGACAGGCTGTGACTTGTGAAGATAAGGTACGTATATGTCAAAGGGCCTATAAGTTATTAACTGAAAAAATAGGTTTTGATCCGCACGATATTATATTTGATCCTAATATTTTAACTGTCGCAACGGGTTTAGATGAACATAATAACTATGCCGTCGAATACATAAATGCTGTAAAAGAAATTAAAAAGCAATGCCTTGGGGCGTGGACAAGTGGCGGTGTTTCTAATCTAAGCTTTTCTTTCAGAGGGCAAAATCATATTCGTGAGAGCATGCATTCTGTGTTTCTTTATCATGCCCGAAAAAGCGGTCTTGATATGGGTATTGTTAATGCTGGAATGATTAATGTTTACGATGATATTGAACCAGAATTGAAAAACATTCTTGAAGATGTTGTTCTCAATCGCAGATCAGATGCGACTGAAAAGCTCTTGGAGTATTCTAAAAAAAATAAAACTAATCAAGAGAATCCAAACGAATCACAACAAAACAAAAAACTCGAATGGCGAAATCAAGCTGTTGAAGAGCGAATTAAATATTCTCTTGTGCACGGACTTGATCAATTTATTGTTGATGATACTGAAGAAGTTTTTCAAAAACTTAAAAAGCCATTGTTTGTCATAGAAGGTCCTTTGATGTCTGGTATGAAGATTGTCGGGGATTTGTTTGGTGAAGGTAAAATGTTTTTACCACAGGTGGTTAAATCTGCACGCGTGATGAAAAAAGCGGTCGCGCATCTTGAGCCCTACTTGCTAAAAGAAAAAGAAGAACATCAAAAACAATCAAAGACATTAGCAGCTAAGTCTCATCAGAAAAAAATTATTCTAGCAACAGTAAAAGGCGATGTTCATGATATTGGCAAAAATATTGTCGGAGTCGTTCTTGCTTGCAATGGATATGAAGTTATCGATTTAGGAATAATGACTCCATTTCATAAAATTCTTGAAGCAGTTCGACATTATGAGCCAGATGTTATTGGTTTTAGTGGGCTTATTACACCATCACTTGATGAAATGATTTATAATTTAACAGAATTAAAAAAGCATAATATTCATTTGCCTGTATTGATTGGTGGCGCTACGACATCTAAAGTACACACGGCTGTTAAGCTTGATAGTGTGTATGATGGCCTTGTAGTTCACATATCAGATGCGTCTCGAACTACTGAGGCTCTTAATTTAATTCTCTCAGAAACACAAAAAAATGAGAATTTTAATTTATTCAAAAACGAATACGAAAAAATCAGAACAAGTTATTTGCAAAACCAGAATCCACTCGATTACGTCACTCTCGAGTTTGCGCGAAAAAATAAATGTCAAATTGATTGGAAAAGTAATCATTTTGCTCGTCCTCAAGAAGTAGGTGTGCGTGAACACTTTATCGACCTTGAAATCATAGCACAGTACATCGACTGGTCTCCGTTTTTTTGGACATGGGAGCTTAAAGGCACTTACCCTCAAATACTCAAATCAGATAAATATGGTGCCGAGGCTACAACACTTTTTGCAGATGTTCAGTTGTTATTAAAAGATTGGATTAAAGAGAAGAAAGTGCAACCTAAAATTGTAACCGCAGTCTTTGAAGCTTTGTCAGATGATGAAACTGTTATGGTTTATGAAAACACTGATGAATTAACAATATTTAAAAAACCTCTTGAAAGCTTTCATTTTGAAAGACAGCAAAAAGTCAAAACAGTTAATAATCAAGTTCATTACAGTTTGGCAGATTTTATACTTCCACAATCGCTTGCTACTGAAGTTAAAAATAAGGATTATTTAGGTTTTTTTGCAGTTACGGCTGGGGATGAAGTTGAAAAAATAGCTAAAATTTATGAACTTAAGCATGACGATTACAAATCAATTCTAGCAAAAGCTTTGGGCGATCGTATTGCGGAAGCAAGTGCTGAGTGGGCGCATTTATACATGCGGCGAAATTTTCAATTTGGTCTTACCGAAAATTTATCTCACGATGATTTAATCAAAGAAAAATATCGCAGTATTAGACCAGCTCCGGGCTATCCTTCGTGTCCGAATCATTCACAAAAAGAAAAGATGTGGCAACTTTGTCGTTTTGAAGAAAAAACAGGCATTAAGCTTACTGAAACATATGCAATGTATCCAGGATCAAGTGTTTGCGGGTATTATTTTATGAATGAAAAAGCAAAATATTTCGCAATTTAGTATTTTGCTTTTAAGTAAAGTATGCCAATGTAGACGAATGAGCAAATCTCTAAGCAGTTCATTATTGAATTCGCAATTAAACACGCATGAAAATCAAAAAAATCAGTTATTGAATCGTTGGACCTGGTTAGAGTTCGTACTATTAATCATTGGTTCTTTACTTAGTTTTTTAATGTTTAAAACGTTGATGATTCATACGGATAATACTCAATTAATGGATAAAGTTTTTAAGATACTCACGACTGGCGAGTGGGTTCACCATGGTAATGCCGCTACTAAAATGGGTGCATTGCCCGGTAGTTTTTTAACAGTTGTTACGGCTGTGCCTATGATGTTGTGGAATTCACCTTATGCAGCTTGTCTGGTTATCTATGTATTTCACTTGGCGAGTTATTTTGTTTTACGCAATTTAGGATTTAAATATGTTCGTGATTTTAATCCACTGTATCTTGTTGTTTTTTACTGGTTAAATCCGTGGAGAATAGAGCAATCAGAGCTTTATAATCCAGGTTATTTGTTTTTGTTTTCAGCGTTGTATTTTTATTTTATTTATCAATTGCATTTACGAAAAAATTTCTGGGATTCTCTGTTTTTGGTATTAGTTGTTGGTTTTTGTTTTCAAGTTCATTTTTCTGTTTTGATATTAGGAATCAGTTTTCTCTATTTATTTTTACGTAAGCAAATTAAAGTCCACTATTTAGGTTTTGCTACAGGTGTTGTTTTAATTGGGCTTTCATTAGTGCCTTGGGCTTTAGAAAAAATATCGGGTCAGACAGACTCTTTGCAAACTCATTCAGGAGCATTCATTGGCAAAAATCTAGTGCTTGTTTATCCTGTTCTTAAAGCTATAGCTTATTTTTTTAGAATGGGGTCGTTATACTGCGGCAGACATATATTTTCTGAAATAAGATTTGAATATATTCAAATAGAATGGCTAAAGGCTATTATTAGTTTTGTATTTCACTCGGTAAAATGGGTTTTGGCTGTAATGAGTTTATATTTGTCTTTCCGCTTTTTTGGTCAAAAAATTAAAGCTTACAAAAGCAACTTAAATCGAAATTTTTGGAGCGAGTTTTTAATTTCATTCTTGGTTGGAACAATTTTATCAGCGGCTTTATCTCCAGTTGAATTTAACCATTGGCATTTTATATTGTGTTTTCCAGTGATAGCGTTTTTTATGGCTAGTGAACCTGATAAGTATTTCGGTGTTAATTTTTGGCCCAAGCACTCTGCAATGCTTACAAAAATAGCTTTAGTTGTTTTTATTATTTGGGGGTTACTCATGTCCTTTGGAAGTCGTTCACATTCGATTTTTAACAATTACGAACAGGCTTACAGACAATTGTACAAGTTTTAAGCTAATGTGAAAATCATTTATTCATCTCAAATGGTGATCTTTAATGCTCTTCTCAAGTAATCACGATTTTTCGAGTAAAATTATTGACATAAATCATCGATATCACTACTTTTTTATCTTCAAATAAAAAGGAGTAATACCTATGAATTCAACTTACTTGATGTCTCCTGTAATTGCAGGGGTTGTCGGTCTTGTGATAGCGGTTATTTTATATTTCCGTGTTAAATCGCAGCCTTCAGGAAATGAAACAATGAACAGAATTGCAGGATACATTCGCGAAGGTGCAATGGCATTCCTGGTGCGTGAATACAAAGTATTATCTGTATATTGTGCGGTTGTTGGTGTTTTATTATTTTTCGCTCTTGGTCCGATAGCGGCTGTTTGGTTTATCTTAGGTGCTGTGTTGTCGTTACTTGCTGGATTTGTTGGTATGAAAGCTGCGACTTTTGCTAATGTTCGTACGACTCAAGCAGCTGCAACATCTACTAAAGGTAATGCTTTACTTGTGGCTTTAGATGGCGGCGCTGTAATGGGTCTCTCAGTCGCGGGTCTTGGTTTAGTTGGTCTTGGCGCTTTATACTTAGTTTATCAAAATGACGCTCACCTTGGAACGATCCTTCATTCGTTTGCAGTGGGAGCTTCCTCAATCGCATTATTTGCTCGCATAGGTGGTGGTATCTACACAAAAGCTGCTGATGTTGGTGCTGATATCGCCGGTAAAGTTGTTGAAAATATTCCAGAAGATGATCCACGTAATCCAGGTGTTATCGCTGACAACGTCGGTGATAATGTTGGTGACGTTGCTGGTATGGGTGCGGATATTTATGAATCAATGGTTGCTGCGATCGTATCTGCAATGGCTATTGCTTTGACAATTGAGGCTGTTGCTTTGCCAAAAATTATGACTGATGTAAATGCTGATGTATCAACTTCGCGTTTGATGGCTGTCGCATTACCTTTAGTTTTATCAGCATTAGGCATGATTATTTCAATCGTAGTTATTTTCTTAGCTCGTGCTTTGAAAAACTCTAAGCCTGCAACTGTATTGCGTGCATCTTTAATGTTACCTCCAGTTATTTTAACTGTTGTTTCTTTTATTGTTATGCCGACTTTAGGTGTTACTCAAAATGTCACTTGGGCGCTAGCTGCAGGTGCTTTTGGTGGTGCTTTAATTGGTCTAATTACTGAGTACTACACAGCTATGAAACCAATTCGCCAAGTTGCTGAATCAGCAATGACTGGTGCTGGTACTGCGGTTATTCGTGGTTTAGCTGTGGGTATGGAATCAGTGGCTATTCCAACAATTATTGTTGTTGTTGCGGCTTACATTGCTGATCAATGCTTAGGGTTATACGGTATTGCTTTAGCAGCCGTTGGAATGTTAGCTGGTACTGCAGTTGTTATGACTGTTGATGCTTATGGACCTATCGCAGACAATGCGGGTGGTATTTCTGAAATGTCTGGTCTTCCATCGAATGTTCGTGACATCACAGATGAATTAGATGCTGTTGGTAATACAACTGCAGCTATCGGTAAAGGTTTTGCGATCGGTTCAGCAATCTTGACTGTTGTGGCGTTATTTTCGGCTTTCAATATGGAAGTAAATCACGTTCGTGTTGCAGCTGGCTTAGCAAAAATGCAGTTAGATTTAACTTCATCAGGCGTATTGATTGGTATTTTGATTGGTTCAATTTTACCATTCTTAGTTGGTGCTACAACGATGACAGCAGTTGGTCGTGCAGCGGGTAAAATCGTTGTTGAAATTGCTCGTCAGTTTAAAGAAATTCCAGGTTTACGTGAAGGTAAAGCAGAGCCACAACCAGCTAAAATTGTTGATATTGCAACTTCAGCTGCGTTATTTGAAATGATTTTACCAGGTATTATTGCTGTATTTGCTCCAGTGGCTGTCGGTTTTTTAATGGGACCACAAGCTTTAGCAGGTTTATTAGCTGGTGGTATGGCAGTTGGTGCTGCAATGTCGTTATTTATGGCTAACGCGGGTGGTGCTTGGGATAACGCTAAAAAGTTTATCGAAAAAGGTGGCTTACCAGGTCATAAAAAAGGATCTGATGCTCATAAGGCTGCAGTCGTTGGTGATACTGTTGGTGATCCATTCAAAGATACTTCTGGTCCTGGTATTGCAATCTTGATCAAAGTTATGTCGGTTGTTTCATTATTGATCGCGCAATTGATTGCTTTGAAATAGTTTGAATTTAAAATTTAAAAATTGAGTAAGGGCTAGGTGATAAACCTGGCCCTTATTTATTTGTACTAAAATGACTCAGATCATTCAAAAAAATTCATAATCAACAACAGTAATGTTGAAAAAAGGCAAAAATCAGCATAATATATGTTAATTATGGATTTTATAAGAGTTTTTAATTTTTACAATGTTTTAAAGAAGAAATCAGTTTTTCTGTTTGGAGCTAGGTCGACTGGTAAGACTTACTGGATTAAAAAAACAATTCCTAAAGACACACTCTACATAACCTTAAACCATAGTGAAACATTAGTTCGATTGAGTGATCGTCCGAGTCTATTAAATGAAATGGTTTTAGGGTATAAGTACATTGTTATCGATGAGGTCCAAAAACTACCGCTGTTATTAGATACTATACATGAGTTGATTGAAGATAAAAATATTCATTTTCTTATGACAGGATCAAGTGCTCGGAAAATAAAACGTCAATCTGCCAACATGTTGGGTGGACGTGCTGTTCATAAAAATTTCTTTCCGCTTGTTTCGACAGAAATACCCGAGTTTAATTTAGAAAAATATTTAACTTTTGGAGGTCTGCCTCGGATTTATAATTCTGAAGACCCTGAATTAGAGTTAGATGCTTATTTAACTTCCTATTTTGAGCTCGAGGTTAAAGCCGAGGCATACGTTAGAAATTTAGTACCATTTCACCGTTTTATTAAGACTGCCGCAATGGTTAATGGCGAACTTCTTAATTTTGCCGGTGTATCAAGTGATTGTGCTGTGCCCGCATCAACGGTGAAAGAGTATTTCTCAATATTAGAGGACACTCTGCTTGGATTTATTCTTGAGCCATGGACAGAATCAAAAAAAAGAAAAGCAATTCAAACAGCTAAGTTTTATTTTTTTGATACAGGTGTTAGTAACGCTATTTTAGGTGTTAAAAAATTAGATCGAAACTCAAATTTATGGGGTAAATCTTTTGAACAATTCATAGCAATGGAGCTTAGAGCTTATTTAAATTATTTTTTTAAAAAACAGAAATTAACTTTTTGGCGAAGTGAAAACAAGCAAGAAGTTGATTTTTTAATTGGTGAAGACGTCGCAATCGAAGTTAAATCATCTACACGAATCACAAAGAAACACCTAACTGGACTCATAGCATTGCAACAAGAAGGAATCTTTAAGAAATTCTATCTTATTTCTGAAGATGAAATAGAACGTCAGGATTTCGACATACACATTATTCATTGGAATACTTTTCTAAAAAAACTTTGGTCTGGTGAAATTATCTAATACCTCTTTATCAAATGATAACCAAAGCGGGTGCGTGTAATAGGTGAAACTTGGCCAGTTTTAAGTGATTCAAGTGTTTCTAGAAAATCCGGATCTAGATTTTTTTTACCAAACAAATCACCAAGATCACCACCATTTTGAGCAGAAGAACACAGGCTGTATTTCAGAGCTAGGTTTTCGAAATTTTCACCACGTTGAAGTAAACGAAGTATATCTTCCGCTTCGTATTGATGTTTGACGAGTATGTGTTTGGCTTTAAGATTTTTCATACGTTTTATGAGTTGTTTAACGAGCCTATTTTTTTAAATGACTCGCATTTTTTTCCATAGACCTTTTTTAAACCGAATGAGTAACAGTACAACAATTGTCAAAGAATATAAAGCTGCAAATCCCCATGACCAGACAACGGCATTGGACCATTCTTTAATTAAATACGTAGGTAACACCATGATCGGCCAAGGTGTAATCAATGCAATTAAGGATACAAATTTTGTATCACCAGCTCCCTTAAGTGCAAAAGAAATATTGAGATACAAACTATCCAAAATTGTAAAGACGGCGACCAGTTTAAGTAGTTGCGGCACAACATGGCTAACTTCTAACCAAAGATGAGCATTTTCTTGATTGGCAAACCACGATAAATAAAATTCAGGAATAAATATAAAGCTTGTTGCTACACAAGTCATATAAATTAAAGAAACCTGTACACCGGACCATGTCGCATGTTCAGCATTATCTGGTTTGTTTTCGCCAAGATTTTGTCCCACAAGTGACATAACAGCTTGAGCCACACCCATGCTCGGTAAAACTGATAACATCATAACTGTGACTGCGATACTACTGCTGGCAAGAGCAACTTCGCCATTATGTAGGCGACCCATGATGATCAAAAATACTGTAAAAGCTAATCCCTCAAGTGCCCATTGCAAACCACTTGGTAGTCCGTATTTAATATAATTTACAAATAAAGGATAATTAAATTTAATCCATAATTTAAAATTAAACTGCTGATTTTTTTGATCAACAATTAACATATAAATCCCGATAATTGCAGCCCCATAGGTCGCTATAGCTGTAGCATATCCAGCGCCAGCTACTCCCATTTGAGGAAATCCCCAGTTACCAAAAATAAGTAAATAATCAAGTAATGCATTCAAAATAAGTCCAACAAAATTGATTGTGATTATTTTTTGTGTTTGACCTAACCCGGTATAAAAACCACTAACAACAGCTACTAAAGCTGTGGGCAGTGCTGAATAAGCTACCGAATTAAAATATTCTACTTCGAGCTTTTGAACTGATGTGGGGTGATTAATAAGTTGGAAAAACCACTGCGAACACAAGTTTTGTAATAAAAAAATCAATCCACCAAAAATGGCAATGACAAATGCATGCCAAGTGACTTCGCTAATTTTTTCTTTTTCGTTTGCCCCCGTATATTGTGCGACAAATGTTGTGACATATGAACAAGTCCCTTGCAGAAGAGCCATTGGAACCCAGAAAACACCCATTACAGCCATAGCCGCTCCAAGAGCTTCTGTTGAAAATTGGCCTAAAAACATTCGATCAATCGTTAATTGTAAGTTCCAAAAACTGTTCGCAATTATTAATGGCCAGGCAATTTTTAATATTTGTTTCCATCGATTTAAATGCATTTGAATAGATTAGGACGTTTTAGGATTTTATCAAGCTAATCCTATTTCTAAAAATATGACTTGTTGGCTTATGTTTTTATATTATAATTTGAACAAAATAAAGAGTAAGGAGTATTTTTTATGGCAAAATCAAAAATCCAAATCGGTATGAGTGATTCTCAACGCAAAGCCATTACGAATGGGCTATCAGCTTTATTAGCCGATAGTTATATGCTATATATAAAAACGCACAATTTTCACTGGAATGTCGAAGGCCCCATGTTTAACACACTTCATGTGATGTTTATGGATCAATACACTGAACTTTGGAATTCATTAGACTTAATTGCAGAACGTATTCGATCTCTAGGTGAGTATGCTCCGGGATCGTATAAACAATTTGCAAAGCTCACTTCAATTGTTGAATCAGATAAAGTTCCAAAAGCCGAAAAAATGATTAAAGAACTTATTGAAGGTCATGAGATCGTTATTCAAACGGCACGCAAAATTTTACCTGCGGCTGATGAAGCGCACGACGAGGTTACATGTGATCTATTAACGCAAAGATTGCAAGTTCACGAAAAAACATCATGGATGCTGAGATCATTGTTAGCATAAACACCCAGACAAAAGTCTAAATCATGGCTGGTCTTGCCAAGACCTTTGCTTTGTTGTTTATCATCAAGAGCAAATTTATACTGAATAACATATGACCGAGTGGAGAAGTTTAACTGGGCCTTTATGGTTCAGTTATGTGGAAGCTGTATTAACTAGTCTTGTTGTAGGTTTTGCAGAAAATTATTTTGCAGCATTTGCATTACAACAAGGCTTAACGCCTATAGAATCAGGTCTATTAACAAGTTTACCATTAATATTTGCCGCCGTAATACAATTTATTATGCAAACGCGCTTAAAACAAATCGGCCTTTCTTTTTTTGTTAAAAGAGCTTTATTTATTCAGTCTTTATCGCTTTTAGGTTTGTGTTTTTTATCACTCGTTAAAACACAATATGCATTTTATTTTCTTTTCTTTTTTTACGCCATTTATTGGTTGGGTCATTTCAGTATTCAACCAGCATGGAATCGTTGGATCTCTGATATAATACCATTCGAGCAGGGGCAAAGTTATTTTTCAGTTAGAACTCGATTGTCGCAAATCGGTATTTTGTTAGGTCTTTTTGGTGGTGGTGCTTTATTGCATTTGAATGTTTTTGCGATTTCAATAGAGTATTTGTTTTTATTTTTGTTTCTTTCGTGTTTTATTTTAAAAATAGCTATTATTCAGCTTTTCAGAAAACATCCGGCACAAAATCAGCCTTTATTTTTGAATATTGATCATATCAAAAATCTTTGGCTTAAAAATATTAACTTTTTTAAAAGCTATGCATTATTTAATGCAACATTGTATTTATCAGCACCATTTGTTGCAGGTTATCTCTTAAGCGTAAAGGGATTAAGCTATCTTGAATTTATGTATGTTATGTCAGGGTTATTTATAGGTAAAGTTTTTATGACATACTATCTTAATCATAATTCAAAGCAATTTGAGCCACACAAAATACTGCTTTACGGGGGGATATTAGCGGCTCCGTTACCTGCATTATGGCCTTTCTGTACGAGTGTGACTTTAATGTTTTTAGTTCATTTTTTATCAGGTCTGGGTTGGGCTTGTTGGGAAGTTGGAATGTCTTTAAATTTTTTTAAAAAAATTGATCAATCTAAAAAAATAGAAGTTGTGAGTTTGTACAATTATATCGGAGTGCTGACTCAAGTTCTTGGAACAATAGTTGGCGCTCTATTGTTTAAGCATGTACTGAAATCAAATTTTGATATTTTATTTATTGTTGCAGGTATTATTCGTTTGATGGCAGTTCTAGGTCTCAGAAAACCACGTTTGCAAGTATAGTGTATTTTAACGATATGTATTTTGTCTTATTTTAATTTGTATCTTGAATGTGAATAAATCGACGGTGCACTTCTTTATCCCCATACGGGTCATCAGATTTTTCTAAGTCATCAGATGTATAGCCACTTCGAATCGCTAAAATGGCAACAATCGTATCTTGAACAATAAAATCAATTCGCCATGTTCTGTAAGACAACACCCAGTAAGATTGAATAAACTCAACTCGTTTTTTGTTTTGATTGGTTGGATCATATTCAAGTTGTCTTAAAATAAAAGATCGCATGAGTTTAAGACTTGCATCCAGAGACTCTAATTCAGAAAGTTGCTCTTCAGCAATTGGCGAAAAACGAATTTCCATTTTAGGTCCGACAGATGATTCAAGCCATTCAATTGTGGCGTTTTCGATTCGATCAAATTCAGGATGGTAAGGTTTGATATCTAAAATCGGTGTGCCATCCAGTAAATCATTAGGGCCTATATAAATTTTTAATCCTTCGATGGACTCCAGTTTGACAACAGATAAACCAATTGGATTAGGGCGATAAGGTGATCTTGTTGCAAATACTCCGATTTTTTTGTTGGACCTTGGTGTCTGGACTAATGGTTTCCAATTTTCATTTTGATGAAAGTGGTAAATAATCCAGAGATGGCTGCAACCTGATAAATCCTGCAAAGCTTGTTCGAAATTTTTTCCCGATTGTAATTGAATGGTTGCTTTGGATGAAAATTCATCAGGTTGACGTGAAGCCTGGTAGGGGTGTATTTGTTCTGATTTTATAAAACCAATCGGTTCAATGATCATAATTAAACTTTGATTTTTTGTTCGTTATATTGTTTTCGCCATTCATATCCAGCTATAGCTGCAGCAACTGCAGCGTTGAGAGAATTTTTAATTCCATAAGTTGGTATTTTACGAACTTCATGAGCCATTTCAATCTGATCTTTATCTAAACCAAAACGTTCATTACCGATCACAAATGCAGTCGGCTTATCGAAATTAAAATCTACAGAAATATCTAAAGCTTGGGGACTTGTCTCAAGAGCTACTATATAAAAACCTTGCCTCATGAGATCTTGTACGCATTCTTTAAAGTTCTTTTGTTCCCACTCAAGAATAAACGCCGCCCCTAAAGCTGCGCGTTCGACTTGTATTTGATGTGGTGTCGGAGTGTAGCCGGTCAGCCAAATTTTTTGCGCCCCTAAAGTATCAGCTGTTCTAAAAATTGAACCAACATTGAAGGCTGATCGCATATTATCAATAATAAAGTGCAAAGGAACACGGGCAGTGACCAAATGATCACGGTCAAATGATGAGATCATAAAATCTGAATCAGTGATATTTTTTTTGAGATAACGTTCAAATGGTACAGCAATAGTTGCTAAGTGTCTGACTGTCATTTTTGAATTTAACGAATCTTTATACTTAGCAAGTTTTTGCAAAATAGGGTCATCAGACTTTTCTAGTTCACTGATGGCCTGAATCAATTCGCCTAAAAACATGTGATCAAACTCACCATCTTTAGATTCTTGTTCAAGACCAATAAAAAGTTTATGAATTTCTTCAATTTTTTTAAGATCAGCTTTGTTATCTTTTTTATCGTCAGACATAAAACCTGCTATTTAACTCTTTGGCCAGTTTTGGCACCCATATCAGGAGATAAGACAAACAAATCAGACCCGCCATCACCTGCGGCTAAAACCATGCCTTCGCTCATACCAAATTTCATTTTTCTTGGTGCTAAATTGGCACAGACAAGAACGTGTCTTCCCACAAGATTTTCAGCAGAATAAGCTAGTTTTATGCCAGCAATGATTTGTTTTGTTTGACCGTCATTAATTTCGACTTTCAGTTTCAAAAGTTTGTCAGCCTCAGGAATTTCAGCGGCTTCTAAAACTTTAGCAATACGTAAGTCAACTTTCATAAAGTCATCAAAAGTAATCACACCAGTTGTTTCTGTGTTTGGCGCTGTTTGGTTTGTAGCACTAGTTTGTTGAGCGCTAGATGCAGTTTTTTTAGGTTTTAAAGCTTCAGCTTTAGCAAAAATTTCTTTTTGTTCGGTGATCATGGCTTTAACTTTTTCAGGATCAACTCTTTGTGCTAAATGAGTGTAATCGTTAATTTTATGATTTGTTAAAACTGTTTTAACATCTTTAATTGAATACTCAGATTCATTAAACAGACCACAAACTTTTGTCGCCATCATCGGTAAAACCGGTTTTAAATAAATCGTTAATAATCTAAATGCATTTAATGTTGTTGTTAAAACTTGTTTCGTCGATACAGGATCAGTATCAATAGTTTTCCATGGAGCTTTTTCATCAAAGTATTTATTAGTTTTTTCAGCGAGTTCACGAACTAATGTGGTCGCTTTAGCAAAATCACGCTTTTCATAAAATTCAATCAGTGTATTTTGCTGTTCTTGAATATATTGAATAAGCTTAAGACCTTCATTATCGCAAGTGCTCATAATCCCATCTAATTTTTTTGATAACATTTGTGCGCCACGAGATCCTAAATTAACAATCTTACCAACTAAATCGGAATTCACTCGTGATTGAAAATCTTCAAGATTTAAATCTAAATCATCAACTGATCCGTTAATTTTAGTTGCATAATAATAGCGTAAAAACTGTGGATCAAGATGATTTAAATAAGTTCGGGTGTTTATAAAAGTGCCTTTTGATTTAGACATTTTTTCACCATTGACCATCACATGTCCATGAACATGAACTTTGGTTGGCGTTCTAAAGTTAGCGCCTTTAAGTAATGCCGGCCAGAATAATGTGTGAAAATAGACGATATCTTTACCGATAAAATGATAACATTCAGCTGTTGAATTTGCGCCCCAAAATTCGTCAAGGCTTCGACCTTGTTTTTTAAGGTATTGATCAGCTGCAGAGACATATCCCATCGGTGCATCAACCCAAACATAAAAATATTTACCAGGTTCATCTGGAATTTGAAAACCAAAGTAGGGCTCATCACGTGAAATGTCCCAATCACGTAAATCTTCATTAAACCATTCCATCATTTTTTTTGCTATTTCAGGTGCGGTATGCTCTGGCAACCATTTTTGAAGTTCAGATTTGAAATTATTTAATTTAAAGAAAATATGATCTGATTCTTTCTTGACGGGTGGATTACCGCAAATAGCACAGCCTGGTTTTTTAAGATCTGACGGAGCATAAGTCGCACCACAAACATCACAAGAATCACCGTATTGATCAACAGCGCCACACTTTGGACAAGTACCTTTAACAAAACGATCCGGTAAAAACATTTTGTCATGTTCGCAGTACAATTGTTCGATCGGCTTTTTGTGAATGTGGCCTTTGGCTTTTAAGCGGTTATAAAACAATTCTGAAAGTTTCTTATTTTCTTCTGAGTGTGTTGACCCGTAATGATCAAATCCAATCGAAAAATCTTTAAAATCAGCAGTGTGATCTCTAAAACTTTGAGCAATGTAGTCTTCAGGTTTGATGCCAAGCTCGCGAGCTTTGATCATAATGGGGGTGCCATGAGTATCATCGGCACATATAAAGATACATTCGTTTCCGATCATTTTTTGAAAACGGGCATAGATGTCAGCTTCGATGTGCTCGAGCATATGGCCCAAGTGTATTGGGCCGTTAGCGTAGGGAAGTGCACATGTCATAATAATTTTACGATTTTGGTTCATGATGACTACTTTCTATATTGAAAGTTGAATTTTATCTAATAAGTCTGGATCAGATAAAACTTTTTCTCCGCCAACAGCAATAGCTGTTAGTGGGTTTTCTGCAACTTTTACGGGGATGCGAACTTCAGCTTCAATTTTATGACCGAGTTCGCGAATCAATGCGCCACCGCCAGCTAAAACAATTCCTGTATCAATAACATCGGAGACGAGCTCCGGAGGCGTTTTTTCAAGGGCATTTAAAATACCGTGAATGATTAGTTGTATTGAGTCAGATAGTGCATTTCCAATATCTTCAGAAGTAATTAGCATTGTTTTTTTAAATCCTGTATCTAGATCGTGTCCTTGTATTTCAAGGCCACGGATATCTTTTTTAGGAAGTGCTGTGCCAAGTTCAATCTTTAAAAATTCAGCTTGATCTTCAGATACGACAAGTTTTTTAGTGTCTTTCAAATAGCGAATGATATCTTCATCAAATTTATGACCACCTAATCTTAAGGGTTCACAATAGACTATATCGGCTAAAGCGATGATAGCGATTTCCGTTGAGCCACCGCCAATATCAATAACCATGTGGCCAATAGCTTCACGAACATTAATGCCTGCACCGATAGCCGCAGCCATTGGTTCGTCGATCAAAATAGCTCGAGATGCTCCGGCAGACCTACAGGCTTCGACGATAGCTTTTTTTTCAACATCGGTAACACCATAAGGAAGAGAAACAACAACTTTAGGTCTTTGTTGTTTAGAGACTCTCATAGCTTTTAAGAGAAAATGCCTCAGCATAACTCGAGCAGCATCAAAGTCAGCAATAACACCATCTTTGACAGGTTTAATGACAATGATGTGGCCAGGATTTTTTTTAAGAATTTCTTGTCCTTCAATCCCGATCCCTAAAACTTTACGTTTTTTAGGGTCTACACTTGAAACCATAACCTGACTTGGTTCGTTTAAAATCATTCCTTTGTTTTGAGCCGCGATGAGTGTATTAGCAGTCCCTAAATCAACATAAATATCAGCGCCAACAGTAGTAGATCCAAATAGCCAATTTAACATAAACTAGTATTTCTTGTAGCCCGTTGAAGATTCAAAGGGAAAATTAAAATAAACAGAAACCGACGTCTGAGCGTTGCTGAGATTTAAATTAAACTCAGATCCTATTTGTTTATCTTGAAAATCATACCATTCGGCTCCGACAGTAAATTGTGTTGATGTGAAACTTTTGCTTTTTGAACTAAACCAGGTAATCGGTAAACCAATGTAAGGAATCATATTCCCGTAACGAGTATCAGCCTTTTTGCTAAAAAGTGGTGTCAGTTGAAAACCGATGTAGTTTTTTTCTTCATCTCTTGAGTAGATGATTGCTGCGCGACCACCCATGGCCGGTTGTTTGTCATAATCTGGAAAAGGAACCCATTTGACTGAAGCTTGTGTCCAGAAATCTGTATTGCCGCCGCCAAAAGCAATGCGACCATCAAGATCTTGATCTATGTGCGTATCAGCATGAAAGCCCAAATTAAAACCACCACCTTCAGACAAAACAAACTGCGGGGCTATGCCGAGTTTGTAGTAATTGTTCGGTAGAATTTCAGCAGTTTCGTGTATGGCCAAAAATGCATGACTCATTCTTGATAGTAAAAAAGCAGACGTGAAAATTGAAATAATTTTGATGATTTGATTTAAGTTCGATTTTTTCATATTCATATGGTAACCACCTCGACTTTAGTTTGACAAGAGAGTTAAAAGGTTGTGACATTATTTTGTGAACAAAGTTTCTATATCTGCTGTGATAATTTGCTTAAATGAGCAATCAAATATTGAAAGATGTCTAAAATCCTTGAATTGGGTTGATGAGATTGTCGTTTACGATTCTGGTTCAACCGATAAAACTGTCGACATAGCGCAACAATATGGTGCTCGTGTCACTTGTGGCCCGTGGCTTGGATTTGGTCCAACGAAGCGCAAGGCAACTGAGCTTGCGCAGAATGCTTGGATTTTATCCGTTGATGCTGATGAAGAAATACCTGAAGATCTTTATCTTGAAATCAGAGATAAATTGCCACTTTTATCACCTGAAACGGCCTTTAAAATACCAAGATTATCATTTTTTATGGGACGTTGGATTCGTCATGGGGGGTGGTTTCCTGATTGTCAATTGAGACTGTTCAATAAAAAATATTATCAGTGGAATAGTGAGCCCATTCACGAAAAAGTTGAAATAATCTCATCTAGCCACGCTCAATTTCGTGTTGATGTTTTAAAAAATCACTTTAATCACTATGTATTTAAAAATATTGAGCATCAAATTAACACAAATAACAAGTACTCTACTCTGCAGTCTAAAAAAATGTATGATGATAAGAAGTTTTTTAGCTATTTTCATTTTATGACGAAACCATATGTTAAGTTCTTTGAGTGTTATTTTTTTAAGCTCGGTTTTCTTGACGGTTGGGCGGGTTACGTCATTGCGCGAAACGCTGCGTATTCAGTTTATTTAAAATGGGTTAAACTTAAGGAACTTTATGATGAAAAACAATAGGCGGCTATTGTTTATTTTTATGTTTTTGACTGGTTGTGGTGTTTTTGCGAAAAATGCTAACCAAGTCTATGTTCAGCATATATTGGGGCAACCACAGGTTGTACGTTTGGAGAATCAATCACAAATTCAGATTAAAACACAAACTGTTTTAAGTGAAAGTATTAGGGTCAATACACTTGAGAATCAGTTGGTTGAATTTCAAATTCGTGAAAAATTCAAACTTATTGTTTTTCCAAAATCCGAAGTATTAATTGAAGGTTTTGACTCTGAAGAATCAACCATTTTCGAAGTAAAAAAAATCAACATTGTTTCTGGTCAGGTTTATGTTCAAAACTTTTCCAAAATTCCGATTGTATTTAGTTCTATGTTTTTTAAATGGGAACATACAGATTTGCAAAAATATGAAGAATTTTTTTTAGATATTGATGCCATTCAAGCACAACTTAAAGTTTGCGCAGGAGAGACCGGGTTAACTGTGCAGCTTTTTGATTTAGAAGAAGTGAAAAAGCTTGATAAAACACAAGGATGTCAATTTCAAGGGGTTATTGAAAAGGGTCAATTAGCTTTTGATTATTTGCTAAAAGGGCGAAAAATCCCTAAAGGTCAGTGGAAAGAAAATTTTACCTGTGATTTTAAAAATATTCTCGCGCAAGTTAATCAAATTGAAAAAAATATTGCAAAGAAGAATGCTGAAAAAAATCAAAAGCGTAAACTTCTTGAACTTCAAAAAAAGAAAGATTTTGAAGCTTCACTATGTCATAATCCAAATGGTCAGCTTAATGAATGTTATTGGAAATATGTAGGCAACGAATGTTTTCGATATCGTTGTAATGCCCAAGGTCAGTGGGCTGAAAAATTTCTTGTTTCTTCACAGGATCGATTAGCTTATTGTCAAAAAAAAATGGTCGTTAAAAAATGCAATTACTGAACAAGTCGTTTTTTTACCCGTTAACTATTTTCTTTAAGTCTACTGTGGTTTGATTTAAACTTACAGTTTTGTCTTTTAGCTCTTCGAATCTTTCGTTGAATGTCGTTGCTGTGTGACTATTGGCATCCGCGCTGACTTCAAGCTCTTTCATGGCTGAGTTGGCCTGCTGAATACCTGTATTTTGTTGTCGAGAGGCTTCAGTGACAAGTTTTAGCTGTTGATTAATCGATTGAATGTTTTGTGTGATATCATTAAATGTTTGATTAGCTTCAAGTGTAATTTGTGTTCCATCAGAAATTTTACTCTGTATATTTATTAAAGAAGCTTCAACTTTACGTTTACTTTCATTGAGTAAGCTTTCAATTTCTTTTGAGGCTTTACCACTCAACTCTGCCAAATGTGCAACCTCATCTGCGACGACAGAAAAACCACGTCCATTTTGGCCAGCCCGAGCAGCTTCAATGCTTGCATTAAATGAGAGTAATTGTGTTTTAAATACGATGTCATTGATAAGTTCAGTTTTTAATGAAATTTGGTTCATCGTTTTATTAATTTCTTGCAGCTCTAAATTTGTCGACCTGATTTCATCCATGCTATGAATGACTTTTGCCATGATGTGTTGACCAGATAGCGCTTTAGATTCAACAGTTTGTGATAAATCATTTGAATATTTAACTTTTTCAGATGTTTGTGCAATCATCGATGTCATCTGTGAAAGTGCAGCAACTGATTGTTGTATTGATGTTACTTGAGAAACAGAGTTTTTTGATAGATCCTGCGACGAGCGGGAAAATTCATGAGTGAGCTGGGCTGTATAATCGGCCATTTGCGCTATTTTATCTGATATAGCTGATAGGTCGTGATTTATTTTTTTAGCTAGGAAATAACTCAATGTAATTGAAATGAGCAATATAAAAAATAGTGTGAAATAAAATCTTTTTTCTGAAGTTAAAACATCATTGTATATCGCTTCTTTTGGGACTTCAATAACACTTGACCAACCTAGTTCATCAATAAATTTATGATCTTGAAGCTTAACTGCTGAGATATGAAGGTTTTTATTATTTTCTAAATCTTCTTGAGAACCAATGATTGTAGAGGCAAGTTGAGCTTCAGAGTTAACAACTTTTATTCGAGCTAATTTCCAATTTGTTGCAAGGAGCTGATCTTTAAGTATTGTAATTTCGTTTTCAAACCATTTACTATGCGTGCGATTACATAATACACCGATGATGCGACCATTATGATCTTTGACCGGAGCTGCAAATAATGTTGCATTAACATCTTGTTTGTAGACTTCGTTGATGAGCTCATCTTTAATAAGGGGAACAATCACTGTTCCATCGAATCCTTTTTTAAGATCTTTTGTGTACATTTGATTAATAGAATTTATAAACCAGGATTCATTTTTGAAATTCACTTTCTGCAAAGGTGAAATATTAATTTTACTTTTGTCGGGAGCAATATCATTAGATGCGATTATGCGACCTTCGATATCAATAAATAAAATTAAATTGTATATTTGATACAAATTGACATAGCTATTAAGTATTTCTGTCATTTGTTTTTTGTCTGATCCTAAGAACACTTCATTCTGTGCAAAAGCTTGAACGTCACCATATCGTTCGAAAAATTGAGCTGCGATAGCCTTGTTGAGTTGTATAGTGTAATTCTGAACATTATCCATTCGTGCGGATTTAATATCATCTGTTGAACTTTTAAATTGGATAAGCGTTATAGTGCAAAAAATAGTGAGCATTATGCAGAAAAAAAGTATGAGTTTTTGGGACAAATTAAGACTTAATATTGCTTTTATCATAAGATTATTTTCGTCCTTATTTTAGGTGAACTTTATCCGATGCAAGAGTGTTTTTAGTCTAGATTGTCGAGGCTGTCTCATTTTGAGATCTTTACACATGTTAACAATTTTTGTTTTTAACATGAGTTTGACAGTCGTGCTGTTTTCAATGTCTCAATTTGATTGAAGCAGTCTAATTCAGTTAAATACAACGTGAAAATTGTATTTAAGAAATTCGGCACAGGTTTTGAATATACCCTTTGTAAAGACCTTAATTAAGATGGCTCTTTAAGGAAGGTTACTATGAAAACAGTAAACGAAACATTGAAAATGATCTCAAAAAGCAGTGCTTTACTCGCTCTTACTTTAGTAACAGCTTGTTCTAACTCGCAACAAAACAACACGTCAGCGTTGCCAGTGACATCAACTGTAATACCGGGTGCCGTAATTATTGACAACACAATTGGTTCGGGATCGTCGTCAATAACTGGTGGATCTACAACGACATTTAAACCTGCCAGTTTAAGCGTTATGAATGAATATGTTGCAACACATCCTCTTAATAACCCTTCTAATTTTAAAATTAACCTTAATTTATCACAAGCTGGATCGGGAAGATATGGCGGAACAGTGACAATCTCTTATATTGATAATGGAATTCAATATAGCGGAGTGTTTAATGCCGGCATGGGAAAGAATCAGTCATTCAAGGGCATGTACGATAACGATCGCTTAGAGGCAGATTATAATTACTGGTTTACGTATGAAAATCAGCTTGTTTTTACTGGCTTCTTTGAAGATCAATACGGAGCTATTACGATCACTTTAGTTCCGCAGACTACACAACCAGCATCAGGTAATGATGGTGAACCAATATTAACTGGTCCATATAAAGGTTATGTGTATTTTAAAAACTTCGCAGTGACTACAGCTCCGCATTCGCCATATAGATCTTGTTGGTATACTTATATGGGTCCATATGATTGCCGTTCAAATGTCATTCAGACTAAGTGCGGTTTATTTCCTGGATCTGAAGCTGGATATAAGTTGTTAGGTACTTTTTCTAACATCGATACTTCGGCTGCATTTAATATAAATTAAGAATAACTTTAAATTGTCATTGGAGAATAGAGTTATGCAAAATTTAAAATTAACCATGAAAAAAAGCATACAGTTTATTGCAAGTTCAGCGATTATTTTCGGATTGGTCGCTTGTGACAAAAGTAAAAATTCTGATCCGCAGCCTGTGACCAATGTCTACCAAAATTGTTTAAACTGTTATGGCATTCAAGGACAGAATTTTTTTAGATCAATATCAACATCGCAAAATCAAAATATCATTCTGAATTTGAATTTTTTTGGCCAAAACAATTTTCAGCCTTATTATAGCTATACAGGGTCACCTGTTGTGAGTTATTTTGGTCCTGTTGCAGTTCAGGGCACTATGCGAGTTAACGTTATGGCAAATATTAATGGTGCCGGATCAGGATGTTTAATTCCTGCAGGAGATTATAATCTGCAAACAATTCAAGCTGGTCAGTGGAGCGCTGCTCTATTTAATCAAGTTAGATTGCTAGCGACAGGCCCTACAACTTTGTATCTCAAAATTTCGACGGGGCAGGTTACGGCCAAGCGATATAATGACATGGGTAAGCTATGGACTGAAATTCCACAAGAGGGGCAAGTTTTTGCTGATGTAGTTGTTGAGTCCGTAGCGGGTCTTCAATGTATGCAAAGTTTTCTTGTACAATAAATTAATTTATAGATTTACTAGGCGATTCTGCGAAGAGCCATCGTGGGGTCGCTTTTTTATTTTATCAGTGTTTTCACTGCCATTAAAAACATAAATTAAAAAAACAGTTGCACATTTATAAAAACAAGATTCAAATATAGACCATTATGAGTTTATTACCTCTTTGGATTGAGTTCTTCGATGATTTGCAACATGTAAGAGGTCGTTCCCTGAATACAGTGATGGCCTATAGACGGGATCTTGAATTATTTCAGGCATTCAAACAACAGAATTCTCGTTTGGTTGAATTTTACGACTTTATGAAAAAAGAGGGTCTATCGACCCGGTCACAAGCACGAGTTATTAGTAGCTTGCGTACGTACTTTAAATTTTGTGAGGCTCGTGGTCATAAAGCTGAAGAATTGCGTGAGCTGAGACCTCCTAAAGTTAAAGCAACTATTCCCAAATCAATAACTTCGAATGAGTTCGAAAAGCTTTTTGCAGCATGCGAGGTCGCAGACACTGCAAAAAAAATTAGAAATCAGCTAACCTTGCTATTTTTGTACGGATTAGGTTGTCGTGTATCTGAACTTATCAGTTTAAACTTGAACGATTTTTCTCCAACAGAGCGTTGGGTTAAAGTTTTAGGTAAGGGGCGAAAAGAAAGACTTATTCCGTTATCTGACACGCTCTATACAGCACTTGAGAGATATCTTAAAGAATCACGTCATATGTTGATTCATGACGATTCTTCACAAAGTTCATTGTTATTGAATGACCGAGGTCATCGTCCGTCACGAATTGACGTTTGGAGATGGTTAGCGTCTTGGTCTGCTAAAGCAGGGTTTGAAGAACCAGTTCATCCGCATCGCTTTCGTCATGGTTGTGCCACGGCATTGCTTGAGGGCGGTGCTGATTTAAGATCGATTCAATTATTGTTAGGTCATGCGAGTATACAAACGACGCAAGTTTACACGGCTGTTTCAACGGCGGCTGCGGCCAAAGCAATTGATGAACATCATCCATTGTCTAAAATCAAAGATATAGAGCTTTGATCCGACTAGCGAAATCGAATATGATCATGAACCCTTCAATTTAAATTGAAGGGTTTTTCTTTATTGCATGAACGTATCTTATGGTTATACGAACATTGATTGAATCACAAAAAAAATTAGTGCCAGCTGAAGTCGAAATTATGCTTTTACCAGGAATACCGCAAATTCATTTTCTTGGTTTACCAGATAAAGTGATTAAAGAAAGTTTTTTTCGCATAAAATCTGCATTAAAATCGAGCCAATATAAATTCCCGACAACTCAACAGGTGATTGTTAATATTCGGCCGAATTCACTTAAAAAATCATCACAAGGGTTAGAGTTAGCTGTTGCGCTTGGAATTTTACATCTGACTGGTCAAAAAATTTTTTTTGATCAGTGGGAGGATCACCTGGTGTACGGTCAGCTTGATTTAAATGGTGATGTCAGAGTGCCAAATGATTTACTCAATTTTGAAAAAATAAATGAACACAAGATATTAACCGGTCAATATCATCCAAACAATTATACTTTTTCGAGCTTAGAAAGTTTATCTGCCGAGTTCAACATTTGCGATAAACAAAAATTTGAGCCAGTGCTTATTAGACCTGAACATGGTTTACAACAAAAATATTCTGTCGAAGAGGCAGAGTTAATATTTTTAATGTCTATTAGTCGTATGCATGCACTCTTAGCAGGTCAGGCCGGATCAGGAAAAAGTTATTTAGCAAAGCATTTGATCAGCTTTTTTAACTCCGATAGGGGCGATGCAGCAAGCTATAACAATTGGTTTCCGGCAATAGCCCCTCACCACAGTTTAACGCCGGGGGCTTTTTTGGGTGGCGGCGCATCTTTAAGTGCGGGGGAAATCGAAAAGGTCGCCGGGGGCTTGTTGATTTTAGATGAGTTATTAGAGTTCCATCATGAAATATTAGAGTCACTTAGAGAGCCTATGACTGGTGAAGCACTGCGCATAGCACGTGCTGGTTTTGTAAAAACAATTCATCCTGATTTTCAGGTTATTGCAACTACAAATCTGTGTCCATGTGGGCGATGGACACCGCAGGTTGAAAATTTAAACTGTCGGTTTTCAGTTCGAAAGTGTCGTGGCTATATGAATTCACTTTCAGGCCCTCTTTTAGATCGTTTTGGCTTACTGTACTTTCACCATAACAATAAAATTAAACGAAGTGTTAGTGGTTTTGAGATTTTAAATAGAATTGAAAAATTTAATCTAGAAACTCGCTATTTAGTTTTTGAGGGAAATTATGAAGAGTTTGATTTGCAAGCAATTTACCCTGAAACTTCTGCGCGTAGGTTAAATGCCCTTTTAAAAGTGGCCCAAATTTATGCTTTAGAAAGTCACAGAACAAAGATAAATTTGCAGGATATTTATAAAAGCGAAAAGTGGACTATAAAGCCATTTGAGAGATTAGAGATGGGAATGGTTTAAGAGTTGGGGGTAAAGATCAGCATACATTTGATATTGTGAGTGTAATTTTAGCATTTTATATTTTAACTTGGTTATCGTGAGTTTGAACCTGAACTTGACTTTAGCAAGCTAGCGAATTACTTTTAAAAGACTATCTGAAATGGTGGGTTGGCCGAGGAGTTAGGCAGCGCTCTGCAAAAGCGTGTACGGGGGTGCGAGTCCCTCACTCACCTCCAAATGAATTATAGGTTCTGGTTCTTCTCTTTTCATGGTGGGTAACGCCAAAAACATCAAAAAACACAAGCATTTAGAAATCTCAAGCG
This sequence comes from Pseudobdellovibrio sp., assembly GCA_046293015.1. GTDB lineage: Bacteria > Bdellovibrionota > Bdellovibrionia > Bdellovibrionales > Bdellovibrionaceae > Pseudobdellovibrio. The sequence continues at coordinate 163,842 of JBKBPU010000007.1, forward strand.
ATAGTTTTTTTCATTCTTATAACCAAAAGCTCTGTTTTTTACAAGAC
>JBKBPU010000008.1:0-158900 GCA_046293015.1 Pseudobdellovibrio sp.
AAGCTTTTTTAACTACAGACTTCGTCTGCTAAGTTTATGAAATTTTTGAACTTTGGATAAAACTCCACCATCGAGTGAGTAGAACCGTAGAACCGTAGAACCGTAGAACCGTAGAACCGTAAGTATTTCAAATTATTTAAGAGAAAAATGGCGGAGAGAACGGGACTCGAACCCGCGGCCTTCCGCGTGACAGGCGGACGTTATAACCAACTTAACTACCTCTCCGTTTTAGTGACAATTAAGCAATAAATGTTCAACCAATATAGATAAAATTTTCTGATATTCAACTAAAAATTTAATCATGCTGAATATTAACGCATAATTGAGTGTTAAATGAGGGACATTTCACCATACCCAGATCAATTAAATTAGGACATAATCAAAACCATACAAAATATCACTACAAAACGAGGATTTTATGACTCAAAAACTATTTATCACCCTAGCTATCACTTTTATGTGTTTAAATGTATTTGCGGTGGCCACTGATACCACTGACATTACAATTGAAGGCATGCACTGCTCTGGCTGCAAAAAAATGATCACAAAGACCGTCTGCGAAGATAAAGACTTATCAGCCAATTTTGAATCTTGCTCTGTCAGCTTAGTTGATACAAAAAAACAAATTGGCAAAATCACAGTGAAAACAAAAGATGGCAAAGCCATTGATTACACTAAAATCGAAACTGCAGTAAAAAAAGCTGGTGACGATTATAAAGTTGTTAAACCAGAACAAAAATAATTCTCATTATAGAAAGCGAACTGACCTTGGCATTTGAAAAAATTGAAAAACTTTTTTGGCTAGATATGGAAATGACTGGCCTGGATGTAAATAAAGAAGTCGTCATTGAAGTTGCCTGCATTGTTACCGATCTCAACTTTAAAGAACTTGAAACTTTTGAGACTGTCGTTAAACAGCCTCAATCGTATTTAGACAGTATGGATGAATGGAACAAAAAACATCACGGAGATTCCGGCTTAACAGCTAAAGTCCCCCATGGTATGGAACCTTCGGCCGTCGAATTTCATTTAATATCAATGATCGAACGACACTTTCCGGATGCTCAACGCGACCGAAAAATGCGCCCGATCCTAGCTGGTAACTCAATTTCTCAAGATCGACTTTTTATCGATAAATACTTCACTAAACTAAGTGAAAAACTACACTATCGCATGCTTGATGTTAGCTCTTGGAAAATTATTTTTAATAATAAGTTCGAGAAAGTTTACAAAAAACAAAACTCACATCGTGCATTAGACGACATACGCGAAAGCATCGGCGAATTACGTTATTATTTAGACCAGGTCAACCCCAGTTAAATTTTAATCTTGCTGCGATTGGCGTAATTTTAACCCAGTCTGTGCTTGCTTACGTACTTCTTTCGATGGATCTTTTGCTAGAACCTGCAACATATCATTTGATATATTCGGATGCTTAGCTGCGTAATATTTTAAAACATCACTATTACTCTGCGCAAATTCGTTAACGATTTGCGATGGTAGATTAATATTCGTTAATAGTGCAGTTTTGAATTCAACAACTGAACTTTGAGAGTATTCCTGCATAGTAGATAAACTTAGTGTAGGATTCATTAACATAGTTTTTATGATCGCAAGATCCTGATCTTTTTCATACTGTTGCTTAATGTTCTGAACTACAACATCATCAAGTGGCCCCTGAGCAATTTGCAACTTAAGAACCTGATGTTGATTTTTTTGATGGTAATACCCCACATAACCCATCGTCAAAATGCAGATAAAAGCCACTGCATAATGATATTTAAATTGCCGATTTTTATTTATAAATTGAAAATATAAAGCATTACCCAAAAAACCTAATGCTAAAACATTTAACGTCGACACAAAGGAAAATAATCCTAAGACTTGCGATGCGGCTTCCCATTGATTTTGTGTTATAGAGACAGCATAAAGTCTATAAAAAACAACTAAATCAAAAACAAAAGCCAAAGATCCCAAAACTAAAAAAATTAAAGTGTTAAAATCTTTGAGTTTTAATCTAAAAAAAAGCGCCCCAAAAACCAGGGCGCTTAATGGCATAATTGTTAAACCTATTATAACCAGCCAAATCATAACTAGTATCTGTAATGTTCAGGCTTGAATGGACCCTGAACGTCTAAAGTTAAATATTTAGCTTGTTTAGTAGAAAGTTTTGAAAGCTTAACACCGATTTGTTCTAAATGTAGAGCTGCAACTTTTTCATCTAAATGTTTTGGTAAACGGTAAACAGCGATTTTAGAATATTTATCGCGATTTAAATAAAGCTCCATCTGCGCCATAACTTGATTTGTAAACGAGTTCGACATAACAAAACTTGGATGACCAGTTCCGCAACCTAAGTTAACCAAACGACCTTTTGCTAAAACAACTATTTCTTTGCCATTTTTTAAAGTGTGAATATCAACTTGCGGTTTAACTTCACGGATTTTTGAATTTTTATTTAACCAAGCCATATCAATTTCGATATCAAAGTGACCGATGTTACAAACGATAGCGTTATCTTTCATTTTCATGAAATGCTTGTCTGTTATGATATCGCAGCATCCAGTTGCCGTCACAAAAATATCAGCTATCGGAGCAGCATCTTCCATAGTTACAACTTGAAAGCCTTCCATAGCAGCTTGTAAAGCACAAATAGGATCAACCTCGGTCACCATCACACGACAACCTAATGCGCGCATAGAGTGTGCAGAACCTTTACCCACATCGCCGTAACCAGCAACTACAGCCACTTTACCAGCCATCATCACATCAGTAGCGCGTTTTAACGAATCTGTTAATGATTCACGGCAACCATATAAATTATCGAATTTTGATTTTGTAACTGAATCATTAATGTTGATTGCAGGCACTTTTAATTTTTTAGCACGGTGTAAGTTCTCAAGATTGTGAACACCAGTTGTCGTTTCTTCAGAAATTCCAATGATTTTCTTTAACATGTGCTCATATTTTTTAGTATGCATCATATTTGTTAAATCACCACCATCATCTAAAATTAAGTTGTAACCATCTGCGCCCCAACCTTCGATTGTTTGCTCGATACACCAGTTGAACTCTTCCTCTGTTTCACCCTTCCAAGCAAAAACTGGAATACCGGCAGCCGCAATTGCCACCGCAGCATGATCTTGCGTCGAAAAAATATTGCACGAAGACCAACGAACTTTAGCACCTAAATAAATCAATGTTTCAATCAATACAGCTGTTTGAATTGTCATGTGCAGACAACCCGTGATACGAGCACCTTTTAAAGGCTGCTGTTTACCAAACTCTTTACGTAAAGCCATAAGACCTGGCATCTCTTTTTCAGCAATTTTAATTTCTTCACGACCCCAACGAGCTAACTCAGCAAAAACTTTTGGATTTTCCATAGCATCTTTACAAACACGGTAATCCGGCGCACCTGTAACATTTGTGCCTTTACCAGAACCAGATGCTTTTTTCTGAGCGTTTTTAGCAATAGCTTTAGCTAAAGCTTTTTGTGCATTTTTCTTATCTTGTGTTGATGTCTGAACTGCCATGAAGTTTCCTTTTTGTTATTATAATTCTGTATCAGAATTCGTTATTATTTAATTTAATATTATTTTGTATTTTGTCTGATAAACACTACTGTAGACAACAGGAATTTAGCAAACGCCGTTATTCGACAGTTAAAATTTCGTATCCTGTGTCAGTAATCAAGACTGTATGTTCAAATTGAGCCGATAACTTACCATCAAGAGTTTCATAGTACTTAATTTCCGAATTAGGTATAGATTTTTCAACAAAATCCTCCGTACCCTCGTTGACCATTGGTTCAACAGTAAAGCACGTCCAAGGGATGATCTTTTCGCCTTTGCCGCGTTTACCAAAAGCCGGAACAAAAGGGTCCATATGAAATATCTTGCCTATACCATGACCACCAATTTCTTTAACAGTTGAGTATCCACGACGAGTCACATATTTATTTGTTTCAAAACCAATGTCACCCGTATGTCCATTAGGTTTTATCGCCTCTATACCAGTCATCATTGCATAATAAGCAGCATCAATAAGATCTAGTGCATTAGGTGAAACTTGACCCACCGTGAAAGTCTTAGATGTATCACCAAAGAAACCATCTTTTTTCACGGTCACATCGATATTTAGAATATCACCATCTTTTAATGTGTAATGAGATGGTAGGCCATGGCAGACAACATTATTCACCGATATACATGTCGAATTTGGATAACCATGATAACCAATACATGCAGACTCTGCACCTAAAGATAAAGTAAAATCGTCAGCTATTTTATCAAGCTCTAAGGTTGTAATTCCTGCTTTTACAAATGTTCCCGTGTGATTGAGGACACGAGCCGCCATTTGGCAAACTTTTTTCATTTTAACAATTTCATCCTTAGTAAAAGGAACAGGCTTTCTAGAATTTGACATATGAAACCCTTATACAGGACAACACCACATCTGCCAAAGGGAATTGTGTTTCAATAAAGCTAGACGCAAAACCACACACTTTCTTGAATTTAAGAGGCCTTTAAAATAAAAAAGGCCAGCAAAAGCCAGCCTTTTCAGTGTAAACTTTACGTCTAAAAACTATTTTAAGTGTTTAGAAACAAGTTTAGTCATTTCAAACATAGAAACAGTGTTTTTTCCGAAGATAGGTTTTAATTTATCATCAGCGTTGATGTTTCTTTTGTTTTTAGCATCTTGAAGACCGTTCTTTTTGATGTATGCCCATAATTTTTTAACAACTTCAGTACGTGGAAGAGCTGACGCACCAACAATAGCTGCTAAAGTAGCTGATGGTGTTAAAGCTTTCATGAAAGCTGCGTTTGGTTTTCTTTTAGAAGCTGCTTTTTTTGGAGCTGCTGCTTTTTTTGCTGGAGCTTTTTTCGCTACTGCTTTTTTTGGAGCTGCTTTTTTTGCTGGAGCTTTTTTCGCTGTTTTCTTTGCCATGGTTAAATCCCTCCGTAAGGTTGTTAAGGCATTGTTTTTTTAAATCAAAAAGTAAATAGTTTTACTCTGTTTGACTTAAGTCTAAGTCTAGATTTTTCGTCTCGTCAACAACTACTCGAGTGAAATTTTCATTTTTTTTGAATTTTTACGGATTTTCGCCGATTTTCTCCTCTGAAAATAGCATCAAAAGGCATTTTTCCCTCTATTTTACGACTGATTCGTTAATTTCATCGTGTGTAATCCAACTTCTAGACTGTTTTTAGACTTATTAATCTCTATAAAAACCCGATACAAAACTCATGAATACCAAGAGATTTGTTCATCAAGAAAACGCTAACCTTAGCTTTGCTGAAATCCTAGAGCATATGCGCGAACAAGACCTGTCCGATAGCATTTCAACTAAGAACCCTGCGAAATACGTTGATTTTTTTGCATCGACCGAGTCGCCACTAAACACCGAACTCTTCGTAAATACACCAGTGTTTCGTTTTGGTAATAACTTCTCTTATTACAGTCAGCAACCATTTAAAAAAGATACCCAGCCCTGCACTTCATTTCAACTCAAAGCTGAAGGTATGTCGCCCGAACAATTCAAAGCCTACGAATTCCTTTTCTATAGTTTGGAATTGCCGGTTTTAAAGGCTCACCAAATGCTTCCTGAAAAATTTAACTCAAACCAGCTTAAAAAAGCCTTTAAAATTGCAGCTCTTAAAAATCATCCAGATGTCGGTGGGACCCATGAAAGTTTTCTAGAATTGAAAAAAAGCTATGAAATACTGTTAGATTTCGTTAAAACGAAGTCCCATGCAGCAGCCACTTAAGCAAAAAAATATCCTCTTATGTACTTTAAACTCGACATACCAACACACGTCTTTTGGCTTACGCTATATCTTGACCCAAATGGATCAATTAACTGAAGAGACTGAGCTCATTGAATGGACCATAAAGGAAAATCCACGTAATGTTGTTGAAAGAGTGCTTGCACACAATCCTAAAATAGTTGGTTTTGGGGTTTATATTTGGAACACAGAAGAGCTATTTGAAGTTTGTTCAATTCTTAAAAAAGTAGCGCCACACATATGCCTTGTACTAGGTGGGCCAGAAATATCTTACGAAACAGAAAAGCAAATTTTGTATCACTTAGCTGATTTCATCATCTGTGGTGAAGCTGATTTCGCATTTCCGAAATTTTGCGCTGATTACTTAAAATCTCTAGAACAAAACACCTTATTTGAATCACCGAAAATAATTCGTTCAGAGTTACCAGACATCAAAGCTATTAAAATGCCTTACGATCTTTACACAGATCATGATATAGAAAATCGAGTCATCTACGTCGAGGCTTCACGCGGCTGTCCCTATAAATGCGAATATTGTTTATCATCATTAGATAAATCAGTCAGAAGCTTCGATTTAAATCAATTTTTAGAAGCTCTACAAAAATTAATCGACCGCGGAGCACGCACCTTTAAATTTGTTGATCGCACTTTTAACTTAAGCCCTACGACATCAACAACTATTCTTCAGTTTTTCTTAAAACAAATCGATTTAGGGCTTTTTTTACACTTCGAAATGGTTCCAGATAGGCTTCCTCTTGAAATTCGTGATTTGATCAAACAATTTCCTGCTGGTTCTTTACAATTCGAAGTCGGTATTCAAACTCTGAATCCCGTAGTCGCAGCAAATGTCTCACGAAAAAATGATTTAACCAAAGTTAAAGAAAATTTTGCATTTATTCGCGAACACACACATGTTCATACTCATGCTGATTTAATTGTTGGATTGCCGGGTGAAACATTAGAATCATTTGCTGATGGTTTTGACCAACTTGCTGAATTTGGTCCGGATGAAATTCAAGTTGGCATCTTAAAAAGACTTAAAGGTACTCCAATTATACGCCATGAAGAAAAATATGCTATGAAATATCAAGATTTCGCTCCTTTTCAAATTCTATCAACATCGACGATGGATTATGCAACATTGCAATTAATGAATCGATTTGCTAAATTTTGGGATTTATATGCTAACAGTGGTGATTTCCCCCATTTCATGAAATGGATGAGATCTCAATCAGGATCTTTTTTTTGGAACTATATGAGCTTCGTCAATTTTCTTTCTGAAAAATATTCTGAAACACACTCAATTGCACTCATGAATTTAGCTGAAAAAGCATGGCTTTATATTATTGAGCAAGAGTCGAAAAACAATTTATCTTTATCAGATGTTGAACAAAAAGCTTTTTCGATTATTAAAGCAGACTTTTGCGATGGCTACAAAAAAAGAGATATCCCACCATTTATGAAAAAATTCGCTTATGGCATGCAATACACAAACAAAGCACCAAAGCCAGCCAAATCTTCTATGAACGAACGCCAGCTTCAGCATTTACGAGAGTGATTAATATTTTAAATATCTGCCATAATTCCAATTTTTTGAAGAGCCTCAATTATATTTTCATTTGTTTGCTGACCTTCACATTGAACGCTAAATCGAAATCCTAATGTTTGTTGATCTCTAGATGTCAAAGTAAGATATGTTCTTTCTGCACTAAAACCCAATTCCGTTTTATACTGCTGCACAGTTCGCTGTACATCGACACTCATAACCGGATGAGCAGTTACTTTATCGTAAATAGGATCTTGCATATTTCTTGAGATTAGTACTAAATCTTTTGGTGCTGATATTAATGTACAATAATTTTTAAAAACCCCTAATTTAAAATTATACTGGATACTTGCACGAATATTAGAAAAGACTGTGACCGTCCCGCTACCGCTTTTATTTTCGATTACGCTGCTTGCGTTTGCAAAAAGTGAACTTAAACCTATCATTAATAATATCATTTTTTTCATAAAATTACCTCTTGTTTCTCGATTGTTTTATTTTTTGAAACATCCGAATGTCACTAAAGTTCCAATGATTTCACCCTCTTTTAGATCACCATTTTTTACAGCATTAACAACAGCCTCATAGAGTCTATTTAAGTCTGCATCCTCTTGTCTTTGAGCATAACCATACTTTGTCAAAATGTCTGAAGCTGATTTAGTAATATTAGCGTCGATAGCTTTTTCCGAAAGAGAATTTGCAAAAAGCATTTTAAACTGTTCAGCATTTGCTGGCCCTAAATCCCAACCTGCGCCGTCAGACAGTCCATCAGATTTCATGAGAAATGAATCCATCAAAACTCTTTTATTATCTATCGTTAATGACATATCCATTGAAGTTAGCTTGTTTTCTGGATAATCGGCAGCCATTAAATAGAGTTCAGCTTTTTGACCTGTACTTGATGTTACAATGAATTCACCTTCATACGTTTCATCATCTGTCTTCTTGAGTTCAATTATATTTCCTTGTCCGAGTAATTTAGAATCTTCGGGCTTAGCTGTTGCAGTCAACATCCCCCCGTAACAAGATAATGTCTTATCAGTACCGCTACCAATGTCAGATCCACCTTTTGTTTGAGCAGCAAATGTATTCAATGTCGAGAATAAAACTATCGTCGTTAATAATGATTTTTTCACGTTATTTCCTTTGTTATGATTTTGTTTATATTCGTGGATGATTATAAATACTCACGACATACATTCATGACAATGCAAACTGACGGACAATCTATAAATGCATATAGGCCATTTTAATTCATAAGCACTGTAAATACCTTTTACAGTTACGCGAAAAACGAAGCTTAATTGCAGTTCGTGCTCGTAGTTAAGCACACCGTAAAGGTTTTGTTATGGCTTTATGTTTGTGGCTCAATTTTGTGAGTACGCGGGCTAATGTTATAATTGATTTGATATATCTTTTTACCAGCTGACGTGGTTTCAGTTGAGTATGCAGCAAATAATTCACTCAGTACAAAATATATCTTATTATTAACCTCATCGAATTGCTGATCAGTCAAAGCCAAATGTAAAGATCTATATTTTTTAAGTGGTAAATTATTTTTAATCATTTCAATTGAATCTAACAAACTTTTTTTATGAAAATCGTGTAGTTTTGCATTTCCATTATCATCTTCAATTTTAATCGACTGGTGGGTGCTTCGCCAAAAACCATTTTCATCTTGATAAATTAAATGTTGCCCCACCAAAATATCTAAATATAACTTTATTTGCAAAACGTCTTTTACAAAAATCTGAGCAATTGATTCAGCAGTATGTAACACGTCATCATAAGAAACTAAATCGCGAATCTGGAAACAGATGGGATCCGATAGGCTAGGTTTAACAGTCGTAATTGTTTGTTGGAATTCTTCAATTTTAATATACTCAATCATTTTTTTGGATATAACAGATTTAAGTTTTTCATCCTCAACCTGAGTGTATTGAACAAGTAAAAGGAAATAATCTTCATCAGACTTGTTTTTAAAATCTAACCATTGCACTAGCTTAAAAAGTAATTCTTTTGAGATTTTTCGCTTACCAAAAGTAACAAATCGTAAATACGATTTACTACGTATACCTAAAGCCTCACTCCATTTCTGATAGGAGAAATCATCTGCAGATTCTTTGTAAAATGTGTAAATATCTTGTAAAAACTGAAAGCAACTTAAATAGTTTTTTACTCGAGGTCTTTCCATAAGAATAACTTATTTTTCTTTACATTAATTGAATACTTTAAAATGGGTGCTCAAATAGAGCACCGTTTTTTTTAGACTTTGGTCTTGATGTATTACTGCCTTAATTCAGTATACCCAAACATTCGTTGCTCGGATTCGAAAAAGCGAACTACTCGAGTCTCAAGTTCTGAAAATGATTTTGATTTATTAACTTCTGACATTAAGGCATGACCAAATTCAAGCCACACATGCGTCGTGCGTACAAAAAACTGAATTTTACGAAAAGCATATTCTGGTTTCATTTTTAGTTTTTGACAGAAATAAAAATCACATAAACGAATAAACTTTAAAAGCATTTTTCCGTACTCAGCACCTTCTTCAAATTCACTTATTGGCACTTTACTTTGGCTTAAACTTTGATTTGGGGTTAATTTTAATCTATCACCTAGCTGCCACACCATCCACGGTCTTGTCGCTAGTGCACGACCAGACATCACCGCATCACATTTTGTTTGTTCGAGCATCACAAAAATATCATCTACAGTTTGAATATCTCCATTACCGATCACAGGAATTTTGAGTGCTTTCTTAAGTTCAGTAATTTGATTCCAGTCAGCAGTGCCGCGGCGTTTTTGTTCTGCTGTTCGAGGGTGCAAAGTAATCCACTGAGCACCGGCATTTTGTAGTTTTGTAACAAATTGAATTAGTTCGGGTATGCTTTTTTCGCTGCCAACAGCTCGCAATTTTACAGACACAGGTAAATCACTAGCAGTCGCTGCATATTCAACAACAGATGCCGCATAATCAACATCACCCATTAATGCCACACCATAATTGTGTTTCAAAGCTTTTTGAACTGGACAGCCCATGTTGATATCTATGCCTCGAACCATAGAGCTTGAACCCCATTCGTTTTTAAGCTTCGTAATAGATAATTGAATGGATTCTTTTTCGTTCCCTAAGATTTGTGGTACTAAATTGTTTTCATTTTCGAAATAAAGAGTTTCCGGAGTTCCCCCTAATGTTTCATGGGGAATTTTGCGTGAATTAAGCATTTCAGTCGGAGAGTAAAAATCAACATTTTGTGGCAAATAATCATGTATAATTTGTCTCAGCACAACATGAGTCAAACCAACCATCGGGGCTAGCATCAACGGAAATTGAAAGTTTAAGGTATTCTTGTTTTTTTCAGACATAGCGTTGAACTATCTTTACACTTTATTTTTTTAAAATAAAAGTAAACAATAGACTCATGGCACTTTTTAAAAAAACTTTAGGCATTTTAGGTGGTGGACAACTTTCAATGATGATGACCATCAGAGCCCGACAAATGGGTTTTGAAGTATTAGTCTTATCAAATAATCCTAAAGACCCTGCAGCAACTTACGCTAGTCATTGGGTTCAAGGCGATATGTATGACGAATTAGCTATTAAAAAAATATCAAGCAAAGTTGATTTCTTAACATACGAAACAGAATTTATCCCCTATAGAACCATTCAAAGAGGGCTTGGTCGAACTAAAGTAAATGTATTTCCAAGCCTTGATTCATTGGCCGTTTTGCAAGATCGCTGGTCGCAAAAAGAACTCCTATGGGATTTTGAAATTCCAACAGCAGAATTCGTCAAAATCACAGGTAAAGATGATGTTGATGCCGCCTACAAGGTATTTGATGGATCTGTTGTCTTCAAAAGGCGGCATGGCATACATGACAGCTTTGATACATACATTATTAAAAATAAAAGAGATTTTTCACTCTTTAAACGTAAATTTATAAATCAAGAAACACAATTTATTGCTGAAAGATTTATCCCGCTAAAATCAGAAAAATCATTAATTTTTGTTCGGAATCAAGCAAAAGATCTATTCACATATCCACTTTTAAATATTACGCACAAAAATCAACAGTGTTACCGTGTTTGGGGTCCTGATCAACATTCTACAGAAAATCAATTAATCGCAAAAATCACAGATATGCTCGATTATTTAGATTACATAGGAACAATCACATTCGAACTCTTCGAAGTTGGTACAGAACTGATAGTTAACGAAGTTGTACCAAGAGTTCACAACTCTGGCCATATCACTCTTGATGCTTTTACAGTTGATCAATTTGAAATGCATATTCGATCAGTTCTTGGTTTATCATTTCCAGAGGATATTCAATCAACACAAAAGTTTTTGATGCAAAACATAGTTGGCACGTCCTTACGTAAACCTTTAATTTTAGATATTCATGGAAAATTGCATTGGTATAATAAGTCTGAAAATTATCCCCAAAGAAAATTAGGCCATATCAATTACTTTGGTAGCTCTTTGAAAAAGTTAAATTTAATGGCAGATAACGACATGAAAAATATTAAGGTTTAAGTCATTATGTCTGCTCAACTCACCATTTTAAGTTTCTGTTTACTTTGTTTAGGATGCAGTGATTTAGTTAATGCTACAAAAAATTCTCAAACGTATAGTTATCAATTTAAAGTTAACGGCTGCGATACTGGTTATCGCAGCTACGCAAGTCGTGATGAAATGTGCGAAGCCCTTCGTGATAATGCTGGTAATTACAACTGCGCTTATAACGAAAGATACGCTAAGTTTTTGAATGATTGTTATGACAAACAGTGGTAACTAAATTTTTTGTTCAATTATCACTGATGCAAATTGCGTTCTTGATAAAGAAATTAAAGCCATCAAACTCGGCGCTAGCAACACATCAGCTAAAAATTGGTTTTGATAAAATGGTAAACCCATAATATAGCACTGGATTAAACCAGTTAAATCATGACTGTAGAGCTGCCCTGAGAACCAAACACCAAAATTAGATACTAAAAAGAAAATCGAACTGCCTGTTAACAAAGACAAAACCTGAGTTTGTCTAGCTTTAGCAAAACACACCGGAACAAATGCTAAAGTAAAGCCTAAATAAACCCATATCATAGTCGAATGAAAACCAATAACAACATCACTGATTAACATTGAAATCATCATCATTAAAAAAGCTTTTACACGCGCCTGCGGGAACATGATGACAAAAGCAAAACTAGCAGCAAAAACCGCTGTAAAATTCCATTCATGCTTTATCGTTCGTGAAAAAAGACTAACGAACAATAAACAAACAAAAACTATATTTTCAAAATTAAAAATCTTACTATTATGAAGTGCTTTTTTAGTCATGATTAGAATATGACTTAATTCGTCGGTTTTGGCAATGGCATGATCGTAAGTCATAAAAAAAGGGCATGATTTTGAAACCATGCCCTTTTAAAGCTTATAATTACGCTTAAAGCTTACTAGTTAACATCCTTAAAATCTGCATCTATGACATCATCACCAGATTTTGCATCTGTTGAACCTGCTGCTCCAGCATCAGCACCAGGTTGCCCACCAGGAGCAGCACCAGTTTTATAAAGAGCTTCAGATAATTTGTGCGAAGCCGCCTGTAACTTATCAAAAGCCGCTTTAAGATCTGTTGTTGATGCTGTTTTGTTTTCTAAAACTTTTTTAGCATCCGCAGTAGCCGTTTTGATACTGTCAACATCACCAGCTGGTAATTTAGATCCATTTTCGTTCACCAATTTTTCTGTTTGGTAAACTAAATTGTCTAAGTTATTTCTTGTTTGTGCAGCTTCAGCTTTGGCCTTATCAGCTTCTGCTTGCATTTCTGCCTCTTTAACAAGTTTTTTGATCTCATCTTCATTTAGACCAGACTGAGCCGTGATTTTGATTTGCTGTGACTTACCAGTCGCTTTATCAGACGCTGAAACATTAAGGATACCATTTGCATCAATATCAAAAGTCACTTCGATTTGTGGAACACCACGAGGTGCAGGTGCAATACCTGTTAATTCAAAACGACCTAGTGATTTATTGTCAGAAGCCATTTTTCTTTCACCTTGCAACACATGGATGTCAACACCAGGTTGATTATCAGCAGCTGTTGAAAAGACCTGCGAAGCTTTTTTCGGAATAGTTGTGTTACGCTCTATCAATGTCGTCATTACGCCACCCATTGTTTCAATACCTAATGAAAGTGGAGTCACATCTAATAACAAGATATCTTTAACATCACCAGCCAATACACCACCTTGAACCGCGGCACCTAAAGCAACCACTTCATCAGGATTGACTGTTCTATTTGGCTCTTTACCAAAAAAGTCTTTAACTGCTTTTTGGATAGCAGGAATACGAGTTGATCCACCAACCAAAACAACTTCATCAATTTGTGAAGTCGACAGACCTGCATCAGCTAAAGCTTTTTTACAAGGCTCGATTGATCTGCGCACAAGGTCTTCTGTCATTTGATCAAATTTCGCTCTTGATAAACGAGTTTGTAAATGTTTAGGTCCTGTTTGATCAGCTGTAATAAATGGTAAATTGATCTCAGTCTCTTGAGCAGATGATAGTTCAATTTTAGCTTTCTCAGCCGCTTCTTTTAAACGTTGTAAGGCCATTTTATCATTTTTAAGATCGATACCTTGATCTTTTTTAAATTCTGCAATCAACCACTCAAGAATCACTGTATCGAAGTTATCACCACCTAAGTGAGTGTCACCGTTTGTTGATTTAACTTCAACAACACCATCACCAACTTCTAAAATTGAGATATCAAATGTACCACCACCAAAATCGTAGATCGCAATTTTTTGGTCTTTCTTTTTATCAAGACCGTAAGCTAATGCAGCAGCTGTTGGTTCGTTAATAATACGACGAACATTCAACCCAGCAATACGACCAGCATCTTTTGTAGCCTGTCTTTGCGCATCGTTAAAATATGCAGGAACAGTGATAACAGCGTCTGTTACCTCTTGGCCTAAATAATCTTCAGCAACTTTTTTTAGTTTTGCTAAAACACCAGCGCCGATTTCTTCAGGGCTTGCTGTTTTATCTCCACCAATTTTGAATGCCGTATCCGCACCACCATTTTTTGAAACAACTGTGTACGGAACTAATTTAACTTCGTCTTGAATCTCTTCATATCTGCGACCAATAAAGCGTTTTGCAGAGTAAATTGTATTTTCTGGATTTGTCACAGCCTGACGTTTCGCAATTTGACCAACTAAACGATCACCGTCTTTTGTGTAGGCTACAACTGATGGAGTTGTACGAGCACCTTCTTCGTTCACGAGAACTTGAGGCTCTCCACCTTCCATGATTGCGACACATGAGTTTGTCGTACCTAAGTCAATACCAATAATTTTTCCCATAACAACTCCTTATTTTTTTAATTCAATTAAATACTTATTTGTTCTTAGTAACTGTGATTCCTAAACTCAAATCGTCAAGGCTTAAAAATGGCTCAAATTGAGCATTTTGACGATTTTTATTTACTTTTTGCGACCAAAAAAGCCTTTTTTGCCAGACTCTACTTTTACCTTACGAACCTCTGCCAATTGTCTTAGCAAAGCTTCTTCTTCAGAGGTTAATTTATTCGGAAAATCAGGATTTAAAACATAATACAAATCGCCACGACGACCACCACGCAATGACGGCACACCACGTCCATTAATGCGCACTTTTTCACCAGGCTTAGCACCACGAGGAATTTCAACTTCAACTTCACCATCAAGTGCATCAATTTTAAGTTCTCCACCAAGCATAAATTGCTCGAATGGCACATCTAACTCAGCTATTAAATGATCACCTTCACGTTCATAAGTTTCGTGTTCTGCTACGCGGATTTCGACAAATAAATCACCAGAAGGTCCACCTTTGTGACCACCTTCGCCCTCACCCTGAATGCGTAATCTTGTGCCGTTATCAACACCTGCAGGAATGCTCACCTTGATTTTGCGTTTAGTTTTTGAGCGACCCTGACCATGACATGATTTACATGGATTTTCGATCATTTCACCCGATCCACCGCAAGTTGTACAAGTCGTTGCCATCGTAAAAAAACCTTGCTGACGAACAACTTGTCCGTGACCTTTACATGTTTTACAAGTCACTGCACTTGAACCCTTTTCAGCTCCAGATCCGTTGCAATGAGAACAGTGCTCTTCTGTTTCAAATTCGATTTGTTTTTCTTGATCAGTCAAAACCGAAGCAAGCTCAACTTCAGTAATATATCTTAAATCAGAACCTTTACGTGGGCCATTTCTTTGACGACCACGCGAACCAGATGATTGACTAAAACCACCGCCAAAAAAATCACCAAACACGTCACCAAACTGTGAGAAAATATCATTGATGTCAGAAAAACCGCCATTGAAACCGCCGCCACCCATGCCGCCTTTAAAAGCCTGATGACCAAAGCGATCATATTGTGCTTTTTTCTCAGATGAACTCAAAACTTCATAAGCTTCAGCAGCTTCTTTAAATTTGTTTTCAGCTTCTTGATCGCCTGGATTACGATCCGGATGATACTGCATAGCTAATTTGCGATACGCTTTTTTAATTGTATCTGCATCAGAAGATTTATCTACACCTAAAATTTCATAATAATCACGTTTTGTCGACATAACGAATAAACTATGAGGTTGTCTGCAAATGCGTCAAGCTAGAAGTTCGAGTTAGTTTAAAAATGAAGCTTATTAGCTATGAACTTTTGAACTTAGGATTAATCACATTTTTAAAATCAGCATTAATAACCGATTTTAATATGCTTAATACTCTTACTTTGATCTATAGACCAAGAATCATTAACTCCAAGATCCGCAGCAATTTGCGAATTCCTTGGATCACCATGTGCATTTGCTTCAAAACCCAGCTGCGCATCACAACTTGTTGCCATTCCAATACTAGCTGGCACTCGATCTCCTATATTTGACACATTCATAAATGTCGCGGGTAGATTTCCAGAATTTACAGGTCCATCAGTCCAATTATTAGCATTAGCATCTTCACCAGGGGCTGGATCAGTAACATAACCTGTGCAATTAAAGCCCACATGAAAACCCGCCACATAACGCAAATTACTTCCTGTCACAGCGGCTCCAATATTTTTCAAATCAATAGTAAATTGATTCCATTCAGCTTTAAATGCCTGTTCTGAACTATAGACAGTCGATAAAGCCATTTTAGCTTCAGCCGTTCGTGCTCTTGCTTGCATTTTTTCGTACTGTGGCACACCAACAGCAGCAAGCAAACCAATAATAGCAACTACGATCATAAGCTCAACAATTGAAAATCCTAGATTGCTATTTTGTTTTGGCTTTAATTTCATCAAGTTTTTCCTTAAGCCGTTTTACAAATTTTTCGTCCTGATTCGTTTCAATCATTGTTTGCAGAATTTGCTCTGCATAATCCATATCGCCGCTTTCGCCTGCAAGTCGCCCTGCCATGGTTCTGATCCACGAAGGAGCCCCATTATCAGCAGCAGCAAGATATAAACGTGCAGCCTTGGCTTTATTTTTCTCTTCAATATGAGCATGGTAAGCAGCCGAATAAAGCAACTGCCACGTAGTTGGATAAAGCCTAGTCCCACGATCAAAAATAACCGATGCTCCTGCGTAGTCTGAAATAATCACAGTTAGTGCTAAACCGCCAGTTTGATAAATTGCTGCATCAAAATGTGGATCCAATGTTGTTGCCACATCTAATACATTAAAAAGCCATGACTTACCAATACATTCAGGCGGATGCCCTTTTAATGTTTGTTCAGACTCGGGTTTAATTTCACTACAAAAATCAAAGTCTTGAATAGCTCTAATCCATAAAGAATCAGCAACTTGCACTTTAAAACCACCATTAAAGTGCTCAATAAGCTTGGGCGGTGCTATATAAGATTTTTTGATATCCTCAATACGCGGTGCCGGTAAAAACGATTCAATAACCTTAAGACAGATAATAATAATTGGAACTACAAAAACTAACATTCTCTAATAGTAAAAAAAAAGCCGCTTTTTGCAAGCGGCTTTTTGATTGTTTGAAGTTGGTTAAACTTAACTAACAATTATAACCTTAACTGTCGACTCGTAATAGCTTTAGTTTGATCAATAGACCAATCATCAGTTTCAGTAGCCCCTGTAATGTTTATTGTATTCTTAGGGTCACCAGACGAAATACCTGTATATGCATTACCTGCCGCAGGAATCACAGCACCATAAGCAGTCATACGACCACGTATATAACCTAACTGCGCAGCAGAGTATGTCGTAGCCCATGTTGCCCCAGGAGAAATAGCTGTCGCAATTGCCGGAGTACCCATACCATCAGAAATAGCATATCCTGCACCTTGTACGTCTGGACGACCAGTATTACAACCAGTAACCGCAGCATCAGGTGTACCTGCAGTAGTTGTTCTGACTCCAGTTACATACCTCAAGTTTACACCCGATACACCAAAACCAATATTTCTTAAGTCAGATTGGTAACAATTCCATTCTTGAAAAAAAGAAGCTTGGGCAGAATACAACGCACCTAATGCTGTTTTAGCTTCTGTTTGTCTCGCTCTTGCTTGGAATTTTTGGTACTGTGGCACACCCACAGCTGCTAATAGACCGATGATCGCAACAACGATCATTAATTCGACCAGAGAGAAACCCTGGTTTGATTTTAGAACTGACGTTCTTTTTTTATTTGTTAACATATAAGCTCCCCTTTACATTTTATTTAAAAATGTGTGTTTTTGTTTATTCCCACCACAAAATTATGAGTTCATTTAAACTTTTTGACAAGTGTCCAAAATATGAACGTCCAGTTGTGTTTTGTTATAAGCGCGTCAGAACGAAACACAACTAAAGTATTATGTTTCAATGGGTAACATTTTTAAATGATTATGTTTTCATAAGGTAATTTAATCGAGTTTTACATCAAAAATAAAAATAAATTATTTATCAGCGCTCGAATCAAAACAAGACCAAAGTGTAGCTGTTTGATTCAATATTTATTCGGTGCTATTAAACGCAATTAATAGGACACAAATATGACTGACCGTTGTCAAATCGACTTCACAACTTATCAAACTGATCCAAAAACGAAAACCAATGCATACACTCAACATCACTAATTTTTAAATTCTTTTTATTTTGCGAAAGATAAAATATTTTTTCGACTCCTTTGAATTCTTTTGCGATTAAAGACAATCTTTCAACTTCTTTCTCATGAACATCATCAGATGATTTTATTTCGATAAGATATTTTTTTTTGTTTTTTGTTAACACGAGATCAATTTCAAAACCTTCTTTTGTTGCAAAATATGAAAGTGAAAAATCTTTATGATAATATTGATTGAGTTTGTGTATCTCTGTAACAAGAAAAGCTTCAAAAAGCTCACCAAATACAGAAGTTCGTAGCACTGGTATTTGCTCGAGTGAACCCTCGAGTGCTTTTTTTACCCCAGTATCAAAAAGATAAAACTTTGGATTTTGCTTTTGACTTTTACGAACAGATTCGTGAAACGCCGGCAAATAAAAGCCAATTAAAGTGTCTTCTAAGATCTGAAAATAAGATTGAATTGTTTTAGTATCAACACCGATTTCATTGGCAACTTTTTTATGATTTATGATTTTACCAGATACTTGCCCCACGACGTTTAAAAAAATTCTAAATGGATCAAGTTTTCGAACAATCTGTTCAGCTTTAATTTCTTCATTTAAATAAGTGAGTGTATAGGCTTGCAAGTAACGTGTTTTCTCTAATGTCGTTTTCAATGATTGCAATTGAGGCAAACCACCCCAATGCAAATAATCTATCAGATTATAGCTCGAACCCAATTCAACTATAGACAATGGAAACATGTAATTCATTAAAGCTCGACCAGCTAAAAGATTTGAGCTCCCGTTTTTAAGTTTACGCGCAGATGACCCTGTCAGAATGAATTTATACTGAGACTCTTCGATAAGTAAATGGACCATATCGAGCAATTTAGGAACTTTTTGTATTTCATCAATAATAACCCAGTCGGGTTTCGCTTTAAGGGCCGACAACTCTTGCTTGAGCCTCGTAGGGTTTCGAGCGTATAAATCTTCAATTTGCGGGTCTAACAAATTGATAAAAAATGGATTTTTCATTTTAAATTGTTTTTGCAGAAAAGTTGACTTACCCGTACCACGAGCGCCAAATATAAAAAAACTTTGAGACTTAAGAGGCTCTAGTATTCGGTTGACCATACTCCATAATTTACCGCTAAAAATGGAGTATGGTCAACCATTTAAATATAGCTCAAAATCATATAGACTTCGGTCTTTACAACTCAGAAAAACTCACTTAATGTTGATATGCATATGCCAGATAAAAATTACGACTTATTAGCAACTCATGGTGTCGACAATAATTCAACGCGACCTGATTCTGATTTAGATGTGCTTGATCAAGTCGAAACACAAGAACCGCCGTTGTATAAAGTTTTGATCTTGAATGATGATTACACCCCGATGGATTTTGTTGTTTATGTGCTAAAAACGTTTTTTAAACATGATGACCTTTCGGCTGAAAAAATTATGATGGATGTTCATAAACAGGGTTCTGGTGTAGCTGGCATCTATACATTTGAAGTAGCTGAAACAAAGTCTATGCAAGTGAATCAATTCGCTAAAAGCAACAAATATCCGCTGAAATCAACATTAGAAGAAGAAAAACAATAAAATCTAAACCAATCCAACATTTTTACAAAATTCATTAAACGGCAAAACAAATATACCGTCTTGTTTGTAGCTTTTTGTTCCCAAATGCACTTGATAAAAGAAAGGTATGTCGGTTCGTTCTTTGTAATAATTTATATGAGGACTTAATTTTTTTTCACCTGTTTTACACTCAACTGCAAACAAAGGTTTTTTATTCTTCAATATCAAAAAATCAATTTCACGACCGAATTGATCTCGTATAAAACGAAGCTCCATATCATCACCTTGAGTGTCTTCTATAAAATGACAATATTTTAAAAGATGACTTGCGACTAAGTTTTCAAAGCGCGCACCTGGATCTTGGACTACACACCAATCCCATAAGTATAATTTCTGTTGTTTTTTAACCGCCTTTACTTTCGGTGGTCCATGGGGAGCTATTGTAAAACACTGATAAACTGATCCTAAAATATCAATCCAATGTGAAATTGTGTGGGGTGATTTACTTAAGTCTTCACCTAATGAATTAAATGACAATAATGAACCTACCCTTTCAGGTAACAAATCGGACAACATCTCGAGCTGAATGTAATCTTTCAAATTAGTGATATCACGCAAATCTTGATGTATAACTTTAGCATTACGCTCTCGTCGCCAGATTTTTGTAAAACTGTCACTTTGCTTTAAAAAAGGTTCAGGAAAACCACCATATCTCAGCAATTCATGAACAGTTGACATTTTACATTGAGAATCAAGCTCATTTACAGAAAATGGATGTAACCTTAAATAGTGATATCGACCAAATAATGAATCACCACCTTTGCGAAAATGATCGAGCCGAGCCGAGCCCGTGACTATAATTTGCAGATCTTCTTTGTTTTTATCATACAAGCCTTTGGTTAGCATTCGCCAACGTGGGTACTTATGAATTTCATCTAATACAATTGTTTTTTCAGTTGTCGGTATTTGGTGTTTTTTAATTCGTTCTTGATCAGACAAACTATCCCAAGTCATATATCCTAACTTTGAGTTCAAGAAAGTCTTTGCTAAATACGTTTTACCGACTTGCCTAGGCCCTCCGATAAAGACCATACGACTGCCTAACCAATCTTGAACATAACTTTGGATATATCTATTTATTTGCATACCACTGCATTCTAACTGCAGTAAGAATGCAGTCAACTGCAATCTTACTGCGTCTAAATAATCGCAATGAAATGTATAAATTTAGCATAGCACAGCAAATAAAACTTACAAACCAGCTGCATTAACAACCAAAATGATATATGTTTGCAGACTAAGGGATTTCGCATATGAGCTTTAATTTAAATAAACTAGGACATTCTATTTTGCCTCGCGAAGTTCTTATGAATGAAGCGACTAAAATCAGCCAAGATTTGACTCAGTGAATCCCTCAGATCATATCGATTTATTTTTTTGGATCTGGCTATAATGGCGTATTTACTTCGGATTCTGATCTTGATCTATTACTGATTGTAAGCAATGACACCCAAATTACAAACATGAATAAAATGCTTTATTCAAAAAGATGGTCTAATTAACCATTAGATCTTATAATCGCGACAGAGAACGAATTTAAAAACAAATATGACATTGGTGGTATCTGTCACACAGCCTATCATGAGGGAATTAAACTCATATGATTTCACAACAAAAGAAACTTTATAAAAAAGAGTACGCTCAAGAACTTTTGTGCATAGCCCAAGGCGATTTAGAATCAGCGTCAGTTTTATTAAAATCCCAATATGGACGTAAAGAAAACTGTCTTTATATGATTCAGCAATCCGTTGAAAAATCCATCAAGTCCGTTCTGATCTTTGAAGAAATTGCATTTCCTTTGGTTCATGATCTCGGTGCACTTATAGCATTATTACCGGAAGATAAAACCCCACCAGGTGGATTTGATCTTATTGCCTTAAACCCCTACGCATCAATTCGACGACACGAACAAGGTTCTGTTGAACTGAGTGCTGACGAAATGCAAACAGCTAATCAGTCTTCTGTTGCCGTCGTCCAATGGGCTCAGGCAATTATCAAAACAAACGGCGAGTAAATGATAATGAACCATCAAATACTCGCGTGTTAATAATAGCTTATACGATACCTCAAAAAATAAATTCCTTACTTTGACCAATTTCATCAAGACACTAAAGACCAGCTTTTAAAAGCTAACGCTAGACTACTGCCCTTTGTCAATTTTTGTCGCGAACGAGCACTCCTGTAGTGGACGGTCATTAAAACCTATATTAAAATAAAAAAACCCTCTGTTTCTAACCCATGGAGTAAATCATGATTTCAAAAGAACTGGATAAACGCTTAGGTAAAGCAATTGATTTAGCAACCAAACTGAATCATGAGTTTGTGACTCTTGAGCATTTTACATACTGTTTGCTCGAGGCGCCATTGATCATTGAAATCTGTGATAAGCTTGGAACGCGCACAGCTGACTTAAAAAAAGATCTAAAAACATACATTGATAAAAACCCGACAGTTTCCGATGAAATCAAAAAAAATCATGCAGATCCTAAAAATGGAATCGACTGGCGATCTGATCTGACTGTCTCTGTGCATAGAGCTTTCGAGCGCGCCGCTTTACAAATGCAAAACTCTGGCCGATCAGAGGTCAGCGAAGTTTCTGTTTTTATTGCTCTCTTTGATGAAAGAAAATCTAAGGCCTGTTTTTGCTTAGAACGTGCAGGACTAAATCAATTTGATGTGATTAGTGTAGTTAGTCATGAACTTTCCTCCGGCTCACCCTCTGGAACTGAAAACGACGCAACCACAGCAGTTGAAAAAAGTGATAAAACTGAACAAAATAAAAAATCAGCACTTGATGAATACTGCATGAATTTAAATGACTATGCAAAAAGTGGTCGTAAAGATCCATTGGTCGGCAGAGAAGATGTGCTTGAAAAAATGATTCAGACACTCAGCCGTCGACAAAAAAACAATCCTCTTATCATTGGTGATAGCGGTGTTGGTAAGACGGCTATCGTTGAAGGTTTAGCTGAAAAAATAAATTTAAGTCAAGTTCCAGAACCACTAAAAGATAAAACAATCTATTCTGTCGATATGGGTTCATTACTTGCTGGTGCTAAGTATCGCGGAGATTTTGAAGGACGTCTAAAAAATATTTTTAAAGAAGCTCAAAACAATTCGAAAGTGATTTTATTTATTGATGAGATTCATAATATCGTTGGAGCCGGATCAACATCAGGCTCATCAATGGACGCTGCTAATTTACTTAAACCCATACTCACACGTGGTGAAATTTCAGTTATTGGTGCTACCACATTTCAAGAATATCGGCAGCATTTTGAAAAAGATCGCGGGTTAAACCGTCGCTTTCAACGCATCGATATCCAAGAGCCAACACCAGAAGATTGTCTTAAGATTTTAATCTCTCTAAAAAAACAATATGAAGATTTTCATCAGGTTTCATACTCGGATAAAGCGATTAAAGCCTGCGTAGATCTTTCCGTAAAATATTTAACTCAGGCAAAATTACCGGACAAAGCGATTGACTTATTAGATGAGAGCGGCGCTGCTACAAAACTTAAAGGCTTAAAAAATGTCGAAGATCATGATGTTGCTTTGCTGGTTTCTAAATTAACTGGAATACCAACAACACAATTATCGTCTGATGACTTATCACTTCTTAAAGATTTGGACATTAAATTAAAATCCATCATCTTTGGACAAGATGATGCGATATCAGCTTTAACTCAAGCTATTAAATTTGCACGTAGTGGACTTGAGTCACGCGAAAAACCTTGGGGAAGCTTTTTATTTGCGGGGCCGACCGGTGTCGGAAAAACCGAAGTCTGCAAACAATTAGCAAGACTGCTAGGAATTAACTATCAACGCTTTGATATGAGTGAATACATGGAAAAACATGCTATTTCACGTTTAGTTGGAGCCCCTCCGGGATATGTGGGTTTTGAACAAGGTGGTCAGCTGACTGAAGCTGTTTCTAAAAACCCCTATTCACTGGTCTTATTGGATGAAATTGAAAAGGCACATAGTGATATTTATAATATTCTTTTACAAATTATGGATGGTGGACGTTTAACCGACGGAAACGGACGAACAGTGGATTTTAAAAACTGCCTCATTGTGATGACATCCAATGCCGGAGCATCCGATGTTGCCAAAGGTAGTTTAGGTCTTGGTCAAACGCAAACATCGCAACTCAGCTCTGAAGCCATTAAAAAAACCTTTTCTCCTGAGTTTATTAACCGTTTAGATCGTATCATTTATTTCAGAAGCCTTAATCTTGATCTTATTAAAAATATTGTGACCAAGTTTCTGAACGAACTCAAAATTACTCTTGCTCAAAAAAGTGTCGATTTTAGTTATACTGATGCTGCGGTTTCATTCATTGCTGAAAAAGGATACGACCCCATCTATGGAGCACGCCCCCTAGGACGTAAAATCGATGAAATGGTGAAATCTCAAATCATAGATGAACTTCTTTTTGGCAAAATTAAAAACGGAGGCAAAATTAAAATTGATTTTTCACAACAAACTCAGCATCTTGTTTTTGATTACAATTAAGGACCAATTTCAGTGATGCATACTTTAATAATTATTATTTTGATGGTCATCAAATTCGCGCATCTCTGTATGTATCCCGCTCATGCCGCCATTCCTAAGAATGACAAACAAAATGATCTCTTTATCAAAATTAAAGACATGAACTGCGATCAATTGATCGCAACCTCACGTAATCTAAATTATAACTTAAATAATCTTGCCGGCATTAGAGCACATCTAAAATGTTCTAATTTTAAGTTTGATTTTACAACACTTACAAATATAGAAAAAAAATTATACTCTATCGAAATCGATCAAGCACTCAGTGGTTCCGATAAAGAAGCAGATTTACAAATTTCAATTGCTGAACAAGAAGATAAACAAATAAAAGATCTTATTTTAGCAATTAAAAAAGAAAAAAAAATTTATGAGAAAATTATTTTAGTCAAAAAACTTCGCAATTTATATAAATCTCTAAATCGCAAAGCCGATGTCATTTCAACTTCAAATGATTTATACACTTTAACATTCAAACAATATAAACAAAAAAAGAAAGATATCAAATCTCAAGAAGCCTACTATGAAGCTGGTTTATATCTAGCCCGTCAGCTTTGGACACACGATAACGGTTCTAAAGCTCAAGATATTTTAAAAGTTGTTGTCAAATCATTAAAAAACAAAATTAACGTGTTTGATGCCTATCTGATGCTCGGTCGAATTCATGACGAACAAGGTCAATTTGACTTAGCCGTAAGCTATTACGATCTTGTTCTAGAAGAACTTAAAAAATCACAACCTAAAGGGGCTGCGCAAACAAAAGATCGCGTTCAATGGATAAAATCTTGGATTCTCTATAAAAATCAAAAATGGGCTCAAGCTTATAAAGCATTGAAAGAATACGAAGAAGATACAATTGAAAATTCTGATAAAATTAAAGCTCAGTTTTTTCAAGCCCGCTGCCTTGAAAGACAAAATAAATTTGATGAAGCTCAAAAAATTTACAGCAAGCTCACTCAAGAAGATTTTTACAGCTATTATTCGCTTTTATCGTTTAAGGCTACAGGCAAAAACATCCCTGCTTTTTCTAACTTGAAGCCAACACAGAAGTTTCCTTTTGATTTAGACCTCACTTTTTTAAGTCTAAATTATAAATTACTTTTTTTAGAGCTTATAAAAAATGAAGAGCTCGATTTATCTGAAAGATTTATTCCTTTAGTTACTGAAAATATAGAATCTACGGTCAACGCATCATTATATTTAGCTCAGAATGGCAAACGCTTTATTCCCTTGTTTGCATCATTTGCCAAGCTCACGACCGAGCAAAAACAAGATGTTATCATTAAATACCCACATCTTATCTTCCCGCGTCTTTACGAATCTGATATAGAAGATATGGCGCAAAAAACCGGCACGCCTTCAAGTTTGATCTACTCAATTATTCGACAAGAGTCTGCATTTAATCCCGAATCTAAAAGTCCAGCAAATGCTTATGGTTTAATGCAAGTTATACCAGAACTTGCTAAAAAATTAGCTAAAAAATTTAAAGTCAATTACCAAAAAACTGAAGATTTACTTATACCGGAAAAAAATATTATTATCGGGACCTATGAGCTAACTGAGCAAATCAAAAAGCAAAAAGAAAATTTTACTTTGGTTGCGGCTGCTTATAACGCTGGACCTAATGCAGTTAATAAATGGCTTAAATTTCGCGTAAAATCTCACTTTGATTTGATCGATTTTATCGAAGAGATTCCTTACGATGAAACACGAACTTATGTTAAAGTTGTCGCTCGAAACCACTTATTTTACGAACGACTTAAAACACCTTCTAAAGACATACCTTTTCCGGAAGCTTATTTAAAAGAACTTCCCCGCAAATAAACGACCTATTAACGTCTCAAATATAGACACTGTTTGTAAAACTGGACTCAAGTTTTTATATTCAAAAAGAGTTTTTGTCTCGCCGATGAGTCTGATATGAAAAATCAGTTAACAGGACCTGTCTTGATCGGATCATTCGTTATATTTTGTGCTTTAGCGGCATCAATTTATTATACTCAACAAAATCACTCAAATCCAACACGCGAAATGCAATCGCAGAAAAAAAATAAAGCTAAATTTAAAAATGATCGTGATTTAGAACTCGGCTCTATTTCTGAAGTTCAAACTCAAATTCCTGATGAGCCCTCGGCTTTATTTAACGATCCCGCGATCAAACAAGCTTGGGGTCTAAAAAAAACTGATGCAGCAAGAGCATGGTCAGTTTCTCGCGGAAGTAAAAAAGTTATAGTCGCTGTTATTGATACAGGCTTAGATATCAATCATGAAGATTTAAAAAACAATCTATGGCGAAACCCGGGCGAAACTGGCCTAGATGCAAAAGGACGAGACAAAGCAACTAATGGCTTGGATGATGATAATAACGGTTTTGTTGATGATGTTCATGGTTGGAATTTTGTTTCTAACAATAATAAATTAGACGACAATCATGGGCACGGCACTCATATCGCAGGTATTATCGGAGCAGAGGCTGGTAATAAAAAAGGTATTGTTGGAATATCGCCAGATGTTAGTATGATGATCTTAAAATATTTTGATCCAAAAGTACCAAACACTGATAACTTAAAAAATACTATTCTTGCGATTAACTATGCTATCAAAATGGGAGCACACATTATCAACTACTCAGGTGGCGGTACGGAATACTCACAAGACGAACACGATGCTGTTGAAGTTGCAGATAAAAGAGGAATTTTATTTGTAGCTGCAGCAGGAAATGAACATTCGAATTCTGATGAACATCATTACTTCCCTGCTGATTATAAGTTAAAAAATATTATCTCTGTAACAGCTGTAGATCCAACAACTGAAGTTCTGACTTCTTCGAACTTTGGCGTAGAAACCGTTGATATTGCAGCTCCTGGACAAGCCATTTTATCGTGTTTACCGAATAACACTTATGGGCTCATGACTGGAACATCACAAGCAACAGCATTTGTGACAGGTGCAGCGGTTCTTGTTATGTCACAAAAAGAGCTCTACGGTAATGCAGAAGAGGTTAAAAAATTCATACTTGCTACTGGAGATTCTGCACCCACTTTACAAACGAAGACTAAAACAGCCAAACAGCTTAATTTATTTAAAGCCTTAACAATCTTAGATCGTGGTACAGCAATCAGTGGTATTAAATCTGTCGTTGACCCGCGAACTTATAACGTTCAAGCAAAAAATAAGATTAACTATGCTGAAAAAAATACTGCAAGCTTTGAAGATCCAAATAATCGCATTCCGAAAAGTAAACTTTTAGGTTTTAAAGATTTAATTGAAGCCGTTAATAATAACCAAAAAAGCAATTCACCAAATAAAATTAGACTCGGTACAAAACCAGAAAATAACGACAATTCAAACTGAGATTAGATCTTGTCGTTCTTTGAATTTTTTGTTGTAAAGTATAAACCATACGACAAAACTGTTATCGCAACAACAAGACCGTTCAGATTAGGATACAACGGATAAATCCTGTTTAAAATTAACAGAGTTGTTCCAACCAATCCTACAATAATAAAATAATGTCTTTTAAAACCTTCGATAACTTCGTTATCTGTTTGCTCAGCTTTAGCTTGATTAAATTGACTTTGAATATGAAAACTCAATCTTTGCTCAATTTGTTTAAGATACTTTTCAACAATTTCATCATGCCCAAGAACTTTCTTAAGATCCGAATACTTTTGAGCTGCGAAATTCAAAGCAGATTGCTTTTGGGCTAAATCTAAAAAATTTTGATGTAATTGATCTTGAGTAATATCAGACAAAACAAATTGCCAAGCTTTATTCAATTCAAATAATCGTGGATTTTCAGCTTTCTGAATTTCAATGTATTTAGATTCGAGCACACCACAGTTCGGGCACTCATCTGATTGTATTGGTTTTAAAAACGAACATTTTGGGCAATTAGAGAACTTTTTTTCGATGGCAACGGAGGTTAAAAATAAACCGGTGTTATCTGTTTTTTTATGTAAGATAAAGTCTTGCCGACACTCGGTGCACTGAAAATCAGCTTTTTGATCGCTATCGAAAGCGGTTTTATCTGTACAAAATAATTTTTGACAGTGCGGACAACGAAATCGAATTTCAGCTGATAATTCTGTGTTCATATGTTACCTGTATTTAGGATGGCTAAAAAAAATAAAGTTTTCAAGTCTAATTCCAATAAATATGAAAAATCTTTAGGTAATCTATGCTGCCAATAAACCAGCAACTACGCTACTTTCGTGATTTTTACTTTGGCTCTGTTTTGAGTGGATTCATGATAGGCACTTCTTATATCCCTTATCCGGCTTGGGCTATAGCTTTTTGCTATCTTCCTTTATGGTGGAATGTGCTTAAAGCTCATAAGCACTCGCAATTAGACGCACAAAATAAGTCAAATATTAAACTCTATGTTATGGTTTTTCTTCAAGGTTGGATCTCTCAGTTTATCCTGACTCTTATTGGATTTAATTGGCTGTTCTATACAGCTCAAGAGTTTGGTCACTTACCTGACATTCTAAGCCTAGTAATTTTACTGTTATTTGCAAGCTTAATGCATATTTACATACCACTTGCTTTAGTCTTTGCGACCTACATCAAACAACGATTTCGACTGTCTACACCGCAATTTATATTAACAATAGCGATTTGCCACATTCTTTTTGAGCGAATTTGGCCAAGTATTTTCGAATGGAATTTAGGTTATACTTTACTTTGGATGAAATGGCCTATTGCGCAATGGGCCGATACCGTGGGATTTTGGGGGTTATCGGCTCTCATCTTTATAATTCAGAGTTATTTTCTAATGGCTTACTGGCTTTATCAAAATCAAAAAATAAAACAATCCGCATATACGATTATTGGAACTTTGAGTGTTATTGTTGTTTTGTGGGTTACAGGATTATACAAATACAGTAAAGCAACAGAAAAACTTGATTCATCTTTAAATGTTGTAATCGTACAAGCCAATGTGACAAACGAAGAAAAACTACAATCCGAAAAGGGTTATACTTATCAAGGCTTTGTTGTTGAAAAATACATTGCTGAAACAAGCAAAATTTTAAATCAATACCCTCAAACCAATCTCGTATTTTGGCCAGAAACAGCTCTACCAATGGCACTCGATACTAGTTTTCACAATCGGCCCAATCAAAATAAAGTCATCCAAGCTGTTCGCAATTGGAATCTTCAACTTGTCACGGGTGCATACTCACAAGATTTATTTAAACTCGATCACTTAGGACATAACCTGATTAGAAACTCTGTTTTCTTTATCGGTCCTCAAGGGGAAACTGCATCGGCCTATAATAAAACGGATCTGCTCGCTTTTGGTGAATATATGCCCTTCGGGCAAGACTTCCCTTTTCTTTACAAATTGTTACCATTTGTTGGCACTTATGAACGTGGGCCAGGGCCGGTCATCAAATCTGTTCCAGTCAAATCGTTGAATGAACCTTTACGTTTAGGCCCTCAAATCTGTTATGAAAGTTTAAATCCCGGATTTTCGCGTCAATTAGCCCGGTCTGGTGCGCAAATTATATTTAATCTGACAAACGATTCATGGTTTGGTTGGTGGGCAGAACCCTATCAACATATGATGATGACTCTCGCTCGTGGATTAGAAAACAGAAGACCTTTAATTCGATCAACGAATACAGGAATTAGTTCTGTTATTTTAGCCAATGGAGACGAACTTTCAAGATCACCCATCGGAGAAATTTGGGCCGGTTCGTACAATGTTAAATATCAAAATAATCCTCATTTAACAGTTTATGCACAATTTGGTTATCTCGATTGGATTTTGTGGTTATTTTTGTTACTGTTGATTATTCTAAGAGGTCATCATGCTCGTACTCAAAAATCTTGATTGGTTCGAAATCCTAGAAAAAATCTCAGGCTTTGCCACATCAGAACAAGCTAAAAATAAACTTTTACTTTTACAACCAGTCGACTCAATTGCAACTGCGACTAAAAGTTTTTATGAGATTGAATGTGCTTCACAACTTATTTCGGGTGGCATCCGACCTCATATGGAAAGTTTAGACCTGTTTGCAACTTGGATGACTCGCATTCGGAAGAACGCAGTGTTAAAACCACTTGAACTTAAAGATATTCGACATTTTTGTTTTGAAGTCATCGCCTTAAAGGAAGCGCTTAAAGATCAAGGCACTGCCTGGGCTGTGGATTTAAACGACAAACTGATGCATGCAGAAGAACCACTTTCTGCAATTGACAGCTTAATAACTGCATCTTGTGACATTCGAATGGATGCTTCCGAAAGACTGTATCGACTCTCAAAAGAAAAAGAGCAGCTTGGCAGACAAATTCAAAACCATATGGATAAACTTGTCAAAACTCATCAGATTGAACATATGTTGCAAGAAAAATTTGTAACAACACGAGAAGGCCGCTGGGTTATACCAGTTAAGGGCGGTATGCAGCATTATGTACCTGGAGTGATACATGCATCATCACAGACTAAACAAACTGTTTACATTGAGCCTGAGACAGTCGTCCCAATGAACAATCGATTAAGGCAAGTTGAAGTCGAAATTGAAGAAGAAATCGAACGCCTACTCATTGAAATATCTAATTATTTATCAACATTAAAAAATGAGTTTGAAAAAACTGAAATTGAAATGCTGAATACCGATATCATCATAGCAAAAGCACAACTCACTACACAACTCAATGCTCAGCCGTGCAATTTTAGTGATGTTAAAGTTGATTTACGTGAATTGTATCATCCACTACTCAAGCTGTCTGGAAAAAAAGTTATTTCAAATAGCGTGTTACTTAATTCGGAAAAATCAATTTTAATGCTTTCGGGTCCCAATGCAGGTGGTAAAACAGTTTTGTTAAAATCCATTGGCCTAGCTGCACAAATGGCACGTTGTGGCTTACCGATATGTGCTGATCGATCATCATCATTACCCTTTTTTAAAGAAATTTGCACTGGTATCGGTGATTCTCAAAGTGTTGATGAAGATCTCAGTACATTTGCTGCCCATCTTAAAACCCTTGATCAAGCACTTAAATTACAAGGATATGACAATCTTATCCTTGTTGACGAAATTTGTGGATCAACAGATCCAGAAGAAGGCAGCGCTTTAGCGCGAGCCTTTATCGAATCGTACTCTCAAAATAAAGTGTTTGCGATCATTACTTCACATTTAAGTCCGCTTAAAACTGGCTGGAATCCCGATGACGTTGTCATTAATGGTAGTCTTGAATACGACACAACAAGTGGCCGCCCAACTTATCAGTTTCTACCTGGAATTCCTGGAGATTCGTTAGCCATTCAAACGGCTAAACGAGTTGGTGTGGCTGGACACATTTTAAATAAAGCCCTGGAACATTTGTCGCCTATTGCGCAAAAAAAATTATCTCAGCTTGAAGAACTTGAAAACTTAAAAAAAGACATCGGACAGTTACAAGATAAATATAAAAAAGAATTAAAAATAGTTGAACAAAAACGTTTAGCTCTCGAGTCACAAATTCAACAATTTGAAAAACAAAAAGAGCATGAGCTTGAAAAAGCAATTAAGAAAGCATCATTAAAAGTTGAAGATGCTGTTGCGAGTGCTAAAGCCGCAGCTACTCTTAATCGTCACCGCCAAATACAAGATATAAAATTTAATTTACCTGAAATTGTCAAAGGCCAAGGACAAAATGGATCGTCATCTCAAATCATTCAAACATCAGACGAGTTTGGCAAAAAATTTCCGCCTGGTACTAAAGTTTTTGTTCCATCACTTAACCAAGATGGAATTATACAGTCGTTACCAAACGCCAAAGGTGAGGTTTTGGTTTTATCCCAATCAATTCGACTGCAACTTCATTGGCAAGATCTAAAACCAGCTTTAAAGTTTGGAAATCCAACAACACAGCTCGTACAAAAAAGTTCCAGCCCAACCGTTACATTTTTAGATGAAGATCGAACTTTAGACTTGCGTGGAAAAACAGTTGATTCTGCATTATCAGAACTCGAAATTGCACTTGATCGTGCTGTTACTTACAAAGAAGACCGACTTAAAATTATCCATGGTCATGGAACTGAATCATTAAAAAAAGCCATTCGTGCCTATTTATCAAGGTCAGTATATGTCAAAAAATGGAAAGCTGGATCACCTGAAGCCGGAGGCGATGGCATTACGTGGGTCGAAATAGGAAGTTAATTTTTTTAACTTGCTATCGGCTGTTTATTATCGTTTTGCTGTTTCGGTAATTCAATGACTACTTTTGTATGAGCGGAATCAAAATCGAAAAATAGGCGACCTTTGTGGCTTTCAATCAATCCGCGTGAGAGTGATAATCCAAGTCCAGTACCTTTTCCAATTTCTTTAGTTGTGAAAAAAGGCTGCATGAGTTTTTCACGTATTGATTGTGGGATCCCAAAACCTGAATCAGTTACGCAAATTTGCACGATATCATTTTTTTCAATCAGCTCTATTTTAATCCACTTCTTATCCAAACTTTCGACAGCATCGTGAGCATTGTTAAGTAGATTTAACAACACCTGACTAATCTGCACTGAGCGACATTCAATCGAAACTTCTGAATCTGTATTGATTTTAATGAGATCAATATTTTTACTATCTAGACGTGCCTGACACAATGATAAAGTATCATTAATGATAGATGATATATCTGATGTTTGAAAAGGATCATGTTCACCATCGCGAGCAAAGTTTTTCAAACCTCTGACAATTTTTGCTATACGATCAACAGTTGATGAAATACTCGATAATTGTGTAAAAATAAAATCCTTGTCTGACGAATCTTTAGTAAGTTCTTTATTAATAATTTGTGATTTGACTTTAATAATCGCTAGTGGATTATTAATTTCATGAGCTACACCAGCTGCCATTTCACCGAGAGCCGCCATCTTTGCACTGCTTTCAGTTTTAACTTTTTGCATAGCTAATTCTTTTTCAATCATCTTTTGCTGTGAAACATCTAAAGAAACAACAATAATATCTTTATTGTGTAAACGATTTAAAAATACAATGTGCTCTTTAGGACCATTAATTGTTTCAAAGGTAATTTCTTTAACAAGAGATCTTTTATTTTTATCAATCTCAAGTTCGTGAATAAGTTTGGGAATATCACTATCGGGATTATGACCACCTACAGCTTGATCGATAATTTGATTCAAATTTAAACCCGTAATATCACAGACATGCGAATTAGCATGAACGTATTTGCCCTTACGTACGAGTGAAATCGCACCTGGAAAATTACTGATTATCAATTTAAGATCTTTAGCTGTATTTGTTGCTAAATGCCAAAGTTTTAACTGAGATTGTCTTTGACCAAGTAAAAATAGCAAAAACATATACACAGCAATGGGTTCTTTGATTGACACTTGCGAGTGCTGAAAAT
Source organism: Pseudobdellovibrio sp. (assembly GCA_046293015.1). Taxonomy (GTDB): domain Bacteria; phylum Bdellovibrionota; class Bdellovibrionia; order Bdellovibrionales; family Bdellovibrionaceae; genus Pseudobdellovibrio. The sequence continues at coordinate 33,980 of JBKBPU010000008.1, forward strand.
AAATATCAAATATGCGCAAATGACTTGGTAAAAGTAAAATAAGCTGATAAATCATAAACAAGCTGAGTGAAGTTCCGAGACTTTGCACAGCACCCGACATAACACCAGTTAAAAACATATAAGCAATAATTCGACTGAGCACTTGATCATTATTAAACACAATTGATAATGACAATAGATATCCCCATGATAGGGCTTGCATACACACTATTCCGGTATATGCAGCAAAATTTTTAAACGATACCGCATTATTTAGCTTACTGTAGAAATAACGAAGAAAGCTAAAAATCATTAACATCGCTAACGGCAATATGAAGTGACTTTTTTGATTATAACTTTGCACAAAGTAATATAGAATTGCGATAATCATTTGCGAAATGCTTGACTGCGCTCCTCTTATTTTAAGTTCTTGCCAATCTTCTTCTTTTGGTAGGATATTAAATATACCTTTAATCATATTTAAATTATCGGCAAGAGTTGTTACAAATCTTATACAATTAAATACTTTTTATTGAAATTAATTTTTAAAATAGACTGTTTCAAAAAAGTACGAATTCAAGTAAATAAGAATTGTTTCCGACAAGAGCTTAACTGTTTTTGGAGAGTAAAGCTGAATATGACTGAAACACTAAAAAAACAACACAAACTAAACTCAAAATCTGGTATGTCTATTCTCGAGGTTACAATATCAATCGGCATAATGGGAATTATGGCTCTTTCGTTTGCATCTATGATGACTGAATATGATGACTGAACAAGCTAAACAGCAAAAACGATTAGAACTTAAATTAGCTCAAAATGATACAAAGACCATTTTAATTACCGCACTAAAAAATGGCAATGTTTGTACAGCTCAGTTTTCTAATACTTTATTTGGTGCAATCGATTTAAATAAAAACCAAAGTGGTACACTTAACTTAAGCGATGCAGCCGTTGATAAGGCTTCCGCAGCTAAACTAAGCGTAAATAAGGTCTATCTTGGGGACGTTAACACGTCTCAAGTTGCTATCATTAAGGGGGAAAAATTACCCGGTGTAACTGGCGGACTAATAAATGATATTTTCATAGGTAATATAAAAAGAACAACTCCAACAGATGATACAACCTACACTGGCGATCTAATTGTGAGTATCGACTCTAACAGTTCTGGATTAGGCACTATAAAACCAATCACAGTTCGATTAAATATTACAACAACAAACAATCCCGATCTCACTCAAAGAAAAATTGCCAGCTGTGATGCTGGTGATGCTGTTGCTGTTAGTAACTCAACAGCAGAGTTTACGACAATAACTCAAGATTTTTCAACTCCAGGCAATCACTCATTTAAAGTTCCGGCATTACCAAATGACTGGAGCAGTATGAAAGCTAAAATACTAGTTATCGGAGCTGGTGGTGGTGGTGGTGGCGCATGGGGCAGCACGGCTCCAAAACTAGATCGTGCAGCCTCAGGTGGTGGCGGCGGTGCTGGTCAAATTATCAAACAGACAATATCAGTTACTCCAGGAGAGACTTTATCAATTTACATCGGTGGTGGCGGTTTAGCTGGAGGCGCTACTAACAACTGGGCCAACGGCTGCAATCAAAATTCAAGAGCAAACAATGGTTACAATGGCCAAGCGACGTTATTTAAATCAAGTTCAGTTTCTGTTGCAGCGAACCCCGGCTTAGGCGGCAGTGGTGGTATATGTGGTGCTGCTGTGCCTGGCGGAAGTACCGGTGGTGGTACTGAATCTGGATTCGCAGGTCAGTATTTTGATGCTAACAGTGCTTCATGTATACGCGTTGGCGGTAATGGCGGCTCACTTAACTCCTTATTTAAAGGCGGCATGGGTGGCGTTATCAATCCACATCCTGCCTGGCCATTACCTGGATCAAATGGCGCCATTGGTGCTGGTGGCGGTGGTGGAAGTGTGCGGCTTTGTGAATCTGGAATACCGGCACTTCAAGTCAGCAACGGTGGAATGGGTGGAAATGGATATGTTAAAATCATTTTCTTTGACCCTAGCCTGTCGCCGAATATGACTGACTATCTAAATTTAGTTGAACAAACAGGTGTGAATCCATAATTAAATAAGTTTTATTTTAAAAATCATCTCACAGTAATGCATAAATATAGACTATGAATTACTCGTTAATCTTCTTATGCATAACAAATTACGCACAGGCCAAAATGATCCAATCATTATGAGACAAACTCGCTAAGTTCATTATTAAACGAATTGTATTCATTACTAAATTAAATCTCATAATGGAACTGGCACATGAAATGCTCCTTATCTTTACAAGAAGTTCACAATGTAAAGATTAAACAAAGGAGAGCTTTTATGAATAAAACATTAAACCTGACACTCATTTCTTCATTAATACTTATCTTAAGCTCTTGCGGAACTTCAAAATCAGGTTCATCAGCGACTTCTAATCTCAGTAGTCAAAATCAAAAGGTTTTAGCATCTTGTGCACAGAATACAAATTCACAAGTATCCGTTAATATATCTGCTGCGGCTTATTCGAATGGTTCAATTAATCCAAGCTATGTCAAAATCAAATTTAATTCGATATCTTCAACTTTAAAACAATCTGGTTACAAGTTACTCGCTTACAAATGGAAGGTTTCAAACAATCAAATTGTTTATGACAATAATCCTCTTGATATATCTACTTACAATTTATCGACGAAAGCAGTTACCGATTATGCTGAAACTGAAAAGCAAATGTCATCAATTAATACAACTTCAGGTTACTTAATTGATTTAAATGATACAACAAACTCTTACCAAGTACTCAAGCTGATTATTACAAATTCAACAGGTACTGAGGTTATTTCACAAATTAACATGCTTATTCCACAATTTGCAGCAATACCATCTCATTACGCTTATAATACAGACGGAACTGTTCGAGCTCAAAATCTACAAGATCTGCATCCACTCAAAAATATTGATACATCAGCTTGGAGTAGTGCTAACTTTCAGCAGTACTTTTCGAATTATTGTTTTTAATTATTTCATTTAAAGGTAACATTTAATTTATCCTAGACATGAGTGCTTTTTTTCTTTGACTGATACTCTTCACTTCGTGATAAGTTTCCAGCCGAAAGACCATAACTTTCGGTTGCTGATAAAGACTTTAGTGTAGTCTCAATATTCTGCTCACCTGCTAAATACAGAAAGTACTGCTCTAGTTTATCAGTTAAATCTTGGGCATGTTCATTTAGAGCTTCAAATCGAATTGAAGATATATTTCGCTGATTCCATTTTTCAAAATAACCAAGTGCCGTTTGCGCTTTAGCATTAAACATTGTATTACGGCATTCTTGATCTGGCTTAATCCAATGGTAATTTCCAAATTGATCCTTTAATTGCACCTTATGTTTTTCACATGGCTTACCACAATCTTTAAAACTACGACCTTGACTAAGAAATGCTGCGAAAACACAATGCTCCATATGAAAACTAGGCATTGATTGATGTATAGTAACTTCGATAGAGTAAGCGTCACACTGATTAATTAATAACTCAGCTTGCTCTGCATTTAAATCGTATGAAATACAAACTGTTTTGAGACCTTTTTCGATAAGGTAACGCGCTGTCAAGTGATTTGTGACATTTAAACTAAAATCACCACGCAATTCTCCTTCGAAAGGATTGATTTTTGTAAAATAATGTAAAGCTCCTAAATTACGAATAAGAATAGTATCCGGAGATAAAGATTTAATATTTTTTAAGTTCTGATATTCTTGAGGCTTTAGTATTCGTGTCGTTGCAAGACCTGACTTAATATGATGTGATTTTATTTTATCTAATGATATTCTGTAATCACGACCGAATTCAAAATCCAAAATAACAGTATCAATCAAAGTTTTGAATTGCGGTTTAGCATTTAAATAAGAAATCAGATCATCCACTTGATCTTTATCTCTTAATAAAATATTAATCAGCGTATTTGATTGCTTAGTTTGTGAAGATTTATCCGAATTAAAATTTAATTGAGGATTTGGATCTTGAATAATCTGCATTGGTAACTTGTGATTAATGTAACTAGATTTACGTGCATCTGCTAAACGATCCGTTAACTTTTGCCGAATAAGCTTAATTTCTTTTTGATGAATAAAGAGCTCTTTCTCAGAACTAGTCCAAGAAAATTTGAATTGACGCGCTAAAAATGCTGTTCCAGACAATGATGCTAATTCATCTTTAATAAATTGTTCTGTTACTGCTTTTGTTTGAGCTTTTTGTAAAACAGCATCAGACTCTTCAGTAAAACTAAAATATCCGTCTGAAATTGTACATTTTAATTTTTGTTCAAAAGATAATTCAATTTGAAAATCAACAGCAATTCTTTTTAATTGATGTTTATCAGAATATGATTTTGCTATTTCTTTTTTTAACTCTTTATCATGGTTGAAATAAACAATAGAATCTAAAATTCCTTTATCAACTGTGTTTTGATTGGAAATACCAACCCTAACAGTGTTCGTTGATAGTTTTTCAACAGAAAACACAAAACTACCTTTTTCACGATTTTCTTTTACTAACTGTGAATTCTGTTTATGATTTGAATTAAATGGACTAACCCACAACAAACCATCACCTTTTTGTAATTCAATTTTGTCGTCAAGACGAATCGTTAATGAATCTTTCGTGTAATCAATAACACGTCCAATTTGAGCTCCTCGATGAGCGCTGTAAGTACCATTTACAAGTCGTTGATGATCGACACCATGCAACCATCCTGTAAAAAAACCTCTCGAATATTGAATCGACATTTCTTGTTTTAAACGCTTAATTTCATTTTCGTTAATGATTTGTTGATTAAGTGTTCGATCCATGACGGTTCGATATGATTTAGCAGCTGTAGCAACATAATCTGGAGTTTTCAGTCGACCTTCGATTTTAAAGCTCTCTACGCCTATAGCCATCAACTCTGGAATTTCCGAAATTCCACATAAGTCTTGCGGTGATACTAAATAGTTCCGATCAAGATTTTGCTTAACCTGGCCGTCCACAATTAAATCATAACTAAATCGACAACTCTGAGCACATTGACCACGGTTAGCCGATCGACCGCCTAAAGTTTCAGATGTAAAACATTGTCCAGAATATGAAACACACAAAGCTCCATGAACAAAAACTTCAAGCTCTTTATCTGTGCTCGAACGAATCAGTTTAATTTCTTGAAGCGAATTCTCTCGACCCAAAACAAATCTCTTGATTTGTAAATCATCGAGTAAGTGAATCGCTAAATCATTTGTTATAGTCATTTGCGTAGATGCATGTATTGGTTGCTCTGGTGCCATCAAACGAACAAGCCGCACCAATCCTAAGTCTTGAATAATCAATGCATCTGGCTTCAACGGTAGAATCTGTTTTAACGAATCAACAACTTTTGCAAGCTCATTTTCAAAAATAACTATATTAAATGCTAAGTTAACTTTTACGCCATAAAGGTGACATATTTCGATAATCTCTTTAAGTTCTGAAACTTCAAAATCATAACTTCGGCCGCGAGCATTAAATCCCGGAAATCCAACAAATATCGCATCTGCACCATTATGAATAGCAGCTAAGGCCATTTCCTTCTGACCAACCGGTAAAAGTAACTCAAATTTATTTTGCATAATCAGCCTTATTTTTTTGTTTTTCAATGTAAGTAGTTAGGTATCTTTTATTTATATCTATCATCGCTTGAATGAACTGATGATATGCGATTTGCAATTCTGGACACTGGGCAAACTCTTGCGATTGATCATGCCGATGCAATAAATTAAACTCTCGATTTAAATCAACAAAACTAACACTTGATTGTATTTTTTCGATCCAAATTTTTTCAGTTAAACGAATTCTTTGAATAAACAATTTAAATAACTCGTCATGTATTTGATCGACTTGATTACGAAGTTTTTCCATCTACAACCTCTAAAAAATAACTTATAAACGATTTGAATGAATAACTCCAGAAAACTAGCTGTCTAAACATTTGACATGAAAATCATACCTGACTGTTTACTCTACAAATATGCCATTGAATTCTTGTCGTATAGTCTATACGCTTATAAAACAAGAGGGATCTGCTTTGATAAAACAAAAAAATATTTTTATATTAGCTTTTATTATCTTTATTTTAGCTGCAGCTCCGACCGTAATTTTATTAGCTCAAGTGAGACTCTTTCAAAGTGAATCAATTAGACAAGTTAAAGCAGAGATTTTAGGTACTGAGTACATTTTAAAATATGACGAATCACAAATTTTAAACTCACAATATAAGCTGCACAAGTGGGTTGTATTTAACGATGAAACGTCGGATCAACAAGAGATTATACTCGACCCTACAGCAGAGTCTTACTATTTAGGACAACTTGTAACCTATCATATCCCTTTTATTGTTCAAAAAATTTATATGTACCACCTTACACCACCTTTCAATAAATCTGAAGAAGATTGGATTTATTTTAACCGCGAAATGAAAGAACACTTAGAAAAAATATCTGTTCGCATATTAAGAGTCGAAATCGAGGTGGCGGCATCAAGATTTACTTTAAATAAAAGATATAATACTCAAGATTGGGATCCTATTTTACACAAAATTGAAAAACTCATTGTTAAAAATGCTGATAATAAAGAGTTGGTACGCTCAACATTGAGTGAGTTATTAAATTACCGCAATAAACAAATCGGTGTTCTTCATAAAATTTTATCAGAACGACTGATATATTTTGAAAGAGGCTTGCAGAAATATTTATGGTTATTATTTATATCGTTTGTTGTTTCTTTATCACTCGGTTTTTCACTTTTTATCAAACTATTAGGACGAATCGAAAAATCAACACTTGAAATTTTAGAAAAAGATGTTGCTTTAGAAAAATCATCGAAATTATCGCTTTTAGGCGAACTTACATCAAGTATCGGACACGAAATAGCCAACCCTTTAAATATACTGACAACATCGATTGAACAAATTAATAAAAAAAACCAAAATCATGCTGGAGTTACTAAAGAAGATATTCAAAAACATTACGAAAAATCAACTCGCGCCATAAATAGAGTTACATCAATTATTAAATCAATTCGCTCAATGATAGCAGAAGATCATGTTAAAAATATTCAAAAGTTTACCATCCAAGATACAATCACAGAAGTCACTATTTTGCTTGAGCATTTACTAGAGAAAAATTCAGTTCAGTTGATTATTAACCAGCAATCGAATCTTCCACTTGTTATTGGATTACCCATTGAAACTGGACAGATTCTGTCAAATCTAATTAAAAATGCTGTTGAGATTCTAAAATTACAAGATTCGCGCATTATTCAAGTTCACTTCAATGAAATTGCTCACCAAAACAAACTTGAAATCTATGTTGTCGATTCTGGACCTGGTATTCCTCGGGATTTAGTTGATAAAATTTTTCAACCTATGTTTTCGACAAAAGTTCACGAGGGCGGCACAGGTATTGGACTATCCTACTCTCGAAAAGTAGCAGAAAAAATGAATGCAACATTAGAGCTTGTTGATCATTCTTTTGAGTTAAGTGGAGCCTGCTTTAAACTGACAATGCCAACATCTCAAGCATAAACTGGCACTGAGTGATAATTAAAATATCTTAATTTGACTTTGCTTTAGAGCTTTTGCTTTAATTATAACCCCAAACATTAAGGAGATTTAAAATGGCAAAAACAAAAATCATTATGGCTTGCGCAACTGCGTCTTTAATTTCAATGACTGCTCAAGCTCAGTTCTCGATGGATAATTTAAAAAATGCAGCGCAAAAAGCTGCTGAAGAAACTAAAAAATCGGCTACGCAAACTGCAGAAACAGCTCAAAAGGGTGTTGAACAAACTGCTCAAGCAGCTACTCAATCAACAACTCAAGCTGCAACTGATTCAGCACAAAATGCAGCGCAAACTGCAACACAACAAGTTGAAAATCAAAAAAACTCTGCTGTTAAAAAAGTTGAAAATCAAAAGAAAACTGCGGCAAAAAAACTAGACGATAAAAAAGCGGCTGTTAAGGCCAAAGTTGAAGCTACAACTGCTCCAATCACTGAGCCTGCGACGACAAAATAGTTTTTTGATCCAAAATTCAAAAGGCTTCTTTATAAAATTTGAAGCCTTTTTGAATTTCCAGAACTAGCATTATTTATTTTTCATCAATATTTTTTGTCTTTAAAAGATAATCTTCATAAGTCGTACGATCTTCAAAAACAATAGTTTGATCAACTTCGATAATTTTATTAGCTACAGTTTGTATGAGCTCATGATCGTGACTTGTAAATAACACACAACCTTTGTAACGACTCATTCCTTCATTGACTGCGGTAATACTCTCTAAATCTAAGTGATTAGTAGGACCATCAATGATTAACACATTTGCGCCCGATAACATCATCTTAGCAAACATGCAGCGGGCTTTTTCCCCTCCTGAGAGTACATTTGGCTTCTTTAAAGCATCAGAACCACTAAATAACATTTTACCCAGATAACCACGTAAAAATGTTTCGTCTTTTTCATCAGAGTACTGCCTTAACCAGTTGACTAAATTTTCTTCTTCGCCTTTAAAAAAAATAGAATTATCAGTTGGAAAATAACTCACAGCCGTTGTTATACCCCACTTGACCTGCCCCGAATCAGGCTTTAAATTTCCTGCAAGAATCTCAAATAATAAGGTTTTAGCAAGATCATTTTTTCCAACAAAGGCAACTTTTTCGCCATTATTAATTCTAAAAGAAACATTCTTTAAGATAGGCTGCCCTTCGTATGTTAAATTTAAATTATCAACAACTAATACATCCTGACCAAGTTCACGCTTCATTTCGAAGCCTATATATGGCTGCTTGCGAGATGATGCTGGTAGTTCATTAAACTCAAGTTTTTCAAGTTGCTTTTGACGAGATGATGCTTGTCTTGATTTCGATGCATTCGCACTAAATCGCGCAATAAACGCTTTAAGTTCTTCAGCTTTTTCTGCACTTTTTTTATTTTGATCAGAAAGCAAACGCTGTTGTAACTCACTTGCTTGTCGCCAAAAATCATAATTGCCTGTATAAGTTGTCACTTTTCCAAAATCAATATCTGCAATATGCGTGCAAACTTTGTTTAGAAAATGGCGATCATGTGAAATGACTATAACTGTGTTTTCAAAATTAAGTAAGAAGTTTTCAAGCCAGTTAATCGCATAAATATCTAAGTGATTTGTCGGTTCATCCAAAAGGAGAATGTCTGGTTTTCCAAGCAATGCTTGTGCTAAAAGTACTTTTACTTTTTCACCACCGTTTAACTCCTTCATCAGTTTTGTAAAACTATCAGCACCTAACCCTAAACCAGCGAGTAAAACACCAGCCTCAGATTCAGCTTCCCAACCATTGAGCTCTGCAAATTCAGTTTCAAGTTCAGACGCCCTAACACCGTCAGCATCAGAAAAATCAGCTTTATTGTAAAGCGCATCCTTCTCTTTCATAATGCTATATAGTCGACTATTACCCATCAGCACTGTATCCAAAACAGTATGATCATCAAATGCGAAATGATCTTGTTTTAAAACTGATAATCGAGCTTTTGGAGGCATAACAACTTCGCCTGTATTAGGTTCAATTTCTTTTGATAAGACCTTTAAAAAAGTTGATTTACCTGCACCATTTGCCCCAATTAAACCATAACAATTGCCAGGTGAAAATTTAACATTTACATCTTCAAACAATTTTTTACCACCAAAACGTAAACTGACATTACTTGTACTAATCATGACCTAACTTCACTTTCAATCTGAAATAAATTTCCACAACAAACTACCAAACATTAATAATATCGTATTCAATTTCTCTGTGACCACTGTCAATAATTGCTACATCACCTTTTTTGAGACCTAACAATGCTTCACCTAGCGGAGAATAACTCGCAATAACTTGAATTGATAATCCATCATACTCAATGATTATTCCTCCACCTTTAGGTGCAATTAATAGAAATTGTTTTTTCCCTTTGAGATCGACCTCAACAAGAGCCGATAACTCAATAACATCTTGATCAGAAAAATTTTTTACTTTTAAAAACTTAATTGCTGCATAGACCTCTTCCAACTCCGCTAATCGTTTACCTTGTGCACCAGCAAGGTAAGAAGCTTCTAAGCCGCGCGTATCATATTCATTTTCTGGTTTCGATTCTTCATGTGTAGCATCTTCATAAGTTGCAAGCGCTGCAGATTTTAATTTTTCAAAGTCTTGTTCCAGCTGAATTTTAATTTTTTCAATCAGTTTAGCTTTATCAATTATTTTCATGATTTTGAAACTCCACCAATAATAATCATCCGAATCATTTTAATGAGTTCTTCCACAACTGGGGGTTGTTCATTTTTGGGTTTATCTAAAATATCTACACCAATTGTAAAGACCAAACGCGTAATAGCTTTCGCCACGAGATCTGGATACTTAATTTGATGACCACTGGCTTTAAGTAGGCGAATGAGATCCATGCATAACTCATCCTCAAAAAATTGTAATTCTTTTTGCACAGCCTTTTTATAATTTTCTGAACCAATAGTTCCTTCACGTAAAAGAATATGTAGAAGCTTTTGATCTGCATTCAACATATCCATAAGAGCTTCAATAGAAGTACGAACAACGCTGCGATTGACTGTCACACGGTGACGAGCTTCACCAACAATTTTATGTAGCGATTGTCCTGCTAGTTTTATTAAAGCTAAATTCAATTCTTCAAGGTCTTTAAAATGTCGATAAAAGCTGTTTGGAGCAATATCAGCGGAACGTGCGATTTCACGTAAACTTAAACTTGATATACTCCGATGCGGCCCAAGTAACTCTAATGCAGCATTGATAATATCTTCACGACTTATGACAGCTTTACGACCTTGTAAAGGTTTAGATACAAGCTCATTTTTTAGAGTTTTAGCTTTAGTCTTTTTTTTAACCGAAGCTGCTGTAGATTTTAACATGACACCTTTTAACATGACCTTAATTGAAAAGCAGCCATTTTCCACATTAAATCCTGACAAATAATTACTATACACTTGTATATACAAGTGTATAGTAATATATAAGAGGGCCTATGAAATATCAATTTTCAACACCACTGAGCTATAATTTGAATAAACTTGGTTTTAAACCATCCGTTATCGACTATTGGATACGACTATTTGCCCCGTCATTTTCAATAGAACGCGTCTTTGCACGTGTAAAAGATATTAGGCAAGAGGCCCATAACGTAAAAACAATATTTTTTAAGCCAAATTTTAATTTTAAAAACTTTAAAGCGGGACAACATATCTTAGTCACTTTTACAATTAACGGGCGTAATATCACACGCACCTATAGCCCAACTGATCACAGTCGACAAATTTACTCAATAACAGTCAAGGATGCTCACCCGCACGAAACACAGAACGGATTTTTCCTGAGTTCAGCTTTAAATCAAGCTTTACAGGTTGGAGACTTAATTGAAATTAGTCAGCCCTTTGGTGAAATTACTTGGGATAACATTCCAACATCGGAACAGTATATTTTTTGCGCCGGTGGGGTCGGTATAACTCCTTTTTACAGTTTATTAAACGATCCTAAATCACTCACAAAAAAAATTAACTTACTTTACTGGGTTAACAAATCTGAAGAAACCTGCTACAGATCTGAATTTGACAAAATGAAAATATTGAATCCTCAATTCAATTTTCAGATATTCGCACTGGATGAGAAAACTAATCTATCACAAAAACCTAATCATGATCACTTTAAAAGCACAAACTTACATAAAGCAGTTGTCATAGCCTGTGGACCGCAAGGGTTTATTCAATCCATACTAAATCTAACTTCACCCCACAATGTTCAGTTTTTAGCAGAGTCTGTAGTCAACAAAAAACAGCCATCGACTGAAGAGGTCTTTCACCACTTACACTACAATGGACAAACTTATTCGATTTCAAATCAACAAACAATTTTAGAAGCACTCGAAATGCATGGCTTACACCCTAAACATGGCTGCCGAATGGGAATCTGCAAAAGCTGTACTTGTACAAAAGTTAAGGGACTAACTGAAAACTTACTGAGCGGCGAACAAAGTATCGAAGATCAAGATGAAATTCAGATATGTGTCAGTCGTTCACAATCCGACATTGAAATAAAAAACTTATAAAGGGTTATAATATGACTGCAAACTCTCTACACTTAAACGAAAAACAATTGAATGAAATTGCTCACGAACTCGACCAAATCCGTGATGACATTACACGATCTGTTGGCGAAAAAGATGCTAAGTACATTCGCAAAATTTTAGCTGCTGTTCGCTACACGGAACTTTGCGGACGAGCCTTATTATTTTTTGGGTTTTTTCCACCAACATGGATTTTGGGAACACTACTTCTTGGTTTGTCGAAAATCCTAGAAAACATGGAACTTGGCCACAACGTTATTCACGGTCAATATGACTGGATGAAAGATCCACAATTTAATAGCAGTTCGTATGAATGGGACATAGCGGGTACTTCGGAAAATTGGCGCCGTAGTCACAACTATAAACATCATGCTTACACAAATATAAAAGGCTTGGATGATGATATAGGTTACGGCATTTTGCGATTATTTCCAGAACAGAGATGGAAATTTGGCAATATCTTTCAACCTTTATACACAATTATTTTCGCTTTGTTTTTTCAATGGGGTATTGCTATTCAAGAATTAAAGCTTGGTACTATTTTTAGAAGCAAAAATCACTGGAACAAATTTAAAAATGATGTCAAACCTGTGTTTAAAAAAATTCGTTTTCAGTTTATCAAAGATTATATCTTTTTTCCGCTTATAGCAGGCCCTCATTTTTTATCCGTTCTAGCGGGAAATTTTACAGCCAATATTATACGAAATATTTGGACATTTACGGTCATCTTCTGCGGGCATTTCACTCAAAAAGTATATCTCTTTAATCGCAGCGTAATACATAATGAATCTAAAGGTCATTGGTACGTTCGACAAATTTTAGGATCTTCTAATCTAACCGGTGGAAAGCTATTACACATCATGACTGGGAACCTAAGCCACCAAATCGAACATCATTTGTTTCCGGATCTGCCTGCACGTCGCTATGCTGAAATCGCTGAAAAGGTCCGTGCAATTTGTCACAAATACCAAATTCAATACAATACGGGAAACATGATGAGTCAATTTTCTCAAGTGATCTATAGAATTTGTCGATACAGTTTGCCAATATAGTCTTTTTCAGGCTGTAATGTCCTTTGACTTGAAAAGGACATTACTCTTGGCAAATCTTATCTCTGCTTACCAAATATCTAAAGAATTCGCTTCTAAAACGCTTTTTGAAAAAATCTCATTTTCAATTGATACTCAACAAAAAATTGGCTTACTTGGCCCCAATGGTGCAGGTAAATCAACTTTACTTAAAATTTTAAACGGCCAACTTAAACCAGATTCTGGTCAGCTGTCATTTTCAAATAGTTTACGTTTAGGTTATTTAGAACAACGTCCTCAGTTTACGACAAATAAAACAATTTATGAAACGCTTATTTCTGCCACTGATGATGAATACGATGGGCTCAATATTGCTTATGCCTATGAACTTATAAAAAAACTTTCTCTCGATCAAATGCCACTTGCCGAAAATACGATTGTGTCACAATTATCAGGTGGCTGGCAAAAAAGAGTTGCTTTAGCACGAGAACTTATCAAAAAACCGAACTTATTACTTCTGGATGAGCCCACCAATCATCTTGATATTCAAAGTATTTTATGGCTCGAAGATTTTATCGCCAACGAAAATCAAATTTCATTTTTGATAGTGACTCATGATCGGGCCTTTTTACAAAACACGTGTAATGTCATTTTCGATTTAGATCCTCGGAACCCGGATGGTTTGATTAAATCTTATGGAGACTATGCTCAGTTTCTTGAAACCAAAAGTATGCTCCTTGAATCATTAAGAAAACTCGAAGAGAAGCGTCGCAACACCATGCTTATCGAAAAAGCCTGGCTAGCCCGTGGCCCCCAAGCACGCTTAGCTAAGCAAAAAGCGCGTCAAAACCGTGCTCATGATCTTATCGACGAGGTTAATAAACTTGAAAATAAAAATTCAACGAGACGTTCCGACTTTGACTTTTCTCAAGAAGGGCATTCCCCGCAAAAGCTGATTGAACTTAAAAACGTTACGAAGTCTTATTTAGCTGATCCTTTATTCGCGAACTTGAACGGCCTTATTCGCCCTAAAGCTCGCATTGGTCTACTGGGCTCAAATGGTTGCGGAAAGTCGACCTTAATTAAAATCATGATGGGACAAGAGCAACCTACATCAGGTGAAGTCTTTATTAACCCAGACATACAAATTAATTATTTTGAACAAGGCAAAGAAAGTCTTAACCAAAATACAACTGTTTTAAAAGTGATTTGCCCTGAAGGTGATTACGTTCATTTTCAAGGTAAACCAGTTTTTGCTAAAAGCTACCTGAGCCGCTTTCACTTTAACTCATTTCAAATGGATATGCCTGTTGCCAAGCTCTCTGGTGGCGAGCAGAGTCGATTACTCTTAGCAAAGCTCATGCTGACCTCAGCACATGTTCTCATCCTTGATGAGCCCACCAATGATTTAGATGTTGAAACACTTGATGTCCTAGCTGACTGCTTAGCGGATTTTCCAGGAGCGATAATCTTAGTTTCGCATGATCGTTTCTTTCTTGATCAAAACTCTAAAGAACTTTGGGCTTTCACAGAAAAAGCTGACGGCGAAATTATTAAATTTGCGGACTATTATCAGTGGGAAAATTGGTTCCGTTTTGAATCTCAAGACTTAAAAAAATCAGCTCAAAATAACTTAACGGAAAATCAAAACAGCAAAACAAGCTCATCAAATAAGAAACTTAGCTATAAAGAAACTTTAGAATACGAAAAAATCGAAAGTGTTATTCAGACTAAAGAAGCACAGTTAGCATCTCTCCAAGCTGAAATAAATGACCCCCTCAATCAATCAGCTTTTTCTAAGTTGACTGAGCTTACAACAAACTGCTCAAATTTAGAAAAAGAGATCGCTCGTCTTTATGAACGCTGGAGCGAACTTGAAAATAAACTAAAATAAAAAGGACATAGGTATGAAAACAATTAAGACAAATAAATTATTTTTATTTATTGCCAATATAATTATTTTCTTTTTTTCAGTACAATCTCTAGGTTTGCAAAATCTTGATGGAACTTATTATCAAACATGCAATGCAAGCAACGAAGGCGATTATTACGAACAGTACCTTAATATTGACAAAGGACATATTCACTGGAAATTTATCGCCTACGAAGATGCAGAATGTAAGTCACCTTATTTAATATTTTTACGTGAATATGTCATTGAATCTGTCAACGAAACAATAGTGAACACTGCATTTAAAAAAGCAAGTTATGTCTCTATCACTGATGAAGTTACTCGTAGTTTGAATATAATTCGCTACTGCGGCCTAAATGGCTGGAAGACAAACGTTGCACGCGATGTTACTGGTCTTAAGTGCGATGAATATCAACAACGCCAATTAGGCGAAAAGGAATCGTTCAAATATCTCTTCGATAATCAAAATTTATACTGGGGCGATGACAGCACAATCTACAGTAAGCAGTAGTTTTCGTATTTTAAAATGAATAAGAAACACTTGCTAACATATTAGCTCCGCCGATAAACACTAACGTATTCTTAACGCCATCCTGTGACTGTTGAGAAGCATTATAAAAGTTCAATGCAGCAATCAAACCATGGGTAACAGCCTTAATAAAGCGTTCATTTCTTTCTAGAGACTTTTTTTCATTTAGATAATTTTGATAAAAAATAACTTTTTGTTCATCAGTTAATTCTGTCGAATTCATTAAACTCGTAAGAATTAAACGTTGTTCGTCGCCTATCTGGTGCTTGTATGCACCATAACCAATACTTGCAATACCAATTGTTTGAAATACTGCATAGATTCCCTTTTCAAGTGGATCTTTTGTTACACCCGAACCCACGAGCCCCCCAACCAATGCTAAACCACCACTTATCATATAACTAATACCATCAATACGATCTGACTCGATAGATTTATCGTATTGTAATTTATAAACGTTCCATGAAACTTGTTTGTTTTTAACAGAATAGTTTACCGACGGCGGGAATATATTAATCCTCTGCTCAGCGCTTACAGAAACAGTCAAAAATATTAAAAATAGAAAGACGAACAAATTAGAGTTGCCAACCGAGTTGTAAATATACTGTTTGCGAATAGTAATCATCTTGTCTCCATGGCAGTTTTGTTGTCGAAAATAGAATTCCGGCGTTTATTTGTTCTAATCCATAAAATACACCAAGCGACATGCCATAATCATCGACCCCTGTAGCTAATGTCATAGCACCGTAATTATAAAGTCCACCTATATGAATTTTTTTTTGATCTGACTCGTTAGAATTTAAACTTTTATAATCAACAAGTAAATCTAAGCGACCAATTGCAATTTCAGGTGAAAGACCAAAACCAAACTGCAACTCAACTGGATGCTCAAATTCATCATACTGTTCACTTAAATATCCAGAATTAACAACTTGCGCTGATAATCTTGGAGACCATAAGGATTTAAACCGATAATTAATTGCGGGCTCAATAAAAATTGCCGATTGTGTTTTCGGTTTAAGTAAACTTTGGCCTGAGGGTGTGCTCAAATCCAGAATTTTAAATCTTTGTTTAATAAATTTCCAATCAATTTTTTTAACTGCTAGTCCAATATCAATATCACCAAATGAATATCCTGTTTGTAATATCAAACTTTGCTCGTCTATTGCGTACATCTCAACATCTGGATTGGCTTTATTGCGAAGAACAGCAAAATATTTGTGTGTAAACGGCGAATATTTTGAGTTTAAAAACTGAGAAGTAAACATCACATCAATACTCGTTTCAAGTTGCACGACTGGTTCGTTCGTAAACAGATCGTTTATTAATTGCTGATCAATGTTTGATGAAAGCAGTCGACGAGTTTTATCAATATTGGAGTAACCATTAGATATTAATCCTTCGCCTTTTAAACCTGCTTTTCGATTTCGCGAAGTCATTGCAGGATTACACGGTAAACTGTCAGGAATATATTCAAGAGATAAACAAGAATACGCTAATGATTTAACTAACAATGATTGATGTTGTGTTTCGAAAGTTCTCGCATTCTTGCTAAATGATAAAGTATCTGCATAACTCATTTGATGAATACATAAAATTATAGATACTAAAGAAATTTTGTAATACGATTTAGTTTGAACATTCAACTGCAGGTCGTGAAAGACCCATTGCTTTATACAAGCTACCAAGTGATTGAATCTCAATCTCTTGTATAACATGATTTGCATATCCCAAAGCAACCAGTTGTGTAGATACATCAGTAATTCCTTTTGCTACTCGATCGAAGTCAGACGCTTGATTTGGCAAAGCATGTTTTAAATCGTCAATGCACCCTAATAACACACTTGATGTTTTAATAAGGTACTGTCTAAAACGATCAAAATGAGCAATACATTCTTTTTCATTTTTTTCGACTTTTGGCACAATATTAACCATATTTTCTGATTCCAAATAACTTCGTGCAAGTATTAGTTTTATAAATGCTGAATAGACATAGTCACCAGGACTTAAGTTCGAAGTCGATTGTAATACTTTAACCGCTTGTTCAATGAATATAATGTTATTTTTTTCAACTTTTGGTATAGCGCTAATTGCTTGAAAAATTTTAATTTGACCGAGGTAAATATCAATAATACTTTGCAAAGCTTTATCTTGGCTCGTTTTAATTTCAATTTGACCCGAACTAAAAGCTGAACTTAAATTAGAGAATTGCTTTCCTATCTGGTAAGTAACAACCATTTCTCGTATGGTAATACCTGCCTTTTTAGCATAGGCTGAAGCGAGTATCACTTTTAACTGATTTAATTGTTTTTTTTCAGAATCGCTTAATTCTCTCTTTAATTTTGCAAATCGTAATTCAGCAATTTTATCAGTTAAAAGTACTATTGCACTGTCCTCTTGATTAGAATCTATCAATCTATACGATTGTAGTTCGACTGACTCAGTATCGCGATTACTATCGGATTTAGAACCACAGCTAAACAAAACAGTCGTTAGAGAAATATAAATAAAAAGTAAAAGTGCTTTAAACATCATTTTTTATTTTTGTCCAGTGCCATTTTCGATTGGATTTAACTCAAATGTTTCAATACTACCTTGTGAATTAACTACAATCTTACCTTTGGCTTTAAGTTGATTTTGTGTTTTTGATTGTGCAGTAAACCAAGCCGTTAATTTATCTTTTATTTCAATATCAGCTTTCCAAAGTAAATCACTTGATTGACCAAAAACAACATTTTTACAGTGAGTTCCACGCAATGTATCTTGCGGAATTTCACATTCAGGTATTTCAGGACGTAAATATTGCTCTGGTAGAAGTTGTTTAACATTTTCTGAGTTAAATACTAAATTCATTTTATTATTCTTAAATTGTACATTCATAATATTGATTAATTCACCTGCTGTAAAACATGATGACATTTTATATTCTAGAACTTCTAAAGGCATCACCGACGGAGAATAAAGCAGATAGTTAAACCATTGACACTCATCACTTAATGAATTTAATTTTAATTTTAAATGTCCATCAAGATAGAGTTTTTGATTTGAAAACTGGGGCATCTGATTAGATAAATTTTTATTATATTGATTTACAACATCAAATACAGACAAAAATACTGAATCAGAACTTTGATTTAAGTTTTTTTGAAGAACTTCAAGTAACATTTTTATCTGTTCAACGGAACTTTGAATTTGTTGAATTTTATTATCAAAATCTGTATTGATTTGAACTATTTGATCTGCTGAATACTCACCATGATATGTTTGAGCTCTTTTCTCACTAACTTTTGTTTCACAAGAATATGAAAATAGTGATCCACAGATCAACCAAGTTCTTAATAAGAATTGAATTTTAGAATTGTACATAACACCCCATATTTTAGATAAACAACTCATTTGAATTTATAAGATGTTTATTTAACAAAATTTAGATCTAAACTAAACACACAAATGGTGAATTAAAAAACATTGCATAGTTGTCAATATGATCGACACTCTTAATATGAGCTAACTATTGCTTGGTATAGTTAAAGTGTCAAAAATTGCTACATTATAGAATATTTTTCCTTTTCAATTTTGATTAATTAAAGCTATTTGCTCTGATAAATTTGTTAGTGGTATGAATGATTAATGGTTAAATCCGGGGGAACAAATGCTCTCAAATATTAATTATAGAATGATCTTTATATTCGCTGTTCTCAATCTCGGATTATCGAGTTGTCATAAAGCTAAAACTTTTCAACAAGCTACTTTAGATGAACTCAATGAAGTTCCAATCGAGATGGAAATTCCAGAAACACCAGAAAATGATGAAAATACAAATGAAGATATAACTAATCTTAATTCAGACTTAGTATCAGGATCTACAATCGTCAATACAAATGAACATGAGCAAAAACCACAACCCAGACCTACTTTAAGGTCACAACCGCCAAGCCCGCGCCCCATTCGACGACCAATCTTATCGAATCAGTCTAACTTTAACCCAAATGATGTTTTAGCTCCAACCCCTGAAGGGCCATCTAAATTTATTCAAATTGCCCAGTGGGTTATCAATAATGAGGCTAAAAAATTAGGAACTGCCTGCAATTTTTATGTTTCACGAGTTCTGGAAATCGCTGGATATTCAGACGATTCATTTAGAGCAAACGATTTTGATTTATACGCACGCCGTAACTTTACAAGTTACGATGCGAAAAGTTTTGATTCAAACCAAGAAGAAATTGAACGTCCCCGAATGCGTGATTATATATGGTCTCTGCCAGAGCGCACACCTTTTATTGTAAACTGGGAAAGATCGTCTGGACGTCACGGTCATATTGCTATTATTGAACGTATCGGCAATCAACTAGTTATCTTTCAAGCGAGCATGAACCGACACATCCCCCAAAGACGACAAACAACGATTGAAAATATTGTTGATTATTCACGACAAGCCAAAATCACACTATACTCTAATTTTAGAAAATAATAACAAGCTGCAAAACTCAGTGACGAACACGTGTTTTTTCTAGAACATTTTAACTAGAGCAAAAACACTAAGTCAGGAGTTTTCATGATTCAATGTGCCCTATTTAATTCTTTGAAGAGAATCTCAATTACTTTTACAATCGTGTCGTTAGGATTATCCTTAACAAGTTGTTCTCGAGATAATACTTCAAATGTTCAAAATATAAACCCTGAAGAGTTTGCGATGAGCCGCTGGTACAGTCGTCTTGAGCCATCTGCGAATTCAAGTATCGAAGTATTTAACGAAAATAACCAACCACTTTCGCAAGCAACAATCCTGATTGGGCTAAAAGAAGGACAACCATTTCCAGGCAACATCTTTCAAACTGATTCAAATGGAATTGTTAACATTCCAGCTGATTTGTGGGTTTCGGCGGCTCACGTCACTATCGATGCTCCTGGCTACATTCGACAAACTTTATTAAATCAACTCCCGGGCTTGCTTCAAATCAAACTTAAAAAAACTTATCTCTATCCTAAGGCCATAGTTAAAGGCGAAGTCACTCAGCTACCGATTGAAAACAAAGATAAAATGATGGATTTTGGCATTGTTATTCCGGCCGTAACAAAAGCTGATTTTATTGGTTTTAGCCTAGACTCAGTGATTTCACCAATTGATGATAAAATCACTGTAATTGGAAATGAAGTTAAAATTCCGACGAATGTCTCACTACCAAAGCAAAAAGAAAGTTACATTTTACCTATCACTTTAGAAAAACCAGAACATCGTGTTTTTGTTAATCAGTACGGTCCAAAAACTTTTTTTGCACTAACGGGTCGCTTCCCATTTAAACCAGTCGTCAGTGAACTTAAAGATGGTAAAAAATTTTATGAGGTCCTAAATTTGTTTGATTTTACATCTGGTAGCTTACGTGATCACAATGTCGCTGGCCCCGTCAGTATACTGAATTTGCCTGCCGGCGAAATCAAATTTAACAGTTTAGCCAACGTAAAAGGCGCTTCAATCATGTCTGACGAAGTACAAGTCACAATGGCTCTAAATTCAATTTCTGGAAAACTCGTACCATCTGATGTAAAAAGAATTTCAGCTAAAGAAACTCTTGAACTTAAGACAGTTGCAAATAAACCTGTTTACATCGTAAGTTTATTAAAAAAACAAAACGATTTTAATCCAATGCTAATTGAAGCCGATCAAACAAGTGCTTCTATCCTTTTATATGAATCAAAAGGATTACAAACAACTCTCTTACCACTTATAAATCCACCCGTGGTTGAAAAAAATAACGGATCAATCACTGTTCGCCTACCATCTGTAAGTACTGAAACTTCAAATAAAGCACAAGTTTACCCCATTGCTCTATCTGCCATTATTTCCAATCTCATTGAAATTAAAGATGGAAACGAAGTTGTCATTATTGAAGATCGTCAGTGGGAAATTATAGGTAATCAATGGCCTAATGAATTTATATTACCTAGCTTACCAATTAAAAACCAACCTGGTCAGCGTCGTAAAATTGATATCAATCTTATTGGCAGCAACAATCAATCTGAGGTTAACTTAGGCGATGATTTAATTAATGCAGCAACGCATTTCACACATTCTGCAGCCGAGTTATAAAGCACAGACCTGATGAGTTTCACTGAAATTAAAAACACTGGACGGCTTAAGTCTGAATGAGCTAAAGTGAAACTCATTAATATGACAAAATTAATTTATTTCATTATTCTGAATTTACTATTTCTAACTAGCTGCCGTTCTTTTAACGAACAACTAGAATCTCCTGAGGAAATTCTTCAAAAAGCTTCACATCAAAAAATTTTCTTTGCACCATACGACGAAGTTTGGAAAGCAGCGCATGCTACTCTTAAATATACAATTGCTGCTGAAAATCAGGATTTCGGAATCATCGAAACTGATTACATTAAAGCTGTTGATGGATGGATTCCACCATTTAAACAAAAACCAGATAATCCAAGCTCAAGATATAAAATCATTATAAATTTCGCTAAAGGTCAAAAAATTAGAGGTCGCGAAGCCGTACGAGTAACGATTGAGAAAAAAATTGAAGTCTTTAAAGATTTTGTTTCTGAAGTAAAACTCGTGTCTAGCGATGGTCTAGAGGAAAAATCTATTTTTTACAGAATGGAAAGAGAAATTATAATTTCTCAAGCATTAACTAAAGCACTGACACAACCTGACCCCTCGAGTTCAGAAGTATCTCCAAACTAAAACCACTTACGATCTTTAGCTAATTTTCGCCAAGCAGTTAGTTTTTGTGGTCCATCAAAACGAATGTTCGTAATTTTTTCTAAGGCCTGAGTACTCATGTTGGCGATTTCAGTATCTTGATCAAAGAGCATTTTTGAAAAAAATTCTTTTTCAAAACTTTGTGGATTTTTAACCAATCCCTTCATAATTTGCGATCGAATCCAAAGACTTTTTTGACCGACAAAGTTATAATTTTTTGTCATTTCACGAGCTAGTAATTCACGATTTTTACGACTATTGAGTCTAGATAAAACATCAACCGCCGCTGATCGCACAACTAATGCCTTATCATTCATTAAGGCTGCAGCCTTTTCATAAACAAGATCATTACCAGTTTTGTCTAAACCAACCAAAAGCGCATTTCGTACAAACCAATCGCGACTACGTGATAAGTTTAGCAAGTCTTTCATTTGCTCTGCATTTGCCAACTCAGTCGCTTTAATAACTGCATCCCATCGTTGTGTCATTGGTAGTGAGGAATTTTGCGCTCGAGACATTTGTGAAGTAAAATTTAAATCATTTACTTGTGGAACATACGACCAGACAGTAACACTCATTGAAAAAACTATAAATGCTAAAACTAATTTCATAACTATCCTTTTTGAAAGTTTTTTTCAAAATCATCTAACGATTGTGCATCTGCCGCGCTAACTTCATCAGCTTTAGAAGCTGGTGCAGACTCGGAAGCAGTCGGCTCTGCAGAAAAACCATTTAAAAGCTTATCAATTTCATCTTGCTGCAAACTAAGACCTTTACCTTCACTAGCAGCAGGGGCTGGCGTCGGGGCGCTCGCAGCTGGTGCTGCAGTAACTGCCGGAGCAACTGGTGCTGGTATTTCAGGCTGAGATTGAGATACTGTCTGCGACGGTGTCGCTGGCGCGGCAGCCACTGATACAGGTGCTGGGTCTGAAGATTTAGGAGCTTGCGCTACTTCAGATACTTGTTTTTTTAGCTGTTCATTTTCAGTTTTATATTTCTGTAAATCTGCAATATCTTCAGCAATAATTTCATATTCAGATAATCGATTATTTAATTTTGAAATTTGTTTTTCATACTCAGAAATTTTGTTATTCAGCGCATCGAGTTGATCTCCCGATGCCCCTGAACCAGCAGATTGTTCTTTTGCTGCGGCCAATTCGGTTTCTTTTTTTGTAAGCGTTTCTTTGAGCTGGTTCATTTCAGCTTTCAACTGATTCATTTCTGCAATTTGCTCCGGAGTCACTTCACCAGAACCACTTGCAACAGATACTTTCATTTGCGAATGCTGCTCTAACAGCTTATTTATTTTATCTTCTAAAACATCATAGTTAAATTCAATACGATGACCCGACTGTGTTTCCACAGCACTTTTTGAAAAAAATAATCTAAATATAAAGAAGATGATTAAAAGAGCAATCACTACTGCTAAACTTTGGATAATGATGGCGTTATGCGCTGAATACCAATCTAAGAATTTTCCCATATATAATATTGTCGATTAAGGCCGAAAACAATGCAACGCGACCAAATCAAATACAGCTAAATTTATTTAAATTACGACACAGGTCTAGATAGAAACGACAGGCTAGACGCCTTGACCTTTGTCCTGCTATGGTTGTCATTAATTATGAACAAGCCATCCTATTTATTGAAAAATTGCCATATTGTCACTTTCAACTCTTCGGATAATAAAGTTATTCAAGAAAAAACTAATCTAGGTATTCTGAATGGTCGTATTCATCAAATAGGAGATTGTGACCATGAACTCTATGAAAAATCGATTGATCTTAATGGATTAACTGCCTTGCCCGGGGTCATTGATTCGCAAGTTCATTTTCGCGAACCCGGTCTAACGCACAAAGAGGACATAGAGTCAGGATCTAAAGCCGCATTACTTGGTGGTGTCACGACCTTTTTTGAAATGCCAAACACAAATCCCGCAACTACAACTGCTGAATTGTTTTACGATAAACTTAAACGAAGCGAAAACAGAGCTCACACAAACTACGCTTACTTTATCGGTGCGAGTGCAGAGAATATTTCTAAGCTCGCTCAACTTGAAAAACTACCTCACTGCTCTGGAATTAAACTCTTTTTAGGAAGTTCATTTGGTGATTTACTGATTGATCAAGACGAAGTGTTTGAACAGATTATTCGAAGTGGCCATCGTCGTTTAGTCATTCACTCGGAAGACGAAGCTCGTCTGAAAGCAAGAAAGCAGATTGCTATTGATTCTGGTCATCCTAAGGATCATCATGTTTGGCGCGATGAGGAAAGTGCATTAATCTCAACAAAAAAATCAATTCACTTAGCAGAAAAACACAATAGACCTGTTCACATCCTACACGTCTCATCATCTGAAGAAATGGCATTCTTAAAAGAACATAAAAATATCGCAACGGTTGAAACACTACCTCAATATCTTGTTATGAGTGCGCCCGAATGTTACGAAAGACTTGGTACTTTTGCGCAACAAAATCCACCTATACGTGACAAACGACATTTAGAATATCTTTGGAAAGCACTTTTAAATGGTACAGTTGATGTCATCGGATCAGACCACGCTCCACATACAATTGAAGAAAAAAATAAACCTTATCCACAATCACCATCAGGTGTGCCTGGCGTTCAAACATTAGTCCCAGTCATGCTTAACGAAGTTTCTAAACAAAATTTATCTATTGAAAAATTTGTTGAACTCGTCACTGAAAATCCAAGACGTATTTTTGAACTTAAAAACAAAGGCCGCATCGAAGTGGGTTACGATGCTGACATAACTGTCGTCGATCTTAAAAGAACTGAAGTCATTCAAAAAAACTGGCTGGCCTCGAAAGTTGGATGGTCACCGTTTGAAAACTGTTCAGTCACTGGCTGGCCTATCATGAGCTTCATAAATGGTGAACTCTGTATGCAGAATTCTGAAATATTAAAAGCTCATTCGGGGCAGGCTTGTGAATTCAAAAGCTAAATCTCAAGCTTTAGCACTATTTTTTGGCGGACTTCTTCCCGTCATCGCCTTTACTGTTATTGAAGAAAAATATGGAACTGTCGCTGGTTTGATTGCCGGAATTGTTTTTGGTCTGGGTGAAGTGTTATTTGAGACTATAAAATATAAAAAAGTCAGTGCTATGACTTGGATTGGTAACGGGCTTTTATTCTCACTTGGAGGAGCATCATTATTTTTAAATGATGGTCTATGGTTTAAATTACAACCGGCTATTATTGAATTTGGAATGTTCATGTTTTTGTCGGGTTCGTGTTTTATCAAAAAACCGATTTTAAAACTTATGATTGAAAAACAAAACCCAGAGACACCAGAATTTATTAAACAATCGTTATCAGGAATCACACTGCGTTTATCATTTTTTATGTTAGCTCATGCCTTACTAGCAACTTACGCAGCATTTTTTTGGTCAAGCGAATCGTGGGCCTTGCTAAAAGGACTTGGATTGATTCTTTCAACTATACTTTACATGGTTTTAGAATCGCTTTACTTGCGTCTCAAAATAAAAAGGGATGCTGATAATAATCAACACCCCCATTGAAAACCTTTTTCGAATGAACTGAATTAGTTACAACGTCTCCATTGTAGTGAATAAATTAATCCAGCAGAAATATCGACAGAATCAACAGTCATCATTGTTTGTTGCATTTGTGAATTCGACATCGCAACAATTGATGAGTTAATAGCTAAATTAACATCTTTACCACACTCTGACCAAATTAAACTTGTCGCAATAAGTTTATTAGTCTGTGTATAATCTTCTGCACGCGGACCATTGAAGCGTTTTTGAAATACAGGGCCACGAGAGCCTGCGTAGAAATATTCGTTTCTAAGTTCTGTGTAAGCCCCATTTCCAGGGATCGCATTGAAACCACGATAATCAACACCAATGACAGCTACAGAATAACCTTGTGGTACATGCACCGGAACACGTAAATTACATGACTTACGATCAATGCGACGTCCAGTTGTATTACCAGCCTCAGCAATAAAGCTATCGAACAATAGCGATAATGTTTTACCATCAGGTGTGATCGTTGCAGACGCAGAACCAATTGGACAACCACTACCATTATATGCTGGTTCTCCTAAACTGATACCAGATTGTGCTTTGGCTGTTGCTGCTGCTAAAACCAACGCCGATAATGCGATAAATGATCTAAATACTTTCATTGATACTCCCCCTTGATTTGACCGGAATTAACCGTGTCTTATATTTTCGCGACTATTTTTGTCGTCGACACGAATCAATAAAGCAATCGACTTGCCAATATTTTTGGGAGCAAAAAGACACTGAAGATCTTACACAGCGTTTACACAAAACAAAAAGGCCAGTCAGAGACTGGCCTTTTTAAAGAGAATTAATTTAATAATTCAACTTTAAATAAAATTATTTACACCAAGGTAATTGCGGTGCAATTTGACAGATAATTTGACATAATTGTGGATCACCCAATGGGCACTCACCATCACCAGGCATTCCAGGCATCCCGCCACCATCGTCTGGAGGAGTCGACTGAACTTTTCCGACATTAATATCTAAAGAGTTAATGGCATTACCTGTAGCATCAACTGCTTTAACAGTAACAGTACCTTGTGCTTTAGCTGTCATTAGACCTTGCTCAGTGATTGTTGCAATATTTGAATCTGAAGATTCAAAACGAACTGATCCCTGTGCATTTTTCAACGAAAATTGTTGTGTAGCTCCAATTTCTAAAGTTGTCGCAGCTGGAACAATCCATGATTTTTTTGCTAATAAAGAGTCAACAGCTGCAAATGCGTCAACACGGCAATTACATGCAGTTTCAATATCAACTTTGGCACCTGTGCTTTGTAAAAGTGAACGAATCTCAGCACCAGTTAATGAAGGGTCTTGTGCTTTCAAGAAAGCGACCATTCCCGCAACAAGTGGAGTTGCCATAGATGTACCAGACAAATTACCATATTTATCACCTGGTAAAGTTGACATAATTGCATCACCCGGAGCAGCTAATGAAACTCTAGCTTTACCATAGTTAGACCAGTAAGGCTTTTTGTCTGAAGAATCCGAAGCAGCAACAGTAATCATATTTGGTGTGCCAGCATTTGCAGGATATACATCTGTATTATCATTATTTTTACCATCGTTAGCAGCCGCTGTTACAAAGATGATTCCAGCTTTTTCTGCTCTTTCAATAGCTTCAACAAGAGGTCGAGCCGTTGATAGTGGCACTGATGCTCCCCAACTTGCAGAGATAACTTGAACTTTATTAGCAATAGCATAATCAATAGATTTGATTCCGCCTTCTAAATCACCAGAACCGTCAGCACCTAAGAAACGTAACGGCATCATTGAAACTTCAGGAGAAATACCTTGAATACCACCATCAACTAAGCCTGTCGCACCAATGATACCCGCACAGTGTGTACCATGACCTGGGTTTTGTTGCGATGTCAAATCCATCGGATCAGAGTCATTGTCGCGGAAATCGAAACCAGCAACCATGTTTGGCGCAAGACCTTTATGTTTGTAATCAACACCTGTATCAATTACGGCCAACAAAACATTTTTGCTACCCTTATTACCCGCACGCTTCCATGCTTGCTCAGCGTTAACTTTAGCTAATGCATACTGTTCTTTCAATGCAACTTGATCAACAGGTGCTGAAAATGCTTTGATTTTAAAATTTGGAACGGCATATTCAACATTTTTGTCAGCCAAAATATTTGCCAAAATGCGTGCCTTATTTTTTTCAGCAACATTAACTTTAACAAGACGACCAGCTTTATGAAGACCTTTAACTTCCAGACCAGAGTTAACTGACTCCATAGAGATCATGTTATTAACAGCTTTTTCGTTCTTGTATTTGATCAAGTATTCACCAGCATTTGCTGAGAAACCTGTTCCGACGGCTATTGCTAAAGCCAATACTCTAGCTGAATTAAATTTGATCATTTTTTCCCTCCCTGTGAAAAACAAATCTAAAAAATTGTATTAATATAATGAAACATCAATGTCTTATTATATTAAAGTTCCAAACTGGAACCGACTTGTATCCAGAAATCGTATCCTGACCTTTTCTTAAAAAAATAGTAAAAAATGAAACTAACGCATCTAGACTATGGTTGAGTTGCGTCATTGATGGTTCAGAATTAACAGTTATGACGACTTTACACATTATTATTATGTCACTTGTTGAGGGACTAACAGAATTTTTACCCGTCAGCTCTACCGGCCACCTTATTTTAACTTCACATTATTTAGGATTAGAAAAATCAGAGTTTCTCAAAGCCTTTGAAGTGATTATTCAATTTGGTGCGATTATGGCAGTCGTAGTCCTTTACTCAAAAAAATTCTTGTCGCTCGATTTTGACTTTTTTAAAAAACTTATGCTCGGCTCTTTCCCCGCACTCATTTTAGGTTTTTTACTTAAAAATAAAATTGATTCTCTACTTGAGAGCACAACTGTCGTAGCCTGGTCGTTAATAATCGGTGGTTTCATATTTATTTGGGTTGATCATTATATCAAGCCCCAACAAGCAAAAACAGAAGTAACTCTACTAGACTCATTCAAAATCGGGCTCATTCAATGTTTTGCCTTGATACCAGGAGTATCTCGCTCAGGAGCAACTATTGTCGGTGCCCAGTTTTTATCTTATGAGAAAAAGACTGCTGCCGAGTTTTCGTTTTTTTTAGCTGTTCCAACCCTAACGGCTGCAACTCTTTACAAAACTTGGAAAATACGCTCACTGATTAACACTGAAAATCTTATTCAACTTTCACTTGGCACTTTCTTGTCCTTTATCTTTGCACTTATTGCCATAAAATTTTTTATAAAAATAGTTTCAAAGTATGGATTTAAATGGTTTGGCGTGTATCGCATCATCTTAGGTTTATTTGTTCTTCTGACGATTTATTATTAATAAGGGATCACAAAATGTTGAATCAAACAGCTAGTTTTTTATCTTTTGAAATACAAAGCGCTTTGCAAAATAAATTTATTCTAATCGAAAATTGGAAATGGATCGCATTAGTTTTTTCAATTTTCTTAGTGATATTTATCAATAAATTTTCGAGACTGGCATTTGGTAAAATAAAAAAAACAATTCGTTTGCCAGAAGAAAAAACATTCTTATCTTATTTTATCGAACAGGATATTGAAAAAGGCTTAAGCTGGGTTTTTGCATCGATCATAGGTTTGATTATTATTGAAAACATTGATTTAACATTGAAACTTGAAAAGTATTTAATCCTGGTTTTAAAAATCACAGCGTATGTTCACTTATTAAGATTAGCGTATTTCGCGGCTGAGGCCTCAGGTCTTTTAATTAATAATTTTGCGATTAAATCAAAATCACAAATTAGCGATCAAATTACACCTTTAGCAACAAAAACACTTAAAGTTATGGTCATTATTATAGGCTCACTCATGATTTTGCAAAATCTGGGCGCAGAAGTAACTCCCATACTTGCTGGTCTTGGATTGGGCGGTATGGCACTGGCATTTGCTGCACAAGATACAGTTGCAAATGTTTTTGGAACTATCACTATTTTATTGGATTCACCTTTTAAAATTGGCGATCAAGTTAAAATTGCTGATATTGAAGGAAAAGTTGAAGAAGTTGGTTTTAGATCCACAAGAATTCGCACACTCAGTAACTCTCTTGTTACACTGTCAAATTCTTACGTTGCTAAAGAGAAGATTGAAAACATAAACGAGAGAAATGGTCTTTGTCGTTTTAGACAGACCCTTGGCTTTTCTTATTCATCAGAAATTGCGAATATCGAAAGCTATTGCGAAAATGTACGCTATTTCTTGAAACAAGAACCAAATATCATTCAAGATAAAGTAACGATTCAGATCAATGAACTCGCAGAAAGCTCAATAAATATACTGATCGTATTTCATTACAAGACTGACGAGATCAGAACAGAGTCAAATCAAACTCAATACTTTATTGTGAGTTTATACAAACTCGCACAACAACATAAACTTGATTTTGCATTTCCAACGCGCACCCTAATCCTTGAAAATAAAGCTTAACGAATTCTCTCAAGCCAATTCTTATATTTTACATAATTAAGATCTGACTCTTCGCTGACAATTTGAACTCTTTTATTTTCAATCTGATCTTCAACTAACGAACACATCAACATAAATGTTTCGGCACCATCATGAATTTTAATTAAAAAATAACCAGAGACCCATTTGGGAAGCAAATCTTTGAACTGCACGCCACCAGCTGATAGATCAGCGGTTTCTGTTTCAAAATTTTGACTTTGACCCAAAACTATTGCAGGAAATTTTTTTTCAATGCGATCATGCAAACGAGGCAAAAATACTTTTTTGGGACGAATAACAAAGTAATCCGTATCAGTATCATCTGCTATGAGTGCTTCTTTAGGCTCAGGAAAAACTCCGTGATTTTGACCAACTTCAACAAATAGCCCTTTGTGCCTATGCTCGTCTAGTGGTTCCCAGTTTAGAGTTGACTGATGACAAACCTGAATCAATCTCGTTTCATTTTTTGTTAGTGTTTTAATGACAAGCTGAACCTCTCTGTCAGAGAGGTTATACAAAGTCCAACCTTTTAATGAATTATGCATAGCCCACATGCTGCTCAACCTCGATGCTTAAACTGGTTTTAATAACAACTTTTTAAAACATACCCCTCTGGAACTATTTTACCTTTGACCACTTTGGCCCAAGTTCGATCTGAGGATTCTATCACTCCAATTTTCCCACCTTTTTTGAGAACAAACAAATCCTTTGATTTTTGATCAGCTTTTTCTTTAATGCGACAGTCATTTTTTAAAGTAATAGCTTTCATGCTACCTGTAAATGAACTAAGTTGGCTGCCGACAGAGCTTGACGATGACTTGTGTGCTGCAACACTCATCGCTGTTTCTGCTTTAATTTTTTCAGCATCGAGTTTCATTTTTTCTGTTTCTGCAATTGCTTTAGCTGTTTCTGCTTTAACTTTTAACTCTTCAGCTTTTGCTCTCATCTTATCAACTTGAACTGAAAGCTGCTCTCTCTCGGCTTTGAACTTCTCTGCTTCTTTTTTCAATCTATCAATTTCAACTTCATTTTTTTTAGTTTCCGATTCATAAGTGCTTTGTGCACGTTTCATTTGCGCCATTTCTAAATTAATTTGTGAAGATTCTCTTTGATAAGTAGACTTAATTTGCTCAAGCTCACCTCTCGTTTTTAAGTTCTGTAATTTTGCAGCTTCTTCGGTTTGTTTGACAATTTTAAGTTTTTCTTTGTCTTCGTTTAATTTTCTTTGTAAATCTGCAGATTGCTCAGATAATTTTTTATTTTCTTCAGTCAGTTTAGCAATATTAGCCTGACTAGTTTCTAAAGTTGCTTTGTATTTAGCGGATTCCATTTCAGCTTTTTTGTTTTCAGCCTCAGTTCTCGCTACTTCCTGTGTGAGCTTCGCTTCGTTCATTTTTTGCTCGGCTTGTGTTTTTTGAAACAAGGCTTGTGCTTTAATTAAATTTTGCGAAGCTGTTCTTTGCTTCGTCTGCTCATCAAGAACACTTTTTTGAGAAGTCGCTGTTTCCGCCTGTACTTTAGCAATTTCTTTTTCAATCTCTTTAACTTGAATTTCAGTTTTTTGCGCATCTGTGCTTGCTAACTGCGCCTTTTCAAGAGCTTCTTGTTTTTGCTTCTTTAAGGCTTCAATTTTATCTTGGTTAAGTTTAATTTTACTTTGATACTCAGACTCTTGCCTTTCAGCCATTTTTTGATTTTTTTCAGCTTCGGCGATCTCCAATTTCATTTGTGCTGATTCTTTTTCAATTTGCGCCAGTAAACGCTTAGCTTCAGCTTCTGTTTGTCTTGCCTTATCAGTGGCCTTTTTTGCATCACTTACAGCTTGATCACGTTTTTTTCGATCATCTTCAAGTCTTTTTTTAGCTTCTGCGGTTTCTGCACTTGCAGCTTCTGCATCAGCAGATGCTTCTTCAGCTTCTATTTGTGCACCGGTCACATCGGATGCATTTACGACTTCAGTCCTCATTTGAAAGAATGATGCGATAACCAATAATAGAATTATTTTGCGGGTGGATTGACTGATTTTCATATAAAGATCCTCACTGTTGTTAAACTTAAGTATTGTTTTACACCCAATTCTTTTCGGTATGTCATATTCGACTCTTAATGAGCTAGACAAAAATAGTGGTTACCAATCTATGGCACTGTCTAAATGTTATACACTTCGCTTTAGATTTAATCGGAAAAGATGTTGGCCAATGAATTGCAAATACTCATTGTACCCCCCATGGCGGCTAGGATCCCCCCCCCTTACCTGGCCGTCTTTTTTTTTCTCATTTCTCGACTTTAATGTTTTAATAAAATTGGTGATAACAAAAAAGACAAAATTTCTAAAAATGTTAATTGGTGTTATTTTATTTAGCTGCAGTTTAGCGCAAGCATATACGGTAATTATTGATCCCGGCCACGGTGGTACGGATAAGGGTGCAACTCGTACGATTTTTCAAGAATCAATTATTACTTTACAATTATCTCAAAAAATTCACGAAATTATCAAAAAACAATACCCCGACATTAACAGCCGTCTGACTCGCGAACAGGATATCAATATTAGTTTAGAAGACCGAGTCATTTTTGCCAACAAACATAAAGCTGATTTATTTGTTAGCATTCATGCAAACTCATCTCCGGCTAAATCGATATCCGGAATGGAATTTTACTTCAAGCAAGGACTAACAATTGAAACCAGCCACAAAGCTCTTAACCAAAAAATCCAATTTTTAATAGGAAAAAATCTTGCAGATGTGACGGATAAAAATCTTCAGGTTGTTCAAAAAATGACTGCAGATGTAGTCGATTGGGGACAACTGCAAAGCAGTTACACATTTAATAAAATATTGCAGAACAATATTGATATTACAAAGAGTATAATTCGTCGAGCTCCTTTTTATGTCATTGAAAACCTCGCTATCCCTTCGGTGCTGATTGAAATAGGCTATATTTCAAATATCAGTGAAGCTAAAAAGCTTTTAAATGATGACTACCAGAATCAAATTGCTCAATCCATTGTCAAATCAATTTCAGAGTTCCGCAATCATTCTTTGAACTTCGAATCAATAAGCAATTAAGAGTGACTTTATCGCTATAATTTAGGAAAAATAACATATGACTCATTTTACACGCACCGATAAAAGAAATCCGCAACAACTCCGACAAATTAAAATTACTGCCAATGTTTCAGACTATGCCGAAGGCTCTGCTTTAGTTGAGTTTGGCAACACACGTGTCTTGTGCACGGCGAGCTACGAAGCTAAAGCTCCGCAGTGGCTTGTGGGTTCAGGTCAAGGCTGGGTGACTGCTGAATACGGAATGTTACCAAGATCAACGCACACACGTATGAAGCGTGACAAAACTGCATCGGGTGGCCGTACTCAGGAAATTTCACGTTTAGTTGGGCGCAGCTTACGCTCATGTGTTGATCTAAAAGCGCTCGGCGAAAAACAAATTATTATCGATTGTGATGTCATTAACGCCGATGGTGGTACTCGTACCGCAGCTGTAACTGGTGGTTTTGTTGCTTTAGCGCTAGCCCTCAAAAAACTACAAGCTCTAAACGAAATCAAAACGAACCCTCTTAAACATTATGTAGCCGCGGTTTCTGTTGGTCTATATGAAATTGACGACAAGCAGATTCCTTTACTTGATTTAAATTACGATGAAGATTCTGACATCGGTACTGATATGAATTTTGTTGTTACAAATAAACATGAATTTATCGAAGTTCAAGGCACTGCCGAAGAAGGCACATTCTCTAGACATCAGTTAATGGATATGATGACGATTGCTGAGCTGGGCTGTAGTGAATTATTTAAACATCAAGAAAAAATTGTCGGAGAATACTTTCCACTTAAAATGTTATAACGGATTTAAAGATTATAACTCAAAGGACTGTAGTTATGGAATTATGGATCGCAACTGGAAATAAAGGCAAACTCGAAGAATACAAACTTGCACTTAAAAGTTTGCCTGATCTACAACTTTTTCATCAAGGTGAAATCAAAGGATTCGTTCCACGCCCTGAAGATGGCGCAACTTTTCTCGACAACGCACGCATTAAAGCAAAATCACTCAAAGCGCTCAAACCTAATGCATGGGTTCTTGGAGAAGATACAGGTCTTGAGGTTTCTGGTTTGAATAATCTACCAGGTGTTCACACGGCTCGCTACGCTGGTCCTCATGCTAGTGATTCAGAAAATGTCGCAAAATTATTAAAGATGATGCAAATTCGAAATGTATCACCTCGGACAGCGCAGTTTCGCTGCGTGACTGTTGTTTATTCTCCGACCGGGGAAGAGTTTGTATTTGAAGGTATCCTCAAAGGCCAAATCAGTCAGAAAGCCACGGGTCAAATGGGTTTCGGTTACGATCCTATTTTTGTACCAGAGGGTGAAACAAAAACTCTTGCTGAACTTGGGCCCGGTTATAAAATACAAAAATCACACAGAGCCCTGGCTCTGAACCAATTTTTAAATACACTTAATAAACAATAACCATTTATCCATAAACGGAGACTCTATGGAAAAAAAACAGCCCAACTTTAAAGTGTTTGCCGGAAATACAAATACTGAGTTGTCGCAAAAAGTTTGCGATATTCTTGGAATACCGCTTGGCCAAAGCCAAGTGAATTGTTTTGCTGATGGTGAAACGCAAGTCGAAATCAAAGAAAGTGTGCGCGGTCAGGATATATTTGTGATCCAAAGCACCTGCCCACCCGTCAACCAAAGCTATATGGAGCTTTTTATTATTCTCGATGCTCTCAAGCGTGCTTCGGCTGCTTCGATTACCGCTGTGATTCCATACTACGGATACGCTAGACAAGATCGTAAAGTTGCTCCAAGGGCACCCATTTCAGCTAAACTCATGGCAGACTTATTATCATCTGCAGGGGCTGATCGCGTCGTCTCTGTCGATTTACATGCTGCTCAAATCCAAGGTTTCTTTAATTGCCCATTTGATCATTTATTTGGCATTCCGACACTCGCTCGAGCTTGGAAAGATCAGTTCGGTGAAGGTACGGATTTTGTCACAGTGAGTCCAGATGCCGGTGGAGTTGAACGTGCACGTGCTTTTGCAAAGCGTATTAGCTCGTCACTTGCAATTATAGATAAGCGTCGTTCTGGTCCAAATGAAGCCAAAGCGATGCACTTGATTGGTGATGTGACCCAAAAAACAGCAGTTATTGTTGATGATATGATAGATACTGCAGGAACTTTAACACAAGCTGTTGACAGCCTACTCAAAAATGGTGCAAAACAAGTGTTCGCCGTTGCAACTCATGCGGTTTTCTCTGGTCCTGCAATAAAAAGACTTATTGAAAGCCCCATTACGAAGGTTTTTGTAACAGATACAATACCTTTGAGCCAACAAGCGATTGATTCAGGCAAAATTAAGGTGATTTCAGTAGCGCCAGTTTTAGCTGAAGCCATTCGAAGAATACACGATCACGATTCGGTCAGTTCTTTGTTTGATTAATGAGTCAAAGTAGTGTACTAAAAATTGGTTTTTGAATTATAAATGAATGAATAACTTTTAAAGAAATTATTCGACAAGAATTGTTTCTAAAAAATTATCTCTAAAAATTACAGAACGAGGAAGCTTTATATGAAACAAAGAATTGAATTAAATGTTGAAAATCGCCAAACAGGTCGTGCTAATTCTCGCGGTCTTAGAAACAGCAAAATGGTTCCAGGCATCGTTTATGGCTCTATTGAAAATGCTAACGTTTCAGTTCATGTTAACGACATCTTAAAATACAATACTCGCGCTTACGAAAATGCTCTTTTAAACTTTAAAAGCACTGATTCAAAATTAAATGGTAAAGTAGCACTTATTAAATCAGTTCAAGTTAATCCATTAACTCGTACTCCTGAGCATGTTGATTTCTATGCTTTAGATCTTAATAAACCAGTACGCGTCAGCGTTGAGGTTCGTATTGAAGGTAAAGCTATCGGTCTTTCTGAGGGTGGTCTTTTAAATATCGTTTCTCGTCAAGTTGAGGTTGAGTGCTTACCAACTGCAATTCCTGAGTTCTTAACTTTAGATGTTTCTAACTTAGGTATCGGCGAATCTTTGCATGCTTCTGAATTAACTATCCCAGCTGGCGTTAAATTAATTTCTCGTCCAGAAACTACAATTGCAGCAGTTGTTGATCAAGAAGAAGAAGTTGCAGCAGCTCCAGTTGCAGCAGCGGCTCCAGCAGCAGCTCCAGCAGCGGGTGCAAAAGCAGCCACTCCGGCAGCAGGCGCAGCAAAAGCTCCAGCGAAAAAATAGTTATTTCGTTAATGAATTTGCAAAAGGCGGCTGTTTCAGTCGCCTTTTTTTTTGCTTTTTTAAGATATCTCAGCTTAGGATCGTTTTTATGTTTTTAATTGTTGGCCTTGGAAACCCTGGATCAGAATATTCGCAAACACGTCACAACATTGGGTTTATGGCGTGTGATTACTGGCTGAAATCATTAGGCGGCAGTGATTATCGTGACGAACACAAAGCACAAACTAAAAAGTTTAAAATTGAAAACCCACAGACTAAACAATCAGTTGAAGTATTACTAGCTAAACCTCAAACTTTTATGAATCTTTCAGGCGAATCTGTCGTCTCTCTTTTAAATTTTTATAAAATTGATAAGAAAAATATGCTGGTTGTTCATGATGATATCGATCAACCCTATGCTTCAATGAAGTTACAATTCAACAGAGGTCATGGGGGTCAAAATGGCGTACGCAATATTTCTGAGCTTCTAGGAACACAAGAATACGCAAGACTTAAACTTGGCGTTGGTCGCCCTGCAGATCCTAGATTTAATGTCGCCGATTATGTGCTTGGGAAATTCACAAAAAATGAACAAGAACAATTAGGACAGTATTTAGAAACGGCTTGTGATGCTATCGAAAGTTTTATATTTGATGGCTTAAATAAAGCCTCAACAAAACACAACGGACCTGTTAAGATCGGCTGATTCTATTATTAATTTTTAAGACTTTTAACTTATCGAGGTTACAATATGGCATTACAAGTTGGAATTGTTGGATTACCGAACGTTGGAAAATCAACTTTATTTAACGCTCTGACTGCAGCAAAAGCAGAAGCCGCAAACTACCCATTTTGTACAATAGATCCTAACGTGGGTGTCGTCACAGTCCCAGATCCGCGTTTAGATAAAATTACTCAATTTATTAAGCCACAAAGTGTTGTTCCAACAACAATGGAATTTGTTGACATCGCCGGCATCGTTAAAGGCGCAAGCCAAGGTGAAGGATTAGGAAATCAATTTCTAGGTCATATCAAACAGACAGATGCTATAGTACACGTTGTTCGTTGTTTTGATGATCCAAATATTATTCACGTATCGGGCAGTGTTGATCCATTACGCGATATGGATGTTATTAACACTGAACTTATGCTGGCCGATTACGATACTACTGATAAAAAACTAAAACGTATTGAGAAAATGGCTAAATCATCAAGTGATCCAAAAATCAAAATGGATTACGAAGTCACTTTACGCGTTCACCAAGCTTTAGCTCAAGGTAAACCCGCAAGATCAGTGACAGTCAATGATCTTGAAGCTCCATTTGTAAAAGACATGCATTTATTAACAAGCAAACCAGTTTTGTATGCCTGTAATGTTTCGGATACGGATTTTGCAGCTGGTGGTAATGATTGGGTCCGCTCAGTTGAAAAACGTGCTGCTGAAGAAAATAATAAAACTCTCATGATCTGTTCTGCAATGGAAGCAGAAATTGCATTACTGCCACCAGAAGAGCGCGCCGACTTTTTATCATCAATGGGTGCTACTGAACCTGGATTAAGCCGTCTTATTCGTGAGGCCTATGCATTGTTAGGTCTAGCAACTTATTTCACGGCTGGTGAAAAAGAAGTTCGTGCTTGGACGATTCGACATGGTTTTAAAGCACCACAAGCGGCTGGTGTTATTCATACCGATTTCGAAAAAGGTTTCATCCGCGCAGAGGCTTATCACTGCGAAGATTTATTTGCTTTAAAATCAGAGAATGCTGTTAAAGAAGCTGGTAAATACCGCTCTGAAGGTAAAGAATACATCGTTAAAGATGGTGATATTTTATTTTTTAAATTTAATGTTTAGTTCTACGGATAACCTTTATAACAATTGTAAAATTACTAAAATCTGTAAACAGATTAAAATTATTCGCAAAAGCTGTGGGGTCACCCACAGCTTTTTGCATTTTGTGGGCTTGGTTTAAATGAGTTTTATTTTATTTAAGCTTTCAACTCATCCGAAATAGCGATTGTATTTAGACTCGGCTTAATTCAATCAAATTATATCGCATCATCGAGACTAATTAATCTTACTCTTAAATTGATCCCATTCTTCTTTAAGAGAGAGTTGACCCTCAACTTTGACTGGGACAGGTTGCAGTAAATATTTATATTTTTCTGTTTCAAGCGATTTTGAATAAAGTTTATCGTAGGTCGCTCTAAATGTAATAACTCGCTTTACATATGTGCGTGTTTCTGCAAATGGTATATGTTCGATAAATTTATCATAATCTATAGAGCCAATGTTTTTAAGCCAGGCTTTAACTCTATGTGGTCCACCATTATATGCCGCAGCGACGAGTGGTTTTTGAGAATCCATTTCGACAGAAAGTTTCTTTAAATAAGTTGCTCCATAACTAATCGATAGATCTGGTGCAAAAAGTGATTCTGTCTGAATATCGGGTTGATCGAGCAACATCGAAACTTTTTTTGCAGAATAAGGCATAAACTGCATTAATCCCACAGCGCCAACAGGGGAAATAGCATCAGCTTTATATTGGGTTTCAGCACGCATGATTGAAAGCACAAGATAAGGATCTATTCGACGTTTTTCAGCATGTTTAAAAACTGTTTCACGATAGGCCTCAGGAAACAAAGCGCCCCATAAAAGTGGTTCACTCTTCATAGATAATTGAGCTTTATTCATAACTGCAAATCGATTCATAACTGACAATGCACGATAATAGAATTGATGTTCTAAATAAAACTGTGCTAAATATTCTGCTTTTTTCTTACTATTAACTTTTTTCTCGATTTCATATAGATGCCATTTAGCTAAATCAGGTTCATTGTGCTGAATTAAAAATTTAGCCCAACTACTATGAATTTGTAAATCTTTTTGAGAATCAATATCAACGCCTACAGTGTCTGAATTTTCGATCAATATATTTTCTGAATTAGCAACTTGTATATCGCCTTCATCTGTTTGCAATGTTTCTTCATCAAACATACTGTATGATTTAACGACTTGCGAATAAGTCAAATCATCCGAAGGCGCAGGAAACGGCCCTTTATTCATTTTAGCCAAAACAGCTAAGTTTTTAAAGATTTCAGATGGTTTATATTCTTGCTTAAGTTTATCTAATCGTAACCAAGCCAAAAAATTGTAAAAAGAAAAAGCTTTTTGCTCTAAAATTGGATCAGCCAGTCTTCTAAATTCGGCAATGGCCTCCCCCTCTTGATCAAGCTTAAGTTTAACATCGGCAATCCAATAGGCCAAACGGGCTTGATCACTCGCAAAAGGTTTTGTCTCCACAAACGCCTTGAGAGCTTTATCAAATTGATTATCTAAATATAAAGTCCACGCTCTTAACCAAGCAATTTGATCTAACTCTTTACTCACTCGTTTTTTACGACTATTTTTAAAATTCCTATTTGATTTATATAATTGATCAAAAATTTCATGAGCTAGTTTATACTGCTTGGTTTGATAAAATAAAAAACCTTGCTGAAACTTCATTTCTTTGTACTGTTGAGGACTAAGTTGTCCTTTTAATATTAATTTAATAATACGATCTGCCTCTTGAAGTTCGCCTGCTCGCTGCGCGATATAGAAATAATTTTCAGCATAATCTGTATTTAAAATCTGAACCTCGTGATTTTTTAAATTTTTAAATGCCAGAGCAGGATCACCAGTATTTGAATCATATAATGCCTGCAAATAAATTTTTTTCCATTTTTCAATTTGAAAAACATTTGCATATTGTTCTACTTCTTCTTGAGCTTGTTTTTCTTTTGCTGCAAACAACAGTCGACGTAAACGCGATTGAAATGATTCAAAATCAATAGGACAACTTTGTGTTGCCTGATTCATTTGTGAGAAATTAATTGTTGTTTCCACATACCAACGTTTTTTTTCAGTCGTGCAAAGTTCTCGGTAATTATTATTTTTCAATAACCATTTAAGATACATTGATTCCAAAGCTTCACCTTCGGATGATCCTCTAATTTGCTTAATGACTAATCGTGATTCTTTAATTAAAAAATCAGTTGCATTAGTTTTTTCAATAATATCCATTTTTAACAAATCAATAAGTATCGCAATTCGTAGTCTTTGATAACGTCTTTCTGATTTAAGCTTCTTAAAAAGATTTGTGTAAGAACTGACCTGATCTTGTTTATTCCATTTTATCAAAAAATAACTTTTATAGGGGTCAAGTAATGTATTTTCGGGAGTCCACTGTTTAAGAAGATCCAAAGCTTTAGCTAATTCTGTATTGTTCTTTTGATACTCGGCAAATGCATCTACAAGGGTTGTATTAGATTTCAAAAAATCGTGGTAAAGCTTATCAAATGATGTGTTGCCAAGATCAAAGTCATTTTTTTTATCCTTCGTGCCTGTTTTTAAAACTGAAGTTCCA
Source organism: Pseudobdellovibrio sp. (assembly GCA_046293015.1). Lineage (GTDB taxonomy): Bacteria > Bdellovibrionota > Bdellovibrionia > Bdellovibrionales > Bdellovibrionaceae > Pseudobdellovibrio. The sequence goes on from JBKBPU010000008.1 coordinate 75,020, forward strand.
ATCTCTTGAATATTAGACTCAAGAAGTTGAGCATCAGGTTTTTTACTAAAACCCCAGCAATTAATAGTGATTAAAATAACAAAATTATAAATATAAAAAATATTTTTTTTAATTTTCATAGCAACTCACACGTCGTCAAATCAGTTTAGTCTTTTGCTGAACTTTAGAAACATGTTATCCTTTTTTTATGTCCAAAGCTAAGAATAAAACTATTTACGTCTGTCAAAATTGTGGAGCTCAACGAACTCGCTGGGAAGGTAAATGTGCTGATTGTGGCACTTGGAATTCTTATGTTGAAGAAACCTTTAGTGATGCTCCTAGCCGTTACGCAAAGCCAGGAAAAGACAGAGGCTGGGTTTCTAGTAAACAACATATAGCGACACATAAACTTGACCAAAGACTTGAAGAATCCAAATTGGGCAGGCATGTTACTGGAATTGAAGAACTTGATCGCGTACTGGGTGGAGGTTTAGCTGAATCTAGCTTTGTATTGCTCGGTGGCGCTCCGGGCATTGGTAAAAGTACCTTGCTTTTACAACTATCAGGCGGATTAGCTCAAAAGGGCAAAAAAACACTTTACGTTTCTGCTGAGGAAAGTGTTGCACAAACAGCCCATCGAGCCCATCGTCTTGGAATTAATAGCTCACATATTGAAATTGCTTCGGAAAGCAATATGAATATCATTTTAGATTTAGCAGAAAAAAGTGCGCCAGATGTTCTGATCGTTGATTCTGTACAGACCGTATATATTCCTGAAGTTACCGCAGCACCGGGATCTGTTTCTCAAGTTCGCGAATCTGCTGGACAACTTATGAATTTTGCTAAAAATTCAAAATCTGCTGTTATACTGATTGGCCATGTCACTAAAGATGGAAACATAGCTGGACCAAAAGTTTTAGAACACATGGTTGATTGCGTGTTATCATTCGAAGGCGATGGAACACATCAACATCGATTACTTCGCACACTCAAAAATCGTTTTGGTTCAGCTTTTGAACTTGGCGTTTTCTCAATGTCATCAACTGGTCTAAAAGAAATTAAAAATCCTTCAGAAATGTTCTTACAAGAAAGAAGTGAAGATCGTATTGGATCAGCAGTTTTTGCTGCTATGGAAGGTACACGGCCAGTTCTATGTGAAATTCAGGCCTTAACTTTACAAACACAAGGACAATTTCCTCGACGGACAGCCATTGGTATAGATGTAAATCGACTGCATTTAATAACGGCCGTCCTTGATCGACATCTTGGTATTAAACTATCATTTAGCGAACTCTACTTAAGTGTAGTTGGTGGTTTAAAAATAGAAGAACCAGCTGCTGATTTATCTGTTGCAGCCGCTATATTATCGACAGATTCAAACGAAACACTTCCAAATGGCGCTATATTTCTCGGAGAAATTGGATTAACCGGTGAAATTCGAGCGATATCTTTTCCTGAAGTTCGTATTAAAGAAGCACTTAAATTGGGATTCACAGAATTTTATTTACCTTACTTCAACCAAAAATCATTTGAAGACCAGACTATTCTCAAAAAACATAAAGTCCATTTTTTAAAAACAGTACATGATTTAGATAGAGTTTTACGAAAAGTTTTTTAAAATAGATCAAGTCATAAAAAAATACATGTGGAGCACTCATGAGTTCAATTACAAAAGAAACTTTCAAATCTGGCGATTTTATTTTTTTTGAAGGAGATCTCGAAGCTCACTTTTATATTATTGAATCAGGTCAAGTTATCATCTTTACTAAAGATGAAAATGGCCACAAAGTCATCTTGGCTACTCTCAATCCTGGAGATACCTTCGGCGAATTTGCTTTAATTGATTCAGGATCCAGAACTGCCAGCGCAATGGCCGCAACTGATGTTAAAGTCATGAAAATATCGCAAGAAGGCTACGACATCATGCTCAACGAGTTACCTCTCTGGGCATCATCCATGCTTAAATCGTTTTCGACTCGCTTAAAATCAATGAATGCCCAGCTTAAAAATAAAAAGCCGCTATAGCCGATGTTTTTTATGCTTCTCTGATAGAGCATTATATGCAGCTTCAAAAAAATCAAAAGTGCTTGGATCTGATTTTTTAATCAAATCCTGATAGGCTAAAGTTACTTGATGCATAGAGGCCCCTTGCGGCAAACCTAACACCTGATGAGCCTCCCAATCATGACCATTATACATGAACAAAACTCCAAGCTCTCTAGCCGCCTGAGATTCAGACTGTTGGTTTTGAACTTTGTTTGTTTTATCACTAACGGTTACTGCACCCAGATTTTGCACTTGAGAATATACGTTTTCATTTTGATTCGGGCTAAGAACAATAGGCTCAGGGCTTGATTTTGCTTTCATGTTAAGCTTTGTGGCTGATGTCGGTTTACGCCCCACAAAAAAGAAGCCAATAATTACGGCTCCTAGCACTAAATTAACATAAACCATCATTTCACTGTTGATCACTCTAATATTATTAAGTTAACTCTGTGTCTTGTAAAGAATCTTATGTGAGGAGCTTAAATTTATGGCCAGTAACCCATTTGATCAGCAAACACCTATCCCTGGAGTCAAAAAAATTATAGCGGTCGCATCAGGCAAAGGCGGAGTTGGAAAATCCACTGTTGCGACAAATTTAGCATTAGCACTTCGCAAATATGGCCAAGTGGGTTTACTTGATGCTGATATTTACGGTCCATCTATCCCTCGAATGATGGGAGCTTTACATCAAAAACCTGCAGTTGATAACGGAAATTTAATTAAGCCTGTTGAACGTTATGGAATTAAACTCATGAGCATCGGATTTCTTGTTGAGGAATCTGCTGCGATCGTTTGGAGAGGTCCGATGCTTTTTAAAGCTATGGATCAATTTTTTAGAGATATCCAATGGGGTCAATTAGATTATCTTGTTATTGATCTACCGCCTGGTACTGGTGATGTTCAGCTATCTGTTGTCCAGAAAGTCCCTGTTAATGCCGCAGTAATTGTAACAACACCACAAAATATATCTCTTATCGATGCTAAAAAAGCTATTGATATGTTTGAGCGGACACAAGTTAAAATTGCCGGTGTTGTTGAAAATATGTCATATATGCTTAATCCCGCAAACCAAGAAAAAATTCAATTATTTCCTAAAGGAGAAATTGATTCTTATTTACAAAGCAAGTCGATTCAAAAGCTCGTTGAAATTCCGTTTAATCCAAACGTATCACTTGGGTCAGAAGCCGGCATTCCTATAGTCGAAAGTTACACTGAATCACCAGAAGCACGTGCTTTTATGGATTTGGCGGTAACAATAAATGAACTCGTGGTATAAACGACTTACTTAGCCAGCAAGGTTGGAATACCTAATATTTTTTCAATTTTTGCTTCAACCTCGCCAGGAGGTGGAGGCTTGATAACGTAATCACTAATGACAAGTCTTTGCATAATATCGATACCAGGTGTTTCGGTTGATAAAACCATAATTTTAACATTCTTATTACGATCCATTGTTCGAATATGATGGCACATTGAATAACCATCCATTTCAGGCATATTGACATCTGTAATGACGAGATCAAAGTCATGTTCAACTAAATACCCCAGAGCAATCTGACCATTTTCAGCTTCAAAATATTCAAATGCATAGCCCTCAAGATTTTTCTTCAATATCTTGCGCATTGTTTTTGAATCATCCACTAATAAAACTCTCAAGTTAGCTCCTTCTGTTTGAATCGCATGAGATCAGGATTAGATCATAAATTTTTTTAGCTTTTCATTTAAAATATTTTTTTCTACGGGTTTAATAATATAGTCCTTCGCTCCGTAATCAATTGCTTTTACAATAGTCGTCTTATCAGACTCTGCACTGAGTACTATAATAGGCAAATGGTTGTATTTACCTAACGCTTTCATCGTTTGCAGAAGTTGCAATCCATCCATTTCAGGCATTTTTATATCAGCAATGATTAGACGAACATCCGAGCCAGGCGCTGTAATTTGTTCTAGTGCAATTTTACCATTTTCAGCTTCGATAATGTTTGTATAACCAAGTTCTTTTAAAAGCTTAACGACAACAAAACGAATTCCTTTGGTATCATCTACAACTAAAATTTTTGAATCTAAAGAGGCCATAATATCCTTCTATAATTTATATAAATCTAAACTAAATCTATTATTATTCATTAAACCAAATGATCCAACTAAATTATTTCTGTTGAGATTTTTAATGTCGTTAGCCAAAACTAAATTCGGTATTTCACCATCAAACTTAATAGACTGAACATTAGAAAAATGACCAATTAAATCACCCGCTATCATGTTTAATATTTCACATGACCACTCACCACAAACTTCGGATGTAATCTCGTCTTGGCTATAATAGTTTTTAATGAAAGGATACACATCACCTTCATTAAATGAAATAAAAATTATGTATCGTGATTTATTATTTTGTATCAGGCATTTTGCAACTTTTAAACATTTAAAATCAGCTTCAGATAATGTTACTAAATGATCTTTGTTTAAACTAATAAATTTGATATTTTCTTGCGACAAAAGCCCCAAAGTCTTTTGTCCTGATTCTGCTAGTTGATTCAATATATTTTGTGTCGATACTTCACTCAATGCTAAATTCATTACAGTGTATAGTATCGGCTAAAAACTTAATTCAGTTGATACTTAAATAAAAGTTATTTTACGTTTTTGAAAGCAAGAAAATAATGGTCAATAACCAAATTGAGACATTTTTAAAAAAGTTTGGTGTGTCTAGATTTAAAACGCAATCACTGATTGATCAAGTTGACGTTACAACTATCGATGCCAAGAATGATGAAGTATTAGGTTTATGGACGACAAGTGCCATGATTTCCAATCAGGACTTTTCGACAGTCATAAAGGGACACTACACACCATTAAGTCTAGGTTCCGAACTTGCTAAATCATTAGGTGATGCACCAACAAGCGAAGAAGAACTATTAGAATCAGTTCATGATTTTTCAAGAGAGTATATTTCAGTTTTAGCAGGTGGTTTAAAGTCGACATTTAAACACTTTAGTATTGATACGGGTGTTAGTTTACCTATAACAACATCGGGTTTAGATCAATTTTTTGATATATTTACAATGCACAGTCCGCACAAAAAATATATTTACAAGATCACGCATAATAACCAAATTATTTACATTTTTGACATCCGAATTAAATCAGCTAGCGAAGCTAGCCTAAAAAAAATAATTGAGCTTGATTATGAGCAATTTAAATTTTGAACTTCAGGCCACTCATCATATCATATCCACCCTAATAGCATCACGTGAAGCTTTAGATTCTTTATTTGTTTATACTTTTGATGGAATTATTATAGCAGATGAAAATGATAATATAATTTTCTCCAACAATAATTCTGCACACATTTTTAATCTTACAACTGAACAAGTCTTTAAACAAAATTTGAAAATATTATTTCATGATCAATTTGAAATAATTAAAAACAATATAAATAACAATATAAATGCTGACACAAAAAAATTTCCTGAAGTTCAAATTACATTGAATGTAAAAAATACTGATCGGGAATATTTAATATCCACTTTAAGAATTCAAAATCGATATAAACATTCAATTTTTATTTTCTTATTGCGCGATATTTCGGAATTAATAAAGAATAAAAAGAAAACTCAAGAAGTCATTACATCTTTAGATGTAGGAATACTTTATGTTGATTCTGATGGTCGCATAGAAAATTACAACGATGAACTAACAAAAGCATTATTGCCAAATATTAAACTTGATCATTTTTCAGAACTTGTGCAGCTTGTAAATACGAATCTCGTTGATAACACTGAAATTGCTGCCTGGGAAAATATTGCTGATTTTCAAAATATTAATGGTGAAGAGCTCAAAAGTTTAATTAGTTTTTTAAAAACGAATATTGATATTAAATTAGGTGACACTAATATCAATATCAAGCTTACTTTAAAACCTGTGATTCATAAATCTGTAGTGCAAGGTATGATTGTTTACCTAGATTCATCACAGAAAAAGAAAAATCAAAACGTCAATCTCGATCAAAATGATTTAAAAGTTAATCGCTTTATTGAATTATCAAACACTGAAAAGGATGTTCTTGAAGTTATTTTTGAAGATCTTCAACATCATTTCTCTAAAATACGTGAATACTATTTCTTAAAAAAATGGGCTCAACTTAAAGAAATTCTACATGCGATTAAAGGCCTCAGTCGAACAATAGGTTTAACAGCACTGCCTCAAATAGCGCATCAATTTGAATTAGCAGTTGTGATGCGAGATTTAGGATTAAGTGAAGATATAGATATTAGTCCTCACTATGATCGTCTACTCACTGAATGGCGTGAGGTTGGCTTTCTTTCACAAAAAATAATATCACCTGATTCAGTCGAAAACAGCAAATCAAAAGCATCACTTACGACTGAGGTTTTGTCTGCTGTTCATGCCTATTTAAAAGCCAATAATGATAACTCACCTGAAAATAAAGAAATGCAACTCAGAATATTTGAGTTACTTCTATCTGATTTTTCAGAAATCGAACAGTGGGTTAAAATTCTGATTAATAAAATATCAAGCGAAAAACAGATACAAGTTAATTTTTTATTCGATTTTTCAATATATTTTTCAGAGCAAACAAAAAAAGATCTTTCTACGATCTTACAGTTCTTGATTACAAATTCAATTTCACACTTTAATAAAAAACATGATATTATAATCCGTCTTTCTGGCTTTGCGATTGAAAGTAACAATAGTTTGGTTATCATTTGTGAAGATAATGGTGCTGGCGTTAATCGAGAAATTTTGATTGATAAATTGAGTACTTTTGGCGAAAAAGTAGCTTACAATATTGATACGATTGAGTTATTGAAATTAACTTCAAATAAGAATATTAGCTCTAAGTCAGTTGCAGACCACATGTCCGGACGAGGTATAGGTATGTCAGCAATATTTAGTCTAATTTATTCTAACAATGGTCATATTGAATACGCAGAAAGTGATTTAGGCGGTGCTGCTTTTAAAATCACGTTGCCGAATGCTATTGTTACACCTAAAAACTAAACGATTTAATTAAGTTACAAAACTATCTTTTATCTTAAGCATAAAAGTTAGAGGAAAAATAGTTGTTTCTTTTTCTTGCGTTTTATAAACTTCGTTTCGAACTGCTTTGATATTTTTGCGTTCTTTGCCCATTTTTACGATTGTATCTCGATCGACAATTTCACTGATTTGTATAAGCATAGACTCTTCTGGAATTTTTTGTATCTTTAAACGATGAGGAAAACCCTTGCCGTCGTTACGTTCGTGAGTAGCTAAAATTATACTTTTCATCAAGTCAGATATTTGTAATTTTCTTGAGAGGGCTTGATTTAAACTAATTATAGGATGTTTTTCATAATCGGCAATTTCTTCTGCGTTTAGCCCGGCAAAGTTATCTTGACGCATTTTTTTTGATGCTCTTGGGTTCATATCTAACAAACCAATGTCAGCTATCATGGCACAAATCATCACATCAACTGACTCACCTATGCCAGATTGCAAACTCAATAATCCCGCATATGCCGCAATGGCAGGTGCTCGGTCAACACTTCCAAATCCTCCAGTTGAAGCATTGTTAATGACTTCCCAGGGATCACCAATTGAAGATAAACCCACAAGTAAATTACTCGCCAACTCGCGACAACGATCATAGATTTTCTTACCGGTATCAAATGAAGCATACTCAGCTTGATCAGTTAATAAAAAGACAAGATCATTAAATGAATTGGTCAATTTTAAGTATTCCATACGACAGCGTCTAGTTAGTCCTGCTGCCGATTTATCCTCGATAGTCGCTGCATAAGCAGAAAATTTGTCAACATCACTTTTTTTAATATAAACTTCGCCCACTTCAGCTATTTTGCTAACCTTAGATTCAGAGATTTCTTGCCCTTCAACCAAAACAGGCAAATATTTGCGATTTAAGGGCAGCATATGATAAATCATGCAAGGTGAGATTTTGCCTTTGATTATGTCAGTAGGCTTTACAGGTACATAAGATGTTAGAATCGTTTGAGTGGCAATATATTCAAACTTTGATGTATGATAAAATTCATTTTCTAATACAACCAAGTTGGCACCTGATTTTTTTAAAAACGAAATCTGCGCAGGTGTCATTTTACCATTGGCTACTGCCATAATACTGGCCTGTGGACAAATTTGCTTTAGAACTTGAACATCACCAACAATCATATCTTGAGATAATTTTGTGCCATCATACAGGACAAAAGTAGTTTGATTAAACTCTGCTTCGTTTTCTAGAAGGACATCAATTTTATCAACTATTCTAAATGCAAAATTTAATTCTTCACAAACAGCAGTTGCTCGTGGAATAAAATCCTTATCAACTGACATAACTAGCATATCTAATCTATTTTCATTTTTCATGTCCCTATTATATAAATTTAAACATTCAGCTCTCAATATATTTAATAATTCTTATTGAGATAAAATTATTTGCTAGACGTTGGTCTTTCAAAAAAAATACTTAAGACTAGTCTTGCAAACAAAAAATAATCGTTACTTAATCAAAAAAAAGATTGAATATATTCTCATGAAAAAGACAAAATTTTATCTCATTACAATGGCTATATTACAATTTTCTTGCACACATATTGTATCTCAGGATCGTAAACAATTAACATCACCATCGACTAATGTAGAACAAGAAAATCATATTGCACCAACAGTTGTCAGCGCAAATACTTCAACGACTACAACAACACAACCAGCACACGAATCAACAACAACAGTCCAGCATCACCAAGCACAACCCACAACTTCTACTGAAAAACATCACCATGTAACACCTGAGGGGACAGCTCCAGAAGTTGGATTGCGTTATTTACGTAACGGCAATATCCGATTTGTTAAAGGTTTTTTTAGAAACGATGGTGCAAGCCCTAAAGACGTTAAGCGACTCTCGTCTGGACAAAATCCACATACAATAATCGTTTCTTGTTCAGATTCAAGAGTTCCTCCAGAAGTAATTTTTGATCAAAAGTTAGGAGAAATTTTTGTTGTACGAACAGCTGGCGAAACTTTAGATCCAACTTCAATTGGTAGTATTGAATATGCTGTTGAACATTTAGGAACTAAAAACATTGTTGTTTTAGGGCACACAAAGTGCGGAGCTGTTAAAGCCGCATTTGGAACACTCGACGGTGCTGACGCAGGTTCTGATAACCTAAATAAGCTTGTACAAGATATTCATCCTCGAATTTCAAAATTTAAGGGTCAAGAGCCATCCCTTGATTATTCGGCTGAAGCATTTGCAAATGCTTCGGGTGTTGCACAAGATTTGAAGAAAAGATCAAAAATCATAGCTGATAAAGTAAATCACACAGGGGTTAAAATCACACCTGCAATTTATGATATTGATACTGGAAAAGTGACTTTTCAATCACCTTAAATCTAAATAAAAAAACCCTTGAATTCTGAGAGGGGCTCATCATTCAAGGGCAAAATAAAATCAGTCATTTATTTTTTGTTGGCCATAATCAACAGTGATCATCGCAACACAACTTAAACGTTTCATTAATCAGACCAAAGCATCTACGAACTCTATTCAATTTTAATTCAATTTTAATTCAATTTTATCATCAACGACACTGTCCACTTACACGACAGTGACAGGAATTATTTCAAATTATTATAAAATGACATTTTTTGGCACTAGACTTGCCTATACTCCGAATCGTTATAAAAAGGGGGACATTATGATCCATAAATCAATTTATTTGTCGATATTAGCAGCAGTTCTGAGTTTAAATTCGATAACTGAGGCCCAATCGACACCAATCGAGATCACCAATCAAGTGATCACTCGCACCGCTCAAAACCAAAATACTGTTTCAGTTCGTTTATCAAAAAACCTATTTCGAACAGAAACTCAGCAGGTACCGTACACTGTACAAGTGCCCTATCAAGAAACAGAAACATACATCGAACAAGTTCCCTATACAGTTTCAGTTCCTTATCAGGATACCGAAACATATTACGAGCAAGTACCTTACACTGAAAGAGTTCCCTATACTGAATATGTAACAGATTATCGCCATGAGTACCAATGTCATAATGTAACTCGCTACAGACGCGAACATCAATGCCGTAATGTGACTGACTATCGTCGCGAATGTCGTAGTGAACAAAAATGCTATCTTGTCCCTGGAGAACCTGGGCAATGCCGTGATGTTCAAGAATGCGGTACTAATGTTCACGGACAACCGATTTGTAAAACTAAGCGGGTCTGTGATCCCGGAAGTGGTCCACAGCAAAGATGTGAAAATCAACAAGTCTGCCATAATGAACCTTATACACGCCAAGAATGCTCGATGGTTGATGTTCCCTACACAGATCGTGAATGTGCAACCGTTCAAGTTCCATTTCAAAGAGAAATCACAAAATACCGTGATGAAACCCGTTACAGACAAGAAGCACGCACGCGCACTGTCACAAAATACCGTGATGAAACTCGCTACCGTGAAGAAACAAAAACACGTACTGTGACAAAATATAGAACTGAAGAAAGATGCTGTAAAACAGAATCAAGACAAGTTTTTGATCGTCAATTACAATATCAAGTTGCAGTTAATTTTCCTCAGGAAGCTCTATTAAACCAAAATGAATCAGAATCTTTAACTATTTCTTTAACTTCAAGTGAACCAGGGACTATTTCAATTCAACAAAATGTATCCGCCTTGTATGGATACAAAATTATTTCACAAAATGCATCTGGTGAAGTCATCAATGTACAACTTGGTTTAATCCCACTTTTTAACGAAAAAAATGCGGGTGCTGATTCTATAAAAAACCTATCTATAATGTTTTCAAGACAATCTGAAAGATTTAGCATTCAGTTCACAGATAAAATTTCCCACCCAAAAGTACAAACGCAAACTCAAATTGAAGTCTTAGATCTTATCACTAACGAATTAATTGAAGTTTTAAGCCCGATCGCTCTGGGCAACGGTGAGTTTTCTGCGACAATGCAAACTCAATTAAATATTAACACTAAAATAAAAGCCGTTTTAAAAGTTCAACGTGTCGGTCGTGTATTAAATCAAGGCCAAGTTTCGTTTACTCAAGAAACAAAGTATGACAAAAGAACGATCACAACAGAAGATCTCGTTGTCCTTTCTGACTCATCTAAAGTCACATTAACAGCACCGATCACTATTGGCATGAGTAGCTATTTAAAGCTGGTTGATACAACTGAAGAAATCGAAAAAGTGCAAACAACATATGTATTAAGTCTGTTTGCTGTTAAAAATGGACAATTTAAAGCAATTAACACACCACAAACAATTACTCGTAGCCAAGCGATTGCTGCAAACGGCGAGGTCACTCTAGCTCGTTTACTTGGTAAATCTGCAGCGAACATCTTAAAACCAGGTCAAAGATTAAAAGCACAAATTGCCGTGTCCAGACAAATTCAAAACAGTGAAATAGGTCAGCCAACACCGTTTACAGTTGCTGCTGATATTGTCATTCAATAAATGCGGTACTTAATTAAACTCTAAGCTCAAATAAAAAAGGCACTCGATAATGAGTGCCTTTTTTATTATTTTGCAATCACACGATTAATTGCTTTATCCCAAGATTGCTTTCGAATCTTCAGTTTAGCTTTGGATAACTGTGGTTTAAAAGATCGATCTATTTTCCAAATTTTTTTTATTTCGTCTGTAGACTTCCAAACTCCTGCACCAATACCCGCTAGATAAGCAGCACCCATTGAAGTCGTTTCAATCAATTGCGGGCGATCAACTTGTGTTTGTAAAAAATCAGACTGTAGCTGCATTAATAAATTATTTGCCGAAGCGCCACCATCTACTCGCAATTTCTTAAGTTTTGTTCCTAGATCTTTTTGCATCGCTAATAATATATCAGCATTTTGTAATGCCATGGCTTCTAAAGTTGCACGTGCAATGTGCGCAGTTGTCGTGCCACGTGTTAAACCTGTAATTAAACCGCGAGCGTCGGCATTCCAGTGTGGCGCCCCCAACCCCGTTAGAGCAGGTACAAACTCAACGCCAGCTGAATCTTCAACTTGTAAAGCTAGTTTCTCAATCTCAGAACTTGACTCAATTAATTTTAAACCATCACGTAACCATTGAACAGCGGCACCACACACAAAAGCACCACCTTCTAACGCGTACTGAACTGGTTGATCTTGTATTTTCCAAGCGACTGTTGTTAATAGTTTTGCTTTCGATATTAATTTTTTATTTCCCGTATTCATCAGTATAAAACTACCAGTACCAAAAGTACATTTACTTTCACCTGCTTCAAAACACGACTGACCAAACAAAGCAGCTTGTTGATCTCCAGCAACACCCGAAATCGGAGTTCCATCAGCAATAAATCCAAGCCCTTCGGTGAATCCAAACTCTCCTGCTGATGCTTTAATTTCTGGTAACGCTGACAGAGGTACTTTAAATAACTTAAGCAACTCAGTGTCCCATTTTAGAGTTTTTAAATTCATCAACATTGTTCGAGAGGCATTACTGACGTCTGTTGCAAAAACTTTCCCTTGTGATAATTTCCAGATTAAAAAAGTGTCAATATTTCCAAAAGCTAAATCATGCTCTTTTAAGGCCTTTTGAACAGCTGGCACATTTTCAATCAACCAACGCATTTTACTAGCCGAAAAATATGGATCTAAAACTAATCCTGTTTTTGATTTAATTTTACTTTGCCACCTGCGACGAAGTGAATCGCACAATCTAGATGTTCGTCGACACTGCCAAACAATTGCATTATGCAAAATCTCAGAATTTGATTTGCGCCATGCAATGACAGTTTCACGCTGATTAGTAATCCCAATAGCTTTTATATCATGTAATGACACTTGTGCAGATTTTAACACTGATCGAGCTGATTGCTCGACCGAATGCCAAATTTGTCTTGGGTCATGCTCGACCCAACCCGGTTTCGGGTAAATTTGTGGAAAATCTTGATCGGCGTGTGTGACTAATCCACCATTTTGATCAACTAAAATGACGGTTGAACCTGTTGTACCTTGATCGATAGCCATGATATATTTTTTCATAGAAATATCATGATCAATTTTTTTAAAAAACCCAATGAAAAAATTTTCAATGTCAGATCTTTAAATGCTGACGATTTACTTTATAAAGTATTTCCTCGCCTTTTCATGGAAATTCTTCAAAAATATTTCCGCTTGGAAATCGAAGGTGTTGAAAATATCCCGGCAGATGGGCCTGTCATTATTGCCCCTAATCATTCAGGGTTTACGGCGATGGATGCTATGGTGATTGCGTATATTTTGCAAAAGAAAACTAAAAGAATTCCACGTGTTTTAACACATCACTTATGGTTTTTAACCAAAACAACTTCGTTACCAGCGCATAAACTCGGTTTTTTCGAAGCTACTTATGATAACGGATTGCAATTCTTAAAAAACAACCAAATGATCGTGTTATTTCCCGAAGGAGAACACGGGAACTTCAAACCTTCGAGCAAAAGATATCAACTTCAAGAATTCAAACGAGGCTTTGTTCGATTATCACTAGAAACGAAAGCTCAAATTGTACCAACTATTGTGCTTGGCGCAGAAGAAACGCATATCAATCTTCGCAAACTTAAATTCACAAAGTTTCTACATGGACTAGTCTTGCCTTTACCACTGAATGTAATACCACTTCCTGCAAAGTGGAAAATTATTTTTAAAAAACCCGTGTTATTTCCTTTCGATGCTGATCGAATAAATGACTCTGAACTTATGCGAGATTTAGCATTTGATATTCAAGAAAAAATGCAAAAAAGAATCAATACAGAAATTAAAGCCGGAGGATTTGGTTTTTATTAAGCGATTCTTAATTGTCTAAAATTAACGACACGAAGGTGGGTTAGCGTAATTTGACTGTCTAGGGCAATCTGGTAAATCATTTCCGATTACACCGAGCATTTTATTCCAACTCTTAATGATCATTCCCTGTCCTGATTCATCTGTAGACCTTTTCACTAAGGCTTGCGTCAGCAAAGCAGCAATCGACACTGCGACGACCATTAATAACAAATATTCTAGAACAACCTGTCCATTTGATTGCAAAATATATTTTACATTGTGTTGATATAGTTTCGATCGTTTATGACAATGTAGCAGATTGTTTTTCTTCATGGCTTAAGAAAGATTCTAACTCAGATAATAAACTTTTGTAACTGATAAAAAAATCTTCATCAAGCTTAGGATTTGAAAATCCCAAAATAAAACCATCTTCCCATTGGCTTGACTTAAGACAAGTTGATGCATTTTCTTGTGATCGAGCAATATGATCAAAAGCAATTTCAACATCTTGTTGCGTTGGATAAATCAAAACAAAAGCGTGCTTTTTAGTTTCTTCGGACCATTTTTTATATCGAGTCCAAAGATCCAAATCTTGTGATTGCAACAAATGATAGATTTTTAGAGCTACCGATTCATAACTTTGTGAAAAGTAGATTCTAAATGGTCCATCAAATAATGCGGTGTTAAATACTGGACTGTAATACTGCGTCGTTAAAAAAGAAGAATAACTTGCTGCCATAAACATGAGCCTAGAAAGCCTTGACGCATTAAACAACATAAATTTAAGAATCTTAAATTTATGACGCTAAGCGCATTTGCGCGCGATTTTAGTCTAGTCTAATACCGATTTCCCCGAATGAACAGCTGATGTTCTGGCATTGAGCCCGCTGAATAGAAAAAATCAGATAGTTCAGCGTATGTGCATATAAAATTTGCTTTTTTTCCAAGATCCAATGAACCTTCTTCATCCTGAAGCCCAAGCGCATAAGCTGCGTGTAAAGTGTAAGCCTTAAACACTTCGGGTAAAGTCATTTTCATCTCAAGACGGGCCAGTAAACCGACAAGTGATAAATCTTGAGTTGGACAACTTCCTGGATTGAAATCTGTAGCTAAGGCCACTTTTACACCTGCATCGATCAATGCACGCGCATTTGGATAAGGACATTTCATGTATAAATCAGCGGCTGGTAACAAAACAGGGATTGTTTTCGCCTGAGCATAGGCCTGAATAGTTTCATTGGTTAAATGAATAACATGATCAGCAGAATGTGCTTTTAGCTTTAAAGCCAATTCTGCACCACCCGAAAGACTTAGCTGATTTGCATGAATTGTTATCTGAAAACCAAGATCTTGAGCTACTTTTAAATATTGTTCCGCATCTGGTACTTCAAAAAAATTTTTTTCTACAAAAATATCAACACGCTTAGATAATTTCTTTTTTTTAATCAGAGGTAATACTTTATTCGCCAAATAGTTTAAATAATCAGAATAGCTTTGAAATTCTGGCGGTTTTGCATGCGCTCCTAAAAATGTTGATACGATTCTTGGACGTTTTTGGGCTGTATATAATGACTCTAAATCTTGAATAACTTGAAGTGATTTTATCTCATTCTTTAAATCTAAAGCGTACCCGGATTTTATTTCTACAGTCGCAACCCCCTGTTTGATAAATTGATCGACTCGCTTTTTTGTTGAAGATAATAGGTTATCAGCAGTCTCCCGCCGCGTATGTTTCATTGTTGATAAAATACCACCACCAAGCCGTGCAATTTCTAAATAACTTAATCCATTATTTCTGAGTTCAAATTCGTCAGCTCTCGAACCAGCAAATAAACTATGTGTATGACATTCAATAAAGGCAGGTAATACATGCTGTCGATGCAAATTAATCTCTTCAACTTGAATATTTTTTCGAGATAAAATAATCTTTTCTATTTTGCGTGATACATCAAGAGCCATAATTTGACCTGATTCAACTAAGAGTGATTTTTTTTCAAAACCACTAAAATCTTGATTCACCACTAAAGCATTATGAAACAGTTGAACTTTTGACTTACGCATTATTTTTCTGAGCATTCAAAATTATCGTATATTTTAACAAGCTTATCAACTAATGCCTTCGGCGATCTTTCAAATGTAATCGTTTTCAAAGCTTCAGGGCTTAAATCATTAATTTGAGTTTTATTCGACTTAACTCCAACTAATCTATAAATCATTTTTTGTACTTCAGAAGGCTGACTTTCAGACATGTAGTGCCCTATAGATCCAACACAGTGCTGCCTCAAACGAGCCGACACTCTTTCTTCTTTAAGTACGGGTTCAATCATCTGACACAAAGTTTGACTTCCAAGCACATGCGTGGACGCTATTAAATATTTATCTAAAACTTGTCGCATGTTTAAACATAAATTTTTATGAAGTACTGACCCTTTTGGAATATGTTGTAGATTCAAATGTGGTAAATCATTTGCGTACTTCATCGAAGTACGCAAATGAGATTGATATTTTTCAGCTCCTTGCGGAAGCTGACCTCCGAATTCTTTGAGAGCGAACTGATTTTCGACCGATGCAAGAACAGCACGAGCTTTAACAAGTGCCTGATATGAATATTCAAAATGCTGCTGATCATTTAATAATAACTCATATACAGGCCCTTGATTGCGATATTTTTGATAAGTTGCTTTAATTTTGCCTGTAGCGGCTTCCAGCCATCCACACTTTTCATTTTGAGTACGTCCATCGCAATCTGATTTAACGACTTCAGGCCCTGCAAAAAAATACTTGTACATATCTTTAGCTCGTTTTTCTACTTCACTTGATTCAAATGAAGCATATGACAGCATTGATTTCAAACTTGCAAAATTTTTCTCAACATTTGTTTTAGTTTTTTCTTTGATTTCAGCTTTTTTTTCTTTAATTTTAGATGGGTCTCCATTCATTTCAGCTAAAATTTGATCATAAGAATTGATCAGTTTTTGACCTTCAATAATGAGATTGGAGTTCAATTTTAGTAAATCTTGACCTAGACTAACACATCCCGATAAATCAGTTTGAACTACAAGTGTAAATTGTGTTCTATATGCAGTAATTTGATTCATCAAAGAAATAACATCATCACCATGACCATAGCTATTTGCAAACTCATTTAACAGATCAAACATTCTTTTATTCGAATTAGAATTCAGTGTTTGTTTTACGACTTCGCACTGAGATATTTTGGGGTTTTGTAATTCCTCTTGAGCTATTTCAAAATCACTTTGCGCTTTTTGAATAACATTATGCTCTGATGGTAATAATGTTTTTAATTTATTATAAAGTTCATAAACTGGATCTACAAAATTTAATTGCGGATCAATTTTATGCTCTTTTTTAAATTGGACTAAGTTTTGATTTAAATTATTAATTTTAGATTGATACTCGGTAAATATAGTTTGAATCTGTCCAAATCTCGAAAGACGCATATACTCAAGACGTCGATACAATTTCATATATTGACAAACATTCTTCAAAGTATTGACTCGATTATCTTTATCAGACATATCAAAAATAACTGAATCTTTCGCAATTTGCTCAATTAAACTCAACCCGTTCGATAAATTATCCATTCCAGCTAAGACTTTAATCGCTGGACCAAGTACATTCGCAAGAGCTGGATTCTTAGTTACAATATCCATCACGATTGGCGACAAACTCTGATAAGTTTCATTAATTGAAAATACTACGTTTCTGAACTGTTGATTTGATCGATAGCAAGCCTCAGTTTGTACTTTTGCAGCCGTCGCTAAAGTTTGTTGGAGTTGATACGCAGCTTCAATCATATATTTAGCTTTATTGGCTACTTTATAAGTCTGACCACTTTCGATTAACTTTTTTGTATCAAAAACAGTATTTCGCAGCACTGCACTTTTTTGTGTCAAACTGTCATTCAACTTCTTATTATTGCACTGAGGAAAAACTGTGTTTAACTGATCTTGCATATTATCCAAATTGTCTAACATCTCAGAGTACGGAGAATTTGAGAAAAGTGGACATTCATATTCTTTTGGCATTTCAAATAAAACCATCTTTTGTGCCAAACTAGATTTAGCAGCTACGTTAGTATCAAAATCTAATGTCTGCTGAGCATCTAAAGTTTTCATTTGCTTTTGAATAGCAATTGAATTTGGACTGTTCTCAGCTTCAGCGATACTCAATTGTAAGATCAATGGTAATGCAATAGCCATTCGGTTAAAATGATATTTGATACGATATTTTTGCACGCTACAGCCTCCAATGACGAACAACCATTGAAAGATCAACTGCAATTTAAAAACCTTATCTATGACCTTGATGTCTCTTTAGAAGACAAGAGACTGTCAAACTATTTTACAACTGACAAAAATAGTTATCAAATAGAACAAAACCATAAGAGATGCAAAATCTGAGAATTACTTTTCTTCTTCGGAATCTGCTTTTTTAGTTTCACTAGCAGTTGACTTGTCTTCTGGTTGCTTAACAGGATCAGCTGATCCATCTGCTTTTTCAATTTTCTTTTTTAGCAAAATCGGTTTAACTGGCACTGACATCATTGGTTTAACTGCACCAACTGGTGCCTTATCCATTTCAAGAACCATTTTAGCAATACGATTAATCGATGATGTAAAATCAGTCACAACAAGTTGATTTTTTTCCGGATAAACTTGCATTTCGCCGTACATCGAATTCAGCAATCGACCTACATTTTGTTGTAACTCTCGAACGGGAATGTTTTTTAATGTCACAACCCAAGTCGCCATACGCTGAGGGCGCAAGCTTGGCACTTCGTTTATATACACATCAATACCATCTCTTTGCACAGAACGAGCATTGCGAATAATTGAATAATCCTCTTTTTTCAAAATAGCGAATCCATTGATTGCTAAAGCCTCAGAGAGCTGATTGTACGCTTCCTCTAAAGTTACTTTCTCTTGATTAAAAATAGATATTTTACCACGAACAGTTGAATCAACTATAAAACGCGTACCTGATTCTTTGGCATAATGCTCGATAATCATTGGAATTTCTTCGTTAACAAAATTCATTTTAATTTTATCTGCAGCTAAAATAATATTTGTAAATAATATCACGATTAGAAATAATATTTTTTTCATAAAAAATCTCCGGTGAGAGTCACTGAAAGTTAAATCTCTCACACAGAAATTAGACAAGACATCATTTGATGTCAAAAATTAGACTGATTGAAAATAAAAACTAGACCAACAAATGGCGTTATTTTTTCTTACCTTGATTAGCAACAGCTTCCATCGCTTTTGCAACTTCATCTGCATCACCAATAAATTTTTTCGACACAACTTGCAATTGCTCATCAAGTTCATACATCATCGGAACACCCGTTGGCATATTAACTTCCATAATTTGTTCTGGAGACATTTTTTCTAAATGTTGAATTAGCGCACGCAAAGAATTACCATGCGCTACGATTAAAACATTTTTGCCGCTGAGAATATCTTTAGCGATTCTGTCATTCCACAATGGAAGTACGCGCGCCACTGTATCTTTAAGTGATTCTCCAGATGGTAAAATTTCAGGATTTACATTTCTATAACGTTTGTCATGAATGGGGTGCTCCGGATTATTTTTATCCATCATCGGAGGGGGCGTATCATAACTGCGACGCCAAATTTTTACTTGATCTTCACCGTGCTTGGCCGCAGTCTCAGATTTATCCAAACCTTGTAATCCGCCATAGTGTCGCTCATTTAATCGCCACTCTTTTGAAACAGGGAGCCAATTTAAATTCATTTCATCTAAAATTAAATTCAAAGTCTTGATTGCGCGTGTCAATGAACTTGTATACGCCAGATCAAAGTCGAATTTTTGCTCTAGTAAGGATTTGCCAGCTTTTTGCGCTTCTGCACGACCTTTTGCAGATAAATCGACGTCTTTCCAGCCTGTAAAACGATTTTCTTGATTCCAAACAGACTCTCCGTGACGAACGATGACTAATTTATGATGACCATTATTTTGTGACTTAGACATGAGTCTTTCCTCTCGTAAAATTTGGTACAGTTTGCGCGATAAATGTGACACAATCAAGAGCGAAAATTTATCAACTACGGGGGGATCATGAACCACTTAAATTTGGAATATTTGGAATCACTTTATAAGCAGTTCAAAACAGCTCCAGACTCTGTCGAGCTTGAATGGAAACGTTTTTTCGAAGGCGTTGAATTCGGACAAGATGGTGGCTTTGGTTTATCTGAAAAAGAATTAGACGTTTATCATTTGATCATGGCTTATCGTAATTACGGTCACTACGAAGCAGACCTTGATCCTTTGACAAATGCACCAGCACCCAGCGATCAGTTAAGACTCAATAAATTTAATTTAAGCGATAAAGATCTTGATTCAACTTTTCAAATTGGGTCAATCATCGGTAAACCAAATGCAAAACTGCGTGATATCATTGCCCATTTAAAATCAGTTTACTGTGGCAAACTCACTGTTCAATGTGCTGAAGCTTTTCCTGATGTGCGCAACTGGTTTATCAAAGAGTTCGAACAAGCAACTCCATCATTTAAACTAGCTGCTGACTACAAAAAAGAAATTCTTAAATCTGTTACAAAAGCCGAAAGTTTAGAAAAATTTATTCACACACGCTATGTTGGAACTAAACGTTTCTCGGTCGAAGGTGGAGATGCAACACTACCGATGCTTGATCATCTTGTTAACAAAGGTGCTGAGCTCAAAGTAGAAGAAGTTGTATTAGGCATGGCTCACCGTGGTCGCGTAAATGTTTTAGCGAACTTCATGGGTAAAGATATAGCTGCAATGTTTGCTGATTTTAACGGCCCAACAGAAACAGAATCACCAATCGAAGATTACGACGGCGATGTTAAATATCACTTAGGCTATACAAAAATTAAAGATACAGCTTTTGGCAAAGTTGAATGTCATTTAGCATTTAATCCTTCACACTTAGAAGCTGTTAACCCAGTGGTTTTGGGTATGGCGCGTGCGGCTCAAAGAAAGCGTAACGATACAGAAAAACGTAAAAAAGTTTTACCAATCATTATTCACGGTGATGCAGCTTTTGCTGGTCAAGGCGTAGTGCTTGAAACATTACAAATGGCTCACGTACGTGGATATGCTGTCGGCGGAACAGTTCATTTAGTTATTGATAACCAAGTTGGCTTTACAACAAATCCAGAAAACTCTCGTTCGGCTCATTACTCAACTGATGTTGCAAAAGTTTTAGCAATACCTGTTTTACACTGTAATGGTGATGATGTTGAATCTTGTGTTCGTGCGATGGACATCGCTGTTCGTTACCGCCAAGAATGGGGTCGCGATATCGTGATTAACTTGTCATGTTATAGACGTTTCGGTCATAACGAAGGTGATGAACCTGCTTACACACAACCATTGATGTATGACATTATCCGTAAACACCCTACTTTACGCGAAATATACGCAAAACAACTTATTCAAAGCAATGTCTGTGATCAAAACTTTACAGATAGCTTGATGAATGACCGCATGGCTGAGTTACAAAAAATCTACGAACAAGCTAAAGCACAAGCGCCAAAAGTTAAAACTTTTAAGTTTGAAAATGCATGGGCAGGTCTTAAAAAAGGTGGAGCTTTAGATTTTGAAAAACCAACAAATACTTCTGTTGATTTAGCAACACTACAACAAATCGGTCAAAAAATTGCAGAAATTCCGTCTGGATTTAATTTGCACCCCAAACTCACAAAACTGATCGAAACACGTAAAAATCAAGCTGCCAACAAAGAAGGTTGTGATTGGGGCATGGCTGAACTTTTAGCTTACGGAAGTTTATTAAATGAAAACACATCTGTTCGCTTAACGGGACAAGATTGCGTGCGCGGAACTTTCACTCACCGTCATGCTGGTTTTTATGATGTTAAAACAAACGAAGCGTATTTTCCGTTAAAACAATTAAACTCAGGCAAGACAAATTTCTGCGTATACGATTCAATTTTATCTGAATATGCAGTTTTAGGTTTTGAATATGGTAATTCAATTACTGATCCTTCATTTTTAACAATGTGGGAAGCTCAGTTTGGTGACTTTGCCAACGGAGCTCAAATCATGATCGATCAATTTATTGCAGCCGGTGAATCAAAATGGCAACAAATGTCTGGTCTTGTAATGTTATTACCTCATGGTTACGAAGGCCAAGGCCCTGAACACTCATCTGCGCGTTTAGAAAGATTTTTGCAATTATGCGCTCAAAGCAATATGACAGTCGCGAACTTAACGACTCCAGCACAAATATTCCATGCTTTACGTCGCCAAGTAAAACGTGATTTCAGAAAACCACTTGTTGTGATGTCTCCTAAATCACTATTACGCCATCCGCGAGCGACAAGTATGATTTCTGAACTAGCTCAAGGCACATTTCAAGAAGTTATTGCAGACACACTATTAGCTGATAACTCTAAAGTTGAAAAAATCGTTTTTGTTTCTGGTAAGTTGTATTACGAATTACTTGAACAACGAGAGAAACTAAACGATCAAAAAACAGCTTTAGTGCGTTTAGAACAAATTTCTCCGTTTCCTCATTGGAAAATCAAAGAAATTTTCAAAATGTATCCTAATGCTAAAAAAGTTATTTGGGCTCAAGAAGAACCGCAAAACATGGGTGCATTCACTTATGTGTACTTTAAATTTGCGCACATCTTAAATGAAATCAACTCAAAAGCGCAATTTGGTTATATCGGACGCCCTGATCGTGCGTCTCCGGCAACCGGTTCAATTTACAGACATAAAGTCGAACAACAAGAGATCGTAGACAAAGTTTTTAAAGTTTAGTTTTTAATTTAAAAAAGAAATCGAGGATAAAATGAAATTAGATGTAAAAGTTCCCGCCGTTGGTGAATCAGTTACAGAAGCCATCATCGGAAGCTGGACAAAAAAATCTGGCGAATTCGTCAAAATGAATGAAGTTTTAATGTTATTAGAAACAGACAAAGCGTCAGTTGAAGTTGTCGCTGAAAAAGATGGTGTTTTAAACATTATAACACCTGCTGGTGAAACTGTGGCCATCGGAGCCGTTGTTGCGTCAATTGATACTGATGCAAAACCAACAGCAAGCACTGCTGCACCGGCAGCTGCGGCAACACCCGCACAAGCTGCTCCTACAGCTGCAGCAGCTAACGGTGGTCGCACGACACATCCTGAATTACAAGCGCATCAATCTCCGGCAGTTCAACGCATCGTTAATGAAAAAGGTTTAGATGCTTCACAAGTTCAAGGCACCGGGCTTGGTGGCAGACTCACTAAAGGTGATGTTTTATCTGCTCAACCAACTCCGGCACAAGTTTCAACTCCTACGCCTGCAGCAACGAAGTCGACTCCTGCGCCTGCAGCAACGAAGTCGACTCCTGCGCCAGTTGCCCCAGCTGTGCGTGGACCTTCAAAACAAGGTGACATCAAACGCGTTCCAATGACGAATATCCGCAAAAAAATTGCCGAGCGTTTAGTTCAAGCTCAACATAATGCTGCATTGCTCACGACTTTTAACGAAATTGATATGAGTAAAGTCATCGAGATTCGCAACAAGTACAAAGATAAATTTAAAGAAAAATACGGTGTGAATTTAGGTTTTAATGGTTTTTTTGTTAAAGCTGCAATTGAGGCGTTGAAAACCTTACCGGCAGTGAACGCTTGGATTGATGGTACTGAAATTGAATATCATAATTATTATAACATCGGTATTGCGGTATCAACAGAGCGTGGCTTAATGGTTCCCGTGATCAAAGACGCAGATAACTTAACAGTTGCCGGTATTGAATTAGCAATTCGCGATCTAGCACTTAAAGGCCGCGATGGTAAAATCACACCAGATGATTTAACTGGCGGAACTTTCTCAATCACTAACGGTGGCGTATTTGGTTCATTGTTATCGACTCCTATTTTAAATGCTCCGCAAAGTGCGATCTTAGGACTTCATAAAATCGAAGATCGTCCTGTGGCAATCAACGGTAAAGTTGAAGTCCGTCCTATGATGTATGTAGCTTTAACCTATGATCACAGAATTATTGACGGTAAAGAAGCTGTTACATTCTTAGTGAAAATCAAAGAAGGCGTTGAAGATCCTGAAAGATTGTTACTTGAAGTTTAATTTTTAAAAGAAAGATACATGATGGAAAATTTTGATTTAATCGTTATAGGTTCTGGCCCCGGTGGATATGTTGGGGCAATTCGCGCAGCTCAGTTGGGATTAAAAACAGCTGTTATTGAAAAAGAAAAAACATTAGGTGGAACATGCTTGAATGTTGGCTGTATTCCATCTAAAGCGTTGCTACAAAGCTCTGAATACTACCACGAAGCTGTTCATGATTTTGATAAACATGGTATTCAATTTAGTGATGTTAAAATCAATCTTGATGGAATGATGGCTCGTAAAAACAAAATCGTGAGTGATTTAACTGGTGGAATAGATTTTTTATTTAAAAAAAATAAAATCACTCGCATCAATGGTTTTGGTAAAATCACTTCAGCCAATACAGTTGAGGTCACTTTGTCTGAAGGTGGCACGAAACAAACTCTCGGCGCCAAACACATTATGATCGCAACAGGATCAGTACCTGTTGAATTACCTTTTCTTAAATTTGATGAGAAAAAAATTGTATCATCAACAGGCGCATTGGCCTTAGATAGTATTCCAAAAGAATTACTTGTTGTTGGTGGCGGTGTCATCGGATTAGAAATGGGATCTGTTTGGGCACGTTTAGGCTCAAAAGTCACAGTGATCGAATTTGCTGATAAAATCTGTAGCATGATGGACCAAGATGCCATGACAGTTTTACAGCGTTCTATGAAAAAAATGGGCGTAACATTTATGACTTCAACAAAAGTGACTGGTTCACGTTCTGTTGGTGGTCGTGTTGAGTTAGACTACGAATCACTTAAAGACGGCTCTAAAGCTTCAATCGCAGGTGATGTTGTTTTAGTTTCAACGGGTCGCAAACCATTTACCGATGGCTTAGGTTTAGAGTCTGTTGGTATTGAAAAAGACGATCGTGGCCGCATTAAAACAAATGCTCACTATCAAACAAATGTTCCCAACATTTACGCCATCGGTGATGTGATCGTTGGCCCAATGTTAGCTCACAAAGCAGAAGAAGAAGGTGTAGCTGTTGCTGAAACAATTGTAACAGGACACGGCCATGTTAACTACAACACTGTCCCTTCTGTGATTTACACTCATCCTGAAGTGGCCTCTGTTGGTATGACAGAAGACGAAGCCAAAGCCAAAGGACATGAAATCAACGTTGGTAAATTTTTATTTGCCGCCAATGGACGCGCTAAAGCTAAAGGATCAACCGACGGTTTTGTTAAAATTATTGCTGATAAAACGACAGATCGTATTTTAGGTGGCCATATCGTTGGCGCAAGCGCATCTGAATTGCTCGGTGAAATTATTGTTGCGATGGAGTTTGGTGGATCAAGTGAAGATCTAGCCAGATCATTTCACTCACATCCAACAATGAGCGAAGTTATTCGTGAAGCTGCTCTTGCAGTTGATAAACGTCAACGCCAGGGATAATAACTTCAGAAATTACTTTTCTTAATGAAAAAGGGAAGCTTTTAAAATAGCTTCCCTTTTTTTATTTTTAAATTTTCAATCTATTTAACTTTTAAATACCGAGGATCAGAGCAGTAACTTGCACCCTCCGTCGAAGTCCTAAAAACTCGTTGAAGTTCTTTATCTTTACTCGCAAGTGCACTTAAATAACCTGGCCCACCTATGACTGCGTATGATGGAAATTGCTTACGCGATGCTTTTCCTGATTTTACTGCTTGTGCATTAATAGGATTTAATATTGAGCGATCGTAGTTATTTTGATTATAAATAACAAACTCAGGAAAAGTCAGTAAATGTGCTGTACGCATTTTATCATGGATCAACTTTGTTCTTTGTAATTTTATTTTAACATCACGATCACCTTTTTTAATCATCGGAGCGCGAATAAAAGCCTTAGCAATATCAATGACTGATTTTTCAGTGCCATCAATGTCACGTGCAGCTGCTGGATTATGAAAATCAAAATCGCGATCATTCAAACTTTTACGTGCCGCTATTCTTCTATCTAAGTACTCATTTAACATGTTAAATGCAGTTGAGTTGCCGGTATTATATCCTAATAAAGCCACCATAACTGCAACTTTATATAAGTTAACATCAGGCATACCTAATTTTGCAAATTTATCGTAAATTTTTTCTCGACCAAATTTTCCACCGACATCTTTAGAGTTAAATTTCAAAAGATTAACTTCTTGATTATCAATATAATCTTTACCGGCTCTATATTGAGAACCAATCAAATTATCTAAGTTCATACGATTAAGAACCGCCATATAAACGATATTTTTGAGAGGATTTGCTGGAGCCGCAATTAAGCCATTTCTAAACTTCATGTCATGGTTAACTTTTGTCAATAATGGCTTAAATTTATCATTTGCAATAAGAGCGCAAGAGGGTTTACCCAATTTGGCTGCTTTAAACATCTCACCTACATAAGTGTCGTAATATTTATTGACCTCTTCAATCGCCACACCTGTTAATTGTCCAACTCCTGTATCCCATCCGGCACCAAGCGTATTAATAATCATTCCAGATTCGTTAAATAATTTTGGTAACAAATCTTTAGGACTAAAATTCAAACATTCAGCAACATCGACGAAGCTGTTATAGGTAACATTAACCATTTCCTTGGTGATACATGGTTTAGCCCCATTTCGTTTGGGTGCTCCCACTGGCTTTGAGGGAAATTGCGCTAGCGATTTTGCACCGAAGCCTACACGATTCATAACATGCGTCACGCATCGTCGTGGAAGTATAGAGCTTTCATTTTCACGTTCAACAATAAGCTTTGCTACAATAGGTGATGTTGTTAAACTTTTCTGGAAGAGTAGCCTTGCTGGCTTAGCTTTGCACTTTGCAACATCTTCATATTGAACAAGTGCATCATCTGCTCCGATTTGTCCATACTCAATATCTAATGACTTAGCTTGCTCTTGATCAGCATCCATTTCTTCGAGCTGCTGTGGAGATAGCGCATAAGGATCGCTGACATCTGGAGATTTACCCCAATCTTCATCAGAAATTTCTGTTAAATTTAATAGCTCATCGTCTGAAAAAGAAAAATCCTCTTGATCATAACTGTACAAATCAACTTGATTTGACATCGATGAAAAGTCATGTTGACCAGATGGGTGCGACATTTTCAAATGCATCTGTTCATCGAGTTCTTTAGAAACTTTCATACAGTATTTCATTGGTATTAAACCCAATGCAAAAATAACAAAAAAGTAATATCCACTTCTAAATAAATCAGCCATATCGATTAAATCCTTTGTGAAACTTTGTACTGCACATATTTTTATCGACATTTTATTGATTTTTTGAAGACGACTAAGGTCGTAAACTCATATCGACGACCTAGACAAAAGATTTAAGACTTAAAGCCAGCAGCTTTTAACTGATCTTTCTTGCGCAATTTCACGCGCTAATTCATAGCCAGCATCTAGATGTCTAAATATACCCATCGCTGGATCAGTTTTTAAAACACGCGACAATCTACGAGCTGCGGCATCTGTTCCATCAGCCACAATCACCTGCCCAGAGTGCTGTGAATATCCCATACCAACACCGCCACCATGATGCAATGAGACCCATGTTGAACCGCTCGCAACTAAAGCCATAGCTGACAACATTGGCCAATCACTAACAGCATCAGAACCATCTTTCATGGCTTCAGTTTCACGATTTGGGCTTGCGACTGACCCACAATCAAGATGATCACGACCGATCACGATCGGTGCTTTCACTCGCCCAGTACGGACTAGATCGTTTAATAATAAGCCAGCTTTTTCACGCTCACCATACTCTAACCAACAAATACGCGCTGGCAAACCTTGAAACTGAATTCTTTTTTCGGCCATGTCTAACCAACGGAGTAAATCTTTTTTATGAGGGAATAATTCTCTCATGGCATCGTCAGTGACTTTGATATCATTAGGATCACCCGATAGGGCCACCCATCTAAATGGACCACTCCCTTTACAAAATAAAGGTCTTATATACGCTGGCACAAATCCTGGAAAATCAAATGCATTTTTAACACCATACTCTTGCGCTCTCGCACGTAAGTTGTTTCCATAGTCAAAAACTATAGCCCCACGTTTTTTCATTTCAAGCATGCCTTCGACATGTTTTGCCATAGATTTGTAAGCTGCATCTAAATACGCTTTTTGATCTTGTTTTCTAAAATCTGCTGCTGTCTCCACCGTGTATCCTTCAGGGATATAGCCTACAAGCGGATCATGTGCAGATGTTTGATCTGTTAACAAATCAGGTAAAAAGTTTTGAGCTAATAACTGGTGAATAACTGTTGCAGCATTTCCAAGCAAGGCCACTGATTTAGCTTCTTTATTTGCAGCATATTGACGCACTCTCTTAATGGCTTCATCAATATCAGTTACTGATTCATCAACATATTTTGTTTTTAATCTTTTTTCAATACTTGCAGGATCAACTTCGACTGCCAAGACTGTTGCTCCGGCAAAAACACCTGCTAGAGGTTGTGCACCACCCATACCGCCAAGGCCGGCTGTTAAAATAATTTTACCGGCAAGACTGCCTCCAAAATGCTGTCGACCAGCCTCAACAAATGTTTCATATGTACCTTGGATAATGCCCTGAGTTCCGATGTAAATCCATGAACCAGCAGTCATTTGTCCATACATCATTAGACCTTTACGATCGAGTTCATTAAAATGTTCCCACGTCGCCCATTTTGGAACTAAATTTGAATTAGCAATAAGAACCCTTGGTGCGTCTTCGTGTGTTTGCAAGACGCCGATAGGCTTTCCAGATTGAACCAAAAGTGTCTCATGATTTTCTAATGTTTTAAGTGAATCTAAAATTTTATCATAGCAATCCCAATTACGAGCCGCTTTACCGATGCCACCATAAACCACTAGTTGATCGGGATTTTCAGCAACTGCTGGATCTAAATTATTTTGAATCATGCGATAAGCCGCTTCTTGTAACCAGCCTTTACATGTTAATTGATTTCCTGTAGGCGCTTTAATGATTCTTTTCATCGTATTTCCTTTGGATTTAAGTCTAGTCAATCAAAACGCTGTTATTAAATCAGGACTTTAGCCATTTTTCAAGTTTACCGAAATAAGTTTGTATAAAAAGGATATTATGGACAATAAAAGAGTACTAATCGTAGATGATGAACCAATGTTACGTGAAGCACTTGCTGACTTATTTTTTGATGCTGGCTGGATGACTGATATGGCTGAAAACGGTAAAGAAGCATTACTTAAAGTTAATACTTTTCCGCCCACAGTTATTATTTCAGATATCAACATGCCTGGAATGGATGGACTTGAGTTACTTGAAACGCTCAGCAAAAACAATATTGATATCCCAGTTATTTTACTCACTGGGTACCGCGACGCTGTCAAAATGCAAAAAGCATGGTCAGCTTGCGCTTTTGATTTTATCGATAAACCAGTCAACAACGATACACTCTTAACACTTGCTAAAAGTGCTCATGAATGTGGTGCGGAATATGTCAAAATGGCTCGTAGACGTTTTCAAAAAGCGAATAAGGCTGCTTAAATCTGAATAGATCCAACTACTTTTTCAACTTCTGAAACAATTCGATCAGTTTGAATAAGTGACAGTATTTTCTTAACATCATTTGCAAAAATACGATCCTCTTTGGCAAATGGAACTTCACTTCGAATGAGATCATATGCCATTCTCACGCCAGCAGCAGGCTTTAATGGTGCAATCATATCTAAAGCTTGAGTCGATGCGAGTAATTCCATAGCAAAAACATTTTGCGCGTTTTTTACAATATTTGCAAACTTACGAGCCGCTATCGTTCCCATTGACACATGATCTTCTTTTTCTGCAGATGTCGGCATTGAATCTACGCTTGCAGGATGAGCTAAAACTTTATTTTCACTCACTAAACTAGCACTCGCGACCTGCACGATCATATGCCCTGAATTTAATCCCCCTTGTGGAGCTAAAAACGGTGGTAATTCACTCATTTGCGTAGAAATGAATTTAGAAATTCGTTCGTGGGATATACTCGCTAAAGATGAAATTGAAATCGCCGCAAAATCCAAAGCATGCGCAACTGGCATACCATGAAAATTACCACATGATAAAATTTTACCTGCATCGGCAAAAACCAATGGATTATCCGTGCTCGAATTAGCTTCTGTTTCTAAAACTTGTACCGCATATCGAATTGCCATTTTAGCAGCACCATGAACAGCGGGCATACAACGAAGTGAATATGCATCTTGAACACGTGGATCATCAACTAAATGACTTTCTGCGATTTCAGAAGTTTCTCCCATAATTTTAATTAGATTTGCAGCCGTTGGGCTTTCGCCAGCGTGCGGTCGGGTTGCAGAAATAAGAGGATCAAACGGACGACGTGAACCACGAAGTCCCTCAAGAGACATTGCCCCTGATATATCGGCTAATTTTAAAAGCTGTTGTGATTCATAAAGTGATAACAACCCCACTGCTGTCATCACCTGACAACCGTTAATCAATGACAGTCCCTCTTTGGCTTTAAGTTCAAGAGGCTTAACGTTTTTCAAAGCCTCAATACAATGAACAACTTTATCGTTTTGCCAAATTTCACCCTCGCCAATTAAAGCTAGTGCTAAATGCGATAACGGAGCTAAATCACCACTAGCTCCTACACTGCCCTGGCTTGGAATAACGGGAATCAAATCATGATTTAAAAACTCAAGAATTTTTTCGATAACTTCAACACGTACACCACTATGTCCACGCGCAAGAGTGTTTGCGCGTAAAATCATCATAGCTTTTGATTGAATTTTCGAGAAGGGCTCACCTATGCCCATAGAATGTGAGCGAATTAAATTTTTTTGTAGTTGTTCAATTTCAGAATCAGAAATACGCACAGAAGAAAATGCACCAAATCCAGTATTGACCCCATACATCACTTCGCCATTTTTAATTCGAGATTCGATATAATCCCGCGATTTGGTGATTTCTTTTTGAGCCGATAAAGCAAGCTCAAATGTACCTTGTGTGAAAACCATTTCGTGCAAAGACTGAATTGTTATTGAGTGACCATCAATGATAAATTTTTTCATAGTTTTTTAGATATACATAACTGTCATAGTTCAGTCGACGGAGAAGTCGCAAAACATCTCATTAAAAAACATATTTAACATTTTAAATGCTAATCAAACAAGCATAGTTGATTTGCTTAACGCATGATTCAAGTAAACTGCTCAAAACTTATCTATGTTTTCGACAAAGTTTCTATCTGATCCAACGTAATATCGCAATGCCCAATATGAAAACAAGTAGTCAATACGTGGCATGAGTTTACCGCTTTGCTTTCGACCTAGAATTTCAAAAGCATTATCTTTCCACATATATTGCGAATCTATCCCATCACCTTCAAATTTAGGAAAATGTGTATTTGCTCCTAAAAATTTATCTACACTTTTTCTTTCAAACACGGCTTTCCATGGCAGATCCGGCGTTGGTGAGTAAATAAAATCTTTATTATACCTTCTATCCATTTCTAACCCATCTAAAGGTAACACCATCGGTGTTTCGATAAAACTTGCAAAACACTGCTCAATAGATGACTTCATCAATGATCTATTTATTGAATAGTTCATTAAACATAAATAATCTCTCTTTGTATTTTTCATAGCAACGTATGAATCATTTAATGTTTCCTTAATCTGTTCTATGATCCATGCCGCATTTACAGTCGAACGATCGATCATATCAAGTTCAGAATAAGCAGACCGAAAGTGATTTTCTTTTTTCTGAATTTCTTCAGTTATCAACAATAACGATAAATGAGCAACCATACTCAAATGAACACCGCTCCAATCAGCGATACCATCAACAAAAAATGGCCTATCAACTCCTAACAAATCGACAATATTTTGATTGCTTAAATAAAAATGAATAAATTTTTTATAGTTTTGCTGATCTAAGTAAAATAAAGCATTTAATCCTTGAATGTAGACTTGATTAATTTGACTTAATCTTTTTAGTTTAATGTTCTCAAGTTGACGTACAGCTTTCTTGACCTTCAGAAAGAGTGGATCACGATGATCTAGTGTTTTATACGCCCAAATAAAACCCAAGAATAACCCCTTAATCATGTCATTATTACCACCTGGCAACCAATACACATTTTCATATTGGCCTGATCCTTTTTTCCACTGATCGTTAATACGTGTAGTTGTGTGTACAGGCATAAGTGCACGAGCAAATGATTGCTGATCTTCAGTTATATCGACTAAGGTTACTAATGCCTGAATACTATTTTTAAATCTCTGTAAAGCTTCAGAATTTTTTGTGACGTTATAGCGCATAGCTTGCGAAGCCGCATACATCGCTGTCCAAAGGGCAGAATCATAATCTGAATGTCTTTCATCATTTATTGTGTAATCAAACATTCCGAGTGTATTAATATTATTCTGAAATGTGCTATTTTCGAAATAATCTGCTTTTTCAGTAATGCTATTTGCATAAGCCGTGTTTCTTAGAGCGACTTCTCTAAGTGTAAAATCATTGACTTCGATATTACGAAATCGAAGAAAATTTGGATGGCTTCTGTAAAACTTTAAATCCGTAAAATCATTGACATAGTAAAACTTCTTATGAATAAAATCTTCCGATTGGCGATAAGGATCTAACTCTGACTGCTTTAAATACCACTTTTTAACCCCACTTATAAGTAGTTTATCAGCCACTTGAACTAAAAACGGATTTTCAACCGATTTCTTAATTTCAATTTTTTCTCGTTTATCGTCTTGATCTGAAATTGTTCTACAAGTCGTCACTTCAGATTTATTCAAATGAAATCGAATTAAATAAGAAGATTGAAACTCACTTTTAGTTAATGCAATATCATTTAGCTTTGTAATAAATTGGTGACGTTTTAATTCAAAATCAACAACCAACTGATCATTTGTCACAGTGGTTAATCTCCCACGATGCAGCCCTTGAATTGAATAACCATTCCATTTTTTAAAATAGTCTAAAATTATCACCGGCGAAGTCTTATCACTAATTTGAACCTGAGCTTGATAGTGACCAAAACTATCTTTTCCTTCAATATTGTATCCCTCGCACGCAGACATGGCATGTTCTGATATAGCGATAACGAATACTGCAGAAATAAAAAATTGTGCTAATTTCATTAAAACCTCATAGTTTAATAATTAACCCTGCAATTCAAAGCCCGGATTCTGATAGTCCTAAGCTCATATATTATATTTGACCTTAAATAAATGTATATTTAGTTTACATTTATACAATTTTAAGTTTCACAATTGTCCTTTTTTAACTAAGCTAGATTTATGATAAATAAAGTTTTCCGCTTAAATCGCATAGCTCTGATTTTAACATTTATTCTGATATCTTCCTGTACAACTAAATTTAAAAAAGCTAAAGAGCTTATGGCTGAAAAAAACTATGATGAAGCGCTCATTCTTATGAATGAACTAATTCTTAAAGACCCTTCAGATACTGACTACCAAGTCGGGCTTAAAGAGGCACGCCTCGGCGTAATTAGCCAAAGCCTGATTAAAGTTCGAATGACACGACTCGCTCAAAATAATTATGAAAGTTGGGAGCTTTTAAGAAAAGTTTTCGAACAACAAAATCAGTGGAACCTGTTTCCCACAGGTGCAGTAGCATTTACCCAAACTGAAGAAATTGACGAATCCTACAAGCTCATTAAACAAGAAATTCAGCAACTCAATCGTCAAAACAAACCTCTTCGAATTTTGTATCTCATCGAGAGGTATAAAATGATATTTAACGAAACTAAAAGAAAAACTTTTGAATCTGCATTTTTTGATGCAAAAAAAAATTCTCAAAAATACTGTACTGAACTCGCAAAAATTAGTCATAAACAAACATATTACCTCAATGTTTTTACGAGCAATCTCTGTCGTTACTTGTCAGTTAAAACACCCTCTTTAGAGAGCGCACCTGAAATGTACAATCAAGTGCAATCTCAAATTAATAGTCGATCAAATATCCCGAGACAAGTCGCCACAAGTTTCAATGAAGTACTATCATCAAAACTTTCACAATCGGGTTGGATCGATTCGCTTTCAAATAAAACAATGAATATTGATATAAGTGGAGATTACTTTTTTCGACAAATTGAATCTCGAGAACCTCGAACGCATACATATTATGAAAAAATACGAACAACGAATCAAAATGGTACAACTAGTGAACGAGAAGAACCGCGCTTTTTTAACTATTCAGTCAATGTTGTACTTCAAGAATTTTCAACAGAACTTAGCCTAACAAATAATGATCCGTCTTTAACGACTTTTCATGATGCATATGATTCTTCAGCGCGTCGTACTTATCATGATTATTCTAATTATGCGATTAATTTGCGTCCAGAATCATCAGGTTATTCGTACACAGAAAACGAGTGGCAAAAAATAGCTATTGAGCAGACGGCTAATCGTTATGTTAGTTATCTTGAAAACGCATTTGATCAAAAATTTTGCCAAACATTATCTGAAAATTTACCTAGAGCTGATCTTTTGAATCAATCTTTAAAATGCATTCAGCAGTCCGTATTAAATAAAAAAAGAAAACAACCACCTGGTATCGTCGCAAATATCTTTAATAAAGAGTTTGCTGTGGATACTCAAGAATTTGAAACCTTATTTAAAGTTGTTCATTAAACATAATTTAACTGTCAATCAGGCATTCAATATTGGTTTTATAGTTAGCTACTGATTTTTCACCTTTGAAAACAGCACTGCCAGCTACAGCAACATCAACGCCAGCAGCCCAGCATAAGCTGGCTGTTTTTTCGTTCACACCACCGTCAATTTCAATCAGATAATTATATTTATTTTCAGACCTCAAACGCACAAGTTGTTTAACCTTATCAAGCTGATCCAACATAAAACTTTGACCACCAAAACCTGGTTCGACTGACATTACTAGAACCAGATCAACCATTGAAAGATAAGGCTTAATCAGATCTAAGCTTGTTCTGGGGCGCAACGTAATACCAGGTTTTACACCGCGCGATTTAATTTTTTTGAGAAGCTCAGACATTTGCTGAGTTGACTCTACATGCAGTGTTAAATAGTCCGCGCCAGCGTCAATGAACTGATCAACGTATTTCTCAGGTTGTTCAATCATCAAATGCACATCCAGTGGTTTTTTCGCATGAGGTTTTAAAGACTTTACAACGGGCATACCAATTGTGAGATTAGGCACAAAATGCCCATCCATCACATCAATATGCAAGAAATCAGCTCCTGCTGCTACAACTTTATCAATTTCATTTTTTAAGTCAGCAAAATCAGCAGATAAAATACTCGGAGCAATCATTTTTTTATTCATTAATTTTTTGACCTTTTTTAATTGAGTTTGCTTTTAAAAAATCTGAAACCAAAATTTTTGATTTAGACTCTGGCTGAATTTCTTTAAGTATTAACTGCCCCGAACTTGTTTGTATCCAAACTTCATGATCTAACACCTTAGAAACACATCCGACCGACTCTGTTGAGTTCTCTACCGTATAAAAAGTTGTGTGCACTTTTAGTCTTTTACCAGCATGAATAAAATAGGTCCCTGGTCCCATCGAAAAAGCTCGCACTTTATTATGCAGTTTCTGAGCTGTATGATTGAAATCAAGCAATGATTCTTCTTTTTCAATTTTGGGTGCAAAAGTCACCTTTGATTCATCTTGTTCTTGAGCAACAAGATGACCACGAATGTAGTCCATCATCTCGACTTGTAATAGCTCGCATCCAAGCACTGCTAGCCGATCATAAAGCTGCGTGGCATTTATTTGTTCATCTAATACAACTTTACGTTCACCAATGACTGGGCCCGCATCTAATTTTCGAACCATTCTCTGCAGGCTGACACCAGTTATTTGGTCACCAGCTTCAATAGATCTTTGAATAGGAGCAGCTCCGCGCCAAAGTGGCAACAGACTGCCGTGAACATTTACAGCTCCAAAATTAAAACTATCTAAAAATTCTTGTGATAAAATTTGTCCGAAAGCCACGACAACAGCGATTTCAGCTTTCCACGATTTTATAATTTCGAATTGCTCTGGCTCTTTACGTAAATTTTCTGGAGTTAATACAGGAATATTTTTTTCTAAAGCTAAAAATTTAACCGGAGATGCGGTGAGCTGCATTTTTCGTCCACTCGGACGATCTGGCTGAGTAACTACACCAACAACTTCATAATGAGAGTCTTGTAATAAAGCTTTTAAATGTGTTGCTGCAAAATCAGGTGTTCCTAAAAAACAAACGCGAACAACACTCATACTTAGACTTTCTCTTTTTTACGTTCACGAGCAGTTTTAAGCTCTTCTTTGGTTGGATAGCCATTCTTTTTTATCTGATTTTTAATTTTGTTACTTTTGGTAAAGCTGATGTGATCAATAAACAATGTACCTTCAAGATGATCCATCTCGTGTTGAATAACAATGGCCAGTAACCCATCCGTTGTAAAGCGAAACTCTCGGCCATCAACATCAAATGCTTTAACTTCTACTTTTTCAAAACGCTCAACTGTTTCAAAAAAACTTGGTACAGATAAACAACCTTCATCAAATGTCGTTTTACCCTCACCTTTTATAATTTCGGGATTAATCAATACTAATGGTTGAGTGATTTGCTTCTCGAGAGCTGTCATTTCGTCATATTGATAACGACGCCCTTCTTCATCTTTTGGTCGAATATCAATGACAAGCATACGAATTAATTCACCAACTTGCGGCGCCGCCAACCCAATACCATTTGCATCATACATGGTATCTAACATATCTTCGGCCAGTTTTTTAAGCTCAGGCTTAAACTCTGATACGGGCTTAGAAACTTCACGTAAAAGTGGATTAGGATAAGTTAAAATTTCAAGAATCGCCATATCATAACTCCTCGCAAGATCGGACAAATCTTTTTTAATCGATTACTTTTTAAGACGCAACAAGAAGAAACTGCCAATGCCAGTCATGATAACATTTGCACCCCAAGCTGCAATAAGTGGCGGCAAAGTTCCATGATTCCCCATAGTTTGCATTGAGCTATAAAGAACCCAATAAACCAAGACAAGGCCAAGCACCAGTCCTACATTTTTAGCCATTCCGCCATTGCGCGCTTGCCCTACGCAAAATGGTAAAGCCAGTAAACTCATAACAAGACCAGCTAAGGCATAACTCAACTTAGAAAAATAATCGACTTCATATTTAACAGTATCTAAACCGGCCTCTTTATTCTTAGAAATGTACTGAGCTAACTCTGTGTGCGTTAACATATCAGCAGTTTGTCCTGTATTTCTTAAGTCTTTCGCATCTTCAGTCATCACAATCGATTTTTCTTTAAATTTATCATTAAATGGAAAACTTGAATCAGAAGTAAATACTGAAATGGTGCCGTTTTTAAGCAACCATTTTGAACCTTCCATAATCACAGATTCCGCCGTCAGAAGTTGCTTCAAGTTCCATTTCTCATCAAAAAAATATAATGATAGCCCTTGGGCTAAATTGCCTTCTGAATTTAATGTTTTAATATTAAATATAGTGTTTTTCGAGCGATACCAAATTTTATCATATTTGATTGTTTGAAATTTTGATGGTTTTTTCTCGATGTCATTGTAATAAACAAAGTTCTTCTGACGCATGAACGAAGGCAACAGTTTATCGCTTGATACAAAATCAACTAAAG
This sequence comes from Pseudobdellovibrio sp., assembly GCA_046293015.1. Lineage (GTDB taxonomy): Bacteria > Bdellovibrionota > Bdellovibrionia > Bdellovibrionales > Bdellovibrionaceae > Pseudobdellovibrio. The sequence goes on from JBKBPU010000008.1 coordinate 112,644, forward strand.
CCAGCAAAGCGAGTGAAATAAAGATCCATCTTGAAATTCGAAACAAACTCATTCCTGACGCAAATAACGCAATGAGCTCAGAACCTTTATTTAAAGTTGAAATGGTTAAAACCATACCGACAACTGAAGCCACCGGAAGCATTTTATGAATAACTTCTGGTAAATAATAAGAGTAATATGTGACAAAAACGGCACCATCAACATTGTTAAATCGGATCACAGTCGACATCACATCAGTCGCGAGAAACAATGAAACAAAGATGACTAAGCCAGCCGCAAACGAGGTCCAAAATAAATTTAAAATATAACGATCAATACGATTCACAAAAATAGTGTGCCTTATTCTTGACTCAAGCGGTATTGTGATATGTACTTTAGTCATGGCTTTACGCGTCTTATTAGCTGATGAAAGCACCACAATTAAAAAAGTCCTGCAATTAGCCCTGTCCGACATGGGTGTTGAGGTCAAAAATGTCCCATCTGGTATCGACGTTTTAAGCGTCGCACTCGACTTTAATCCTGATATCATTTTTGCTGATATACTTTTAAGTAAAAAAAATGGTTATGAAGTTTGCGCTGAAGTCAAAAATCATCCCGATTTAGCTAAAATTCCCGTTGTGCTCATGTGGAGTAGTTTTATGGAGTTTGACGAAAAGCTCGCACAGAGATCAAACTACAACGGACAACTGGAAAAACCTTTTGATACTGAAATTTTAAGATCTCTCGTTAATCGTCTTGTAGCTAAAACTAATTCGCATCCACTTAAAGGTTTACTTGAGTTTCCGACAATTCCAGATTTTATTGAAAATGACTCTAGACACAGTTACCAAAAAACTAATTCTCTAAATACGAATACAAACTCATCGCATCTTTTCGAAGAGGTCGATCTTCATTTTGGTGAAAAAACCGCACCAGGAATAAAACACACTTCACCTAAAACGACAAATGAACAAGAAATTAACAATACTCGCGTGGATCTTAATAACCCTGCTGAAATACAATTAGAAACCGAAAATTACGGAGACTTCGAAGAGGTCATCCTTGTTAAATCAGAAAACAGTGCAACACAGCTCAACAACAAAATTAAAAACCAAGTGCAGAGTTACATTGAAAACACGTTTGCTAAGCCTTCGCCACTCGGCGGTAGCCAGCAAAACCACAAACCTATTTTCGACACAATTCCTGAAATCAATATCCCGCAAACATCTTCAGGATCGTACACGCATCAAAAATCGGGCTTTGAGAACCAACAAAAGTGGCAACAGCAAATTGATGAAAACTTAATCCGTGAAGAAGTTCGCGTCATGGCTGAAAAAGTATGCTGGCAAATCATCCCGGATCTAGCTGAAAAGCTGATTCGTGAAGAACTTAAAAAAGTCATGCAAGATATTGAAAAATCTCTTTAACATTGCTAGTTTGCTAGCCAATGAATATAAGTGAATTAATTAAAGCCGCAATTAAAGAAGACATGCCTTCGGGTGATGTTACAACCGAATCTCTAGCCGTGCGTCCAAAAATGGGCGAAGCGATTTTAAAAGCTAAAAATGACCTCGTGTTATCGGGATCAGTCATCTTTGAGCAAACAATTGAATTTCTTGAACCAAATATTAAAATTAAGTGGTTTTTTGAAGAAGGCGACTTTATTTTTAAAGGACAAAATATTTGCCAAATCGAAGGTGATCTAATCCAAATATTAAAAGCTGAGCGTGTGGCTTTAAACTTTCTAGGTCAGCTTTCGGGTATCGCGACACTCACAAGGCAATTCGTTAAAGCTGTAGAAGGCACAAAAACAAGAATTCTGGATACTCGAAAAACAACTCCGTTATTTCGCGAACTTGAAAAACGAGCTGTAGTCCATGGTGGCGGACTTAATCACCGTTTCAATCTATCTGATGCTATTCTGATTAAAGATAATCATATTAGTCTTATGGGGGGAATCACAGCTGCAGTCAATCGCACCCGACAACATTCTCAATTACCAATTGAAGTCGAAGCTTCAAATCTAGATCAAGTTAAAGAAGCTGTCTCGCTGAATGTGAATAGGATTTTGCTTGATAACATGAATAACGAATTACTCACTCAAGCCTTAAAACTCATCCCTGAGCAAATTAAAACAGAAGCCAGCGGCAATATGTCTTTAGAACGCGTAGGATCAGTGGCTAAACTAGGCGTTGATTTTATATCCGTCGGGGCGCTAACACACTCAGCACCATGTGCTGATGTTAGCTTACTTTTCGATTGGAACTAATTTTTTACACAAAAGAGGTCTAACTATGACAAAGCAAAATCCTGTATCCGACATCAAAATCGGTCACGTTACTGCTCATTGGGCTGAATCTCATGGTTTATCGTGTAACTATTTTGAATCAATTGACAGCACCAATACAATTGCAAAAGAAGAAGCCTTTAGCGGTATTGAAAATATTCATCTTTACATCGCTGAAGAACAGACTGCTGGACGCGGGCGAGGTGATCACAAATGGGAAAATCCTGAAGCAGGTTCAAGCTTACTTTCAAGTTGGTCTTTTCAGGTTCAACAAGCCCCTACCCCTTTTATAACATCTATGATTGGCATCTGCCTTTACAATGCTGCTAAAAACACATGGCCCTTTCTAGATTGGAACTTAAAAGCACCGAATGATCTTTTTATTGGTGAAAATAAAATTGCTGGATTACTGACTGAAACAATCAGTCAAGGAAATCAATTTCGTCTGATCATTGGTTTAGGTCTAAATGTTTTTGACCATCCCGAATCCATCAAAAACTCAACAGATTTATTTGCTGAATTACAAAAATTAACTTCAACAGATGATCAATACGAACACTTTCCACTATTAGGTGAAGATTGGATTAAATTTTTAGATCGTTTTTTATTTGAAATCTGTGCTGTTATACCTGAAGCTCACACAAAGCCTGAGTTTACAATGCAACAATCGATGCTTTATTTATTCAATCAACATAGAAATTTAAAAATTAAATATCCTAATTTCAAATCTCTACAAGAGGATCTATGGCGTTAATTCATACACCAGAACAACCAGAATTTGGCCAAAGTTGTCCCGAATTTACACTCCCTGGAGTTGATGGTAAAACTTATACACTTAAAGATTTTCAAAACAACAAACCACTTGTCATTATGTTTATATGCAATCACTGCCCGTATGTAAAAGCCATTGAAGAGCGTCTGATTCAACTTGGCCATGATCTTAAAGATGAAAATATTCACGTTGTGGCCATTTGTTCGAACGATGAAAATAAATATACTGAAGATAATTTTGAAAATCTCAAAGCACGTTATTTTGAAAAAAATTATTCTTTTATCTACTTACATGATCAAACACAAGAAGTCGCAAAATCCTTCGGCGCTGTTTGTACGCCTGATTTTTTTGTCTATGACTCTGCTTCAAAGCTGCGTTATCGCGGCAGGCTTGACGATAACTGGAAAGATCCTACTGCGGTTACCCACCGAGAGCTTTATCATGCCGTTATGGATTTGAATAATAATCAGCAAATTTCTTTTAAACAAACACCCTCTATGGGCTGTTCAATGAAATGGAAAATATAAATGATCAAACACACAATTTTCGCAATTGCTATTGGCATGCTTATATTTTTTCTTTATCTCATGCAGTACACGGGAGCATTCAAACCTATCACAATAGGTCTCGATAAACGTGGTCCCTATACCTTAATTTATAAAGAACACACTGGCGCATATCATAAAATTGTTTCAGAAATTGAAGCTGTCGAAAAATGGGCGCGTGAAAATAAACTTAAATGTCGACTGAGTTTTGGCGAATACTTTGATAATCCTAAAGCTGTCGAAGAAGGACGTTTAAGATCTCGTGGAGGTTGCTTAATCGATCCTAACAACGCCGATGAAAGTAAAATCTTTGATGAATTAAAAACCAAACTTCCGGATGGATTTAAATCTGATACATTTAATGAAACACAAGCTATTGTTGCCTTATTTTCTGGATCACCGGGCATAGGTCCATTAAAAGTCTATCCCAAAGCAGATTCTTTTTCTCAAGAAAATAAAATCAAACGCAAAGGGTCTGTTTTTGAAATTTATGAAATATTTGATCAAACTTCTATGCAGACAATCTACATTTGGCCTATTCTTGAATAGGCCAAACTGTAATATTTTTTAACGACATTTTACAACTTTGATTTTCAATCTTAAGTTATCTGAAATCGCTCTTGCGACATCGGATCCTATAACAGCAATAGACTCGTTAGCACGTAAAAGAACATCTTCGCCACATTTTGATTCTAAAATATGACCTGATCGATCTAGCTTAATACTTGCTTTAACAATTTGGTCTTGAGATTCAGCCTCTCCGGAGATGACTTCACCCTGTTGACCTGCCAAAAAAACTTCAAGTTGTGCTTTAGCCGTTGTATTTGAACCTAATCGAATATTAATTTTTTGACTCACATCTTCGACGATTAATTTTTCGTTAGCATCTAAAGAAATAGGTACAGCTACAGTGCAGGCTTGCCTTTCAATTGATTTATCATCAAGTTTTAATACATTTAAATTTAATGGAACTGAATACAGAGATTGGGAAGGGACGATTAATCTTAGCTTATTTGAAGATGTACTTGAACAGCCTTGTCCGGCCAAGACAGCTTCACCAATGACAGCCGCATGTAATGACGTTGATGCCATCATCACCAAAGCTAGACCAGTCAAAATTGTTTTTACTTTTCTATTAAGATTATGTGATGGTTTCATTTTGTCCCTCCTTGATGTTTACAATAATTAAGAGTTAATCAGTTTATATAACCCATTAACAACTTAACACTCACTATTGACTATACAATATTCAGGCCAAAATATTTGGTGACAAAATGTCAGATTTTCATTCAGACGCAACAAGTCTTATTAACACAACCAAAACACGACATTCAAACCACTTTCGGTGGAAATAGAACCATATGACGATCGATTCTTTTCATCAAATTTCGTTTGTGCAAGCAGATATTGAAATCGGTCAGCAAAAGCGCGGTCTCTATCAAGCTTCACAATATTTTCTGAAATATTTCAACACCTATCGAGAAAGTTTTCATTTTGATATTGATCTTATCGGACAAATTTCTGAACTTATTCCTCATTTTCAGTTCAAAGTTCGATCGCATAGCGATTTTCAACATTTGCCATCCTTGTCTTACAAATACTTATCCGAAATAAGTTACTTAGGGCTTCTTAAAAATGATATTTGCCTTAATTTCGGAGGAGATCACAGTATCAGTCTAGCAACAATCAATGCCAGTCTAAAATACGATCCGAACACATTAGTTTTTTGGGTTGATGCACATGCAGATGTTAATGATGCTGATCATAGTCGTACTGGTAACTTTCATGGAATGCCAGTTCAATATTTATTAGAACCAACAAAACGGCACGAAAAACTAGATTGGATGGCAACATCATTAAATCACAATAATATTATATATTTAGGCTTAAGAGATATTGACCCTTACGAGCAAAGCTATCTTTTAAAAAATAATATAACCTTCTTTACATCTGATATAATCCATAAACGAGGTTTAGATTCTATTCTTAATGACTTGTCCAAAAAAATTAATCAACACAAAAATATCCATTTAAGTTTTGATATTGACAGCATGGATCCACATTTAAATATCTGCACAGGTCTGCCCGTAGCTGACGGTCTTAGCATGAAGCATCTCTTACAGATTGCAGGTTTTATTCAACAAACAAAAAAACTTAAATCGATAGATATAGTCGAAATTAATCCTGAACTAGCCATTCACGCGACAGACATTGATGACACATTCGATTTGATACGAGCTTTTTTAAATAAATTAATTTCACCAATCTCGGTGAGCTTAACAAAGGACAAACACATTGAAGATCAAGGAGATTTTAATGATCGTTTTTTTTGAAAAGATACAGCAGAATTTTAAATATCGAACTCTTGATATGCTTAACCACACACCAAAAGTTCAATTTGAAATGCAAATGGGGAACTACACTCTCAAAACTGCAACAGAAGAACATGAATTAAAATCAGCCTTTAAACTGCGCCACCGTTGCTTTTATGGCGGACAAAATGAAGTTATGGATATCGACGAATTTGACTCAGTTTGTGATCATTTAATAATTTTAGATCAACAAACAAATCAAGTTGTGGGAACCTATCGAATGAACAATTCAACAAGTTTATCTGATTTTTATTCACAAACTGAATTTGATATGAAATCATTCATTTTACCTTTTACTAACTTTGTCGAACTTGGTCGCGCCTGTATTGACGCTGAACATCGCAATGGTCTTGTTATAACGCTTCTCTGGAAAGGCATTTACTTTTACATGAAACATGTCAAAGCCGATGTGCTATTCGGTTGTTCAAGTATAAAAAACGCAACGCCAGAACAGGCAGCACTCGTATATCGTTACTTCCAACATAAAGGTCTTGTCAGCGCAAAATATCAAATCAAACCTCGACTCAGCTACAAGGTGCCTTTTTTCGAGGAAAACTATGGACAATATCAGGATGACTTAAGCGAAGCTCAAATTAAAGAAGCTGAAGCCTTGATACCTTCATTACTTAAAACATATATCAAAGCAGGTGCCGAGATTTTAGGTGAGCCTGCGTATGATCACGATATGAATACAATAGATTTTTTAACCTGTCTTAAAACTCAGAACTTAGCCCAAAAATTCGAGCGTAAGTTTGAAAGAATGAGTTCTTAAATTTTATTGGAGACGTATTGATTTTTTCAGTTTAATCTGTTCCACAAAAGTGGGTATTCAAAAGAAATGGAGACTATTCTTTGAACCACTTTTTGTGGAAATATATAAAGTGGAAAATTTTAAAAAACCTCATTTTGACGAATACCAACAATTTGAATCAATTCTTGATGATTGGCTAAAAAATCAATCTCCATTTTGGAGCTTCGAAAAAATCACCGAAGTTCATGATGATCAAACAGTGTTTCCTCTTTGGAAAATTGTCTGCGAAAAAAAAGATTCTCGAAAATTACAAAGCGAAAAAACGACTCTGATACTTGTTGGAGGAGTTCATGGTTTAGAACGTATCGGCAGTCAGCTTTGCATATCAATGCTTGAAAAATACTACCAACTATCAAGTTGGGATCATATTTTTTTAGAAAAACTTGAACACTTTCGTTTGGTCATCATACCATTTGTTAATCCTGCTGGAATTCAAAGCCGAACAAGATCCAACCCTAACGGCGTTGATCTCATGAGAAATGCACCCATAGAAGCGACAGAAAAAGTTCCTTTCTTGGCAGGTGGTCAAAATTTAACTCGTAAAATTCCTTGGTATCGAGGCAATCCTCAACAAATGGAAATTGAATCAGAATTTTTGGTTCGTGAAATTGCGATAGAAGCTAATAAATCTAAATTTACTGTCAGCTTAGATATCCACTCTGGATTTGGTATGAATGATCAAATCTGGTTTCCGTGGGCATTTACCAAAAAGCCATTTCCTAAACTTGATTTTATGACTCTCATGATGGAAAAATTCGAACAAATATTTCCTTATCATATTTATACCATTGAACCGCAATCTAAAGTCTACTGTACCCATGGTGATCTTTGGGATTACATTCTACATGAAAAGGTTCAAAATCTAAATATGATACCACTAACATTAGAACTTGGCTCTTGGATTTGGGTAAAAAAGAATCCTTTTCAAATATTTAAACTCGATGGTTTATTTAATCCTATTAAAAAGCATCGTATTCGTCGAACTATGCGAAGACACCAACTATTCATTGATTTTTTGATGCGTTTTTTAATATTTACACAATCTGAACAATTTAGAAATTTAGATCTCACTGATTATTACAATAAAGGACTCGATAAATGGTATCCTCATCTGAAAAAAATTGGATCCTCATCCGTGGATTAGCTCGTGGTCGTGGCCACTGGGCTTATTTTCCTGAGTATTTGAAAAGTGCTTTCCCAAATGATCATTTCTATTTCATCGACATTCCTGGTAACGGAGAGCTTAGCCATGCAACGACACCGTTGAGCGTTTCACAATTTATACCATTTTTTGAAGAGCAGCTCATACAACAAAATTTTGATCATGAAAGACCAACATTTGGATTATCATTGTCATTAGGATCGATGGCTATGGTTGAATGGGCCAAACAAAGACCATCACTTTTTCAAAAAATAATCTTAATGAATACGAGTGCTGCTAATTTTTCTTCAGTATTTGACCGATTAAGTCCTACGGCATTAATTCTCGGTTTTAAATTGTTATGGGTAACAGAGCCTATTCAAAGAGAAATTTTATCACTAAAAGCCACAACTTCTTTAACACGGAAAGAACTTATTAATCAGCATTCTCATGATTTAAAAAAACTTGCCAACTATAGCCTTGCTTACGGAACTCAAAAATTAAATATTTTTCGGCAACTCATAGCAGCAGCTCTGTATCAATTTCCTAATTCACAACCTTGCAATGTGATCTTGATCAATGGTCTGAAAGATAAGTTTGTTTCACCAAAATGCTCACAGGCCATTGCAAAAAAATGGTCACTCGATTTAGTTGAACATACAGAGGCCGGGCATGATATCGCCATCCAGTATCCTGATTGGATTATCGATCAGATGCGCAAAATTGTTACTTAATTGTATATTTTTTGTGCTTAATTTGTATTTACCTCATTTATAAGATCTATTTCGATCAACTCTCAGATTTTATTTGAAACAATAAAATAATCGATCATATATTAAAAAATAAGGGGTAATGAATATGAATAACAAAGCTAGAATGAGTCAATTTTTTTTAATTTTAGCCTGTGCTTTTGTGACAGCTATAACAAATAGCCATGCTTCTCTCTTCAATTCGATTTCTAAAAAAACTTCAGTTGCCTGTTTTGATTCAACTATTAAAAGCGCAATTCAAAAAATTATCATTGATTCGAATACTGTTAATACAGATTTAGATCTTATCGGTTTTCAAGCCGACAAATGTCAATTTAATGCTAAGCACGATGTCATTGAATGTTTAGATAAAAACAACCAAATTGTTTTTACTGTTGAATTGGTTAAACTAGAGTCTCAACCAACTTACCAAAATAAAAAAATCTACTTTTTTTCATTTAAAACTGGTAATGAAAACATTAGCGTCATCTACGATATTGAAGTGACTAAATTTTTAAATTCACAAAAATGCGAAGTCACCAAAATTGAATCTCGCACAGAGCTGCCGTAGTCATACAAAACTAAAATTTATAGCCCAAACTTAAATTAAATATCTGAGTTGACCTAGCGTCATAACCACCTAGTTTTTGAAGGTAGCTTATAGAGATGTTGCTACTAGCTGTAAGCGCTAGATCCAAACCCAAAAGTGTCCCATATTTAAATGCGCGAACTCTATCTTTGCTCTCACCGATTGAAAATGCAGCATCATAAGAGTTATCATTACGTTCCGATGTATCTGCTTCTAAAAAAATACTTGCCAATGCAGTCATTTGACGATCCACATAATGATTGAGTCTGTATCCGTAACCCGAGTCGACAACCAAATATGAATTTTGTTCAGACCTATCACCTGATCCAATATGTATAAGACTTCTTTGAAAAAAATTATCCGTAATATTGTACGCTGACGTTAATCCAAAAGAAAAATTATCTAGCCGTGGATTAGAAAATTTTTTGTTATTGTAAGATTTATTCAACATCAATTGAAAGTAAAATCCAAATTGTTTGTCTAAGTCATGGACGAAATCAGCGGATTGTCATTCGGCCTACTTGGTACACAATTAACGTGTTCCGATGAAACGCCATTACATATCTTATTTTGGCATATTCTTCCAACTTTTATCGTTATGTTATGTGGAATTTTTATTGCTCGCATGTTCATCAAAAAAATATAAAAAAAAGGTTTTCATGATGAGTGAAAACCCTTTTTCATTACGGTTTGTTATTAATGATTTTAATTACGAACTAAAACATTTCTAAATTGCCATGGACTTGTACGGTCAATATCTTCAGGAAATAAAGCTTCACGACCAACAAGCGGATTCCAGTCAGTGTAATAGCCTTTTACTTTTCCTAAGTATGGTAATTGCCATTTTAAGCAAGAATGATAATCCATTTCGTCAGCTTCAACGATACCAGCATTTGGATTTTGCAGTGCCCAGGCCATACCCGCAATAACCGCTGATGAAACCTGTAAACCCGTTGCATTTTGATATGGAGCTAATTCACGTGTTTCTTCAGTTGTAAGTTGAGAACCATACCAGTAAGCATTTTTAGCATGGCCATAAAGAAGTACTCCGAGTTCATCCATACCAGAAGTGATTTCATTTTCATCTAAAATATGTTGTTCAGGTTGCTTTTCACCTTCGCGACCAAACATTTCTTCTAAAGATAAAATTGCATCATTACTTGGGTGATAGGCATAGTGACATGTTGGACGATATTCAGGATTGTCAGGAGTACCAAGCGTAAAATAATCAGCTATAGAAATTGATTCGTTATGCGTCACTAAACGACCATATTGAGGTCCAAAAGTTGGACACCAAGTTCTTACACGAGTATTAGCACCTGGTTGTTGCAAGTAGATGGCAGCTTTACATCCAGAATCATGTGTTTTCGCATTTGATGGCGTCCACTTTTCAAAAGTTCCCCAACCTAATTCAGCTGGTTGCATACCTTCACTGATAAAGCCTTCAACGCTCCACGTATTTACAAAAGTATTCATCGGACGAGCACGTTTTGATACTTGTGTATCACGTTCAGCAATGTGAATACCTTTAACACCCAATTGTTGCATGAAACGCGCCCACTCTTCTCTTGTTTTTGGTTGCGTGTATTGTATTTTTAAATCGTTAGCTAAGTTCACTAAAGCTTGCTTAACAAACCAAGAGACCATACCAGGATTAGCTCCACAGCATGAAACTGCTGTTGTTCCACCTTTGTTATTTCTTTTCTCTTCAAGAATTGTTTCACGTAATGCATAGTTCGATCTTGCAGCAGCACCTTTAGATTTATCAAAATAAAAACCAGCCCAAGGCTCCACAACAGTATCAATATATAAAGCTTTAAGATCACGACAAAGTTGCATAACTGATAAAGAGCAAACATCAACAGACAAGTTAACACAAAAACCTTGACCACCACCTTGAGTTAAAAGTGGTGTTAAGAGTTCTTTATAATTTTCTTTAGTGACACCCAATTTTAAAAATTTAATACCACGCTCATCTAAAAGCTTACGATCTTTATCTGATGGGTCGATAACAACCATCTTAGATTTATCAAACTTAAAATGCTTTTCTAAAAGAGGTAAAGTTCCACGACCAATAGATCCAAAACCGATCATAACCACTGATCCAGTTATTGTACCGTAATTTATATCTTCTGTAGGAGTTAATTGACTCATTATTGTTTCTCACTTTCTGGTGTTAAAAATTGTTCACTGATTTTTTTAATAACTTCATTAATTTTTTTGACTGATTCAGGAACTGCAAAAATAGTGTCATCACCTGCTAAAGTTCCTAAAATTCCTATTTGTTGTTTTCGTGCGTCTAAGTGACGTGCGACTAAACTGGCTGATCCCGGTGTCGTATGTAAAACAATCATATTTTCATTAGATTGCAAATCTGTAATAAGCACAGGTAAAGATTGTGATGCTCTTGGTGGTAATGACAAACTTGCTTCTTCGGATAATTTATAAATTGTCTCTCCATCAAGACCTATAGCTTTAATTGCACCTATACGTCGTAAATCTCGAGAAATTGTACTTTGTGTGACTGAAAATTTTTTTTGCTTTAGAGCATCGCAAAGATCTTCTTGCGTTGTTGCTTCCCCTAAGCGAATCAATTCCTTAAGAACTTGTAATCTTGATTTAGGTAATACTTTTTTACTCAAAAAAAACTCCGATCATTTTTACAACTCAATTTATCAAGTTAAATAAGACTTGTGCCAACAGTATCATTGTTCAACAAATCAGGCGCTTTTGCTGCCGCAGAAATTTGAACAGTTCTGACACCTTTATTTTTCGCAGATATCATAGCCTTAGTCTTTGTTAGCATTCCACCTGCAATGACCCCGCAATTGATCATGTTTTCAATTTCATCTTTTGTAACTGTTGGACAAACTTTTTTATCAGCATCTAAAATTCCTAATTGATCTGTCAAAAAAACAAGCTTGTCTGCGTTTAAATTCGCAGCTATTTGCGATGCAGCCCAATCCGCATTGATATTAAACTTACGACCATCATGATCAAAACCAATTGGAGCAATCACTGGAATGAGTTGTTGCTTGAGAGCATCTTCTACAGAGCCTAAGTGACACTGTATGACTTCACCAACTAAACCCAAATCAGAATTAAGAATTCGACACTCTAACAATCCAGATGCACCTGATAAACCAATTGCCGAAATTTTTTGATTTTGTAATGATCTCACAATGTTCTGATTAACTTGGTGGGCCAACACATCTTCAATCACTGTCATCATTTCTGGTGTTGTTTTGCGTTGGCCATTCACAAATTCCCACGTGATACCTTTACTTGTTAGCTCTTGATTAATCGCAGGTCCACCACCATGAACAAGAACAACTTGAGTATTTGAATCAAGATAGCCTTTGACAAGAACTGCAAGTTTTTCAATAACAGCATTTTCTGAAAGAGAGGCTCCACCGAGTTTGATGACAATACGCTTTAGCATCAAGAATACTCCGTGTTAATATCAACATATTTCTTTGATAAATCGCAGCCCCAAGCTGTTGCAGAAAAAGGTCCTGATTTCAAATCAATTGTGACTGTTACAATTGATTGTTTTAATAACGCCTTTAACTCATCACGAACAAACAAGACTGGGCGACCATTAGCAAATATTTCGATATTTTGTAATTTTAAGCTCATCACTTGCAACTCAGATGCAGGAACACCTTCAGCACCAAGACGCGCCAAGATTCGACCCCAATTTGGATCTTCTCCGTGAATGGCTGTTTTCACTAATGGAGATAGAGTTACCCCACGCGCAGCTTTGCGAGCTAAATCTAGCTGACTACAATTTTGAACTTGGACCTCAATAAGTTTTGTAGCACCTTCACCATCTGCAGCAATAGCTTTCGCCAGAAAAATAGAAATTTCTTCAACAGCTTGACTAAATTTTTGAAAATCATCATCAGTTTTAAGTTCAACACCGCTTGCTCCGTTAGCCATTAAGAAACTGCAATCATTTGTTGATGAATCACCATCAACACTGATCATATTAAAACTCACATCGGCAGTTCTCTTAACTAATTCATTGGCATATTGTTTTGTTATTTTAGCATCAGTTAAAATATAGCCAAGCATTGTCGCCATATTGGGATGAATCATGCCAGAACCTTTACTAATTCCTGTGATTCTGATTAGTCCACCTGATAACTGAACCATGTTAGTCACTGTTTTAGGAACTAAATCAGTTGTTAAAATAGCTGTCGCAAAACTTTCTGCGCTGTCATTAGCGCGATCAACGAGTTCTTGCATAGCAGGTAATATTTTATCTGTATCGAGCTGCTCGCCAATTTTACCAGTACTGGCAACTAAGACTTGATTTTGATCACAACCTAGAGCTTTAGCTGCAGCTGAAACCATCATTAAGTTTTTCTCGGCCCCTTCACTGCCAGTCGCTGCATTAGCTTGTCCAGAGTTTGTAAAAATGGCACGAACATTATCGGCCGGTAATAAAGCTTGTGAATATAAAACGGGCGCAGCTTTACATTCATTCAATGTAAAAACACCAGCAGCAACTGCTGGGACTTCAGAAATAATCATACCTATATCTGGGCGGTAGCGACGAACTCCACAGTTCACACCACTTGCTAGAAATCCTTTTGGTAAAGGTATACGTAAAACTCCTAATCCCAATGTCATATTTGCGCCTCCAGACCAGTCAACCCCAAATCAACTGGTAAATCTAAGATATGATTAAAATTTTCTACAGCTTGCGATGCTGCACCTTTAAGTAAGTTATCAATGCACGAAAATAAAAATAATTTTTGCCCTTGAACAGTCCACGATATGTGTGTTCTGCCAGTGCCAACGACTTTTTTAAGCTGCAACAACTGAGGTCTTTCTTCACACGAACCAATTTCAACTAAAGAATAATGCTGATAAGCTTTTTTAAAAGTTTCAGCAACATCGTTTATTGTCACACCAGTATTTAAATTGGCATATACGCCTGCTATAATTCCGCGGCGAACAGGCAATAAAGATGTCGTAAAGTGAAAATCTAAACGCACTCCAGATAAATTTTCAATTGTTTCTTGAATTTCTGGGTAATGCTGATGGCGACCTACACGATAAGGTAGGCATTCAGCATCGACTTCTGTAAATAACAAATTTTCAGCAGCTTTTTTACCAGCACCAGAAGCGCCTGATTTGGCATCGACTACAACTGTGTTAAGATCAATGAGTTTGTTTTTAATGACAGGCACTAGAGCCATTGCAACAGCTGTTGCATAACATCCGGGATTGGCAACAACTTGAGCTTTTCCTCCAACTGGTGAAGCCCAAGGATGAAGTCCATACTGAGCATTTTGCAATAGCGGTAAGTGCATATGCTCAAAACCGTACCATTTTTTATAGTCATTCTTTTTTAAACGAAAAGCACCACTCACATCGATAACTATTTTACCTGCTGCAACTATTTTCGGGGCAAGATCATGCGAAACTTCTGCAGGAGTAGCTAAAAAAACAACATCTGTTAAGTGAGACATCAACTCTGTGTCTTTTAAACACTGAATTTTTTGTAGACCTGAAATCATAAGTCCATCAGCTAGAGTAAAGTCTCCAGTCGCAAAAGCATATTTAACATCAGCATGCGGGTGGCGCATTAGCAATTTTACAAGCTCTAACCCAGAGTAACCACGAGCACCAACGACACTCACTGATGTTTTTGCGATTTCATATTTATGCATAAGCCATGCATAATCATTTATCATTTATGCATATTTATTATAGCCCTAAGGAGTCAGCATGAACTTTCGATTTCCAGTCATTGTCATTGATGAAAATTTTCACAAAGAAAATCTTCAAAGCGGATAAACACGTCAAATCGTTAGCACTCTTGAAAAACTGGGACACTCAGTTTTAGTTATTCTAAATCCTCTTGATGTACACACCATTTCAAGACAACAAGCTAAAGCCTCTGCTCTACTCATTTCTATCGATGATGCCCATATCAACAACTCAGATACAAAAACTAATCAGCTAACAACAAATCTTGTTAATGAATTAATTAGCACAATAAGAAAATCCAATGCGGAACTTCCATTGTTTTTATTAGGAGACACAAAAACCAGTGAACATCTTCCAAACTCAATCTTGAGTGAACTTCACGGTTTTATTCATCGCCAAGAAGATACTCCAGATTTTGTAGCCAAGTTGATTTCGCGTGAATCTAAAAATTATTTAGAATCATTGACTCCACCATTTTTTAAAGCACTGTTAAACTATGCAGAAAACGGCAGTTATTCTTGGCATTGCCCGGGACACTCTGGAGGAGTTGCATTTTTAAAGTCGCCTGTTGGTCAAATGTTTCATCAATTTTTTGGCGAAAATCTTTTACGTGCTGACGTTTGCAATGCAGTTGAAGAGCTTGGTCAATTGCTTGATCATACCGGCCCCGTACTTGCGAGTGAAAAAAACGCAGCCAGAATATTTAACTCTGATCATTTGTTTTTTGTGACTAATGGAACATCGACATCAAACAAAATTGTTTGGCATTCACAAATCACTCCAGATGATATTGTTATTGTTGATCGCAATTGCCATAAATCAGTTTTACACTCTATTATGATGACTGGTGCCATACCGATATTTCTAACACCAACCCGTAATCATTTAGGTCTCATTGGCCCAATTCCACAGGACGAATTTAAATTTGAAAATATTCAGAAAAAAATTAACGAATCACCTTTTATAAAAGATAAAAGTAAAAAACCGCGCATTTTAACTATCACACAATCAACTTACGATGGTATTTTGTACAACGTTGAATCTATAAAAAAAGAACTTGATGGCAAAGTCGATGCTTTACATTTCGATGAAGCATGGTTACCACACGCAAATTTTCATCCTTTTTATCAAGATATGCATGCGATAGGATCTAATCGTCCACGTACAAAAGAATCAACAATATATGCCACGCAATCAACACACAAAGTTCTAGCAGGTTTAAGCCAGGCTTCACAAATACTTGTTCACGAATCAGAAAACAGTCATTTTAGCCCGCAGTTGTTTAATGAAGCTTACATGATGCACACTTCAACTTCTCCACAATATTCAATCATTACTTCGTGTGATGTTTCAGCTGCCATGATGGAAGCCCCTGGTGGAACAGCCATGATCGAAGAAAGTTTAAATGAATCGATTGATTTTAGACTAGCTATGGAAAAAGTTGATAAAGAGTGGGGCCATGATTGGTGGTTTCAAGTTTGGGGGCCTAAACTTGAAAAAACAGCCAAGCCTTTAGATCGTGACAACTGGTTTTTAAATAACAGTCAAAATGCATGGCACGGTTTTAAAACAACAAGTGAACAATTTAATATTTTAGATCCGATCAAAACCACTATTGTTACACCAGGTTTAACCGTTGATGGTGAGTTTGCTGATTCTGGAATACCGGCCACAATCGTTGCTAAGTATTTAGTTGAACATGGGGTGATTGTAGAAAAATACGGTCTTTATTCATTTTTTATTATGTTCACGATTGGCATCACCAAAGGTCGTTGGAATACCTTGGTCGCAGCTTTACAGCAGTTCAAATCTGATTACGATAAAAATAATTTAGTTAGTAAAGTTATGCCTAAATTTGCAAGATCACAACCGCATTATGAAAATTTAGGTCTAAAAGATCTTTGTCAAAAAATTCACTTAGCTTATGCCGAAACAAATATGGCTAAAGTGACAACTGATGTTTATCTTTCAAATATCACTGCTGATGTAAAACCATCAGAAGCTTTTCACCAAATGGCCCGTGGTCAAACTTATCAAGTTCCAATTGATGAAATTGAAGGTCAAACGACAGCTGTTCTTTTAACGCCTTATCCTCCAGGAATACCACTTTTAGTTCCCGGAGAAATCTTTAACAAAACCATTGTGAATTATTTAAAGTTTGTGCGCGATTTCAATCTTCAGTACCCGGGATTTGAAACAGATATTCACGGATTAACGACAAAAGTCGTGAATGGTAAAAAATGCTATTTCGTGGATTGTATAAAGAAAGCGTAAACACAGACCATTGTCTGTCATGAGAATCGCACGATCTACCGATAAATTTGAATATAAATAAATTTCATCGGGAGTTTTTGCGCATGCATTACGTTGCTTTATTGAGACCTTTATTGATTTACTTAGTGACTTGCTTTTTAGCAACATATTCGTTTGCTCAAAGTGGTTTAGATAACCTAGATATTTTAATAGATCCACAACTAAAGGGTTCATATGGCCTAAACTATATTAAAGGTCGAAGTGTACAAATCACTAAAAAAACAGACTACCGCAGTACTTTATACGACAACGAAGTCGCACAAGTCAGTAATGGGTACATATCAGCAACACCTTGTTTCAGTAATAAAGAAAAGTTTTGTATTGGCAATTTAGATACCTCAACAAATAGAGGTATTTTTAGAATGTACCAATACACAAAAGATAACAAATCTGAGTTAATACAAATCTCGTGTGATGCAAAAGACTTTGAAAAAAGTAAAAACAAAAAATTAACAAGCTGTCGTTCATACTCAAAATCAAAATGTGATAAGTGGGAACAATACAAATCGACAAACCCCTACTATAAAAGTTATTCAAATTTAAGTTTGAAAGCTAAAGAATGCATAGATATCGTCAATGCTCTTAACAAAGTTAGAGCTCAATTAAATAATACTTTCTCAACCAGTCCCAGCGAACGAGATGATTCACAAAGGACCTTAGAAAAAATGGCTTCTTTTAATCAATCATTACTCACTCAACTAACAACAAAATCTGACACTCACCTTGCATCCTACGCGCCAGACTCTCTTGCTGATCGATCAGAAGAAATAAATCGCGTAAATTATGAATGTGGCAAACTAAATAAAATAGATGAAACAATGACCCAAAATAAAGAAGTGAGTTCTGGCTACAATTCACGTGCCGGACAAACTGGAAAAACTAACCCTGACAATACGGCAAAATAAAAAAATCCCCGAAAAACATAGTCTTTCGGGGACTCACTTATATAAAATTTAATTTTAAAACTAAAAACTAAATTTTACCACCAGAGCGGATAAGATTTAATGCAGAACCTGCTTTAAACCATTTAATTTGCTCAGCATTGTAAGTGTGTTTGATTTCAATTTTATCAACTGTACCATCAGCGTGTTTAGCTTCTAAGAACAAATTTTGACCAGGAGCTAAAGCA
Organism: Pseudobdellovibrio sp.; assembly: GCA_046293015.1. Taxonomy (GTDB): domain Bacteria; phylum Bdellovibrionota; class Bdellovibrionia; order Bdellovibrionales; family Bdellovibrionaceae; genus Pseudobdellovibrio. Next base: position 131,055 of record JBKBPU010000008.1, read on the forward strand.
TTTAAACCTTTGATAGTTAAACTGTCTTTTTCTTGAATTTTGTCATAATCTTTTGGATTAACAAAAGTCGCAGCTAATACACCTTGTTTTTTTAAGTTAGTTTCGTGAATACGTGCAAATGATTTTGTGATCACAGCAGTACATCCTAAAAATCTTGGAGACATTGCTGCGTGTTCACGAGAAGAACCTTCGCCATAATTTTCATCACCAATGATCATCCATGATTGACCAGCTTTTTGGTATTCACGAGCAATTTGCGCGAATTCTTTAACTTCACCAGTGATTTGGTTTTTACCTTTACCGATTTCACCACCAAAAGCATTATCAGCACCTAACAACATGTTGTCAGAAATTTTATCTAAGTGACCACGGAAATTTAACCATTTACCACCTGGGCTGATATGATCTGTTGTACATTTACCTTTAGCTTTTGCTAACAATAAATGACCTTCGAAATCTTGACCGTTCCATTTTGAAAACGGTTGTAAAAACTGTAAACGTGGAGAGTTATCATCAATCGCAACTTTTGCCGAAGCTCCAGCTGGTTTTTGATAACCTTCAGTATCAGGTACGAAACCTTTTTCTGGTAGCTCAGGAGCTTGTGGTGGTTGTAATTTAACTTTACCATTTGGACCAACTAATTCGTCAGTCAATGGATTAAAATCTAAACGACCCGCTAGTCCCAATGCCATAACAACTTCAGGCGATGCGATAAATGCTAAAGTTTCCATATTAGCATCGTTACGTCCACGGAAATTTCTGTTAAATGAAGTTACAATTGTATTTTTCTCACCCGATTTAACATCATCACGTTTCCATTGACCAATACATGGTCCACATGCATTCGCTAATACTGTCGCACCTACAGCTTCAAATGTTTTCATTTGGCCATCACGAGTGATTGTATTTTGAATTTGCGTAGATCCAGGAGAAACTAAAAATGGTTGGTTCATCTTCAAACCAATTTTCATAGCTTGCTCGGCTAACATCGCTGAACGACCAATATCTTCGTATGAAGAATTAGTACAAGATCCGATAAGCGCAGATGAAATTTTAGTTGTCCAACCATTAGCTTTAGCTTCTTCAGCTAATTTCGAAATAGGACGTGCTAAATCTGGAGTATGTGGACCAACTAAATGTGGCTCTAATGCAGATAAATCGATTTCATAAACTTCATCAAAATATTTTTTAGGATTGGCAACAACGTCGTCATCCGCTCTTAAAATATCTTTGTTAGCATCAGCAATTGCAGCTAATTCTGCACGACCAGTTGCTTTAAGGTAACCAGCCATTTTCGCATCATATGGAAACACTGAACAAGTTGCACCTAACTCGGCCCCCATGTTTGTGATTGTTGCTTTACCAGTACAAGAAATACTGTCAGCACCTTCACCAAAGTATTCAACGATTTTATCAGTTCCACCTTTAACAGTTAGCATTCCACAAAGTTTTAAAATAACGTCTTTTGCAGATGTCCAACCGTTCATTTTACCTTTTAAGTGAACGCCGATTAATTTAGGATTTTTAACTTCCCAAGGTAAACCCACCATAACGTCTGAAGCATCAGATCCACCGACACCGACAGCACACATTCCTAAACCACCAGCATTCGGTGTATGAGAATCTGTACCGATCATCAAACCACCTGGGAAGGCATAGTTTTCTAAAATAACTTGGTGAATGATACCAGCGCCTGGTTTCCAAAAACCAATATTGTATCTTGAAGTTGCTGTCGCTAAGAAATCAAAAACTTCTTTGTTTGTTGTGTTTGATGCTGCCATATCTTTTTCTTTACCTTGATAGGCTTGAATCAAGTGATCACAGTGAACTGTTGATGGAACAGCCGCTTCGTCTTTACCAGCTAAGATAAACTGTAAAATCGCCATCTGCGCTGTTGCATCTTGCATTGCTACGCGATCTGGTCTTAATAACAAGAATGAAGAACCACGATTAATCTCTTGATTTTGTGGATCATCTAAGTGTCCGTAAATAATTTTTTCAGCTAAAGTTAATGAACGGTTTAAACGTTTGCGAATAACTTCTGTTTTTTCGCGAGTCGTTTGATAAACCTTTTTCACCATTTCAGGTGTTGTTTCGATTTTTGCAGCCATAAGAACCCCTTTTGGTTTAGTTATATTTTCAATTCGTTTTCATTTCTATCTTCGACTAAGATCATACAAGAAAAAATTGAATATTTGGAATATAATTTAGTCGTTTTGAGAATAATTTAATGCTAATATATTAACTATGATAGATGGTATTGAAGCCCTAATTGCCCTGGATCGCACTGGTACAATCAGCGAAGCTGCTGCACAGCTGCGCATAACACAATCCGCCGTCAGCAAACGCCTGCAATCCCTACAAGACGAGCTGCATTACAAACTCATCGAACCCGATGGTCGAAGAGTTCGTCTCACATCAGAGGGACGTCAATTTCTTGAAAGAGCCAAACCATTACTTGCGGAATTTAAGAGTCTCAAAGATTTAAACTTAACAAAAGGTCAAATGCGTTACTCTATCGGACTTGCCGATTCTATTGCGGCCACGTGGGGACCAAAGTTGATTAAACAAGCTTTGCGCAAAATTAAAAACTTAGAATTCGACTTGCACGTTCATCGGAGTACCCTAGTTGAAGAAAATGTTAAACTTGGCCGCTATGATTTAGGAATTTGCGTGCCACAACAACGTCATTTTTCACCGCAGAATTTGATTTCCACTAAAATTATAGATGAGCCACTCGTATTTATTTTTAACCGATTCGATGCCGACAACATGAATGAAACAAATAAAGTTATTACAATCGAGAAAAACTCAGGCACATGGAAAACACTTGAAGACAAATTACAAAAAAACATAAAAATTAAAAATGCAGAGTTTATTTTTGTCGAATCATTTTTAGCTATCACTCAAATGGTCAAAGAAGGGTTTGGTCACGGTATTATTCCGCTAGGCGTAGCTCTTAATCAGAATGTACCCAAAAAAAGCTACACCTTATTCTCACCAAACATAGACCGTGACATTTATTTGATTGGTCGTAAAAATATTTTCCTACAAGAACCTATTCAAGAATTCACTGAAACACTTAAAGAACTGGCTCGAGATTTATTCTAACCCTAAAGGTATATAATGAAAAAAACACTCATTCCTCAACAGATTGAATTACGTAAAAAAGCTAAAAATGAAAAAAAAGATTTATTTCAAAATTTTTTCAAAACAGGTCCTGGTCAGTATGGCGAAGGTGATATATTTATTGGTGTCACTGTTCCAGACATGCGAGTTATTGCTAAAAAATATGCCGACACAAACATAAAAGACATTGATATTCTTTTGCAAAGTGAAATTCATGAAGATAGACTCCTAGGTCTCACAATTTTGGTCATTCAATACGAAAAAACAAAAGATTTATCTCAGAAAAAAAAGATTGTACAGTTTTACCTTAAAAAAACTAAACGAATTAACAATTGGGATCTTGTCGACTTATCAGCTTATAAAATTTTAGGCGATTACTGCTTTCTTACAAATAACTATTCGACTTTAGTTAAACTCTCAAAGTCAAAATGGCATTGGGATCGTCGCATTTCAATTGTATCAACGTTAAGACCGATTCAAAGAAAAAAAACTGATGTAACATTTAAAATGGCTCCGAAATTCCTTACAGAGACTGAAGATCTCATGCACAAAGCGACTGGCTGGATGCTTCGCGAAGCTGGTAAAAAAAACTTTCTTGAACTGAAAAAATTTATTACTCGCTTTGGTAAAAAAATGCCACGAACAATGCTGCGATACGCGATTGAAAAATTTCCTGAGAATGAGCGCAAGCGAATTTTGATTGAAACGAGATAGCTTCAAAAGCTGCCTAAAGCCTGTAGTTTCTACGAGATCAACTCAAACTTTTAATATCGCTTTAAGTAATAAACTATAGATTATTTATCTATTTTAGCAATTCGTATAAATGCCGTAAAGTTAGTTAATCAAAAGAACGATTCTTTTGATTAACTTCACTGAGGAGGTTTTTATGATCATAGAAAAAAAGGAAACTTTGAGATCAATTTTAGAATCTACTGATGGAGTTCATTTAACTGCTTATTTGGTCAACCGCGGAGACTTGGTTGATCTTAAGCAACAGTTAAATGAAATTATATCCGAAGCAGGAGAGTATCTTTCAACAGCTTTGGAAAATGAAGAAATAAAAAAATTTTTAGAACCAATTGAATCATTACTCTATGATGGCCGAATATTTAACAGTATTAAATGTAATATTGGTCTGTTTAGAACAAAAGATTACTTTAGAGTGCTCAGTGTACCAATATTACTTGAGAGACAATGCCACGTTGCCAATAGCTTTCATATAAAGCCACTCCTGCGCTGGCTACAAGGAGATCAGGATTATTTATTCTTAGGTATCCAAGATAATGATTTACATTTATATTTTGGTAATCAGAATACGTTTAAACTTATCAAATCTCTGAGTTTAGCAGAATCAGTCAAGAAACAAAATTTATTACTGTTAGATGATTTAATAGCTCAGCTAACTCATTTTTCGCAACCTAAGCTATTCATGGCTGGAAAACCACCACAGCTAAAAGAAATTCGTAATCAGATAAAATATAAAAATTTAATTAAAACCTCGATTGCCGATCAGTTCAAGATCGATCAGATTGGTTTTTACAAACAAAGATTAATCCAAATCACTCGAGACGATTCTCGTCGTTCACTCGAAAAATCGCTTGTGGAATTTCGTTTTGCTGAAGATGAAAATAAAGCTACCAAAAATATTTTCCATATTGCAAAAGCTGTTGTTCAAGGCAAAGTTAGAAAACTTATCGTTACAGATGAACTTAATATTTTTGGCAAAATAGATCCAAAATCCGGAGGAATTTCTATCCATCCTTTTGATCTCGATCACGAAGACGACTGCATCTTAGATGATTTAGCCCAACTTGTGCTGAATCAAGGTGGTGAAGTTGTTATTGCTCATGTAAATGAAATCCCAAGTGGACGTCCTGTGCTTGCGATCTTGAATGATGATGAAAAAAACACTAAGCACAAAAGAATATATCGGTTAAATGATCTTGATGTCTGAATTATATATGCATTCAACAACAATTTAAAAGGAGTTCTGTGTGGTTCAAGTAAAATTCAAAAAGTTAAAAAAATCAGAAATCATTCAGCAAGCAGCTATTGACCGAGTTGATACAATTATTGAAAAATTTCCAGCCCTTTCTGATAGTAAAATTACCTTAACAATCGAAATGGAAAACTCTCCGATACAGGCCGGACCAGATCTCTTTTCAATCAAGCTGCATGTTTATGGTGGAAAATACGACGCTATAACTATTGAAAAATCTGATGCAAATTTATATGCAGCCTTAGCTGATGTGTGCGATCATATGCTTGAAACGCTTAACCGTAGTAGTGATAAATCTCGCGTAAAAGAGAGAGCCCATGCTCGTAAAATATTGCAAAAAAGTACCGATGAATTTGATCACGAAATTGAAAGATAATTTTTTTGCAGTATTGCATTCTACTCAAATGCTGGTCGATTGACTATCAACCAGCATCCAATTCTAAGGTTTATATTCTGGCAATTCAATGATGACTTGAGCATCAGTTATTGAGTTTGAAAAACTGAACTTATTTTGGGGCAGTAAAACCATGAGTTTGTGATTTCCACGTCCTTTAGTTAAATCAATAGACAACTGTTCACCTGCTTTAACATAAATATCTGATGCCGACATATCAATAAATGATTGATCCTCTTCATCGATTGAAACAGAAAAATATTTCGATTCAGACTCTAGATAATCATCCATCTGAACAGTACCCTGCTCATTATGCGTTACCACGACTTTGAAATTTAAATTATTTTGTTGATCAACTTTAAGCTTTGAAATACGAGCTTCGACAATCACAATTGTTGAATTATTAAAATTTGCAAAATCCGACGTATCAAGAATTGCATCATCGTAATTCTCTTGATCTTTAAGCTTTTGAACTTCCTCAGGCTTATCTTTAACTTGATCGACAGCTTTTTCGAAAGCTTTACGAAGCTCTCGAGCTTTTACAGTATCGATTAATGTTGATTGAAACACTTCTTGTTCGCTTCCTGGAATAGAACTTGTATTTGCACCAAGAATTTCCTGTTCTACATGGCCATTTTTTTGTGAATCAATTAAAATACTGATGTCGCAAGAATTCCAAGTCGTCATCGGTTTATAGGTTTTCACTGCAAATTGAACATATTTTTCTAAATCACCAACTTCGTTGTTTTTTTCAATGATGCGATAACCAACAGATTGGAGATCACAATCAGAATTCATGAATGATTGGGGCACAGGCTTTCTATCATCCTGTCCAAGATAGTTAAATAATATTGCTTGGCCAGTATTGACTGAATTGTTTTTTAATATTAATGAACTCGCTGCATTATCACTATCATTTCTTGATGATGAAACAGTTAACCCTAACGAACTGATATCACTCAACTTATGTGCAACTGCTAAAACAGGCACTCTATAGATTTCTTGATCATTTAATTTTAATAACACAAATCCATCCATCTCGCGGACAATAGCGTCTCCCATCTGGGTAGCATCAAGTGTAAATGTCAAATTCAAGTTCACATTTGATTCTGCTTTTATTTTGACAGTTTGAACTGAACTCATCGTTATATATTGATTTCCATTAAAATCAATTTTTATTGATTTATCCTCACGAGATAAATTGCGCACACGAATCGATGCGCGCATTGTTTTTTTAGACTCTACACTGACCTCACCAAATGAAATTGATGGTTCAGAAACTACAACTTCTGCCAGAGCTGCAACATCAGCTTGCACTCGCCCCGATCCTTGACGAGTAACAGGATATCTTTGCGATTTTGCACTGATTGTCTTAGCTGTACCCATGGCAACATTCTTGAGTTCACTTGCAGACATTTCTATTTTGCGATTAGAAAAAGCTTGTTTCAGTAAAGCGATAACACCCGCTATGTGTGGAGCAGCCATTGATGTTCCAGACATTTTAACCATAGCATCTCCACCACCCATGGCTGCCGAAATAATTTGGCTACCAGGTGCCGAAATTTCTGGTTTTAAAAATCCATCAATAGAACGTGGACCTTTAGAACTAAAATCAGTAATTGTATCGATAAGCTCTGGTTTATTAATTTTTTGTTCCGACTTAAACTGAATAACTACAGATCTACCTGCTAGAATTTCAGCTTTTATTTTTTGACCAACAGACTGATTAATCATTATAGCTGGTATTTCAAACTTATCAGTTGTTCCCATTGCAAATGCATCACCTTCGCGATTATTAGCGACAATAACACCAATTGCACCATTCTCCGCAGCTATTTTAACTTTGTCGTTGAATGTAACAACACCTCTATCTAAAAGAGCGACTTTACCCTTTAAATTATTTTTTTGCTCTTCAGTTAACTCTTTGTTTCCTAAACCAATATAGTAAATTTCACCACTCACTTGAGTATCGGCTACTGGTCGAGTGGTCGCAGCTTCAATAGCCTCGACAATGACTGTCTCACCAACTAACTGAATCACTGATGCTGGAAATTGCCAATTATGCAAACCATCGTCAATACTTGCGGCTACTGAAAGGGACTCTGTCGACGTCCCAGGTGCACCAACTATATAATCCTTATTGCCTGAATTACCTGCTGAGATAACCGCTAAAGTTCCAGCTTGGGTTAAGTTTTTAAGAGCCTCAGCATATAAAATTTTAGGATTACCATAACCACTTCCAAGTGATAAATTGACAATGTCTAATTGATCTTTCAAATCACCATCGCCATTAGGATCTGCCGCGTATTCTAAACCAGCTATAACAACCATGTCGCTCGTAGAACCATCTGCACCAAATACTTTAATTGCGTACAATGATGCATCCGGAGCCATTCCATTATATGATGATACTCCATCACCAAAGCCAGCTATTGTGCCAGCCACATGCGTCCCATGACCTGCTTCATCAAGCGGATTAACATCAGGTCGAGGTATACGTGTTGCAAAATCAGGAGATGCAGAATCATAGTGCGTTCCAACGAGGTCAATTCCGCCGACTATTTTTTCACTTGGAAAACCTGTTGATTCTTTTGAGGGATCAATATTTTTATAAGCTTCAGCAGTTCCTATTCCCTTAAACATGGCATGTGTGTAATCAATACCAGTATCAATAACACCGACTTTTATACCTTTGCCCGTAAGACCTAATTGATTAAGTTTATCAGCGCCAATAAATTTAGATGAATTGTAACGATCAATTCCTGTAACATTTTGTATCTCTTTTTTTTCACTTAAAATAATTTCTGGCCGACTAAACTGACCAACTCTTTCCCACGAAGCGATTGTTCCCAATTGCTTTAATTGATCAAGAGCCGCAACTGGAGCCAAAATACATAAGCCATTTAAAACATATTTATACCGATAAATGACTTGAATTTCAGGCGATATAAGCTTGAACTGATCAAGTGTTTGCTTTTGTTCAGTTAAGATGGCCTCTTCTAACTTTGAATCTACAATCGTTAAATTATTTTGTCTTTGAGCTGTTTGAAATAAAGCAGGATTTTTCAACTTAACAATTGCCATCACCATAGTCTGATTCTGTGGTCGAGTACTAATAATTTTATCAGAATCTTGCAGTAAGGCCATTAGCTTTGAAGGTTCGTTTTTAGACTGACATGAAGTTAATGCAAAAATCACAGTAAATGTTATCAAAAATTTTACTATTACCTGAAACGTGTCTTTAGCTGGTTTCATTTTGGAAATTCCCCTTATCAGACACGCTATATTTCAATTTTCAGACCAAAAAGTAATCCTAAAAACAGCCCAAACCGCACCACATTGCGCGTTATATTGCTTATAAAGGCAATAAACTGATCAAACAAAGTCTGATCATTAAAATAAATTCTTAGTTGTCTTATCTGTAGACAGTGGTCTCTAAAAAAAAAAGGGGGTCCGCCCCCTTTAACGAAGAGTAAAAACAACTTAGACGTAATCGCCTTTTTTAATTTTTTCGAGAATAATTTTTTCAGTTTTGATTGGATCTTTCGGATCAACAGAGAAATAACTTTGCTGTTCGCAACGAATTTTTTCTTTCAAAAGCCATTTCAAAATATCAGCTAAATCCTTGTTCTTTTTATCTTTAAAAAATGGATCGTTTTCTAATGCATCTTTAGCTTTCTTCAATGCACGTGCTTCTGCTGGATCAGATTCTTTTACCTTGTAATGTGGCAAATCATATTTTTTCACATCACCAGGTAAAACACCCAAAAAGCGAACATTCGGAGCACTAAAATCACCATTACGGATTAATGAAGATGCAGAACCAGCTTTAAGAGTTCTAAAAATATTTTGCAGAGTGTACGCATCTAGATCTCCGAAAAAATACATTGGAACATCCAATTGATTTTCAATCAATTTACACCAACCACGCACACCATTTGATGGAACGCCTTGAGCACCCATCAATATACAATTATTACGTTTTGTAAAACCCATCGATTGCAAAGTACCCGCTGTACCTTCTGACTCGACAACCAAGCAAAAATCAATTTTCTTTTTGGCTTTTAGCTTTAATGATTGCGGTTTGTTTTTAGGTTGAAATGGTGTCGTTCCTAAAGTTGATAAATCCACAACTGCTTTTTCGCCATCAGCTAATGTTTCAGTGACAACTAATTGCTGTGAATAAGTTTGTCCGCCACGATCGTTAGCAAAACAGTTTAATTCTTCACGATAGACTTCTAACATATCACCAATAAAATCAATGATACTATCTGATTCATCTTGATCTTCAAAATCTAACGGCTTGTATTTGCGATCACCTTTAATCAAACCTTTACAGATATAATACAATTCACGCTTTGTATTGACAGCTCCAATATCTAAATTGCGAAGTAAAATCTCGAGCATGAAAACAACACGTGCTAGTTTCTGAACAGAAGAAACATTTAATTCTGTACGAACTACTTTATCACCAGGAGTTAAATACCCCACCTTTGGAGAATACTCTGAGTTATCAAGCGAAGTCTTAACCGCCTCTAGATACGGACGTTTAGAACTCTCTAGATCTTTAAGCATTTTTTCTGCTAAGTTTTTTGCTTCTTTGGGAATATCTAATTTTAATTCACGAACTTTTATTAATGCCATATGGATTAACCTAACCCTTCACCAGTCGAAGGTGCTGCTTTTTTTGTTTCAGGTTTTTCTTTTTGTTCTTGTTTTTTCTTTTGAGCTTCTAATTTCGATTGCGCCTCTTCTAACTCATTGACAGCAGCATCAGAATCACGCCCTAAAATCTTACGCAAACCTTCTTCTGCTTTTTTCTTTCTTGATTCGTTAGCACCAGCAATGGTCACTAGTTTTTCAACTAAAATCGGACCAAATTGCTCGATGTGAGCTAACTTTCTTTCAAGATCAGCTTCTTTCATTTCGTGCTTAATGTGTCGAGATAGTTTTTGTCCTGCTTGCATTAATGCACGACGAATTTCTTCAACAAGCTCTTCTGAAGCATCGATTGTTTCTTTTGATGCATTTTTAAACTTAATAAATGGGGACACAATCGATACTGCAAAAACATATGGTCCTTGTGGTAAAGATTCTTTTGGTTGCGCTAAACCATATGATTTCCAATTTACACTTTCAATAGCCCATGTAATAGCACAGCCTGATTTATCAAACTGTAACGGTACACGATTCGCAAAACGTAACAATTGAACAGGCTCACCTTCTGATCCACGATCCACAAAACGAGCTAATGCAACTTCAACAACAACAGGCTTAAAGTCACAAATCGTTGGTTTTCTTGTCACAACTGAAAAAAAGTCGACTTGTCCTAAACGTTCAATTGATTTTGATAAAGCATCCTCGCCGACAGTTAAAACTGATTTAGTCGAAGGCGCCATGAGCTGTGTGGCTTGAACTGCTTGAAACACTTTTTTAAAGTCTTCATCACTTAAAGAGGTTAATGGTTTTTCAACCAATGCCTTTGGCAAACCATTCTTAACAAAATCTGAAATAGATTGATCTGAAATACGAGAAAATCCAGTTTTTAAAAACTTAGATACTGATATTTTACCATACAAAGTTGAATGCGTAATGAACTCGCCCAGCTTAAATGTATGTGGATGAGGTAAAGTTGCCCCTGGAATTTCCGGGCTTAAAGTCGAAACCCGCTCAACTTTAACTTTATCATTATCACCTAATTTATAAGTAATTGTTAAATGTGGATTCAAAAGAATAGTTCCTTCGATGTATGTTAACAATCCACCATCACCATTTAATTGAATACGGCCATCCATGATAAATTCAACACGAACACCGTTTGTCTTTTTCCATTCGACAGTTTCTTTATTTCTTAAGATACCCGTGTTTGTCTTAATATCGACATCAACTTGTGCAGATACGGCTTTGCGCATACTCTTTGTTTTAGAAAGAACCTGTACGCCTTTTGCGTTTGTCATTTGAGCCCAAGTTGTTGCTGCCGAAATACCAATACCCTGTTGTCCACGAGAGCATTGTCCACGACCGAATTTTGATGAAGCCAAATACTCACCAAAAACTTTGGCTAAATCGTCTCCATCAATACCAGGTCCATTATCTTCAACGACGATCTTAATAAGATCTGTGTTCTTCGTTGATCCTGTTCCGACTTTTGTTACGATAACTTCTAATTCGGGTAAAATTTCAGATTGTTCACAGGCATCTAATGAATTATCGACAGCCTCTTTCAAAGTCGTTAAAACGGCTTTTAATGGAGATGAAAACCCCACTTGCTGCAAGTTCTTCGCAAAATACTCGGCTGTACTACTTTTGGTGATTTTACTCACGATAAAACCCTTTCGCTTTATAATCATTTGCTGACTAATTTAGACGTCATTTCAATGACTTAACATTTTATTCAAGTGTGTTTTGATCTAAAAAGGCAAGACATTGGTCTTTGCGTTGCGCGTCAAACCATCGTTTTTTGCTAAAGTGATGTTTTTTTAAGCTATGGATTTAAAAGTTCGCTATTGATCCAATCATATGATTTTTGACCGAAATACTTCAGGCGACCATTTTCTAAAACGATATGCGTTGGGAAAAAACTGATTTTATTTGTATCTCTGAATTGATCTTCGACATCAGCAAAAGCTCTTGTTCCGATTTGTTCAACCATTTGTTCAACTTGAGATAGTTCATCTGATCCAACAATCACAATACTTTTATACTGACGGCGCTCTAGCGCGTTTTCAACATCTGGTCGTAATTCATTCAAGTATGAATGGCATGCCGGACACCAAGGCGCTACATACGTTACTAAGCAATAAGAGCTTAGCTTGCAATCAGATAAAGTGTCAGATACAGCCTTCGTATGAGGCTTTAATGGAGTAAATGTAATGGCACTCACTTGGGGGCGAGTTTTATACTTTTGATATAAAAAACTGGCTCCAATAACAAAAAGAACAAATAAAATTCGTTTAATCATACGATCCTATCGGTACAAATCGAGGATCAGTTTAAAACATTTTGAGGATACACCTTTATTATAGCGACAAAAGATGATGATTAACACCTGTTTCAAATCGAGATAATTCAAAACCAAATATACAAACTCTTATGCTTTTTGGTTAACGATCCGATAGAGCTATCCATGAGTCAAAACACAAAAAACAAAAACTTGATCTCTCAACACAAATCTCAAAAATATGAAACCACAGAGACGGCAAAAGACTCAGCCAAACATTTTCATCCCCCTGTAAGCAGCAAGTTACCAAAAGATTTAGATATCAAGTCCGAAAGAGCTGTCGAATCTTTACCGGCCCAATACACTGACTTACTGAAAAGCAAAAGTGAACCTTTTAACTTTGAAAAACAAGTTCTTCCAATTGGCGCGATTTTAGTATTTTCATTAGCACTCGTATTTTTACTTAATCTTGGGAAAAACAGTGATACCCAACAAGTGCGTGGCATTAGCGGTCAGTTAAATGATCTATCAAATGGAGCCTACTCGCAACAATCGGCAGATTATGAACAAGAACGAACATGTGTCGACCATCCAGACGGAACCAAAAGCTGTACCACACGAACTAAACTTAAAAGATCTTTTCGTTAAATCACAATTACTCATTATCTTCAGAGTTTGAATCATCGTCAGTGTTATGTGGATGAGTAGCCATAGCCTCCATCGCTAATTCAGCACGAGTTTTGTATCCTTTTTTTGAATTACACTCTTTACAGCTTGGCACACAGTTTTTTTTATCTGTTTTACCACCTCGGGCTATTGGTATTAAATGATCCATCGTCAGTTCTTCTGGTCTAAACTTTTGTTCGCAATGATAACAAACACCCTTGCCCAGTTGTTGTTTCCACCAATTTGATTGACGCATTTCACGAGCTTTCGCTTTTTCAATTTTTTGATGAGCTTCTGATGCTGGAATAAAATAATTTTTATAATCGACCATGCGACAATTTAATTACCTGAGGTGTTTGGAAAATACAATCGATTATCATAAAGCCCTTCACTAAAATACTGACGAATAGCCTTCAAATGTTCTGGACCAGGATCAGTATCACCAACAAGCTCATAATAATGATCTGAGTAGAGCGCAATCGTTTTCTGTCCGTCTGCATAAAGTGAACGTGCAAGATGATTTTGTTTTTTAAAACCAAGTCCTAACATATCATTGAATGTTGGCAACAAATCAATTTGTTGAGCAAATTGATTTGGATTAAGGCCCTGTAGAATTTTCTTGTCAGCACTATAGAAAATAATTGGTATTTCAAATTTTTGTCGAAAAGTAGATCTTTTTTCATCAAGAGATGGGCCAGCATGGTCAGCCACTATCACAAAAACAGTACGATTAAACCAAGTTTGTTTTTTTGCACATTCAAAATAATTTTTAAGTGCAAAGTCAAAATAGCTAAAACTTTTCTCAATCGGCAATTCCGAACTCTTTACTGTTTTGTAGTTCGTATCGAAATGAACCGGTACTTTAAATGGCTGGTGTGTAGATAATGTAAAAACAACTGACGCAAAGGGTTGTTGCATTTCACTCAATTTTTGACATTGGAATTGTAAAAATGGTTCATCAAAAATACCCCAATAACCATCATCGTCAGCAGGATTCGGATACTCGTTTTTACCAAAATACTGATCAAAGCCACTCGCTTTTGTAAAGGCATCGAAACGCATACTACCGTTCTGAGCGCCATGAAAAAAACTTGTTTCATAGCCTTTATTCTTAAGCAAATGACCAAGTCCAATAAAGTCATTTGTCGCAAATTCAGAGTTTAAAAATGGATCTTCCATGAGTGCGGGAATTCCAGATAAAATTGAAGCGATCCCCTCAATCGATCGACGCCCATTAGCATAACTTTGTCTGAAATACACACCACTTGATGCCAATGAATATGTAAATGGCATCGATTGCGCACTTAAATACTCTCGCGAAAAACTTTCAACGATCAGCAAAACAATATTCAGCTGATCTGTATATTTATGAGTTGATTGTTTAAAAATTTCTGAATTTAAATTGAGATATTTTTTCAGTTCAACTTCCGAAAAATACCTCTCTTTTTGAAATGATTTTTGTCCCCAGCTTTTGATAAATGTGAATCCGGAATTTAAAACTAACTGATGAGCATACGGGTGATCAACAACTTTTGAGTCAACATAACTAATCGGTTTATATTGAAATCCCCCACGTGCTCCAATAACAGTTGCAATTGTTATAATAAACAATACAAAAGCTTTCTGTGGAGTACTCAACCCCTTCTGGTTTTGAAACAATTTTTTAGAGAAGACCCAGTTCAAAGCAATTAATCCAACTAAACCGATAAACGTTGCTGCTGTTAAAAATTTATACTGTAGCAAATTAGTTGTTTGCCCCTCTCGAGCTAGAAAAAGACTTGCACGCGTAAATCGACGTCCCGTGAAGTTAACCAACTCTATATCAACAAAATTAATGAATAATAAAGGTATCCAAATCAGCAGCACAATTGCTAAACCAGTCAATCGCAAAGGCTTATGCGGCCAAAATGTAAAAAGACATAAAATAAAACAAAGTGGTGCTATAATAACCAAATCAAATCTCAAACCTTGCAGAAATGCAGTCAGAAAATGCGATGCTTCAATCCCTTGCATTTGGTGTATATTCCAACCCAAAAACAAAAAACGATTCAACATATAGAGAGTTAAAAGACTTAAAATATAGCTCAGATATGTTAAAAAAAAGGCCACAAGAGGGTTCTTTTTTACAACAGACATCTTGTTTTGTCCTGAGTCTTGATTACTATTAAGGGATCTGCTATCAAACATGTCTATGACAATAGAACAAATGAAACAAAGATTGCAAGAACACTATCCAGATGCCGACCCAAATTCTGAAATTCAGGTTTTTGACCTGACAGGCACAGCCGATCACTGGGAAGTTGCCGTAAAAAGTAGCCAATTTAAAGGCCTTACGCGCATCGAGCAACACCAACATGTAATGAAAGCTTTCGGACCAGAACTTAAAACTGGTGAAGTTCACGCACTATCAATCAAAACTGCAATTAAAAACTAACATATATATAAGGGAGTCAATCATGTCTGACGTTAAAGCAAAAATCGAAAACTTATTAAATGAGAATAAAGTTGTTCTTTTCATGAAAGGCACACAACAATTTCCGATGTGCGGCTTTTCGGCTCGTGCAACTGCAATTTTACAAGATATGGGCGTTGCTTTTAAAGACGTTAATGTTTTAGACGATGAAGAAATTCGTCAAGGCATTAAAGATTATGGTAATTGGCCTACAATTCCACAATTATACATCAACAAAAAGTTAATCGGCGGCAGCGACATCATGATGGAAATGTACCAAGCCGGCGAATTACAAGATCTATTAAAATAATTAAATTATGTTATGCAATGTGGCTCTGTGGGACAGAGCCTTACGCTTTTTAATAGCGACTTTAGTTTTGGCCTACGCCGTTGCCGGGGGGCCTTACTGGTTTTATGGTCTAGGTCTTTACGGTTTAGCAACAGCCGGTTGGGGCTTGTGCCCGATTTACTCTTTCTTTCGTGTGAGAACTTTGCGATAATAATGGCATGATAAATGCCATTTCTAGTCTTAAAATTAATCCGACAAACATTAAAACTGATTCTGAATCTTTAGCCTATTACGGTAAAGATTGGACAACTTATTACGACATTAAAGCATCTGCAATTGTGTTTCCTGAATCAACGACTGATGTAGTTGAAATCGTCAAATGGGCGCGTACTCATAAAATTGCGTTAGTTCCGTCGGGTGGGCGCACAGGACTTAGCGGAGCTGCTTGTGCCCTAAATGGCGAAGTTGTCGTCAGTTTTGAAAAAATGAATCAAATTAAACATTTTAACGAAATTGATTCAACAGTTCAAATCGATGCCGGCGTCATCACTGAAGAACTACAAAATTTTGCAAAAACTAAAAATCTTTATTACCCTGTTGATTTCGCGGCTCGTGGTAGCTCGCAAATGGGTGGTAATATCGCGACGAATGCTGGTGGCATCAAAGTTGTTCGCTATGGATTAACACGCGATTGGGTTGTTGGTCTTAAAGTTGTTACTGGCACTGGAGAAGTTTTAGAACTTAATAATGGTCTTGTTAAAAATGCCACAGGTCTCGATTTACGGCATTTATTTATTGGCAGCGAAGGTATTCTTGGTTTCATCACCGAAGCCACAATTAAATTAGCACCCAAACCGGCTGAATTGAAAGTTTTGGTATTAGCTTTAGATCAAATGTCATCCGTTATGAAAGTGTATTCTGAATTCAAAAAAAATTGCCAAATGCAAGCTTATGAAATGTTCTCTGAAAAAGCTTTAGCTAAAGTTATTGCCAGCACGGGTTTACCAAGACCATTTGAAACCGTTTCTGATTTTTATGTTGTTTGCGAAATCGAAACAACTACGGCCGAATCAGAAGAAAGAATGATGTCTGTTTTTGAAAGCTGTCTTGAAAAAGGCTACATCTTAGATGGCGTTGTCTCTCAATCAGAGCAACAGGCCAAAACATTCTGGCGTTACCGCGAGGATATCAGCGAATCATTAGCTAAATATTCTCCTTATAAAAACGATATTTCTGTCGCGATTTCAAAAGTACCAGATTTTATGACTGATTTAGATCAAGTTCTTAATTCAGCATATCCAAATTGGGAAGTCGTTTGGTTTGGACACATCGGTGATGGCAATTTACATATTAACATTTTAAGACCCGAAGGTATGACTAAAGAAGTTTTCGTTCAAGAGTGTCGTAAGGTTGATAAATTAGTTTTTGATTCAGTCAAAAAACAAAATGGCAGTATTTCAGCAGAACATGGTGTTGGTTTATCAAAAAAATCTTTTTTAACATACACGAGATCGCAGGCTGAAGTTGATATGATGAAGGGAATCAAAAAAGTTTTTGATCCTGACAACATCATTAACCCTGGTAAAGTTTTTGATTTGTAATATTAAAACACTAGGTGTGTTTTAATATTACGAGATGATTTTTCAATTTTTTTAATGAGTTCAATAGCTGGCAATTTAGCTTTGTCCATTTCAAGATCCACAACGAGATATCCAATTTGTGGATCTGTTGATAAATACTGAGCTTGAATATTGGCACTCGCTTCAGAAATATATCCATTAATTTCCCCCAGAACTCCAGGTTCATTTTTATGAACATTCATTAAGCGCGTGACATTAGACTTTGGCGACAAATCCACGTTCGGAAAATTGACAGCACCAGCAGTAGTACCCGTTTGCAAAAATTTACGAAAACTTTCAGCAACTTCTAATCCAATCGAATACTGTGCTTCTTCCGTGCTTCCACCAATGTGTGGTGTTAGTATCACATTGCCGATCCCTTGTAATGGTGTTGTAAATGTCTCTTTATTTGACGCTGGCTCGACTGGGAAAACATCTATCGCGCAACCAGCCAAATGCTTACTCTTGAGCGCTTCAACTAAATCTTCAATCACCACAACTGTGCCACGCGAAGCATTGATCAAATACGAGCCTTTTTTCATTTGCACGAGCTGGGTCCTAGCGATCATATTTTTTGTCTCTGGTGTTTCTGGAACATGCAAACTTACAAAATCAGAAACAGATAAAAGTTCATCTAATTTAGTCATAGCTTTAGCATTGCCCAGCGGTAACTTTTTAATGATATCAAAAAAAACGACTTTCATGCCCATTGATTCTGCTAATACACTGAGCTGGCTACCGATATGACCATAACCTATTATACCCAATGTTTTACCGCGAACTTCACGCGACCCGTCAGCGGACTTAACCCATTCGCCTTTATGAGCTAAGCTGCTACGATCAGCCAATTGACGCGAAAGTGCGATCATTTCCGCAATGACTAATTCAGCAACTGATCGCGTGTTACTGTGTGGCGCATTAAAAACTGGTATACCAACTTGCGTAGCTGTTGCTAATTGTATTTGATTTGTTCCAATACAAAAAGCCCCAACAGCCAACAAATGCCTATTTTTGTCTAAAATTTGATGAGTTAAATCAGATTTCGATCTAATTCCGAGCACATGATATTCGGGTAAAATTTTTAGAAACTCTTCTTCAGTCGGAGCATGCTTAATTAAGTCAACATGATACCCTTCTGCTTGTAATTTTTCTTGTGCAACTTGATGAATATTTTCAGTGAGTAAAATTTTAATTTTTGACATGAAAACATTCTAGATTAGAATGAGAAAATGTCCAATGATTTACTCAATTTATTAATTGTCGAAGATGATTCTCTTTTAGCTAGCTCAATTAAACTTATGGCTCCGAATGGGTTTAAGGTTTTTATCGCAACCAAACCAGACTTAATTCCGGATCATATTTTCTACCATGCTGCCATGGTTGATATGCATATCTCTTCAAAAGTTGGACAAACACCAGATGGCCCTAGTGTAATTGCTCAATTGTTGAAACGTAACCCGCAAACTGAAATTGTTTCAATGTCTGGCGATCTGAATCGTCAAAATATGGAAATGGCGATTAAAGCTGGGGCTTCTCGTTTTTTAGCAAAACCACTCATTAGTGAAGAGGTCACCCTCATTCTTGAAAAAATCGCAGCCTATTGGCAACTTCGTAAAATTGAAAATACACATCACCGTAAAACCATCTTAGTTGGATCATCTCCCCAAACGGAGAGTATCCGTAAAATAATAGCCTCACTAAAAGGTGAGAGAAATTCAATCATGATCGAAGGCGAAACTGGCACTGGAAAAGATGTTATCGCTCGCTTACTATCTGAACAAGAAGCACAAACACCGTTTGTCACAATGAATTGCGCTGCTATATCAGAGAATTTATTTGAATCCGAATTATTCGGTCATGTTAAAGGCGCCTTTACCGGAGCTGATCAAAACAAAATGGGGTTGGCCGAAGCTGCTCATGGTGGAGATTTATTTTTAGATGAAATTGAAGCTCTGCCTTTATCACAACAAGCAAAACTTTTACGTTTTCTTGAGTCTGGTGAAGTTCGTAAAGTTGGAGCTAAGGATTCAATTCATGTTGATGTCAGAGTTATCTGCGCCAGCAACCAACCTCTTAAAGAAATGATAGCCGAAAAAAAATTTCGTGAAGACTTATATTTTAGAATCTCCGCTCATAAAATCGAATTACCTCCGTTAAAATCACGTTCAACTGACATTCGCGAATTAGCTGATTTCTTCATAAAAAATAGTAAAAATAAGCGTAATAAAGTTTTTGACCAAGATGCTTATCAGGCTTTAGCCGATTATGCTTGGCCCGGAAACATTAGGGAACTTAAGCGCGTTTGTGAGCAACTTGTTTTAGCCTCACCACTTCCGATCATACGTGCCGAAGATGTTAACCATTTACTTCTTAGAAACGTGCCATCATCTGATAGTCTAATCGATCATTCAGACATGACTCTTGATGACTTTATGATGGCGCAAGAAAAAAAGTATCTCATCATGACAATTGCTAAATATGACAACAACATTGAAGAATGTAGTAAAAAATTACAAGTTTCAAAATCTAATTTGTATAAAAAAATTAAAGATCACGGTATAATCTATGAATAACAGTGTTAACAATAGTTTTCGCGCCTGGGACAGCCCCGTTTATCAACAAACGACATTGATCGTTATAGCAGTCATTTTTATCGGCGCGCTCATTAACTATATTTTTCGTAAAAAAAATCAATATTCCCAAGTCGCCTGGGCCTCAATTAAAAGCTGGCTGATCTTCGCTCCCTTAATGTTTGGAATTATGGGGATGTCTTACCCCATACCTTTTATAATGTTAACGGTACTCGCCCTATTCGGTGCAAAAATATATTTTCAAATTATGGGTATGTTTCATAAAGTGTACTTTGTAATCATCTGCTACTTAGGAATTATTGGACTTGCAGCCTGTGCTTATTATGACAATCTAACGATTTACAACGGTATGCCTATGGCTGTCTTAGCCCTATCATGCCTAGTTCCGTTGATTCAGCGCGAATATAAAAATATGATTCAATACATTTCATTAACTTTACTTGGGTTCATCTTTTTAGGTTGGTCATTCATGCACTTGGGATTAATTCTCAATTTTGAAAATGGAATATACCAACTAATGTATGTCATGATCTTAACTGAATTCTGCGATAACACAAATTTGGCTCTTAGTCGTTATTTTAAAGGCGAAAGAATACTCGCTGAAATTTCACAAAGACGAACATTTATCAGTACTGTTTTTTCAATAATTTTAACAATTGTTTTAGCCTATGCCATGCGACACTTACTACCAGCACGAGGGGAAAAATATTGGCTAGCCTCTGGGTTAGTGGCTGGATTTGGTGGATTTATAGGGGATCTTGTTATGTCTGTTATGCGAAAAGATGCCGGAGTTAAAATCGTGGGGCCCTTTATCTTAGGACGTGGAGATTTTCTTCAGCGCATGGATCGATTAATATTTGTTGCTCCAATTTATTACTTTGTAATGTTAGCTCTAAAATAGATAGGTCATTAAATGCGAGAGTGGAACTACAATAACGAACAGTGGACAAAATTACCTGGACACTTAAAACATTTACCGCTGTTTACACAGCACTACGATTTAACGAGTCGTTTAATACGTTTTTTATGGTTTTTGTTACTTAAAAAATGGTTTTACACCATGTACATACGTTTACAGGTTAAAGGTGGAAATTTCGATGAACTCTACGAAAAACATAAAAAATTAATTATTATTAGTAATCACGCATCACATCTAGATGCCACTTCAATTGCTGCGAGCATTCCGCGCAAACATTGGTTTGATCTTTACATCGCTGCTGCTAAGGATTACTTTTTTTCGAATCCTGTTTTTACTTTTTTTTCACAACATTGCTTAGGCGCAATCCCCATCGATAGAAAAGACCGCAAAGGTGAAGCAGTAAATTTAATAATTACGCTTTTAAAAGAACTTGATCGCATGTGGTTGATCATTTTTCCGGAAGGAACTCGTTCTCGCGATGGCAAACTTCAAGAGTTTAAACGTGGAATAAGTATATTTGCAGAAAAAACTCAAACACCAATTTTATTTTTGTATATCGAAGGCAATCTTAAGCTGTGGCCCAAAGGCGCTATTTTTGCAAAGCCAGGAAAACTAACTGTTCATATTGGCCCTGTTCAACAACCAGAAAATATTACTGTTGTGTATCAAAATTATATTCAGTGGGTCAAAACAATTGATCCAACCATTCTTCCTGACGACCTCACTGATGAAAATGAATTTTCTAATCGCGAAGAAAATCTTCAACAACTGACCTCTGACGAAGAAGAAATGAAAGAAGACTATGCAGACCCAAATGCCAACAAACCTCAATATTGATTTAAAAATTGGTGAATACACTGTTCATCCAATTCCGACAGGACTTTTTGGGCTGGATGGCGGTGCGATGTTTGGCACTGTTCCTAAAGTTTTATGGGAAAAATCCAATCCTCCGGATCAACAGAATCGCATACAAATGGAAGCTCGCGCACTCCTACTTAAATCACCAAATCGATGTGTATTAATCGATACAGGAAATGGTTCTGATTTTATTGCTAAATACGGTGATAAATTGGGATCAAAATTTGCAGAAATATATGGTGTTGACACTTGTGGACCATCTCTCATTAAATCTCTCACAAAGTACGGAGTAACAGCTCACGATGTCACTGATGTTATTCTAACCCACTTACATTTCGATCACGCCGGTGGAGCTACACAAGAACAAAATAATGATATCGTACCAACCTTTCCGAATGCTAGTTATTACGTTCAAACTAAAAATCTTGAGTCGGCTCGCCAACCTAATGTTCGTGAAAAAGCCAGCTACTTAAAGCCAAACTTTGAGCCTCTTGAAAAACACAACGTCTTAAAAACATTAGACGGATCAATAAATCATTTACTACCGAACATCAATTTGTGGGTATCTAATGGCCACACTCAAGGGCATCAAGTTGTAATCCTTGAAGACGAAAACCAAAGACTTATTTATTGTGGTGATGTCATACCAACTTCTAGTCATATTCGATCAGCATGGATCATGGGATATGACTTAGATCCTCTCAAAATAATCGAAGAAAAAATTTATCTACTATCACAATCTCTAGATAAAAAAACATTCTATTTTTTTGAACACGATCCCTACTGTGATTTAGCCACAGTTGAACAAGACAAAAATGAATTCAAAGTAAAGGATCGATTTTGGCTATCATAAAAAATTTTTTTCGAAATCTTTCTGACGAAATAGTTGAAATAAGATTTTCTGCAGCCAGTTTAGCATTTTCAACATTATTTTCGTTGATTCCATTTTTAATTGTTATACTCGCTTTTTTTCAATCCATTGGTGGCCTAGAAAAGCTTTACCCTCAAGTTGAATCTGTTGTTTTAAGCTATATGAAAGAAGCTACTGGCAATACAGTCACACAATATATTAAGACAACGATCAATCAGGTTCAATCTCGTACAATTGGATTTACGGGTATATTGTTTTTACTATTTTCAACATTTGGTTTATTTCGTAATATAGATGTCGCTATTCACCGTATATGGAAAATTAAGCCTAAAAAAACTTTTTTTAAGCGCATGTGGTTACATAGCTTGATCATTATGAGTGTGCCTTTACTACTTGCAGGTTTTATCGGTTTAAAATCAATCGATGTCGTCAGTAAATTTAACCAAAGTATTGAATCACAATTCTGGTTTTCGCTTTCAGTTGCTTTTGTTTTATGGCTTATTTATGTTGCTGTGCCAGACATTAAAGTCAATAAAACAAAGGCTATGATATCTGCAGGTTTAGCATCAATTGCTCTTTCAGTTGTTCAAAGTTCTTTTCTTTGGATTTCACTTAAAATGTTTAAGAAGAATAAGATTTATGGATCACTCGCGTCTTTTCCGATATTTATGTTATGGTTGCTCGTCGTTTGGTCCATTATTCTGGCAGGCGCCTCTCTTTGTGCTTTTATGATGCGATCAAAAAAGTGAACTTTACTACGTTTACTTTAGCGCAACTCTATGTTGCAGTGACATTAGACAAATATGACTCTAAATCCTCATTTTACTAAATAGGAGAGAGTCTTTATGAAAATGTTTACATTAGCACTCGTTTTAACAGTCACTGCTACAACACATGCGAATACGATTAATGCATTAAATGGTGATTTATATATGGGAGATGAGTTTGTTAATGAACGCGGAACTGGACATGCTTGTTACTTATACGTTGATGAAATAAGTCAACAATCTGCACGTTTACACTGTTATAATTTATCAGTAAGACCAATATTCACAACAGATCGTAATGAACATCCACAAGATTCATTAATTGTTCAGGGGCATATTACAAATGCGCACCGCTCTGAATACCCTAAAATAAAAACATGCGCGTCAAGTTTAGATGGAAAAACATCTGGACAAGATATTTACTCACAAGACACAAAAAATATTTATAATCATTTATTTTCATGGGCAGGTTTATTTAATGGGGCACAGTATGACTTATTTGTTACCAACTCATCGAAAACGAAACAACCAAGCCGTGTTCGTTTACACAAATTGACTACCTTAAGTGAAAAAAATTACGACTGTGTTAACTTAAAGAAAATGTAGTCTGAATGAACAGTGAGGCATTATTTATAAAATAAGCCTCACTTAACTTCTGTAAATCTATAAATTTTAATTAAGACCCTTTAATTTTAGCTTTTGTCGGCGCTTATCTATTAGAATTGAAGCAAGCACCGAAGACCCAATTAATCCTGCAATAATTGCAAGAGACCAAGCGATCGGGAATTTACCGCCAAAAGCTTCGTTCAACCAAACCATTTTTAAACCTACAAAAATAAGCACTGAGGCTAGTCCATATTTAATATATGCAAAACGATCCATTACACCAGCCAGCATAAAATACATAGAGCGTAACCCTAATATCGCAAATATATTAGACGTAAATACGATGAGTGGCTCTTTCGTCAAAGCAAAAATTGCCGGAACTGAATCAACTGCGAAAATAATATCACTCAACTCTAAAAATATCAGCGCTAGAAATAAAGGCGTCACATATGTTAATCCATTTTTCTTTATGAAAAAATTTTGTCCTTCAATTTGCGGGTGTACACGAAATATTTTTTTAAGTTGTCTAACAATAAAGTTAGTTTCTAAGTTTTGTGGTGCTGTTCCAGCAAAAAACATTTTGAAGCCCGTTAAAATTAATAGTGCACCAAAGAATATGACAATCCAATGGTATTGCATCAACACAGAACCCATTGCAATAAAAATCGCTCTAAATATAAGTGCTCCTAATATGCCCCAAAACAAAACTCGGTGCTGATACATTTTAGGAATACCGAAATAACCAAACACGACTGCAAAAACGAAAATGTTATCAATCGCTAGTGATTTCTCAACAACGAAACCCGTTAAGAACTCAAGAGCAGAATTTTTAGCTTGCAAGTTCGGATCAAAATCAGGAATTGAAGTGTATCTTTCATGTGTAGAAAACCGATACTGAGCATACAAATAAAATAAATAATTAAATACTAAAGCCAAACTAATCCAAACAGTTGTCCAAATTGAAGCTTCTTTAAAACTGACCTCATGGGCTTTTTTATGAAAAACGCCAAGATCCAGTGCCAGCACAACTAAAACAAATGCTGTAAAAGCTAAATAAAACCACCAATAATCACTAAAAGGGAACAGTATCATATATTCTTATCTCCTCTATTTATACAATTTATTATCGCGAAAAACTGATCATAACTCAAATAGATAAAAAACTTGTGCAGTATATTTTAATGCGATACAAAAGAATTGAGGTGTAAATATGAGTCCATGGATAAATTATCATCATTTGTTTTATTTTAAGACTATTGCTGAAGAAGGCACTGTTTCAAAAGCTGCTGAAAAGCTACGCGTTGGTCAACCGACACTCTCGGCACAACTAAAACAATTCGAGGATACATTGGGTGTACAGTTGTTTGAACGACAGCACAAAAAGCTGACGCTAACGGAACAAGGTAAAGTTGCTCTCGATTATTCTAAAAATATATTTCGAATGGGTTCAGAAATGTACGAAGTTCTACACGATCGTCTAAAGCCTTTGAAACCTTCGCTACACTTAGGTGCTCTTGACAGCGTACCCAAGCAAATCGTTTTACAACTTGTTAAACAAGCGTTCAAAATATCACCTTGCCAGATCACACTTTCAGAGGGCAAGTCTGATGAACTATTACGCGAACTCACGGCCCACAGAATGGATTTAATTGTAACTAATTTTTTACCTACAGGAATAGATGCAAAAGGTCTCTACCCAAAATCTATTACTAAAAAAAATGTAGCTTTTTATGGTGCTCCTAAATTCAAGACGTTACGTAAAAACTTTCCAAAATCTATTTCAGGCGTACCAATGATTTTACCAACATATGATAGTCAACTTAGACAAAATCTTGATCATTGGGCAAAAGCGAATCAAATCGCATTAAATATTGTTATCGAAAGCCAAGACATTTCTGTTAAAAAATTAGTCGCCATTAATGAAATGGGTCTTGTACCGACGGCCGCTCACACAGTCGCAGGGCAACTTAAACGTGGCGAGCTGATTGAAATCGGTCAGCTACAAGGTGTATACGAAGAATTATTTTTAATAACTGCGCAAAGGAAAATTGAAAACCCAATTGCTGCCAAATTAAAAGACACTTTTTCAGTATAATTTTAAGTGATATATTAGTATATATTTATCTATTTTAGTAATTCTCTGAATTCAAGTATTCTGTATCCAGAGGTTTTATGAAAAAGTATATTTTGTTTGAGATATATAAAGCTTTAAAGACACAACCCAATTTAATGCGGAAGTTCAAAATTTTTGCTTCTGTAGGTATAATTATTTTATTTTTTGTTGCGGGGGTAACAATTTGGGCAGGATACTCAGCTACAAAGTATCTCTATTCATCGGCTAATCAAGTTATAAATTCAGCACAAACCACAAACCACCTTGACAATCTTAAGTCCGAAATAAAGCAATTACAGTTCCAACCCCTCAACTGTTGGGGCAAAGCACAAAGCTTGTTAAGCCTGCAGCCCTGGTTCGAACAACCTATAGCCGATATTTTCCAAAATCTAAAGTTAGCTTGTTTTGATACTGGCTCTTCAATATGTGTGGGTGATGAATGCTCACAAATTAAAAAACTGATTTACACAGCCGAGGAAAAAAGTATTTAAATTTGTTCAAGAATCTGAGCAAGCGCAATGTAATATGGTATACCAAATATAACATTCATAGGAAAAGTCAAACCTAGTGGAAGTGCTATATAAAAAGCTGCATTGGCTTTGGGTATAGCGAAACGTATCGCGGCCGGCGCTGCAATATAAGAAGCACTTCCCGCCAAAACTCCAATTAAAACTTGATTACCTAGTGAAATATTAAACACTCGAGCCAATAATAAAAACACACTACCGTGCAAAAGTGGCAAGATTAAAGCTACAAAAACAGCTTTGCCCTTTTGCTTCCAAGCATCTGAAATTTGAGCTTGCGCATTAACACCAAGATCAAGCAAAAATAAAGCTAAAAAGCCTTTAAAGGCATCTTGAAATAAAGCAGAAACAGAATTCCATTCTTGCTCACGAAAAAGATAACCTATTGTAAATCCACCCAACAGTAAAATAATTGATTTGCCTTTAAGAATATCTAAAGTATCACGAATCAGTGATGTTTTCTGAAGATTATTTTGAATTGATTTTTTATATAAATACAAAGCGATAACTATAGCAGG
Organism: Pseudobdellovibrio sp.; assembly: GCA_046293015.1. Taxonomy (GTDB): domain Bacteria; phylum Bdellovibrionota; class Bdellovibrionia; order Bdellovibrionales; family Bdellovibrionaceae; genus Pseudobdellovibrio. The sequence goes on from JBKBPU010000008.1 coordinate 158,310, forward strand.
CACTTCCATCAAAGCCATTACAGCCACCATGTACCCACTCACTTCGATTCCTTGGCTTGCAAGCGCCGAGTGTGCCGCAATAAAAGTTACGGCGCTCACAGATCCGTAACTAGCCGCAAGTGCAGCAGCATTTTCTGAACCTAAGTCTTTTTTAAGTAATCGAATAATCACGAAAGGAATCACAAAGCAAGACAACATACCAATTAAAAGTACTTCAGAAAAACCATCTAAATGAGTTGCCACTTTAACTTGATGCCCGCCTTTCAAACCTAGTGCGAGCAATAAATAGACTGATAAAAATTTTGACGTATTCTCAGGAAATCGAAGGTCCGATTTAATCCACGAGGCAAAAAAACCTAAAGCAAAAAACAAAATAATGAGATCAAGTCCGGCTAAAACTGACATAAATCAATTTATCCACTTTTGATCTAAGCATGTATACTTTTTTTTTATAAAACGTGAGAGAAATTGGGTTCTTCACTATTTAGAGTGGGAGACATTGCGTTATAAAATCAAGAGACACAAGCTGAAATCTCTAGCTTAAGATGTTGTTACCACACGACAACTTAGGAGAAATCAGCTTATGCCCGA
>JBKBPU010000009.1:0-108655 GCA_046293015.1 Pseudobdellovibrio sp.
GTGGATCCCAAATGTGCAATTGACTGGATCCCGTTTATGCAAACACATGGATCCCGTTCATGCAATCGAGTGGCTCCCACTTTTACAATAGGGTGGCTCCCATTTCATGCAATTTTCCATTCAATAACTTGTTACCCAATTGGCCCACTCGGAGCCGCAATTGAAATAGCCCCTTGTGCGAATCAACGCAATTCACCGCGAGGGGTAAATATGAAAATAAAATTAAATCAGCCATGGCTAACATCGTCGGGAGTAGAAATTCCGACCGACCAATTAAAAGAAATTAGCAAATCTTGGGATGAGGCTACTTGGGAAGCGTATCTCAAATGGTACGAGGGAAGCTTTCGGGAAGTTTTAGTTAAACCTGAGCACTACGAAATTCTCGGCGAGCGTGTGAGCCATTCAGTATTTGATTTGTATGGCCACAACACCTGTCCACAATTACAGAGCTATTGCGATCAAATTTTAAAGCTACTTTCACCCGAGCAAGAAACTGTTTTAAGAAAAATTTTCTTTGAAGGAAAAACCGAAAGACAGATCGCTTTTGAACTAAAACGTTCACCAAGTTTCGTATCCAAGAACAAATTTAAAGCCCTTTCACGTCTCAAAGTAAATAAAACAGCTGCACTGGGAAGCACCCAACACCTTATGAGGGAGGCAAAGTTTTTTGATCCAGCCCAGAACAACTCGGTCTGGGAAACCAAGAACCTTGGCCCCCTCAAAAAGAGTAGAGCCTATAAGCCCGAAAATTATGACAAAGAGTTACTGAATCACCCCATCGAAGAAGTCCGTAGTTTCTTCCGCGCTTCCTCCTTGCGCGCGCGCCAGTATGTGTACCTACGCTACTGGTGCGGTTTTTCAATCAATGAAATCGCTCGGAGATGCTCAGTCGGAGTGAACACCGTTGATCAAGTGATCGATGCCACAGTTTTCAAACTTAAATCAGCCCTCACCAACCCAGAACTTATAACCCAAGCCAGTGCTGCTTAGAAAAGGAATGTCAATATGGACTTAAATCAAACACTTTTAAATATGTGCGAAGAATTTTTCGATGAAATCACGAATAAAGAAAACAATCCGAACCTGGATTCTGACATTCATCACCTAAGGCAAAAACTAGAGCAATGCCTTTATGGTTATATAAAAAAGTCAGACTACCAGCTTGCGGTCATGGTCGAAGAAGAAATCGCAAATATTTGGCATGAAATAGCCCCCAAAGAGAAAAGACAAAACCCAGAGCTTGAGTGCCATTACAGAGAAATTATGGCGCTCACCACAGATGTCATTGAATACCGAGAGGAGGATGAATGCGATGAAGACGATGAAGACGATCAAGGCCTAGAACATCTTGTAGATGAAATGGATACATCAGAATGGAGCCGCGACGATGAATATTCTTACGATGATGAAAGATAAGATGAATTTTATGCGCCATTTTTTCAAGAAAACTAAAAAATATTTTAAACAAATCATGAAACAAAATAACGGAGACCTTAACTATGAAAAATTTGAAAAACTCGAACGAAAAAAATATCAAAAACAAAATCAACACGACTATGAAACTCATCAGCGTCATGACCCTTTTTCTTGTACCGATGCTTGCTTTCGCAAGCGTTGAAAGCTCGCTTGCCGCTGTACAGACAAAGCTGGTCGGTACCGTACTCCCACTTGCTGCGATGTGCGGGCTTGTCTTTGCGGGATTTAGCTTTATTACTGGCCAACCCAATGCCAGATCCCATTTAGTGTATGCAATCCTGGGCGCCGTGATAGGTTTTGGTGCCGAGTCGATTATCTCACTTGTTAGAAGTTTAATTCACTAAAAAGGGGCTCACTTATGGGACTAAAAACATCGCCCGTGTATCGGTGTTTAGATAAAAAATCAATGGTGTTTGGATTTGAAATTGTCGATTTGTTTTTAGTTTTCACGGTTCTTGCGTTTCTAAACTTTATTCTGGGATCAATCCAGTACAAGTTCTTCTTTACATGGGGGCCAAGCCTAGCCTTGGCCCTCTTTATCAGAATCATGAAACGCGGAAAACCTGAAAACTATCTGCAACATCTTTTGAAATTTCAATTTGATTCCAAGGTCCAGTTCGCGTTTGGCCGCGCCAACAAACGAACTGTATTTAAAAATTATAACAAAGGAATAAGCCATGAGCAAAAACCTAGTCGATAAACTACAGGTCTGGGGCTTTGAGGAAGGTAAGCTTATTTTTAAGGATTTTTCGCTCGCTTCAATTTTTGAAATAGAGGCTAAAGACATCTCTTGCAAAACTGATGAGTATCTAAACTCACTTAAGTCACAAGAATGTCATTTCCTGAATTCACTGCCGGAAGGGCTTAATATTCAATTTGTGCAAATGACGACAGGAGGTGTTGATAAAATTATTGATGCTCATCAAAAGCAAATGGTTAAAGGGGCTGATGAAATCACTCGGGAACTTTTATCAGAGCGGGTTCGAAAAATTCAGCTCCAAGATCAGAATAATGAAATCATTTCTGTAAAACGACTTTTAGTGATTCGTCGAAAATTTATTACCAAGCCTCAAAATAATAAAGAGCCGCTGTGGAAAAGAATTTTGAATTTCATCATGCGAAAGCCGACTCCTGAAGTAGACAGCTTTTCACGCACTATTTTGGAACCAGAGCTAAAATCCTTTTCACAGCTTGAAGATGATATGCAGAAAAAACTAGAATCTCTTGGGATAAAATCAAGGCGCCTGAGTGAAGATGAAATTTTTAGAATACTCTACGATCAATGGAATCCTGGACATTTGCTACCGCCTGGAGGATACAACGCAGAGGATTTTAGGGATCATCTGATTCTAAGTGATTTGTTGGTGAATTATAAAGGCTTTACAATCAATGGCGTTCACCACCGAGTTATTTCGCTGAAGATGATGCCTGAAAAAACATTTTCGACAATGGCGGAAAAACTTAAAAATCTTCCGTTTAATTCGTCTTTGTATTTGACGATCAATGTGCTTGATCAAATGAAAGAGGACTTTGCATTAAAAACGCAGCGGCAAATTGCCTATGCTATGTACTCTGGTAAAAAAGGTGTTCAGGATTTGGAAAGTGCTGCAAAACTTCAAGATATCGAAGCCGTCCTTGCGAAACGTGTCAGCGGCGAAACTAAAATATTTTCAGTTAGCCTAAATGTAGTGCTTCATAATAGCGACTCTGATGAACTCGATGCGCAGTGTGCTGAGGTCTTATCAAAATTTCGTGAAATTTCAGGAGCTGAAGGAATTTTAGAAACCATTGCTGCGAGTTACATTTTTTATGAGGTGTCGCTACCAAATGCAAGATGCACCGAGCGAACTCGCCGCATGAATACCGAAGTTCTCGCTGATTTTTTACCAATTTATGGGGAGTGGCTGGGTCACATAAAGCCTCGGGTTCTACTAAAAAATAAATCCAAGGGCCTAATAGGTTTTGATCCCTTTTCGCCGACGCACACGAACTACAATCAACTCATTAGCGGCTCAAGTGGTGCTGGTAAATCGTATTTTGCAAACATCCTGATTTCAAATTTGATGAAAGAATCACCGCAGGTATTCATCATCGATGTCGGTGGCAGCTACAAAAAGACAACCGAGAATTTTAACGGTCAATATATTCCAATCGGTGCTGATTCTCAAATCTCGATTAACCCGTTTGATCTATCAAGCACTGATATTGAAGCGAAGGATCAAAAGATTAAGTTTTTGACAAGTCTTGTGGAGCTTATGACTAAAGAAGAAGACGAAAAAGGAATCAGAAAACTTCAACGGGCTGAAATTGAAATGATGATTAAAACCATCATTCAAGCAAATCCTGATGCAAAACTGTCAGATTTAAAAAATAGACTTCTTGAAAGCAGTGATGAGTCCGTTCAAAAAATGGGAAAGATTCTAGAGCCTTGGTGCGGTGACACGCCCTACGGTAAGTTCATCGATCAGAAAACTAACTTATCGCTCGATAAAAAAATTGTCTGTTTTGATCTTAAAGGATTAGAGAACCTTCCAGATCTACAGGCTGTGTGTTTATTTTTGATTACAGACCTTATTTGGCGAGAAGTTCAAAAAGATAAGATAAATCAAAAGTTTGTCATTTTTGATGAAAGCTGGATTTTGTTAGACAACGACGCTGGCGCAAAACTCATTGAAAGTGTCTTTCGAACTTTTAGAAAATATATGGCTTCAGCCATTGCGATTTCACAATCCATTGAAGACTTTGCGGATTCGAAAATTGCAAAAGCTATTTTTTCATGCTCGTCGGTTAAGTGGATCTTACGACAAAACACCAGTCGAAGAGAACTGGTTCAAAAAGTTCTATCCCTAAATGACCGTGAGATGGATTTAATTGATTCAGTGAGATCGAAAAAAGGATATTTTTCCGAGGCATTTTTGATTTCGGGTGATGACAAACAGGTTGTCAAAATTGAAAGCACACCACTTGAGTACTGGCTTTCAACGACTGATCCAATCGATATGAAAAAAATGGACGAGCTTAAAGCTGAACACCCTGACACCTTAAGCCTATTTAAGTTTCTAGCAGAAAAATATCCGCATGGTGCAAGTTAATGAAAGAGAGGTTCACCTATGAAAAAACGATTTTTAATTATTTTTTTAGTGATTCAAACAAGTTTTTTAGGTCCTGCCCGAGCGAGTATTTTCGGCGAGGAAACGGCCGTACTGGTTCAGATTTTAGCAAATGCCATAAAGCAGCTGACAGAGCTTAAATCAATCGTCGATAACGGAAAGGACACGCTGAGCTTTTTACAGGACATTAATCGAGGCATTAATGACTCATTAAGAATGGCTGAAACTTACGGAATCAGAATTGATCCAGGGTTGTATAAAGATCTTCGAGAAATTGATCAAGCAACTCGGGCTATTCAAGAACTATATGGCGCTGTTACAGATTCTAAACTTGCTACCGTTCAGCGAAATACAGATCAAACGGTCGCTGAGGCTGTCAGTTTTAACAATGAACTTAGTGAATATGCAAAAAAACTAGACACCATCGGCGAAGAGATAAAAATGTATTCACATCAAGTGTCACCTGGCGGAGCCCAGAAGCTAACGGCGCAGAGTCTAGGTGTGATGATTCATGTCCTCAATCAACAGATGCGCGCACAAGGCCAGGGACTAAAACTTCAAGCTCAAGCGATGGCCACAGCAAACAAAAAAGAAAAAGATTCAACGGCTCAGTATTTGACCGAGGGCGCGGCACTAAAATCAAGATTCATGGGCCTTAACCCCGAATTTAAAGTGATGAGGTTTTAATATGGATATGCATTGGTTAGCAAATGAAGCAAAACAGCTTCATTTTATATTTGCAGCATTTTTCAATTCGATGGTGCTCACTATGATCGTGGGCGGCGTAGTTGTGAGTTTTTTTAAAATGCCACTTGGTCAAGTTCCAGAATTTCTGACACTGGTCGGACGAGCGATCATTGCGAGTTTTATCTTAGCAGCGTTTCCAGAAATTTTAAATTTTATGGCAGACTTAACCGACAACTTGGCGGCTACAATTGGAAATTTGAATAATTTCAAACTTGTGCTCTCGCGGCTTGGAGAAAAAATCGGACAGTTCACATGGTCCTGGGTCAGCGTTAAGGACTCTGTCCTATTGATCATTTCATATCTGACATTTTTTCTTTTATATGTGTCGGTCTATGTTGCAGATGCGGTTTATTTGCTGGTGTGGACACTTTTGTACATTTTCTCGCCGATATTGATTGCTGCATTTACTCTGCCGTCGCTTGCAAGTGCGACTAAAGGACTTTTTATGAGCTTGGTTGAAGTTTGCTTATGGAAAGTGTTATGGAGTTGTCTCGCAGCGCTTTTATGGAGCTTTGCTCTCTCAGAAATCAATAAACCTGAGTACGACGTGGATTTTCTAACAGCGATCTTATTGAATTTGCTTTTGGCATTTTCGGTTCTACTAACACCGATGCTTGTTCGAAGTTTTCTGAGTGGAAAATTGACTCAGGCCGCACAGAATATGGGTGGGATGATTTTAGGAGCTGCAGCTCTTACACCGACCGGAATGCTTGCTGACTCAAAAGCTCTAGGTGTTGCAGCAGTTAGTAAAATGAAATCAAATCAGTCAGAGCAGGTCGAGAGCGAAGTCAAAAGAACGACTTAGATCCAAAAAAATTATAATAACAAAAAATAACAATGAGGTGATTAATGAAATTTTCATTAAGTGTTGATGCTTTATCTAAAGAAAACAGTTTTCTAAAAATGATGACAAGAACTTTGTTCGGACTCATGTTTTTTCTGATCGTACTCATATTTTATCTCGCAACAAAAGATCCGATTTTGATTCAGTCAAATTCAAGAGGTCGTGAGATCGTAAAGCCCGTGAATTTTACACCGTATTCTGAGGATACAAAATACGCAGTGAAACTCATGCTAGAAGCTAGGTTTAATTCTGAGGCGTTAAACTCCGATTTATATTTATCTGAAAAACAAATCGAGCTTAGAAAATCCGAGCAACTTGAACTGAAAAATAAAAACATGTCTCAAACAATTTTAGTACGAGAAATAAAAGTAAATCGTGATGAAGCTACGGCTGAAATCGATCGTGTCATTTCGGTCGGAGATTTAAGGTCAGCGTTCAAAGCAAAGCTTAAACTTCTATTTGAAATTACAGAACCCAATGAGCTTAATCCTTATGGGTTAGTTTTATCATTGGTGGAGATTGACAAATCGGAGGTAAAAAAATGATGAAGCTCGCAATAATTGGACTATCACTCGTCACTCTCTTGGGAATTGACCAAGTACGATCAAAAGAGATTCGGCGCTCAATTAAAACAGAAGCCGCGGAAAAAAGTATTCTATGTGACGATAAAAGTCCTAAGACCGTCAGAATCACTTATGGTCGCGTGACCGTCCTAAATTTTCCGTTTCGACCGAAAGACATCGTTAAAGTGAATCCAGCCTTTGAATTTAAGCAGATCAAAAATGATCTGGTCCTAACAGCCCTTCGAATCGGCGCAAATTCAAACGTGGTGATTTACCTCGAAGAGAGGCGATGCCTATTTAACCTAAAATCAGTCATGGAGGGCGGCGATGATCTCTTAATCGTGAAAGATCCCAAGGATTCGCAATATGAAGTGAGGTTTTAAATGTCAGAATCTGAACAAAAAGTAGAAGTTAAACCCGACGAAGGATTTCAAACCATCGGAATGAGCAAATACTTTAAGGACACTAACCTTGATACCAGGTACTTGAAGCTTTTAAGTTTCGTAGTAATTTCGGCCATTATTTCAATTTACTTATTCGTGATTCTTTCAAAACGAAAAGTGGTCGGTATTGATTCAAAACCTGTAGGCTCACCTGATTTTAGGTATGAGGTGCCACTTGCGAGCCCCGGACTTATTGGAAAAGACAAGCTGCTTAACCAAAAATCTGGTGGCAGGTATTCTCCGCCAAAGGATCTTATCAATGTCACAAGCCTCAGATCGCTTTTGAATTTTCCAGTCGGAACTGAAGGCAAAGCCGTTCTTGTCAGCGGCGGCACCGATGGCCTAGTTAAAGCTAAAATCCTGAAACCAGTACTTGTGGATAACGAGCCACTGATCCCGGAAAATTCAACGCTGATCGGTGTTGGTAAATCCGGAGAGGATCGACTTTTTATAGAATTTCAAAAAATAGTCTTTCCTACTGGTGAAACCTATAAAGTCAGGGCACAGGCTTTTGAAAGTGATGACAAAATTCAAGGCATCAAAGGCTCAATTGTTGGTACAAGGTCTAAAAAAATGATGATGGCCATGGGTCTTGGTTTCTTAGGTGGTATGGCTGATGGGCTTAGAGAAAATACGAGCGGATCTTACTTTTCAACCCAAAAACCAACGACCAGGGACGCAGCCCTTGCCGGAGCATCAAAGGCAGCACTTGATCAGAGCGAAGCCTACTTAGAAGAAATGAAAAAATCTCCCAACATCATTCAGGTGAAATCAGGCACCGAATTTTACTTCATCATCGATGAAGAGAAAGATAAGGAAAATTATGAAAAATGAAAATAAATTAACCCCTACAGAAAATGCTTTTAATGACCAGGTTATAAAGGCTTTTAAATTTTTATCGGAAGTTGCAAAAGAAATCGTTCTTGGCATCTATTACGATCGATTTCCAGTCTGGAGATATTGCAGCGTCGGAATTTTATCAGCTTACTATTTTATGCTAGACTTAGATATCACGGTTGCAAATTTCTTTGGTTCAAACTGGTATTTTGAACCGAATGGAAAAAAAGCGTTTCTAGTTTTGTTTCTTGCAACAAGCGGTGTTTTATTTTTTGGCATCGAAAAAGCGGTAGCTAAAACTCAACTTCTCGAACGACTCAAGAAATGTTTTGATTACTGTGATTTAAAGTCCGGCGGAATTTATCCATCTTTCATTAACGATGTTGCGATTGATGACTATGTTCGGCAGATGAAGCTCTACGTCCCAGGAATTCCACTCTTTAAGTTTGAGCAGAAAAAAAATGAGCTCGAAGCGCATTTTAACGCCAACATCGTGAAAATGTTCACGGAAGACAATGATAAATCAAGACTTAATATCATTTACTCGATTAGAGATCTTCCACGAAAAGTTTTGCCAGATGATGCCATGGTGCTTGATCCAGGCGAAATTCCAGTAGGAAAGTCCTATGACACTGATGTGCGCTTCAATATTAAAGAAGTGGGTCATATGTTAGTCGCTGGGCAAACCGGCGGTGGTAAATCGAATTTTTTAAAATTTGTAACGGCCACTCTCTGTAGCAATGATTCGGACGCTGAAGTACATTTCTTAGATTTTAAGGAAGGTGCAGAGCTTCCGTCGATTTCACAAAAGGTTGGAAAATTAAAGTCATTTAAAGGATACGATGGTGCTAAGGATTGCATTGAGTATTTGGCAACCTTAGACGGCATTCTGTCAGCCCGATTAGAGGAAATCAAAAAGACTGGCGCTAAAGATTTCGACGAGTACTTGAAAAGATATGCAAAAGAAAAAGTTGCAGCGGCTGATTCAAGCGAAACGACGAGATCATTAAAACTAAATCGTATGTACATCGTGATCGACGAAATCGCTGAAGTCTATCTTAAAGGCAAAGATGACATTTCAAAGGAAACAAAAGAGGCCGCAAGAAGATCGATTAACAGAATTGCTCGACAAGGAAGATCAGCTGCCATGCATTTAATTGCTGGAACGCAAAAGCCGGACTCACAAAGTTTTGATCAAAGTGTAAAAGCCAACATGCCAGCAGTTCTTTGTTTCCCGATGGTGAATCAGGTTTCAAGTATTGCTGCTCTTGGCACGAAGCGCGCTTTTGATTTGGACATCGAGGCAAAGGGTCGCGCGATTTTTAAATACGGACCAAAACTCACCGAGGTGCAAACATATATGTTTGAATAGAGGATTTTTATGAATTTAAAAAAGCATTCTACAAATGATCAAAAGAATAAGCGACTGAAAGGTCGTCCCGTGGGGTTAAATCCACGGGATATTGAAATTCTGCAATACATTTGGAAATGGAAACTCTCATCCACTGAATCAATTCATGAAGCCATCAATAAAATTCACTCGCCCTATGCCACTTATAAAATTTTAGAAAAGCTTGAGCGCAGTGATTACATTTCAAGTCAGTTTGATGTCGTGGATCGGTTCAATGTTTGGCAACTCACGAGCAAAGGATTTTTGGTGCTGCGTTCGCGGATGAAGCCACTCATTGAAGAGGGATATTTGTCAGAGAATCACTATCATGATAGACTGGTACAGGCTTTTCATTTAGGTGAATGGTGTTCGTATAATCTTCCGCAGGTTGAATTTTGGTCGGAACAGGAAATGAGGCGCAATGATCAGGCTGATTACCCCGATTGGGTGCCAGGCTCAAAAGATCATAGGCCAGACGGATACACCCGGATCAGATCTGAAAATAAGAATTTGGTTTTAGCTTTTGAAGTGGAGCTTAGTTGTAAGCGTCCGGCACTTTATGAAAAGACTTTAGATTACTACAAACACGCAAGAAACATTTACCGCGTGTATTGGCTGGTCAAAAATCAAGAAACAAAAGATGTAATTCTCAGAGCTAGGTCTTGCATCAATGAAGAGTCCACCAACTATCACCTATTTGTGGATTTAGATGATTATGTAAAAAACGGCTGGGATGCGATTGTTACCAATGAGCGGTCAGAAAAGGTTAAATCACTGCGTGAGAATATGCAGGGACATCTGGGGGACATACCAGGGGACTTGCTGGGGACTAATAAGGGACGCCGAGGCGTTTTAGTCCATTTGAATCCGATCAAAACTCTAGGAAAACCAAGACGTTAGAAACTTGGATTTGCGGGGACCATGTCCCGACTGACTACCCCTATCCCACTCAAAACCACATTCAACACAACTGACTTCATCTCGTAACCAAAACTATTCGATCATTTCTATTCAAACAACAGATGATCAAAAACAAAACACAGAAAGGATTTTCTATGCGGTATTTAATTTACTGTGGCCTAGCTTTATTTTTATCAAGTTGCACACATATGAAAGAAAAAAATAATTCTGAAAACAATCAACCACCACCAAAGCTATTGAAACCGGAAGTTAAAAAAATCTGGATTCCTCCGGTGATTAAAAACGGCGGCACTGAATGGGAAGAGGGTCATTACCTCTACCGAATCGAAAGGGATACAACATGGAGTCGTTAATTCTTAAAAAATCTGAGCAACCAAACTCTGAAAGTGTGACCGACTTTACGACAGATAAAAATAAATCAACCATCGAGCGTGTCACTTTGGGTAAAGATGAAGCCGAAAAACTAAATAACTGGTTGAATCAAATTAAATCTGAAACCAGCGGGTTTTTAGAAGTCAGCAAGTCTGATCTCGTGAACTTTCTAATCCGAAATCACGGTGATCAACTTAAAGCAAAAGAAATTAGACTTATCAGAACTCATAAATATGATTTGGTAAAACATTTAAACTGGCTCACACCGCTATTAAAAAAGGCTATCGAAGATAATGATCAAGAGCGAATTTTAGCTCTACATACAGAGCTAAAGGCTCTTGAAATCAAAACTGGAATTAAAGTGGCCGCAAAAGCAGTTGAACCCAAAATTAAAAAACCAAGAAAGCTGCGCGCTAAAAAATTAGAAACAAATCACAGTGGAGATAATGGCGAATTAGTGACAGTTGATTCGTAAAATTACTTCTCTTGAAAGGCGCGACAGTTCTTGATTTTTCGAGGTAAATATATGAAACTAAATGTAATAGGTTTTGCTGAAAAGCAGAATATGTTCTTTGAAAATTCGGAAGCATGGTTGTCAACAAAAGACGTAGCAAAGTTTCTTTCCATTTCTGAAAATGCTGTTCGGATTATGGTTTGTAGAGGGCTTCTGCCTTGTTACAAATTAAAAAACCGACTGCGTTTTAAGAAATCAGATTGTGCCGCTTTAGTTCAAAAAACTGGAGCATAAATATGGCAATAAAAAGTTACACATCTAAAGGAAAAAAATTATTTGAAGTCTACGTTAATGGATTTAACTCACGAGGTAAGCGTATTCAAATGCGTAAGCGCGGAGTTGAGTCCATTACAAAAGCAAAAGACTTGGAATTTGAATTTGAACGAGAGCTAGCACTTCACAAAAATGCTGAAGTTCATTTGAGATGGTCGGAATGGTATTTAGAATGTATTTCACTGCTAAAGGTATCTTGTCGTCCTTCAACGGTTTATTCTTTTGAAAAGGTTTGCACAAAGTGGATCAATAAACATTTTGATGAAAAAGAGCTAAGAAGTATTTCAAAGCTCGACATTCACGAACTTATTCATGAAAAAGTTGTCGGTGAAAAGGTAACTCCTCATACAAGAAAGTATGTTCTTAAGTTAGTTAAACGAACATTGCAGATGGCTGTTGATCACGGGAAGCTTGATAAAAATAATGCCCTGGGCTTACAAATTAAGGTTCCCGAGACAGATCAAAAAGTATTAACAAATTCTGAAGTGGAAAAGCTATTACAGTTTGCTCATTCAGCGAATCATCATTTTTATCCGGTATGGCTTGTTGCCTTATTTACCGGGATGAGATCAGGTGAACTCTACGCACTAAAATGGACCGAGGTTGATTTTGAAACTAAGTCCATTCATGTGATTCGGAGTTGGAATAGTAAAAATGGATTTACTCCAACAAAGAATCAAAAAAATAGAGTTGTTCCGATCAGTGAGGATTTGATCAATTTTTTGAAAGAGCAGCGGCTAAGAGCCACAAATGAATTTGTACTGCCAAGACTTAATGAATGGGAACGCGGCGATGCAGCCCATGTATTAGGTCAAGTGTGCAAGGCTCTTGGAATAACAAAAATTCGGTTTCATGATCTTCGTGCGACATTTATCACAAATCTTCTGTCTCGGGGCGAATCCCTAGCCAGGGTGATGGCGATAGTAGGGCATGCAGATATTGAAACCACCAACGTCTACCTGAGAAAAGCTGGTATTGAGCTAGCCGGAGGAACGGACAAGCTGGGGTACAGCGTACCTCAAGTTGGCTCTGGAAAGCTTTTAAAGCTAGTATAAAGTTAGGACTTTGTTAAATACCTCTTGAATATTACTTCAATTTGAAGTAATATGTTTTTGATATGGATGTTCGCACGCGAATAACTCGCAGTCGTAATTTTGAAAAGCAGTTGGATAAGATTCCAGATTTTATACAGAAAAAAGTATTATTTTGGATCTTTCTGGTTGAAACAAATGGGATCTGGGAAGTTATGAAATCTCCTGGCTTTCACGATGAGCCCCTAAAGGGTCAGCGTAAAGGCCAAAGATCAGTGCGTATGAATAAAGCCTACAGGCTGATTTATCATATTATTGAAGACAGCATTCATATTGAACTTTTAGAGGTGCATAAACATGAGTACTAAATCTTACTTTGAAAAGCTTGAAAAGAAATACGGAGTTTTAACCTTCGCAGGAATGCTGAAGTCTTTCAGAGATTCAGAAGAGCTAAGCCAAACGGCTTTTGCAAAGAAGCTTGGTCTATCAGTGCAGAATTTAAACGACCTTGAAAAGGGTCGCAGAATTCCTTCACCGTCTAGAGCGGCTAAAATTGCAAAAAAGCTTGGGTTGCCTGAAATAGGTCTTATCCAGCTGGCACTTCGAGACTCCTTAAAAGAAGAAGGGTTTAATTACGATATTAAACTTCTTTCAGCATCTTAAGCTCATCAGGCATTTATCGGGGACGCTTTTAAAAAATGGGTTGTGGCATGAGGTAGCAAATAAAATCTTGCTACAGATTGCTACAACCTGAAAATACGAGTTGAAATTAGCCAATGTTTTTGAGAACTTAGTGATGGCCGAAAGGGAATTCTCCCTCTCCGCCATTTACTCTGGTTCTTCGGTTCTTCTCTTTTCATGGTGGGTAACGCCAAAAACATCAAAAAACACAAGCATTTAGAAATCTCAAGCGATAGTTTTTTTCATTCTTATAACCAAAAGCTCTGTTTTTTACAAGACTTGCGATCCTGTTGTAGCCTTCAGTCACTGCATTTGTGAGGTTCTCACGGGGTTTTTTCTTTTATCGCCAGTTATATCAATGCGATGACGATTTAAAATATTACTAAAAATTCTAAGTACATGAAATTTATCTGCGACGAGTTTGGGTTCTACATGTCGATAACAACAACTTTTACATTTTCTCGCCCTGGAATATGCTTTACTTGTTCAACGATTGATTTTTTATCTTTACCTAAACACATTTCAAAAAGCCTTCGCTTTTTTAAATCACAGAACAGTGTTGTAAATTCAGTATAGCCGTTTCTTCGAGAGAAGAAGTGTTCATCTATTCCTAAAACGGTGGGCCAACTAATTTTAAGGGAATGGAAAAATTATTCCTCGATTTAAAGTTCGAGTTAGGTCGGCTTGAGCGAGATCTAAAGGATTTTTTAAATGAAAGAAAGGCAGTATGAGAAGCAACACAATTCTTATTGTTGATGACAGTGAATTTGATCGCAGTATCTTAGTGAAAGCTCTTGCCAATAAGGGCGGATTTGAAACCATAGAGGCAAAGAACGGAGAGCAGTGCCTAGAAATCCTTGCTTCCGAAAAAATCGATCTTATCCTGATGGATATCATGATGCCTGGCACTTTTGGGACGGAGGTGCTCATGAAAATTCGCGAAAAATTTAATCCTATTGAGTTACCTGTTATCATGGTCACATCAAAGGGCGATGCATCGGACGTCTTCAAAGTAGAGCGAACGACTATATTACAAAGCCTGTGACATTCGATGTCGCAGGCTCTCGTATTTCAACACACTTGCGGCTGGCTGCGGTATCTCGTGAGATGTCTCGACTCAAAGAAATGGCCGCTCTTGATGCTATTATTACCACTTACAATCACGAAATAAACAATCCGTTGGCAATTGCTATAGGCTGCCTTAAAGCTCCCCTACTTAATGATGAACAAACCGTTGAAAAGCTGAAAGCAGCTCTCTGGCGAGTTGCCGATATCGTGAAAAAGATTCGCTCTGTTACCGAAAAAAAGGAAGCTGAATATCAAAAGTATACCGGCACAAGTAAAATGGTGAAGTTGAAATGATGATCGACTTCTTGCATTTTAAGTTAAAAGACGGTGCAATAATTCAGCTGTAACTGGTCGTAACCAAATGTGGCAGATTGATTTAAAATATATTTGGATACAAAGAAAATCTAAAATTTTTGTTAAAAAACTATTTTCCGTTAGACGTAATTTTTTGATCCTCAATCAATGAAATAGTTTGGTCCAAAATTTCTTCAGCCTGTTTTTTGTCGTAGTCTTCATGGTGTAATTTCTTAACACCCATTTCGGTTAGCACCAAATGGAGATTTGGTTTTAAACCATGTTTCGCCAGACACTGTTGTGCACATTTAAGGGGGCAGCCATCTAAAACTATAATACTTTCTGCGAACTTTGCTTTCTGCACCAATGTTTTTACGTCACCACCAACACCCGCTATACAGGACATCTCAGCGATTTCTTTGCGGTCTAGCTGCACGGCGACGTAGTTTGCCAGTTGTGCAGCCGTTGAACAACCAGAACACGAGTACACGATCGGTTTCGATTTTTTCACTTTTACCTACCTCAACTTAAAAAAAATTCGACAACGCTAAAGCGAGCACAAATTTGAATATTGGGGTCAGATCAGTCATTTAGATTTTCCCTTCGGGCGTTCAGATTTTGAAATTGCGTGCAAAACATCGGCAAAATCATCTGTAAATTTTGCTTGTGTTTCTTTTGTCATAAGGAAAGGGTTCATTAATGTCATTCGTATTAAATGACATGTGTCGGAATCAAAAATGAAGCCTTCTTTTTCTAGCTGTTTTCTAAGCCAAGGGTGCTTTTTTAAAGCCAATGATGTTTTTGATACAAAGTATTTTTTGTCTAGAAGTGGCAAAGAATGAAAAATCTGATTCACCCAGGCGTTTGATTTTGACAACCTTCTTGACTCAGGAATTACTGTCCAGCAAAGAATATTTAAATCTAAACCTTTTGTAAAAAGAAGACCTTTTACCTTCTTCTGTAAAAGCCGTTGAAAACTCTTTTTAGCATCTAAGTGCATAGTAAGAATTCGTCCCAATCCTTTGGAATTGAAACCTAGAGATTGTGCGGTTAACCATGTTGCCGCAGCTCCAGTTGCTGGTCTTGAACCTTCAATGGATTGAAATCCAACTTCTTTAGCTGATTTAAATTGTATATATGGAGCTTCGATGTCGTTGTAGAAATATTTTTTTGAATCACGACAGATAAAAGTCCCGCAGGCATAGGGAACATAACCTAACTTGTGCGGATCTAATGTGAGACTATCAATTTTTCGCAGAGCCAGAGTTTGTTTTGTTAAATATGAATTTGAACTATTCTTCACACATGCATAAAAGCCACCATAAGCGGCATCTACATGGTGCCAAATTTTTATTTTTCGTTCAGCAAGAACCGCATTTACTCCTGCAATATCGTCAATTGAACCTCGCTCAGTCGAGCCAAACAGAGTGACTAATCCTAAAATGGGATCTTCGATATCTTTCAGTATTATTTTCAGATGTGATATTGATATTCGACCATATTGATCCAATGAAACTTCTAACAAAGCAGACTCAGGAAAGCCTAACATTTTTAGGCCTTTTTTCCAAGAGTAGTGAGCCGCAGATGATGTTAGTAGCTTTGCCGTAACCCACTTGTCTTGAGATAGCCGAGACCGCATCCTTAGTAGCGCCTCAATATTCGCCAGAGTTCCACCCGAAGTTAAATGACCCATTCCATTTTTCCAATGAAACATTTCGCAGAGTGCTTTAATTGCGTCGGATTCGATTTTTAATCCAACGGATGAGGATTCTTTGGAAATATTGTTGGGGTTATGAAGAAGAGCGGCAATATGGCCCAACAATCCAGGTAGCGATGTTTCAGAAAACATATGGCCCATGTAGCGCGGGGAAAAGTGTGGAATTTCTTTTTTAAATTCATTTGATAATTTGTTCACAAGAGCACTTAGGTCATTTTGATTACTTAAATATTTTGAATTCTTTCGATCGGTTTCTGAAATTGCTGTGCCATCTTCCGGAAATAGAGATCTTCGCCAGTTAATATACTCATCTAGAAGATTCACGAGGGTGGTTCTTAAAAAATCCGAGCCTTCAGATTGTGGCCCTAAAAAGTACGACTTTAAGGATATGTCTTCAGGTGAACATGACTTCATGCAAATAGAATAGAGGACGTCGCCCACATGACCTATGATTTGGATCATACGCTTCCGAAAATAATTCTATTTTTTTTCACTTTGTCTTGAAATGATAAAGGTTGAGACGAGCAATAGAACCAAGAGGAGGCAAAATTTCACCCACTCAGTGTCAATATTCCAATACGTATAAAGACCAGAAAAAGAAATCATAAGTACTGAAACGACCTTAGTAGGAACTGAAATAGCTCGATTTTCTTCCCAATTCCTCAATGGGCTACTGAAAATCGAGTGACTATAAATCCAGCGATGTGCCTTTTCTGAGCTTTTCAAGAAACACCAAGCTGCACACAAAATAAACGGAGTAGTCGGAAGTAGTGGTAGAAAGGCTCCCACGCACCCTAACAAAACAAAGAAGACTCCAAATGAAAAAAGAAATATTCTTAGGGTCTTGCTTTTAACCACCGCCATTTTTTGACTCGTACATCAATTTATAGTGATCATTTTTTATGACAAGCCCTTCACCCATTCTTGTTGAAATCAAAGTCCATAGGGCTACTTGTTCTTGAGTCAAATGGGTGTTTAGGGTTTGGTGAAAAATGAAAAGCCAACGACTTAACAGATCGCGATTGAAACCTGCGAAAAAATGTTTAGGAACGGGATCATACTGGTTAAACATGTACGCACGTCCTCCAAATTTGACCCACCAGAAGTGCGTAATATTTTTGATGTGTTCAGGCCAATCCTCGACGGATTTGAATGGCGCTTGCAATATGGGATCAGTCTGAATTCGGCCGTAAAAATCATTGATGACCGAAAAGATATCCATATAGGAAAACAGCACCCCAGTAACTTCGATCAATTCATTTTTTCGAGGCACGTCCGCCATACTCATGGTTAAGCTTTTTTAGCCCATGAATTACAGTAGGCATTACCATAAACGAATTTTTTAGGAAAAATTGCGCAGGTGCCAGCTTCTTTACCATTTTTATCAGCCCCTTTTACGTAAAGTGAACATGTGCTGCATTTGTTGCCTTTTGCAACTTTGGATTTAGTAAAGTCTTCTACGTAGCCAACAGCTTTTGCGGTGGAATCTTTGACATCAACTAAATCTGAAACAGGGCCGGATGCACGACGTTCTGCAAACGCTTGACTCGCGCTGAGAGTAGAAAGAATTGCTGGCGAAGCAATTAGCATTCCAGTGGCGCCTATCATGTTTTTAAAAAAATCTCTTCGTTTCATTTTGTAGTTCCTTTCTGTGCTTTGATAAACACAGTGTTTAGGTTGAACTGTTTTTAATTAACTTTGAATTTAATATTTTAAAAAACTGAAAGAACCAAATCGCAAGAGCGATAATAAATAATAGCGCTGAGCAACTAACAATGTAGTTTGAGATATCATTCCCAATACTGAATCGCATTAGGGCAGAAAGAAAGAACAGTAGAATAACCAAGATTAAACGCTTTGAAGAAATTTCGTAATTCAAACTTTGACCGCCGTGGGCCAGCATAACCCGTGTTGCCACAAGTAACGTGATCATTGAAAAGCCGCCAATATATATAAAATGTTGCCCGGCTAGTATGTTGTTAAGAAGGGGTAAGCTTAAAATCTGACCCAGTGTTAATAAAATCACTGCTATTTTTAGTCCAATCCCCACAAAAGACCAAGTCACTGGTTTAACGAATAGTTTTAGTAAGTATATAGCAGCGAAAAGCGTTCCAATAATTCTAAGCGCAGCTCCGACGGTCTTGAAATCAAAAATATCACACCAGTAGCCAATGTTAATAAATAATAAAGTTATAAGTGGGCGTAACAAACCATCAGAGTTTGAACGTTCGTTGGGTAGCAAAGCATTTGGCAATCGAGAGATCACAGGTATCAGCCGACTACCTAGACCTAAAATAAGATTCAAAATAAAAGCTTCACCTGCAAATTGTAGAAATAAATTTCGGTCGTTGTAGAAATAGAATAAGGCTACGCCTAAAATGGATTGAGCAAAAGCCATCGGTATAAAAACAAAGCCAAAAAAAGGTACCTTTCTGTTCACCAAAAATCTACGCAGGATGAAGAAAAGTAAAAAAACATTTTGCACCAAAAAAATGGCAACAGGTGCATCAGTTAAATTTCTAACATTTAGCACAACTTGAAAAAAAACAAGACCGACACCAATAGAGATTTCGCTGACTTGGGCCGGTAGCGTTGAAGTCATTTTCGGAATAGCGGTCATCAAAAAACCCGCAACAAACGACCATAAAAACCCAAAAAACATCAAATTTCCATGAAGA
Organism: Pseudobdellovibrio sp.; assembly: GCA_046293015.1. Classification (GTDB taxonomy): domain Bacteria; phylum Bdellovibrionota; class Bdellovibrionia; order Bdellovibrionales; family Bdellovibrionaceae; genus Pseudobdellovibrio. The sequence continues at coordinate 18,960 of JBKBPU010000009.1, forward strand.
GCCCGGGGATAGAATTGAATAAAGCCAAACTGAAAGAAAATCCAAAAAACAAGACCAATAACCCCTGCTAGGCATCCAGTAGAAAAAAGTAAAATATAAGGTTCAAGTCGGTCTTCGTCTTTTGGGGCGTTCATGATCTACTTCTTTTTATCTTTTTTCAAAGATTCCTGAAGGGCGGTCAACAGTGGTGCAGTATCAGCATTGAGGCTATTTATTGATGCTAAAACATTGCCACTTGGGTCTAAAAGAGTGATTGCATTACTGTGTGAAAAATCACCATCGCCGATATCCTTATAGCTGATACCTAATGTTACAGCTAACTTTCTAGCGTCGTCGTCAGTCTCTGCCGCTAAAAACTTCCATTGATCTGGGTTCAATTTTCTCTCGGTTTGGTACTTCTTCAATTTTTCAGGACGATCATTTTTTACGTCAAACGAAGCCAGTACGATTTTTAGTTCTGTGAACTTAGCCTTTGAGAACTCTTCTTCGATTTTTTTAATCTTTGAAATCGTCATCGGGCAGGCGTGCGCACAACCTGTGTAAACCATAGCAATCAGAACATAGGAACCTGTTGCTACAGATACGTCGGTTTTTTTGTTTTCAATGTCTCGCCAGTTTGTTTTAAGGTCGTATAATGATTGCGCGAAAACATTTTGTGCTGCTAGCAATATTGTCATTAATATTAATTTTTTTATAAAATGTTTCATGCCTACTTTTCTCCCTATTTGACGCATCTAAACCCCAAATTCCAAACGGAACTTTTTCCCTTTAGGCCAGATCTAAAGGCGAACCTCATAAATGCGGCGTAATTTTCCTTATCAGTTGACGAAAGTGCTCCAGCACCGCAAAACATATCTTTATTAAAAGAACTATCTTCACGACTTTCACCGGTTACAAAGCTTGAGTTGAAATCATCAACCCATTCCCAAATTAATCCATGCATATCCCAAATGCCGTAAACATTTTTATAAATGCTTCCGACGTCTTTGAGACTTTCGCCTTGGGGTTCACCATACCAATTTAAAATACGGCGTAAAAATTTTTCTTCCCGATTCGCATTTTTCTTTGATTCGGACGCGGCGGCTGCATACTCCCATTCGTTAATTGTTGGCAACCGAAGTCCGAAAGCATCACAGTAAGCCTTAGCCGCAAACCAAGTCACAAATGTTACAGGTGCTTTCTCTGGCGCAGTATCTAAATCACGCAAATAGTATTCATCTTTGAATAATAAGTTCACATTATTTTTAGACCATTCAGGATGCGCAATTAGAAACTCTTTAAATTGTGCGACTGTAACCGGAAAGGCTTGCGCTTTAAAGGAATCAACAGAAATTACGACTTGGTTTGATTTCGATTTTGCTTTTTTTGAAACTGGAGACAACCAGATAGCCTCGATTTTTCCTTTAGGAACATTGACTAATTCGGTAGCCCATACCAGATTCGTAGAAAATAACAGTATTAAAAGGCCGCCGAATTGAAGGTTCATTTAGTGCTCCGCAGGTTTTTCTTTTCTTACTGGAACAGCAGAAACATCAGATTTCTTAAATACACGCTTTTTATTTCCCCATGAATGAGAAATATAAGTCAGGACATTGGCTATGTCTTCTTCGCTCAGTCCAAGTGAAGGCATAACTCCATTGTAAAGAACTCCATTGACTGTGATCGCCCCTGTCTTTCCGTTTTTAACAACGTCAATGGCGCGTTTCCAGTCGGCATTAAAATAGTCTGCTCCGGCTAGTGGCGGGAATGCGCCAGGAATTCCTTTGCCATTGGCTTGGTGGCAAGCCGCACAGTTTTGTAGGTAAATATTCTTTCCAAACTTAATCTGGTCTTCAACTGTGGCTGCCGCACTAACTAATTCTTTATCCGTTACTTTTTGAATTGCACCGCCCTCTGGTAAATAGACATTATCAGCGATTTTACCAGAAAAGATTTCTTTATTTTCCGCGCCTTCAACTTTCATAATTCCCAGTGCCCCTTTGTTAAAAGCACGGAAAATGGAATGATCCACAAGAACAAGATTACTAGACACATCGACTTTATATTCGACGATTGCTGATCCACCTGCAGGAATTAGAGTTGTCTGAATATTTGTGTTGAATTCAGAAGCTCCTTCTTTATAAACCTTGTCAAAAATTTCGCCAATTACGTGGAAAGAAGAAACCAAATTTGGCCCACCGTTACCAACAAATAATCGAACGGTTTCACCCACATTTGCTTTTAATGCATTGTCACCTGTCATAGATGTTGCGGAGCCATTGAAAACTACGTATGTGGGTTTTTCGTCAATCGCCTTTTCCATATCAAAAGGCTGATACCCTTGCTTGCCAAATTTACCTTTTGTATAAAAGTCGCCTTGCATGACGTAATACTCGCGATCAACTTTTGGCAGACCTTCTTTTGGCTCAACTAGAATTAAGCCATACATCCCATTCGCAATATGCATTCCAACCGGAGCCGTCGCGCAGTGATACACGTAAAGCCCCTTGTTTATGGCTTTGAACGAGAAAACACTTTCATGCCCTGGAAGTGTAAATGAAGCTGCTGCTCCACCACCTTGACCAGTAACAGCATGAAGATCGATATTATGTGGCATCTTTGATGACGGATGATTTTTTAAGTGAAATTCAACAGAATCACCTTCACGGACGCGGATAAAGCTACCAGGAACCGTTCCGCCGAAAGTCCAAAATGTATAATCAACTCCATCGGCAATCTTCATTTTCTTTTCAACGACTTCAAGATTAACAATCAACTTAGCCGACGTTTTTCTGGTAATCGGCGGTGGTACAAATGGCGGTGCAGTTAAAGTTGCTATTTCGTCTTTTACACTATCGGCAAAGGACAAACTGCCAAAACAAAAGAGTGGTAAAATTGCGATGATCAAAAAGTAATGCTTCATAAGAACTCCTGTATTTATGTCTCTATGGACTAACTTAACATAGAATCCTTAGGGTGTCGATATGATATAAATCATATGCATATGCATTTGCAGAAAGCCTCCCTATCTACTTTTAAAGCACATTTTCCAAATAAACTGAAAGGTTTCACGACAAAAGTCGTCCGGATTTTTAATTGAGCATGGCCGTTCGAATGTTCGTTTTAAAGAAGCGGGGTCAAAATCTGAAATAGTTAGAGTCAGTACGTTTATACCCTTATTTTTTGCCTCTTCGAGGGCTTTACGCACATCCTGTTGCCCATAGGAGCCTTCGTAGGGGTCCAAATCGGTTGGCTTTCCATCAGTAATTAAAACAAGTACGGGCTTTGTCGAATTTTCTAATGACAGTAATTTATTCGCGTGGCGAATGGCAGGTCCAAGTCGAGTGTATTGATGAGGCATGATTTCATATGATCGTTGAAAAAAATGAATCCAAGGTTCATTGAATTTCTTTAGTTCTTTATATTCTATATGTTTCCTTGTTTGGCTACTAGCAATAGCGACACTGACCTTATCAAGAACATTTTCAAACACAAAGCTTGCAACGGCGATTGAATTTTTAATAATATCGATTACTTTTTCGCCATTGATCCACGTGTCGGTCGAATAGGATACATCAGCCAGTATTAACAACGAAATATCATTTTCAACTTTTCGTTTTTCAGAATAAATACGTGGTCTTCCAGAAAACAACTTAAGCTCTGGCTTTAATCTAATCATACTGTCCAAATCAATCTCAGAACCTTCGATCAATCTATTTTTCCATCTCGGTGTATTTACAATCGAATTAATTTTAGCTTTCCATTCAGCTATCAACACTTTATGTTTATTTAATACATCATTTTTGAAGTTTTCACTTTCTGGCTGCGCAATTGGTAAAATTGGAAATACGGTGCAAAATGATCTTAAATAGCGATTTTCTCTAAAATTCCATTCAGAGTATTGGTGAGCTAGAGTGGGAAGGTTCTGTTCTAAATTTGCACTTTGTGATTTGAATTGAGGACTATCTTGTTGATAGAGCGAGGACGCTTCACCGACGCTAGTATGCCGATTTAGTTCAAGTTCGTCCAGTGCGTTGCTGTGCTCATCAAGCTCGTCGTCTCCGGACTCCACACGGCGGCCTCCATCATAGTCATCAGCTGTTTCCATTTTTTCAAAACTATGCAGAACAGGATTTGCTGGGCCCTGTTTACTTAAATCGGACTCTTCTACAAATTCTTTTTGACGACGTTTCTTTTGTGTCTTCTGATCTGCGCTAGTTCGGCCCGAGCTAGCGTTCGAGCCCGATGCCGCTATATTGAATTCACGATACGGCAATGGGACGCAGGCGTGCAAAAAAAATGGGGCACTATCGTTTCGTTTTTGCTGACCCATCAGAACTTTCAATTTGTTTTCTGATTTTAGATCCCAATCCATTGATCGACTAGAAATTTGTTGCTTCCAGTATTCCAAAATTATGTCACGCTTCCTGGGTAGGTAGGCTTCAAGTTGTAGATAGCTTTGTTTTTCGAACTCGAAAAATTGCGGAAATTGCTGATCAAGCCAGGAGTTGATGATCGGCATTTTTGATAAGATATATAAGCGAGGAGCAATCCGCTCTCGATCATCAAATTTGTACTTGAGCTCAAGTTCTTTAATAGCTACCGATTTCAAGATCAGAAGCAATAGTAAATCGGTATTTAATTTCTGGTTAGGTGTCCAATAAATGTCTTTTGGAAGTAATAGGTCTGAATCGACGAATCCAACCGCCCATAGACTTCCACCAATGTCGCCATTCATTTCAAATGGAGAGACCATTTTTGTAAAAAGTTTTAGTTTTGTCTCTAAATCTTCTAATGATTGGTATCCGATCTTGTTTTTATTTTTTTCAAATTGTGTTTTCCAAAAACGAGAAAATAGATTTTCCATAATTAGATGTGCAAATTGATAAAATCATTCAGTGATTCAACGATTTGGCGATCATCACTAAGAACTTCAGAGATAGAAACTTGGCAGGCCTTTCGAGGGTTCATTCCCTCTCGAATCATTAGAGCCGCATTAACCAGTAATCGGGTTGAAATAGTTTCTTTCAACATCAGATCTTCTTTAGACCGAATTTTGCGTGCTAGTTGCGAAAGGAGTCCCGCATATTTCGTGTCAATTCCAGTCAACCTAATGAGAAGTTCTTTTTCTCTTTCCATTGATAGATAATTCATGGCGACCACAACGAAACGTTGTTTCGTTGAGGGCTTAATTTCTTTTAATCCCTTTTGATAACCGGGATTATAACTTGCGATCAGCATAAAATCTGAATTTGCACGCAGCGTAGAATTTATTTTATCAATGTAAATTTCACGGCGATGATCTGTTAAAGGGTGCAGGGCCACGACAACGTCTTCACGGGCCTCTGCAAATTCATCCAAATAAAGTAGAGCATTCGTTTTCATGGCTCGACTAACCGGGCCATCTTGCCAAACCGTTTCTCCATTCTGAATTAAAAATCGCCCAATTAAGTCGGCTGCATTTGTATCTTCGTTGCAAGAGACTTTGATCAATGGCCGATTCATTTTCTTTGCCATGTATTCAACCAACTGCGATTTTCCGCACCCGGTTGGCCCTTTTAAAAGTAGAGGCAATTGAAGTTTGAAACAATATTCAAAGGTCTCTACTTCGTTGTCACTCGAAAGATAAATCGGCTCGTGGCTAGCATCACTCATATTTACATTTTCTCAATTTCACCAACAGGCAGACCAAATCGGATAAAGTTCCAGATATAGGCGATGATTCCAGCTGTAAATAATGTTGCGGCTAAAACGAGTCCTAAAAAGTGAACTTCAATTTCTTTTTGCACCAAAAGGAAATCAAGTCCCATTTTACGTTCCAGATAGACCTGCGCAATTCCGGCAATACCGAATGCCACTGTCATTGCAGTCATTCCTATGTTTGAAGTCCAAAATGCAAAAACATTTGTCTTAGTGTCTTGTAGTTTTCGACCTGTCATATAAGGCATCGTATAAGTGATAATCGCAAGCACCAAACAAGCATAAGCACCCCAAAAGGCCATGTGTCCATGCATTGCCGTAACTAGTGTGCCATGGGTGTACATGTTTACTTGCGGTAATGTATGTGCAAATCCTAAAAAGCCGGCACCAACAAATGATACAACGGCCGTGCCAAGTGTCCATAACAATGCAGTCTTATTATCTACATTTTTTCTACCTTTTCGAGCCATAGCAATTGCGTATATGGCCATTCCCAAGAATGCGATTGGTTCAAGTGCACTGAATATTCCGCCAATCATGAGCCAATATCTTGGTGTTCCAATATAATAATAGTGGTGGCCTGTTCCTAGAATACCGCTTAAAAATGTAAACCCGACGATGACGTAGAGCCATTTTTCAATCAATTCTCGATCAACCCCAGTTAGCTTTATTAACAGGAACGACAAGATTGCACCCATGATCAATTCCCACACTCCTTCGACCCATAGGTGCACTACCCACCATCTCCAGTATGAGTCGTGCGTTTGATTGTCTGTTTCAATCATTCCCGGTAAATATAAAAGCGCAGCAGTAAGCAGACCAAAAAATAAAACGAGACTTGTCGTAGTGTGGCGCTTGCCTTTCCAAATAGTGCCGCCAATGAGTCCAATAAACAACAAGACATCGATTACGACTAAATAATCTAACGGCCGCGGAATTTCTAAAAATTTTCGTCCCTCCCACCATTGAAAGTGAAAGCCGATTACCGCAGTTACTCCGACAACGACAAAAGCAATTAATTGAATGTAGGCCCATTTAACAGAAAGTATTTCACGTTCTGATTCTTCAGGTATAATGTAGTAAGCGGCCCCCATAAATCCGGAGAGCAGCCACATCACCAGCAAGTTCGTATGAGTCGCACGGGCAACGTTGAACGGAATAATATTATGAAGACCATCCATACCCATATGCGCAAAGGCCATAATGAATCCATAAACAATTTGCAATCCGAACAACAACATACATACAGCAAAAAACCAGTAAGCTACTTTTTGTGATTGATATTTCATTTCGCTTCGCCTTTCAAGCTAGACAAATAATTCGCAAGCTCAGTGATATCTTTTTCTGATAGGGGTAACTTGGGCATTTTAGAATCCGCTTTTATCGAGGCCGGGTCGCTTAACCATTTAGCAATATACTGAACGTCAAATTTCGAGCCAACCCCATCTAAAGCAGGACCTACTTTGCCTCCTCGACCATTCAAGGCGTGGCAGGCGATGCACATTTGACTAAAAATTTGCGGCTGTTGAATGGCTTCAAGTGGATTATTGGCGATCCCCGAGGGGGCTGTTGCCATTAGATCTGGCTTGGGTGGAAATTCATTTAAATCCATTTTTCCGACCCAGGCCAAGAACGCCGTTAGATCATCGATCTCTTGATCACTAAAATGATAGTTGACCATTTTTCTTTGTCCTGGGTACATCGCTTCAGGATCTTTAAGTATTGCCTTAACAAATGCTTCTCCTCGACGTTCAAGAACCTTTGTAAGTTCCGGTGCATAGTAAGCACCCTCTCCCATGATCGTGTGGCATCCCATACAGTTCTTTGTATCAAATAGATGCTTGCCTCGAATGGCAGAGTCAGTTAGTTCATTGGCATTCGTCTGCTTTGGAATTCTTTGAAACGTATCAATAGTTAACCCAATGAAAATGGCTGAAAATGCAGCAGTACCAAAAATAAAAAAAGCTTTTGCTTGCGATTTAGAAAGCATTGTCTAGACTCCGATTTTTTCTTTTTGATGGCCACCGCACATGCCACAACAGCCGATTGATGGTGAATTCAATGGGTCATCCTTATGAATTTTTAGTTCCCATTGCCCATTGTCGACAGTTTGCGAGGTCCAAGTTACATTCTTTAAATCAGACTCATTGAGGAGCCTTTCAAGTTCTATTGGCGATTGATCGCAAATGAACTTAAGATCCTTTCCGATTTTAAGGCCCTCGATCATCGAAAAAATAAGACCAGTTTTAAATTCACCCTCAAAAGATGGAATATAAATTACATTTTCTTTCATCAAACGCTCCTTTTGTAGTTTTTCGAATTCTAAGGTTAGAGGAATAAATCTAAAGCACGTATGATCTAGATCATACGTGCTAGATGATTTTGGCTCTAACATCGAGAGCATGAACACTCTAAACACAATAGTTTTAGCTGAAGGAAGCCAACCTCCAAAAAAGTCACCGACAGAAGAGCTATCTCAAATTTGGAAATCCCTTATAAAATTTGGAACAAAATTGAAATTAGAAAGAAAATGTTACCTGTTTAGAGCGGGAGAACATAATAAACATGTGTATATTAGCCTCTCAGGCTACTTGATGCTGACAAAAAATAAAACCCTACTGGACATAGTTGAGCCAGGCCAGTCGTTAGGTGCCGCACTTTTAAATTCAGGAAACTCTATCCAGACCTACCCGGTATCAGCGATGTCTATCGATCATTCCGAGGTACTTCAACTTTCAGCCGATGTCGCCTTTGAACTAATGAATTCTAATCCTTTTATAAATGAATACTTCATCCGTCAGTTCAAAGATCGAATGAGTTATCTACAACTTTGTCGATCCATCGAAAGCCTGCCCGTAACAAATCGAATCGCATTCTTTTTGCTGCAAAAAAAATCTTTGCTAAAAAATACAACCATAACACGTAAAATGATTGCGCAGGCCGTAAATACTACGCAAGAAACAGTGATACGTACTCTAGCCAATTTTGAAAAACAAAAAATAATTGAATACGCTGGGCGCAAAATAATACTTATAGACTCAAGTCATTTAGAAAAACTATGTCTCTAGAAAAAAATGCTCTTTTCAATAGAATTATTTCTGAGCATGATGAATGCCGCAAAGTTATAGAGCAGGCCCAATCTCTGAACGATAAAAAGAAAATATTGGATTGGCTTTGGAAAGTTGTCGAAAATGAACATCATTTCAAAGAAGAAAAACTGATCTATCCAGTTCTAGGAAAAAATAATAAAATTAACGAAGGCGGACCATTCTGCACTTTATACTTTGATGAACACATCACGAATAGACCTTCTGAGATATGTAAAAAAATCACCAAGAAGGATGTTTCTTGGCAGGAACACCAGATCGATTTTAAGGCAAATCCGACATCCCTAAATATTCCACTCGAGGAACATCGATCGCTGCACGATATTTTGAAGTTCTTGATCGAAAATAAAGAACGCCTTTCTGACGATGAGTTTCTTAAAAATTTTGGCATCTATGAAAATATGTTGAAACACCACAACGCGAAAGAAGAAAAGTGTTTCTTTCGCGTTTGCGAGCTTTGCCTAAGCCAAGCCGAGCTAGATTATATTTATGCAAAATGGGATACATGGTCTCTTTGACTTCGAGTTTTCATCAAATGGTACTTCCGGCTGGAATGCTCTTTTCTTCGCCCGCTTCCAAAAGAGGAAATTCGTTTAAGGTAGCCAATAACTCTAGTGGCATAGTCAATATTTTTTGAATGACACTTTTGGCATTTTTTCTGAGTTTTTTTATCAATGTGATTGCAATTATTACAGATTGTTATTTTTACGTTTGTGCAAAAATAATTGCATCCTGTCACTGCTGCGAGCTCGATCAACTTTCGATATTGGTTTTGAGTCAAATTTTCGTCGATATTGAAATGTAGCGCTGATCCGCCGTCTAAAAAGCGAGTCACCTCTTCTCCGTGCATTTCAAATTTCTCCAATGGGTTGATCATCTCATCTTCGACACGGTAGAAATAGGAATTATAACAATCACGTTGAACTTCATATCCATCTTTTTTGTCCCACTTTGCATTTTTTACTCCTAAGTTTTCAGCTGGTACGAATTCCGTATTGAACTTGTAGCCTGTTTCCCGTGCTTTTGCCTTATTGGCATCAAATATTACTTTAAGGTTGTCTGAAATAAATTGAATGTATTTTTCATTATTTGAAATTTCAATTTTTAGAAATTCAGCAGCTTCAACCAAACCATTAATTCCAATTGTTAAATACTGCTTGTCGAGGGAAATGAAGCCCGCATCATAAACAGTCAGCATTTTGTAACTCATTAAATCTTCGATAATTTTGCGGTAAGCTATTTGGTAGTTTTGAATTTTAGAAACTTCGGTGAATAAGTCACGCCCATCTTGAATAAGCCTATTCATATTCAAAGTTATGACATTAATGCTTCCCGTTGCGACGCCACCGGCGCCTAACGTGTACGAAAACTCTTTAACTGGGACTTCATTTCTGAGCCGACAACAACTCGCAAGGCTATCTGCGCTATCAGAAAGATACATGAAAAACGAATTTCCATTGGCGAGCTCTTTAGTGCAAAGTTCTAAGTAATCTTGATCCCGCACATTTTTATCTTTGGTTAACATGGCAACGGTAACTACAGGAAATGTTAGAATTGATTTTTCTCTTTCAATATTGAACCAGTTTAAAAAATGTTTCTGAAGTAGCGAAACTGTTTTCCATTTTGGTTTTTCACCGTCTGGAAAAATGAAATTTTCAAAAAGAGCTTCAAAGTAATATTTGTCATAGACCGAGATGTTCCAAAACACAGATTGGTATCCACGGGCAGCCGCGGGTTGATTAATTGAATAGACTACTTGCTGTAAATACGAGTTAACTGTTTTTATATTGGTTTTCAAATAGTCGTCACCAAATTCACGTCGAGCAAAATAGTCAAAATAAGTCAAAAATTCAACAGTTGCAACGGCTCCTGCAAATTGCGAGCTAACAGCAAATACGAAATTAATAAATGTTCCACAAAAAGAACCTAAATGTTTAGGAGCTAGCGATTCGCCACCAAGTTTACTAAGGCCATCTGTCAAAAGCGGATACATGCTAACGGATACACAATAGGGCTTTAGAGATGTTTCATCGTGAACATAGATTTCATGATCCTCAATTTGCCGAATATATTCTTTGGCTAAATCAGCACCGAAAAGTTCTTCAACTTTATTGGACACTAGTTTTCTATTTATTTGAATGTTGATGTCTTTATTAATTTCGGCTTCTAGTGTCGCGATATTTTTTATGGTGACATTGGCATTCGCATCCAATTTTGACCCATCCGCAGCATTCTGGGCGAGTTTGTAGTCTTGAATGTATTGTATTTTCTGTTCTATTTGGTCGTTAGTTAAGCGAATCATTTGTGTCCTCCTTGAAAAATGAATTGAGTTCTTCATTTGTTTTTAAATTTATCAGTCTTTGATTTGTTATTTCTGAGCTAAGTCCGCCCCGTTCATGTATGTAGGGACCATATTTTAGATAGTCTAGATTACTAATAAGTACTTGAGGGATTTCGTCGAATTGAAGTCCTGTGTAAAGCGCGATTTTTTTATTATGCTTCTTTGCAACTTGAATCATTTCAATTAAGGAAGCGAGTTGCCATTCCCCACCCATGAATACAACACAGGAAATGTATTTTGAATATTGCTTAACAATTTGATCAAATTTTAAAGCATCTAAATCAAAACCGCTGGCCGGATTCCACAGGTCATTTGAATGGCATCCTTTGCATTTTAAAGGACAGCCAGTGAAATGAATGGCTAGCGAAATTTCATTTGGTATTTCTTGAAAGACTATCTGTAAACCACTATATCTCATGTCCTAATTGCGCCGTAGCCACTAGATATAGTCAAACAACAGGTTAAAAATTTTTATCGTATATGATGTGGATCATCTTTCGAAACTCGAATCAGAATCTCATTCGTCGACTTGCGCAATAAGAAGGTCTGGCTTTAAAATTTTAATATGTTGGTCAGTTGTAACTATATAGCCTTTTTTGACCCATTCACTCATGACGCGAATGACTGACTCTGCCGTAACACCAAGTGTATCTGCAATTTCTTTTCGCGTAAGCGGCAATGGGACTTCAAGTTCATCTTTAGCCGTGTTCTTTGCGACCAGCTGTAACAACATAGCAGCCACTTTCGACTGAAGAGACGCCCGTTGCATGATTTTTTGATTCTGAAAGCGAGCCATGCGTGTCGATAATAGTCCTTGAATACGAATGATTAAATCAGAATTTTTCAACCAATGTTGAAGATAAATGTCTCTGTGAATAAGTAGTAACCGGGATGGCCCCATGGCCTTAACATTGACCGGATACACAGGTTTAGTCTGCGGCATGACTAAGGCAGCCACCACATCTCCAGGAGATGAAAAGTGAATGACTGACTCTTCACCTGAAATCGCAATACGTGAAAGTTTGTAAGCCCCAGATAAAACAATTCCAAAATAAGAAGCGGGTTCTCCAAATGTGAAAACTTGCTCTTTATGTTGATGAACCTTTATTTCCGAATTGGCGCAAAGGTTTAAAATCAAATCGTCTGACAACCCCGCAAACAAAGGAAATCCCTTAATTTCTGAAAGTGCACCGCCTAATGAATTTTGACTAAGCAAAAAAACCTCGGTCGTATTTTAATACCTTTTTCAAACTATACACTCCTGTCAAAGAAAAATCACCTAACAAGTCTGGCAATCTCGCTTTCTTCGGTTATATATTACAAATAAAAAGCCTTCAATGAAAGTCTAAATACATAAAAACCGCTTTAATCTATATCAGAGAGGGAGGCATCGTTCTTAAGGGAGGAAAACTGTTCAAAATCGAACCTGAAATTACGCTAGATATGACCTTCATCTCAATTTATGAAAGAACTCAGATCGGGCTGCGTATATTGGAGCAGGTCAGAAAAGACAAGCAAATCAATTTATGGCACTACTTGGTTTTCTACTTAGTTGTCAAAATGGTCATATTTGAAAATTTGATTGCGAATCCACAAAAGTGGATGAATGCTCTGATTGTCGGAAAAAAGGCCAAATCATAAAAGACTGAAAGGTATAACCTTGGAGGACAAATGTACAATTTCGAAACAGTGAGTTCTAAAGAGTTTGAAAGTTTCACAATTAAAGTCTACGATCCATTCGCGGAGTTTTTAATGGCTGATGAAAATGAGTATGCTTTTAAAATTTCACTACTTGATGTGGTCCATTTCGCCGGGCATGCCTGTCCTGCAATGGTGGGTGCCTTTTTGATCTCACAACGGGCTACAAAAGAGCTCTTTCCTGAAACTAATATTTGCGTTCGTGGTCAAGTAAGTATCGAGATTCCGACGTCAGTCACCCAAGGGGCCACTGGTCCTATTTCAAATGTCTTCTCTATGATCTTTGGAGCCTGGGAGAAAAGTGGCTTTGGCGGACTACAGGGACAGTTCGTTCGAAGAGGTCTTTTGAAGTATGATTCTCAGTTAGTCTCGCCGGGAGCCATTCGTTTCCGCAACCTAAAAACAGGAAACATCGTAGATGTATTTTATGATCCTTCTACGGTAAAGGTTCCGGATGAAGTCGTAAGCCTACCTTTTCAAAAAATTTGGCGTTATAAAATTGCAACTATTTTAAAGAGTCCTGCGGACTATATTCAAAGTCATCGTGCGAACTCTTGTTAGGAGACCATGATACTATTACGATTTTTATCCCACCGTCATTCGCTTTGGCTTGCTGGCTTTCGTCCTTTTTTTACGCTCACAATATCTATGGGCCTAGTGATGCCATCCATCTGGGGGCTTGTATTTTCCGGAAAGCTAACTTTGCCTCTCGGACTTACACCTATGCAGTGGCATGCGCACGAAATGCTATTTGGTTTTGCAGGTTCTGTGCTCATTGGATTTTTGCTTACAGCAAGTAAGAACTGGGTCAATGTTCGCGGAATTCATGGCGCCAGTCTTATGGCGCTAGTGGGGCTATGGATTTTCGAAAGAGTTTTCATTTATTTTGGACCCAACATTGGTCCGATTTTTAAACATATTGGGTTAAGCGTTTTTTTCGCAGCAAGTGGAGTATATATTGTTAGAACGTTACTTCGATATCGCCACAATGACAATTTCAAGGATAACTATTTTTTTGTCATCTTATTGGGACTTATTCTTGTGGCCAAGAACCTTTTAGTTACAGAAACTTACTACCACTATGGAGTGAGTATATCGGTGGGCCTATTTAGGCTGGCCTTTGTAGTCATGTTTGAACGTACTATGCCGCAGTTTATGAAAAATACTGAGGGGCTGTCCTTGTACAAAAATAGTCTTTTAAACTTTTTAATCAAATTATTGGTTTTGATTTCTGTCTTTCAGGCTTTGTTTTCACCGCTTGTAGCCGCGACTATAGTTGTCATTGCAGGTTTGCTACTTTTTCTTAGATGGATTCTTTGGAGACCCGATATTGGCTTTAAAAAATTTGGAAACACAACCATGTATTTTGGCTATTTAGGCCTTGTTTTACATTTAATTTTTGAAGCTTTACAGACCCTTGAGGTATGGAGTAGGGCGACATTTGCACTACATATATTCACCTTTTTATGCTTAGGAGTGGTTGTTCCTAGTATGTTGATTCGAATTTCTCAAGGTCACACAGGTCGTAAGCCACTGTTTTTTACTTCTGACAAGATTGCTGTCTTTTTAATTATTTTTTCCGGACTAGTAAGACTTTTGTTTCCCCTTGTTTTTCCGGCACAATATTCTTTTTGGATTATGATCGCAGGTCTTTTGTGGTCGGTAGCCTATTTAATACTTGGAATTAGACTTTTGCCATTTTTATTTCAGGCTCGCATTGACGGTAAAGAGCATTGAATTTGAGGGATCCGCCCCTTGGCTTAATATCAATTTTGATAGATGGGACTGATATAGATCATACCGTTTCCTAAAAAAATCACTGATATTGATTTTTTTAGGTGGTAGTTTATGTCGGACATTAGTATAAAGAAACAGACCTGGGAATTACCCGGTGGTTTATTCATCTGGCTTATTTCCGTTCACGAGACTTTATTATTTTTTATTTCATTGGCTATTTTCAAATATCAAAAATCAACAGACGCAGTACTTTTTAGTCAAGAAAGCAGCTTCATGAATCTTTCCCAGGGTGCCTTTTACACTGTCTTACTTATCGGCAGCGGTTGGGCTATTGCGGAAGCCCAATCGAAATATACAATATCTAGGAGAGGCACAGGAAGGGCTGCAAAAAATTATCACCTATTGGGTTTGGTTCTAGGAATTGCATTCTTAAGTCTAAAAATTTTCGACTTTACAGATAAAATCAAAATTAATAAAAAGTTTGGCGACAATGCTTTTTGGACTTTCTATTGGTTCTTAAATAGCTTTCATTTTTTTCATGTCTTAGTAGGTGTAATTTTTCTTATTTTCTTATTCTTTAAACTAAGAAAAAAACCTGAAAACAAAGACATCGAGTTATTCAACTCCGTCGCCATTTTTTGGCACGCTTGTGACATCATCTGGATATTGCTCTTTACAAGCCTATACATTGGGAATTAATATGAAACTTAAACTCACTTTCTTATTTTTGCTTACTCTTTTTGTCATCAGTCTTTACACACACTCTCTATTTATTTTAGCACTGATTGTCTTTTCAAAAATAACACTAATCCTTTTCAATTTCATGGAGCTTAATGAGTGTGATCTTCTAATTACAATTAGTTTGACAGCTTTCTTCTTCCTTGGAACCGGACTGATTATATTTCTATAGCTTTTTTCTAAAAAACAAGATGCCTTGATAAATTAACTTTCAAAGGATATCCTGTTACAATGAATCAAAGATGGTATTCTCTAGGTTTTGTTTCTTTACTTTTAACTTTACTCTTGGGAATACTTTATCGTTTTCAATTTGCAGGCATCAGTTTTTCAAATTTTAATTCAATTAATTTACACCAGGCTCATACGCATATGGGCTTCTATGGTGCTATGGCCGCACTCGTTTTTTTTGTTCTATCGGGAAATGTCACAGCCCTTGATAAATCTCGCCATTTTTGGGGATATTTTTTCCTACTTTTTGGCAGCTTTTTAGGCTTTTTGTTTGACGGGTACAATATTTTTACAAAAATTTTTTCTTTTTTAATTTATCTGTACTGGCTTTATTTTGTCTATAATTTTTATAAATTCATAGTTTTAGAGACTAACTCCAAAAAATGGATGAAAATTTCATTTTATTCTTTGCTGATAGCTGCTTTATTCCTAATTTTGATAATTTATATAGCTAAATACGAATCTACAAATTTAATTAATTCTATAGTTAAAGGATTTTTATTGATGCTACTCCTTGGCTTTTTTACTCCAATAGCTTTGCGAAAACTTGATTACATGCCTCCACCCCCCTGGATATGGCTGACATTGACAAGCCTTGCAGCTATTGGCATTAGCTTTTCAATTTTATCAGTTTTGAATCCTTTGTCACTTGGAACTCTCGGTATACTTGTTTTAGTAAAGCAAAGAAAAAACTTTGGTAAATTTAACTTATCCAACTGGTCACATTATCTTTGGCTTCTGCAATCATTAGGTATGATTTTATATAATTTACCGATTTTAAAAAAATCGCACTTTGTTGACATTGCAAGTCTCCATTTTTTGATTTTAGGCCCAATAACAACAAGCTTTATAGAATTTCAAAGCGTAAAAATTAAAAATACTTACATAATAACTTTTCTATTTTTTATTTATACACTAATTACAATCGATCCGATTTTTCACAGATTACTATTTTGGAATCCGGACTTAAATCATTTCATTGCTGCTTGTGTGGGAATTGCTTTAATCCTTATTTTACTTGTAAATCTACTTTTAGTTTCAATCGAAAAAAAATATTCCATTAGCAAGTTGTAGGACGGGTTCAACTATTCTTTTTTCTTTTTAGGTTTTGTTACATGCTTGTCAGAATTACGAAGAAAGAATCGGGGACTTCCCCATGTTTCTGTCTTCGACTCGTAAATTATTTTTGCTTGCGCGCGCCATATCAGTACCTGCAGTTCTTGTAAGTTCATCGACAATAAAAGTGTTGCGACGATTCCGGCTGATATCACCATTAGTTTATCTAAGTTCATACAGACCTCCGTTTTTGATTATTAAAGTTTTCTGTTCAAATCGCTGCACGATATTTCTAACAGCAGCCCAGCTCCATTTTTTACCTTCACGCGATTTAACTTTATGCTTATCTAATTCTTGATTTATCTGATGTATGGCTCGACCGCCTGCCCACATGCGGTGAATCTTGAGCAACACAGGAAATTCAATTGGATGTGTAGTCAACGCCCCTTCGAAGTAACAGAACCCATAAAACGGTTTAGCACCCGATTTAGATCTTTGTTTCAACACAGCCGTTCTGGTTGTCACAACTATCGGTGGTCTGATGTTAATTTTCTGCTTTTTTAAGATCGCCAACACCTTCTGCTTTGAGCAGGAAAATAAACCGCCGATTTCCGAAGCGGAGCAGCCAGAGAGGTACTTTTCAACTATTTCCTTGGAATAATCAGGCTTTTCTGAGAGAGTGATCCTAGTGATTCCAAGGGGTTGCAATGGTTTGGATATTGGATTGCTTGGATCACCATTTATATGCTGAGATGACTTTCAAAATTATCAATCGCATTAAGTATTTAACAACACGAACGAGGCTGCACAAATCTGCGCAAGAATATTTCAGAGTATTTCTGGGTATTTCAAAACTTTACTACATTTTGCTACACACATTTTTTGGGGACGGATTTTTTCGATGCTATTTGGCCGCGCTATTTCGACGGAGCCTTTTATTCAGCTCGATTCACAGCGAAGTAGTTATTGACCTGTAAGACAAGTCATTGAAATAGTTTTAACTTCTTTCTTGTTGAGTTTGTAAATCAAAGTTAAAGGATGTTTGAAAATGCCTTTCGACTTATCGACAGCTGTAATTTGCGGGTCATCTTGCAGAGGTATTGTAATTGTATCAAATTTTTTATGTATTGAGTTGGTAATAATCTCAAGTGAAGATTTGGTAGAACTAGAGACTCGATTGGCTTTATAGAGAATTTTGACTACGCGTTCCTCAATTTTATTTTTGATTGAGAAAAAGTGATTATCACTATTTTGAAACCATTCTAACTCGACGATCTCTTCTTTGTTCGGGTTCTCTACTTTTTTAAGATCAGGTGCGCAAGTTGCAATTTTCCCACCTAGAAGGTCGTTTCCATATGAAAAAGTAGGAAAATATAATACAAACATGTGAATTACTAATAATATTCTCATTCCATGAATATCTCAAGACGGCTTAAGGCGATCAACAACTTAATCATTTTATACAAATTAGACCGTTGATTCCTAACCCATTTTTTGGAAAAAAAGTCCCCGATGCGAAGCTTTCCTTGCGTTGATATGCGCATAGTTACATCACTGCACGTATGCTTATCTTTTCCTAAAGGTGACTCGCACGCCAAAATCGTAATATATCACAATGGCTTTATCAAAACCGACAATTTTAATTTACAAGAAATAATTTCACAGATGTGTAAGCTACACCCAGCATGGTTTAGATAATAAACCATGTTGACATATCGAATAATTGTGATATTTTTATATTAGTTTAGATACTAAACTAATATAAAAAGGAGAAATTTAATGAGTCGTATTGAGTTAGTAAACCCCACAGAAACCCAAGGTGAAAAGAAAGAGATACTAAATCAAATTCAAAAAACCTTTGGAGTTATTCCGAACATGTTTAAAGCTATTGGAAACTCTACCGCCGCCTTGAAAATGATGTGGTCAGGCTTTGGTGCGTTAGGCACAGGAAAATTAGGCACGCAACTCGGCGAGCAAATAGCTGTTGCTGTGGCAGATAAAAATCGTTGTGAGTATTGTTTGGCAGCACACACGGCTCTCGGTAAAGGTGCTGGTTTGAGTGTTGATGTAATGTCAATGGCTCAAGCCGGAAAATCAAACGATCCAAAAACACAAGCGGCCCTAGTATTCGCGATTAAACTAGTGCAAGAACGTGCACATATATCAACCGCCGATGTAGACTCGCTAAGATCCGTTGGTTTTAACAATGAAGAAATTGCTGAAATTTTAGCCCACGTTGCGTTAAACATTTTTACAAATTACACAAATGTAGCCTTTGATGTGCCTGTTGATTTTCCAAAAATAAAATTAAACTAGAGATGCCAAAGCGACGCGAAAATGAATCCAATGCATTAATGCTGCGGATTCATTTTTTAACAGCTATTAGTAAATTTGATAAAAAACTAGGTATAAAATCAACTGCATAGCATCACAGCAATCGTGTTCGAAATTAACTGGCGCAAAGGTCTGGTTAGTGGTTCCTTATCCTTAGAATTTGTGCTAATTTTCCTTAATGCAAAACACGACGAATCAATTGAAAAAAACTACTTATACGCCGGTTTCACCTGACGTTAATATCGCCCAACAAGAATCAGATCTTTTAAAGTTTTGGGATGATCACCAAATTTTCAAAAAATCTTTAGCTTCGGAAGGTAAAAAAACTTACAGTTTTTACGATGGTCCGCCGTTTGCGACGGGTTTACCACACTATGGCCACTTATTAGCCGGAACATTAAAAGATATTGTTCCACGCTACTGGACAATGAAAGGCTATACAGTACCACGTCGTTTTGGTTGGGACTGTCACGGCTTACCTGTTGAATACGAAATTAATAAAGCTCATAAAATTGAAAGTCGTAAAGATGTTTTGAAAATGGGTGTTGCGACATACAACAACCATTGCCGATCGATTGTTAAAAGATATTCAGAAGAATGGAAAACAACTGTTCGTCGTATTGGTCGTTGGGTTGATATGGATAAGCCTTACTTCACAATGGATGTTGAATTCATGCAAAGTGTTTGGTGGGTTTTTCAAGAGATGTACAAAAAAGGACTTATTTACGAAGGATACAAAGTTGTTCCGTACTCTGTTGGCGTATCCACATCACTTTCAAATTTTGAAGCGAATTTAAATTATAAAATGGTTCAAGATCCTGCTTTAACTGTCATGTTTAAGCTTGATCAACAAGCTGATACATATGTCTTAGCTTGGACGACAACTCCGTGGACATTACCGTCTAATTTAGCACTCGCTGTGGGTAACGATATTGATTACGTCAAAGTAAATGAAATTGCGACAGGTCGTAAATTTATTTTAGCTGAAGCATTATTAGCTGGCGCGTTTAAAGACCCCAAAAAAGACATTGAAATTATTGAAAAAGTTAAAGGCACTGAACTCGTTGGCTTAACTTATACGCCGTTATTTAACTATTTTGCTGATCGCAAAAAAGACGGCGCATTTAAAGTTATTTCTTCGGATCATGTCACCACTGATAGTGGTACAGGAGTTGTTCATATTGCACCAGCATTTGGTGAAGAGGATTACTATGCCTGTGTTAAAGCTGGTATTCAGTTAGTTAATCCAGTTGATGATGATGGTATGTTTACAAATGAAGTTCCAGACTTGGTCGGCAAACGTGTTAAAGACGCCGATAAAGAAATTATTGCTAATTTGAAAAAAGCGGGACTCATTTTCAAGCAAGATACGATACAACATAGTTATCCATACTGTTATCGTTCAGATACACCACTTATTTACAAAGCCGTTTCAAGTTGGTTTGTTGCAGTCGAAAAAATTAAAGAAAATTTATTAAAAGCTAATGGCACAACAAATTGGGTTCCAGATCATTTGCGCGATGGTCGTTTCGGAAACTGGTTAGAAAATGCGCGCGACTGGGCGATTTCGCGTAATCGCTTTTGGGGAACTCCGCTGCCAATTTGGAGAAATCAAGAAGGCGAAATTATCTGTGTTGGTTCGCGTGCAGAATTAGAAAAATTATCTGGCCAAAAAATTGAAGATTTACATATCGATTTTGTGGATCAAATCACTATTCCGTCGCCGACAGGTAAATCACCATTGAAACGTGTTGATGGCGTTTTAGATTGTTGGTTTGAATCAGGATCAATGCCATACGCTCAGTGGGGATACCCAGAAACGAATCAAGCGGATTTTAAAAAAGCATTTCCTGCTGATTTTATTGCCGAAGGCTTAGATCAAACGCGTGGTTGGTTTTATACACTCATGGTGATTGGCACAGCCTTGTTTAATCAAGCGCCTTTTAAAAATGTTGTTGTGAATGGATTAGTTTTGGCTGAAGACGGTCGAAAGATGTCAAAAAGTTTAAAAAATTATCCTGATCCAATGGAAGTTTTAAACAAACACGGTGCCGATGCTTTACGGTTATATTTAATTGATTCACCTGTTGTAAAAGCACAAGAATTAAAATTTTCTGAAAAGGGTGTTTTTGATATTGTTCGTAAAATTTTACTTCGTTGGTGGAATTCTTATTCATTTTATGTCAACTATGCGAACATTGATCAGTTTGTTCCGCGTGGCGATGCACATAAAACTCCGAATATTTTAGATCAATGGGTTTTATCACGTTTGCATGGATTAATTGCGAACACGCAAAAAGAAATGGATGCGTATCGTTTGTATAACGTTGTTCCACACTTGCTTCAATTTATCGAAGAGCTTACAAATACGTACATTCGTTTTAATCGAACTTTATTTTGGCAAGATGGTATGCCTGAGCAAAAACGTTTTGCTTATGAAACACTACACGAAGTTTTGGTGACTTTATCAAAATTAATGGCGCCATTTGCTCCGTTTATGGCTGAAACTACGTATTTAAATTTATCACAAGTTGTATCTCACAAAAAAGAAAGCGTTCATTTAGAAAGCTTTCCTGAAGCTAACGAAAAACTTTTAAGACCTGACCTAGAAGAAGCTGTTAAAGCTATGGATACGTTGGTGACTTTAGGACGGAATCATCGTGAAAAAATCAGCGTCAAAGCAAAAATTCCTTTACGTGAAATCACTATTATTCACAGAAGCGCATCTGTACTTGAAACGCTTAAGCAATTTGAGCCTTATTTTGTTGATGAATTGAACTTTCGCATTGTGAATTACGATGCCCAAGAAGACAAATACGTTCAAATCACGGCTAAAGCAAATTTTCCAGCACTTGGTAAACGCTTAGGTCCTAAAATGAAATCTGTTGCTGCAGGAATTCAAGCCTTAGATTTACAAAGTATTTTAAAGCTCGAAAAGGGTGAAACATTAACAGTTGATGGTGAACAAATTACCGTGGCCGATGTTGAAATTCGTAGATCGGCTAAAGGTGACAATCCTGATTTAACAACGCACCAAATTGTTTCAATTAAGGTTGATCCGACAGTCACGCCAGAACAAGAGCAAGAGGGCTTAGCTCGTGAAATCATGAGAAAAGTTCAATTAGCGCGTAAAGCTGCAAATTTTAATTTAGATGATAAAATTAATTTAGAAATTTGCTGCGAAGGTGAATTGCTTGCAGCTTTAAAAGCACACGAAGCAACGCTTATTGCAGAAACTTTAGCCGCAAAGCTCACTTTAAAATCTGTCAGCGATAATGCTGTTGGAACGTATGTTGAAACATCTGATATTGATGGCGCGACATTAAAAGTCGGTGTTACAGCATTACAAAAAAATTAATGTTGAAAAAAACTGATTTACCACATTTTGATTTTCAGGCGATTGGCATATTGCAATCGCCGTATCAACAAAGATTTGGTATTCCTCATCAGCCTGGTGTCAGCCAAGGGCTATTCGGCATCATTCAGTTAAAGCCTGATGCAGATTTTGTAACAGCATTAAAAGGACTCGAGACGTTTTCACATTTATGGATTGTATTTGTTTTTCATAGTCACGGTGGGAAAAAATGGAAACCAAGTATTCGTCCACCTCGTTTGGGTGGAAATAAAAAAATAGGTCTTTTTGCGTCGCGTTCGCCTCATCGTCCTAATCCTATTGGCATATCAGCAGTTAAACTTGAAAAAATAATTCTTGATCATCCAAATGGCCCTCAGATTCATGTCAGTGAAGTTGATTTGCTTGATGGTACACCGATTTTAGATATTAAGCCGTATATTCCATTGGCAGATAAAATTGACCAGGCCAATTCAGGTTGGGCTGATATTCCTGTTAAAAAATATAGAGTTCAAGTATCAGTTGATGCGAGAGAAGATTTTAAAAATTTTGATCCATCAGGGGATTTAGAAAAAATGGCTATTGCGATGATTGAATTAGATCCACGCCCAGCTTTTCAAAAAAGAAAAATTCCGGTCGAAGATGTTCTCAGTGTCGGTCGTAAATTTGGCATTGATATTCTAAATTTCGATGCCAAATATGAAATAATTGATGGTGGCTTTTTAATAACAAAAGTTTTGATCAAAAAGACTTCATCTAGAAATTAAATGTGCTGCTCGCCCATTACAACATTTTGAACAACAGTTGTAATTTCATTAAGTGCTTGTGTTTGTTCAGCAAGTACTTTTGATTGTTCTGCTGTTTGTTGCGACATTTTCATATTTTGTTGAGAGAGTTCGTCTATTTTAGTGATTGCATCTGAAATTTCCTCGAGCCCCTTGGTTTGTTCAGAGGCAGCTTGTAGAACTGCAATCAAAGCTTCAAGCACAGAATTGAGTTTGTGCTTAATTTCTTCTACAGATGTCGAACAATCAGTAGCTAAATTCACACCATCATCTACTTTTTCTTTGTTAACTTGAACTAATCGAGAAACATTTTCGCTGGTTTCGGTTGTGATTTTTTCGACGCTTGTAATGCTAGTATTGAGCATTTCGGATATTTCTTTTGAAGCTGTACCACTTAAATTCGCAAGGCTTCCTACTTCTTCGGCGACTACAGCAAAACCTTTTCCAAACTCTCCGGCACGTGCAGCTTCGACAGAAGCATTAAATGATAGTAACTTAGTTTGAAAAACAATTTCATTGATGACTTTTGTTTTTTGTCCAATGTTAGAAATAATGTTTTTAATTTCATTCATTTGCTCTTTATTTTGGTCCATCTGTTGCAGCAACTCGATATTTGAGTTTGAAATCATTTGTATTGCACTAGCAAGAGAACGAACTGATTCAACAGTTTTTTCCGTAAATTCATTGCTCTCTTCAGAAAGTTCTTTACTCGCTGATACATTACTTAAAGTTGTTTTCGTCATGGATTCAATTTCGACTACAGCAGACGATGTTTGTTGAATAGCAGAGGCTTGATCCATTGAAACTGTTGATAAGTTTTCAGAAAGCTTAACTAGTTGTAGACCTGCAGATTGTGTTTGTGCTACGACTGAGTTTAATTTTTGAATAACAAGCTTCATGTTTGAGTTGAAATTTTGCGAAATCCAAAAAAGTACTGCGACAGCAAACATAAGAGCTAAAAGCGAATAAACTAAACCCTTATGTTTTTGATGGGTTAATATATCTATTCGTGTATCAAGAAGCTGATCAAGTTCGTTAACAGCAATATGCCAGCTCGTAAAGCTTGAGTTTAAACTTTTTTGTCCAATTTTAATGAGATCATCTTTGTTTTGAATGGCAGCATTTTGAGACGCTAATCCGAGCGCATCAATAAATTTTTGAGTAGATTCGGTGTATTGGATTATTGCAGGCTCTAATTTTTCCTTTAGTGTTTTACTAACTCCATAGAAATTAGCATCTTCATTTAAAGTTGTTTGTAGATCTGCGCTGATGCGATCCAAGTCTGCTTGCTTAAGTAACGTTTGATACACAGCAAGTTGTGTGACTTGTTCGCGTGAAAGGCTTGGTGGAAGACTTTCTACATAGGCAAGTATTTCGGCAATTCTATCTTGAGTTTGTGGTAGAGCTAGCAAAGTAATATCCATTAAATAATAACTATCTAAATCTGGATCTAAAATTAAATTCGACGTATCACCAGCATGTGTAATAATTGTTCTTAAATCGGCGACAAGTTCATTATTTTTCTTTAAAAAATCATCTGAACGAAAATTCATTTTAAAGAGATCATTAACTTTGTTTTTTAATGAACTAAACTCAACTGCTTCACGCTTTCGTTTTTTTAAACCTTCTAAATCAAATTGCAGATCATGGCCAACAATTGCAAGTGTGTTTTCAATGTCATTTAGAATCGTTATAGCGGTATCATGGGCTTTTTTAGAGTCCGTTTCGATGCCACTTCTGATATTGAGAAATACTTCAAGTAAATTTTCGACAGGTCTTTGTATGAGATTACCTTTTTTCTCTTGAATGCCAAAATCAATATTTACATTTTGAGCTGCTACCATAAGATAAATAAGAGCTATCACTGGTATAGCATATAAGATGTTAGCAATTAGAAGCTTTTTAAAAAGAGATAATTTTTTTAACATAATTTCACCTTGTCTCAATGATACATACACAATGACGACCAAGCCAACGTGACCTAAGTGTAGAATTGAACACTTTTTAACAAGTGATAAGCCGGACAAACATCATTTTGTTTTAAATATATTTTATTTATTAAATTTGGTTTGATTTTCGCAAAGCTAATCTAGCATGAAGAAAATTAATTATAAGATCTTAAATATGTATTTTAAACCATTTATGAAATATTTTGTGTTTATGTCTTTTTCAGTTGTTCATATTTTTTGCTTAAATGCTTATTCTCAATATGAGACAAACTTGTTTTGTGAAAGCGAACAGTCTCATAAAATCTACAATTTTACGAAAAATAAACTACAGTCAACAAATCAACTTACAGTAACAACATGGAACGTTTATAAATATGGAAAGCAAGGCGTATTCAACGATATTCGAAAGCTTTATCAACAGTCTGATTTACTTTTAATACAAGAAGCTGTACATACGCCAGCTTGGGAAAAGGTATTTGTTTCATATATGCCTAATATGAATTGGGTGATGTATAAAAGTTTTTGTCAAAATTCAAATACTGATGCGACTGGAGTTTTAATTGGAACTAAAGCTCCACTAGCTTATCCGAAAACATTGTTATCACCAGGAACTGAGCCAATTTTAAATACACACAAAGCAAGCGGTGTCGGTTATTTACAAATACAAAATAAGAATATTTTAATTGTGAATACACATGCTTTAAATTTTAACTTAGGCACTGACTTTGAAAATCATATTGACCAAATTATTCAGGTTATTAGAAAACATACCGGCCCAGTTGTATGGGGTGGTGATTTTAACACTTGGAATGATTCGAGAATGAGTTATTTGCTATCTGAAACTAAAAAAATAGGCTTGTATCAAGCATTACCACAAAATGATAATCGATTCTTAAAGTTAGATCATGTTTTTTATCGTGGCCTAAGTCATCAGGGAACTACAATTTTAGAGAAAACCACATCTGATCACGACGCAGTACAATCTATTTTTACTTTAGATTAAACAACATAGTTTTTAATCCAAAAAAACTAACGCTGTTAATTTCCTGTTCTTGCAGAATCAGCGGCAACTGGGTCTGGTTGTTGAATGCCCGGTCTTGCAATGTCCGTTGGGTCAGATAAATTCATGTTATTTCTATGTTCGCAGCCAGGGCATGTGCTGGCTTGCGAATCTTTATCATATGATCCAGTAAAAAGAGTACCGGCTTGATTGCTTGGTACTAATGTAGCGTTTCGATCTTCTCCTACAGCAGGTACGCGATGAGATGGAAATTTACTGTCAGAAGGAGCATCTGACTGAGCAAGCAAATTTATAGATAACAAAGTTAATACAAGTATTATAATTTTTTTCATGTTGACCACCTATAAATAAAGCTCTTGTGTTGCAGGAGCAATAACATCTAATAAGTTGTTAAATGTACTAGCCACTTGAGATGCTACTGTAGGACCATCAGCGCTGTCTACTTTAGATATTTCACCTGTTGGCTTGTATTGAACTTTTATTGTTCCAAGCCCCGGCCTTGTTACGATAGAGGGTTTTCCAAAACGCTCTTCATACTCGATTTTAACAGTTTTTTTAGCTTGATCAGTAATCGTTTGAATACGACCTTTTATGTCATAAGTCATATTAACTTTCTGACCCTCTGAGTTTTCAGCGTAGGTTAAATTGCCTTTTGGATCGTATTTAAACGCTGTTGTTCTTGTCGCAAGAACTTTCCCTTTATCGTTAACAATAGATGTTTTAACGGAAGAAATTCTTTTAATACTTGGATCGTAAGTGTATTCCATTCGTGAATTAGCTGTTATCATGGATTTAATTAATCCATCAGTGTAGTATTCGTAATCAACACGATCGTTATTCTTTTTAATCATTGTCGGTTTACCAAAAACATCGTGATAAGTAATATCTCGAGTGCTGCCATTAACTTTGGTTAATATACGATTTAAAACCACTTGGCCATTAGGCAATTGTTTGTGCCAAAATTCGTATCTATTATCAGCAACAACTTTTTTGCCACAAGTTTTAACAGCAGTTGACCAGTAGTGATATTTAGGATCATTTTGCGAAACTTCGTATTTATAATTTTCAATACATTTATCGCGATCAGCAAAGCTCATAACCCAGTCTTTTACGTTATCATATTTTAATGCAATGAAAGTTTTATCTGGCCAGATAGCTTTTGTTAGATTGTGGAACTCATTGTACTCATATAGATAAACATCAGTTGGTTTTTTTGCCCAAGCATTTCTATTCCAAACAAGGTCTTCTTGTTGGTTATATTTATATTCTGACATTAATCCGTTTGGGCCTGTTACTCGCATAACTTTTTTATTCGGATAATACTTAAAAGTTAATTTGCGGGCATTATTATCAGTGATTTCGGTTAGTAGGTCTTTTTGATATTCAAATTTTAAAAAATTATTATTTTTATCATACATATGAGTCAAACGACCCTGCAAATCAAAACGCTGGTAACTTCCATCTGGAAAAGTTCGCGTATAAAAATTTTTATTGAAAACTACGTTTTCAACTTCTTGTCCATTAGCAGAATATTTTACTCCCTCTTTGATGGGTGTCACAAATCCGAATTGTTTAGCATATTTTGATCTTAAATCTGGATCATCAAATAATTGCCTTTCGATGTTTGACCAATAATCAGTTGAACTTGAGCTTGATTTTTTATCAGCCTTCATTTTTGCAACAATTTGTTTGATTAGGTTATCAACCTCTTTTTTATTAATTTCACTAGCAGTAAATAAAACTTCCTGACCATCACCGCACTCTGAAATTTTGATATTACCATC
The DNA here is from genome assembly GCA_046293015.1 of Pseudobdellovibrio sp. Classification (GTDB taxonomy): domain Bacteria; phylum Bdellovibrionota; class Bdellovibrionia; order Bdellovibrionales; family Bdellovibrionaceae; genus Pseudobdellovibrio. The sequence goes on from JBKBPU010000009.1 coordinate 46,769, forward strand.
AGCACGAGTTTCTAGTTTTGTTTCAAACTCTGAACACCAACCGAAACCAAACATGCCATTATAAATAGTGCGACTTTTGTAAGCTCGCAGTACACGCATGTCATAGCCAGTTCCAGGAACTTCTAGATCAATCCAAGTATTTGAATAACCAGCATTATTCATGTCAACTAAAGCAAATGTTTTAAGAGTTGTTAGTGTGATTACAGATGCGAGAAGAACTTTCCATGTCTTCATTTATTAAACCTCGTGTTTATGATCGATAAAATCAGTCTTACACTTTTATTGTAACAATTTTTCTAATGACGATTCCACCAACTAATTGCAGACCTAGCATAAAGACTAGCATAATCAGGCCAATGGCCGTGTTAAACATAGGTGCAATATAATTGGGATCAAGCATGTAAAATATAATTCCCATAACAAATGGAATACAAGAAACTATTATCCCTTGCATAATCCCTTGTTGCGTCATTGCTGATATTTTTTTCTCTAATTTTTGACGTTCACGAATTGTAGAAACAATCGTTTGAAATGTTTCTGCCATGTTGCCACCAGTTTCTTTTAAAATATTAATTGCGGTTACAAACATTTGAACATCTTGTCTTGGAATTCTAACTGCAAGATCAGTTAAAGCCTCTTCAAAGCTTTGACCAAACTGCGTTTGCGTTAGAACTTGCGAAAATTCAGATCTAACAGGATTACCCATAATTTCAACAACTCTTTGCATCGATTGCTGCGGATTAGATCCGGATTTTACCCCATTAGCCATAATAGTTAAAGCATCGACCATTTGGTCAACAAATTGATTGCAACGACGCTCATACATTGTTTTGTAAACAATTGGCAAAAGCTGAAACCCTGCAATACCAATCGACGTCCCCATAAATAAACCGATTGAAACCTGAGGCCAAAATAGTAAAAAAAACAGTGACCCTAATCCAACACTTGCCAGCAACAGCAAGCGCATAACTTTCTTTTCGTCTGCATCCATTCCAAGAAGTTTCATATGCATGAGAATTTCAGTTTTTTTAGACACACTTTTGCTATGTACAGTTGTAATGACTTTATCTGCGGATATATAAACTGCAAAAAAAACAGAAAGACCAAACAGTGGAAACACAAGCCATTCGTGTTTAAATAAAGAAGATATTTGGTCTAAATCCATAATTTATTATCCGGCCTTTTTAGGAGGATTTCCTTGTGGTGTTGCTGATCCTGTTTGTCCGACAGTTTTTGGTGCTTCATTAGAGAAAATCTCCATAGGTATGTTGCCACCCTTGTCTTTGATTTCTTGAACAAAGCTCGGAACTGTACCTGTTGCTTGAAACTGTCCGATGATTCTTCTATTTTTATCGTAACCAGTTTCTTTGAAACGGAAAATTTCGGCGAGAGTAACAACGTCCCCTTGCATACCAACAACTTCAGTTATACTGATAATTTTACGAGATCCATCAGATAAACGTACAATTTGGACAATTAAGTCAACGGCACCAGCAATTTGTTCACGGATTGCTCTCATAGGCAAATCTAGACCCGACATCATGACCAGTGTTTCTAAACGTGCAATACATTCACGAGGAGAGTTTGCATGAGTTGTTGTCATTGACCCATCATGACCAGTGTTCATAGCTTGTAACATATCTAATGCAGCACCATCACGCGTTTCGCCGACAACAATACGATCTGGGCGCATACGTAATGCATTTTTAATCAAATCACGGATTGTCACGGCATTTGTGCCCTCCATTGAAGGCGGGCGTGTTTCAAGTCTTACGACATGTTCTTGTTGAAGTTGTAACTCGGCAGCATCTTCGACAGTGATTACACGTTCATGGGCAGGAATCCAAGAAGAAATCATATTCAATAAAGATGTTTTACCGGATCCGGTACCACCACTAATGACAACATTGTACCCGTATTCAACGGAAATTCGCATGAACTCGAGCATATTTTTTGTTGCACTACCGAATTCAATATATTTTTCAGGGTTAATACCACCTTTTTTAAATTTCCGTATGGTGAGCGCTGGTCCATCAAGAGCTAAGGGTTCAATAACTGCATTTACGCGGCTTCCGTCCTTTAAACGAGCATCAACATAAGGTGTCGCATTATTAATTTGTCGACCTAACGGAGTAACAATACGCTCGATAATTCTGCGTAAGTGATCATTAGAGGTAAATTTAATACCGCTAAGCTGAACTTTACCGCCTTTTTCAATAAATATTTTATTCGCGCCGTTAACCATGATTTCCGAAATAGCTGGATCGGCCAGCATATCTTCAAGTGGTCCTAGACCCAGGGCCTCTTCTAAGACTTCTTTTGTTAATTTTTGTCGATCTTCGCGTGATAAATCAGGCGCTTCGCGATCAACAATGCTTGAAATGTCTCGTTGTGTTTTTGATCGCAACTCTTTTTCTTTGCTTTCACTATCACCAGCTTCAGCTAAAAGTTTTTTCAAATCGATTGTTCGAATTAATTCAGAGTGAACGCGGAGTTTTGTTATAATCCATGGGTCCATTCCCTTTGCAATTTGTGCTGTTTGATCAGAAGAACCATTGTTTAGCGTAGCAGTTGATACAGCAGGTTTTGGCTTTTGTAAGCTTTTTAGTCGTTGTATTGTACCGCTTGAAAGTTTTCGAACAAAATCAAAATATGCTGCAGATATTGGAGCTTTGGGGTTTGATACGACAAATGGTTTTGATTGTGAAATTGAAGCCATAGTTGTATTTTCATCAGCTGGTATTAGACCAATAGGAGCTAAACCTAAATGTTGTGCAATGATTTGTGGCTGTAAACCATTACTGCTGATCCGATTTAAGACTAACTGAAACATTTCTTTTGGATAAGACTGAGTCATAAGTTCGTTGATCATTCTTTGTGTTTGTTGAACAACGAGAATTTCTGGTGTTGCAACAATTGCAATTGCTGTAGCATCTTGCAAAATTGCATTTTGCATGGGGCCAATATCATTACCACAATCGACGACAATAAATTTAAATGTGCGCGAAAAAAACTCGATTAATTTACTCAGATTTTCCGGATTAACACTTAGAATTTCTTCTGGTCCGCGGACTGCGCCTAAAAAAGCAAAACCAGATGGATGTTGTGAAACAATTTGTTGAATTGGCGTAGTGTTTAATGATTGTGTGGTTGTTGATAATTCCCGTAAAGTTTTGATTGGTTTTAATCCAGTTATAATGTTTTGATCCCCAACGCTTTTTGTATCACAATCAATTAATAGCACCGGAGTTCGAATTTCAGCCGTCATGGCTGCAGTTAAATTAGCAGAAAAAACAGATTTTCCAACCCCGCCCTTTCCTCCGACAACTGCTATAAGTACACAATTTTGATTTAAAGCCACAACTAACTCCGTTATTCTTTCATTCTAAATTTTTTCTTCACTTGTTCTACGCCACTACTGGCATTTGATTTGATAATAGGTGTAATAAATAAAACGTAATTACTTGAATTTTTGGTAAATTCTTTGCCATGATTTAATGTAATGATCGGCCCGACACCTGTAGGAGGGCCGCCGTATTGATTTTCACTTTTTTTGGAGATGACACCTGCAAGTGCAGCACTTTGACGATCGCGAACTGTAACGGTAGTTTCAACATTAGTTACCGGTGTTTGTGATCCATCAGACTTAGAATTAGCTGCAAGCTCAAAGTAAATTAAACCTGAACGTTCAGCTTTAATGGCTGGATTTTTAATTGTCATAGACACTTGATAGGTTGTTTGTGTTGTTTGTTGTGGCTGTTGCCCAGGTGTAGTTGATGGTGCGACATTCGCAACTGTGACAGATCTGTTAATTAATGCTGTTTTGGCTTTGTCTTGAACTAGAATTGATGCCGTATCTAGCAAACGGGTAAAGCCATGTTTTCTTGCCCAGTTCAATTTTGGAAGCAAGTTGTTAACTATGCCAGCAATTTCTGAAATGCTGCCCGGTGCTCTATTTTGTTGGGCACCTACGTCTAATGAGGTTAACGACGGCGAAAAAACAAAACTAAAATTTTTCAAGTAGCGCTCGTTATACTCTACGATGTGCATAACAAATTGTATCATTTTAGGTGGAGGTTCATTTTTTTCTTCACTTTTCCGAACTTGGATATTGTTTATGATATAGTCTTCAAATTTAGCAGAAGGTCTTTTTTCAATAATAGACAGATTTTTAATAGCATCAGATTTTTCTTGAACCATTTCAGGCAAGTAAAGCATTGCAATATTAGCAATTCGAGATTTTTCTTCATTAGAATTTACAAAGCCTTCAAGTTTAATAAAATCACCAACTGCTGTTATGGTTACTTCTGGATTATTGACTTCTCGCTCGATGTATTCGACTATTTTTTTTCTTGCAATAGGGCTTAGTGTGACCAGGCTAGATACAGATGCGGGATCATATTGCGCCATAACATTCGAAATTCTTTTTAAATCTTTAGTAAAAAGAACAAATCCATCTAATACAATTTTATTATTAACAATTTTGTATTCGATACCTTCTATATCAGCAAGTAAAGCTTGAATTTCACGTAATTGCTTACTGATGTTTTGATCTCTAATTTCGATGTGAACTTCGGCTAGTATTTGTCCAGTTTTTTTATTGTGAATTGTTATAATTCCATTAGCAGCTGTGGTACCAGCACCTGGTTTGCTTAAAGGTAATATTCTAAAAATATCAGTTCCTTTAATTCTTTGAATATCAATAAGCTCAATTGCGCCTTTGTAAGTTAAAGGTACTTCAGGCAAAGATATTTCTTCATCGTGTTTAATTCCACTAATAAGATTTAAATATCGACGAATTCTTTTTTTATTTCCTTCAGCCAGAAGTAATTTGATTGAGTTTCCACCGGCCTCTTCAACTTCTTCGAAATCGTATTGATCCTTGCTATTAGATGTGGTTGAACTTGTCGCCGGTGGCGCAGGTGTAGCCGGCGTTTGCGCGTATGCAAAAACACTTATAAAAAGACTCGTTATACTGAGTAAGAAAACGAAATTAAAGTTTTTCAACATCCTTCTTTATCTGCCAGGATTAAAAGCCCCAGCCCCATTATTTAAGTTTGGCTGAGAAGGCGCAGAAAAGCCACTGGACTGTCCCATTGTCTGGGCTGTCAACTTTTGTTGGATAGTATCAGGTGTTGAGGCCGGAAGTCTGGGTAGCTTAGCTCTGTCGTGTGGATTTCGCAGCAGAAAATACAAACTTCCCGGATTGCTTGCGACCAGCATTATGAGATCTTGTGCATCTGGAGCAGGAACTTCGATAGTTATTGTGTTGTATTTAGTGTCGCCTGTAAGGGTTGTTTGTATAAGACCCTTACCACTTGGATCTTTTTCTATTGTTCGCGGAATACTGTTGTTTAAGTTTACGCCAGTTGCAAGAATCGTAATATCTTGTGCAAATAATACTGCTTCGCGCTTTTGCGTTGCGCCTTTACCTGTATCAACAATAGCAAAGACATCAACTCGATCGCCAGGTCTAATTAAATTTGCATTAGCACGGGTTGGATCAATTGGTACTGTAACAGCGCGCTTGTTAGGTGAAACTTGTATGGCCATACCCGTATCTGGACCCGGCTCTAAAACTTTATTTTTTGTTAACGTTTGACCTTTTTTAATCGGTATAGCTGCAACTGTTCCGACAACGTCAGGAATATCTTTAAAAGAATCTGGTTCAACATCGGATTTATATTTTTCGACAACTTCAAGAACATTGTCATAGATTGTATCCATATCACGAATATCTTCTTTTGCGACAACTACACGTTCCTTAGCGCCGAGTTGTTTGTCAACTTCAGCTTTTTTTTCTTGCGAATAAGAATAAAGCATAAATGTTGCGAAAATACCCGCACCTAAAGATATCCATAAATTTCTTGATTCGGTTGGCCCCATTCATTGTCCTTTGTTAGAGACTACTACTCTTTACATTCGGCATTAATACAAATACCATAAACGGTCTTGACCCAAATTTCTGGAGTATTGACATCAGATCTGTACTTTTGGTCATCTAATGGTTTAGATAATATCGACCAAACTCCAGTTGTCTTGTTCGCAAATAAATGTAAACCATTATCGTTTAAATTTGATGTCGATGAAAAAGAAACATTGCGAATAGTGGCTGGCCAACGACCAACTTGTTCGTTGGTGACATTACCATCTTGAATGACACCATGAACTCTATTTTTTGTTTTAGCATAGTGCTGTGCTGGTGAAGCACCTGGACGAAAATACATTAAATTTGATCGAAATCGGAATGTCTCAAGAGAGTAATTGTATGCACCAATTGAGTTAAGAATACCAGAGTGAATAGCTCCAAAAAAACCAAGTGAAAAATTAAAAATGATAACTAATATGAATAGAACCGGTATGGCTTCAATTAGGGCCATTCCTTTTTCACTTTTTTTAAATTTAGGATTTAAATTAATTTTCATCATGATTAGCACCCATTATCTTCGATTTGAGCGTAAACTGATGCTTCACCAAGATTAGATAAATCTGGATTTTCATTTACGTCTTTTAACTTTTGTATACCTGACGTAAACTTTTGTTCGAAAAAACTTCGGCATTCAACAACTGAAGGGTTACGAAGTAGCAAAGCGCGAATTGGAAACACGAATGCTGCCTTGTCGTTTGTAATTGGCCCAAGAAATGGAATTCGAATTCCTTTGAAAAGTATAAGATCTATTTCGGTTTGAACACCTGTCCAAGGATGACGAACCTCAGCGCTATTTGATGTATTGTTATCAACTTTGGCATCTGTCAAACGTGTTGTTAAGTCGCCAGGCGTGACTGAATCAGATAATTTAAACCAAGCTGAATTGTTACCACGACCAGTTAATAGTGGAAACATCGAAATTAATTTCGCGTATTTTTGTCGACCAGCTGCAACTGAATCAGCTTCAGTTGTGTTGCCAGCTGCATAGCTACGTGCTGATGACCATACAATATATTGTGCAACTTCGATTGTAGTGAGTGAAAAAGTAAAAGCAAAAATAAGAATTCCGATACCAACGACCATGGCAAATGCAAACAAAAATTCTGCTGTCATAAAACCAGCTTCATTTGAATTAAAATTTTTCTTTACATCTATTGTTTTCAATCTATTTCTTCCTTAAAAATAGTATAATCAATTTGGATCTGAACTAAGTGCTCGGGTAATTGAATTAGGATGACAATTCGAGAGTCTCTGTGGTGACTTGCTTGATCCTAATCCTTGACAAGTTTCTCTCCATGTTCCGTAACCAGCCATATTTTTTAAACTGGTTATGGGTGCATTAAACAAACGTGGTAACAATTGTTTTTCACGAACAGTTTTTGTAAATAGTATAAACCCTGTTATAAGAACACTTAATAGCAGTACAGCTTCGATGGCCAATTGACCTCGACGATTAGACAAACAATTAATCTCTTTTGTCCCATCCGACTTTTCCAACGTCACCGCCTGTTGATTTATATGGTGTAAATCCACTACCTGTAGCGAGTTGCGTTTCAATACGAGCACCAAGCTTACCACTACTTTCGTTGAAAGCTTTCTTTGGTGCTGACATGAGGGCAGACATAAAAATCAATCCGCCCACAGATAAAAGTAAAACGTACTCGATCGTCATGAATTACTGTTGATCATTAACAACTTGATTGATATCATTACCAACTTTAGTGGATGCTTTATCAAGTTGGTCTCTGATTTTACCTCGAAATACCATGACAACTCCAACGACAACGGCAACTAGTAAAATATACTCTGTAGCACCTTGTCCTCTGTTGTTTTTAAGCAATCGCGCGCGCAATCTATTTCGTAAATTTGATAAGAATTTCATGAAATCCCCCTATTAGTGTTTATGTTTTATGACTAACTTTTCGGTAAAAATAAAATAAAACTGAAGATACAGAGATAGAAAAGGATAAATACATGATATGAAATGAGTGTATCATAATGATAATTGCACATCTGAAGCTAATTAAAATCTACGAAAGAATAAAACTTATGATCAGCTGACAAGAAGGTTTACAAAGCAGATAAATATTTTATCACAAACCAAGGTCTAGTTTATAGCATCAAGACTTATGACTAGAAAGAACTAAGCTTGTGACTTAGTATGTAAGCAAATTTAAAATAGGTCATCACGGAAAGTATTTTATATTTTGAAAGATAATAATGAAAGTATCGATTAATACAGATTTAAAAATCAGAGGCGAAAGCATTCATGTGCAAACAGAAGACTGGGGTTCTGCACACCAAAAATTAGTAGCACGCGTTTACCGCGAAGGCCAAATGGTTAAATCGTTTGAACTACCATATCAGAAATTTCAGTTACCATTATGCGATAAAACAATAAAAAACTATGCAGAACAATTGCACCAAAAAGTGATTGATTGGGTATCAGACTGTGGATAGCACATCTATAGAGTTTAACCATGTCTATAAAACATATCATGGTGATAAACACGCTTTAAAAAATATTACTTTGAAAATTAAGAAGGGCGAATTCGTTTACCTAACAGGACATTCGGGCGCCGGGAAATCAACATTATTTAAATTGCTGAGTGCACAAGAACAATTAACGAGTGGATTTATTAAAATAAATGAATACGATTTGAATCAATTTAGCATTAGAAATATTCATCATTATCGAAAAAATATTGGTCTGATTTTTCAAGATTATAAATTACTGAAAGAACATACATGTCTGACAAATATCAGTTTGCCTCTACATATACAAAATAGATATTCAAATCATGAAATCACTAAAAAAGTTGAAGAAGTTTGCGAAAAAATCGGAATTGAGCAGTCGTATTTAAGCGAATATCCAGAAATGCTTTCTGGCGGCGAGCAACAGAAAGTTGCAGTGGCTCGTGCTATTATTCATGAACCAAAATTTGTATTTGCAGATGAACCGACGGGTAATTTAGATAAAGATAACAGTTTACAGCTTGTAGAAGTTCTACGTAGTCTATGTCATTTAAAGACAACAGTTATAATGGCAACACACGATGAAACTATAATTAGCAAAGTGCCAAGTCGAATTTTAGAGCTTAGACATGGCGAAATCGTTAAAGAGGTTAGTTAATGAAAACTGCATTTCATGGATTGATTTGCTTTTTATTTGCGCTTGTTTTGTCTTTGTATTTGCTTGAGAAAAATTTTTACAACTTACTTGGTGAACAAGATGACTATTTAAAAGCCAATATCTATTTAAAAAATTCAACTCTTGAAAGTGAAATCAATCAATTAAAAAAAATCATATTAGCGGCTGATGAAAATTCTAGCTTTACAGTCATCAATAAAGAAAAAGCATTAAGTGATTTTTCAAGTACTTTTGCTGAATATAGCCGACACTTAATTGATTTAGATGATGTAAAGGATATTATTCCATTCATTATTGAAATTAAATTTACATCTGAACAAATTAAAAATGAGACAATAAAAAAAATTAAAAATCACGAATTAGTCGATGAAATCACACAACCAACAGAAGCCTATAAAAACTTTTATTCAATTAATACGATCACAAAATCAATTTTATGGACATTATTTGTAGTTAGTTTTTTTGTTTGTTTAGTGATGACGATGTTACTCATTAGAAATGTAATATATGAAGATCAAGAAAAAATTAATATTCTAACAATGTTTGGAAAATCATTTGATGGTTTAGTCTATGAATATTTGATGCAATTCGGAAAATACTTTTTAATTACAGTAGCCATTTCAATTACAGGAGTTTATTTCATTTTCTATTTTTCTCAAGCAAAGCTTATGTCTTACCAAGAGCTATACTATATAGGTAGTAGATTGCGATTTTTAACATTGCCGCAAATATTTAATTTAACTATCGGATTCGCAGTTTCATATTTCACTGCGTTATACTTGGTTTTACAAAAGTCAATTTCAAAAAGTTTTAGAAATTTATGAGAAAATTTTTATTATTTATACTAACGATCATTATAGTCATGCGCACTGTCGCTAGCGAAAATCCACTTATATTAACTGAAGAAAAAATCGCAACTTTAAATCAAAAAATCTCTGAAAATAATAATCGCATAGTAAACATAGAAAAAAATCTTGGCTACATTTATGATGCTATCGAAAGAAAAAAAGCATTTATTGCGAAAAGGGTTATGGCAATTAACCAAATGAAAAAGTTTTCTTGGCAAGGTGTTCTGAACCCAAAAAATAGCGCTGAATTTGATCGTAATGTTATTCTTTTCAAAAGATTAGTTCACAATGATGTGCTTAATATTAAGGAATTAAAATTAAAACAAGAAGAATATACGTTACTCAAAAAAGACTTAAAAAAACTAAATCTAGAATTTGAACAAGATAAAGAAAAGTTAAAACAATTTGAGACCGAATTAATAAAATTAGAAAAAATAGCTCTAGAAAAAGAAACCCAGTTAAATAATCGTTCTACTTTTTTAAAATACAGAGGCCTGTTGAAATGGCCTGTCGATAAATTTAAATTTAAGTATAAATTTGGAATAAATTTAGACGCCGAAACACGTCTTAGTCTATCCTCTAAAGGCATTTTATTTCATCATATAGAAGAACAAGATGTTCTGGTCTTCGGTCCGGGTAAAGTCATTTTTAGTGACCGTCTTCCGTATTGGGGTGATTCTGTTATTGTGTCTCATGAAGGTGATTATTATTCACTTTACGCGGGAATTAAAAACGTAAAAGTTCGCATCTCTGAAGATCTGAAAGAAGATCAGATAATCGGCCAAACTGGAACTTCAGATTTTTACTTTGAACTTAGACATGGTGAAGTACCAATTAATCCAACGAGATGGATAAGGAATGACAAATGAAACGAAAAATAGTTATTTTAATTATAATTGCTGTTTCTTTTTTAACAGTAAAACCAATAATGTCTTGGGCTGAAGATCGTTATTCTGAACTGCAAATTTTTTCTAAAATTTTAAATATTGTTGAACAGTATTATGTAGAGCCAGTTGATACTAAAAAATTAGTTTCTGGGGCGATCAAAGGCATGTTAAAGGAACTTGATCCACACACAAATTATATGCCAGCTGATGTTTTTAAAGATTTTGAATCAGAAACTGCTGGTGAGTTTGGCGGTCTTGGGATTGAAATTTCAATTCAAAACAGTGTTTTAACAATTATTTCTCCAATTGAAGATACACCGGCTTGGAAAGCTGGCATTAAACCTGGAGATAAAGTTGTTGCTATTGATGGTCAATCAACCAAAGGTTTTACGCTAGTCGAAGCATCAACCGCTTTAAAAGGGAAAAAAGGACAAGCCATTACTTTGTCTGTGATTCGCGATGGAAATGATAAACCAATCGATATCACGATTGTTCGTGGACAAGTTAAAATTAAATCTGTTAAGTCTACTCTTCTTGATGATGGATATTTGTATGTTAAAATTACAAGTTTTATTGAAACCACAAGTAAAGAACTTGATAAGGTTTTGGCAGAATACAAGGATCAAAATAAGGGTAAAATGGAAGGTATTCTTATTGATTTACGACGTAATCCTGGTGGCTTACTTGAACAAGCTATTAAAGTGAGTGATTTTTTTCTTAAAGAAGGCGTAATTGTTAGTACTATTGCGCGTGACCCAAAAAATAAGGAAGTTTCTTATGCATCCAAAAAGGGTCAATATACTGAAGTGCCTCTTGTTGTTCTGGTTAACGAATTTTCAGCAAGTGCGAGTGAAATTGTTTCGGGAGCCTTACAAGATAATAAACGAGCAATAATAGTTGGTGAGCGCACTTTTGGTAAAGGTTCAGTGCAATCAGTAATTAAACTAGGTGATGGTAGTGGATTAAAACTCACTGTTGCGCGCTATTACACGCCAAGTGGAACATCGATTCAATCCGAGGGGATTAAGCCTGATATCGAAATCGAAGATGTTAATGCTGAGTTATTTGCAAAGGCATTGACTGAAAAAAAAGGGTTACGTGAAAAAGATATTGCAGGCCATTTAAAAAGCGAGAAAGAAAAGAAAAAACAACCAATTAACTCTGTTGAAACGAATGCTGTTGCATGGTGGAAAGATATAGCAAGTAAAAAAGATTCAGATTTAACTGAAAAAGAAAAATTGTTTAAATCAGATTATCAAGCATATCAAGCATATTCATACTTAAAAGCAATTAAAGCTCTAAGCTCACTTAAAAAGTAGAGTATAGATTTATTTATAATATCAAAAAAAAGGGAAAGCTAATTGCTTTCCCTTTAAAGTATAAACAGAGATATAAAAATTAATGCTGTTGTTCTTCTTTTAAATCTTTAGCATCAACTTCTTTGATTTTTGCTTTAGAAGTTAATAAGTTTAAAACTTTTTCTTCTGTGATCATATATGTTAAACGTGAAGCTTGTTCTGGTTTACCATACCACTCACGAATTCTTGATTCTTCTAAGCCAGTTTGTTTTGCATACTCTGCAAATTTAGCTTCGAGGTCTTCTTTTTTGCATTGCAAATCGTGTTCAGTTGCTAATGCATCAATTAAGAAACTTGATTGAATCATTTCAGATGCTGTTTTTGCGAAATCAGCATCCCATTTCTGAACATAGGATTCAAAATCAGTTTCTTGCATGCCTTGATCACTCATGCGTTTTTTAAAATCTTCAATTAATGAAGCTTTTTGATCTTTTAAAAGTGATGCAGGTACTTGAACAGGATTTTCTTGAACTAGTTTTTTAACAAGTCTGTTTTTAAATGCATCTTCAATACGTTTTTTATCAGTTTGTTCAATATCTTGTCTTAACGTTGCTTTGAATTCTTCAACAGTTTGTTTTGTGCCAATTTGTGCAAGTAATTCGTCATTTAACTCAGGTAAATCTTTTTTCTTAAGACCAGTTAAAGTCACTTTAAAATCGACTGGTTTACCAGCAATTTCAGCTGAGTGGTATGGATCTGGGAATTTTAAATTCAAAGTTTTTGAAGCTCCCACTTTCATACCGATTACGCCTTCTTCAAAGCCTTCGATAAACTGTTTTGCGCCTAATTCTAAATTATGACCTTCGCCTTTGCCGTTTTCTAAAGGTTTGCCATCAACAAAACCTTCGAAATTAATAATAGCAACATCACCTGTTTGAGCAGCACGGTCTTCTAAAACGTCGACTAATTTAGCACGTGAAGATTTAATGTTGTTTAACACTTGGTCAAATTGTGCATCGTTGAAAATAAATTTTTCTTTTTCAACTTCTAAGCCTTCCCATTTTTTGATTTTAACTTCTGGGCGAACTTCGATAATAGCAGTGAATGAAAAATCTTTAGATTCAGATGGGTCGTCAAATTCAAATTCAGGGTAGCTAACAGGATCAATATTGTTATCTTTTAAAGCTTTTGGATAGTGTTGCTGAATAAGATCTTGAGCAACGTCACCTAAAACTTGGGTTTTGTACATTGATTTAATCGTGCTGATTGGGGCTTTGCCTTTTCTGAAACCTTTTAATTGAACATTTCTTTGAATGCTTTGGTAAACTTTCTCGAAAGTGTTAGCAACCACAGTTTGTGGAATCTCAACATTTATTTTTCTTTGTAAACCATCAGCGATTTGAACTTGTGCTTTCACAGGGACTCCTTTTACTATATTAAACAGAGGGAAATTAGAGTAGATTGTAAGCAAATGCAACTCGTATTTTCATTTTTAAAAAGAGAGCTTATTTAGAGTGAAAAATGACTGAAAAACAGCAGCAAAAAATTCATTTCGTGACTGGTAAGGGTGGCGTTGGCAAATCCTTTTTTGCGGCTAGTTTTGCAGAATCTTTAAGTCGTGCTTATAAAATGCGTCAACAAGGCAACGATTCGCCCATTTTGCTAGCAGAAATCAATGATGTTAGTTTTTATAAGGATTATTTATCTGTAAATGATATTAGCTATCAGCCTGTAAAAACTGCAAGCTTTGATTTGGCCCAGTGGAGGGCGCAAGATTGTTTAAAAGAGTATGCCTTACATTTATTAAAACTTGAGTCCCTTTTTAAGCTGTTTTTTGAAAATCCGATTTCAAAAGCTTTGATAGACGTTTCGCCAGGACTCAATGAATTGGCGATTTTGGGTAAAGCTACATCACATCCAAGACATCATGGACCAGCTCTAGATTATTCACAAATTGTATTTGATGCACCATCAACAGGTCATTTTTTAACAATGTTTCGATCACCTAAAGCTTTGTCGCAAACAATTCAATTTGGCCCTATGGGAGAACAATCGCGATCAATCGATGAATGGATTAGAAACTCAAACTTTGTCGAAATTCATCTTGTTACTTTAGCTGAAGAACTTCCGATTACTGAGACCATTGAATTATACAGATCACTAAAAAGTGAGTTTTCACTAACGGCAAAAGTCTATATTAACAAATTTATCGATATTAATCTTGGAGAGCTCAAAAAAGAAAGTACCGAAATTCAAAATTACTTCTACGATATCGACCAACGTCAAAAAAGTGCAATGCTACATTTAGAAAATGCAGGAATTAATTTTAACAAAATACCTTTTATTTTTGAGACTGAAGCAAAAAAACTTATAGCAGAAGCTGCTCAGTCTATGCCGAGTTTGACATGATAAGCTTTAACCAAAACACCAAAACAATTATAAGTATTGGAACAGGTGGCGTTGGAAAAACAACTTTATCAGCTGCATTCGCTGTTGGTTTAGCCGCTCAAGGAAAAAAAATACTTGTTTTGACAATTGATCCATCGCAAAGATTAGCTCAGGCTTTGGGAATTAAATCTGATGGTGAAATTTATCAAGTTCAGCATTCAGCAATTCAAGCTCATGGTGGTCAATTATTTGCAACAACTCTCAATCATCAAAAAGTCTTTAAAGAGTTTATATTTAAAGCAGCAGGTCAATCAATGATTGCAAGTGATGTTGAAAAGCTTTTGCAGAATAAGCTTTATCAACAGCTTTCAACGCAACTCAGTGGCTCGCAAGATTTTACATCACTTTATCAACTTAATCAGTATGTCAATTCTGGTGAATATGATATTGTGATTTTAGATACACCACCTGCGCAGCATACTTGGGGGTTTTTGACAGCCCCAGAAAAACTAGCCCGTTTATTTAATGAGGGTGTGTCGCAATGGTTTCGTGATGCAGATCAAAAAAATGTAGGATTATTTAAGAAAATTTTAAACGTTGGCACACAACAAGTTCTACGGGCTTTAGAGAGTTTGACTGGATCCGAGTTTATTAAAGAGCTTGCATTATTCTTTATCGCCGTACAAAAATGGCAGTCACCTTTAGAAAAACAAGTTTGGGATTGTCATCGGCTTTTAATTTCTAAAAAAACTGAATTTGTACTTGTGACAGCGCTTGATTCTTCTCGAATATCCGAAGCTCAAAAACTCAGTCAAGAAATTGCAAAACAGGGATATAATTTATCTTCGATAGTCATCAATCGCGTACCGACAATTACCCGATACGCAGTAAGCTCGACAACAGGTCTAGTTTTTCAATATGTTAATTATTTAAAAACATTAGAAAATCAGCTTCTTCATACAAGATCTAGGTTTGGTTCAGATCTTCAGGTGTACAAATCACTTGAACTCAGTAACAATGATGTACATGTGCAAGATCTTAAAAATTTATTTTCTCATATTAAGCGTTTTGATACTCAGTAACTGCACGAGTTTAGAAAGAAAAACATACTCCGCGGATCAACAAGTTAAAACTTTAAGCACTGATATTGAAAAAATTGAATACTATGTACAAATGTCATTTTTTGATAAAGCAGAAAAAATTTTAAATGACCAATTACCAACAGTTATTAATGAAAATATAAGATTCAAATACTTTGCGGTCATTATATACGATCAGATGTCTAAGCCTGAAAAGGCTATTCTTTATGCTACAGAGTTTCTAAAAAATTCAAAATCAAATAGCGAAAATTATATCGTTAGAACGCTTTTGTTAAAAAATTATTATAAAGTGCAAAACAAAATTGGTTTAGATCGGATTAAAACTGAGATCAGTAAAACGACAACTTCTGAAATTTATCCTGGGAATGAGCTTTTAGACCATTTACGAATTTCACTAAATTTTAATTGTCAGATGTATTGCTTACAAGAAGTCAATTATTTGCAGGAAATACAACTACAAATATTTTATATAATCGAACGCGATCCTGAGCACTCTGAACGCGCACAAGATTTATTGTTATCTAGATATGATTATTTTGCTGATCACTTAAATAATAAACAATTTGATTTGTTGTTTAGAAAAAAATTAAGTTATTTGTTATATGAGTCTTTACAAAAAGCAAAAAGTCTTCATCTTGAAGATAACACTTCGGCATCCGTAAGTACGGCAGGTTTAGAGGGTAAATTACAACAGTATCAAAGTAAAGTAGAGCAATGGATTTATGATCATCAATAGCAAAGCCCAGCATAACATACATAAAAGCGTTTGTTGTCAAATCGACCCTATCAGCGAATGGTTTAAATCAAAAACTTCGCATTTAGAATATCCGATTTATTCAAGCTATGACATTAGGGATTCGGGCTACAAAGTTACAAATGTTGATGCGAATATTTATCCTGCAGGGTTTAACAATATTTGTCCGACCGATAAAGAATCTGCAGCTGATTTGTTTAAAAAATATATACAAGTTCACTACGGATCAAATATTAAAAAAATAATGCTGATCACCGAAGAGCATACAAACAACCCATTTTACTTAGAAAATGTAGCCTCTATTACTGAAATGCTGACCAACGGTGGGTTTAAGGTTCAAGTTGCATTTCCTCAAAATCTTGTAGAGCCTCTCAGTTTAACTAGTGTTACTGGTAAAACAGTTAAAGTACATAGTGGTTATGTTCAGTCACAGTCATTTAAAGATTTTGTTCCTGATATTGTGATAAGCAATAATGATTTTTCTTTAGCTTTAAGCGATTGGGGCCAGCAGTTAGCGTTACCATTAAATCCTCCGCGTGAACTCGGTTGGTATCAAAGAAAAAAGTCTCGATATTTTGAAAATTATAACAAATTGGTCGATGAGTTTTCTAAAGTTGCCAAAATTGATCCATTTTTAATGCGAGTTGAAACAGAGCTTTTTTCAAATTTTGATATTAATAGTGATGAAAGTCGTGATCAGTTGGCTTCTGCGGTTGATGTGTTTTTAGCTCGATTGCAAAAAACATATTTAGAAAAAGGTATTGAGCAAAAGCCATTCTGCTTTGTGAAAAACAATGCTGGCACCTATGGTTTAGCAGTCGTTAAAGTAAACTCTGGTGATGAAGTAAAAGAATGGACGTATAAATCTAGAAAAAAAATGAAGGCCGCTAAAGGTGGTCGAGAAGTTGAAGAAGTCATAATTCAAGAAGGAATTCCTTCTGTAGTAACTGCTGAAGGCGCCTCGGCCGAGCCAGTGATTTATATGGTTGGTTGCGAACTCGCTGGTGGGTTCTTGCGAACACATTCTGAAAAATCTTCGACTGAAAGCTTAAATTCACCAGGAGCTGTTTATAAAAAATTATGCGTGACTGATTTGCAGGATGATCGTGAAAAGTGTCCTAAAGAAAATGTTTATGGTTGGTCAGCAAAATTAGGTTTACTCGCTATTGGTCTAGAAGCGCAACAGATGAATGTCCAGTTTAAAGGTTACCAGAAAGCAGCATGTGGCACTATATGATATATTTTAACTATGAGCGAGCAAACATCAAAATTTAAAGCTGTTTTCTTTTTTGTTTTAACATTTTCATTTGGCTATTCACTTTTTTATGGTTATATCGAAGATCGATTTATTAATCGTGATCCAGCAGCGATTGATTCAAGAATTATTCAAATCAATAACTTAGATCCAAGCCAACTTAAAGAGGAATTGTCATCAAAAATTCAAGTACAGTCATTGGAAAGTGGTCAAAAATTTTTACGTTTTCGAAACTTATCTTCACATATTTGTAAACAATATAAAGAAGTTCAAATTCAGTTTTTAGCTGATGGTGTATCTGTAGCAGGAATCCCCCCGGAAATGACTATTGTAGCAGATTGTTTACCAGCACAAGACCCTGCTGAAATGGCGTCGATTGAAATTCCGGTTGAGAAAATAGTTAAACAAAAACCAGGAAATTTCGAATTAAAATTTGATGGTTTACATTCACGTTTCATTTTTAAAGGTGCAGCAGATGAGTGGCCAACGACATGGATTTTAAAAGCCGTGGTTTTTAAATCGCAAAACGGCTCTGATAAAGTTATTGCTTTTGATACTAAGGTATCTGCACAGCAAGAGCCTGTTGTTTTAGAGTTTTAATTGCGACTATTATTTCAAAAAATATTTTTATTTTTCTGGTTCACATTATGCACAAGTAAAAAGAGCTACACACAGTTTGTAATCTGGACTAAGGACAGGACATAAAATCCTGGGCACTGCTCTCACATGGACGAGCTATGCGCCTGGTCTTTATTTCTCGATGAAGACTCAGATTAAAAAACAAAAAAAGGGAGTTAGTTTCCTAACTCCCTTTTTGCAGATACGAAAAAATAACTTATCAATTAAAATTGTTTAGCGATTTCAACAAATGTGCGAACCATAACACCTGTTGCACCTTTACCTGTGCAATAGTTTAAACGATTGCCACACGCCCATGCAGTTCCTGCGATATCAAAGTGTGCCCATGGGATGCCTTCACCAACAAACTGTTCTAAGAATGCTGCAGCCGTTGCAGAGCCAGCACCATTTGCAGATGAGATATTTGATAAATCAGCAAATGTACCTTTCATGTCTTTAACGTGGTAATCACATAAAGGCATATTCCAAACTAATTCTCCTGACGTTTCAGCGGCTTTTTCGACTTTGGTTTTTAAACCTGAATTACGAGTAAAATATCCTGTGTGAATATTACCTAGAGCCACAACCATAGCACCTGTCAAAGTTGCTGCATCGATAATCGCAGCGGGCTCTTGTTCAGAAGCATAACATAAAGCATCTGATAAAATTAGGCGACCTTCGGCATCTGTGTTGTTGACTTCAAATGTAATACCATTGCGAGCCGTGTGAACATCACCTGGTTTAGTTGCGCGCCCACTTGGCATATTTTCTGTCGCTGGAACAAAAGCGATAGCGTTAACCTTTAATTTTAATTGAGCGATTGCGAGCATTGTGCCGATGACGGCCGCACCGCCACCCATATCATATTTCATTTCTTCCATTTTTGCGCCTGGTTTTAAGCTGATACCACCAGTATCAAAAGTTAAACCTTTACCAACGAATGCAATTGGTTTTTTGCCTTTACCGCCGCCATTATATTCCATAACAATAAAACGTGGTTCTTGATCAGAACCTTGAGCAACACCAAGTAATCCGCCCATTTTTTCTTTTTCGATACGTTTCTTATCCCAAGCTGTCACTTTTAAAGCAGTGCCTTTAGCAGCTTTAGTTGTTTCGTTCGCTAAAATTGTCGGTGTCATCAAATTACCTGGTAAATCACCAAGTCTACGTGCGAAATTCGTGCAAGATGCTAAAATAGTGCCATCATGAAATGCTTGAGTGATAGCTTTTTCGCTGCCAGCTTTTGAAACAAGGTTAACAGTAATGCCAGTAGCTTTAGAATCTTTTTTAGATTTCAATTCGTCAAATGTGTAGCCCGCTAAGTGTAAACCCTCAACAAAAGCTTGAGTGTATTCAACTAAATCTTTTTTAGAGTTTGTTAAACCATCTAAGTTAACAAAAGCTTCTTGTAGCTTTGCAGCTTTTAACTCTTTGTAAAGAGCTGCAGCAGATTGTCTGATTGATTCATGATTAACTTTAGCATCCACACCCAAACCAACAACTAAAACATGTCTGAAATTATTGAGATTGGCTTCACGAAATAAAACAACTTCGTTAGCTGCACCTGTAATGATTTTATCCTCTAAAGACTCTTCAAAAATTTCATTTAATTCAGTTTCAGTAATAACGGCTGGTTTGTCTTTGCTCGCATTTGGTTTAGCAAAGAACACGATTGATTGACCTTGCAAAGTTGATAGGTCTTTAGCATGTAAGTGAATTTGTAAACCTGCTGGCGTAGCAGGGTTATTGGCTTTAGCCTTTTTCGGTTGAGCTTTCGACATAATCATCTCCTTGTTGACATTATGGGGGCTATTTTTGATTTATATACCATGGTGTAACCCAATATCTTTTGAGGCTCAATAATTTTGTCTTAATTTGAGAATACTTTGTAGGAATATTCTCAGCACGGAGCGTTTCGACTAGACTGGTCGAGTCTTTTTCTGGACTCAAGTTAAAAAAATCAAGTGCGGAAAAAAACTAACCGAAATCAAAATATCAAAAAACCACCAAGAAGTGGGTAGAACAGGAGCAGCACGTGCCACTATTACCATATGTTATTGAGCAAACATCAAAAGGCGAAAGATCCTACGACATTTATTCGCGTTTATTAAAAGATCGCATTGTGATTCTAGGTTCACAAGTGACTGATGAGGTCGCTAATGCAATCATTGCTCAATTTTTATTTTTAGAAGTTGATAATCCAGAAAAGGATATTCAATTTTATATCAATTCACCAGGTGGTAGCGTTTCTGCAGGTATGGCGATTTACGACATCATGCAGTTCGTTAAATGTGATGTAGCAACATATTGCTTAGGCATGGCTGCAAGCATGGGATCATTATTACTTAATGCAGGTACAAAAGGTAAACGTTATTCAATGCCGAATTCGCGCATTATGATTCATCAACCGTTGTTGGCTGGTGGTGGTTTGTCAGGTCAAGTGACGGATATCGAAATTCATGCAAAAGAACTCATTAAAACCAAAGAAAAACTAACGCGTATTTATGAAAAACATACGGGTAAAGACTACAACACTCTTCACCATGCTATGGAGCGTGATAATTTCATGGATCCAGGTATCGCTAAAGAATTTGGTTTAATTGATCACATTATTGAGCCTCGTAAATTAACGAAATAATAAAGGATAATAGAGATGAAAGACGCACAACTGAGATGTTCCTTCTGCGGAAAAGGGCAAAAAGAAGTTAAAAAATTGATTGCAGGTCCTAGCGTTTATATCTGTGATGAATGTATTGATCTTTGCATGGATATTATTGACGAGGAAAAAGAAAAAGAGACTTCGGTCAAAGGAGCCTTCAGGGTTCCTAAGCCAGCTGAAATCAAAGCCTTTTTAGATGATTATGTTATTGGTCAGTTGCAAGCTAAAAAAACAATAGCAGTTGCTGTACACAATCACTATAAGCGTATCAATGCTTTACAGGGTAAAAAAGTTTCTGATGTTGAATTACAAAAATCAAATATTTTACTCGTTGGTCCAACAGGATCAGGTAAAACTTTGATTGCACAAACTATTGCTAGAATTTTAAATGTTCCATTTGCAATGGCTGATGCGACAACGTTAACTGAAGCAGGTTATGTCGGCGAAGACGTTGAGAATGTTGTTCTTAATTTATTACAAGCTGCAGATTACGATATTGAGAAAGCTAAGCGTGGAATTATCTATGTCGATGAGATTGATAAAATTTCTCGTAAATCAGAAAATCCATCAATTACTCGTGATGTCAGCGGTGAGGGCGTTCAGCAAGCACTTTTAAAAATCTTAGAGGGAACTGTTGCGAATTTACCTCCTAAAGGTGGTCGTAAACATCCGCAACAAGAATTTATTCAAGTTGATACGACAAATATTTTATTTATTTGTGGCGGAGCATTTGTCGGTTTAGATAAAATTATTGAAAACCGAACAGTGAATAAGTCTATGGGTATTGGTGGCGACGTGAACGCAAGGTCTGCTGAAAATACTGAAGACTTACTAACAAAAGTTGAGCCAGATGACTTAGCCAAATTTGGATTAATTCCAGAATTTATTGGTCGTTTACCATGTATTGCAACATTAGCTCCGTTAAAAGAAGATGCTTTAATGGATATTTTAACTCGACCTAAAAATGCAGTTACAAAACAATATCAAAAATTATTTTCATTCGAAGGTGTTGATTTAAAATTTACTGATGAAGCTTTAAAAGCAATCGCTCGTGAAGCTTTAAAACGTAAAACAGGCGCACGCGGATTACGTGGAGTTATTGAATCATCAATGCTTGACGTGATGTATGATATTCCTGGAATGGCCAATGTTAAAGAAGTGATTATCGATGACAAAGTGATTCAAGATGGTCAAAAGCCTAAAATGGTATATTACTCAGATGAAGAAATGAAAGCAAAAGCAGAAAAAGCTAAAAAATCTGAATCTGAATCAGCTTAGATATAATAAAAAATAGCAAATGAAAAAGGCCTTGTTATTCAAGGCCTTTTTCATTTGCTAAGTCTTTAATTATTAACCCTAATCTTGTGGTTCAAGATTAACGGCTTCAAGTAGGCCATCTGCTTTGATAGCATCGTCTTCATCGTAATTTTCTAAATTATCTTTAAGTGGATTGCTTGTCTTGTAGTTTAAGGCGATAGCTCCATGTTTACGAGCTAAATTTTGTAGTTCTCGAGAGATCAACGCGCGAGCACGGTTTTCTTCTTGCTTTGCAAAAGCAGCCTTTCGTTTAACGCGAGCGCCAGGAAATGCCAATTCTACATTGTACATGAAATAACGTGGCCCTTTTGGTGTATTGAGCATACCAGCTAACGTAATGTTCGTACCGATGGTACCTGTTTTAGCAACGACTTTATCATATGTGAGTTTATTACTATAGGTTGCTCCACCTACTGTACTGCCTTTGTCGACGCCGACAACAGACATAACATCCTGTAAAGTTTTATTTTGTTTTTTAACTTGGTGGTTAAGTGCGCGGACTGTTCTGAGTACTGTTTCGCATGTAGCTTCATTATAGAGACGACCATCATCATCTTCAGTTGTTTTATTTATTCCGGCGTGGTTTTGCCCAGAGCCATTCACAAACTTTAGATCATTATGATTGAGACCTAAGCGAGAATAAAAATTGGTAAAGTCATCCAAACCACCAGATGCTGCCATTAATCTGTTTGAAGAAAAGTTATTGGAATTCCAGTTTGTTGATTTTAAAATAGTTTCTAAATCCTGTGATTTAACAAATAAAGCCATAGTGTTTTTGCCTATTTTATAGTTTTCACTTTTTAAGTGGCTAATTGATGCTGGTTTAAACACAGGTTTTTTGATCATCGTTTTATCAGACTGCGCATAACTCATATTATAGTTTGTGAGCAGCTGTTTAGTGTCTTGTAGTTGCGCCTTCACAAGTTCAGTAGAAGGAAAGTTCAAATCAGATTTGATGATAAGAGGCTTAACGAGCTGTCTTCGTCCGTTAACACGAACGAAAAAACCTCGCGATGTATCTGTGTCGTGTAAATACTTAACGTTTTCATCAAAACTAAATAATCTTATTTTTGTGACTCCAGCCTCATTTAGTTTAGAGATAATCATATGCATTTTAAATCGATTAAAGTAAGGATCACCAGAGCCCTGAATATGAACATCGTAATAGCCTGAGGTATTGGCCACTGGTGTATAGTAAACAACTGTTGTAAATTTATGATCGAGTTTAAATTTACTCGCAGCAAATAAACTCGTAAAAACCTTAGAAACAGATGCAATAGGCATTCTGTCGCGATAGTTTTTACCTTCGATATTTTTAGACTCATCCATCGAGCAATAGCTGACTAAACGAGCTCCCATTGCGTCAGAAGAAACAAGTCCCAAAAACAAAAATGCTTTTAAAAATAATCTCATCATCACGTACCACCTGATTCTGAGATTCTTAGCAAAAAACAGGACTGTGTATAAACGAATGTATTCGATCTAATAACTGAGCTGTCTAGTTCTGATACATTTCTGACAAAAAAACGGCAAAATCTAGACCCTGTTTATTCGTCAAATCATGAAAAAGACTTTGCCATATTTCAAGAAGAACATAAAATATAAATAGGCCCATCGATTTAGTTAAGGAAAGACTAACCGAGCGGGATTGGAACTGGGTCATAATCCCAATTTCGTATCGACAAAATCCATTGTCGATGATTCAAGGAAGGAGTTACTTATGGCTAATAACCAAGCTGACACACAACAACTACCATTACTTCCTCTCAGAGACCTCATTATATTTCCTCATATGATGATGCCTTTATTCGTAGGACGCGAAAAAAGTATCAACGCACTTGAAGATGCAATGAGCAAACAAACTGATATCGTTTTAGCAGCGCAAAAAGATGCTAAAACCAATAATCCTGAAGAAAAAGACATCTACGCAATCGGCACAGTGGGTTCAATTATTCAACTTTTAAGATTACCTGATGGAACTGTTAAAGTTTTGGTTGAAGGTAAGCGTCGAGCTCGTATTAAAGGTTTCGTGCCTAACGAAGGATTTTTCGTTGTTAATGCAGAAATGATTGACGAAGAAGTTGAAAACCCAACAGAAGCATCGGCTTTAGTGCGATCTGTGAAATCCACTTTTGAAACTTACGTTAAATTAAATAAGCGCATTCCGCCTGAAATTTTAATGCGTGTTTCAAGCATTGAAAACCCAGGTGAACTAGCTGACATCATTGTGGCCCAATTAAATCTAAAACTTGAAGACAAACAAAATGTTTTAGAAATTTTAGATCCATCTAAACGCTTAGAAAATTTGTTAAATCTAATGACGGGTGAAATCGAAATTCTTGAAGTTGAAAAGAAAATCAGAACGCGCGTTAAAAAACAAATGGAAAAATCGCAAAAAGAATATTATTTGAATGAGCAAATGCAAGCTATCCAAAAAGAACTTGGCGAAAAAGATGACTATCAAGCTGAGTTAGAAGATCTTGCACAAAAATGCAAAGATAAAAAAATGCCTCAAGAGGCTAAAGATAAAGTCAATAAAGAGATTAAAAAATTAAAAATGATGTCTCCTATGAGTGCTGAAGCAACAGTCGTTCGTAACTATATTGACTGGGTATTGTCTTTGCCATGGAATGATTATTCAGAAGATCGACATGATGTTAAAAATGCAAAACGTATTCTTGATGAAGATCACTGGGGATTAGAAAAAGTAAAAGAGCGAATTTTAGAGTATTTAGCTGTTTTATCTTTATCTAAAAACATGCGCGGACCAATTATTTGTTTAGCAGGCCCTCCAGGGGTTGGTAAAACATCTTTAGCAAGATCAATTGCAGAATCTTTAAATAGGCCTTTTGCCAGAATTTCTTTAGGTGGCGTGCGTGACGAGGCTGAAATTCGCGGTCATAGAAAAACTTATGTTGGAGCTATGCCTGGTAAAATCTTGCAAGCATTACGTAAAGTCGACAAAGGCAATCCAGTCTTGTTGCTCGACGAAATCGATAAAATGGCTAATGACTTTAGAGGTGACCCAGCTTCTGCGATGTTAGAAGTTTTGGATCCAGAGCAAAATGCAACGTTTGCAGATCATTACTTAGAGTTAGAATATGATTTATCTAATGTCATGTTTATCGCGACTGCGAATAACCTAGGAACAGTTCCTAGGCCGCTGTTAGATCGTATGGAAGTTATTCATTTAGAAGGTTACATCGAGCAAGAAAAGTTTCATATTGCTAAAAATTATTTAATTCCAAAACAAATGGAAAATCATGGTTTAAAAGGCATGAACATTACGATGCAAGATAAAACTGTTCGAGATGTTATTCGTTATTATACTCGCGAAGCAGGTGTACGTAATTTAGAACGTGAGTTTGCGAATATTTTTAGAAAAGTAGCTAAAGATGTTGTCATGTCAAATATGATTGATGACTTAAAAAGCGAAGCTTCTACAACAGATAAAAATGCTAAAACTAAACAACAAGTTAAAGCAAAGCAAAAACCAGCATCTTCTAAGAAAAAAGAAGCAGGCTATGTTATTACTCCTGAAAAATTAGTTCAATTGCTTGGACCGCATAAACTTAAATACGGTGAGATCGAAAAACAAAACGAAATTGGTCTTACAAATGGTATGGCGTGGACAGAAGTGGGTGGAGATTTACTTGCTGTTGAAGTTAGCGCTGTGCCGGGTAAAGGCAAATTTACTGTGACCGGTCAGCTAGGTGATGTCATGAAAGAATCTTGTACAGCAGCGATGAGCTATGTTCGTTCAAGAGGGCCTTTATTTGGCTTTGATAAAGAATTCTATGCTAACATAGATATCCATATCCATTTGCCGGAAGGTGCTACTCCGAAAGATGGTCCGTCTGCGGGTATAGCTTTAACAACTTCGATTGTTTCAGCGATCACTAAAATACCTGTAAAACGTACTGTTGCGATGACCGGTGAAGTTTCTTTACGTGGTAAAGTTTTGGCTATTGGTGGTTTAAAAGAGAAAATCTTAGCTGCTCATCGCGGGGGCATTAAAATTATTATATGCCCTAAAGAAAATGAAAAAGATTTAAAGGATATTCCTAAAGAAGTTATCAAAGAGTTAAAAGTGATTTTGGTTGACCATGTTGACCAAGTTTTAATCAACGCTTTAGATATTAAAAACCCTAAAGAGTTGTTTAAAACACAGTCTGAGCGCGAGTTTGGTATTAAAGCCAACTATACAGGCCAGCACGTTCACACGACTCACTAAATTGATTGACATAAATTACTAAAAGTATGACGGCCTGCTTATATTGCGGGCCGTTTTTTTATTCAAAATGAAAAAATAAAACATTAGTCAAATATCTACAAAAATTAGGTACTTAGATTGTGTTAAAAATTCATCAAAAAATATTATTTAAGAACCTCATTGACCACTTCTTACAAAATCTGTACTAATCATTCCTTAACAAAAAGGATGAGTACTAAAATGAACGCAGATCGTTTATACGAACTAAGCAAACTGTACTGCGATCGTGGTGATTACAACTTAGCATTACCCAACCTGATCGAAACATCAGAAGCTTATTTGGTCGAAAAAAATTTCGATATGTACTTAAAATGTGCGACACATATTTTAAGAATTTATGCCGAACAGGAAGAATACGAACGTTTATCGGCATATAAAGAAAAACTACAAGACATTGTTATTCGTGAAAATATTCAACTCACATCTCGTGTGTATTATGTTTTTGGCATTGCTGCTGTTTACAAAGGTCAAATCGATAATGGTTTAGAATATTTTAAAATTGCCCTAGAGCATGCTTTAAAAACTGATAATAAAGAAGATACATGCTATGCAATTTTAGGTATTTCAATTTGTTATCGTCACCAAAAACGCTACGAAGAAGCTCTTAAAGAAATTTATAATTTAAATATCTTTACGCAATTTATTGATAATCCTGATTTAAAAACATCAATACTTGCGTCAAATGGATCAATTCTTGAAGACCTTAAAAAATTTGATCAGGCGCTTGAAGTATTTTGGCAAGCTTATGAAATTACAAAAAAAACGAAGCAAATCACTGTCGCCAATGGCATTTTAGCACACATTGGGATTTGTCTTTTTGAGACTGGACAAAAAGATGCTGCAAAAATTTATTTCGATTTAGTCTCTAAAAGTTTAGATAAAGCAAATAACAAAAAACTTTTAAGTCATATTAATGGATATTTAGGATCTTATAAACTCGATAACTCTGAATCTTTCGATATTACATGTGATTTTGAAAACCATATTGTAAAAGAAAAACAGATGGGCGTAGTTGATTTTAAAAATCAATTTATACTTTTAGATTTGCTTAAATTATTTATATCACGCCAAGGTGAGGTTTTCTCAAAAGAATACTTAGTTGAGCATATATGGAAGCAAGAATATGATCCTGCAGTTCACGATAACAAAATATATGTCACAATCAAAAGATTACGTAAGATGATTGAACCTGACTATGATCGTCCGAAGTATATTTTTCGTTCGAAAAATGGATATTTTTTAAATAAATCTATCAAAGTTAATGATCATGTTACTCAAGAGGGGAGAGTATAATGAAAAAGTTAATTATAGTTATGACTATGTTAGTGTCGATGGGGGCTTTTTCGCAAAACCAATGCGGTTTAAATACACTAGGTGGTCCAGATGTATTTCCTTGGGGATTAGCTGAGCCATTTCCATGGAACACAATTCAAGGTCTATGGAAAGTCACTGATGATAATGATACAATCATCAAGTTTAGAGTGACACGTTTTGATTCAAACTCAAAAAAATTAAATGTTGAAGTTTACAATCGTCGTGCCGGCAAATGTGAGAAGCCACAGATGACTGGTATCGGAATTATTAATGATGAAGAAAAAAATATCGTGCGCATTAGCTTAAAAGACTTAAAAGGAAGTATAAAGCTTCTTACATTGGCTTGGTTTAATTCTGAAAATCTTAAGTTGACTGGTCAGAACTGCGATCGAAGTGTGCTTGTTGCAGCTTTACTGCCTTTGAGCGAAGACGTTAGCTATGATGATGCTCGTTCTCAAGAAGTAGATGCGCCTCAGATGATGCTGAAAAAAATCACAGGATCACTTGATTTCTATTGTAAAAAACGCAAATAGTACAAATTTTTACTTGAACACCGGGCTATCGAAGTATATATCTATAGCCCTATTCTGAACGACAGGGAATTAGCTCAGTTGGTAGAGCGCCACCCTTACAAGGTGGATGTCGTCGGTTCGAATCCGGCATTCCCTACCATTTTTCGCTCTGAAAAATGGTGCTCTTCAAAAATCTCAAAACAAATTAAATATTTAAAGAACAAAAAACCGATTGCTTATCATTTTATTATGGTTCAATTAATACCGCGCTGAGGGATTTAAAACCATTCGGTTCTATGTCGAATCATATTTTTAAAACCACATTTGTTTGTGAAGATTTGGGATGAGTAAGTTTGTATTTATATTCAAAACTACTTTTAAGTTGATAGAAATTAAACTACGAGAATCAATAATCTGAAAACGTAAAATTAAGTTTACATATTAATATGCACTACATCTAAAGGATGCTTGAATTAAAATCCGTTCTTATATTGAGTACAACTAGAAAAAATATATTTAGCCTAAACGTACTAACTGAAATATGAGGGTTTTAATGAAGCCGACAAACGGCATTTGTAATCAAGTTAGACATTATTATTCATTCACTTTAATTAAAACTGTAATAGGCGAGTATTTAAAATTGCATACACTATTTTAGAATGATTGAAAACAATTGCGAGAAAACAATTGAAATATTATGGCTAAGGCTATTGCTTAGTATAATTTGGAGTTAACATGTTTAGAAAAATTAAACCATTTATTGCAAGAGCAACTCTTCAAAAATTAAGTATTAGCTTGTTCGTTTCTTTGAATTTGACATCAATCTGTTATGGACAGGAAAAATATGATGATGGTCGTTGGCAATCATTGATGGCACAAGTTAATTTTCAAATAGAAATTGTTGATATTGGCAATCGATCAATCGGTGAAAATGAGATCAGATCAAGTAAGATAAGCGAAAGAACAGTTTATACTTGGAATCCAGCAAGAAATGAAATCGTGAGTACTGTGTTTGCTCGTCCAAACGAGTATGCGAAAATGATCGGCGGTGAACCGTTTAGTTCATATGAATGGAAATGGAATATTGGTATTGCTATAAAGCAATTTTTTATGATTCAAGAAGAAGTTAAATTGGTTCTTAATAAGATTGAAGTAAATAAAAATAACGCTCAATTAGGTGCAGATTATATGATTGAATTAGCGAATTTATTTGATCAGTTGCTTGAAATAAAGGTTCCAAATGTGCTCGTTTTGAAAACTACAGACCAGTTTAAGACTGAAAATTTACATAAATTAATTAATGATTTGATTGTCAATATTGGTGATTATGTCATTCAATCTCGCAGTTCAAAAACTGAATTTGTGTACAATTCATTTTGGAAAAGCTTGCAATATAAAAGCACAGCGCAAAGTTATTTTAATCAGGCAAAAAAAATGACTATGTTTTCACGTACTTCAAGAGATAAAAAAATTGCATCAGAAGTATTTCAATCAACAGCTGCAAAATATCAAACTGAATATTTATCGCAACATTATGCAGATTATATTATTAAAAATATGCAGTGTGATATTTTATTTTCAAATTAGCTGGCAAGATAATCGAAAATGCATCTATAAATGTATGTGATAGCTTTTGGCAGATTTGAATACTTATAGTTTTTCAATTTTGATAGTTATTAGAAACGGTTCAAACCAAGGTCTGGTCTTGTTTTGACGAATTGGCTTAAATTGTGAAATCAATAGTCTAAAGTACCGAACATATCAATTTGCGACTGTTCTATAAATGATAACATCTGCTCATGTCATGAATCTGTGACAAATAACACTGCAATAAAATTTATTTAAAACAACATTGTGTTTACGCCCGGTCTTGTATATATGAAATCATCAAAAACACCTCTAGAGAATGCAGAGTGTGCCGATAAAATACACGATGGTTCGAAGACTACTCATAATTATTTTCCAAATTGTCTTTTGTCAAAACAGTTTTGCTTTGACTGGCGAATATTATTATACCATCAAAAAAAATGAATATGCTTCAAAAGTTCTTTATCGTGCGGGATTGAAACCACTGTATAAAAAACAAGGTACACTTTATGAACTTATTCAGTCTAACAAATCAAACATCAAAAACATAGATTTTATCGAACAAGGGCAAAAATTATATTTTTCTGCAAAACAAGTTGAGTATGCTCAAAATCTTGGTTTAGTTAAAATTAGTTCGAATAACGAAATTACCTTTACTGAATTGGCATATCAAATTGAAAGAGAAAAAAAATTAGAAAAAATAGCTCAATCAAAAACTGCAAATAATTTTGTTACAAATGAAAATGCAGAAACAACGATTAATCGAACAGTCGCGAGCGAAAACGTTATTCGTTCAGACAAGCCTGAAGATGCTTACCGAGATACTGTTGTCGAAAACAAAATCAATAATCCACAAGAGACTAAGGGTTTGGTAGAATCTAAAACCGATAGGAATAAAGTTGCAGAATCTGAAAGTGAAACTGTTCAGTCTGGTTTTGAGCTTGCAGCTGGAGCCGGTTACTCTTCCTTAAACGGCAAGGATCGTAATGATAATACAACAGCGCAAATATTAAGTAAACTCAATTACAATCTGACCGTAAGCTGGAATCAACATTGGTCGGAAACTACAACGACTCGTTTTTATGTTGATTACAAAAGTCATAGCTTTGATTCGCAGTATTTAAATACTAAAATATATGATTATAAAATTGAAACTCACCGTTTAGGTTTTGCGTTTATAGATCTATATAAAATATGGGATATTCCATTTAAGTACAATCTTAACATCGATTATGGAACGAACGTTTTTTATCGTGGTATTAATGGCGTAACGGGCTCGGGATTGGAAATAAACGCCGTACCAATGTCTGCAGTTGCATTTGGTTTCGAAAAGTCGATATTCAACAAAAATCGTTTTGATATTGGTTTTAATGTCTCAGCACAATATTATTCAAGTGGAACATATCAAAACTATAATGTTAGATCTGGCTATGGATATGGTGTAGGTCTGTATTTAAATGAAAAACGAGTAAACAATGAGTTTGGATGTGGTCTAAATTATTCACAGCGAAAACAAGATTCTTCATTAATTTATTTTACTGAAACTATTATAGGCTCTATGTGCCATTTCGAGTGGAGATACTAAAATGAATAGTTTAGTACGGTTGCTCATAATCACAATATTTTTTACGTCATGTGGTAATCCATTAGGCGATGGCCTTGGTACTTTTGTTGACAATGGACATTTGCCTGGGGTTCCACCAGAAACAACGAGTGCGACAACTCCACCGGGTTTGGGTTTCGAGTTCAATCCACTAAGTCATACTTATACATTAACTTCGGGTGGTTCATTTAAAGTTAGTTCGGTTATAAGCAGTTCTACAGATAAGTTAGTGCAGCCATCTGTTAGTGGTAATTATAAAGTTTACTCGTCCGTACAAGGACAATTTCTTTCAGAAGAGAGTGGTCAATGAAAATTCAAAAAAACACCCCAAGAAGCATGTTAGGATTATGGAAAATTTTAGTATTTTCCTTGATCGTATTGAGTTTAGAAATATCTTTTGGTGGTACACCTCAAGTTACTTATCAAGGTCGTATTTTAACTTCTGGTGGATCACCTGTCGCAAGACCTGTTCAGTTTAGACTGCAGATTAAATCACCAGGAAATGAAGACTGTACTTTATACGAAGAAGTTCAAAATCAAGATTTAACGAGCACAGGCGGTGTTTTTTCTATTGCACTAAACGGCAGTGCAAGCACTCGTACAGATGGCGGATCATATTCATTTAGTCAAATTTTTGCTAATCGTGGAACTTTTACTTTGGGCTCTGGAAAGTGTGCTACGGGAACAACTTATATACCAGGGTCAACCGATAATCGTAATTTGAAAGTTTATTTTAATGATGGAAATGGTTGGGAAAGTTTACCGCTACAAGCGATCAACCAAGTTCCAATGTCAGTTGAATCTGCTCAAGTTGGTGGATATCCAGCAAGCTCTATTTTAAGAGTTGATAATGGTGCTTTGCCGGGAACAGCATCAGCTTTATCACAAGCTAACTTTACTGAATTGATTGCACTATTAACAGGAGTCTCGACCCAGTATACTCAGGCATCAAGTAATGGCACGACCATATTACCGCAAACAACTTCACCCACTTCACCGTCTGCTGGTCAAGTTTGGTATGACTCGGGAAGTATTAAATATTTTAATGGAACAAGTACAGTTACATTAGGTACGGCATCTGGATCTATTGCATATAGTCAGTTACCAATTGGCAGCGCAAGCAATACAGTTGCCGCTGGTAATGACAGTCGCATTGTGAATGCAATACAAAATGCAGGCTATGCATCTTCAATTCAAGTTGGTGCTGATGCTGCTTTACCATCTACGCATTCGCTTGGACGTTTTTATGTCGCAACTGACACACAAAAAATTTATTATGATAATGGATCGATGTGGATCACTGTTGGGCAAGGTAATGTGACTTCAGTTTCATCGGGTACTGTGACAACTGCATTAGGATATACTCCGTTAAGACCATCGTCAAACTTAAGTGATTTAGCATCGAGTTCAACAGCGCGTACTAATTTAGGTTTGGGGTCATTAGCGACTAAATCGAGCGTAGACCTATCAGCTGATACTACTGGTACTTTGCTAGCAACAAGTTTACCAACTAGCGGGGTCACAAGTGGCACTTATGGTTCTAATAATGCCGTTCCAAGTATTACTGTAGATATTTATGGTAGAATCACCGCAGCGACTTCTAATGCTTACCAATATGCTGACACGATCAACTATGGTATTCTGCGCGTACCAAGTGGTGGAAATTTAACATTATCGAGTGGTGATTTAAGTTTAACTGCAAGTAATGTTATCAGCGCATTAGGTTACACGCCTGTATCGAGTTCAGCATCTTCTCAATGGACAACAAGTGGAACAACGATAAGTTATTCGAGCGGTAATGTGGGGATTGGGACAAGTAATCCAACAAACGCCCTTGAGGTAAACGGCGCCGCTCAATTTACACAATCCATTGTGAGTACAGGTAGTTCATCGCAATACACGGGCTCAAGCACAGCAC
Organism: Pseudobdellovibrio sp.; assembly: GCA_046293015.1. Lineage (GTDB taxonomy): Bacteria > Bdellovibrionota > Bdellovibrionia > Bdellovibrionales > Bdellovibrionaceae > Pseudobdellovibrio. Next base: position 80,180 of record JBKBPU010000009.1, read on the forward strand.
AGACAGTTCCAACTGCAGTACAAGTCAGAGTTTCTAATACTTCGAATGTTAACAACTCTTTATCTCAACTATATTTAACTGCTAACAATTCTAATGGAATTACTCAGCGAGGATATTTTGGTTTGATTTCTAACTCTGGGGCAGGAACTTATACACCGACTATAGTGATTGGTGCACAAAATGGTGTAAGTTCGTTTAATGAGTTAATGCGAATCAATTCATCGGGACAAGTCGGTATGGGAACAACATCACCAGCTTTTGCACTCGACGTTTCGGGAACGATTCGAACAACTGCTGGAGTAAGATTTCCTGACGGGACAGTTCAAACCACTGCATTTACTGGCGGTGGTGGTGGTAGCAGTTGGACCACAAGTGGTACGACATTAAATTATACTGGTGGAAGCGTTGGTATTGGCAACACGAATCCATCGACTGCACTTGATGTATCAGGAATTGGAACATTTGGCGGTAATAGTACTAACGGAGGCCTCAGAATTATCAGTTCAACGGGTGGATTAACAACCAATTTAAATTCGAATGGTGTCGGAGCTTGGTTAACGGCTCAAACAATTTATGGTACTAACACTGCGGGTGCAAATTTAACTTTAGATTCTACGTCGAATGCCGCAAAAGGAAATATCATTCTAGCGCCAAGCGGTGGATTTGTTGGCATAGGAACTTCAAGTCCAGCATATACTTTTGATGTTTCAGGATCAGCGCGTGTAGCTGGAAGTTTTATTGTACGTAGTCCAACGACGGCGGCTCGTACCGTAACTACATCAGCGTCAGATATTAGTCTATACAGTTATTCGACTGGTACCTATCCAAATTTAAATTTACGTTATAGTTCTGGTGGGTCAGTAGTCAGCGCCGGAGATATTCTGGGAATGATTAATTTTCAGGGTAACAATACAAGTTGGTCAGCTAATTCTGTCACAAATATATTTTCACAAGCTGAATCAACGTTTTCAGACTCAAGTATGCCGACACGCTTAGCTTTTAGCACGACACCGACGGGGTCATTAACGCCAGTCGAGCGTATGACAATTGATAGTGCTGGGCGTATGGGCATAGGAACTTCAAGTCCAACTCATGCGGTAACAATGCCAACTTCATCAACGGGTTTTGCTGTCTATAATACTGCTGATCAAACAACAAATTATGAGCGCTTCGTTGGTAAATGGAGTGGCAATACATTTCTTTTAGGAAATGAAGTCGGTGGTTCGGGAAGTTCTCGAGTATTGAGAGTTGGTACAGCCGCAGTTGCAGGTGATATTAACAGAACGCTTAACGTATCTGGTGCAACCCCATTTTTTAGTTATACATTTTCATCAACAGGCTTAGCTGGATACGCTATGGACATTGGCGGCGGAAACAGTTTTGTTGGTAGTAGTGTTAATCAGGGTGCATTATCAATTACACCAACTGTCAGTCAATCTGGAACATCTGGATTTCGAGGTCTGTGGATATCGCCACATGTACAAGCTTCTGGCTCAGGTTCAAATTATTTATTAGACGTTGGAACAAACACCGCAGCTAGTGGTGCGGGAACACATACGTCGCAATTTGTTGTGACTCAAAGCGGAACTGTAGGTGTCGGCATTAGTAACCCAAGTGCAGTATTACATTCTCGCGTGTCTACTGTTGGTGGCTCTGTTTATTTGGGATCAGATGTTGCTGGCAATGGAAATGCGATTCGACTAAGGGTTACTGATGGTGGTGTTGGTAATTCATTTTCAGATATTGGCGCAGATTATATTGGTGGTTCTGGATCTAATACTTTTTTAACGTTTTCCACTCGTAGATCCGGTGGAGCGTTGACAGAAAGAATGCGTTTAGATAATAGTGGTGATCTTGGAATTGGTCTAACAAACCCTTTAGCAACATTAGATGTTTCAGGAACAATGAAAGTTGGTACAACATCGGCAGTTTCGAGCACTACATTTACTGTTTCAGCGCTGACAACAGACACTACAATTACGGTTGCTAGTACAGCTGGTTATCCTAGTTCTGGATATTTGTATTTGAGCAACTCCACTAGCATTGAAGCCATATCATATAGTTCAACAACAGCAACGACATTTACTGGATTAACTCGAGGATTATTCGGAACAACAAGCCAATCTTGGTCGGTTGGCGATAGTGTTGATTTAGTTTTATCAGTTGTTGCAAATAATATTTATTCAAACCCGAAAGAATTCATAACCGCAACAAAGGGATTTGGGTATGGGCGAGTGCCTGATACTTGGGTTGCCGGTTCTTCGTCACAATTTAACGGAAGATTATTTACGGGCTCAGGTGTACAAACTTCTAGTACTAACACTGGACTTGATTTCGGTACAAGCTCTGCATGGATCAAAGGGACTGGTTCTTCAAGTAATTCAGATAGAATTAACTTAGGAACCAACAGTTTAACAAGAGTTACATTGGATGGAAGTGGAAATCTCGGTATTGGAACTACATCGCCACTTACGACGTTACATGTTGCCAGTGATAGTAGTACTATTCCTTTTATATTAGATAATTATTCCGGTGCTCTTAGTACAAATAATGCTTTTGTTCTGCGATCAGCACGAGGGACTAAATCAGCACCAACGGCAGTCCAGCTGGGGGATAATACTTTTATTATGGGTATACGTCCTTATGGATCGACTCAATTTGCCACTGCAACAACTGCTAATATTGCGGGATTAGCAACAGAAAATGCAACTGATTCAGCCATGGGCACAGCACTGCGTTTTTCAACTACCCCAAATGGATCTATTACATCAGTTGAAAGACTTCGAATTGATCACAACGGTAACGTCGGTATCGGGACATCATCACCAACGTATCAATTACAACTATCGACAGATTCTGCTGCTAAACCGGGAACAAGTACGTGGACAATAGCGTCAGATGAGCGTTTAAAAGATCTTCATAAACCATTTACTCGCGGCATAAATGAATTGTTAGGAATTAATACAGTTTACTTTAATTATAAGAAAAATAATCCATTGGGTTTACCACACGATAAAACTTATGTTGGAATAAAAGCTCAAGATGTGCAAAAAGTTATTCCTGAATCAGTTAACATTGATAAATCGGGATATTTGCATGTAACTAATGACTCAATTATCTGGACTTGTGTTAATGCAGTTAAGCAGCTTTATTACAAGTTGATACAAATTGAAAAAGATATATCCGAAAAAGCAAGTTATAAAGAAGTAGATCTCCTTAAAACTGAAAATCAAAAATTAAAAGAGAAAAATGAACTATTAGAAAATAGAATTAAAAAAATTGAAGAAATGTTATCAAAAGATAAATAAAATACTACTGCTGCTCTGAATTTCATCAAATTGGAGCAGCTCGTGTCGCATTTAGAGTGAATTTCGCATAAAACTCTATAAAAATATCTGAAAATTATTCTAAGTCAGTTTTCCAACTTGAACATCAATGAAGCATCAATTAAATTTTTGTCGGTTTAGGAGCTTTTATGAAGTCTATATTGGCAGTGGTTTTTGTGATCTTTTCTTTTAATTTACAATTACAGGCTCAAGTTTGGGATCAGGCAATTGAATCAAATTCAGCCCCTGAAGATTATAAAGCGCGTCCGTTTTCTGAAAGTGATTTTCAAAATTACCCGTGGTTAAAGGAATTCAAAGTTATTATCGTTGTGAACAAAGCTAATGATGGTTCTGATCGCCAAACGCTACGTTTATATATTGATCAAAAACTCACTCAATTGACGAAAGTTTCAACTGGTCGCGAAAATTATGAAGCCGGTTGTAAACCTGGACAAGAACCTAAAAAAGATCACTGCTCTAAACGTGCGTACTGGTCAACAACGCCAACGGGATATTTCGATGTTGATAAACTTGATGAAAAGTATTTTTCTAATTTGTGGCAGACTTGGATGCCATACTCTGTTTTTTTTGAGTCAGGTATTGCAACTCATCAAGCTCCAGCAGGCACCGAAGGTAAATTAGGCCAAAGAGCTTCTGGCGGATGTATTCGATTGCATCCTAATATGGCGCCACTTGTATTTAAAACTGTTGAATCAGCTGGTAAGGGCTTAATCCCTAAAGTTAATCGTGATGGCTCTATTGCAAAAACAGCTAAAGGCGATATTATTCGAGTGCAAGGTTACAAAACACTTGTTATCGTGCAAAACATTTTAAAATAATTAATAGGATATCATGAGCCAGATAATCACTGATTTAACTTCGCATTTACACACTCAAGAACAAGATCGCAATTTTGCTTGGGAAGAAAAATTTTTTAAACTTATTACGTCATCAGATGTGGCGTTGTTATCACAAGATCCTCAACAAGGACCTGATTCATGGCCATATATTATATGTGAAACGCTTGCAGAAAACAAAACTCCACGAGGAGACACAATTGAATCAGTACAAAAGTTAATTTATTGGTTAGCCACAAAGGGTATTGGTTTAGTTGTTAATCCATACCGCGAACCTTATCCTGACTATGTGTTTTCGTATGGGATGATTTGGTCTTTCAAAGAAACGGGATATTTTATCAGACCAGACTTAGCTGTTAATGCAGGTCAGGTTGAGTACGACAATTCAAAAATCGTTTCGGGCCCGCCGACAAAGGAATACTTGCCTTTTTACGTTCGTAAAGTATTGGCAGATTTTTTCAGAGACCAAGGCGTTTATAATCCTAAAATACTTATGATTTCCGCTGATGGTAAAAATTTTGATCTAGCTTTTTCGTTAGAGTCTTTGGGAAACCCGCCGGATAAAGAACATGCCGGCATAGCTGAAGCCATTTCGTGGTTTCTGCCGCCGCATTACTCTGTTGTTTTAATCAGCGAAGAGGGCTTGCCAAAGTTTCAAAAACTGCAAGAACAAGCCATGATGAATTAGTTGTTTTTTGTTCGAAGGATAGTTAACTAAAGTAAATAATAACTAGTTAATTTTGTGGTGGCAATAAATCCATTAAGCATTCACGCCAATATTCAGGTGCATCTTTACTGTAATCCACAGCAATAATAAATCCACCCTTTTTGCCAACAAATTTAGTTCGTGCAATTGTCCCTGAAATTTCTAAATCCATTTCGTGAATTGTGAAATAAACTTTATGACCAATAATAAAATCAATATTTAAATTCGAGCGTAATTCTTTTTTAATGAAATCTTCACGTTTAAACTTAATTAAAATACCTGACGAAGAAGCTTCGATAATTTCGCCATATTTAGCTAATTTTTCTAAACTTTCAAGTGAAGAAAAAGAATCAAGCGTTAGAGGAGTGATTTCTTTTCGTGGTGAATTTCTAAATTTTCTCTGTGATGCGCTCATTGTATGGTCCTCCATATACCTAGACTATCGGGGTGTTCAGGACCTAGGTTGAGGGCTCGGACAAAAAATTATTTTCTTAAGCGCTTAAAATTAATTAAATGCAAGTTAAATTAAAAATACTGTGTAGATATGATTCGCTATAACTGTGGCAAATCCAGCATTGACCTTTAATAATGCTTTATCAGTCGAGAGCTGACATTTGAACATAAAGAATTGTGTATCAGTGTAAGACACAGACTTAATTTCAGTTAAAGTAATATTTGACAGAACTTTCACTTCATCCAAATAATGCTGATCTAAATCAGCAATATGCAAAGCTTTAAAACATGATTCTTTCGCAGACCAAATCAAAGCATTTTGCATTTTTTCACTAAATGTTTGAGCCGCATTTTTGACCAACTCGATTTCTACAGACTGGCTCACGCGCTCGAGAGTTTTATTTTCAATACGTTCTGTTGATTCAATATCAAATCCGATAGGGTAATTAGATCGAATATACCCACCCATATCTAAGCAATGCGACACTGAAAAATAATAGGCAAATGCTTTTGGGATTTGATTTAGGTTTAAAATGTTAACTTTATCGCGGTGTTTTAAATTTTTATCATTTTTGTGAATAATGTGTTCACGAATTCTTAATCTGTGTTGCTCGTGTTGTGCGCCAAAACTAGGTTGAGCAACAAGCTGCACATCAACGCGGTCAACTTGGTGGTGAAATAAATCTTGTTTAAGCTCTTGATTAATAACATCAGAAAATAAACGACCAAGTTGGTTAAGAGCAGAGTATTGATCCATATTTAACCCTCGAATTTTTCTGGCCAAGTCACTTGTTGGTTGCTTGTGATTTTCATCATGCGATCAAGTGAAGCGTGAGCTTTAAGTCTTAATTTTTCATCTAGCTGCACAGCTGGTTCAAAGTGTAATAAAGCTTGATAAATTTTTTCTAAGTTATTCAGTTTCATATACGGGCAATCATTACAAGCACAGTTTTCATCAACAACCGGGGCTTGAATCAGTTCAGCATCAGGTCTTAGTTTTTTCATTTGATGAAAAATACCAGTTTCAGTTGCCACGATGAATTTTTTGAAATTTGTATTTTTTTGAACTTCTTCAAGCAATCTTGAAGTTGATCCAATAACAGTGGCATATTTTAAAATCGCATCATCACATTCAGGATGTGCAATGACTAAAGCATCAGGATTTTCATCAATGATTTTTTTTAATCGAGTTGCATTAAACAACACGTGAACTTCGCAAGCTCCATTCCATAAAATAAATTCACGACTTAGTTTTTTGCTGAGCCACTTGCCCAAGTGTTGATCCGGGCCAAATAAAATACGACGATCTTTAGGAATTGATTCAACAATTTGAGCAGCGTTACTCGATGTGATAATCACATCTGATATCGATTTAACTTCGGCGCTTGAGTTGATGTATGTCACACAGATAGCATCTGGGTATTGTTTGCGCCAGGCTAAGTATTGATCGTAGGGCGCACCCTCGACTAACGAACAACTAGCATTTAAGTCAGGAACTAAAACTGTTTTTTCAGGGTTTAGAATTTTCACGCTTTCACCCATAAAAACCACACCAGCTAAAAGAATATTTTTATTTGAAACTTGTTGTCCCATTTTGGCTAAATAAAATGAATCACCAACATAATCAGCGATGTCTTGAATATCACCTGTTTCATAGTAATGAGCGAGCAAAGCCACGTCTTTTTCTTTTTTAAGACGAGTAATATCAGATATTAACTTTTGATCGCTTGTGTTTAATTGAGAATTTTTTTGCACTTTAGACCCACTTAAGGTGTGCGGGATTAAACTGTCGCTCCACCTTTAAGGATCTGTATAATCGATTTTGACATTAATTTAAAGCTTTCTAATACACCTTTACCCTCAAAAGCGCAGGCTTCAATCTCTTGAGCATTATAACGGTTTAAATGCTTTCTGAGCTCAGAAATAGGCAACGCTGTTGGTAAATCGCGTTTGTTATATTGCAATAAAATAGGGATATCTTTGATGTCATAGCCTTGTTGTTTAAGGTTTTTTTCTAAATTATCAAGGGCTTGCAAGTTTTCATCTAAGCGATCAGCTTGCGAATCAGCTACGAAAATAATGCCGTCAATACCTTGTAAAATGAGCTTACGAGTTGCATCGTAGACGATTTGTCCGGGAACACTGTAAACATGAAAGCGCGTTTTAAACCCGCGAATTTCACCAATGTCTAAAGGTAAGAAATCAAACAAAAGTGTTCTTTCAATTTCAGTATTTAAAGCAACAAGTTTTGATTTTTGATCTTGTGCTAGGCTTTGATACATCCATTGAATATTTGTCGTTTTACCACCTAGCGATGGGCCGTAATAAACAATTTTGCAGTGAATTTCTTTGGCGTTGTAATTAAATAGTGACATTACAGTTGCACCCTATTTTCTAAAGCGCGCCCCATTGTGCGATCATCAATAAAATCAATATCAGACCCAATTGGAATACCATGGGCAATGCGTGAAATTTTCACATTTTTGCCTTGCAAAGCTTTGGCTAAATACAAAGCCGTTGTGTCACCTTCGATATCAGCGTCTAAAGCTAAAATAATTTCTTTTATCGTTGGGCCATCGTCGTTCAAACCTTTATCGATTTTAGCGACAAGCTCTTGAATTTTTAAATCTTTAGCTGTGATGCCTTCTAGCGGAGAGATAACACCGTGTAAAACGTGGTAGCGTCCACGAAACGCACCTGAAGACTCAATACGAACAATATCTGAAGGCTCTTCAACCAAACAAATTGATTCAGATTGACGGTGAGGATCTTCACAAAATTTGCAAAGTTCGCGATCTGTGTAGTTAAAACATTCAGGGCAGGTGTGAACTTCTGTTTGCACGCGCAATAAAGCTTCAGAAAGTTTTTCAGGATACGCGTCCTTAGATTTTAAAACATAATAAGCCAGCCTTTGAGCTGTTTTCGGCCCGATACCGGGTAAACGACTCAATTCATGAACTAGTTTTTCTAAGGCTGGTATATGCAACATGTCCTAGAACATTCCTGGGATATTCATACCGCCAGTGATTTTAGACATTTCTTTTGAAGATTCGTCTTTAGCTGTTTTCAAAGCATCGTTAACTGCAGATGTAACAAGGTCTTGTAACATCTCAACATCGCCAGCTTTCATCACTTCAGGATTAATCGTTAATGCTAAAACTTTGTTGTCACCGTTGACTTTAGCAGTGACTGCGCCGCCACCAGAAGTTCCAGTAAATTCACGAGTAGCAAGTTCTTCTTGAAGCTTTTTCATTTTCATTTGCATTTGGTTAGCTTGTTTCATCAAGTTAGCCATTCCGCCTAATCCGCCGCCGCCAAAACCTTTCATTGTAAACTCCTCTTATCTATAAAATTATAATCAAAAAAAACTATAATAAAAATTATAATCGCTAAAGTTAAAATCTTATTACGACTTTAAATTTTTAACGACTAGTTTAGCCTGAGCTTTAAAAACTTTCTGTGCTTCTTGCACACGTGGGTCTTTTAAAATCTCACTTTTTAATTTTTCTTCGGATTCTTTTTCTTGTTTCAGATGTAAACTAACAGCTGAATCACCCGAAGCGACTTTCGCCTTAACAACTTTAAAAGTGTAGCCTGTGCCAAAGAATGAATCAATAAAACCTTGCAGTTTTTCATGAGTTTCTGCGTGGTTCAATTGCTCGGCTAAAAAGCTAAACTGAGCCGCAGCTTCTAAAGTGAAGTGCTTTTCATTTAGGCCCGTAAAAATAATGTTATCTAATTTAGCTGCTAAAAAGGCATTTTGTTGTTTTAAGTAATGAACAAACTTGATCCAGCCTTCTGTATTCAGGGTTGGTTTTGCTGGTTCAGCTTTAAAAGGAACAGGTACAGTTGTCGTTGCATGGTTGACGGAGTTGGTTGTTGCTGACAAATTCTGTGTCCTGTTGGGGGGCACAGCTGCTGCAACTGATCCCCCATCAGCCTTTGGGGTTGGCCGAACCTCGATTGTTCCCGATTGGAACTTTAAATTTTGAATATCAATCACGCGCGGGGCTTGCGCTAAACGCAATAGGCAAACTTCAAAAACCAAATAAGGATCACTGGCTTTACTAATATCAGTAAGACCTTTTAAAGCCATATCAAACAACATATGTAATTCAGAATCTGATTGGCTTTGTCCCATTGCTTTTAATAATTGAATTTCTTCAAGTGGTAAATCAATCAAAGTGTCATTTTCAGGAGCTGTTTTAAGTAAAATAGCATGACGAATAAGTTGCAAAAGCTCTTCAAAAAATAAGCCGGCATTCACTCCGATTTGATGAGCTTTTTCTAATGCGACAATAGTTTTTTGGGCATCGCGTTTCATGAGATGATCAAAAATTTCAAATATCAACGATCGATCCGTTAAGCCGAGGACAGAACTCACGTTAGCTTCAGTTAATTGACCAGACGAAAAATTAATAACTTGATCAAGTAAACTTAAACTGTCACGAGCAGACCCATCACCCTGTTTAGCGATCAGCCACAGAGCTTTTTCTTCAGCGGGAATGTTTTCAAGGTCACAGATTTTTTTTAAATGAGTTGTGATTTGTTTTAAAGGAATCCGGCGCAGATCAAAACGCTGACATCTAGACAAAATCGTCTGTGGAATTTTATGAACTTCAGTTGTGGCCATCATGAAAATCACGTGTGCAGGCGGTTCTTCTAAAGTTTTAAGTAGGGCGTTAAATGCATTTGTTGATAGCATGTGAACTTCATCGATAATAAAAATTTTATATCGACCAGAAGTGGGCATAAACATAACGCTATCACGTAAATCACGAATGGCATCAACGCCGTTATTCGAGGCACCATCAATTTCGATCACATCAACTGCAGATCCTTGAGTGACTTCGATACAACTTTGACATTTGTTACAAGGGCTAAAATTAACAGGGCTTTGGCAACGTAAAGTTTTTGCTAAAATACGTGCTGACGATGTTTTACCTGTTCCACGCAAACCAGTGAATAAAAGTGCGTGTGGTATGCGGTCGTTTTTTAAAGCATTTGTCAGTGTTTGCGAAATGTGATTTTGGCCGATCATTTGATCGAAGGATTGAGGTCTGTATTTGCGAGCCAAAACTTGATACGACATGAACCCACCAAAATAAGAATATACAAAAAAAGCGTAAAAATAAGCGGCTGAGCACCCCACATCGCCTAGCTCTACAGACACCGTTGCTTCCTTCCGGACCTAGCGGAATTCACTGCAAAGTCTACCGTATGGGACCCAGCCATTGTTGTGTGTATATGAAATACCCTGTGAATTCAGTGAATAACGCACTAAGACATAAAGAAAGAATCGAAAATAGAACCGTGAAATGCATTATTGATTTGCATGATTGATTGAAGGTGTCGTCATAACGACCTTAAAGCTCATAAGTGCGATAAAGTAAAAAAGCTGCAAGAGCAGTGTTGGCTTGAGAACGCAAGAACTGCTCTTTAGATAACATTAGATAGAGTCACACTTGTAAGTTTCGGCTTTATTATTTTTAGAAACAGATGAGCAGCTAATGTTTCCATTTCTTAATACAACACCATCCAAGTTTTCTTCAGTTGATTTTGACATTGAATTATAAAGTTTTTTTGCAATATCACCAGTTAAACCACCAATGTCTGACATACAATAATACTGCTCATTAGATTCATGTTTCGTACAGCTGATAAGCGCAGAATTCACGAGTACACCATCACCTGCGTTTTGAAGATCTGCTGAAACTGTATTTACGAAAGCGTAAACTAATCCCGCTTCTGCATGAGTTAATCTTAATGATGCAAAAGATTGCGCTGAAAATAATAAGATCATCGATGTTATTAAAAGTTTTTTCATAAAGTACTCCTTAATATATATTTTTGTATTTTTCATTTAAAAATAACTTCGCAAATTTAAGGCCAAGAAATACTAGTCTAAACAAAATAAACATAAGTAAGAAGTGCCCATCGCCAGGATTAGTGTTGATTTGTCATCAGTATGTCTAAAGCTTTGACAAAAATAAATGCACAAAATGATTTTAATAAGTATTAAATCATGCGTTTGCATAAAAAACTGCGAATGTGTTTCAAAATGAAACACGTAATCGAAAAATCTGTCTCATTTTAGAACATGGACTGGTTTTTGAATAACTAATTCAGTGAAGAGATTTGTTTTTATTTATTAAAGGAGAGCCCATGAAAAAAAGATCATTACCGTTAGTTTTGGCATTAGTTGCTTCGACTTCAATGATTGTTAATTGCCAAAAAGCTCCATCAAAAAGAGCGGCAACAACAACCAACGGAAACAATAGTGCCACAGGGGCTTTAGATCCAGCGGCAGCTGCACTTAAAACGGCGGCGGATTTAAAAATTACAGAAGAGTGTTCGGTTGAAATTAAAAATGCACGCAAAGAATTGCATGCCAACAATACGAAATTCAACGAGCAATTTATGAATAAAAATATTTCAGATTTATCTGAAAATGAAAAAGCACAATTTTCCGTTGATGTTAAAAAAATTGTTGAACAATGTGAAGCCTATTTGGCAAAACTAAAGACAGTCAATGGAGCGGGCTGCAAAGATTCTGAAAATAAAAATGCTCCACTTGTTATTAAAGATAAAGCGCAGCAATCATGCGAAAAAAATGGCCATGTATTAAAACAATTGACTGGCCAAGACAATGAACTAGCCAAACAGTTTCAAGATAGTCAAAGCCGAAAAGGGCAAGAAAAAGCGATTGAAAAATTAAAAGCCGAAACTTTATTGTTATCGAAAGAAGGGCAAGCATTAATGTCGGCAGCTGGTGTTTTATGGAAGTCATTCTTAGATATGGGTGAAGTTAAAACAAGCAAAACAGAACTTGAAAAATTAGTTAAAGACGGTAAGACCGTTTGTTCATTTGAAGAGGAAATGAAAATAACAACTGATAAAACAGCTGAGTTTCAGCTTGTTTCAATAGCAGATAACCAAAAAAATCCAGATAATACCTACGAGCATGAAGTTCTTGAAAATTATGAAACAATGAAATCTGGTGAAAAATCAAGTGTAGTTTTAACATTCTCACGTGTTAATGCTGGTGATAATAATGGTGATTTAAACTATTTGGTTTGTGTAAACGTGAAAAAAGATCAGATGACAGCACAAAAAATCAAACAAGTTTTGGGCAAAGTTTTAAAAGTAGATGATCGCACAGAAGATCAGCGTCAAGCCGATCAGTCAAAAGAAAGTGCTAAAAATCAAGCTACAACAAGTACAGCTTCTGCGCAAAGTGCGGCAACAAAAGCGTCGCAAACAGTGACTGTTATCCCACAAGGTGCTTCAAGTTCGCCACAGTCAGGGACAGGTCAAAAAGTTACAACGGATGATATAACTGTCGAATCAATTGATGTAGAAGGCACAAAATATCAAATAATTAACCTGAGCAATGGTGAAAAAGTTAAAATAGAATCAGGTAAAATAAGCTTAAAAGCTGCAAGCGCCGGGCAATCTGGGTCAGTCGTTAAAATTGAAAGCAAAGATGGCAAAAGATATTTGCTTGATAAGCAAAGACAGAAATCAGCTTTAATTATTGAAGAAAAAGAGCGCAAAGAAAGCAAAAAAGTAAAACCTGAAGCTGCTAAGCCTGTGCAAGCTGCTGAAAGCGCAGCTTCTTCAGCATCAGCGTCAAGTGATACAATCGTTGATGAAAAGTCTGGTTTAAAAATTTCAACTACGTTAGGCGATGTTAAATCCGATCAAAACCAGGACACAAAAAGCAATAATGCTAAAATCGCTTTAAATGAAAAAGAAGTTCAAGCTTTGAGAGAAAAATTTGTTGGGCTCAAGGGTCAATCAGAGCTCGTTAAAATTGCAAGCATCAGCTATGATCAATCAACACGTACCCAATCGATTTCATTATTTAACGAAGTTGTTTTGTTAGTTGAAAGTTCTAAAATTATCGATATGAATTTAATTAACTCAGTTGTCAGAATTGAATTTGATCCATATCAAAAGCCAGTAAAAGATTTAAAGACTGGAAAATTAAAACTAACAGGTATTCTTGTTTTAAGTAATCAAGAAGCGATTAAAGTAACTTGGTTAAAAGACGCAAAAAAATAATTAATAAAAGTTAATATCATTTTTTAAAACCTTTACAAAACCGGAGATTGAAGTCTCAGGTTTTTTGTTTTTCACGAAGGAACTTAGTTAAAATTGACTGGCAATTTTTCTGATTGAATCGGTTTCTTCGGCCCAGTATCGATATGTATTAAATTCGGGAAATATTTTTGGAAAACTTGGATCATGCCACCGATTTAAAATCCAACCAGCATAATTGATAACTCGGTAACAGCGCAGAAGTGGGATTATTTCTAACTGTTTTTCGTCAAAGTGGCGTAGAGTTTCATATCCTTTTAAAAAGAGCTCAAACTCTTTCGTTTTAGAAAATTGTTCGTCTGGAAATATCATCCACAAATCTTGAACAATTGGACCATTGATAAAATCATCAAAATCAACCAGAGTAATATCATTTTGTCCGTTATCCAAAAGATTACCTCGGTGTAAGTCTCCGTGAATGCGAATAAAGTTTTCAGGATGTAATCTTTCATCTAATTCGTTAAAAACAAATTCAGCAACATCAAAGTAGTCTTGACGAACTTCGGGCGATACAACTTCATAAAGCTGATCAAGAACACCCCATTTTTGATCTTGTGTAGGTCCAAAAAAATTTCGATTAAAAGCTTCCTTTTTTTCGCCCGTATTGTGCAGTTGAGCAACGAGTGATCCCATTTTTTCAAATTGGCTAATCAAAATTTCTTGCATCATTCGTCCACGAACTTTTTCATAAAGAGAATAATATATTCCATTTTGTTCGTTCACGCTGGATTGTGTTTTGTGATTGATAATGGGTAACCCAACGGATAGACCATCAGATTTGAGATCAAAGCAAAATTCATGTTCATCGGATATTGTTTCTTTTGACCAACGATTTGGTCTGAAAAACTTAGCAATGATAGGTTGATTGTTTTCAAGTTTAATTTCAAACACACGATTTTCATATGAGTTGAGTTGATGAATTTCACCAGTAGGATTAAACCCATACGAATCAACAGCAGCCATGATCGCATCTGGATTAAGATTAAAAAAATGATCGTGTTGTGCTGTCATGATTTACGTCATCCTTGAACTAATTTCAAAATCAAATCGTTAAAACTGGCTTATATTAGCGTTATATTTGATCTGAAGCCAAGTAAAATTGGTCTTTGGCTTGCTTTGATTTTAAATGCTCAGAGAAGAATTTATCGGTCCGTCATGAGTGTGGAGGCCAAAATGTTGATCAGAAAAAAATTAATTTTAGCGCTATCAGTTGCTTCAGTTGTTGGGTGTGGATCTAGTAAAGATTCTAAACCAGTGACTGTTGGTGGGGACATTCCTCCATCGACACAAACAGCGCCAAACCCGGTGACGACACAGCAAGCTCCGGCGCCAATGCCGACTCCTGCGGGATCGCCATCGCAACAAAATCGTTCGATAGATCGTGGTGGTGCGCAAAGTACAGAAAATGATTTTCAAACTGATATTGACCAAAAAATAAATGGTCAGTCTGGTCAAAATCAAAAACCTGGTCAGTCAAATGGGTGGCAAACATCATATGATTCTTCTGAAGAACAGCAAACTGGCACGTCGAATGTGTTAAATCCTCAAGTTAATTTAGTTGATGATGGTTTGCATAGGGCTATGCGTGTGACTTTTGCAGAAGCAGAAGCGCATAAAACTGGTGGCCAATCTGTTGATGGTTTGTTTTATACAAGTTCAAGTGATGATGGTTTAATGTCTGAATTTAAATCGTATAACAATAAAGTTAATGCTGAACAAAAACAGATGAATTTAAATTTAGCTAAAGGTATCGTTGCTGCGCAAATAAAACGTCAGCTCAATGATAATTCAATTCAGTTACACTTGACGGTAGATGAATTCGGTAAATTAAAAACGTATGTTCTTAAAGCAAATCAAGAAGATAACCGTTTTAGACTAACATTAGTTTCAAAAACAGGAGATCTTGAATATCAAGGTGGTTTTTTAAAGTGCACAGATACTGATGGTGGATGCGAAAATGCTTATGCTAAAATTAAGCTTACAGGTGCGTATGCGCGTATTATTTTTAGAAGCTCTTATGCAAGTCGCATGTTTCATTTACCTTCAACAAACACATCAAAAGCCTTTTCTTTGTGGCAAACATATGTTGGCAACACGGTTGATAGTGTTAAAGGTACTACCCAAGCTATTAGCTACGTTCAAATTTCGTCTTTTGAGGTTGTGAATGGTCGTTCAGCGATGGGATTATTACTTGTTACTGATGACAAGCAATTAGTTGGTTTAAGCATTCCGTTGTTAGCGCAAGCTAAAGGAACTGTGGTCGATGTGCCTGTTCAAAAAGTTACAGATTTATCGCTAAATTATGATCTCAAAAAGCTAGCAGGAACTTATTCTACAAAACTGAGCGACACGCTTAAAAGTATTCGCTTAGAACGCAATAACGGTTTAGGTGATATTCGTTTAAAGATGGACGTTTCTGATTCGACCAATGACTTGCAAAAATCATTTATCTGGATGACGGTTTCTAAAATGAATAAATCAACTTTATCAGTTGATCAGGTTCAAGAATTTGAAAAAACTGTTAAAGCTTTTTAATATTTAAAATCAAAATTGTTTTGATTACGATGTTTAGAAAATAGGGCAATGTTGGCCCTATTTTTTTGGGCCCAACATTTGCTTTTTAATCCCCTGTGAATCGTTTAGGGGGAAAAATGATCTTAAAAAAACTTAAAAAGTCTATTCTGTTAGCACTTTCAACAGCGGTTGTTATAGGTTCGGTGTCAATTGCACACTCGGACGATGGTTTTGGTATTGGTCCAGGGGATGATGATGGGGGTTGGTTAGCGCCTTGTGATAACCCGTACGATCCTGATTGTGCGGACCAAAGTCCAGATCATGGTTATTCTGAGGTTAAACGCATTTATGTCGATCGTGTTGTACGCAATGAAAGATTGTTGCTGAGACAACTTGCTGGGATTGGATCTGAGTATGCTCAATATCGTGTTGTTGCTGTTCGTGCGAATACACGCCCTAATAGTAGTTCAAAAACGATTGCTCGGTTGATTGTGGGTGGTCGAGTCGTAGCTTCTGAAGTTAACCCAGGATATCAAATTGATTTAGTTCCAAGTGAAAGAATTCGCTTAGGATCTGCGAATCGAGAGCTCACTTTAACGATAGATGGATCAACTATCATCGAAGATATTCAAATTGAACTTGTACCGGAAAATTCACATGGTGGTGGTTATCCACGACCGCCGCACGAGCCACGTCCGCCAGAGTTTCCGGCGCCTCCGCATCAGCCCAATCCTCCTCAATATCCGGGGGATGGTCATCATCCAGGTTACCCAGGTCATGGGAGTGAAGTTCTTGATTTAGGTGTTTATCGTTCGATGTATGGTAACGATCGCTTAGATTTAACTCGATACATAGACATGTATAGTTACAATGGACGCCGTATTCAAAGTATACGCGTTACGGCGTCAGCACAACACAATGTAGCATTGGCCGATTTGCTGATGAATGGTTTTAATGTGGGGACTTTGCAATTCAGCGGAGGCTATTCTCAAACGCAAGAGATCCGTTTGAACAGCCCTGACCTTGGCGGAGAAGCGGGCAGTTTAGTTTTAAATACTCGCGGAAATATGACAATTGAACGTGTTTTAATTGTGTTAAGCCGCTATTAATTAGCAAAACTTGACTAATCTTATTGTCAAATAAAGCGCCTCATGCGATGAATTTAAGAGGCGCTTTTTTTTCGGAGGAAAATATGGAAACTCAAGAGACTCAGTTAATTCAAAATCTTGAAAAATCAAACACTTCGGCGGCGTTGCCTGTTTTGTCTGATTATATGGATTTTCGTATTTTTCTAGCTGATTTTTACCGTTTTAAAAAAGAATCAACTAAGCGTTCTTTGAGACCTTATAATTACGCGATTTTTTCGGCTGCGGCGGATATTAAATCTCCGAATTATTTAAAGATGATTATTGAAGGTAAGCGTAATTTGTCGATGGATATGGTGGCTAAATTTGCTAGGGCCTGTGGTTTAAATAAAGCTCAATCGGACGAGTTTAAACTTTTGGTTGTGTTCAACCAGTCAGAAGATCCGGCTGATCGCAATTATGCTTTAAAGCAGTTATCGGAATTTCGCGTGGCTCAAAAACTTAAATTAGGTGAATTTGATCGCCGTGTATTTGAAAAAGTTCCGAATTGGATTGGCTGGATTATTTATGCTTTGGTTGATCAGGAGGGTGTTGTTTTTGAAACAGCCAAGCTCAAAGAGCTTTTACGTGGCAAAGCTTCAGAGGCTGAGATTGACCAAGCTCTTAAAAACTTAATAATAAGTGGCGAATTACAAAAAGATCCTGCAACGGGATTGATTAGTAAAGGTAAACCAACAGAAGCACCTGAAGAAATTCCACCGGCGCTCATTCGTCAGCTGCAAATGCAATTAATGTATTTGGGTTTAGAATCTCTTTATCAAGATAACGCAACCGAGCGAGAGTTTGGTTCGTTAACGTTATCTTTAACTCAGGCTGAGTTTGAAGATTTAAAATTTAAATTAAGACAAATGCGTAAAAGCTTACATAAAGAAAATTCGATAGCCCGCATGAATCAAAAAGGTGATCGCGTGTATCAGTTGAATTTACAGCTTTTTCCTGTTAGCAATCCTTCAAAAAAAGCAGAGTTAAATTAACTCTGCTCTTATCTTAAAAATAGTCATAAAATTAAGCAATAAGACAGCGTCTGGTGATTTAAAAATGATCGCTTTACGGATTTATTTTCTTAAAAACTCTTTACAGTATTTTTCTGTTTTTTAACAGATTTGCTGAACATTTAGTACATAGAAAATAAATCTTAAATTTTCTTAAACTCCATTTTTTGGTCAATTTGACACTGGAAAATCCACTGGATTGTGGAAAAGTCTGTGGATTCGGTTGATAACTCACTATGAAAAATCAATGTTTTGTTGCCGGTGCATAATTTAGCAGCTTATTTAATGCACAGCATATATGTTCAGTGACAGAAAGCAACCTAAGCAAAATGTCACAAAAAACAGTTAAAAAGTGAAATTAAATGATAAAAATAGAGTGATTTTTCTATATCAATATATAGGACTATGGTCTAGCTTTTGGGGGCTATCTAGTGGTGATTAAAGCGTGATGTTTTTTATAGCATTTTGGGGCGTGTGTTGTCTGGATGTTGATGAATTTTAGATGAATTGTGATTTGGTCTTTTGTGGATTTTAAGAAATCAGATATAATAATTAAACGAATTTGTTTTCGTGTACTGATCGTTTTGAAGTTGGGGGTGTACTGGCTTCGACGTGGGTGCTGAAGCAAAGGGAGCATACCGGGGCGCATGTGGACCTCGTTAAAAACGTGCAATTATTAGTTGCAAACAACGACTACGCTTTAGCAGCTTAGTTCTGCTACGGTCTTAATGTTGATCGACGGTGTCGATGCTAAGACCGACGATAATGCCGTCTCGGTGCTGACTGGTTTCTCTGGAGTTAGCACTTAATAGTTACCCAGGGGATTTCTCTTTTGAACTTTGTTTGTAGAGGTCTTAAGGGTTTAATAAAATACAAACTAAGTATGTAGCGCCTTTCTGTGGATCTCTTGCGGACCCGGGTTCAACTCCCGGCACCTCCACCACCTATATCGGGGGTCTTTTGGCCCCCGGCCTTTTTCAACCACTTAAATCAGCTTTTTAATAATTCTCAATGATTTTAATAATTTGTATTACAAAAATTTCCGCCAAATCAAAGCTACAAAACACCCAAGCATTTTAATATGAGGCCCAAACGAAGACCAGTGGGCCTCGTTGTTTTTAATTTTTCACAATTTACTAAATATGTAGTAATTTTTCTGGCGATCCGCTACCTTTTAGGAGTATGAGCCTAAGAACTTCAAAGGTTCTTCCCAGTAAGGAAGGCCGACTTTTAAGAAAATTAAGAAAAGATAAAAAGCTATCGATGCGAAGCCTTGCCCAAGCAGTGGGTGTTACTGACAGCTACATCGCACAGATGGAAACAGGGCGAGCCAATGCCCCCAAGGGGGAAACCCTTTATCGAATGTTGATGGCCCTTGGTACCAATGAAAAAGCCTTTAAAGAAAGGCTCCGTAATTATAAAGAGGATCGCACTGATGCAGAGGTCATCGCTGATTTATTAAAACGAATGAATGAAAGCGATATTAAAATGTTTCGGCAAATGATGGAGGCCAAACTTGCTGTGGGCAAGTAGGCCTATGCAATCTTGAGCTTACCTGATTTTTTGTTTGATCGACCAAAGAGAACCTGTGAAGTCCCTGCTATATCGGACTTTCTTAATTCCCCTATGTAGTGCTGGGTTGTCTTTAGGTCCAAATGTCCCAGGACCTTCTGAACAATCAAAATTGGGGTCTCATTGAGTAGCAAGTTCATCGTAAAAGAAGCCCTCAAAGCATGGAAGTTCGGATAGACTTTAACTTTCTTTTTCTCTGTGACGAACTTACCGTTCTTATAATGATTTTTAATAACTTCTTCTTCCCGAGCTGGAAAGCCAGCGGCCTCTAAAGCTTTTGCGACTGCTCGTGCGGCCTTGCCTTTTTCCCATTCCTTATTGCGGGAAAATACATAGGTGGACTCATTTTTAATATTCTTCTGTTGGTGCTTTAATAAAAAATCTTTCAATTCTTTGGCTGAAATATCCACCATTCGGGCTTGCCCTGACTTGGGCAATTTTTCTCGTTTGAGCTTCCAATTGTACGAATGGTTTACATGAAGAATGCCCTCTTCAAAATCAATATCAGACCACTTCAAGGCATATAGTTCGCCGGATCTTAATCCACTGTAATAACCTAAAAAGAATACTGGCTCCCAATAGGTACCTTTCACTTGTTCCATCATTTTATGGAACCACTCTGGACGAAGCCACTGAACAGGGTTGGGTCGTGGTTTTCTGATATAGACTTCGGCAGCTGGATTGATAAAGATTCGGCGATTTTTAATAAGCCAATTGAAGACAGCTTTGACTGCTCTTAAGTAATCTTTCCGAACTGAGTCACTAAGCTTTTCAGCACCTAGGCGACCATACTTAATTTCCATAACCATTTCTTCAGTGATTGCGGAGGCCCAAACTGTATCCCATGGTTTTGTTTTTTTAAGATGGCCTTCAATCTTAGTCAGTTCACCCTCGCCAATCTCACCAAGCTTAACTCGATTTTTCAAAACCTCGATATAGCCCTCACGAGCATCTCGCCACCGAGGCTCTTTCATGGCACCTTTTGAGTATTGAAGGATCGATAGTTCCTTTAAAAAATCTCGTCTTTTATTGATAGCATTTTGCTTGCCTTTGACTCGTCTGGCCCTTCGAGTAATCAGGCGACCATTGACTCTTCTTTTGACAGCGACTGTGTAGTAGTCATCACCCAGAAAACGAATGTTTTCCATGTCTTTTGGACCTAGATCAGTTGGCTTTTTTCTTGTTTTTTTTACTAGTTTTTTAGTTTGTTCTTCGCTCATAAAATCCTCTTCAATAAGCCCGATCTACCGCCAAAGCCGACTTCCGTCCGCAACAATATGGGCTTCAGTGGGCCTCAATCTCAAAAGAGGATCGATGCACAAGCTATGCGGCTAGGGTCTTTGTAGCCCTTACGGCAAGTGAATCTACCGACAGAATCAGCATATTCTTTTTTTGCCCATTACTATCAAGAACCTCAATGGCTTCAGAGATATCGGCCGTCATACTTCCATCACCCTGACTGTAAAGCATTTCGGGCAACTTGATTTTGTCGTTTTCTGCGAAAGTAATAATTGACTCGACTGAGTCGACAACAAGGCCAAAGTGAAGTTGGTTTCGCTTGAACACCAAAACCTTTTGCGATTCCGACTGAGAGTTTTTTAATCCATTAAGATACATAGATCTAGCATCAACAATCGTTACTAATTCACCTCTAAGATTGAGAACCCCCTTCACATGTTGTTTCAATCCTGGTGGTTGTAAAAGGTTTTTGGGATAGTCGATAATTTCTTTCACTTCATTGATAGCGACTGCATAAGTCCCATCAATTTTGAATGTAATGTATGTTCGACGAGATCCTCCCTTTGATTTCACTTTTTCCTTACCATGCTCGTGGGCCTGATACAGCTTGCTGTGACCTCTCGTAATTTCGGTGACCTCATTGTTTGTCAGAATCTTTTGGTGATCGAGCAATAGAATGTCAGAGTCACCATGGCCAGTTATACAACCTAGAAACATATCAGCCCTTTTTTGTTCGATGACTGGAAAACTGATAAGTTCATCAGGAAAAAAGCTGATTATGCTATCAATAGAATCAACCATAAGACCAAAAAGCTCTTTTTCAATTCGCATCACCACAATACGACGGTCTCCTTGAGTGGCACTTTCTGAACGATCCACATCTCGATATTTGAGAAGGGCAGGAAAGTCGATGACGGGAACAGTTGACCCTCTAAGATCGATGGTCCCAATACAATCACCAAATCCTAAAGCGGACTCACTGACTTTATCGACCTTAATTATTTCTTGAATATCTGAGATAGGTAGTGAGCATTTTGCTGGGCCTACAACAAAAGAGATACACTGCTTTCGGCTGCCTCGCTTTTTTCCAAGAGATTCCCGGCCAAGTCTGTTTTGACTTGAATCTTTTGGTATATTCTGAAGATTAAAAAGTTTAGGCACATCTAGGATTTGAACTATCCTTTTGCCAGCATCTTTTTTAAACACACCTGCGACCACACTATTCGAATTTGTTGTGTCAAAGTCACTTCTTTCATCTTCATTATTCTTAAAAACTTCTCCGGTTTTATCAAAAAGTAGACCAACACAGGTTCCATGTAACTCAATGATGGCGATCTTTTGAGAGTCACTTGCCTGGCCGTTCTTTAAACCAAGCAATTCTTTGAGATCAATGACTGGAACAACAGTGCCTCGCAAGTTGAAAAGACCTTTAAGGTAATTTGGAGAGAGCGGAACAGAGGTGTAGCTTGTAGGGGCATTCACAACCTCTTGCACATAAGATACAGAAAGGGCAAACTCGCTCTCCATAAGATAAAACGATCCGAATATCGCTTTGTCTTCCTTTGTTTCAAGTTCTACTTCTTCAGTTTGTTCCATATTCACCTCTAAGCCGCTCCGATAATTCTTGGTATTTTTTCAACACGATATGAATAATCTGAGCTATCTATAAATATTTTTCGACCTTCTTCGCCACCGCCATCAGAAAACACAACTTTGAGATGATGCTTTTTTGCTTCACTGAGGGCGACTCTAAAATTATTTGCTCCAACCAAATCTGAACCATCAGCAACACCTGGGCTTGTCATATTCCCACCGCCAACTATGACGACAGAAATCGCATCAAGATCATCTGGCCGAATCTTCATCATCGTAATAAGTGAGCGAACAGCTTGATCGACAAACCTCGCTCCGATTTCAAAAGTAGGTGTGGGGCTTTCAGGTAAAAGACAGTGAGCTAATCCACATACTCCTTTATCTTTCCAGATGACTCCAATGCCTACACAAGATCCTAAAATGGCCTTTAAAAGTTCACCATTTTTTGCAATCTTTAATTGACCTATATGTACATTTAAAACTTTTTGCACTGCTAACTCGCTTTCAAGCTGCTAGCAGCGGGATTTTGTTTATACACAAGTGGTTCAACAGATTTAAAATTAGTATTGATATGGGTGAGTGACTCAGACTCGCCGATAATCATCACACCATCCTCGGCCATTTTAGGGCCAATGAGTGATATGACCTTTTCCTGGTCTGGACCTTTGAAGTAGATCAAAACATTTCGAATCAAAACCAAGTCGAATCGTTCTTTGTGTTGCAATGACTGAAATAAGTTGTGCTGTTGAAACTTCAATCGACTTTTTATTTCAGGGATAACCTGAAAACTATCGCCAGCTGCTTTGGTCATGTACTTTTCAAAAAGTTCGGGCCGGGTCTTCTTGAAAGACTCAATCGATCTTCCCGAGTAATGTCCTTGCTGACAAAGACCCACCATTTCTTTTGAAATGTCTGTCCCAGAAATCTGATACAAAAAGCTCGGATTCTTTTCTTTAAAAGCCTGACAAATGATACCCAAAGTATGGGCCTCTTCTCCTGACGATGCGGCGGCCGACCAGGCTGTAAATACTGCTTTTGGATGGTTTACCAGCCATTCAGGTAAAAGTTTCTTCTCGATATAGTCCCAAACTCTCGGTGTGCGATAGAAGTAGGTTTCATTCGTGGTCACAACGTCCACAAAATTGACTTGCTCTGATCTATCCTCACGGACAAGTTTGAGATAGCTTTCGTAGCTAGTTAGCCCCAAGGTTGTCAGCCGCTTTCTCAAGCGACCTTCAACCATTGAGTTTCTATTTGAAGCAATAGTAATTCCAGTCAACTCGTGAATGAGTTTAATGAAGTCATTTAAGCACTTTTCGCTGAGGACCACACTCATGAGGCCCCCTTTTAGTTTGCAAACTTTTGAACCGCCAATTTGAGCTGTTCGGCACCTTGAGCGAGTTCAGTTGTTGCTTGGGCAATAGCATCGGATGCAGTTGCGGACTTTTCAGTGGCATCTGCAACTTGCTGAATGGCCTGAGCAACATCTTTAGAAGCTGTTTGTTGTTCTTGAGCGGCTACAGAGATCTCAGAAATCGCTTGAGTTGTCTTGCTCACACCCTCAACAATTTTCTTAAATGAATTGGCCGCCTCTTTTGATATTTCACCACCTTGTGCGACCCTCTTAACTGACTCGCTAATGAGTTTAGAAATATCTTTGGTCGCCTGTGATGATCTTTCTGCCAACTTTCTAACTTCATCTGCAACGACAGAGAATCCAAGACCATGCTCGCCAGCTCTTGCGGCTTCGATGGCAGCATTGAAGGCCAGAAGATTTGTTTGACTTGCTATTTCGCTAATGACTTTTACAATCTCGGAAATTTCTTCAGATGATTTGTTGATAAGGTCCATCGCTTCGATAGATTTCGCTATCGCCTGAGAACCTTGATCCGCTTCAACCTGAGTTGATTTTGCTATTGAATCAGCTGATTTCCCATTTTGAGCAATTGAATCAATCGATGCACTCAATTCTTCAACAGATGCATTCATTTCTTCCGTGGTAGCACCCAGTGATTGGGCCCCAGAAGCAACTGTGGTTGCCTGAGAGGAGATTTCTTTTGCTTTTGAAGCAAAGCCTTCAGCAATCTGCCTTACCTCGTTTTGAAGATTTACTTGAGGTGTAACATCGGTAGCTATTTTTACAACTTTGAATACTCGCCCCATTTCATCTGTGACGGGAGAGTAGACAGCTTGTAAATAGATAGTCTTGCCATCCTTGGTTAATCTCTTAAATATTCCTGATTTTGCCTTTCCACTTTTTAAGTCGGGCCAGAATTGTGAATACTCCGTGCTGCCAGCTAAGGCGGCATCAACAAACCTTCGATGATGGGTTCCTTTAATTTCATTGAGACTGTACCCCATTGCCGATTCAAAGATCCTATTGCAGCTCAAAATATTTCCGTCAGTATCAAATTCAATATATGCATACGAAGCTTCGATGGCCCGCATGATGCCTTTCATATTGTGTCGCTCAATTTCGGTTTCGGTAATGTCGTATCGGACACCCAAATACTTTCTAGGTTTCCCATTATCTCCTATAATTGGAGCAATCACTGCATCGACATAGTAAGGGGTTCCGTCCTTTGCTCGATTTTTCACTACTCCACGAAAAATATTTCCACGACCAATAGTCGCCCACATTTCTTTGAATACTTCTTTGGGCATATCAGGGTGGCGAGTGATGTTATGCGGCTTTCCAATAAGCTCATCTTTGGTGTACTTGGACACTTGTGTGAACTTTTCGTTAATGTTTATAATGTCACCCTTTAGATTTGCCTCAGAGACGATGCTTGTTAAATTCATAATATCAACTCTGACTTGTAGCTCAGCTTTTAGTTCTGTAATGTCAACTCCGCGGAAAACATAAGAATCAGAATCGTTAACTATTCCACCGCTTAAGAAGACATCTCGCCCATTCTTCTTTTTTAAGTGGACTTCAGTTTTACCCTGGTTTTTAAGGAAACTGGGGTCAGCATCATCAGGTAGAAACTTCTTAATCGAACTATTCAAAAGTTCGTTACTAGAGTCGCAGCCAAGGGTTTTTGCGATGTAAGAATTGCAACTAAGGATTGAGAGATCGTCATTGAACTTCAGTTCGGCGAAATCTTCAAATTCAGATTGATTTCTTTCGGTTGAAATTTCAGTTACATTGGCATTTGCTTTCTTTGCTGTATTCATATTTGAATGTCTCCCTTGTGCGGCCTGACCCACTTAATTGTCTACGGTAGCTTTTTCGGAAAAAAAAAAAATACTTTAGGTACCACCTTGAAATAACTTGGGAAGTCATAATTTTAAGCTGTAATAGTTGATCAAAATTGTTCTTTGTGAAAGCAAGTGGAATGAGACCAAGGTCGTGACCAAAATTGAGTCAAAGGTCTGGCGGACTAGCTTACAGGTACCTGTAAGGAGTTTCTCAGCGAGTAACCTTGTTTTTTTCTGACAGGCTTCCCACAAGGAAGCCAAAGGCAGAAAAAACAAGAAAGCTCATCTTTTTAATTTGTCCGATAGGACAATTAGGATCTTATTGTCCTTCTTATTTATAAGTGTATTCTTCGAATACCTATATCCCCAGGGACAACTAAGTTGGCACTTTTTTGGCGAAGTTGATTATCTCCGGGGACTTTTTGATTCCTCCATTTAAGACCTGACCAAAAAAGGAGGGTCAAAAAATGGAAAACAAAAACAATCAACCAAACAAACAAATCCCGGTCTACTACACTGTGATTCCAAACATACTCATTCAATCAAGGCTGCTTGATAGTATTGAAAGGCAACTTGTTGCTATCATAGCAAGTTATGGCTCTGCTGGGGGCTGTAATTGGAGCAGGGCTTCTTATAAGGAGTACCTTGGCTGTGGGCCGAGACTGCTTGATAGAGCCTTAAGAAGGCTCATGTTTCTGCGAATTATTACTGTTGTCAGAGGTGGCTGGAAGCCAGGGACAAATAGAACTCGTAAAGAAACAAATCGCTATGTTTATGAAAAGAATCCCTACAAGTGGAAAGTGACCAAAGATATTCAGCTACAAATAGCTAAAGAAACTGATTTAATGAAAATGGAACCTCAAGTATTTGAACACGAACCATTTCCAAATGAAGAAGGTTTTGAAATATCATTCCAGTCAAAGTACCCAAGACTTGCTCCTGCCAAAAAGGGCCGAAAAAAATCTAATCAAGTGTCTGCACCACCGCAGCAAACAGAACGACAAAAATGGGAGCAGAAGAAATATAAGGCGACACACGAAGGCTTTGCTTACTTGCTTTCAACTTATTACTTCTACCTTGATGACATTGAACTTTCTAAAAACCCTGAAGGCCACCCATTCACTGATGAAAAGAAGGATTATCTCGACAGTCTTCATCAAATCTATCTCCATAAAGTAACTGGCTATCTTGAAGAGGAAGAAAAGGCTCTACTGAATCAAGTCGAGATGTGGATCGCAGAGGGCAAGCCATTCACAAATATTTCAGATGAGTTGTTGAACATTCATCGGGAACAAAAAAGTAAAAATACAGGTGAAGGCCATTAAAGAAAGGAAACTGGCCTTTATTGATCGTGGTCTTTATTTTTTTTCTTTTTGTTAGACTCCCGCTCTTCAGAGCCGAAGGCTATTCCTATGAAGAAAACAATAATGAGCCACCACCAATCCACCTGCATATAATTTAAATGGAAAGTTGTGGATGCTACCTGAAATAGCAATCGACCAGGGTGCCAATCAACCAAGTCAGGCCTGAAACTGCGAGCATCGCAATGCCTGGGTTTGTTTCAAATTGGTAAAGAACAATCCCACCAATCAGAGTTCCCAGCCACCACAAGAAAAGCCACTCCAATACGATGTATTTCTTCTTATAAGGCCTACCAACGGGTCTTTTTGCTGTCATGAGAGTTAAATGGAAGCCCTGCCTTCCATTTAGGTTTTGGGGGTGTTTATGGACTTAGAACACATGTATCTTTGGATGATAAGTAAGCGAGCATTAAGCGATGTCGGTCTTCGGGTTTTGATTTATGTGCAAATTGCTCTAAAGGTTGGGCCAAGCCCTGAAAAAAGAATTGTCTTTATCAGCCGACGAAGAATCTGCAAGAGGCTTTCAATCTCTATTGGTGCTTGTCGAGCAGCCATCAAACAACTCGTGGATCTTGGATTTATTCAGCTCTGTGATTCTAAGGGAAACAAGGTTGAAGACCTATCTTCTAATTGGATGATTCTTAATAGAAAAGAAAAACTCAATTGGGATCGTATTAAGACAATTCTTCAAGAGATTGAGAGTCCAACAGGACCAACAGATCGGGGATCAGCCAATGACTCGGGCTCGGAAGGACTTTTTGATAATATTATGAATGAGTAGATAAAAAGTATTGCAGAATAATTATTCCGTACCGATGGCCGCTGGGTTCGGCGATAAATGACCCTGGGTGATTGAGTTTCCATTTACAAAGAAAGGCCACTCGGATTGGGTGATCTGGCCCTTTATGAAAACAAAAATTGGAGGACTCATGACCAAACAAAAAGAAAAGATTAGTTATTACCCTTTCGTTGAAATGCCTGACCCCAAGGTTCGCTACTTAATTCGCAACCAACAAAAAGAAGCCATTGCGATTCTTCGATTTGATGACGACAGCACACCACAGATTCGATATCTAGGGCCAGTCAGTCCCGAGGAAGAACTGCCAATCATTGAACTTATGAATGAGAAACGACGACTGCTTTTTGGATAGTCCTAAAACGGATCGAGTCTCTTCTTGTGATCTCAGGGACTTAACTTAAATCAATTTAAAATTGTCGGGTTCTTGCGGATCTTTTTTCAAAGCCGCGGCACGATCATCTTGTGAGCTTAAAAAGTGAGGTGGTCTATGAAAGTTGAATAATTGCAGCGGAGGGATCCACCCAATTGCATGATTGGGATCCACTTTAGAAAGTTAAAATCTTTTAGTGAGATATTGATTTTTCGTCAATCTTTTTTGCCTTTATTTCTCGATAA
>JBKBPU010000010.1:0-102357 GCA_046293015.1 Pseudobdellovibrio sp.
TAGGTGGTCTTGCTGGAAAGAGTTCAATTGATTTAACGGCGGATGTTTCAGGGGTGCTACCTGTAGCAAATGGTGGTACTCAATGGACGACGAGTGGTACAACAATTAATTACAACAGTGGTAATATCGGCATCGGAACGAGTAATCCGATATCGAAGTTGCACATTAGTGGTGGTGATATTGCCACGAATCGTTCGGTACAAATTGGGGATGCGTCCGGGAACTATGGTCTTGGATTTAATGGTTGGAGTGAAATGATCCAGGGTTCGAGCTCGTCTCGATATATTAGGTTTTTAACAAACAATAATGAAGTCGCGCGATTTAATTCAACAGGGTATTTAGGTTTAGGAACATCTTCACCAACATCAACTTTGGATGTGTCTGGAACAATATCTATTACTGGATTTTCGACATCGATTAAGTCGTATAGAACAGGCACAAGTGATACTACTGGTCGATTTGATATTTTTAGCAATTCAACAGATACAAATGGCCCATATTTAACAATGTTTGGTCCAAACCATTCTGTTAAACCGGGAAATTTAGAATTTGTTTCAAATGGAAATGGATCAATAAAATTTATTAATCAGCGAAGTGGTTCATGGAACAAGTGGATTACAATGCTTTATACTGGAAATGTTGGTATTGGAACAGAGGTTCCATCATATACGCTTGATGTTTCAGGAACAATTAACACCAATACTGGCTATCGTTTTCCAGATGGCACTACGCAAACGACAGCATACACAGGTGGTGGTGGTGGAACAGTATCAAGTGTAACGAGTGCGAATGGATATTTAACTGTGATGAACTCAACAACGACACCAGTTTTATCTGTTAATGTTGGAACAGCATCAGGAACAGTGGCAGCAGGTAATGATACAAGAATTACTGGCGCATTACAGGCAAGTAACAATCTAAGTGATATAGCATCAAGTGCAACAGCGAGAGCTAACTTGGGATTAGGAAACTCCGGCGTAACTGCAGCAACATATGGCTCAGTAAACGCTATACCAAGTATAACTGTTGATGCTTTAGGTCGAATTACATCAGCAGTAGCAAATGCGTATCAATATGGAAGCGTGATTAATCATGGTATATTAAGAGTGCCAACAGGAAGCAATTTAACTGTTCTAGATGGTGATTTGTCATTAACTGGATCTAATGTGATAAGTGCGTTGGGTTATACGCCAGTGTCCGCATCCGCGGCATCTCAATGGACGACAAGTGGAACGAGGATATATTATAACGGGGGACAAGTTGGTATTGGCGCGGTGCCGACTAGCGCAAAGCTTCATGTACTAGGGGATATTGTAGCGTTAGCTGGTAATGATCCATATTTTGCAGTTTCGGCTCCGTATCTTAAAGCACCGGTTTCTACTGGGCATTCACCAAGTCCAGTTTACTCTTTTTGGTATCAATCAAATACTGGTATTTCAAATCCATCTGCAAATGAAATTGGTTTTATGACTAACACATATGAACGAATGAGAATTGATTTACAAGGACATGTAGGTATTGGAACAAGTAGTCCAACAGTGAGATTAGATGTTAGAGCTTCAGATAATTCAACAATAGCTTCATTTGGCAATACGAGCAATTTAGGAGCAATGGAAATTAGATCACAGGGAACGAATCAAAGTCAGATGTTAGCCTTTAAGCGTATGGATGGTGCTTATGATCAATTTTCTTTATCACCATCTTCGGGATCGCATGCTGATACTCAAGTAGAGTCTGCTGGTGGGTTTAGTTTTAACTCGGATTCTCAAGGTTTTGGACTTTCTTCAAGTAGCTCGTATGGTATGTTTGATTTTAGATCAGGTAATGGTTTAACTAGTACTACAGGAATGCATAATTATTTTTACATTAAACCGAGCATAAATCAAAGTGGTACTGCTGGTTATAACGGTTTATATATTGATGTTACAGAGAGTTCTGTTGGAAGCGGAAATAAAAATATTGCTAATTTTTCTGTTGGCGGAAGTTCAAAAGTAGTTATAGATTCTAATGGACGTCTTGGTATCGGAACAGAGACTCCATCATACACGCTAGATGTTTCAGGTACAGTAAATATTGCTTCTGGATCTGCTTTAAGATTTGGTGGTACGCAAGTGTGTACAAGTACAGGCTGTACATCTTCTTCAGATGAAAGATTGAAAGAAAATATCTTGCCATTAAAAAACTCCCTAGAAAAAGTTTTAACTCTTGAGGGTGTAGAATATGATTATAAAGATAAGCTTAAATTTAGCGACAAAAAACAAGTCGGTGTGATTGCACAGAATGTAGAAAAAGTATTTCCAGAAGTTGTCATAACAGACCAACAAACAGGCTTAAAATCAGTTGCTTATGATCATTTAGTTGCTCCACTCATTGAAGCTACTAAGGCATTATTTTATAAAATAGTTAATGTAGAGAGAAACTTAGCCTCAGTAAAAACTGAGGCTGATTTAAGATTGAAAAAACTCGAAGACGAAAATGCAGCTCTTAAAGATTATATTTGCAGTAAAGATCCTAAAGCTCCCTTTTGTAAAAAATAATTATCACTTTAATAATGATAAAAGCTTACGAATATTATTACGTTCGCTAGATTGAGTGGTTTCAACAAGTTCTTTTTGTAGACTATTTTTTAATTCAGTTATTGATTCAGTTGATGTTTCTAAATCTTTAAATGAAACTAATGAATTTACAGCAGCTAGTCGTTCTTTCATAGATCGCTTGAGATTTCC
Source organism: Pseudobdellovibrio sp. (assembly GCA_046293015.1). Taxonomy (GTDB): domain Bacteria; phylum Bdellovibrionota; class Bdellovibrionia; order Bdellovibrionales; family Bdellovibrionaceae; genus Pseudobdellovibrio. Next base: position 2,727 of record JBKBPU010000010.1, read on the forward strand.
TTGTGATTTAGAGATTGCAACTGATTTTAATAAATTAATAGCATACTTTTCTGCATCAATATTTTCAGCTGCCGAGTAATAATATGAGTTATTTTCGTCGAATTTAAGTAGTGCTAAAACTCGTGAACGAGTTACAGATAAAACTGATCTATCATTTTGTCCACTGATTGTAATTAATAAATCAGTATGCTTATTCTGAATATCGCTTAAGATTTGATTCTGCTCAATTAAACTTAAACTTAAAAAATAAGGAGTCGATTTGGTCCATATTATAGCTTGGTCTAAATTTAAGTGAAGAACATTCAACGGTTCAGTTGGTATATCCTGCATCGAAAATAAATAATTTAAAGAAGCAATGGTTTGATTTCTGAAATCTATTTCTTTAAAAGGTGTATTATCTAATATACCAGGTTGTAAACCTTTTAATGACTTTAAACTTGTTTGCAACATGTATCTTAAGCTATGAGCTCCACCGGTCAAGTAAAAATTAAACTGTGCTTTTTCAGTTGAAAATAATAAATTAATTTTCTGATCAAATTTTTCCTTATTTGTAACAAGTTGAGGTTGCTCAAGTAAAGCGACTAAATCTTGAAGGCTCTCAGTTAAGCTTCTTAATAAGCCAAGCTTGTGTTTAGGTTTTTCAATGAGATTTTGGGTTTCAGTAAGCCATTGATATGGGTTTTCACCAGCATCGTAACGACTACAAAGAGGGTCAATTCCTCCGGATGTATTGTCAGCATCGAAATCATTGCATGCGGGTAACTCTCGCGATGATTTAATTGATTGCGCATTATTGTAGAGAACATCAATAATTTGACGGTCATATTCTAACAAGGGGCCATCTGAAGTATTTATGTCATCGAAAACTTTAGACTCTAAATTGTAGTGATTATAATCCATGATAGTTGAGGTGTATTGTCCATTTTCGACAATCAGAGATCCTTTGAAGTTGTGATCCAAGCCTAAAGCATGTCCAACTTCGTGAAAAATAACACTTTTTAAAACTTCACGCGCAAGTATTTTGAGATCACCTTCAGATTTACTATGCGATAAAATAATTTCATTCAAATTTCTATAGCAACCAAATTTTAATTTCCGACCGAGAAATTGTTTTGATTCAATAAAGTTCTTTTTTTGATTTGTTTTATGATTATCATCATCTATTTGTGACGCATACTGAGCATTACTCCAGTATTCTGTAGCCGTTTTAAGCCAAGAAAATGGTATGTAAATATTTGAGTGTGATTGAATGCCTGTGAGAGGATCTGATGCTTGTGATTCATATGCTGCATCACCGTCCTGAACGTTATCCCATACAATAACATTAAAGCGAGGATCTCCAAGTTTTACTCCTTCAGGAAGTTTACCCATAAACTCAAAACCATTTTTACCCCACATGTTTTGAAAATAACGATTCCAAGCTAATACTGAATTCTGAACATCGACTATAATATCATCTGATATGTTTCGTGTGACATACCATTTGACAGTTTTCTGTGGTGTTAGATCAAATCGATTTGCAGCAGCCTTTGCAACACGCCCATCTTCGGTATTGATAAAAGCTAACTGATTACTGATAAATTTAAAACGTTGTGAGAGTGGTTCATCGTCTGAATTGTAGATCACTTTTGTATTTTGATTAACTAGGTTTTCTCTTGGAAAAAAACTTTCAAGGTGTTCAACAATATCACCATTAATTGTTTCAACTGATGATTCTATTAATAAGTATTCGCCATCGTCGTGAAATTCAACTGATCTTAACCATGCAGATCTAGTTACATCAGTTGATGATCCCCAGAACATTTGGCGTAGTATCGGTGAAGGCTTACTTATATCTACAGTAATCGTTTCTTCAGATTCTTCGATAATCGGAAATTCGTTTAAAAGTCTTTCCGGAGTGTTAACGTCAGACTCAAATTTCCAAGTTTGATCAATTACAATTTGAATGACTTGATTCTGGCGACGAAAAAATACGATTTCATGGCCCATTGTGTAGACTTGATTAAAAAGTAAAGACTCTTTGTCGTAAATTGAAGAATGTTGTAAATCTGCTCCATATAAAAACTGACGATTAAATAGCTTAGATTTGTTGAATGTAACTTGCGAATTAACAGCAATTTCTGACGTCGTGATATGCTCGGTAAGGCCGGATTTATTATTGGGTTTTAACAAATTTTGCGTTCGTTGTTGAACTTCAACTCTTTCAATGACTGTTACAGTTTCTTTAGGCTGACAACCGTTCGTTGATATGAATATGAGTATGAGAAATAATAAAGAAAATATTTTGGAAATTAATGTGTTTTTATTCATGTCGAGAACCTAGACATTTTTAATCTTTTAATCAATAAAAAAAGCGATAGTCTAATGAGGAAATTAGACCATTCACAAAAAACAGCTTAAAATTAATTTGAGTGCTTATCTATAAGCTTAGATTTTTTCAAGCCTAGCGTATTTAGCAACAAACTTTTTGATCGTATTATCTTGAAATAGCACGCTTATTTTTAAACTCTCGCCGGAACCTTCAGTGGCAAAAATTGACCCAGCTCCAAAAGTGGGGTGTCTAACCTTCATACCTTTAAAATAACCATTTTGGCCTGAATTCTTTGCTCCAGAAGCTTGGCTGTATTCATCATAGTCTGGGAAAGACTGGTTATCATGACCAAAATCTGAATCATAGCTCGATTGATTTTTATTTTGACCGTAAGATTGGAATCCTTGTCCATAGCGACTTGCAAAGCCATTACCCGGAGCTGCAGCTAAAACAGCCGAGGTCTGTTGAATCAGGTTTTTAGGTATTTCTTTTATAAATCGTGAAAGCTGGTTCATTTGCTCTTGGCCCCATACACGACGCATTTTAGCGTGAGTCATCCAAAGTTTCTTGCGCGCACGAGTCATACCAACGTAAGCCAGTCTGCGTTCCTCTTCAACTTCATGATTTTCGTCTTCATCAGATCTTAATGATGGAAATAAATTTTCTTCACAGCCAACAATGAAGACATAAGGAAATTCTAAACCTTTTGAAATATGCAATGTCATCATTGTAATGGCATTAAAACTTTGATCAACTTGATCCTGGTCAGAGGCTAAAGTCATTTCTTCGAGATAGTTTGAAAGAGTCGCATCATCTCCACGTTCTTTTTCAAATTGAACAATGGCATTATCTAACTCTTCTAAATTCATGATCCGAGCTTCGGCTTCAGGAGTGTCTTCTTTTTTTAAATTTTGTAAATACTCTGTGCGATCTAGAATTATTGAATAATATTCCGAGAGTTTAAAAGACTTACTTTGTGAAATTAGATCTTCTGCGATTTCTAAAAATCGGCGCAGTTTCCCAGTGGTGCCAGAATTAAAAGTTTTAAGATCAATATTTTTTTGAATCGATTCATAAAATGAAATTTTATTTTCGCCAGCATAAAGTTCAATATGCTCTACGGTTGTTTTACCAATACCACGTGCTGGCACATTGATAATACGTTTAACCGCAATGTCGTCAGCTGTATTAGAAGTCATTCGCATATAGGCGAGCATATCTTTGATTTCAGCACGTTCATAGAAACGAACTCCGCCTATAAGTTTATAGGGTAATGCTAATGAGCGTAATTGTTCTTCAAGTACGCGGGACTGTGCATTGGTACGGTAAAAGATTGCAAACTCATTTAATGGTTCACCAGCAGCAACGAGTCCTTGAATGGTTTTAGCAACATAACGAGCTTCGTCGTATTCGTTACGCTCTTCACGAACAGAGATCAATTCACCTGGGTCGTTATTTGTGAATAAAGTTTTATCTTTGCGTTCAGTGTTGTTAGCAATGACAGAAGTCGCAGCTTTAACAATATTCCCAGATGATCGGTAGTTTTCCTCGAGTTTAACTACAGTCGCTTCTGGAAAATCTTTTTCAAAATCAAGAATATTGCTAATGTCAGCCCCGCGCCAAGAATAAATTGATTGGTCTTCATCACCAACAACACACAAGTTTCTATGAGCTTTTGCTAATAACTGCACGAGCAAATATTGAATATGGTTTGTATCTTGATATTCATCAACCATAATGAATCTGAATTTATTTTGATATTCAGCAAGCAGATCAGGGTACATTCTAAAAAGATCGTAAGTTTTTAACAGTAAATCATCGAAATCCAGAGCATTTGCGCGCTTCATTTCCTCTTCGTAACGAGTATAAACCTCGAGTGTTTTTTGATCGATAATATTACGAGACCCATTACGTAAGTTTTCCGGAGCCAAACCCAGCATTTTTGAGTTACTAATACGATTTTGAAAACTTTTAGCTGGAAACATTTTGTCGTTAATATTTAAAGCCTGCATGACTTTTTTAATTTGAGATAGTTGATCAGAAGAGTCGTATATTGTGAATGGCTTTTTGTAATCTAGTAAATCAACATGACGTCTTAAGATACGAACGCAAAATGAGTGAAATGTACTAATCCATAAATCACGCGTGACAGGAACTTGTATTTCAGAGAGCAGTTTGTAAATTCTGTGTTCCATCTCTTGAGCCGCTTTGTTGGTGAAAGTTACACACAAGATTTCCTCCGGAGAGCATACGCCTTCTCCGATTAAAGCAGCCATTCGGTGAGTGAGTACTCTAGTTTTACCAGAGCCTGCTCCTGCAAGTATAAGTAATGGACCGTCAAAAGTTTCGACAGCTTTTTTCTGTGTTGGATTCAAATTTCGTGTAAGGTTTTCAAGAACGTTCATAGATGATTATTTCATACCTGCATAAATTGAGAATTTCGATGAAATACTCTATATTTGACGCAACGAATTTTATGAGCCAGGGGGCCTATCGCAGCTCAGTCGATAATCGCGTTAAAGAATAAGCATAAAGGGGCTTAAATTGCTGAAATATCACGAAATTTTCTCTCAAAAAAGCCTAGTTGCACTTAACCACATCGGACTTTTATTGTGTGTTTTTTTGCTGAATACATCTTGTCAGCAGGCAAAGCCAACCGAACCGTCAGGTCGTGTGCAGGTTCAAATTCCTCTCCAATCAAAAACTGGCGATCAAATTGAATATCAATTGCAAAATGTATTTCTAGAAAAAATAGAATCACTCAAGCATGTTCGTGGTGATTATGCGCATTTTTATTATTCGCCTGGGTTAAAAAATAATATGCTAGATGGTGGATCACCAGTCGCATTTTTTATTGAAACAGTAAAAAGTTTATTCATTCCTAAAGACGATTTATCTATGCAAATGGCGACTTTGTATTATCATTTTCAAAGTTTAGCAAAGCTCTCGCAATCAATTGGTTTGGGTCATGCGCTGACTGTCCCCGCACAAGTCGCTGTACAAGCCAAAGTTTTAGAAGATCAACAGACGAGCATGTTGAATAATGCTTTTTTTGATGGGCGATCAAAGGCTTTCGTTTTTGTGCGCTACACTCTTGATGAGTTGCCTATTTCAGTCAACGGCGGAATTATAGCACATGAGTATTTTCATTCAATTTTCTATAATTTAGTCTATGAAAAAATCAATAAAACTAACTTACCAATTGCGCAAAAAATTCATAGCGAAACATCACACCAAAAAGTAACTAAGAATGATAACATTACTCCGCAAGATTTATTTAATGAAACATTTTTGCGTGCTCTGAATGAAGGATTTGCAGATTATTGGGGTTGGATTTACACATCTGATTCTGATTTTTTAAAGTGGTCTCTTTCTGGTTTTTCAAAAACTCGAATTTTAAGTGATAATCGTAACAGTTTTTGGACTCATCAGAGAATAGAAAATGAGGTCACAATTGCTTTAATGAGTTTTGATAACCCATCTTCATACTTAGGACAAAATGTTATTTATAATATAGGCACTGGATATGCTCGTTTTTTAAAGCAATTTACTGAAATTAAATCTCAAGAGCAAAATTTGAATTTACCAGAAGCTAAGTTAACTGTCGCGCGGTTGCTGATAGAATTTTTAAAAACATTACCTGCTCAAGCAAGTCAAACTAATAGCACAGAAACTTTTGATATATTTAGGTTGTTTCACTATATAAATCAAAATAGTGAATCATTATCATTTAAAGAATGTGATCTTTTGAAGGAGTATATAAGTCAAGATGCAGATGCAGCTAAGTTCGAATGTACCAATAATAATAATTCCTATAAAGTGATTAAAAAATAATGAAATATATTTTTTCTTTGGTGTTACTTTTTTCAGTAAGTGCTCTCGGTAAAATTCAGTTGTTTTTGCCAGGTTTACAAATGCGATTTCAAGATACTCTAAATCAAAAAAGAGAAATGGTTTTTTATCATAATTATTCTGTTAATTATACCGTTCAGTCTTATTTAGTTAGTTTAGAGTATAATCGGTTATCAGAGGCGTCCGGAAACTCATCACTGAATGTCGAATCACAGATTGATGAATTATTAATGATTGGCGGATACAGGGTATATACTTGGATTGTTGATCGATCAGCTGCCAAAATTTTTGAAAACAAATATACAGAGCAAAAAATAAATATTGATGATTATACACACTTTGATTTTTATCTTCACACTGTTTACGGAAAATCGCAAACACGAGTTCGAACATATTTACTGGGCACTTCTTCGACGCAAAAAACTGATTGGGATGATGTTATGGGTCTAGGTGCAGCTGTACAATTAAAAATCGGATATTTCGTTGCGAGTTTAAGTAGTCATTATTTGCAGTCAAAAGGCTTTTCACCGAATTTTGCACCTGCAACAACCTTAAAAATCGGACTGGAGTTTTAAGGTTTGAGATTGACTTTTTTGGACAGGCATCCAAAAAAGTCAAAATGTTGTTTTTATCTATTCTTTCGGAACAATTTTTTGAACAATGGCTGAAGATAGTTTATTTTTTTCCATTAATTCTTTTTTATAGTCTTGCGCTTCAGCAACAGTTCTGAACATTCCAACTTGTACGCGATACCATGTTTTACCTTTAACATCGGCTGGCACAGTATTCGCTTTGTATCCACGTGCAATGAGTGAATCGGAAACTTTTTGAGCTTCGGATTCTTCAGGGTATGAACCAATTTGAACTGTGTATTGTGCATTTGCAGCAGTCATCGAATTGACTTTTGCCGGAACACTTGCAATGTCACGTTCATTGTTAGCTTCATGAGTTGAAATTTCTTTTACTTCTTTTTCTGCGGTTTTTATAGCAGCACTGTGTGTTAGTGTTTTTGCTTCAGTATGAGTTTCAGTTTTTACTTTAGCGTGTGTGTCGCCGTGTCCAGTTTTGCTCTCAACTTTTGTTTCTGCCGTGTTTGCAAATTCTTCAGCTAATTTAGCGACGTCAGCATCAGTAATTTCTCCATCTGACATTGATTCAGATTTAGCTTCAATGCTGTGTGAATTCTTATCATTTGGGTCGTGGGATTCTGCAGCTTTTTCACCATGTTGACCTTCGTTGTGGCCACTAGCTGTTGTTTCGCTATGTTGATCTTCTATTTTTTTATTTGGTTCTAATTGTGAAAGTCTATGCTGATTGTCGGAATATTTCTTACCAACAAATGTGCCTATAGAGAATGAGAACAAAGATATAAAAAAGACGAGAGATAATTCAATAATTCTGTTTGTGTTGACTGTCATAATTTGCTTCCTGTTTCAAATAAGTATATCTTAAATCATAGCGGAAATAAAAAAACTTGGTCAATCACAGGTGAAACTATGGATAAGTCTAGTAACAATAGGTCTAGTTTTGAATCGGCAATGCGAGCCGTAGAGGCAGGCCGAGCCTGTTTATTAGGGTATTTTGGGAAAATTAATAATATTAGCGAAAAGGATAAATCTGCCGGATTAGTCAGTGAAGCTGATCGTGAGTGTGAAATTTTGATCAAAAATATGTTAGCTCATGATTTTCCGGACTATGACTTTCTGGGCGAGGAAACTTCATATCTAGATGGAATAGATCAGTTTACGGTGTCTCAGAAACCGCGTTGGATACTAGACCCATTAGATGGTACGACTAATTTTGTACATAAGTTTCCGATTTTTTGTATATCACTAGCTTTAGAAATTAACGGGGAAATTGAACTTGGTATTATCGATATGCCAATGCTAAACCAAACATTTACAGCAATTCGCGGTCAAGGGGCTTATTGTAATAGCGAAAGACTATCCGTATCTAAAACAGAGCAATTTGATCAAGCATTCATGTCGACGGGCTTTGTTGCTGAAAGTCGTGAAGTCTTAGCGGAGCAATTAAAAATCTTTGAAGATGTTGTCTGGAAAGCTCGCGCCATACGTAGACCAGGTGCTGCAGCTTATGATTTAGCACTGATTGCGAGTGGTGTTTTTGATTTGTACTGGGAAAAAAACTTAAAGCCCTGGGATTCTGCAGCTGGCTTATTGCTTGTTAAAGAAGCTGGCGGAGTTGTTCGTACATTTGAAAACGAAGAGTATCATCCATTCAAAAAAAGTTTAATTGCTGGAAATCAAACTATAGTCGAGCTTTTTCAAAGTGAAATTTCTAAAATCATAAAAAAATAAAACCGACAAATTTCTAACAGGACTAGTCAGATATTTGGTCTTTTTTTTCCTAGATGAAAGTCTAATTCCAGGACTTTAATGTATCTAAGTATCATTATTTTGACGGTGGAAAAAAGAATACAAGTTATCTGGTACAAAGTCTGCTTGGCATCACTGTTGCTTTAATATGAGTAAACCAGTGTCTTTAATATGACACGTAATTTGAAGAAACGAAGATAAGCTTGAGTTCAAGGAGGAATTCGTGGCTGAAGAAAAAGCAGCAAAGGCAGAAGCAGCAACAGATGACGCTGGTAAAAAAGCACCAGGACAAAAGCCTATTATTCTCATCGCACTCGTTATGATCAATATGCTTGTTGTTATGGGTGTTGGTTTTATGGTTTATAAAGGTAAGAAAAAAGAAGATGAAAAACCAACAATAGATCATGTCATTCAGGGTGAGCATAAAACTCAAGAAGAAGAAAAACATAAAACAGAAGAAATCGGAAAAGTTATTCCACTAGAAACATTTATTGTTAATTTAGCTGGTAGCCAGGGGCGCAAAGTTTTAAAAGTTAACATGGAATTCGAAGTTAAGGGTAATAAAGAAGGTGATGGTAACATCATTGGTGAAATTGATACACGTAAAGCTCAGATCAGAGACTTTATAATAATTATTTTATCTTCTAAAAAATATGAAGAAATCGCAACTAAAGAAGGAAAAGACGCGCTTAGATCTGAAATTAAAGACAATATTAATACGTTTTTAAGCAAAGGTAAAATAACGAACGTTTATTTTACCGAGTTAATTTACAACTAAAAAAGGAGTCATCGGTGAATCAAATTCTATCGCAAAGTGAAGTTGATGCCCTATTAGCTGCGGTGAGTGACGGTGATGTTCCTACGGGTGGACAAAAGTCTGGTGGCGCAAAATCTGGTGGCTCGCAGGGACCATTAGGCTCAGTTGGCGTCGCGGATAAAAATGTCGTCGCTTATGATTTAACAAGCCAAGACAGAATTATTCGCGGTCGTTTACCTCAGTTAGAGGTCATATATGAAAAATTCATGCGTTCGTTTCGTGTATCTTTATCATCGGCATTGCGTAAAATTGCTTCGATCACATTAACGTCAACTGAGTTTATTAAGTTTGGCGAGTTTATTAATACTTTGCCGATTCCAACATGTATGAGTGTTCTTCGTTTTAATAATTTAAGAGGATCGGCACTGTTCGTGATAGAGGCAAAACTTGCATATGCATTAGTCGATTCATTTTTTGGTGGATCGGATCGACCATATTCTAAATTAGATGGTAAAGAGTTTACTCCGATTGAATTACAAATTGTTAAAAAAGTTGTCGAGCTTGCGATTGGAGACTTAGAGCAGGCTTGGTCAACTATTGAGACGATTGGGTGTTCGTTTCAAAGAACTGAAATTAACCCTCAATTCGTGGGTATAGTGCCTCCTACAGATGTGGTTATTGCGACAACATTTGATATCGAGTTAGAGAATATTAACGGAACAGTTTCTATTGTTATCCCGTATGCAACAATTGAACCTATTAAGCAAAAGCTTGCAACTGGTTTTCAAGTTGAATCAGATCAAACTGATAAAAGACTATGGACAGCAATCATTAAAGAACAATTATTAGAAACAGAGTTGGCGATTAAAGTAAATCTTGGAGAGACGGAAATTAAGTTAAAAGATCTCATGGGATTGAAAGTGGGTGATGTTATTCCACTGACTCAGGATTCGACAGGTGAATTAGATGTTCAAGTAGAAGAAGTTAAAAAATTTAAAGGTTATTACGGAATACATCACGGAACAGTTGCTGTGCAAGTAACACGTCAGATAGAAAAGTAAAGGGAGAAATCATCATGAGCCAAGATCCAATGGATAAAATGATTAATGAACTCGAGGGTGATGCAGGAACATCAAACTCAGGTTCAGTAACCGGTTCAACTGCTAAAGATAAAAATTTAAACCTTATTTTGGATATTCCACTTAAGGTTACAGTTGAGCTTGGGCGTACAAAAATGCCTGTTAGTGAATTGCTTAATTTAACCCAGGGTTCTGTTATTGAGTTATCAAAATTAGCAGGCGAACCTATGGAGGTTCTAGTTAATGATAAGCTTATTGCACGTGGTGAAGCGGTTGTCGTAAATGAAAAATTTGGTGTTCGTTTAACAGATATTATATCTCCGACAGAAAGAATAGAGCAGTTAAAATGATAAAATATATATATGCAATATTTGTTTTTATAGGTTTAATGACTTTTTTTAATATTGAAACTTTGCATGCTGAAAATTCATTGCAAGATAGTGTTTCAAATCAGGAAAAAGTTGTAGAACTTAAAACAGATTCGTTAGCTGAAGACCAAATCCCATTGAAAATTGATGCTGGGGTGAAGGCGACAGACAGTCAGTCGCAAGCCGGTAAGCTCGTATTAACATTAGCTGTGTTAGTTGGTATGCTTGGCACTGGTTTTTATTTCATTAGAAAGTATTCATTTTCGAATAAAGAAAGTAAATCCAATATTAAAATTAAAATTTTAACGCAGCATCATCTAGGTCCGAAAAAGACGCTAGCTGTTGTCAGAGTGGCAGGTGAATCAATTCTGATTGGTGTTACGGATCAAAATATTTCAATGATTAAGTCACTTTCTTTAATTGATGACGAGATACCAGTTGAATCTGGTCCTGAACATTTTGAACAAGCTTTGTCGGGTAATCATCAAAACCATTTGTCTCAAGAAATGAATACTGATTTAGAAGACGATTTTTCTTTTTCAGGAATTAAATCTTCGGTTACGCAAAAACTAAAATCAATGAGGAACTTTCAGTAATGAAAATCAAATCATTAATCATTTTTGCATTAACTCTTTTGACAGCTCAATTTGCATTAGCTCAAGTGACATTGCCAACAGTTAATCTAGGTTTTAAAACGAGTGATAGTCCTGCAGATGTTGTTAATGCTATCAAAATGGTTTTACTGATGACAGTTCTGACTTTAGCGCCAGCAATTCTAATTCTGACGACAGGTTTTGCTCGGATACTTATTGTATTGTCTTTTTTACGGCAAGCTATGGGGGTTCAGCAATTACCACCCAATCAATTATTAGTTGGTTTATCATTATTTATAACATTTTTTGTCATGCAGCCTGTTTTCACTGAAATAAACCAAAAGTCTTTACAGCCTTATATTGCAGGGAAAATCGCACAAGAGCAGGCTTTTGAGAATGCTGTTACGCCACTAAGAAGATTTATGTTTAGTCAAACTCGTGAACAAGATCTAGCTTTATTTTTAAAGTTATCAAAAGTCGCACAGCCAAAAACACGCGCAGATGTTCCGACTACAGTATTAATTCCGGCGTTTATCACTTCTGAACTTAAAACTGCATTTATGATTGGATTTATTATTTTCTTGCCATTTTTAATTATAGATATTCTTGCGGCAAGCGTTTTAATGGCAATGGGTATGATGATGGTTCCGCCAGCTGTTATTTCTTTACCATTTAAAATTATGCTTTTTGTGATGGTCGATGGTTGGACACTTCTTATTGGCTCAATGGTTAAAAGTTTTGGATAGTAAAAGAGGTTAAATATGGGTGAGGATATTGTTCTTCAACTTGGACAAGATGCTTTAAAAACAATGGCAATGTTATCAGCGCCTCTTTTATTAAGTACGCTTGTCATTGGTCTAGTTATTAGTATTTTTCAAGCCTTAACACAAATTAATGAAAATACACTCACCTTTGTACCTAAAATGATTGTCATTGGAATTGTCATCTTATTAGCAGGTCCGTGGATGATGGATGTTATGAAATCATACACCGTAAATTTATTCGAAAATATGGCGACGATTGTGAGGGAGCCTTAATGATTTTTTTTTCGCAGCTAAATGAAATTCAAATTATTGCATTCGGACTCATTTTGCTTCGAATGTCTGGTTTTGTATTTACAGCTGCGATTTTAAGCTCGAATTCAATCACTGTACCTCTTAAAATTCTTTTTTCAGTTGTATTAACAATGACGGTATATAATTCAGTTACGAATAATATTATCATCATGCAGATTAAAGAATCTGAAAGCCTTATTTTGATGTTGGCTCTGAAAGAAATTTTAGCTGGTGTGATTATAGGTTTTGTAACAAGAATATTCTTTTTTGGAATTACAATGGCTGGTGATTTAATTTCAGTTGCCTTGGGTCTAGGACAAGCTCAGATATTTAATCCTATGATGGGAAGTATGAGTAATGTTGTTGAACAGTTTTTTGTGACTTTGGCGACTTTACTTTATTTGGGATTAAATGGTCATCATCATATGATAGAAGGGCTAGTTGCAAGTTTTAATACTATTCAACTTAGTCAGACATCACTTAATGTGAATGGATTTGTTGATATCGTTAAATCAATGCAGCAATTTTTTGTTTTTGGAATTCAAATTTCAGCTCCAGTTCTGATTTCAATGCTCATTGTTCAAGTCGGTATCGGAATACTAAGCCGAGCAGTTCCGCAAGTTAATGTTTTGATGACTTCTGCATCTATTACTATTTTATTAGGGATGGGTATATTACTTGTAAGCCTACCTCTCATGGTGATGCAATTAAATGGTCTCTTAGATATTTCAACAACAGAGTTATTTAAATTTATAAAAACACTTTGATTCTAGGAAGGAATTAATTTGGCTGAAGATCAAGACGAGAAAACCGAACAGGCCACCGATACGAGGCGTGAAGAGTTTCGTAAAAGAGGGCAAGTCGCAGTGACTAAAGAGCTTGCGACAGCTATTGTTTTGCTTACAGCAGCGGGAATGCTCGTTACGATGGGTCGTTTCTTTTTTCAAAATTTAAGTGAAGTTTTTAATGTTAGCTTTGGACTAACAATGCTTAAGATGGTCAAAGAAAATCAATATAGTGATTTGTTTTTTTTCTTTGGTGGCAAAATTATGCTGTTGCTAGCGCCTGTTATGATTGTTGCGATGGTTATCGGAGTTGTATCTCAGCTTTTACAGACAGGACTTTTGCAGGTTGAAGATGCTTTAAGTCCAAATTTGAATCGATTAAATCCGTTAAATGCATTAGGTCGAATTTTTTCAATGAAAGGGTTTGTTGAATTTACAAAATCTATTATTAAAATGATTGTCGTTTTAACAACGATTTACTTCTTGCTTAAATCAGAAATTTACCAAATTCCATTTTTGTCGCAAATGTCAATCATGGAGATTTTCTCTTATATGGGTAAAGTTTTGTTTAAGTTGTTAATGGGTAGCGGTATTTTTATTTTGATTATTGCTGTTGCTGATTATTTTTATCAAAGATGGCAAATTGAACGTGAAATGATGATGACCAAACAAGAGATTAAAGAAGAACATAAATCTCGAGAGGGTGATCCAATCATTAAAGCTCGAATTAAAAAAATACAACGCGAAATGTCGCAGCGTAAAATGATGCAAGCTATTCCAAAGGCTGACGTTGTTATAACAAATCCAACACATATTGCAGTTGTTTTAAAATATTCTGACAAATTACCAGCCCCACAACTTGTGGCAAAGGGTGCTGATTTTATGGCTGAGAAAATAAAACAAGTGGCTCGTGAAAACAATATACCAGTTATTGAGAATAAACCATTGGCTCGAACAATATTTAAAACAATGAAAATTGGCCAAGTTATTCCTCGTGATTTATTTGTCGCTGTAGCTGAAGTGCTTTCGTATGTTTTCAGATTACGACGTAAGCGCCGCAAAAACAATAAACCCATTAACGAAACTAGAATGTAAGTAGGAAATTTATGGATTTTATTTTTCAATTCGTTAAAAAATTTGAACGATACACAAAAAATACAGACTTATTTATCGCTATTGCACTGTTATCAATTTTGGCGGTTATGATTATTCCACTGCCGCCGATGATGCTTGATATTTCACTAACTTTATCATTGGCAATTAGTGTGCTTATACTATTAACATCAGTTTATATTACGAAGGCGCTTGAGTTTTCTTCTTTTCCGTCATTGTTATTAATGACGACACTCTTTCGGTTATCTTTAAATGTTGCGACAACACGTTTGATTTTATCCCATGGTCACGAAGGTCCTCAAGCCGCAGGTAGTGTCATTCAATCTTTTGGTAATTTTGTTGTTGGTAACAATTACGTCATTGGTTTTATTGTGTTCGTTATATTAGTTGTTATTAATTTCGTCGTTATCACAAAAGGTTCTGGTCGTGTCGCTGAGGTCGCTGCACGTTTTACATTAGATGCAATGCCAGGTAAGCAAATGTCGATTGATGCTGAACTCAATGCAGGTGCGATCAATGAAGTAGAGGCGAGAAGACGTCGTAAAGAAATAGAGCAAGAAGCTGATTTTTATGGAGCCATGGATGGTGCTAGTAAATTCGTTCGTGGTGATGCAATAGCTGGTATTATTATTACTATTGTTAATATTGTCGGAGGATTGTTAATTGGAGTATTGCAAAAAGATTTAGATATAGCAACTGCAGCTAAGTATTACACAATGTTAACTATTGGTGATGGTTTGCTCGCACAAATTCCTGCACTAATCATTTCAACTGCAGCAGGTACAATCGTTACTAAAAGTGGTAGCGAGCAAAATATGGGTGCAGAGGTTTCGGGTCAGTTATTAAGCAATCCAAAGCCAATTTATGTCTCAGCAGCCGTACTAGCTGCTTTAGCGTTAGTTCCTGGGTTGCCGACAGTTCCATTTTTAGTTATGGCTGCATTGATGGCTGCATTTGCGTGGGTACTAGTTCAATTTAAAAATGAAAAAGAACAAGAAGAAAAGAAGAAAACAGACGCTGAAATTGCAGCTCCTAAAAAAGAAGTTATTGATTCAGTTCAAGGAATAGATATGCTTGAGCTTGAAGTTGGATATGGCTTAATTAAAGTTGTTGATTCAACAAAAACAGGTGATTTGCTAGAACGAATTACATCAATTCGAAAGCAATTTGCGCTCGATTTAGGTATTTTAGTTCCGAGTATACATATTCGTGATAATTTGACATTGGCTCCGGGTGAGTACCGGTTCATGATAAAAGGTAATAAGGTTGGCGGTGGTAACCTAAAGCCTGAGATGTTAATGGCTATGGACCCGGGCAATGTTACGACAAGAATTGATGGTGTACCTACGAAAGAACCAGCATTTGGTTTAGACGCGGTTTGGATTAGCCAAGCTAACAAAGAGGCCGCTGAAATGGCTGGATATACTGTTGTCGATTTACCAACTGTGATTGCGACACATTTAACAGAAATGATTCGAACTCATGCTCATGAGTTACTCGGTCGTCAGGAAGCTTCGCAGTTGATTGAAAATTTCAAGAAAACACATCCTAAAGTTGTTGAAGATCTCATTCCAGAAACAATGTCTTTGGGTGGCGTAGTCAAAGTATTACAAAATTTGTTACGCGAACAAGTTTCTATACGTGATTTATATACAATTTTTGAAACTTTAGCTGATGAAGCTACGCGGACGAAGGACTTGGATGTTTTAACTGAGTCAGTTAGAAGACAACTGTCACGATCAATTACATCAAAATATTTATCTGAGGATGGGTCTATGATAGTTTTAACTTTAGATCCAAGATTAGAGGAAATGGTGTCAAATTCACTACTGCAAACAGAGCAAGGCGTACAACTTGTGATGGATCCGCAGTCGGCATCAAAAATGATTTCAAATATTGCCAATCAAATTGAAAATCATCCTGAGATAGCTGGTCAGCCTATATTATTGACTAGTCCAACTATCAGAAGACATTTATTTAAGTTACTATCAAGGTTTATACCACAGTTGATTGTGTTGTCACATAGCGAGGTCTCAACAGAGGCAAATGTGCAATCAGTGGCGGCAGTGAGTTTAGCGGCATAAAGGGGTTAGCGTAATATGCAAATAAAGAAATTTGAAGCGCGTACAATGAAAGAAGCCTTAGAAATGGTTAAAACTCAGTTGGGTCCTGATGCGGTTATATTATCTGCTAAAGAGGTCAATAAAGGTTTTGGCCTGGGTGGTGTTAAGAGTATTGAAATCACAGCTGCATATTCTGAAACTGTATTACAGAATAAGAAAATAATTGAAAATAGAATGCCAGAACACCTACGCGAGCAATTTATTAAAGCGCCTGCGCGCTTGCAAAAGCAAACTATTCAAAAAGCTTTTACCAATCAATTAGAGCAAATCGATAAAGATACGCAGGCTAAAAAGCCTGTTTTTCCTTCTAATATGACTCAGCGAAGATATGCTGATATTGAAACTGAAGAATCAACAGTGATGCTCGATTACAATAAACCATTAACTCAATCACAAGCATCGATAAACAGTAATTATAATCAATTTGCTAAAAAAGCAATTGGTCAACAAGGTATGATATTTAAACAGAATGTTCAACAGCAGGAGCATAATCAAGTAAATGCTGAAGTTGATCAGTTAAAAAATGAAATTGAACAATTAAAAAGTTTACTGACACAGTTTAAAACTATGCCACAAAGTTATTTGCAAGCACACCCAGGTGCAGATTATGGATTAAATTATAATCTGAGTGGACATTTTCAAAAATTAACTCGCAAAGGATTATTGCCAGAAATTGCTGCTGAAATTTTGATTCAAGCTCAGGCAATGATACCATTAGATAAACAAGCAAATGCACAAGTCATTGAAGCATTTATTGCAAAATATGTTTTGAAAACTACAGCTATTCAAATTAAGGCTGATCATAAGTTTCATTTGTTCATGGGGCCATCAGGCTCAGGCAAAACAACTTCAATGATTAAATATGCTAGTAATTTAGTACTGAGTCATAAGAAAAGAGTAGCATTGATTTCGACTGATACAATAAAGATTGGTGCCGATGAGCAAATGAAAATATTTTCACAAATTTTGAATTTGCCGTATATTTCTGTCAGATCACAGGCTGATTGGTATAAAATTTTACCGTATTTAAATCAGGTTGATCATATACTTGTTGATTTTGCGAGTTTGAACTTAAAGTCTTCAGACGAGTATGAGTATTTAAAAAACATGATGCCGCCAGTGACAGAGTCAGTTATAAACCACTTGGTTTTATCTGCAACTGCAAAAGATACCGACTTAATTGAAATTCATAAAAAGTATAAGTCTTTGAACGTTTCAGATATTATTTTCACTAATTTAGATGAAGCCAGTGTACACGGAAATATTTATAATTTTTCGCAAAAAACAAAAGAACCTTTATTTGCTTTTGGTATAGGACCTAAAACGCCAGAAGATTTTGAAAGAGCGTCTGCAGAGCGTGTACTTGACCTTATTTTAAATATTACACAAACACAATTGAACAATCAGGATCAAAATATATGAAAATCGTCGCTATTAGTTCTGGAAAAGGTGGCGTCGGCAAAACGACAGTTACGTGTCAGTTGGCGCTGGCTTTAGCCGATCAAGATAAAAAAATATTAATTGTGGACGGTGATTTAGGTTTAGCGAATATAGATATACATTTTGGAGTTAGACCAATATCACATATAGGTGATGTCTTAACTGGAAAATCTATAGCGTCTTGTATTACACCACTATTAACGAATGTTGATCTTATTGCCGGAGGCTCGGGGCTCGTTGAACTCACAAGATTGAACGCATTTCAAAGACGTGAAATTATCAATCAAGTCCAGGATCTTCAGTTTCAATATGACATTGCATTAATTGATACAGCATCCGGTATTTATGATCATGTTTTGCATCTTAATGCTATTGCTGATGAATGCATTGTTGTTGTGACGCCAGATCCATCAAGTTTTGCAGATGCATATGCTTTAATAAAAGTATTACATCAAAAATATAAATTACAAAATTTTAAAATACTTTTTAATCATTTGAGATCAAATAATGGAGCTCATTTATTTGTGAAGTTCTCTGAAGTTGTTGAAAAGTTTTTATCTGTTAGGCTGAGCTATGCAGGTGGATTAATGTATGATGAACAAATCATTAAAGCTCAACAGCAGCAGCGACTTATTATGAGACAAAATTATGAATCTTTAACACAGCAAATTTTTAAACACATGGCTGTAGATTTACTCGCCCAGGAAGAGTTTAATTCGTATTCAAATCGAAAGGCGATTCAAAACGCAGGTCTTGAAGCTATATTTAGACCAGCCTCAGGTCATGCTTAGTTGAAAAAAATGAATATTGGACTATCGAAACAACAAAATTATTTTGTACACTGTTAGTAGAGGGGTAATCTAAATGTCTAAAGCTAATTTACTGAAAAAATACTCTAAAGACGAACCCAAAAAAGGTATCAAGAGAGAACAAAAAGAAGAACTCATAAAAGAGTATGCTCCGTTAATCAGATTTGTTGCACAAAAAATAGCTGTCAGATTGCCACCTAATATTGATATTGATGATTTGATTTCGGCAGGTGCAATCGGTTTAATGGATGCTATAGATAAATGGGATCCAACTCGAGATAATAAATTTAAAACATATGCTGAATTTCGTATTCGTGGTGCCATTCTAGATGAATTACGTTCGCAAGATTGGATTCCTCGTTCTGTCCGTGATAAATCGAAAGCTTTAGATAGAACAATAACGGCATTAGAGTCAGAACTTGGTCGTGCGCCGACTGATGAAGAAA
This sequence comes from Pseudobdellovibrio sp., assembly GCA_046293015.1. GTDB lineage: Bacteria > Bdellovibrionota > Bdellovibrionia > Bdellovibrionales > Bdellovibrionaceae > Pseudobdellovibrio. The sequence continues at coordinate 21,794 of JBKBPU010000010.1, forward strand.
TTTCTGCACGACTAAATATGCCAATCGAAGAATTTCATGATTTAATTAATCAGGTTAGGCCAGTCAGTTTATTGTCGATTGATGATCAACCGTCATTTAGCGATTCAGATAAAAAATCAATTGTAAATTTACTCGAAGGCGCTAAATCAGCAAACCCATTTAATCAATTAAATGTTAAGGTTGTAAAAGATGTCGTAGCTAAAGCCATCGAAGATTTGCCAGAGCGACAACGGTTAGTTTTATCATTGTATTATTTTGAGGATTTGAATTTAAAAGAAATCGGTCAAGTCTTACGTGTAACTGAGTCACGTGTCTCTCAGTTACATGCGCAGGCCGTTTTAAGATTGCGAGCTAAGCTTGCTGCTTCTATTGAAGCGGGTGAGCTTGATTCAATCTAACTTCTGCCATGTAGTATTGAAATAATAAATGTATTGCTTGGTCTAAACGATATAGACGTGCGCCACCAGTTAGGTAATGTATATAAACTACGCCTGGCTGAACAATAGGTAAGTTTTTTGTTCGCCATTTATTATAGATTTCTATCTTTTGGCCTTCGCTCATATTTCCATCTGTGTATGTTTCTTGTAAATCAAAATGCGCAACGAGTACAAATTTTGTATTGCGAACGTATTGAACAAAACCCAGAGGGTATTCATTCTGTTGATTTAAAATGTTAAGTTCATTTTTAAAAAAATTTCTTCTTTGTGTGTGGCTTTCTTCTAAAGAATCAAGTTTAGATGAAATATATGAAGCAATGCCAGCACCGCTGTAGCTGATTTGCTGATCTGTAATAACGAGTGGTCCAAACTCTTGATTTTGGGCAAATGAAGATAAGCTTATCAAGCAATATACTAAAACCGTCGAAACTTTAAACATGGGGCCACCCTCTTGTTATTTTTTGAAAGATGCGAATATAAAGCCAAGTTGTCAGTATTCTAAAAGCTATATACCAAATTTTAAGTGAATAATGTGTCAAAATTAATGACGTGTTCCCTAAATGGTAACTTTCGAGATTGCACACAAAAAATAGTACATAGTACATAAAAAATAGTACATAGTACATAGTACATAAAATATAGCACTATGATAAATGCGATTTTTTTTCCATCAACCCAGTTAAAGCTTCTTTGATTTTATTAATCAGCCTGACTTCATTTTGGCGAACAGCTTCTCGTGTGATTTTGTATTTTTCGCCAATTTCTTGTAACGTCAGCGGTTCATCGTTGAGCACGCGCTCTTCTAAAATAATTTTTTCTTTTTCCGTTAATTTTGGTGTCACAAGATCAATAGCGTCTTTTAAATATTTTATTTGTTCAGCAAGCGCAAGCTGCTCGTCAAGAGGTAAGCTGCCGTCGTCTTTTTTGAGTAAGCTGCCGAGTGAAACACCACCAGAGTTTTCATCATCGGTTGTCTTGTCCAAGCTGACATCTCGTCCTGATAAGCGTTTAGCCATTTCAGCAATTTCGTCTTCAGGAATACCAAGTTGATGTGAGAGTTCAGCAATTTTTTCAGGTGAAGACATTTTTTCGAGTTCTTGTTTTTGACGTTGTAATTGGTAAAAGAGTTTACGTTGGTTGGCTGTAGTGCCAATACGAACCATTGAAAATTGTCGCATTAAATATTCTTGAATATAGCCTCTAATCCACCAAACTGCATAAGTAATTAAACGTGCTCCTTTATAAGGGTTAAATTCTTTAACCGCATGCATAAGGCCAACGTTGCCTTCTTGAATGAGGTCAATCATTCTTGATGAAAACCGTGCATATTCGGCAGCAATTTTCACCACAAAACGTAAATTAGCTCGTACCAGGGCTTGAGCGGCCTCAGGGTCTTTTGTTTCAAAGTACACTTTGGCTATGCGCATCTCTTCTTCTTTGCTTAAAACCGGATATTTACGAATTTCGTTCAGGTATTGAGTTAAAGAATCTTTGCTGCTGACAGTGGATGTATCCACAAGGCTAGGCAGTTGAGAGGATGTCTCACTCAGATCAATAGTATCGGATTGATCTGTTTCGTGAGTTGTCACGAGATCTTTGATTGCTATCTCAGATTGAGAGTCAATTATTGATGTGTCATCATCAACAATTTCAGCAACAACAGTTTTTATTTTCGTTTGTTTTACAGGAGTTTTAAGTTTTTTACGTGTAGATGAAAGTGATTTAGGGCTTGATTTTGTTTTTTTAGGCGCAGCAGTAGAAGGACTCTGTTTTTTTTGCAGAGATTTTTTAGTATGAACCTTCTTTGTTGCAGATGCTTTTTTTTGCGCCATGTTTAAATTCCAGTGAATTAACTTAAAATTTTAATAAACGCTTTTTCAATTTCCTGCTGGATTTTACTTTTAAATAAAGCTAATGCTAACGGTATTTCAACAACAACATTGACCGTGCAGGTTTCTGCTTGTGCAGATACTTTTATGTCAGCTTGAAATTGAGATCCTTTGAGATGGCAACTTTTTTGTGTCTGGTCAAAAGTCGTGGTCAATTTTGGATCTAATCGAGTAAAATGATTTTCAGAACTTAAAAAAGTTTGAATTTTTCCAAAAGCGTGATCAGCAGAAACCTTGGCTGGCAGTTCAAAATTTAATTTAGGCATAGTGCGTCCTACTTGGTTAGAGTTAACATTCAGTCATTTGGCTATGCTAACAGTATTTTGCTCGTAAAAAAAGTCTAACTTACTAAAGATGAGTTTTGACTGAAGTTTGTCAACTGTGAGAGTCTAATATTCTAAACAGAACATAAGAAACTAGGACCAAATATATGAAATTTGTTAGAGAGTTAAAGCGTAATACATATTGTGGCCATTTAAATGGCACTCATGTCGGACAAAAAGTTGTTTTGATGGGATGGGTTAATACTCGTCGTGACCATGGTAGTCTTATTTTTATCGATTTACGTGATCGTGAAGGTATCGTTCAAGTCGTTCTTGATCCAAATAAAACCGAAACAGCATCTGCCAAAGAATTTCGTGGTGAATATGTCGTCGCTATCGAAGGTCTTGTAAGAGCACGTCCAGAGGGTATGAAAAATACTAAAATCAAAACTGGTGACATTGAGGTTGAAGCAACTCGTTGTGAAATTTTAAACGTGGCCGCAACGCCTCCTTTTCAAATCGATGATGAAAACGTCAATGAAGTTTTGCGATTAAAATATCGTTATCTTGATTTGCGATCACCTCGATTACAACATCATCTTATTACTCGCCATAAAGTGGCGCAATTAGTTCGTCAGTTTTTGTCTGATAATGGTTTTTTAGAAGTTGAAACGCCTATTTTATTTAAATCAACTCCTGAAGGAGCGCGCGATTATTTAGTACCTTCACGTGTTAACCCAGGCAATTTTTATGCTTTACCGCAGTCACCACAGATTTTAAAGCAATTACTCATGGTTTCTGGATATGATCGTTATTTTCAAATAGCACGTTGTTTCCGAGATGAAGATTTACGTGCCGATCGTCAGCCAGAGTTTTCGCAAATCGATATGGAAATGTCTTTTATCGACGTCGAGGATATTCTTGATTTAAATGAAAGAATGCTTCGTCATATCTGGAAAGAAATCAAAGGTATCGATGTTGCTAAATTGCCCCGTATGACTTATTTCGAAGCTATGAATCGCTATGGTAGTGATAAGCCTGATACACGCTTCGGGATGGAAATTCAAAATATCGCAGAGCTTGTTACAAATTCTGGATTCAAGGTTTTTGATGATGCTCTTTCTCGTGGTGGTATTGTACGTGGGTTATGTGTTCCTGGTGGATCAACATTTACTCGTGGTCAATTTGATAAATTAACAGATTTAGCTAAGAAAAACGGCGCTAAGGGGCTTGTTTGGTTAAAGCAAGAGGCAGATGGAACAATTAACTCGCCAGTCTCTAAGTTTTTCACACCTGAAAAATTAAAAGCTATTTTTAAAGCGCTTGGTTGTACAGAAAAAGACTGCGGACTTATAGTTGCTGATGATTTTGATCCAGCATGTTCGGCTTTATCGGCACTGAGATTGCATCTTGGTCGTGAATTAAAACTAATTGATCACTCTAAATATCAATTCTTGTGGGTTATTGATTTTCCTCTACTTGAGTACTCTCCAGATGAAAAACGTTGGGTATCACGTCATCATCCATTCACATCACCAACGGATGAATATTTTGATGATATGATTAAAAATAATGAAAAAGCTTATCCACATATGTTAGCTAAAGCTTATGATTTAGTTTGTAATGGTTACGAAATGGGTGGGGGATCAATACGTATTTATCGTAATGAAATACAGCAAGCTATTTTTAGATTATTAGGTTTAACAGAAGAAGAAGCTAAACATAAATTTGGATTTTTCTTAGAAGCTTTAAAATACGGAACGCCTCCGCATGGTGGTATCGCGTGGGGTATGGACCGTTTAGTGATGTTACTTACTCAAACTGAAGCTATACGCGAAGTTATTGCGTTTCCAAAAACAGCTCAAGCCACATGTTTGATGTCTGATTGCCCAAGCACAGTCAGTCGTGATCAGTTAAATGAAGTGGGTATTAAACTGAATGCTCAAGCTGAAAAGTTTTTAGAAGACAAAGGTATTAAGTAATTTTTAAAAAGACTCTTCATTGTTAATTTGGTGAAGAGTCACTCCATTTTCTTCAACACTTGTGATTTCATAAATTCCTAAAATTTTTCTTTTTCCGTTTATTTTTCCACAGACAATAATATTTTGAATAGTTAAACCAATAAGACGTCTGATTGATTGCAATGACCATTGTGGAGCGCCCATTTGAATGAGCATTTCAAGTCGCAGTAAAGCTTCTTGTGGAGTTTTAGCATGTAGCGAACCAAAACTGCCTTCATGTCCTGTCGCCAAAGCCATAAGAAGTGCCATCGCTTCGCCACCACGAATTTCTCCTACACAAAGACGATCGGGTCTTAGACGTAACGCTTTTTTCAATAAATCGTTCATTGTAATTTCATTGATGTTTTGATCTATTCCAACTCGAGCTAGAAGTGACGTATTAACTGGGTAAATTGGTTGTAGTTCCTGAGTGTCTTCAATGATAATTGTTCTTTGTTGTTGTCCTATCGCATGTAAAAATGACTGTAACAAACTAGTTTTTCCAGAACCGGTTCCACCAATTACGAGAAAGTTTTTTCTTTCATTTATAATTTTATTTAATATTAAAAAATCGTTTTCACTAGCCCAGGCATTTTGTTTTAATTTTTCAAATGTCCAAAAAGACATAGGTTGTTTTCTTAAAGATAAAACATAGTGTCCACGAGCAATATCTGGGTAAATGATCGTGTAACGTATAAAGTCTTTTTGAAATTCAACAAAAGGCTTTTCGTTATTAATGAAAGTTTTGCCAATTGCCATTAATCGTTCAATAAATTGATGATAGCTGTCTTGATCTAAAAAATGATCATCGTGCTGTTTAAGTAGTCCATTTTCTTCATAAAAAATTTGATCAAACTGGTTGATAAGAATTTCAGTAATAGTATCGTTCATAAGTAATGACTGAATCGGACCGAAACCATCGAGTTCATATTCTAAACGTTGCTTAATATTAATATCGTACAAATCAAGTGCTGAGTTGACTTGCGCCAATACATATTCACTGTGGTTAATAAACGTATCATCACTCGAGTTTTTATTATCTTCGAGATAATTTTTTTGCTCTTCTTTAATTTTGCGAAAAACATTTTTAACAAGGTTAATGTCGATTTGTTTATTACTCATATAGCTCCGGCGTTACAAGAACGACTAAATCAGTTTGATTATCTAAATAGTCACGGCTTGAAAATAAATTACCGATAATTGGTAATTGTGTTAGGTATGATAGGCCTTGTTGATTTTTTGATAAGCTACTTTCAATTAAACCTGACAAAATAAGAGTTCTTTTTTTTGTTAAATCAAAATGACTGCTAACTTTGTTTGTTTGTATGCTGGGAATTCCGTCAATGCTGTTAGCTAAATTTGGCGTTGATACTTCTGCAGTCATTTCAATGCTCATTTGTCCTAAAGGATCAATCTGGGGTTTAACTTTTAATTGAATACCATATTTTTTCCATGCGACTTCGCGAATTCGATTTGAATTACTTAATCTAAATGGGAATTCACCACCAGCCCAGAATTCTGCCTCTTTTCCTGAGCGACAAACAATGTTGGGTGTTGCAATAGTTTTAGAATCACCTGCGCGTTCTGCAGCATTTAAAGTTAAAAACAATTCATCTGATTTTTCAAAGTTGCTTTGATTAATTTGACCTGAGATTGATTGTGGCCAGTCAATTCCAATTTTTCGCATAAAGCTTTTTTTCATTTCAACAAATTGCACAGAGACTTTAACGTTGTCACCCAATTCGATTTTGTTTTTATTTTCTTCAGTTATTAAGCCAACTTTGTGTGTGTACTCTTTGTTTTTGATATTTTCATCTTTGCTCGACAAGGCTACTTTCCATGGGCTGGATTCAAAAACAATTTTAGGCGGCGTCATCTCATGTTGTCGAAAGTATTGGATATACCATTTTTCAATTTGTTCGATCACGACGGGTGAGGCATCTAATTTTAAAAAAATGTGAGATTTATCATCTTGCATTCGATTTATAATATTTATGAATTGATCGAGACTCGTAATTTTGCCTTTAAGGCAAACTGAATTTTCGCAAAAATCAACTGATAAATTTGAAATTTTGCGTACTGCTTTTTGCCAGTAATCATACGAATATTTATAACCATTTGGTAAACTAAAAACTAGAAAAGTTTGAGAGTTATATTTAATTGTAGATCGGCCAACCTGTAAACTTTTAATAACAGCATTTTGGCCACTTGCTGTTGCAGATAGAATTTTATAATTTTCTATCCAAAGTTTATCTTTAATGTTGTTTATTTTGTAATTATCACCAATTTCGATCAAAATCTCTGACAATTTTGATTGCTTGTAAGCAAAGCTTTTACACGCTGTTATTGTTTGTAATAAAAATAAGATCAATACTAATAATTTATTCATAATGGTCGTTACATCAATTTATGGACCATTGATTCGTTTGAATAATTAAATTAAAAAGTCGGGATATAAATTCATCCGATTTTTCGGATTTAAGGAAAGATAAACCTTACAGTAACGCCATTTTCGCTGTTTTCGATTTCAAGAAAACCTTGATGCGCTTTTAGAATAGTCTGACAAATGGTTAAACCTAAACCCATACCAACAGAATGGTTCATAACATTTTCGTCAAGAGTAAATGGTTTCAAAATTTTGTCTAAAATGGCTTTTGATATATGTGGTCCCTTATTTTGAATCTCAAGTATAGTTCTTTGCCCTATCTTATATGAATTTATTTTGAGATCTGATCCGGGTAAGCCAAATTTCGTGGCATTGTGAAGTGCACGATTTAGAATAATCCGAAAGAGAATAGGATCTGAATTAACTGTAGTGGCGTTAAGATGTAAACTTAGTGCTTGCGATTTGGCACCAATCATAAGCTGAATATCTTCGTTGATATAATTTAAACAAGTTTCAAGATTAATTGTTGAAATATTCAAATTAATTTGTCCGAGTTCGCCTTTAACAATAAGCAGCACGTCATCAATTATGTTTTTTAATTTTTCAGAAGATTTAAGTATGCGATCAGTAAATAAGTTTTGTTCATCCGTTAATGATGTTTCTTTGAGTAATCCAGCAAAACTTAAAATAGAAGTCAGAGGTGTTTTAAGCTCGTGATTAATCAGAATCATAAATTGTGACTTTGTTTTGTCTAGAGATTGCAGATCAAACAGAGCTTTTTCAAGTGCTTGATTTTTACTTTTTAATTCTTTTCTAAGAGAAAATTTTTCATAAGCATTCTCCAAGCTTTTGAGTAAATCCACTGGATCCCAAGGTTTAGTGATATACTTATATATTTGACCCTTATTTACAGCTTCAATGACTGATTCTATATCTGTGTAGCCTGTTAAAAGTATTCTGATGCTATCTGGATGTGTATCAATTGATTTTTCAAGAAACTCTACGCCAGTTATAAGTGGCATGCGTTGATCAGAAATAATAATTGCAATATCTGGATGTTGGTCTAAATGATTAAATGCATCTTGTGGGACAGATGCTTTAAAAAATTCAAATTTTCGACGCAAAAGACGTTCTAGTGCATCAAGATTGTCAATTTCATCATCTATATATAAAAGCTTAGGTCTTTCCATGAATGATATTTATTTTAAATGAGCAAGTTTTATTGTCACTCTTTTGGTTTAAATCTTGACTCTACTAAAGACTACTGACCTTAGACTATTTTTAAGTGCTAGACTCTCTAACTATCGCAAAGACCTGTCGAAAAGTGCTACGATAATAATAATGATCGGAAGTGTCCTGCTATTGCGGGAATAAAGCACCAAGGAGACACTTATGTCGCTTAAAAAAATCATGCAATCTGCAATCGTTAAAACAGTCGTCTTATCAATTGCACTAACTTCTCTGATAAAAGAGAATACGTACGCCCAATATGGCGGTGGATATGCGATGGCAGGCGCAGGTTATGGCGGAATGGGTTCAATGTATGGATCGGGTTATTGGGGCGCTATGCAAGGTTGTAATTATCCTTGGTCACGTGGTCGTAATGCAGTCAGTATGTCAGATGAAGAAGAGGATGTGCGTGATAAAATTCAAGATTTACAAAAAACAGTCGCTACAAAAAAACTAGATCTAAAAAGAGCGGAACTTGATGTGACACAATCAAGACGCAAGCTTGATAAAATATTTGATTCAGAAGTCACAGAGTTTGTCTTAGATACGCATTTTTCTCAAGAGAATCAATGTAGTGTATACAACACAAATCCAGCTGATCCAAAATGTGCGACTGGTGGTACATCATCTTCGAGCGGCAAACCTGATTCAAGTCAAAATAGCTCTAACCCAAAAGCTGATTGCCCTTCTCAAGTTGAAGTTGTTGAAAAATTAAGATTGAGATGGACAACAGCTACGGCAAACAGTCCTGCACTTTGTGTAAGTGGCAAAGGTAATGTTAATGTTGATGCCATGTGCGCGGATAGATCGCTTAAAATCGAAAGACCTTTATATAAAGATCAAGATTGTAAAAAAGAATTAGTTGCAATTAAAAAAAACATGGCTAAACGTGACAAGCTTCAGGGTGAGGTCGAAGACCTTGAAAATCAAGTCAAAGATCTAGCTTTGTTGATTAAAGACATTCGCGAGCGTGAAAAAATTGAGCGTGAATTTAAAGCACGAAACACGGAAAGTGATTGTCCAACATGTGATGAATATTCTCGTGGTTATACATATCGTTCAACTAAACGTGATTGGCCAGAAATTGCAATGAACGTTGGATTAGGTCTAGCTCTTGGTTATGTTGGTAAAAAATATGATGAATCAGCTATGGAGTATCAGGCTCAGCTTGGATATCCTCCGACACAAGGTTATCCAACAGCAGTCTCTCTTGGCTTTCCGTTCATTATGAATGGCGTTTATGGCGCTGTCGTTGGTGGATCGGGAAGTGGCGGTTTTGGATGTGCTGGTGGTATGAATGGTGGTGGCTTTCCATGGGGTGCTGGTGGCGGAATGGGCGGTCCATTCGGAGGACCTATGGGTGCTTACGGTCCACTTGCTTCTATGGGCGGAGCGCTCGGTTATCCTGCAAATATGTACGGAACTCCTTGGGGTGGTGGTATGTATCCGGGCGGATATGGTCCTAATGGGATGTTCGCTGGTCCTCATGGAGGATACCCGTATGGCATGATTCCGGGTTTAGCTGTCAACGGAATGGTTAATGGTGGAATAGGAATTCCAATGTCGGGTGGATATCCAATGTACGGCAATATGGGTGCAATGGGAGCTATGGGATTAATGGCAAATGGCCAAATGGGAATTCCAATGTCGGGTGGATATCCAATGTACGGCAATATGGGTGCAATGGGAGCTATGGGATTAATGGCAAATGGCCAAATGGGAATTCCAATGTCGGGTGGATATCCAATGTACGGCAATATGGGCGCAATGGGAGCTATGGGATTAATGGCAAATGGCCAAATAGGAATTCCAATGTCAGGAAATATGATGGGTGGCATGTCGATGGGAACAATGCTGAACAACCCACAATACCAATTACAAATGTTACAAATGCAACAGCAAATGGCGCAGCAGCAAATGCAACAAGCGCAACAACAAATGCAAATGCAAATGCAATATTATCAACAACAAGTTCAATATCAACAACAAGCTTATCAGCGCCAAGTGGCTGTTCAACAACAAGCGGCCCAAGTTCAACAAGAGATCGCATCATTACAGATGCGATTACAAATGTTATACTCTGGCGCTTATACTGGTTCAGGGTTAGGTGGAGTTAATGGCGTTGGTGGAACTCTTGGAGTTAACATAGGTATTGCGGCTCCATCAGCAGGAGTTGGTGGTGGATATTACAACAGTATCGGGACTCAAGCTCCAACATTTATACCTGGGCAAGTAACTTCACCAGTTTATAATTACAATGGTGGCACGACAGGTGTCACTGTGCCAACAACTAGTGGTGGCCGATAGTAATTTTTTATGCTCGAAACAATTCAAAATTGTTTTGATAGCCATGTTCATCTACTAGCAACTGGACAGGTTGCTAGTGAGCTCAAGCTTAATCATATTAAAAACATCAATGATTTGAAAAATATAAATATTCAACCACACCAACTTCGTGGAGACTGGTTAGTTGGTTTTGGTTGGAACGATAATTATTGGAACAGTGCTGCTGAGGGGATTCAATTACATAAGAGCACACTCGATCAAATATTTCCCGACTATCCAGTGTTTTTCTCGCGAATTGACGGTCATACAAGCTGGATAAATACAAAAGCCCAACAAAGACTTGAATCGATGGGTTATGACTTTAATGAACCTATTGTGGGTGGTGAAGTATGTTATGATGAGTATGGAAGTTTCACCGGCATACTTAAAGATCAAGCTCATATAAAAGCGTTATTGATGTTACCAGCATACTCAGATTTACAAATCGAAAAATTTATTTTAGATGCTGGATGCACTTTTAATCGTGGTGGATTTACACATGTTCGTGATCTATCGATGACTTTTAAGCAATGGGCAATGCAAAAAAAATTAGCTGAAAGTGGTTTATTAAAATTATACACTGAAGGCTTTATTACAATTGAAAATATACTAGATTTTGAGCGCGGCTTTTCTGAGTATCAAAAATGTTTAAATCTTCCATGTGAGTATTTAAAAATAAAAGGTCTAAAAATTTTCGTTGATGGATCGTTGGGATCTGAAACTGCCTATTTGTCACAAAATTATTTAGGAAGAAATCATCAAGGAATTTTGTGTTGGTCAGATATTGAAATTAAATCAATTATTGAAAAATGCTGGAAAAATAAAATTGAAATTGCAATACATACAATCGGCGACAGAGCTGTGCATACTGTTGCAACCATCGCTCGTGAGATTTCAGCATCAGGCCTAATTGGTAAAATTCATCTTGAACATTGCCAAATACTTAGGCCAGAAACATTGCAATTGTTAAAGCCTTTGCATGTATATATACATATGCAACCATCTCATTGGTTGTCAGACCACTCGTGGCTGAAATCTAAAATTGGTGATTTGGATCAATATTTATTTCAATGGGAATTGATTCGAAAAAACAAAATACACCTAAGTTTTGGTTCTGATAGTCCAATTGAACCATCGCTACTATTAAGAAATAAAATCGCTCTTGAGCAAAGTTGTAAGCTTGCAATACCAAAATTAGAAGAAGACTGGACAAAATTTCATTCTTATCCTAAATCCCCAATGGGTAAAAATTGGGGAAACTGTGAAACCTGCTTTGATGAAAATGGTATTGTTAAAATCACTTTCAATGGGGAATGTATTAATATTCAATGATGATTGGATTATTATTAAGTATTATTGCACTTAAAACAAAAGCTAATCCGAAGATATATTTATTTTTATGCGCAGTTAGGTGATCAGTTATTTTAAGTGTGTGACGATTAGCAACTTCAGTGAAATTGCATCCGTTTTTAAAATATGGCATGATTTGCATATTTATTTGATTAATATTATTATCCCAATAATTATGTTTATGGCAATCACCATTAAGAAAAAAATACTTTTGTTTTTCATTAAATATTTCATATGAATTATAACCAACTTTAATAATTAAAATATCAGTCAGATTCTTTTGTATAAAGTTAAGTGTTTTTTGATTATACTTGATTTTTTGATTTGCAATATAAAATAAATAATCAGGATCATTCTTTTCAATTAATTTTTGATCAGTTGTGATTTTATTTATATCTAAAACAATATTTTTAATGTGACGAAGATCGTTTTGTTGAGACTGTGTACATGCTTGTGCGCAAATTTTCTCTCCTGAAAAAACTATGTGCTCATAATCATCAATGTTAAGCATTTCTGATTTTATGATATTTTTAGCCTTTGTGAAAAAATTTTGAATATAACTTGAGTTATCAAGATCAAACTCCTCTATGAGTTTGTTGTATTCAGGTTTAGTTATATTAATGATTTTATCATAATTATCTGGTAAGCACAGATAATTATGAGTTTGACAAGTTCGTTTATAGAAAGAGTATTCAGAATCAGCAGAGGCAATAAGTAAAGTCTCTGCTTGAGCTGGAAATAATATAAAAAGTTTTAAAGAAATAATTAAAATGAATTTCATTTACTGTCTCCATTATAGTCAATTTCAATATTAATTTTTTTCTTTTTTTCTTGTTCAACGATAGGATTAAAGCTAGCCTCGGTTTTGTTTTGAACAGCACCAACAAATTGTCCATCATATTTCATAAAGTACTTAGCTGCATCATCATTTAGTAAGATCGCAAATTTATTTGGATTTAACGGTGCTCTAATAATTTTAACTTTATTTAGAATCTTTTTTGAATCATTTGTTAGTTTATTTCCTAAATAAATATCGATAACACCAAAGTTTTCAATAAGTCCATTAATTGTTTCTATATTCTCAAGTTCAATTGGAACAAGTACGTGCCCTCTTGGGATAAATGTATCAAGAGAATCTGTGATTAATTCATTATTTTTTTGATACGCTGATGTTAAGGATGTGAAAATGTAAATTAGAACAAATAATGTAAACATGATAAAAAATACTTTTTGGTTCATGACCATGTATTTAATTTTTAATAAATAATTATTCATAACGACCTACTTTTTTTAGATAATTTATATTTATTAGTACTTTCAGAATACTTCACACTCATTTTTTGTAATGCAAACAGAAGACTTGTAAATAGTATGAGTGTTAACACTAATTCCATTAAAACTTGTCCTCGAGAATTTTTATAAACCATTTGTTTCCCCTAATTTGTACATTCGTGCCACATTTCATTTTGTATCGATTGTCCCATTTTAAAATTGATTGAAATGATCGCTGGCTGGAAAATAATAATTGCCACGAATAAGCCAATTCAAGCTCGCTTTCGGCATTTGGTTTCCATTCGTAGTTTGGAGCTAATCCGCCTTTTGAATCTGCCTGAATGGGATATGACATTGATTTATTAATCTTTGTAAAGCTTACGCTGTTAAGAAGAAAACTCCATTTTTGTGATTGATCAAAAGAAGCTTTATTTATTTTTGCTAACAAAATTGCTTTGCTATTTGTTATATACAGTTCAGTAGTTTTAATAAGCGCTTTTTGTGCACTGTCGAGATTTTTTTGTATCCGATAACAGAATTGCAAATATCGATTCAGTGCGCTGACCAGCGGGAAATTTAGTGTTACTGTTGCTGCTACGATAGCAGCCTTTGTTGCAATTATATTTACGCGCAAAAAAGTAGAATATTTATTTAAGCCGAACAAAAGACGTGTAGATTTTAACACTTTTTGCTGAATATTAATAGACTCTTCGATGCAAATTTTTCGAGAGACATCTTTTTTTTGCAGAACTGAAAATGTAATAGCCATAGTCATATATAAAGATAAAAAAATAGTTAAAAAAAACGATAAGTGTATTGAAATAAAACCACACTTAGAATTCATATTGAAAATCCTTCAAGTTAATTTCACGTTTGATAGTTAACCCCGAATGAAGAGTGACTGAAACAATAATTTTTTCATTTAGATTTACAGTTGCTGATTTTTGAATTTTTGGCTTTACGAGCTGTAGTTTTTGTTCAAAATGCTGCTTGCAGAGTTTTGATTGACTTAATTCACATATTAATCTTTCCTCAATAAGTTCATCTACAACCATAATATTAATTTGCTCGTTAAAGCTTCTAAGTAGTGTAAAGATTAAAGGTATTGAAATTGCCAGGGCAATCAAGCTCTCAAGAAGAGCTTGACCTTTCTTATTGACCTTGAATACGTGAGCCATCTAAGAAATTTGATAAATCTTTTTGTCGATTTGCCCCTTGATAATTGATAGCATCTAAGCTTTGTGAAGTGGGTGCACCCATTGCTCGATTGATGTTTTCATATTTTCGACCTAAGTTATAGCCAACGATTCGCACGACACCTATCGTTGCGACGGCAATCAGTGAAACAAGCATTAAATATTCAATAAGTCCCTGACCTTTTTTATTTTTAATTTGCTTTGTGAACATAAAAAAACCTCCTGAGGGGATTCCTGCAAGAGGTTGTCAAATGCGTGTTTCAATATAATGTTCTATAAATCCGAAAATCCGGTATTAGGACTACTTTTTAGATTTTTTAGGTAGAGCGGCTTCTGCTTTAGCGGCTTGCTTAGATTCTGTTTTTTGAGCTTTTTTAGTGGCTTTACGGTTAGCAACAATACGCTCTAAAATCTCAAAAGCTTCTTTTTGTAAATCATTTTCAAAGATAAAGCGGTAAAAACCTTCGATTTCAGGGCTTTGACGAAATTTTTTAAGCGAAGTTGGAAGACTATCCGATTGAACGAAGTCGATTGAATTACCATCTTTAGAAAGTTTAACTTTTTCAGCCATTTAAAGTCTCCTCGTATTTAAGTGCAAGACTTGCAATTTAATTCATATCTTGATCTAGGTCAAGAATCCAATGATAATACTGAAGCGTATAACTTATTGAAATCTCTAGAGAAAACTTTATTCTTTAATCAAGAAGACTAACTTATAACACGAAACCTTGTTCTTAAAGATCGGAGACTGCATGCTTATAGAACTTAAAGGCCAACCTGTTAGCCACAAAATACAGGATGATATTAAACACGAACTGCAAAGTTGGAAGTCTAAAAATATAACTTTGCCTAAACTGACTGTGATTTTAGTCGGTGATGATCTCGCCAGCCAAGTGTATGTTGGTCATAAAATTCGTGCTTGTGAAAACTTAGAATATACATCAGAGGTTTTGCGAATTGCATCGCAGGTGACTGAGGCTGATTTAATTTCTCAGGTTCAAAAGCTCAATCAAGATGATTCTGTAGACGGTATTTTAATTCAGTTACCACTTCCAAAGCATATTAATGAACGACGAGTTTTAGAAACAATTCTTCCGCTTAAAGATGTCGACTGTTTGACCCAATCTAACATGGGTGCATTAGTTGTGGGAAACTCTGTTGTTAAGCCATGTACTCCGGCCGGTATTATTGAAATTTTCAAATTTTACAATATTTCGTTAACAGGTCGTAAAGTTGCTGTTATCGGGCGTAGTCTTATTGTCGGTACACCATTAGTTCACTTACTCAATCAAGAAAATGCAACCGTGACTTTATTTCATTCGAAATCACAAGAGCTACTTAAAGAAATTAAAGATTTTGATATCGTTTGTGTTGCTATTGGCAAATCTGAATATTTTAAAATCACTGATTTTAAAAAAGGATCTATTGTTATTGATGTTGGCATACATCGTGACAGCCAAAATAAACTCACCGGTGATGTTGAATCTGTTTCTAAAAATGATGATTCTATAAGCTGGTTGAGTGCTAAAACTCCTGTTCCCGGAGGCGTTGGCCCCACTACAATCGCCATGCTTATGAGAAATACTTTTCAGGTTGCTAAAGTGAGACGTAACTTGTTATAGAAATGACTTTTTGCAAGGTTGGATTTTAAGGTCAGCCTCGTCTATCAGTAAAGGTCGTAACTATGCGCGTATGGAAGTTAAAAAAAGGCTGTGATCAAAGATTGCGTTCACGTCATCCCTGGGTATTTTCAAACGAACTAATGGAAAGCCCCAAAGGTATTCAAGCCGGTGATCTGATCGAAGCTCAAGACTACAAAGGTCATTTTTTAGCGCGTGGTTATGGTAATCCACATTCTTTAATTGCTTTTAGAGCATTAAGTTTTGAATTAAAAGATTTTGAAATAGGATCTGTCGACTATATTTTTTCAAAGCTTTACACAGCTTGGGAAAAAAGGATGCATTTAGGATTTCAAGATTCATTTCGTGTTTGTTTTTCTGAAGCTGATCAGCTGCCAGGACTTATTGTTGATCGTTACGTGTTTGAGAAGAACAATAAAAAATATCAAGTGTTGTCATATCAACTTTTAACTGCAGGTATGGATAAAATATTTTCTCAAGCCTTAGATATATATCAAAAATTAGCCGAGACAGTTCAAAAACAAAATTTTTCTGATATCGGATGGAGTGAAACTATTTTACTTCAGCGTAATGATGTGAATATTCGTAAGCTGGAAGGGCTCGAAGTTCAAACTCCGGAAATTAAGTACAATCCTGATAACATTGATCTAAATGATGTTGAAATTCAAATTCCATCCGTGATGTCTGAGTCGTTGAACACAAACGATAAATTAAAATTTTCTGTGAATCTTATCGAAGGTCAAAAAACTGGTTTTTTTCTTGATCAAACATTCAATATGAAAATTCTCATTCAATCATTAGAGGGAATGATTAAGTTTAAAAAAATCACAGAAGATAAGCCTTTACGTATTGTTGATTTGTGTTGCTATATGGGACAATGGTCAGCGCAGATTGCTTTTTATTTACAGAAAAAAAATATTCCATTTGAAGTTATGCTTGTAGATGTATCTGATCTGGCTTTAAAGAAAGCGCGTGAAAATTTGCTTCGCTATACAGCAAAAGTTCAGTATCGCAAAATGGATGTTTTAAAAGATTTAGTTGAATTTGCTGACAATTCGTTTGATGTGATCATTTCGGATCCGCCGGCGTTTGTAAAAAACAAAAAAGATATGGAATCGGGTTTACATGGCTATATGAAACTCAATGAACAAGCTTTTCGTATTGTCGCCACTAAAGGTGTTGTCGCGTCTTGTACCTGTTCTGGCTTAGTACAAATGACTGACTTTAAAAATGCTCTTCGTAAATCAATTGTGAGAACTGGAAAAAAAGCCCAGTTGATCGCAGAAGGTGGATTAGGTTGGGATCATCCTTCATTGATTCAATTTCCCGAAGGACAGTATTTAAAAATGCTTTTGCATAAAGTCGAGTAAGTTCGTGTAAAAAGCTAATTCATAACTGGATTAGCTTTTTTGTAGAATTGATTTTTATACGCTTTGTTGAGCACTAAAAATTTGCTGCTGAAACTGAGTCATCTTATTGATATAGTCTTTCAGCGCATAGTTTTCTTGTTTTAGAATTTCAATTTGAGTTTGGATTTGCTTATGCTGACCCATTAGGTTTTCGTAATCTGATTTTTGTCGATCGGCATCTAATTTGAGTTCGACGATTTTATTTTCAGCCACAGTCATAAGATGCTTAATTGTTTCAGCTTGTTCCTGTGAGGTCATTTGAATTTCGTTCAAACTATTTTCAAGTTCAGATATTTTTAGATTAAGTTCATCGATTTGTTTTTCTTTATCTTGAATATCTGTTAGCAATTCATCATTTGCCTGCAAAAGAGCTGTTTTATCAGCTAAGTAATTTTTTTGAATTCTTTCAAGGTTTTCTAGTTGAACTTTGCGTTCTTCCATTTGAGCTTGAATAGCTTTTGTTTTAGTTTCTTGAATTTCTAGCTGCAATTTTAATGACAAATCAAGTGACCTTGCTAAATCGGTCGATAACTTAGAGTTATGCTGACGTTCTTGATTTAAAAGATCAGTCAACTCCTTAACTTTTAAAGTCAAATCTGAATTCGAAGTGGTCATTTTTTCGAGTGTTTCGATTTTAAGCTTCATATCTTCGTGATTTGACATCAATTCGAACTGAAAGTTTTTAAGTTGATTTTGCATTTTTTCAATTTGAACGACACGTTCTTTAGAATTATTTTTAATGTCTTCATCTTGAGATAATGCATTAAGTTTTTGACTTATTTCGTTAAAAATTTTTTCGTGTTCTGGTAAGTTGCTATTTTCCATATTCAAATTTGTATACTCCATATGATTTATTTTATTTAACGTTCGTCCAGTTGACCATAAGTCCTAATTGTTTTTTAATAATCCAGTACTTAGTCTAGAGAGAATGGAGAGTTTTTATGCTTAAGCAGGTTAAAAGTCGGTTGATCGTTTCAATTATTGTTACATTTTCATTGGTTACAAGCCAAACATGGTCAAGCTTGGTTTATGCAGAATCTAGTTTTTTTGAAATTAAAGAGCCCCCAAGAGCCTCTGAATTTATTTATCGATCATCACCAAAAGAGTCTCTAATTGGCGTTCAATTACTTGGTGCTGTTAAAAATCCGGGTATATATTATATTCCCCCTCAAACAGATTTACTTAAACTAGTTACTCTCGCAGGTGGCTCAGATGACGCAGATTTATCATCTGTAATTGTGCGTAAAACAGATTCTTCCCAAAGCGGTGTTTATGAAGTCGATTTGAATAAACTTATGAAATCAACATCAGAAATCAGACCATTTAAATTAGCGCAAGATGATTTTGTCTATATCCCTAAAAAAGAACCATGGATATCTAATGATGTTTCAAGATCAATCACAATTGTTTCTTTAATAACCAGTATAATATTAACGAGTGTTTTAATCGAAAAAAATTCAAAGTAGGTTTTTTTGAAGTTTTTTATTTACATACTTTTGATCCTAATATTTTTGTCAAAAGTATCATTAGCAATTATTCCTGGTTTTCCACAACAGATGTCATTTTTGCTTTTCCAAAGTGGATTACACCCCTTTGTTAATATTTTAGTGAATATGATAATTGGCACTCTCGTTGTTGTCGCCTTTTTACTATCAAAGAAACATATAAACTTTCAAAATAAATTATATAAATTTTATCTTTTTTTATTTTCAGTGTTTATTTTAGGAATAACAATTTTACAAACTTTATTTATCGAATCTGATTCTTCCACATTAGTGCAAATACTGAGCGCATGTTCTGTCGTTTTAATGGTTTACATATATGGTCGAGCAATACCATGTGAACTTAAAGTTGAAGATTTTTTTAAAATTGTTAAATATATAACTCTCACATTAAGTTTATTGAGTGTAATTTATCTGATCTTTTTTCCGGGAATATCATTCAAAGGCGGGCGTTTCATCGGTGTATTTAAACATATACCGTATATGGTTACAGTTGCTACAATAGCTTGTACATTCTTGATATACGATTTGGTTTATTTAAATCAATCAAAAATACGTAAAATTATTTACAGTTTATTTTTTTCAGTTATTTTCATCTTACTCATATTAACGGGAACACGATCAGCTCTATTTGCTGTTATTATGAGTTATTTTTTATCGTTTATTTTTTTTCCTTCGCTAAAGCCAACGACTCAGTTTTTAAAAGTATCATTTGGAATTTGCCTAGTTTTAGGAAGTTTATTTTTTGGTTCAATAATCGCTGATTATACGATTGGATTAATTCGCGGGGAAAATTCAATAGGGTTGCGAGCGGCACAGGATGGGTTTGCTAGCCGTATTGACGAAGTTGAAAGAGGTTTTGAAACATTTAAAAAAAGTCCAATCTTAGGACAAGGTTTGCTTACTAAATTTTCAGATATTAATGAAAATAATGCCGGAGGCTATAATGCCAATAAAGATCCACACAACATCATAGTTTCTGCAGGTGTTATTGGAGGATTTGGATTTGTTATAGTTATTTTAACGGGATTAATGGGTGTTTTGGTCATGAGCTTTAAAAAAATGCGAAGCGCAATCCCCGAAGTTAAAATTTTAGCAATATATATTTTGACTCATTTACCGATTCTTATGATATATCATGTTCATCTATCATTAGGGGGAATGGCTGATCGTTTGTATTGGTTAGTTATTGGCTATTTGATGGTTAATTACGATAAAAAACAAAAATAGCTTGCTCTAAGTAAGGGTATTTCGATGTCAATTAAATTGATTATTCAAAGTTTATTCATTGGACTCTTGAGTGGTGCTATTTATTTAGGATTTTCTAATTCTTTAGAATATTTTGATTATCTAAGACAGAAACTTGATTGGTTAGTTTTACTTTTACCGATTGCTTTTATCTGTTCATTTTACATTCGTTATAAAACTTTATACTTCCCGCAAAAAATTTCTGACTTAGAAGAATCTCAGACAACAGATGTTATCTCGATATGGAATAGAAAAATGAGTTTATTTCACTATTTTGGTGCGCACCTTTCTCATTTATTTGGAGCATCGGTTGGGCGTGAGGGTGTCATAGTCATGGTTACAAGTGGTTTTGTTACGTTTATGAATATGAACTTACAGTTTTGGATTCCAGTGAGTGCTGCTATCGGTTTTGCTGTTGTTACCGGATCAAAGTGGATTAGTTTAATTTTCTTAATAGAAATGTATAGAACAACTATGCAACAAAAAATACTTGCATTCATTGGGGCGTGGGCTGGCTTGTTGCTTGTGGAAACATTTAAATTAGAAGCACTCTTTAGGATATCTGATTTTAAAGATTCATCATTGTTTTTTGATCGGATCATGTTTTGTTTGTCGATGGCTGTGTTTTGTGGGCTTATTTCTTATGGTTATAAAAAAATTTATTTTTATTTATCTTCCCAATCTAAAAAGCATTTTTGGTTTAGCTTTGCTGTCGTTTGCTTTTTATCGATTTTCTTATATTTAAAACCATTTCAAAGCTTACAAAGTTTAAGTTTAGGGATGGTTCAGTATTATGTTCATACGTCTCAATACACTTTTACAGATTTAAGCTTTATTGTGCTCAAAATAATCTTGACGGTCTTATTTGTGAGTTTGGGTTTTTATGGTGGTGAATACGTGCCGCTAGCAGTGTCGGGTGCATCTTTAGGGATTTTAATGGCTTCAATATTCAACGTACCAATATGGTTTGGAATGTCGTTGGGGGCTTTTTTGATATTATCAGGAGTAACACAGTTAAAATGGAGTTTTTTACTTTTAGCCTTAATATTATCTGATTGGAATTATATCATACTTTTTTACGTAACTTTTTCTATTTCAAATCGAATCGCTGGAGAAGAAAGTCTTTATTATAAAAATAAAGACAAAACATCAATTTTTAAAACAAACATGTTTGTTTTTAGATAATTATTTTTTATTATTTGATTTAGTTTTGTTTTTTAAACGCAATTCATGAATGAGATTTTTTGCTTCTTGTTCGGTAATCGGATTAATTCGAAACCATTCTTGATTTGTTATTGCGCCAATTAGAGCTTTGGCTAATATCAAATGTAAATTTTTAGGATTTTTTTTCACTAATTTTAAAAAAACCTTCTTCCAACCCAATTTGAGTAGTTGTTGACCTGAATTAATTCCAACAGATTTTAATAATTTTTCAGAAGATGGACCTAAGTTTTTTAAATCAGTGATGTTTTTAATTTTATTGATATCAAAACCAGAAAAGTCATCTCGAAACATCTGAGGTTTAGACATATCAATTTTTTTTGATTGAGAATTTTGCTTGTTTGCTTTAGATCTTCGCTTTTGCTGAGCGGCCTTATTTTTCGGGATAATACCCCATATATCACTATTTTTAATAACATTTTTAATAATTTGTGAAAGCTCCTCTTCAAAATTTTCAGTAGCCGTCGGTAGATAGAGCCATTTTGGTAAGACGGGATGTTGAGTCAATATTGGAAAATTTTTTAAAATAATGGCATGTTTATCCCTTTCTGATGGAAATAAACAGCCATGCCAGATAGGGTAATCTAAATGAATATTTTTATACGAAGTCGTTTTAGCATCTTCAAAAATAAGTAAAATCAATTTTGAATTGTAATAATATGCAAATCCACCAAACATAGGTTTTCTTTGGTACTGATCGAGCGGCAATAGGTCTTCTATCCAGAGTAATTCTTGAGGAGATTTTTTATTTTTTACTTTCATGATTTTTGACCTTCAAAATTATTTCATAGCAAACTTCACCACGTTTAATATATTTATGTTCAAAGTGGGTTTTCAGTTTTTCGTCTTTATGTATTGTTCTGTAGCAAGTTAGAGTTAAATTATGTTGACTAAAGTTTGCTTTAATTTCTTGAGCATATTCGAGAATGTTAGTTCGAATTTCTATTTCGCCGTTCTTTTTTAATTTAGAAATTAATTCTGTCATAAATGGCATATTAATCCAGCGTTGGTTTTTATTACCGGGTTCTGGATTTGGATAGAGGATAAAAACCTTATTGATCGATTGAGTCGAAAGACCATGCGTGACAACAGATATAGCATCAGCATGTAAAGGCAGTAAATTAGATGGGGATTTATGGTTAATGAATCGTCCTTCAAATTTTTTAAATTTTTCCTGAGTTCGTTCAATCGCAATTAATTTTTTATCTAACTGAGTCTTGGAGAATAAAATAGGATGTAGCCCTACTCCACAACCTATTTCTAGATAGAGATTATCAGATAATGCTGTAAAATTTGAAAGCATTTTCAGCGTTTCAGGTTTTAGTTTTGGAACTTGATCCCTTTTGAATTCTCTCATCTCTAAGATTCTTGTTCGTTTTGATTTCTCATAAAGTTTGCAATGTGAGCAAAGCTTTTTTTGAGTTCTTCGAGATGAGGCTGTGGAATTGACGAGTCATCAAGTGCTTTGAACATACAATAGAGCCACTGGTCGCGTTCTTTTATACCAATTTTAAAAGGTAAATGTCTTGCGCGAAGTCGTGGGTGCCCGTACTTTTCTATATAAACTTGTGGACCACCAGACCAACCAATTAAAAACAAACTGAGTTTCTCGATGGCTGATTCAAGATCCTTATCATGCTGCGCTCTAATGTCAGAAACTTCCGGCAATGTATCCATATAAAAATAAAATCTTTTTACTAAATTGCGAATTATAGGTTCTCCGCCAATTTGATTGAATAAGGTTGTTTCTGATTCTGTCATATAAGCCTTCTTTTCAGATTATGACTCATGAGATTAAACGAAATATGTTCAAAATAGAACAAAAACTTTACAAAGAAGATATTCCTTTATTAAGTTAAAACATGAGCAAAAATCTAGAGTTTCCTTATTTACATGGCTTTTCGGAAGATGAACAAAGACGATTAGTTAAGCAAGCTTTATTTGCCGAGTATACTGTTTATCAAAATATTAATTTTTCTAATGTAAAAAAGCTATTAGAAGTTGGTTGTGGTGTTGCAGCTCAAAGTCAAATATTGCTTCGACGCTTTCCACAGCTTCATTTAACTGGAATAGACTTATCTGATAAGCAACTCGCAGCGGCCGAGAAAAACTTGTCAACGAATCCTCTGGCCCAAGGGCGATATAAAATTCACAAAATGGATGCAACACAAATGAAATTTGATGTTGAAGAATTTGATGGAGCGTTTTTATGTTGGGTGCTTGAGCATGTGCCAGAACCTAAAAAAGTATTAAATGAAGTCAGACGAGTTTTAAGGCCCGGAAGCCCAATCTACATTACAGAAGTTATGAACTCTTCATTTTTTCTAGATCCGTATTCCCCATACACATGGAAATATTGGATGGCATTCAATGATTATCAATATGATCAAACTGGTGATCCTTTTATCGGGGCGAAGTTGGGAAATTTGCTGATGCAGTGTGGTTTTCGTGAAATTGAGACAACAGTAAAAACTTGGCATTTAGATAATCGGCATCCACAGCAAAGAAAAGAAATGATCGACTACTGGACTGAGTTGCTATTAAGTGCGGCTGATTCTTTAGTGTCAGCGCAGTATGTCGATGCTGAAACGGTTGATGGCATGAAAAAAGAAATGGCTAAAGTTGCACGTGATCCCGATGCAGTATTTTTCTATTCGTTTATACAGGCAAAAGCTAAAGTATAAGTTCTATTTTTAGGATTTTGTTGGTCTGCGTTTAAAGCTGGAATAAACTAGTTAATATCTACAAGTTATGCAATGCTTTTGCAAAAGGGGTGCAGCTTATGAAAGCCATATTCATTTTGATTTTTGTTTTTTCAACTCAACTCTTAGCCCAAAACGATAAGCCAACATATTCAAAACTTCAATCGTACAATATCGATCCAAAGCAAATCACTGTTTCAGGAATATCATCAGGTGCTTTTATGGCGAGTCAACTTGGTGTGGCATACTCGAAAACAATTTCAGGATATGGAAGTATTGCTGGCGGTATTTATTGGTGTGCTGAGGGTAACAAAGATCGCGCTACTGGCGATTGTATGAAAAACCCTGCGGCTTTAAATAGCGATCGTTTCATTGACAAAGCTAAAGCATTGGCTTCATCAGGCGAAATTGATCCGTTAGATAATTTAAAAAAACAAAAAGTATTTATCTTTGCTGGTACAAAAGATACGGTTATTAAGCCCACAGCAAGTGATAAATTATATGAGTTCGTGACACAATTTACGACTCCGAACTTGGTTAAGTACGAAAAAACAGTTCCTGCGGCGCACGGATTTCCAACAATTGATTATGGATCGAGCTGTGGTTTAGGTTTTTTGCCTTGGATTTTAAAATGTAATTATGATGGAGCTGGTGAAATACTGAGTGTCATGTATGATGGTCTTAATCCGAAAACTAATGTCTCTGAAAATAATTTAATTGCATATGATCAAAGTGAATTCGGTGGTGCTGCAACTCCACTTTTTGAAAATGGTTGGGTTTATGTCCCAATGAATTGTCAAAAAGGGCAGAAGTGCAAGCTTCATGTTGCTTTACATGGTTGCCAGCAATCTCCTGACTATGTTCAAGATCAATTTGCAAAACATGCTGGATTCAATGAATGGGCTGAGTCTAATGATATTGTTATACTATATCCACAATCAGCAAAATTATCGCCAGATAACCCGTTTGCATGTTGGGACTGGTATGGTTTTACTGGCCAGTCCTACATGACAAAATCAGGATCTCAAATGAAAGCGATCAAAGCAATGATTGATCGGCTACAAAAGCGTGGAAAAAATCGCAGCTAAAGTTAGTGTTTAGCTAGCTTCTCCACAAGAATGACAATATTTTGCAAATGCATTTTTTCGAGAATTGCATTTCGTGCAGTGATTAAACAAACCCGTACCACAATGAACACAAAAGTTTCTTGTAACATCCTTTAGATCTACAGGTCTTTCACAGCCCGGACAAATGCTGCGAGATAATCTTTGATGAACTAAATCATAATTGAGCTTTTCTTTAAGCTCAGAGTTTGGCATTGATTCGGCTTTTCTTTGTTTTTCTAAATAATTCTGCAAAGCTTTGATGGCATAGTGACCAATCAAAAAAGTCATAATGATGCCTACGATATAGCGTATGTAACCTCCATAACTTGGTAAATATGGAACAAGTTCAACAAAGAAAGTAAAAAGCGAAAAATAAATAAATCCCCAGACAAATGGCCATTGTTGAGACTTTCTTTTTCGAATAAAAAGCCAAGCACCAATAGCTAAAAGTGGTAAAGTCAGTAGTAAACGGTAGATAAATACTTTGACTTCATTTTTGCGAGCAACCTGATCGACGATTAGGTCTGCTGCATATTCTAAATCTCTAAGTTCACTTTCTGACTTTGAGCGGTCGTCTTGGAGGCGTTTAATTTCAACATACTTGTTATCAATGGTTTTTTGTTGCTCATTCATAGCCTCTTGCTGTTTCTCTAGATCGCGAGTGCGATTAAGAACTTCAGGATTTTGTGATTGATCTTGTGTTGACGAGCGGGCAGCTATCCAGTTGTCGTATGAATCTTTTGATTGATAGTATTTGTCTTGTAATTTGTAAAATTTTTGATTTTCATTTTGAAGCTCTGACTGTGCATCACTAATAACTTTATCTTTTTGTTTAATAATATTATTGAGTTGATCATATTTGTTTTGATCAATATATGTATTTCGTTGCGGATAATCTTGCACTTTGGGCAAATCACGTACAATAAGATTACCAAGTCCGATAAGAAATGCTCCGAACACAACTGAAATCAGCCATAATCCTCTATTGATCCATTTTTCAGTTAATCGTGATGAAGTCGACATGATAATACTCCTTTGTTGAAAGAAGTATTATCATGAATAAGAACTTATGCTGTCAAGTGGTCGACATTTTGAATAACTTGTGAAAGTTGAAAAATGACTTATAAAATAGTTTTTTATTCACATCTTAATTCAAAAGAATCGATTGATTTTTTTGAGTCATTATTGATTTCAGTTTCAATTTGTTCGAATCGACCAATATATTGATTGTTAAATATTGAAAGAGTTAGCTGTTGTAAAATAATTTTATCCTCGTTTTGAAATTCAGATTCCCATTTTCTTGTTGGATTTGGAAATCCTTGATCAGTTGTTAATTGTAATGGTTGGGGAGTTACAACATAACTAATGTTGCTATTAGGATCTGCTGTATGAGGTTCAAAGATGAGCTCGATTTGTTGATCATTCCACGCTTGAAATAATATAGAATCTTTTAATTGTGGTGGAAATGGTGATTTTTTAAATTGAGAAGATACGACTTCACAATTTAGTGTTGGCCATACGATACTTTGGGCATTTGTTAAAAATGGATTGAGTATTGTCAATAATCCGATGAAGTATCCTGATTTATTAATTTTGTTCATAGTAATGTCTCCTATTTCTGAATGGTTCGTTGTACTTGAAGACATTTGTATCTCAAGTGTTTAATAAGTCAAATTGACATTTAATTATACTTAATATAGGTGTTTACTTATGAAATATAGAATAACGGATTTAAAAAATTTTGTTTCAATTGCTGGATCTCGAACAATGCGTGAAGGTGCCGATAAACTTGAAATTTCACAACCAGCACTTTCAGAGTCAATTAAGCGACTTGAGGACGACATTGGTGAGGTATTATTTTATCGTTCGAGAGCGGGGATAGAAATGACGCCAGTGGGAAAACAGATTTACATTAAAGCTAAAAATGCTGTCAGCGCCCTTGACTCTGTTAGTCAGGATGATCATGAGATTCGAGGATCGATTACGATAGGTTGTCATCCTCTTATAGGTTCATATTTTTTACCGAAAGCAATGCGTATGGCCCCGAATTTGTTTTCGAAGTATCAAATTAATCTTCGCCATGATCTGTCGCGAAATATACAGTTAGAAATCCAGCATGGCAAAATTGATATTGGTCTTGTTGTAAATGCTATAATGTCGCCTGATTTGATCGTTAAAACTCTTGGTTTTGACGAAGTTTGTGTTTGGCAAAACAGAAAAGCCGATACGCAGCTGCATGATCGATTATTTTGCGATTTATCTTTATTTCAAACGCAATCAATCTTGCGTAAATGGAAAGATAGACCGCAAAATATTGTTAATACTGAAAACTTAGAGTTGATTGCGAGATTTGTTAATGAAGGTCTTGGCTATGGCATTTTACCTGCGCGTGCAGTTGGGTTATTAAATTTTAATAATCTATACAAAATAACTAAAGCACCAACATTTCAAGATAAAATTTCAATCGTCTATAGACCTGAATTTGGAAAAAACAATTCAGAAAAAACTATAATAGAAAGTTTAAAGAAATCTGTTGAAGAGTAATCTATTAAAAATCGCACCTGCTGTGTCGGCGTTCAAGTCTTTGTTCATAGTGATTGAATTTTGATAGTATGTTGGAGATGCTTATTTATATTTTTGATCTTAATGGAAGAAATGTAGGTCCTTATTCGACGATACCTAATAATTTGTTAAAGGATTTGAAATTGTGTATTTGGTATTCAGGTGTCATTGTTTTTGTAAGTAATCTAACTGTGCCATTTTCATTGTAGAGGTAGCGGTTATTAGAGTTAGTTGTATAAATATCTATTTTATAATGACCAGGAGCTTTTTCGCTAGATGCATGTTCTTGTTTTGAAAACCAATATTGAGAAAACGCTTCGATGTCTGAATTTGAATTTAAAGTTTTAATTACTTTAAAGTTTGAATTTAAAACTAAGATTTTTGATATAGTGCCTTCTTGTTTCGTAGATGCAGGCATTTTTGCTCCTAGAACAGTTGTAAAAATGATGATGAAGGATAGTTTTCGATAGGTCATTAAGGTCAAAGTTTGAAACAAATTACTTAATATAGCAATTATAGAATGTCTTGGATTTTGGATACACTTCCACCATCGAGTGAGTAGAACCGTAGAACCGTAAACTATCGATTGAAAACGCTAAATGCTTGTTTTTTAAAGACTTACGCTGTGTGATAAAGAGTAAAATGAGAAGAGCCTAATAAACTGCTAAATGAGATGAACCAAAAATGGTGCCCAGTGAGGGATTGTTTCTGAGTGAAATAGTAACTTTATTGGGTGTTTTTGTCTGATCTAGTTGAGTATCTTTTATTATTAGAAATCAATTACATAGGTCGCTATCAGTTTAAAAAATAAGCACTTGCTTTTTTGTCTGTTTTTACAGTTTTTTCTATAAATTGGCCCAAAATTGGCCCAAAAAAAATCGACACATTCTAATCGAATTTCAAGAGCTTAACTTAATTAGCCTTTGATGTATTTCATTTTCTAAAAACCGTTAGTCGTTTCTAATATAGCGTCACTCATTTTAAAACACGATCAGTCGTAATTTGTTTATGAATTAGGCTGTTTTATACGATGAGGATTTTATGTCTACGCAGATAGGTAAAGTATTTTCACAAATAGTTAAAGAACAGCGATATACACTGAAAGAGATTTCAAAGGCTACAGGTGTGCCAGCATCTACATTAGCTGAATGGCAGGCTAATAGAACGCCAAAGAACCCCGCTCAGGTTAAAGCAGTAGCTAAATTTTTAGATGTTAGCCTACATTTCTTATTATTCGGCGAGGAAGATCAATTAGAGCCTTTAACTAAACTAATTAAAGAAGATGTTTTTAGTGGGACGTTTGAAATCAATATTAAGCGGGTCAAAGTAAATAAATGAAAGGTCAGTGCATGAAATTATTCATTGCAATTGGTGTTATTTTTTTGAGTTTTGGCGCATTTCAAAACTGTTCTACTAACTCAGGCAGTACTTCTGGTGCAATCACTTCATTATCAGACGAAGAATCAATGTACGAAAATTATACTCATATTGTTGATGTCCAAAAACTGAATAAAAAAATAGAAGAAAAATTTCCCAATTTGATTGGGTATAATGGAATAGAAGGACAATTAGGGTTTGTCTATGATTTTGATAAAGACAAAAGTAAGTTATTAATTAAAAGTAGGGCATACGAATATAATATTGCAAACACAGATTATTCTCTTTTCGAAATTAATCTAAAGGACTTCTCACTCAAAAGGCTTTTACCTAGTTTTCAACATACCAATATGCCAGCTCTTTATGGTAAAAATCCTAATAGGGAAAGTATTTTCACTACTGTTTATGATGGTTCGGCTCTTAAATTCAAAAGTGTTGAGATTGATTTGCGAACCGAAGAAATTATTAATGAGTTTTCAGACGTATCTAGTTTTTATGGTAGTTTAGATTACAGTGGTAATTTCTTAATATGCAGTAATTTTTCAATAATAAATTTAGTAAATGGCACAAAAGTAGAAATAGAAAAGAACGTGTTTAATAGCTTATATATTAATATGACTGGTCTTGTGCAATACCCTAGTTATGCTCGCTTTGTTGCAGTAAATGAAGATGGTGAAGATTTCATATATTTTGCACGTCAATATGATGGTAATAATGCAACTATTTATCCAAAAAGTGGTATTTATAAATATTCAATTCAGAAGAAGAGCATCATCTTATACATGGAAGTTTTCGCTATAATTAAAGGAATCGTTGGTGATCACTTAATTCTAGAATCAACTGGTAAATTAACAAATTTTTATCCCGAGTACATTTATCCATGGCCAACTAATGTATTTTCATTAGACTTAAAAACCAAAAAAATTAATTTAATTTCAAAAGAATCTGAATTTTATCCCTTGAAAGGCGGGTCAGTATTTATAGGGACGCATGATAATTTACTAAGAATACTGAATAAAGATCAAATTAAACTATTTAACTTAAATGGTGATTTAATTCGGTAAAATCACGCTATAGAATTAAGGCAAGTAAATGGGATTAAATATTTCATCAAAATTAAAAAAAAACTTAATCAAAATGGTCTTTGTAGTCGCATTTATTTTTGTCGGTTGTGCTAGTCCTAGAGTTTGGGTGATTTCGCAAGACAGTTCTGGTGGGGTAATTGGATATCAAAATTATGACCCGCAAAGTGATGGTGGGCATAGAATTAAAAAACTATTGCAGTGTCAAAATCATAAACTAATTTCTAATCCACTTAAAACTGGTTACTCAGCCCCAACGATCTACCAAGCATATAACAGCGGATATGGGTTAACGACTGTATACCCAATTGATGGAGGTAGCTACGAGTGGCGTGAGTATTATTATCAGTGTTTATCAAATAATTATTCACATGAGACAACACTGACAGAAGATGCATGTGTCGATAGATGCAAACAACTTATAGTTACGCGAATAATTCCATACTGGATAAGTATTTCACAGTGTGTTGAAAGAAAAATATGTCAGGACTATTCGCTTTAATGTAAGGTTTGATATTCATTCTAACATTTGCACAATTTTTTAGTTTCATTATTATTTGAAATATATAAATCATAAGTTGAGCGCTAAGTTTTGCCTTTTGGTAAGGGCAATCGCGACTTAACTTTTACAATAGCATTTTGTAAATCTGATGATTGTTTATTTTTTTTAATATCAAATCTACTTGGATGATTTTCTATTGCTTTACTAACAGTCGCTTTAATTTTACTTAATGAGAAATCGTGATTGCTTTTGACTTCATCAAAAAGCAATTTTACTTGTTCAGATAGATAGTTTATTAAATTCGATAATTTGATTTCTTTATCTGACGGAATTCTTTCAAAGAGTTTAATACATATATTTAGAAATATGCTTTTAGTTTCTACTCGTTGATTATATTTTTCTTTAATTTTATTTGTTAACTCTTTAAGTAAGTTCAGGTCCTCATCGTTATCAAAAGATATGTTCTTGGTTATTTTTTGTAGTTCAGCTTCTATTTTATCTATAGAACAACGAATATTTACTATTTGTTTTGAACTTATAAGTTTCTCTGTATTGCCATCAAGGTAGCAAGTGGCTAACTGATTTAGGCTCATAACATTTAATTTTGATCCAATATAGTCTTGAAGAAAGTGTTCTTCTGCAAATTTACTTTGAGGCTTTTTTGACAATCTTCTCATTTAACCCTCTGTCAAGTAGTTCCTAGAAAAATGCATTTTGATCATATCTAGGATCATCGTATTTATTTTCTAATAAAAAGTTAAACATAGTTTTCATGTTAAATGGAGACAAAAATGCTTAACAATTCAGAAAACGAATTAATAACAATCAAAGAAGCAAGTGTACTTCTAAAAGCAAATATACATGCGCTTAGATATGCCGTTAGAGTCAGCAGAATTCCTTATTCAAGGGTTAATGGCAGGATTTACTTCAATAAGAGTCGTATTATTGAGTGGGTTAACAGGCGAATAGAAATCTCGGAAGATAGAATATTGCTTAAGGCTCTACGCAAGCAACAACGGGCTATTATTAGAGAAATAAAACAACTTATTAAAAAATAATTCTAGGAGGTCAAGCTAAAACGATAAAATAAGCGTTTTTCTGTTCTGAACGCAAAATTAAAAATCAGAACTTTAACACTTACAGCCACAGTATTGGCAGAATGAATCTTAGTATGAAAAATCTATTAGAACCTAAAGAGGTTTGCAAAATTTTAAACATTAAAAAAAGTCGACTTTATTCGATGGTGTTTTACAGACAAATACCATTCATTAAAATAAATACAAGCCTACGTTTTGATCCTGATGAGATTCAAAAGTGGATCGATGAACAGGCTAAAAAGATTAAAGGTAAATTATGACAACGACAACTCAAAATATCGTATATACACTTTACGTTATTAAGTTAGGCCGCGATTTTTTACGCGGCTTAATGAAATTAAGATTTTTATCAATAAGATCTGAAGTACAAGTTTCACGTTTGACCTATTCAGTAGTTATAGACAATTGGTGTAATGCCGTAGCATTAATGATTAGAAAGCTAGAAGCTTACAATGGAGAATCAGATCAAGATTTTGAAATTAAAGAACCAATTTTGGTTATTAAAAACGGTTTTAATTCTAAAGAGGTGTCCAGTGGGGATTAATTTTGAAACAATAGAAACTGGTTTCGTTGGTGAGGTTGTAAATACTGTTCATTCGGCTGTTGAAGCTAATAAAGAGTCTATTTTAGTTCAGTTTTTGACTTGTTTTGGCAATTGTATTGGTCGTACAGCCTATTTTGTTGCTGCCGAGGATAGACATTATGCAAATCTATTTGTTGCAATTGTTGGTCAAAGTTCGAAGGGACGAAAGGGGCAGGCTTTAAACGCAGTTAAAGCATTATTTGATGGTGTTGATGATGAGTGGTTTAAGAATCGAGTTAAAAAGGGTTTAGCAAGTGGTGAAGGGCTTATAAGTCACATCAAAGATGCTAACTCCTTGAACGAAAATGATCCATTTAATTTGATTGAGGATAAAAGAATTTTATCGACTGAGAGTGAATTCTCATCAGTTTTGAAAGTGAGTCAACGTGAAGGGAATATTCTATCACAGATTTTACGTGACAGTTGGGATGGGGTTAAACTTCAAACGTTAACAAAAAT
Organism: Pseudobdellovibrio sp.; assembly: GCA_046293015.1. Taxonomy (GTDB): domain Bacteria; phylum Bdellovibrionota; class Bdellovibrionia; order Bdellovibrionales; family Bdellovibrionaceae; genus Pseudobdellovibrio. The sequence continues at coordinate 54,632 of JBKBPU010000010.1, forward strand.
AAATCCAATATCCGCAACTGATCCGATGGTGTCTATTATTGGTCATATCACTGATGCTGAACTATTGAAGTTCATGTCTGCTACTGAGATTGCAAATGGTTTAGGTAATCGATTTATCTATGTACGTGCAAAAAAAGATAAATCACTTCCTGATCCAGAGCCACTAGAACCTGCTCTTAAAGTTAGAATTCAATCAGAGCTAAGATCTAGAATTCAAAAAGCAAAATCAATTGGTCGGATGGAGTTTACTCGTAATGCAAAAATTTATTGGGATGAGTTTTACGGTAGCCTAGATGATAAGGATCTAACAGTAGTAGGAATGTTAACATCGAGACAAGAACCACAGGTAAGAAGGCTTGCGATGATTATTTCGTTAGTCAATGGTTTAAACCAAATTGATGTTGATAGCTTAGTGTTCGCAGAGAAAATTTTTAATTATTCGATAGAAACATTAAGAGAAATATACGGTCATAGTTTTGGTGATGCTTTTACAGATCGGCTTTATGATCTGCTTAAACAAACCCCCGAAGGCTTAAGCAGGTCACAAATTCAAGACAGGTTCAGCAGAAACTATCTTAAAGGCAATTTAGATCATAGTTTAGGGGTTCTTAAATCGCAAGGCTTGGTTGATTTTGATAAAATAGCAACCACCGGACGACCTATTGAAAGATGGTTTTGTTTATAACCGATTCAGTACGATTAAAACGAAATAATCCCCTTTCTTCGTTTATTTCGTGCTCCAGCAGATAAATCTTGAAACACAAAAAAATAAATAATACACATCTGACCGTCAGTGACGTCAGAAACGGCGAAGCTTTGTTCTTTGAAAATGGAATAGGCGGTTAGGTGTGTCTCTTTAAAAAAGGAGACAGTATGGAAATTATTAAAGGTAAAAAATCAATATCATATCGAGTTTCAATTCATATAAATGGTAAAAAGATTAAAAGTCCTCTTTTTCTACGAAAGACAGATTGTAATATTTGGCTAAATGAACAACGACAAAAAAAGATACAACAAAAAATTTACGGTAGTTATGCTCAACAAATTAATAAAATTACGACTGGTGACTATGCAAAAATGTGGCTTAAAACAAAAGAGTCGCAAGGTGTTTCGCGATCGACTCTTGAAAATTATGAACGTTATTTAAGAGTCCATTTTCTGCCTCGTTTTTCGAGCCAAGATTTACGTCAAATTGAAAAAAAACATATTGAGCAATTGCAATTAGAGCTAAAAAAATCTCACAATGCTAAAGGTGTAAACGTTATCATTACAGCAATTAAAGGTCTCTTTCGAGAAGCTGTTCGCGATGGGTATTTATTGAAAAGTCCTTGCGAGTTTATAAAGTCTCTAAAAGGAGACAGTTTACACGATGTTTATTGGACGAAGTCAGAAATAGATCAGTTCCTTCAGGCGAATTTTGGTCATGATTTGTATGATTTGTTTTTAATTTCAATTAACACAGGTATGCGCAAAGGTGAATTAGCTGGATTATGCTGGGATCGCGTAAGTTTTCAAGAGAACACAATTTCGGTTACCAGAACACGGGATCGGCACGGTTTGAAGGAGAGAACAAAAACAGGAATTAAACGAGTAGTTCCCATGAACTCCATAACTCGAGCAACATTATTAAAAGTGTTCAGGTTTCAAAGTGGACAATCTAAATTTGTTTTTGCTGATAGTAAGGGTATTCCAATCGAAACTCATCATTTGTACAGAGATTTTGAAAAGGCACAAATTAAAGCAGGCATGAGTCGTACAATTCGATTTCATGATCTTAGGCATACGTTTGCAAGTCAATTTATGTTAAATGGCGGGAATATCTATGACCTTCAAAAAATTCTAGGTCATACGAGTATTGTGATGACTCAAAGATATGCACACATTTCGCAAGAACATTTGCAAAAAGCGATGAGTCGTTTTGAGCTGGGTACTGCTGATTTAAATACAAATTGTTTAGTTTTTCCTGATGGTCAGAGGGAAAATGTTGTGTTTTACCCGCAAAACTCAGATGACTGGACCCAAAATCGGCCCAAAATTTTAGAGGCGTAGTTTTAGATTTCAAATTTCTTAGTGATTTTAGCTATTTACAAGAGTGATTAAGAATTGGTGCCCAGTGAGGGAGTCGAACCCCCATGCCTCGCGGCGCTAGGTTCTAAGCCTAGTGTGTCTGCCAATTCCACCAACTGGGCACGAGACAAGATAAGAATAGACGGTTAAATTAACCGTCTTTTTGAAAAAAAACAATAGGATTATTTATCGTTTATTAATTTTTTGTATTCTGGAGAACGCATAAGGTTTGCTAATTCTTTTTCAGAATCCATCTCGATGCGAACTAACCAGCCATCATTATTTGGATCATCATTCAACGAAGAAGGATCTTCTAATAATGCCGAGTTAACTTCGATAACTGTGCCCGAAACAGGAGCAAATAAGTCAGAAACAGCTTTAACGCTTTCAACAACGCCAAAAGATTGATTTTGCGTCACTTTTTGGCCTTCTTCTGGAAGATCAACATAAACGATTTCGCCTAACTGATCTTGTGCAAATTCAGTAATACCAACAGTCACGATGTTTTCATCAACTTGAGCCCATTCGTGGTCTTTTGTGTAATATAAATCTTCTGGAATATGAAATGGCATTGTGTGCTCCTTAGTAATTATTTTTGAATAAAAGGTGTTTTAACCACGACAGCTTTAACAAGCTTTCCGCGAATGTCTACGAAAATCTCAGAACCTTCTGCAGAATGTGCAGTTTCAACATAAGCTATGCCGATTGGTTCATCAAGGGTCGGAGAATGTGTACCACTTGTTGTGATTCCAATTCTAGATCCTGCTGAATTTTTAATCTCATAACCTTGGCGAGGAATTCCGCGATCAATCATTTTAAAACCAATAAGTTTACGTTTAAGCCCTTGATCTTTGACGGCCACTATTTGAGCTTTGTTTATAAAGTCTTTAGCTTGTGGTTTGATCGCCCAACCTAAAGCTGCTTCGTATGGATTAGTGGTATCATCAATTTCGTGTCCGTAAAGAGAATATTTCATTTCAGTTCTTAACGTGTCACGAGCGCCCAATCCCACAGGAACCGGTTTAAGAGGGTGTTGCATAAGCGCTTGCCAAAGTTGAGTTGTACCAGCGGCTTCAATAAAAATCTCGCAGCCAGATTCACCAGTGTATCCTGTTGTTGCAACAAGAGCTGAAAATCCTTGAAATGTTGTTTTCTTGATTTCGTTTCGTGCCCACTGGCTTGGCTTTAATTCAGAAAATAAAGCATCACAAAGAGCTAATGCTTTTGGACCTTGAACGGCAATTTGTCCCCAGTAGTTTGACTCGTCAGTGATGTCTGCGCCTTTGTTGTTGGCCGTCATCCAGGCAAAGTCTTTGTCTTTGTTGGCAGCATTTACGCAGACTAAATAATCTACATTTTTCTCTAAGCAATAAATAAAAATATCATCAACAAGTCCGCCTTGCTTGTTTGGTAAAAGTGAATACTGAGCTTGGCCTGATTCAATTTTAGATACGTCATTCGTCGCGAGCCACTGTAATGATTCGACAGCTTTTGGTCCTTTGAATCTGATTTCACCCATATGTGAAACATCAAATAAGCCAATATGTTCTCGGCAAGCTTTGTGTTCTTCTTTTAAGCCAACATATTGAATGGGCATTTGCCAGCCAGCAAATTCCACCATTCTAGCGTTAAGTGCAACGTGTTCATTAAAGAGCGGAGTTTTATTAACTGTATTTGTCATGGCAAGAAAATACTCTGCCTGGGTTAGCTTAAGCAAGTTTTTTCAGATACAGTGATCTGCAACATGATGAAAAACACGAGAGTTGGCCTGTTTTTGAATCAGAAAAAGGATAACGACTTGAGTGAGAAGTGAGTTGAGCCGCTATTCTTGGAGATAAATTTACTTACAAATTAAAGCATCTTGAGCAGAGACTTGTTTGTTTAGGCCATTAGTTATTTTGATTGCACAGCTATCAAGGACTAAGTCAACACTTTCACAAGTAGACGAGTTAGATAAGCTTGATAAAAGTATAGAGCAGTTTTGCCCAGCAAGCCCGCCTGAAATGAGTTGTTGTTTCATTTCTGTAATTGTCATCTTTGCAGACGCTGTAGAAATTGCTATGCCTAATGTAAAAAGAATTGATAGTTCTTATCTTATGTATTCCGGATCGCAAAATAGCTCTAACTAAAATAATTAAGTTTAAGGCCTCGCCGCAAAAATGCAAAAAGCTGTAGATTGACCCCACAGCTTTTTGAATAACATTAGCTTCCTTTATTGTGAAAGGCGGCCAACATGCAAACAAGTTATAAGCATGTTCGTCAGTTTTTAAGACTGACTTTAGAGCTTTTGCGAATAATTTTAATCTGCTTGCAGATTTTAGTTATTATACAATTGTTATAAAGGTTATCCATTGAATCTAATTAGGACCTATTGATTTGAAATCAAGCCCATGGTCGGGACTTAAAATCCCCGAAGTATTTTGTTGTTCAGGGATTTCTGTGGGGTCGCTTTTTTAGTGTTTAATTTTCAACAACGGGCTGAAAACTTTTCGGTGAGACCAAGCTAAAATCAACATGAGTACGATAATACCTGCAGCCATCGGGGCACCACTTGGTTCGTAAACAAAGTGAATAATTGCAATATTCACAACTATTGGTGCTAAAATTAATAAAGTGAGTGGAATAAATAATCCGAGCAATAACAAAGCACCGCATGCAACTTCGAGTGTTTTTACGACTGGCAACAGGTAGCTTAATTTCATCATGCCTTCCATCATGTTTTTCATTGATTCAGGTGGTGGCGGAGTGGGGATAAAATTTAAAAAGAAATTTAATCCAAAAACAAAAAAGATTAATCCTAAAATAATTCGTGCACCTAGAGTGATTTTTTTACCCATAAAAACTTCTCCTTTTATTAACTGTTAATTTATTGAAAAAACAAAGACTGCTTGCACGCCTTCAGTAGATGTTAAGCTGGTTTCAAACTTTGTCCACTGTATGATTGGCGTAAAGTGAATATTTCCAGATGTAAGTTTAAGTCCAAGACCAGCGGCTTTACTCGATGCTGATTCAGTTTTGTCATAACTACCGCCTTGATCAGAATTGTCTGTACTGACACTTTGATCAATTTTAGATTTGATGGAATGACTATTTTGACTATATCCGATGAATGGTAGAACATTTGGGTTCAAACGATAGCCCATTGCAAATTGAGCTGATGTTGTATTTTGTGAGATAGAGGCTTTCCATGGATAACCGCCTGGTCCAAAAGTTCCTTTTTGATTGCCAGATTTAGAGAAACTTGAGAAATCAGAAGACACACCAAGAGTAGAATTGAAACCTTCTTTATTTGGTTCGCCCAAAAGTTGGAATTGAATTGTTCCTAAAATAGCAAAGTCAGAATTTAAACCTAGTCCAAACTGTACGCGATTCCAAAATGTGTGAACGAAAGTGCCTGTTAAAATGCGTTCAGAATAGCTACTGGCTGTGAAAGTGGGCGGTCTGGCACTGGCATCTGATGTAGATGTGTAGTTTTGTGATGGTGAAGACATAACATCTAAACGAGATGTTCCATCCGCTGTGATTTCAGATGGGCTTATTGTTGCTGTTGTGAGTTTTGTGCTGAGATTAGAACAAGATGAGAGAACAAGAACCGTCACAAAGCCGAATACTTTTGTTATTTGTATTTTTGTCATGCTTAAATTGGATCAGTTTTTATTTCAATTGTCCACTTTTTGTCAGTATAATTTCGCTGTTGATGCGTAATTCATTTGATTTTATTTCGATGTCTTCAGGTAATTCGATAAGCTCTCCACGCGGAATAATTTGCACATTTTTGTTTTTGTGCATCCAAGCGAGAAACTCTCTTTGAGATGAGCGACAAACGAGTTGCCTGGTTTTACCTTTTTCTTCGACTGAGTCACCAACAGTACGAGCTTCATTCTTTTTAAATTGAACATGTTGCGTTCTCTTTGCGAGTAAATAACTTGTTGTGATGGTTCTATTGCGGAATGGTAAATGCTTTTCAAAATCTAAAAACCAAGCTGGTGCTTTAACGTGGAACCGATCGTGGCACCAGTCAGTTTTTGATTCATGCAGCAAAGGACACTTTTGTTGATGCACGCAAGGGGCCCAAATGTAATAACCATCAGCAATCAATTTTTCACGTAATTGTTGAAGTTTACGTCCATCATCTTGCGTTGATGGTTCTAAGATCATAAGTGAATTAAATTGTTCATATCCGCTTGGTAACTCAGTCATTTCCGTTAAGCTATAAGATAAAACCAAAATTGATTTTGCATAATCGATGTTTAAGTGACTTAGGCTTAAATCAGGTTTGATTTCTGGATTCGAAAGTTCATTATGAATGTCTTGAAAATGGCGATGAACAGTTTTGGACTGGTCAATAAGCAGCTGTTTTTGTAGTTTAAACGGTAAGGCTTTGCTAAGTGCAAGCGAGGCTGTTCCTGGACCACTTCCCCAATCAATTGTTGTTGTGATGTCTCTGAAGAAATCAACTTGTAGCCCACGCATGATGACTTCGTAATTGCGAATAAAATTTAATGGTAAGTAATAATAGCGATAAGCAATTTGGCAATATTCGTAATCCCATGGTGTTAGATCGTCAGGTTTGGTTACAAAAAAATCTGAAAGTCGTTGAATAGCATCAACCACTATTTGTATTTTGTGTTGTGGTTGATTGATAAATTGAAAAATATCAGAGCTTTTTGTAAATTGAGTCATAGAACGAAGTATCTAATGAATAAATACTTTTGACAATGTTTTCTACTCACGACATTGACTTACGCAACTTTGATTTGCGAGTTGTACCTGACTCGTTAAACATTCAGATGTTCCTTTATGTCTGATGATGCCGTAATCTTGGCTTGGAGTAGGCACATTTTTTTGGCTAAAGTAAGCTTGACATGCAGCTTGAGCAATACCGATAAAAGCAGTTTGCATTTTACCTGGACCGGTTTCTTTTAAATAATCACGGACAACATATCTGTTGATCCCGATTCCATTCTTACTTGGTGAGCTTTGGCTAACGATAAAGTCAAAATTATCAATTTTCATATTAGAGCAATCATTGGCTGATTTAAGTTTTTTTAATCCAAACGGATCAGAACCAATTTTATCTATCATGACAACATGTCCGCGAACGCCAACGATATCTCCTGGTCTAATCGATTCTGAAGGGCTAGCTATAACGTTAGAGAAACATTTAAAACCAGATGCATTGGCATTTATAAATTTAGAAGAATTTTGGCGAATAAAAATAGGTTTATTGTCAACAGATGGATTATATTTTAATCCAGCAACACCAATTGCAGCAGATACATACGCAGAACAATCCACGCCCAACACAGATGTGCCTGTGCCACTGTCTTTGAAAAAGTTAATAGTCGTGCTTGTAACTGATGGTTCTCCGCCGTAATCATAAATCAGCGGGTTATTGCGTACATTGAAGCAGCCATTCGTTTCTCCGCCGGCAACTTTGATATATGGATGGGTGTTTTGCACTTGTTTTAAATCAGAAATAATACGTTTCCCGCCGATTCCATCTTGGTGTTTGTCTTTTAACTTTGTAATCCCAATCACGTTTGGCGTAGCTGCTGAAATTTCTGGAATATCTAACGATTGGCAGCTTTGATAAGCTGTAGCAATGACATTTTTCGAACCTGCGATAATTCGATTTTTTTTATTAACGTCTGGATTTGTTTGTGGTGGCAATTGTGCATTATCACTGCCGCTTGATGGCGGTGTTGTTGCTTGCCCATTTTGATTTGAAGAATCTGGGGCTGTAGGTTGATTTGAACTACATTGAACATCAGTTGATTTCGCAATTGATTCAACCTTGCTAAATTGTTGCGCTAACTCTGTATTAAGCTTTACGTTTTCCGTAGTTGAGATGTCTTGCATTTCGAGTTCTATAATTGTTTCTAAGTGTTGACGTGCTGTTTGAACTTTTTTGAGTTTCTTAGATCGATCGATTAAAGTTTCGTAGAGTTTAGCCATCTCTTCTTTGAGTTGAGAAACTTTTTCAGTGTCTTGTATGTTTTGATCTTTTGCAATTTGATCTATCTGTGAATTAAGCGCGCTAATAAAATCTTCTAGGCTTGGTGATGATTTTTGACCATCGAGATAATCATACATTGAATCGAAAACTTTACTTTTAAAGTTTGAGCAACCAAGAGCTTGCGTCGCTTGTAAACTTGAATTTTCGACGGCACTGAGACCATTCATACAACCAGAAAAAGCTGTTAGAGCAATAAGTACAATGATTATTTTTTTTGAATGATTAAATTCCATAGTGACCTCGAAAAGCTCTATCGGAGAGCTTTTGCGGTCACTTAATTGCTTTCTTGAATGTCAATGTTTTTGACAGGACTTTGGTCAATTTGCGAACACAATTTAATCAAGATCGATGAGATTATCTAGAGGAATAAGTGTCGCATAGTTACTAAGAATTATAATTGCATTTTGAACGCATTCGCCCTGGGCCTTGATTGATTGAACTCGCTTAATCATGAATTTATTTAAAATAGAAAGCTGCCTGTATTTAGACGATAGAACTTCAGCATGTGTTTTAAGACTTAAATTTGATTGCTCTTTATCTTTAAGTGACTGCTGCAGATAATAACCAAAGATACGAATTGTTGTTTCGTGCAAATTTGAAAATGGTAAATGTGTTTTGACCAAGCCTTTTAAGAAATTCATATGAGGACAGTCAGATCCTGCCATGATTAGGCCAAGCAGTGATTGTAATGCTGTTTGCAAGTCTGCTTTTTTATCATAACGTCTTTCGGGACTTTCGACAGTCACATGTGCGACATGGTAAGATAAATCGTTTTGAAATGTTTCAACAACATGAGATATATTCAAAGCGACCGGGCAGTGTGGCATTGATTCAGCTTTATAAGGACAGTGTGAGCATTTGTGGTGATCAAGTTTAGTCCAATCGGGTTTTTGAAAATGCCCGGAAAGGGTTGCGCTGTCTTGTATAATATTGTGTGTGCGGCCATCCAAAACGACTTCAAAAGTGTGTTCTCGATTGTCTTTTGTTGTGAAATGATATTTAAAAGTCGTCGGTCGTAAATTTTCAGCTGACATTGTAGTTCCCCATACTCATGACAATAAAAATAATTGAAGTAGTATTAGGTTATTCTTCTAAGGATAATTTATCCATGCAATTGTACTCAGTACAACGATCACCTAGACATTTGAACTGTGCTGGACATTGGGCTGGTGGTGTATAAATGGTCACAGTTTCGCCACGGGGGGCCCATCTGCGCGGATGGTGCACTTGAATTGGTGAGTAAATTCCTTTAACGGGTTTGCGAAGTGCAGCGGCAATATGTGCCACACCTGTTGATGGAACTGTGATTTGTTCACTGAAATAAATAACTTCAATAAGCTCTTGCATGCTTAATTTATTTTGTAACCAAATAACTTGATTATTGGATGCAAAGGCTAATTTAATTTTGTATAAGTAAGGTTCATCCGTAGGTGTTCCGGTTACGACTATCGTTTTACCTTGTAAAATAAGTTTTCGAATATATTCGATGTATTGTTCTTGTTTCCAATTGAGTGCTGATCCCATCATGCCAGGGTGAACAACTGAATATGTCAGCGGCAAATTATATTTAGAAATGACATTTGAATGAGTTGGCTTTTTAAAATAAAAATACAGGTGATTTAATGCTTCTTGGGGGAGTGGGCCTGTAATTTGTAAAACCAGATCTAAGTTATATTCAAATTCATGTTTTAAGGCTTGTGATCTTTTTTGTCTTACACCATGATTTAAAAATAAAAAGCTATGCCACTGACTTAAGACACCTATTCTTTTTTTGATGCGAGCTTTGAATAATTCATAATTGACCCACCAAGGGCATTGAAAGCTCACGGCAATTTCAAAATTGTTAACAGCTAAAAATTGACGTAACTGTTGTTGCGCTTGTTTCTGATTATTTTTGTCGAGTTCGATGTATTGGCGTTTTTTTTCACCGAGTTCTATAATTTGACCGAGACCTTTTTGAACAACCCAGACAGGTTCAAAAGTATTATTGGATGCATGTCCGTCATCTAAGATCTGATCTACTGGTAACGTGCAGATCAGATCTCCAATTTTATCTAAACGAATTAGTAAAACTTTTTTTTTAAATGTCATAAGTTCTGTTCAATAAAAATTATTGATAAGAATCCAGTGGAGGGCAAGAGCAAACAATGTTTTTATCGCCGTAAACGTTATCAACGCGTCCAACTGGTGGCCAGTATTTATTCATTTTTACCCATTTTAGCGGATAGGCTGCTGTTTCGCGCGTGTATTTATGATTCCACTCCGTCGCCATTAAAACATCAGCTGTGTGTGGAGAGTTTTTAATAACATCTGGGCAAGCATCAGCTTCTTTACGAATTTGAATCATAGCATCGATGAAACGATCAAGTTCGGCTTTTGATTCAGATTCAGTTGGTTCAATCATTAAAGTTCCAATAACAGGCCATGACATTGTCGGCGCATGAAATCCATAATCCATTAAGCGTTTTGCGATATCAGTCACATCGATTTCGTGTGATTTTTTAAGCGGACGAATATCAATAATACATTCGTGCGCAACGAGACCTTCTTTGCCTTTATAAACAATAGGGTAATAAGGAGCTAATTTTTTTGCGATATAGTTGGCGTTTAATATACTGACTTCTGTTGCTTGTCTTAAACCCTCTGAACCCATCATTGTAATGTAACTCCAGCTGATTGGTAATATACTTGCTGAGCCCCAAGGAGCACTCGTTGTTGAACTCACGCCTGATTGAGGACCCGCTTCTTTAACTAACGAGTGCTTTGGTAAATATGGCGCTAAGTGTGCCGCAACACCAATAGGGCCAACTCCTGGACCACCACCGCCGTGAGGAATAGCAAATGTTTTATGTAAATTCATGTGGGAAACGTCAGGGCCAAATTGACCAGGACGAGCAACACCAACTAAAGCATTTAAGTTGGCACCGTCCATGTAGACTTGACCACCGTGTTTGTGAATAGTTTCACAAATTTCAGTGATCGCCTCTTCAAATACGCCGTGAGTCGACGGATATGTAACCATCAACGCTGCTAAATTATTTTTATGTAGTTCAGCTTTGGTTTTTAAATCTTGAACGTCGACGTTGCCGTTTTCATCGCAAGCCACAACAACAACTTGAAAACCTGCCATAACAGCAGAAGCTGGATTTGTTCCATGCGCTGATGACGGAATTAAACAGATGTTTCGGTGTGTTTCTTTTTTAGCTTTAAAGTATTCACGAATAACTAATAAGCCAGCGTATTCGCCTTGCGCACCCGAATTTGGTTGTAGTGAAACGGCATTAAAGCCAGTAATTGCACAAAGTTTTTGTTCAAGATCTTTAATTAATTTTTGGTAACCAAGAGTTTGGTGGCTAGGCGCAAACGGATGCATTTTATTAACTTCAGGCCACGAAACTGGAATTAGCTCAGTCGCAGCATTCAATTTCATTGTACATGACCCGAGGGGAATCATTGAATGAGTTAATGTGACATCTTTATTTTGTAAAGAATAAATATAACGCATTAACTCAGTTTCTGAATGATACGAGTTGAACGTTGGATGAGTCATAAAACTTGACGTGCGAACCATTTCAGCAGGGATGTTTGATTTTGCAGCTGAATCAAGATCATTCAAATTAAAATTAAGGTTTTGTCCTTTGTTAAAAGCCATAAGTACTTTTTCAAGTGTCGCCAAAGTTGTTGTTTCGTTAATCGAAAAACCAACGCCATCACTATAAGAGCGTAAATTGATCTCAAGTTTTTCAGCTTGAGCAATAATGTCAGAAACATTTTGCGTATTAACTTTAACTGTATCAAATATAGCTGTTGATTGTGTTTTAAAACCGAGTTTCTCAAGACCAACTGTTGCTATCATTGCTAACTTGTGAATGCGAGTGGCAATTTTAGTCAAGCCTTTGGGGCCATGGTAAACGCCATACATGGCAGCCATGTTAGCGAGTAAAACTTGAGCTGTACAAATATTTGAAGTCGCTTTTTCACGACGAATATGTTGTTCGCGCGTTTGTAATGTTAAGCGTAAAGCTTTTTTACCATGAGCATCAACTGATACACCGACTAAGCGACCTGGCATTGATCTTTTGTAAGCGTCTTTTGTTGCTAAAAAAGCGGCGTGCGGTCCACCAAATCCCAACGGGACGCCGAAACGTTGTGAGTTGCCAACAACCATATCTGCACCCCATTCTCCTGGAGGTGTCAAAATTGTCATAGCTAATAAATCTACACTCGCAATAACAAGTGCACCATGGTCATGTAATTTTGTTGTCAATGCTTTGTAATTTTCAATTGTACCATCAGTACATGGGTATTGAAAAACGGCTGCAAAAACTTCTTTAGAAAAATCATATTTGATTGGATCTTGAATAATGACTTCAATGCCAAGTGGTTCGGCACGAGTTTGTAAAACTTCGATAACATGTGGGTGGGTTGAAGGGTGAACTAAGAATGCATTAGCATCTTTTTTCTTACAGACAGATTGAGCCATAATGACTGCTTCAGCAGCAGCAGTGCCTTCATCAAGCAATGAAGCATTTGAAATTTCCATACCCGTCAGATCTGCAATCATTGTTTGAAAATTCAATAGACTTTCTAAGCGGCCTTGCGAGATTTCGGGTTGGTAAGGAGTGTAGGCCGTATACCAAACAGGATTTTCGAAAATATTGCGTAAAATTGGTGACGGTGTAATTGTGTCATGAAATCCCATACCAATCAGAGAAGTATAGACTTTATTTTCAGAAACAATATTTTTAAGTTGATTTAAAATATCGTGTTCAGAAATACCTTGACCAATATTCATTGGTGCCGTGTTGTAAATCGATTTAGGAACGACTTTAGTCATCATTTCATCGAAGTTTGTAAAACCAAGTTCTTTTAACATCGCTTTTTGGTCTTCTTCAGAAGGTCCAATATGTCGGCGCGTAAATTCTTGATGAGTTGATAATTGAGAAAGGCTTGTGTTTAAATCCATGGTCAGCTCCTTCATAGGGGTAAATGATTCTTGAGAAGGCTAGCCCAGAGAGTTAAAATTGTACAGATTTAAGTCTTTTTTGTGCTAAGAATTAAGAGCTTTGTGGCTAATTTTGTGGGCGTTTATTTAAGCCGAAAATATGATCAGGCAAGACGATAAATGCAAAATCATATGGTCCTTTGCGTTGGGTCTCGTAAAGTCGGTACAGTTGATCTGGATTGGTTTCGATGCAGTATGATATTTTGTATTTTTGTCCGTTTGTTGCTACGAACGTTCGTATTTTTCGAGGTATCAAAAAATCTAGAGCATGATTTTTTTTAATTTTTCCAATGATGTAAGGAGTTTGTTCGCTCCACTGTTCTATAAATTTTTTAATTGCTTTATCACGATTCAAAATCATTTTTTTGGAAATGAAATAGAGAACAGTAAGGTTAATTAAAAGTAAAAGCGTCATAACAAAAGCATACATAGTGAGAGTTGATTTAAATGAATTTTTACTTGTTAAATAAGTATAAATTGTAAGTAAAAGACCGATTACGTAGCCCATGTAAATGAATGATATAAAAAATTTTTTACGATCAAAAAGAGTAGCTTCGAGATATTTTGTTAAGGCTATTTTTTCATTATGATTAAACATGATAAATTGTTTATTTTTTTAGTAAAGTAATCAAGTTGAACTATGTAAAAACCAAAAAGTTGCTAGGCTGTATAGACTTGCAAATAGCAATACGATTGATGAAATTTGCTGTGTTTTTAATGGAGCTTTCTCAATCATTTTTTTGATTACAATTTGAGCTGTTGTCAGAGCTGGAACTGTCGAGCACCAAAAAATAAACATGACGAGTGCCCCAGCATAAGCAGATCTGGTGGCCGCAGCTGAAACCACAAATGTCCATAGCCAACCGCAAGGCAAAAGAAAACTAAAAAAACCAAGAAAGAATCCCGAGTTCTGAAATTTTTTGTAAAAGCCTCCGAAGATTTCTGGAGTTTTAAACTGTTTATGTGTGTTAAATGCCATAAAAATAAGTAAGAAACTTAATCCAATTACAGAAAGATATTTTAGCCAACTATAGGACTGAAAAAAAATGCCCATGACTGATCCAGCGCTGGCTCCTGCTGCGGTATACGAAATTAAGCGGCCAAGCTGATATGTTTTGAGCTGTTTTTTTGCTGCCAAAAAACAAGCCATTGGCCCACACATTACTCCGCAGTGCCAACTTCCGATAAGGCCAGCGGTAAATATTGAGCTGCATAATACTAAAAGTGATTTGTCCATTTTAATTCGCCGGCCCTAGCAATTCGGCTTCTAAAGTCCGACTGAAGTCTTTTTCATTTTCCGAATCAAAAATTGTTAATTTGATTTTGAGTTGAGGTTTGAATTCTGTCCGACTGATTTTTGCAAAAACATGCCATTCTCGAAATTCTTTAGGTTTTAAAGTAATTTCATTTTGTGCTTTAATAAGTTCAATCATTTCGTGATTTTCAGTTCTGAGTTTATATTTTCGAATAGCAAAGCTTTGATTCGTAACATGAATTTTGAAATGATTGATGATGTCTGTTTCAGAAGCTTTAAAAGGTTCGTCTTTAGCTCTGACTAAAAATACCTCTGAATGTTCTAGGTTTATGAGGTTATAGCTTAAGCCAACAATACACAATAGTATCGCCACTAAATATAATAATGATCTTGGTTTAGTTAACTTAATAGGTTGATCGTCTAATGTTTTGTATTTGATGAGACCTTTTGGCTTTTCGACCTTTTCCATAATTTCATCACAGGCATCAATGCAGGCTGTGCATGCGATACATTCCATTTGCAAACCATTTCTGATATCAATTCCTATAGGACATGCTGAAACACAACGATTACATTTAACACAATCAGCCTCACGTTTTTCTTCATAAGCAACAGCGAGTGAGTTTTTGTCTAATAGAAGACCTTGTATGCGCCCGTAAGGGCACATAATTGTGCAGAACTGTTCACGAAACCAACCAAAATCAAATAAAAATAAAGCAGTAAAAAACTGTGCAACAATAAATACGGTCATGTTAGCTGAAGGACCATCCTCAATAATTTGAATAAATGATTTAGCGCCAACAAAATAAGCTAGAAAACTATGCGCAATAAGAGATGAAGCGAGAGTAAATAAAATCCATTTAACGATTTTTTTTGTAAATGTAGAAACTGTCATTGGTTCAGTTTGCATTTTTCGTCGATTTAAATAGTTTCCTTCGACGAAATATTCGATTCTGCGAAATACTCCATCAATAAAAACAGTCTGTGGACAGGCCCAGCCACACCAAACTCTACCCCAAACTGTTGTGACAAATGCAAGTGTAATAGCTCCACCGAAAAGAAGAAAGAATATAAGTGGAGCATTGTGAGCACGAAACAAAAAACCGAAAATATAAAATTCCCTTTGAGGAATATCCAGTAGAATAGACTGCATTCCGTTGATTGTTGTCCACGGAGTAGCTAAAAAAACAAACATCAGCAAGACTTGAACCTTAGTTCGCCAGTCACGGTAGAAACCTTTGACTTCAGCCGGCTGCAAGTACAACCGGTTGCCGTGTTCATCAATACTTGAAAGGATATCTGCCGATATTTGTTTTTTTGCCATAAAAGTTCCTTAAAAAAACCTAACAGAAATTAATTATTAGAAAAATAATCCTCAATAATTTTTCCTTCAGCTGGTTTTGCGTTCGCCGGATTTGTGTTTTTCTTAGATAAAATAAATGCTGTTGCTTTTTTGATTTCATCATCAGTCAACAATCCTGTCCATGGTGGCATACCTTTAGCAGGAACACCAGTTTGTATAATATGTGCCACAGACTTAGCTTTACCGTCGCCGTTAATCCACGAATTATCTGTTAGGTTTGGACCAATTTTACCTTCTAAATTATCACCATGGCAAACAGCGCATTTTCCAGCATAAACGATTGATCCAGCTTTCAAACTGTCCGGTGATTTAAGTTCTTTTAAAACATCAACTTCTGTGATTTCACCAGTATTAGAACCAGAATCTTTTTTAAGTTGTTCAATCTGGGCCATAGACTCTTTAAGTTCGTCTTGAAGAGTTGGTCCACCAGCAACTTCGTAATGTAAATAATAAATGAATGCAAATACGACAGTTAAGATAAAAGTCCACAGCCACCAATTAGGAAGTGGATTGTCATGTTCAATGATACCATCATATTCATGGTAATGTTGTTCTTGATCGTTTTTATTGTTATCGCTCATTTTTAACCTCGATATCTTCTTGTAGTGGCATATTAGAGTACAATTCGACCTGTTTAAAACTCATTGATATAGCTTTTATTCCTATAATCAAAAAGTAACCTAAAAAAATCATCATCGCGATGACTGTTAGATGTGTGTCTGTAAATTGTGATAATGCAAGTTGTTTCATATTATTGTCCTGTTGTGTTCAAGGCAGAAGAAGAGTTTTTATTTTTTTGTTTTTGCCCAAGTGCCTGTAAATAAGCAATCAATGGAATAATCTCTTTTTTCTCTAATCCAGCAGGTGCTCCAGCAGCTTCTAAATTTTTAGCGATTTCAATTGCTTCTTTTTGAGCGACGATGTCTGCATCACCAACGGTTTTGTCGTCGTAAGGCACGCCAAGCATTTTTAAAACAGATAATTCTTTTCTGATTGTTGAGTAATCCGCATTTTTAACAACCAACCACGGATAATTTGGCATAACTGAGTCTGGATTGATCGAGCGTGGATTAATCATGTGCTGATAGTGCCACATGTCGGGATATTTTTTCCCTACGCGTGCTATATCAGGACCAGTACGTTTTGACCCCCATTGAAATGGGTGATCCCACATAGAGTCTTCAAGGGTCGAAGCCGGACCATAGCGTAAAACTTCAGAAGCCATAGGGCGAATTTGTTGTGAGTGGCAAACATAGCAACCTTCGCGAATATAAATACCGCGACCAACAAGTTCTAAAGCGCTGTATGGCTCTGTAGTTTGTTCCGGGTTAACGTATTTATGCATAGAGAGTGTGGGGTAAATTTCAATAACAGATCCAACTAAAATGGCTGCAATTGTTAATACTGTAAAGACAAATCCAAGTCCTTCAAGTTTTCTGTGAGTTGTTGTTGGTTGTTCATCCCAACCTGTTTTAGTCACTGCAACAACTTTATTTTCCTGGGTAGCAGGTGCTGATTTTATTGTTTTATATATATTATAAACAGTAATAAGAAAGCCAACGATAAAAAATAAACCACCGATTGCACGAACCCAATACAATGGTAATATTTTTGTTACTGTTTCGACGAAATCTGGATAAACAAGACGGCCTTGGCTATCTATCGCTCTTAACATAAGACCTTGAGTAATACCCGCAGTCACCATTGATGTGTAGTACAAAACAATACCTGTCAATGAAGTCCAGAAAGAAGTTTCAGCCAATTTTTCTGAGTATAATTGTGTATTCCATAAACGTGGAACTAGCCATAAAAACATACCCATTGACATAAGTCCATTCCAACCTAAAGCTCCTGAGTGAACATGACCGATAATCCAATCAGTATAGTGTCCTAATCCAGATACGGATTTGATTGATAATAATGGACCTTCAAAAGTACTCATTCCATAAAATGTTAAAGCGGCCACGAAAAATTTGATAATTGGGTTTTTGATCAATTCTTTAAATGCACCTTTTAATGTCATTAAACCATTGATCATACCACCCCAAGATGGAGCCCATAGCATGACAGAAAAAATCATACCTAATGTTTGGGCCCATTCAGGTAATGATGTGTAAAGTAAATGATGTGGGCCAGCCCAGATATAAATGAAAACCAAAGCCCAAAAGTGAATGATCGATAAACGATAAGAGTAAATTGGTTTATTTGCAGCTTTTGGTACAAAGTAATACATTAATCCTAAAAATGGTGTTGTTAAGAAAAATGCAACTGCATTATGTCCATACCACCATTGAACTAAAGCATCTTGTATGCCTCCCCAAACTGGAAACGATTTTAAAGCAGTGATTGGAATTTCGATAGAATTAACAATATGAAGGACTGCTACAGTAACAATGGTTGCTATATAAAACCAAATACCAACATATAAATGTTTTTCGCGACGCTGTCTAAGAGTCATGAAGAAATTAACTGCGAAAACTACCCAAATTGCAGCGATAGCAATATCGATTGGCCATTCAAGTTCTGCATATTCTTTTGATTGTGTGTAACCTAGTGGCAAGGTAACTGCGGCAGCAACTATGATCAACTGCCAACCCCAAAAATGTATATTTGATAATGTGTCTGAAAACATTCTTGTTTTGAGAAGTCTCTGTGTTGAGTAGTAAATCCCAGCGAAGATTGTATTGCCTGCAAATGCAAAAATAGCCGCATTTGTATGAAGAGGTCTTAATCGACCAAATGTAATCCACTCTAAATTAAGATTGAAGCGCCAATTTGCCAACTGCAATGCTGCAATTAAACCAAATAAAAATGCTGCTGTTCCCCAGATGAGTGTGACGATGGTAAATTTCTTTACTATATCGTCATCGTAAACGATGTTGTCTGTCCTGTTTGAATTCATAAGTTGTTCTCCTTATTGTTTTGAATTTTTTTTGAATCTTGATCTAACATGCGCATCGAAGGTGTTGTGAGGTCGTCAAACTGACCACTCGATGTTGCCCAGAAAAAGGCGTATAAAAATCCGGCCCCTAAAACAAGCGCCATTGGAATAACTAATATAAGTACGCTCATTTTTTTCTCCAATCAATAAAACCAAATAAACTTGATAATAAAACTATAATAGTACTCATGGGCATGAGCACAGCTGCCCAGAATGGATTGATTAAACCAAAAAGTGCGCTCGTACCTGCAAGAATATTGTATATGAGAGCAAGTGCTAAATTTCTTTTAAGAGTGCGATCAGCTTGCAGGCCAATATTAAATAATTCCAAAAGTGGCTCAAGCCCACCTCTTAGAAAAAGAACATCAGAGCTATCAATTGTCAGATGTGAGCTGCCTTTAACTGAAATTCCGATATCGCTGGCACTTAATGCCAGAGCATCATTTAGGCCATCACCAATCATCATTGTTGAATGATATTTTTTGACAATTTCTTTTTTTTCTTCCGGATACAATTCACTAAATATAAAATCAGATTGAATACCACAAGCCTGGCCTTTTTGAAAAGCTCGAGATTTTTTATCTCCAGTAAGTAAGTAGCAGTTCAAATGACGGTTGCGTAATTTGTGAATAAGATCTTTAGACTCTTGTCGAAGTTCATCATTAAAATAAAGTCGGGCAACAGCCGTTCCATTTTTTAAAACAACAACTGCCAAATCATCTTCGTGCATATTCTCAGGTAGTGACTTTATTTCATAAGTATCGACCAAATCATGAACATCTGTTGGAATAACAACTTGTCCTCGTACTCCTGATCCAAAAGTTTCTTTAATATTTGTTAAAGATGGAGAAACATTAGTATTTTTCCATGCAGCTCTGAGGGCAAAAGCAACTGGATGGTAAGATTTTTTTTCTAATCCTAGAATGATTGATTTTAACTCTTCATTAATTTGATCTGGCCAAGTTTGAACGAGCGTAAGTTTTCCCTGTGTTAGAGTGCCAGTTTTATCAAAAAAGATATTTTTAATGTGGTTTAGTTTTTCAAATACATTAGCGTTTCGAAGAGCAATCCCTTTGTTTTGTGCTTTTTTAAACGCTATAGCCATTGTGAGTGGGCTACCAAAAGCCAAAGCGCAAGGACAAGCGACAACAATTAAAGCGAGGACGCGATTGAAAGATTCTTGGTAGGAGTGAAAATAACCCCAACCTATAAAATATAAACCAGCAACACTAAATACAGCTGTAACAAGTCTCTGAGCTAGTTTGTCAGATAAGTTAATATAATTATTTTTAATAAAGAGATGATCTTGAGTTTGCGTTAATAGTTTATTGAGCTGAGAGCCTTGCATGGTTGATACAGCTTGAATCAAAATGGATTCAGACAGGTTTTTAAATCCAGAGTAGACTTGCAATGCCTCAGTAAACACTTGTGGCATGGATTCACCATTGTAGTATGAAGTATCAATCAATGCTTTAGGAGAAATCAAAACTCCATCAACGGGGATCATTTGATCAGGAGCAACTTTAAAGACATCTCCAACCTTTATTTGTTCAGCAACTATAGGTGATTGATCTAAAAGTGTGTATTTTTGATTGACTAAGCTTGAACCCAATCTGACTGGAGATAAATAATACTGTTGTGTCATTTTCACAAAATACCGAGCCAACAATATTAAAAAAATAAAACTGGCCGTTGAGTCAAAGTAGAAATCATTTGATCCAATAAAAAGATTGTAAGTTGAAAAAGCAAAACTTGAGACCAGTGCGATGACTATTGGTAGGTCGATATGAATCACTCTGTATTTGAGTGCATTCCACGCCCCAAAATAAAAACTTTGGGCTGAGTAGAGTAGTAAAGGTAAAAATAAAACGAGATTCATCCATCTAAAAAACTGTAAGGCTATGCCATCAGCTCCGGCATAAATAGCAAATGCAAAAATCATAAGATTTCCGGCCACAGCGCCAGCGACTGCAATTTTTTTAAGATCATCTCGATTTTTTAAGTTTCGAGATTTACTTTCTAAATCTGTTTTTTTAATGAGATAAGCTTGATATCCAAGATCTTCAATGAGTTTTGCAACTTGCGATAATTGCCCTTTGTCAGTGAGTTCGACCGTTAATAGATTCTGACCAAAGTTGACTCGGGCCAATTTACAATCAGGATAGAAATCAGGTATTTTTTCAATAAGGTGAACACAACTAGAACATTGCAAGTTTTCAATAAAAAAATGATATTGGTTATCATTTATAAAGGTTTGCGCGTAATCCGGTTTATCTAGGTATAAGTAAGGATTTGATTCTTTGTGGTCTTTGACAAATGCAAAATCAGAATCAAGCTTTTCACAAGCGGCGCAGCAATAGCGCTGACCACCAATTGTATTGGTTCCGCAATATTGACAATGCTGGATGCTCTCGCCTAAACTTGTTTTTGTTTTTTCCATAACTCTTCAAGCATAAATATGACATGCTAAAAGCGCTAGAGTTATGATCTATGTCATAAACAAAATAGAATTATTTATTCATCAGTCCAGATCTGTTTAAAATTTTGATGTTTCGACCTTCTGTTTGATCGATAAATCCAGCTTTTTCAAACTGAGCCAAGGTGCGAATAACACTTTCAGGAGTAGTGCCCGCCCATTCGGCAATTTCTTTTCGGGTCCAGTTTTGGTGTTCAAAATGATCTTGTAGATAAATAATAGCTTCTGCGACTCTTTGTGGGACATCTTTATCCATTTGATCTGTCCATTTTGAATCAGCCAGCTTTAAATCTTCCGAGAGAGCCTTCATAATTTGAAAGCTAGCCATTGGAAATTTACTAAAAATATCCATGACCACATTTTTTGGAATAAAACAAACAATCGAACTTTCGACAGTTGTTGCCGAAACATTGTATTTTTCGTTAGTAAATAAAGATTGATAACCGATAGCATGACCAGCACCAACGTATCTGACTGTGTGAGCTTGTCCAGATTCTGATACAGCTTCTAATTTAACAAGACCTTCGGACACAGTATATAAACCGAGTGGATCGTTGCCTTGGTAAAAAATGGTTTGGTGTGGTTTGTACGTTGTTTTAATTTTAGCAGCATCCAGTAGTGCTAGTACATCCGAGCTTACCGAGCAAATAATATTGTGATCTTTATGTCCACATTTATGACATGAGCTAAGTTCTTTTAAATTAATAACGGATGCTGCTTTCATTATAAAAACCTTGTATTTATGGCTTAAGATTTTAGCAAAATAATTTAATTCATAAAAGGATTAAATATAATTTTATAATAATTATGCTCTTTTAGTTTTTTTCCCTACAGTTTTTTTTGTAGTAACTTTCTTTTTGGCTGTTTTTTTAGTTTTAGCTTTAGTTTTTGTTTTAGCTAAAATCATCTTTTCGATTTTTAACCTTTGAGCTTGGGCTTTAGCTTTGTAAGTTTTAAAGTTTTTTTCAACTTCGTCAGCAGATTTTTTAACTTGAGCGACAACCTTAGTGACTTCTTTTTGTAAATCATTTTCGGCAGCCACTACTTTTTTTGCGAGCTCTTTATATTTTTTTACAGCTTCATCGGCAGATAGTTTTTGAACCTTATTTTGGATATCATGACTAACTGCTTGAACTTCAGCAATCACTTGTTTAACTTTGTCAGTATGAGCAATTTTCTGAATTAAATTTTGAATTTTGCCTAATGCCATAGTTTTCTCCTCGTTACCGATTTGTTTGAATAGACTTAATTAATCATGAAAAGTGATAATTATAAAGTAAAATTAAATTTATCAACCAATGCTCCGGGAACTTTCATAGCACCTAAATTTCTTTTTTGATATGTTCCTATGTCCACAAAAATAGAACTTTGCTCAGTTAATTCAATGAGTTGTGAGCCAAATATATTATAGAGTGATTCGTCAAATCTCAGATCTTGAATTGGTCCAACAATTTCACCATTTTCAACCCAGAAACATGCAAATCGCGTCATACCAGTTATACGGGCTGACTGAATATCACTGTAGTTAATGTAATGTAAGTTTGAAATATAAATTCCAGTGTTAAGTTCCTGTAAAGCTTGATCGGCATTCATTGAGCCCGAAAGAAGCTCAATTGAACGAGGTATCTCGCGAACATCTGCATTGTTTGAATTTAGACCAAACTCTTGAGCTGTTGCTGAACTTGTTAAAAATTGTTTTAAATGTCCATGCTCAATAAGCTTGATGTGGGGTAAACTGAGTTCACCAATAGAGTTGAATTCAGGAGTTAATCCAAGTTCAAAATTTTCTAAAATTGTCACTTTTGGTGAAAAGAATAATTGCTTTTCAGCTAGTTTTTTTAAAGGAGCAACGCCTTTTTTGTAGTTGCCTTGACTGAACGATCCCCAAGACATTGTTCCTAAAATTTCTGCTACAGCCATGGGTTCAAGATAGACACGGTATTGTCCACGCGGAATTTTTTGAATTGGTTTCTTTAATAGAACAAGCTTATTTTTTGTTGCATAAGCTTGGCTAGAAATTTTTTTTTCACTAAAATCATGTTCTGAATAATAGCCTTTGGCTGCAAGAGGACCACTATATAGAGAATAATCAAAAAAGAAAAAATCAGTTTCAAAAAAATGAAATTGCCCTTCAGAGTTGATCGAAGCTTGTCTAAGCGGGCCAGAACACCAAAGCCCCGCCAGATCGTCTTGCGAAAAATTTTTATAAATAATTTCAGGGATTTCGGTCACATTGGGGTAATTTGATTTTTTGATAACTTCAGAATGACCGTTGTTTTTGATTCTAAAAAACTGTGGGTTAGCATCAGTTAAAGGTAATTGCGTACGAGCTTCTAAAATCAAATTATGAGCAGCGTCTAGGTCTAATGACTCATTAAGAGTTAAATTTAGACACATTTTAATTAAACGTTGGTCTTTGTGTAATTGGAGTGTTAGTTCGTGTTGATGAACTTGTGTGTTCTGCCGGACTTTTGATTGGCTAAATCTGATAAATGTACTTTCTTCTGAGTGTAAAAATAAACTGAGCTGTTCATTTGATTCAAGTAATTTAAAAATATTTTGTGATAAATTGTGAATGTAATTTTTAATCATATTAACCACCAAAAACTTCTATGTTGTTAAAAAGTGCATACGGAGATGAGTGACCAACTCGAATAATCTGGCTAGGTTCTCCTTTTCCGCAATAGGGTGATCCATATGTTTCGACAGTGTCCTTTTGTGAGAGTGCTTTTAGACTATTCCAAAACGGTACCGTAACGCCTCTATAGTTTGGATTTTTAAGAGTTTTAGTTATGCGGCCGTTTTCAATCAGTTGTCCATATTCGCAACCGAATTGAAATTTACGACGATAGTCATCTATAGACCATGAACGATTGGCGTGCATGATAACTCCTCGTTCAGTTTGCGAAATCATTTCAGCAAGTGTTGATTGACCACCTTCAAGATTAATATTGGCCATTCGATCAATTGGCGGTCTATTCCAAGAACTTGCACGTGAATTCGCAACACCAGTTATTTTGTTTTCAAAAAGTCTTTGGCTGCGGTATTGGCTTTCTAAACTGCCGAGTGCAGCTTGTAAAACGCCATCTTTGATCAGGTATTGCTTAATCGCTTTATTGCCGACTTCATCGAATACATAGCTTGACATTTCATTCTCAGAGTTCGGATCAAAAACGACATTCATGATGGGGCTACCATACTGTAATTGACCAAAATCAGTTGGTTGCACAAAACTCCAACCTGCAAAATTACGTTCGTCACCTAAGATGCGATCAAGTTCAAGTGGGTGGCCGATTGATTCATGAATTTGTAAAAGCATTTGGTCAGGTGCTAAAATGAGATCTAAAGTTTCGTTTGGGCAGTTGTCTGCTGTCAGTAATTCTAGAGCTTCTTGTCCAGTGCGTTCACACAAAGGCAGGTAATGATCTAAATTAAAAAATTCTGAGCCAATTTGAAAACATATTCCGCGACCGCCGTGTAAAGAGCGGTATTGTGTTTCTGAGCCTTCTTGTGCGATAGCGCCAAATGAACTGACAATTATATTAAAATCTTGTTCAAAATCAGAACCAGTTGACGACAGATATCGTTGGCGACATTCAATAATCATAGCATCAGCAGTTGCACTCACAATTTTATTAGAAACTTTTAATTGAGAAGATGTTTTTTTTAAAAAATCATAGATTTCTGAATAGGCAGCTTGATCAAGACCTTTCTGTCTTACAGATTTATATTGACCAATAGCTTGAGGTCTAACAGACAGATCAAACTGAGCCACTGAGTATTTTGCAGATTGCGAAGTCGTATGTACAGCTTTTTGAAAAGCCTGCTGAATACCATAAGGAGTTAATTCGCAAGTTGCAGAGTATCCGAGGTGACCGCTAACCATAACTTCAATCATTATTCCTAAATCGTGAAATGATGTGAGAGACTCGGGTTTTCCATTTCGGACTGTTAAATCGCGAGTCGTTTCTGAAATGAGCTTAAAGGCCACAAAGTCAGCTTGGTTTTTATAAAGATTAAATTGTTCTTTAAAAAAAGATTCAAATTTGTGAGGTAAAGCGATTGATAAAGATTGTGTTTGCATAGGCCATTCTTATAAGTCATCTTTTAAGAATGATCAAAACAAGAGATGAATATTTGCAAAAATACTGGAATGCCTATCCTGAATGCCCACGTGGTTTTCTGCAGTACGGCCGAGTGCATCAGTTACGGTTAGGGGTGAGTCAATTAGCTGATTTTAAAGCTCGAGATGCTCAAGATTTTACCGGTCGAGACATATTGCTTGATGGTGATCTTATTGCTCTTATGCCAGCAGGTCAGTTTGTTTTATTAGCTCCAAATTTGACGAATAGACCTGGTTTTTATAAAGCCGAAGAACATCCGTGGACTTTGAAAAAAAGCTATTACGAGTATTTGCAACTCTTGCGAAACTTTTTCGTTGAAAAACGTTTTTTAGAAGCCACTACACCGACTCTTGTTGATTGCCCGGGGACTGAACCAAGTCTAAATCCATTCGTAACTGAATTGGTTATAGGTTCAAACCGGAAAAAATTTTATTTACCAACTTCTCCTGAACTACATCTTAAAAAATTACTCAGCATGGGTGCCGAAAAAATTTTTGAAATAGCACATGTATTTCGCAACGGAGAAAAAACAGAAAAGCATCATCCAGAGTTTTTGATGCTTGAATGGTATCGATCAATGTCTTATTTGGCTAATATTAAACATGATGCTATCGAGCTCGTTGAGTATTTGTGTGATAATTTAAAAGTTGAAAAACCAAAAGAAGTTCTAACTTTTTCAGTTGCAGATTTGTTTAAAACTTATTGTGGATTTGAGCTAAAACCTGACACAACTGCAGAACAGTTAAAAAATCTTGCATTGCAATTAGGTGTTGATGTGGCCTCAGCAGAAACGATCGATGATTATTTTTATTTAATTTTTATGGATAAAATTGAATACCGTTGGCCTGCTGATCGGCTCGTGTTCATCGAAAAATATCCACCGTATCAAGCTGCATTAGCCAGAATTGATAAAGATGGTTGGGCTGAACGTTTCGAAATATATTGGAAAGGCCTAGAACTTGCGAATGCTTTTCATGAGTTGAATAATCCCCAAATACAGAGACAAAGGTCTTTAGATGATTTAGATAAAAAGCAA
Source organism: Pseudobdellovibrio sp. (assembly GCA_046293015.1). GTDB lineage: Bacteria > Bdellovibrionota > Bdellovibrionia > Bdellovibrionales > Bdellovibrionaceae > Pseudobdellovibrio. The sequence continues at coordinate 80,918 of JBKBPU010000010.1, forward strand.
AAAGCAGGACAAGAATTAGTTGGGCTAGATGAACAGTTTTTTCAAGCTCTTGAATACGGAATGCCACCCAGTGCAGGTATTGCTCTAGGTATCGAAAGGCTATACATGGCGTTAAGAAATGTAAAGTCCATAGACAGTTTAGTTGAATTTTCAAACTCGCGAGTTTTATGTGGAAAGTGACAGAATAAGTCGCTACAACAGTAGCACAACAAGCACGTAGCCAGGTGTGAGTTAAGAAATGGTTATATTTTTATTAAGGTTGGTGAACTTTAATAAAAAACCATTGGGGGTTTAAGTTTTTTTGTTTGTTGTGTTTTGATTACTGGCTCATGTCGGGGGTTAGATCGTAGATTCTTGCTGATTCAAAGTTAATAGCTTTGAATCAGGCAAGAATCCTGATCGGTTTTAATAAAAATCTATTTATTCAAAGATTCTTTTAATTCTTTGCCCACTTTAAAAAAGGGTAATTTCTTTTCATCGACAGAAATAACTTCACCAGTTCGAGGGTTCCTTCCTTTATAGGCATCGTATTCACGGTTAACAAATGAACCAAATCCTCTGATCTCAATGCGATCGTCTTTCATTAATGCTTCTACCATCGTATCAAAAATAGTATTCACAACTGCTTCTGCTTTAACGCGAGTTATGCCAGCTTTTTCAGATACTAAATTGATCAGGTCTGCCTTTGTCATTTGATCCCCTAAGTTGTGGAAAATACTCATTTATTATGTCTTGTTATTCTGCTTTTGAAAAGACTCTTTCTTTGGTTTCAGGCTTATTTTTGCGGTGTTTAAAAGGCAGGGACTTGTTGATTATTTGATAATAAGCATCAAGCAATGCATCAATCATCTTTTCTCTGTTGAAAAACTGCAAAACTTTGTCACGAGCAGCATGGCCAATTGATTCATATGAACTATCTTCATGCAAAGTTTGAGAAATATATTTGTATATACTCATATCATCAGCCGGACGAACGAGAAATCCGTCTTTACCATCCTCAATAATTTCAGATATAGGGCTAAGCTCTGATCCAATGACGATTTTTTTTTGAGCCATGGCTTCGATAAGGCTTGGCTCTAAGCCAGTCGAGCGAGAGCTGAGATCAACATAAATTGAAGAGGCTGATATGTAATCTAGAATTTCCTCGGCATTGAGTGCGCCTGTTAATATAACACGACTACCGAGGATTCGTCTTAACATTTCATATTCGACCTCTTTCCAACGAGGGCCATCTCCAACAACAAACAAATAAACTTGTGAATCTTTTAAAATAATTTTTTCAAATGCCTTAAGTAAGGGGATTATTTCAAAAGCATTTGTAAAGTCTGAAACAGCTAAAATAATTTTAGAATCTTCAGGTATATTGACTTTTAATTTAAAGCTTTGAGATTCCTCTCTGGGGGCCAAATCTCCAAGATTTATCCCATAAGGAACTGTGTAAGTATGGTAGTCGGGAAATAAAAAATATCTTTCAAGAATCATTCGCTGCTGTGGTGTAGTTACAAAAATACCATCTGCCGTTTCGAGCAAGCTGCGATCGTGAGTAAAATAATTATGGATAAATCTGTATCCCAATTTTAATGAAGTTTTTAATTGGGAATTTAATGAACCATTGTTTTCAGCAAGTATAGAAAAAACCTCAGACATCGTCGTGGCCTGGACATCATAAGCTACACAAGTTGAAAAATTTTTCTTGTGACGCCCAATTTTATAACCACCAGCATCTAGACAGTGAACTATATCAAATGTTTTTTGTGTGCTAAGAGATATAAATTTGCGATGAACAGCATCAACAAAGCGCAAAGTTTTAAATGTAGAAACTCCATCAAATAAATAATAAGCGCGTATGCCATCGCGGTAAATTTCATGTTTTTTGAGTGGTGAAGTTGATGATATGATCGTAACTTCATGTCCTTTTTTTGAAAGTCCTCGAGCCAGTGGCCAAAGTAGGCCTGTGTCTGATGATCGACTTTGAACTTGAATTTTCTCGCCAATTAAACAAATACGAAGTTTTTCTTTTTGTTGAGCCTGTGCACTTGTTTTGGTTTTGTTAAAAAGATTCATACTTCCATTTTAACTGAAGTGCGATGGTTTAAGGAAGTTTTTTGCTGAATAATTTTAGTATATAGTCTAGTCAGTTCATTGATTTTTGCATCTATGCATTGGCTAAATAAGCTTATTTTATCAAAGGTTTCATTTGCCAGTCTTTTGGTGTTTATGTAGTCGAGTAAACTATTTTCAAAACTGTCTAATTGCGAAGTGTCTTTAATGATAAAGCAGTTTTGTTGGTGTTTCCAATATTTGGAAAACCCTGTGGCCTGATCTTCACTAAGAATAAGATTAATATCGTTTTGCAAGTAACATTCTATCCAGTTAGCAAATTGTTTTTGTGTGGTACGCATTTTTGCCAATGCAATATAAAGTGGTGCTGAGTCTTTTAGACTATTAAATATTTCATCACTTGTGAAAAGTATGAATTGGGCATAATCTTTATTTTTTTTGATAAATTTGGTCCACTCTTTTCGAATTTGAGAATGACTCATTTCAAAAGTTAAACCACGAGCATCAATGTAAAAATCGCAATTCAGTATTTTTTGAAAATGCAATTTTGAATAATTTAATAGATCAGTAAAATCTTTATAAACAGGAATAATAAAAGCAATTTTATTTTGATTTTTTTCACTTAAAGTATGGGATAAACCGCGAGAAATTACAGGTAAATAGGGTAAAATCATTTTTTCACCTTGAAATTTTCTGTGTAATTTAAGTTGTTCAATGTGGCTTGCGGTTAGGGCAGAGAACTGATTTGGCAATTCTAAAAGAGTATTTGGACTATCAGATCGATCATAGAGTGTAACAAGTGTCGGTAAACCAATGGCATGAGTAAAGGCCGTTTGAAGTGACTGTCTGAAGTATGTTAGCAGGTTTTGCCATTTGTTTGATTTTGGATTCCCAGGCTCAATAAAGTGAATCAAATCATATTGATTAAATACTAATCTTAAAGGGTGAAGTTGATCGATGACTTCAGTATGAAGACTATTTTTTGCGAGTTCTGAGGCGATCCGTTCTGCTTGAGGGTTTAAATCAGGGCTAACGATTAGAATTTTCATAAATATTCCTCGTTAGTTGATTAATCATTTATTTTTCCACTTCAGTTTCATTCACTAAGTTAAAAGCTTTATATATACGATTCATGTTTTTGCGATTTGCTTCAGGAATGTTCCTTTTGGGCAAATCTTTTGGAGCAATCCATTCTAAGTGAGTATGATGTTTTGCTTTAGGTTCGCTTTTCCAGAATAGAACTTCATAAAACAAAATAAGAATTCCGACATCGCCATATGAGTGTGTGCAAGCAAGTCGTAATTCTCCTATTTCGGCATCTATACCCAATTCTTCATTGAGTTCACGTGCTAGAGCTTGCTCAGGTGTTTCGCCCATTTCAATTTTGCCACCGGGGAATTCCCATAAACCGCCCAGTGTATGAGTTTCCGGTCGCTGACCAACGAGAATCTGATTGTTTTTCTTTAAAATTCCAGCAACTACCGGAATCCAATTTTTTTTAGGACGTGGTGACTTTTTAGCTTGATAAGCCTGACTGTTTTGATCTGCTGTCTTGTGAGAACCCTCTTTGTTTTGCAACTTGAGCGACCTTTCTAAAAAATCCTGGTCCTTCAAAGATCAAGGTCGAGTACACTTGAACTAAATCCGCACCGAGATCTATTCTTTCAAAAACATCTGCTGCTGTCATCACTCCACCGACAGAAATTAAACATTTTTTTTCATTTTTTTTGTTCAAAAGATTTCGTGTAAAAGTAAGAGCTTGAATTGACTTATTCTTAAGCGGCATTCCTGATACTCCACCTTCTGAAGGGTAAAATGAAGTATTTACTCTATCGAGTGTGGTGTTAGTTAAAATAAATCCATCTAGACCAACGTCGAAGCTCATCTCAATTATATTTGTTAAGTCATCTGGATCAAGGTCTGGACTTAGTTTTAAAAATACAGGTGAGTTCAGTTTAAGTTGTTCATGATATTTTTTAATTGGAGTAATAAACGGCAAAAATGAATCAGATTTTGCTAAGTCGCGAAGGCCTTTAGTGTTTGGGCTACTGATATTTATAACGTATGCATCGGCTAGTTGATCAAATGCATTTAAGCACGAGATGTAGTCTTGGGAAGCTTGGGTATTATCTGTTGATCTATTTTTCCCAATATTTACAAATAATGGAATGTGTGAAGTTGCTTTAAAGTTTTTTAAGTTGAAAACAACTTCATCAGCACCTGCAGAAGGAAAACCCATTTTATTCCAAACTGATAGAGTAGGAATATGGCGATCAACAATTCGACCTGGATTAGATGATTGTGGCAAAGGTGTCACTGTGCCGACCTCGATAAAACCACATCCAACTTTTTCCCAGGCCTTTAAATGGTCACCGTTTTTATCAACTCCACCAGCTATACCTAAACGATTTTTAAAATGAAGGTTTTTAAATGAGAAAGGGTTCCAGACAGGTGTGTCTTGAAACCCTTTTATTGAAGCATAAAGCTCTAAACCATAAGGACTTAAATCATGAGCAAGCTTTGCAGGCAAATAAAGCCATGGCCGAACTAAAGACATAATTAGCGAGGATATAAACCACGTAACAACATGGCCTTTTCTAAGCGTTGAACAGATACGGCCATCGCTGCAGATCTCATATCAACATTTTTTTCTTGTTGAAATTTATAAACATTATCAAAAGCTTTTAAAATTACACCTTTTAATTTAGCATCAACGTCTTGTTCATCCCAAAAGAATGACATAATGTCTTGCACCCATTCAAAGTAAGAAACAATAACGCCACCACCATTAGCAACAACATCCGGAGCAATAAAAACACCACGTTTATCTAAAATTTTAGTCGCAGCATTTGTGATAGGTCCATTTGCACCCTCAATGATAAATTTAGCTTTTACTTTTTCAGCGTTGTGAGTATCGATTTGACCTTCAAGAGCGCAAGGTAATAAAGCATCGCAATCAAGCTCTAAAAGTTCAGAATTAGATACAGGCTGAGCTTTTGTGTAACCTTTTAATGATTTATTTTGTTTTACGTATTCAATAAGCTCAGGGATGTTCAAACCATCGCCATTATAATAACCACCAGAGACATCGCTGACTGCGACAATACGAGCTCCGCGTTCAAAGGCAAACTTTGCAGCAAAAGATCCGACATTTCCGAAACCTTGTACCACAAGTCTTGAGCCTTTAAGAGTTTTGCCTTTCATTTCCATAGCGCGTTCGCAAACGTAAATAACCCCTAATCCAGTGGCGTGGTTGCGGCCGAGTGAACCACCGATTTCAACTGGTTTACCCGTGACAACTCCTGGTTGTGCGTAGCCACCTTGTTCTTGTGAATACGTATCCATAAACCAAGCCATAGTTTGCGGATCAGTTCCAACATCAGGTGCAGGAATATCTTTTGTTGGTCCAACAAAATGTGAAATTTCAGAAGTATAACGACGAGTTAAGTTTTGTTTTTCAGTGCGTGATAGTTTAGTTGGGTCAACGCAAATACCACCCTTAGCTCCGCCAAGCGGTAAACCTAAAACTGAGTTTTTAAATGTCATTAAAGCTGCAAGTCCAACAACTTCAGGCAGATCAACATTTTGATGGTAGCGAATACCACCTTTGTAAGGCCCAAGTGTCGCATTATATTGCACACGATAACCAGTGAAAACTTTTACAGAGTTGTCATCCATGCGAACTGGGACCGAAACAGTTATGCAACGTCGCGGTTTTTGAAGTCGTTCTAAAATATTTGGATCACAGTTAATAATTTTGGCAGCTTCGTTTAAAGTTTGGAGAGCATTTTGAAATAGCGGTCCATTTAAATGAGCTTCTGAGTGTGGATTCAAGTTATCTTGAGCCGGCATGGAAAATCTCCTTTTGATTTTTCTAAATATAAATGAAACTATTGTAGAAAAGCCACTCATTATTGTCGAGTTAAAACTCTATTTGGGGATTTTCATGCAGCTATGCGTTTCAACTCTTTGCAAAAACTTTAGTCTAGTTTTGTGTTTCTTATTGGCATATCACGTCGTTCTTGGCGAGCCTGTGTCAGAAAATACTCTAAGCCCTGTTTATAAGATTATTGATGATTCGCCTAAATTAAGTACATATCCTCAGTGGTTATACAATTTTATGCGTGCTCAAAAAGGTTGGTCACCTCCAATGAGTGTTTCTTCAGAATGTGAGCTTAGTTTTTCATCAAAAAATTTAAATCCTGATTTGTGTCGAGCTCATTACAATTTGAATCCCTGGAATAATTTTTTGAGCAAAATATATGTTCAGTTTAATTTTGAGCAAGATATTAGATTCCATCGCATTCAATTTCAGCCACAACCGGCTGTAAAATTTCGGGGATTGTTAGGCTTGCAAACGACTCGAGACAAACGTCCACTGGTTATATTGCGAATGGGAATTCATGGCAATATTGACGAGTTTTTAGCTGAAAGGTTTTTGGCCAAAATTGTTTTTGAAGATTTAGGCTATAATATTCTCGTCTTAGAAAGTTTAACGAGCCATGGTTATTTAACACTGAATGATCGGATTAGTGAAGGCGGGATCGAAGAAGGCTTGCATACATTTTATGTTTTGCAGTTACTCAGACAAAATAAATTTGAATGGTCTAGGCAAATTTCTGAAATATATTTGATGGGCTTGAGTTTGGCCGGACCTGGCGTATTTGTGACAAATTACTTAGATGAGCAATCTAGATATAATGGTGAATATAAAAAGCAAATTAAGGCGATTCAATTGTTTTGTCCGCTTGTGAATTTTGAAGAAACATTTAAGCAACATGCGACAGCTGGTCGTTTTCAAGTTGCAATGGATTTATGGAACCGACGTCGGTTTTCTGCATTAAGGTTAAAACATTCTGAATTTGATAAAATTCAATGGTGGAAATCATTTATTGATTTTAAGCCACGTTTTATGCCTGCAGTCTTAAATTGGCTCAATGTAACTGAGCCTAAACCTATTTTGGAATTGCAAACGTTTAAAAAGCAATTTCCAGATCTGGAGTTTCCAGCAGAGTTTGTTAAACATATCGAAAAGAGCAAAACTTTTTATGAATTACAAAAATTTTGGCCAATTTACAAAAACGAAAAAACTCCGATTTCAATCTATACAACACCACATGATCCTGCTGTTATGAATAATTTAAATTCAAATCTGATTCGCGATAAAAAACAACCTGGCAAGTTTACTCGAGTTGAGTTCACAGAATTAGAAGGATTGCACTGTGCTTTAGCGCCAGAATATCAGTGGCCTTTTTTAGTTGAGTTAACTAAACGTGGATTCGGTCGAAAGTAGTTATCTCAGTTCGTTTTGCCAAAATTTCGAATGCTGAGCCAAATCTTCAACATAGGGGCGAATATCTTTTTGTAAGTTTGCAGGAAAATCTGAAAGCGGTTTAATGTGATCGTTAGGAACATATCGAAAAGTAAAATTAATTCTGCGTGTTTCAAAATCAGTTGTTTTCATGTTTTTAAAAACAAAGCCTTTGTCTTCAACACGCTGAACGCGGTGAAATAATTGTTTTTTGAATTTATCGCCACCGAATATTTGTAAACAAGAATCTTCTAACCATTGTTGTAAAATGACTTCACTTTTCTGCGATTTACTTTCGCTTTTCACGAATTGAAATAAAGCTTTTTCACCAAAAGAGATCGATCCTACTGGGCCTGGTTCAAAATCTTTATGCTCACCAACTCTGGCTGTATCTACTCTTTTGATTAGTCCATCTTCAGTTTTGATGATTTTATCGCCATAAAAATTAATAAGGCAGGTGTTGAGGTGCCAACCGTGAGGAATATCTTTTTCGCTGAAACTTTCGTGGACCATTTGTTCAATGCGGTGAACGATTTTTTCTAAAACAGGAGGATAGTTTTCAGCTGCTACGCATCGATTTTGGATACCCTTTGGTGGATGGTAATAATCTAAACATGCAAATTGCCAATTTCCCAGCCAATACACCGGGCGTAAAAGTGGTCTATTGGGTTCTCCGCTCGGTGCTGGATTGCTTTCAGAAAAGCGCATTTCCCAAATAGGGTATAAAGACTCTAAATAGTGAATAATTTCTTTTTTTTCGGATGCGCTAATTGCTTGTGGTTTGTAAATCAGATTGAGGTTCTTTTGGAATTGTGGTTTATTTGGTTTGTAGCGCATAAATGAATTTGTGACTCATATTCGTCGGAGACTGGTTTTATGTCAAATTCTAAACAATCAATTTTGCAATTTAATGTCGATAACTCGGTTAAAAAAAATATTCTTGAAAAAATTTCTCTTTTTTCTAAAAAGAAAATTCTCGTCATAGGTGATGTTGGTGTTGATGAATACGTTATGGGCGCAGTTAAACGTATCAGTCCCGAAGCGCCTGTACCTGTCTTAGAAGTTACTGATGAAGATAAACGTATTGGCTTAGCTGCTAATGTAGCTCAAAATGTCGTAAGTCTTGGTGGTCATGTCGAATTAATTTCTGTTGTTGGCGCCGATACTGGGGCTGATATTTTAAGAGATTTATTAAAAGCTTCTGGTGTTGGTTCTGCGCATTTAGTTGTTGATGAAAAACGTCCAACAACGCGAAAAACACGAGTCATGACTGGACATCATCATTTGGTTCGCGTTGATTACGAAGTTCGTAAAAACTTATCAGTTGAAACCGAAGAAAAAATCTTAGCTAAAGTTAAAGACTTAATTCCTTCAATAGATATTGTTGTGCTTGAGGACTACGCTAAGGGTATTTTTTCAGTAAGTTTAGTTGAAAAAATTGTGTCTTTATGTAAACAAGCTGGCAAATATCTCATGGTTGATCCGCATCAAACAAAGTTTGCCGATTTTTACAAAGGCGTTGATCTCATTAAGCCGAATTATAACGAAGCTCTCGCATTGACGAAAATTCATGAAGAAGACATTGAAAATGTGAATGAACGTGTATTAGCAGTTGGGCGTAAGTTGCAACAAATGACGGGTGCTAAAGATGTCGTGTTGACTCAAGGTAAAGACGGTATGTCTATTTTCTCGAGTGATACACAAGTGGTGCAGGTCCCAACTTTTGCTAAAAAAGTATTTGATGTAACTGGTGCTGGCGATACTGTTATTGCGGCATTAGCTTTAGGTGTGGCAGTTGGATTACCTTTGGCTGAAGCGTGTGTTATGGCTAACTATGCTGCGGGTATCGTCGTCGGTAAAATTGGGTGTGTTCCTTGTGCTGCTGATGAGTTAGTGGTTGCTGTTAAGGGATAGAAATCTGTATTATCTTGGACTGTTTTTAAATGACCATTATGGATTGTGATCCACATTAGTCATATCGAATGAACCAAGAAAATAGTGTCAAATTGGTAGATAGTTATGAAAAGTCTATCTACTAACTAGGCTACGCAAGTGCTTGATGAAGTCGTTTGTATCAAATAACCACTAAATTCTAGACAATTCAGCCTTTATCAACTAGAACGAGATTTCTAATTTTATCGACTGTAACAAGTCACCATAAAGGGGGGCCTTTGACGCCATCTGAGAATGTGACAGCTCAAGCTGTTTCTGAAGACCAATCTGTTAATTTTTATTCATTTACATTACCTGCATTAGAGGCTTTTCTTAAAAAATATGGCAAAGAAAAATTTCGTGCTCAGCAAATTTTTAAATGGGTTTACGAATCTCGTGTTACAGACTTTGATCAAATGTCGAATCTATCAAAAGACTTAAGAGTTGAACTTAAAAATTTAATCAATTTTCATTTACCACCTGTACAAAAGCATTTAATCAGTGTTGATGGAACGCAAAAATTTTTGTTTGATGTTCGCGACGGTAATTCGATCGAAGCTGTCTTAATTCCTTCTGATGATCGTCTGACTTTGTGTGTATCGTCTGAAATTGGTTGTAATATGGCCTGCCAATTTTGTTTTACTGGCAAACAAAAATTAAAACGTCGCTTAACTGCGGGAGAAATCGTTGGTCAGTTTATGCAGGCTTATGATGCTTTAAATAAAGCTGGTCTTGGTCAGCGTATAACAAATATCGTTTTTATGGGTATGGGTGAGCCTTTAGATAATTCAGATGAAGTATTTAAAGCAATCGACGTGATTCATTCGCCATGGGGTGTGAATTTATCTCGCAAAAAAATCACAGTATCAACTTCTGGATTAATTCCTGAAATGCACAAGGTTGCCGATGCTAAAGTTCGTTTAGCGGTGAGTTTGAATGGCTATAGTGATGAAGTCAGGTCTCTTGTTATGCCGATTAACAAAAAATATCCGCTAAAAGATTTGCTCGAAGAATGTAAACGTTATTATCGTGCGACAGGTGAAAAAATCACAATGGAATATGTTTTACTGAAAGGCGTGACTGATCAAATTGATCATGCTCGTCAGTTGGTAAAACTTTTAAAAGATGTTCCATGTAAAATTAATTTAATTCCATTTAATGAGCATCCGGGGTCAGGTTTTGAGCGCCCAAGTGATGCGGCTGTACAAGCATTTCACACTGAAACTATGCGATTGGGTGCACAAGTTTTATTACGCCGAACGATGGGACGTGATATTTACGCTGCTTGCGGTCAGTTGACGACAAAAGTCGATAGACCTGAAACAATGGATATTTCAAATTCTAAAATTGGGGGAACAAATGTCAGAAGTTTTAGTCGTGGGCAGCCTAGCGTATGATTCTGTCAAAACGCCAGCAGGTAAAGCTGAAAAATCTTTAGGTGGATCAGCAAATTATTTTTCAGTATCAGCAAGTTTGCTTTCAAAAGTACGTGTTGTCGGTGTTGTTGGATCAGATTACCAAGACTCTGATCGTGAAATTTTAAAGCAGCGTGGTGTTGATTTAGATGGAATGCAAGTTGTTCCAGGTAAGACTTTTCATTGGGAAGGGACTTACGAACAGAATCTAAATGAAGCTGTAACTTTAAAAACAGAGTTGAACGTATTTGCTGATTTTAACCCAGAATTGCCTGATAAATACAAAAATTCCAAATTTGTATTCTTGGCCAATATTGACCCAGTCTTACAATTAAAAGTTTTATCACAAATACAAAAGCCCTTGTTTGTAGGTATGGACAGTATGAACTTTTGGATTAACTCTAAACAAGCTGATCTTATTCAAGTTATGAAAAAAGTTGATATCGTTTTTATGAACGAAACAGAGGCTAAAATGCTCACTCAAGAAGACAATGCTATTAAAGCAATTAAAAAAGTTGCTGAATTAGGTCCAAGATACGTTGTTGTTAAGCGTGGTGAATACGGTTCGACTTTGTATTCACGTGATGATGGATTTTTTCAATGTCCTGCTTTACCAGTCGAAAATGTTGTTGACCCAACTGGAGCTGGTGATAGCTTTGCTGGAGGCTTTTTCGGCTTTTTATCGAGTCAACGAGTTGGTGTCAATGCAACAGAGGGTATTCCAACTTGGACTGAACTTAAACAAGCCGTTCTTGCTGGGACAGTTATGTCATCGCAAACGATTCAGGACTTTAGTTTGAAGGCTTTAGTTAGAATCGATAAGCTTTCATACAACAAGATGACTCAGGACCTGCATGACATGATCTCAATTTGAGATTGTGATTTGATATAGACTAGACCTATCAATAATGAATTAAGTTTCTCACTCTGAGAGCCGATAAGTCCTTGTAGGAAAATCGGTTTTTAAGGGTGATATGAGCAAAGCAAGTTCCAAAACAGCTATTTCAAAAACACAAACAGCTGATGATATATTAGCTGATTTGATGAACGACCTCAAAGAGGTCGACAAGACTGTTATTGGTTTTGATGCAAGCCAGGTTTCCGAAGATGTTGCTGAAGCTACACAAATCAGTGCACCTGATAATTTAGATTTAGACCTAGATGCGGATATTTCCTCGGATTCGCTGTTGCCTGGATTATCTGATTTAAGACCAAATGAGGAGCATGCAACTTTATTAACAAATGTCAGTGTTTCGTTAAATCCTTTAGATGAGGATATTAATCTTTCTGAAAAACCAAAAAGCAACTCAAGTAAAAACGATGGGTTCACTTTATTTGGCACCGGAGATGATCTCGGGGATTTAAATTTAGAGACATTTCAAGGTGTGCTAGAGAGAACAAAAATTGAAAATGCGCAAAACTTATCCAATAGTGATTTATCTGTGTCGCAATTTCATGAGCAAATAGCTGATTTGCCAATTGAAGAAAAAACATCAATCTTTTCAGGCGTTGATTTAACTGATACGCCACCTGAAGATTCAAAATTTTCAAAAGTATCAGGCCTGCAAAGCGAAAATTCTGTAAGTCAATCTGGAGCCGATGGGAATTTTTCAGATTCTGATTTAGCTTCAAAATTAGAAATAAATAGTGACCGCACACAGATTGTACCAATCGACTCAAATTCGATGAGTATTGGCTTAAATAGTGCTATGAGTGTGTTAAATAAAAAAACTCAGCAATTGGAAAAACAAGCTTCACCAGTAACACACTTACCTAAATCAGAACCAAGTTTATTCGGAGATGACCCTGTAGATTTAGTTTCCGATTTGAATCAAATCAGTCAGGCGATAGAAGCTCATGCAGAGATTAAGTCCGAATCTTTTAATTCTGATTTTGAGAGCGATTTGAAAACACAAGTTATTTCTAATCAATCAAATCCGTTTGTGAGTAAGTCATCGAATGAGAATTCATTTGAGGTTGAAAAAACGCAAGATATTGCACAACGAGATAATCGCAATGAAGAGTTAAAACAACATTCATCAGATTATTCAGATAATGAACGAACATTAGCAGTTGCGGGTTTTAATCAAAAAAGAGATGTTGATACACACGATGATAAAGTAAAGATTTCAGTTGGACAAATTCGAAATAATGCATCTCCAAGTGGTTATGCGTCTTGGGGGGCTGTTGATTCAAATTTAGTTCAAGCTGAGAACTTGAAAATGGCTCAAGAAAAAATTTTAGAGTTAGAGCGTGAAAATGAAAAAGTTCGTCAGCAAAATGAAGATCTTATATCAGCATCTGAAATTGTTAAAGAACGCGCGGATTTACTAAATGCGCAATTGTTAGAATTTAAGAATGATCGAGAAGCTCTCGAACAGTCATTTAAAAATGAACTAGCTATTTTAAAAAAACAGTTAGAACGTAAAGACGGCGAACTTCATAAAGCAGTTGCTAAAGCGGATGATTTAGATTCTAAGATTAAATTTGATTTAAAAAAGATTCGTATCAGAGAACGTGAGTTAGAGAATCGCTTAGAATTAATCAGGGCTGAAAAAAATGCCTTGATGAAATCAAAAGATGAACAAATTCTTGATCTAAAAAGAAAGCTAGACCAAGTCCAGTTAGAAGTGGAAAGCTACAGACAAAAATGTGTCGATTTGAATAAAATTATCGAAACAAGTCAGGATTCATTCAAACGAACGGCCAGAGCTTTGCGATTAGCCATGGCAAACCTTGAGCTTCAAGAGGAAAATAAAGCACCATTGAAGAAGGTTGAGTAATAAATACTACTCGTTATTAAAACTATGAGCGATCAAGAAAAAAGACCTCTCAAAAAAATAAAACTCATTATTAGTGATCTTCACTTGGGGAAGGGTCGTATTCAATATGATGGGGAAATTAATCCACTAGAGGAATTTTATTATTCTGATAAACTGGTTGAGTTTTTTCAGTATTATTCAACAGGTGCATATCGTGATTATGATGTTGAAGTCATAATAAATGGTGATTTTATTAATTTTTTACAAACAGATTATCGTGGACATTTTCTTACAACAGTAACGGAATCGATTTCTTTAGAAATTTTAAAATCGATTTTGAATGGGCATCCACAAGTATTTAAAGCTATGGGCGACTTTTTAAGTCAGCCGTATCGAACAATTACTTATGTTATTGGTAATCACGATCAAGCAATGATGTTTCAGGCTTGTAAAGATTATTTAGATCAATTTGTTGGAAAACCACTACAATACAAAAGTATTATTTATTATGTTGATGGTATCCATATTGAACATGGTCATATGCATGAGGCTGCTAATCGCATTGATCCTCGAAAATTTTTTATTAAACAAGGTGTGCCTGAACCTATCTTAAATCTTCCTTTTGGCTCGCATTTTTTTATTGAGCTCGTTCTTAAAATAAAAGAAAAATACCCTCATGTTGATAAGATTCGTCCATTTGGAGCTATGATACGTTGGGCATTATTTAATGAAACAACAGTCACTTTAAAAGCAATGGCGCTACTTATAAAATATGTTTATAAAATTATTTTTACTTCTGATCCTAGGTATAAGTGGCCAATTAAAAAATTACTAAAAATATTTTTAGAGAGTGCAATATTTCCAGACCTGAGTTTAGCTGCAAAAAAAATATTAAGTGATGAGCGTGTTCATTCAGTTGTTTTTGGTCATACACATGTTTATGAGTATCGTAAATGGAGCAATCGTAAAGAGTATTTTAATACTGGAACTTGGACTGAGTTAACTTCGTTAGATGTCGTATCTCTAGGAAGAATCACGAAATTAACCTATGTGCTTTTTGAATATGTCGAAAATGATATTAACCCTCATGGGCGCTTAAAAGAATGGCGTGGTTTTCATCGGATAGAGGAAGATGTCGTTGTATCATAATAAAACATTTCAAAACTAGACTGAGGTTAATTAATTTATGGATTCATTGATAGAACATATTAAATCTATCATAATAATTGGATAAGGATTTTTGAACAAATGAGTATTGATGACGATTTAAATGATTCACAAGAACGTACAGTCATGAGTAGTACGAATGCTATTCGTGGTGCGCTAAAGCAGGCAGATGAAGCTCCGCCGGCACTTGTCGTTTTAGTCGGTCCGTCAGGATTTGTTGGTCGTCAGTGGTTGCTCAACAAAACTGATTTAACAATAGGTCGTTCTCCTGATTGTGATATTTATGTCGATGATAAGTCTTTAAGCCGTTCACATGCAAAAATTAGTTTGAATGGTTTTGATGTAGCTATATTAGATATGAATTCAACTAATAAAACTTCAGTCAATGAGCAAACTTTAGCTTCAATGGTTCCTCGAAAACTGCAAAATAATGATCGTGTTAAAACGGGAAATGTTATTTTCCGCTATTTAGAAAAAGGAAGTATCGAAGTTATTGCCAATCAGCACTTACTTGAAAAATCGCAAAAAGATGCTTTAACAAGCGCCTACAGTAAGGGTGCATTGCTGGAGAAGGGGCCCGAGTCTATTAAACGCTCACAAACGCTTGGCGAACCTTTGTCTGTTATCACGTTTGATTTAGATCATTTTAAAAAAATTAATGATAATTTTGGTCACCCGGGTGGTGACTATGTTTTGCGCGAGTTAGGTACTCTTTTGCAAAGTAATTTAGTTCGATCAAATGACTACTTTGCACGATATGGCGGTGAAGAGTTTGTTATTATCTTGCAAGCGACTAATTTAAAAACAGCAAGTGAAGTTGCAGATCGTATTCGTCATACTGTTGAAAATCATCAATTTGTTTTTGAGAGCAAGAGAATACCCGTTACAATTTCTATTGGTGTTGCACAGTTTAGGCCTGATGTTGATAGTTGGGAAACTATTTACGAGCGAGCTGATAAAGCTCTGTATGAAAGTAAGCAAACTGGTCGTAACAAGGTTACACTGGCAAGTTAAGACGAAAGTAAAGAGCTCAGTATGCAAGATTTTTTTGAAAAGCTATCTACTGATGACAAAGATCTTATATTTAAAAGTGGCTCTTATGAAAAATGTCAGCTGACTGTTCAAGAGGGGCGATCTCCAGTTGTTTTGAAAATTAAATTCATAGTTACTGGGGCTTTGCACGATAATCGCATATATATTATTCCAAATGAAGTTTTTGAATTAAAAGATAAAACTTGTGCTTTTAGTTTTCGTTTAGGTACACGAATCTATTTTTTTAAGTCAAAAGTTCATATGGATGGTAAGGGATTTTTTGTTGATTCCAAAGCTGATTTATTTGAACTAAAAAGGCGCCGTCACGTTCGCTTTGAAATACCCGATAATTATTCATATGAATGCACTGTGGTTACTCCGCTAAATCGCAATGTTCGACTTAAAGCAGAAATTATTAATTTTTCAGAATCAGGTATTCGTATTAGAGTAAATTCTGACCTTGCTATTTTTCAAAAAGACAGCAGTGTTATTTTGTCTTTAAAAGTTGGTAAAAGATCGGTTTTTTATGTAGCCTGTGATATTAAGTTTGTTGGTCGAAAGAATAAATCTAATCCTGAGTTGGGTTTAGAGTTTGCAGGCTTAAATCCTCTTAAGCAGGATAAAATCTTAAATATATGTGAAGATCTTAGTCGTGCTTATTTTAACAGTTTGAAAAATAAAAAATTAAGTTCTTAATAGCTATTTTTGTATATAAGAATAGCTTATACATCACATTAATATAATTTAAAAAACATAATACTTTCAAATATTTAAGTCATTTTGTCACTACTAGTTATGGCGTTTAATTTGCTATATATCTACGCAAGCGCTGAAAGCAAATGGAAGTGGTTTCCAGAGAGGGGCAGCGTGAAAAAAGGTTATAACATTAACCTAAATTAGACAGGAGAGTGTCTATGAAGCAAGAGTTCGATCGATCTGATTTTCAGTTGGTCGAAGAAGTGCGAAAAGGTCATCGCGCTTCTTTCTCAGAGCTCGTGAAAAGACATCAAAGAGGATTGCTACGGTTGAGTATGAGATTTATGAGGGACCCAGATATAGCACAGGATGTGGTGCAAGAAGCTTTCATCAAAGCATATGAAAAGCTTAATTCTTTCGAAGGGCGTTCGTCTTTCAAAAGTTGGCTGTATCAAATCACAGTCAATACTGCACGAAATAAATTGCGCGAGGATCGCCATGACTTTTCGGACATAGCAGATGTTCACTTAGGTGTTGAAGCTATAGCTGAAAAAAGCTTAGTTCATAAAGCTGTAGGCGACCTATTAAACTCAGAAGTTGAAAAACTTCCCTTCAAACAGAAAACTGCTCTTGTTCTGAGAGTTTATGAAGATATGAGTTTTAATGAAATCGCTGATGTTATGGAGTGCCCATATGATACAGCAAAAGCAAATTACAGACATGCACTGCTTAAGTTAAAAGAAGCTTTTGAAATGAAGTCAGAACTTAAAACATGGACGAACGAAGTTGGTGGTTTTTTTACTGAATTAAACGCAAAATACGCGGAGGCGGAATAATGAAAAATAATCAAGGATTGAATGATAACCTCATCAAAAACAAATTACTTGAAGAAGACCCCATAGAGTTACCAATGGATGATCTGTTTTTTGATAAATTACACGACAAAATTATGGCGAGTGTCGAGAAAACTGAGGTTAAGCCATTAAGTCGCTGGGCTAAGACGTGGGTCTTCTTAGAAAAAAAGGCTTTGTATTATAGGCCTTCGAATAATGTAACGACCATGAAAGTCGTTACATTCAGCTTTGTTGGAGTCACTATGGCCTTGGGCTTAAGCCTAGGTTTAGCAAGTCTGAGTTTATTGCACCAATCGAACCAAGTTTTAACGAATCAACAGGTGATTGTAAATCAGGCGCAGCAAAGTCCTCAGGACTGGATTGAGCTTGTGGGGTCGGTACAGAATGAAAATGATTTTATAGCCGAAGTCATTAATGAAAAAATGACTCAGGATAGTTCAGCTCAGATTGAGCTTTAGTTTTTTATATTAAGGGCTTGGAAAAGGATGTCCAAGACTCATTTAAAGTTGTTTAGTCGTAAAAAAAACAGATATAATTTTTACGATGTCGTCGAAATTTAAGTTTAGTTATCTACATATTATAATCAGTTTTATATTTAGCTTTGTAGTTTATTCTCCAAATAGGTCTTTAGCAAATACTGAAAATGCGCCTATCAAAAAAAATCAAGTTGAAGATATTTTTATTTGGAAAATGAGTGATGAGCTTCGTTTGAATGCTGCTGAAGAAAAAAAATTCTCTGAAATTCATAAATCTTTAAATCAAAAAAAGGTTAGTTTGCAATCTGAACTTGCAGCATTGTCTTACGAGTTTCGAAAAAAGCCATCAATGTCTAAAAAAGAGATTACTTTGACTGTTAAAAAAATTAAAAAAGCAACTCAAGATTACAGTCAGGTGAGTAATCTTGAGCTTTCAGAAATGCTAAATTTGCTTGGTGAACGTCGATTTTTAGAATACGTAGCGATTAAGCAGGATATTAGCTTAAAACTTAAGAACTTACTTGTTGGTGAAGATTCAAATAAATTCAAAAGTTCAGTTTCGAGTACAACAAAATCGCTTTCGCCGCCTCAAATCATAGAAGAGAAGTAAAGAGTGAATTTTTCTATTAAACATGGCAGGCTCGTAATCTATGAATTCAGATTTTTACCAATCACTTTCTAATGTTAATGATTCTGCAATTGAATTTGAAAACAGACACTGCAATCATCAAAAGCAATATGATTTATCTTTAATTATTGCCTTTTATAACAATTTAAATGTTTTAAAATTAACTCTTGCGTCGATAGAGGTTCAAAGTTTTAAAAATTTTTCCGTAATAATTTGCGATGATGGGTCAAAACCTGAAATTATATTGGAGTTAAAACAGTATTTAAATGAGTTGTCTTTTCCGGTTTTACATTTGTGGCATCAAGATGTTGGCTTTCGTAAAAACCGCATGTTGAATTGGGGTATATTAAAGGCGCCGAGTGATTACCTTGTTTTTATAGACCAGGATTGCATTCTTCATCCTGAGTTTTTAAAAGAACATTACGAGCATCGTAAAACCAGAACAGTTCTCAGTGGGCGTAGAACTGATTTGACTCCATTTGTTTCGCAGCAATTAACACCTGAAAAAATTAAATCTGGATTTTTGCAAAAAAACTTTTGGTGGATATTTCCAATTATACTTTGGATGAAAGATAATAATGCTCCAAAAGGAATTTACATTAAAAATAATTGGCTTCGAGATTTGGTTAATCGAAAACATCGTGGAATTGTGGGTTGTCACTTTTCTGTTCATAAGCAAGATTTACTTGATATTAATGGATTCGATACTAGATATGAAGGCGCAGGCATTGGTGAAGATTCAGATATCGACTACCGTATGAGTTTAAACGGCGTTAAGATTCAACCTTTTTGCAATATAGCCATTCAATACCATTTTTATCATAAGTTATTAATTCGCAAAAATGTAAATCACGAAATTTTTGCTGAAGTTCAAAAGGATCGTCAAATTGTGACTATGTATGGAATAAAACAGCAACTCGAGAATTTGAGATAATACTATTTTTCTCCAAGTTTTTTCAAATCTTGTTCTGGATTTTCAGACTTTTCTAAGGTCTTCATCATTTCAATAAACTTAAGAATATCACGATTTACATTATTATAAACAATCTCAAAATCATCTAAATTTTGATTATAAGTTTTATATAAACCAAGATACGCATTGTTTATTTTTTGGTCTTTGAATTTTTCGTAAATTTTTGTTTTAAGTTGTAATGCCAGATCGCGATTGAAGTCTTTTTTGATCTTTTCGAATTGAACGTTGCGTTCTGATTCATTTCTTTTTTGATTCTGTTTATACCATTCATTTAATTCGATAATTTTTGATCCAATAAACTTAGAAAATAGTTGTTCATCGGCATTTTCAAGTTCTACAGTTTTAAGAGTCGCTGAATTCGGACCTTCCAATTTTTTATAAAATAATTCAGTACCCTTGGCCCCTATAAACACAGCTAAACGTTCATTAAAATCTGCATTGTTTTTAATGTAAAGAGTAGTGTGTACTGTTTCGTGAATGATCGTATTGACAAGATCGTAATCTTTATATCTTAGCATAGAAGATAATACTGAATCCGTAAAATAACCTAAAGTCGAATAAGCAGATACACCACGGACGAGAGTATCATATCCTTGCTTTTCCATTAATGCGGCTTCATCGAGAGCTTCTTGTTCTGTAAAAAAACCTTTATAGGGCATTTTGCCGACTAAAGGATAACTCCATTCGTAATTTTTTAGTTCCCATTTGTAAGCTGCGTGTACAACCCAGCTCACATAAGGTCTCTTTAAGTTTATGAAGGTTTTGTAATTGTCTGTTTCTTTTAATTGAAGTTCGTTCAGTGCAAAATCACGAGCTTGCTGGCTTAGACGTAATTTTCTTTTTTGTTCATCATTTAATTTATTATCTTTTAGAGTATCTTCAATGTTTTCACGTTGAGCCATCATTGAAAATTGGTTTTGTGCTGACTGTAAAATATACCCCATTTGACAGGCAGATATTGCCAAACAGTATAATCCAAGAGCATATTTTAACATGTTATAGATACCAACTTAAGCCAGCTTTAAAAGCAGTATCGTTACTTTTTGATCCATCATCCATAGGTGTCTGCCATATATCGTAATTTAAGCGAAGTGAAAAGACTTCGCTCAATTTATACTTTAAACCAATGCCGTAGCTTGGAGCAAAACCATCTTTGGTAGGTATATCAAAGGCGTTTGTATTTTCATATTTGATGACTGCCTTTTTGTGAACATACGAAATACCACCTTTTAAGTAAGGCTGAAAGGTTGATCTTTGGTCAGTTAAAATAAATATAAGGTCTGCGCCAGAAATATTTGACGTTTGCTGTGTCACTCTTGATGTTGCAGTCGAATTATCTTTTTCCTGATTTTCATAAAATGAATCTGTGTAACTCAATTCAAGATTCAATTTCTCAAACAAATAAAATGATAAAGATGCCGTCTTGTATTCAGATTGATAATAATTATCAGCATTGAAATTCTTTTTCTGAAATCCATAACTTAATCCAAGTTCTACGACAACTGCATAGGCATAGGCTGTTATCAGATTCAATACTAAAAATATAACTATTGAGAACGATTTTTTGTTCATTTCTCTAGTTTAGTTCAAAACAGATCTATTGAATCTATGTTCTCTAATATGCATTAAGGATTTGTACTTTTGAACGGGGGACGTTGGTCGAGATGGTCTTGGTCGTTAAAATTGTCTCAATTTAATTAGCCGTTCTATTATAACGTCGGTAGCCTGCAACTTTTTTGATTTAGACCTAAGCGGTGTCAAGCTAATGTGCAATTCATCCGATAAGGTTGTTGTAGAATATTTCTACAAAATATTGAAAAGATTATGAAAATCAAAACGAGATTTAAAATTTTTACGAACCTTTTATGCACTTTTGGTTTTGTCCAAGGTGTAACTGCCGAAACATATGTTGTTCGGCAAGGTGATACGTTATCTCAAATTTTGTATAATAAGAATTTTAAACCAATTTATGGTAAGAATGGATTTCTTCTAAAAGTAGTTGAGCATAATAAGTTACTTAAAGATTCAAAAGGAAACATTCTTTATCCTGGGATGAAGATTAGTTTAGCGGTAGATCAAAATAATTTGATTGCACAAGATTTATCTGTCGATAAAAACACACAAGTTAGCGAA
>JBKBPU010000011.1:0-91797 GCA_046293015.1 Pseudobdellovibrio sp.
CATTTCCTTTCATAATTTAAGCTTCGTAACCTAAATTCTAGAAAGTTTTTGAACTTGATTGGATTCCTTTTGTCTAAATCTTAACGCCGAGCATTCCACCATCAACTGAGATGAGCCGAATCAATAGGGTTGCTTACAGACGATCAAAAAATATTGATTTTTAAAAATGCTCATCAACGATATTTAAAATACCAAATCATTGTTGAGCTTGTGAATCAATCTGAATTATGGAAACAAATGCTTACAAGCGAAAAAATGCAGCAACTCATACAACCGATACTTCAAGATCCTTTTACAGTTGAATTGATGAATTTGTATAAAAATGGTAAAATTAGCAGAGATCAATTGCAAACTTACTTACAAGAAGACATGTACTGGCAAAATAGATTTCTTGATTATGATATTTTAGGAATTAAAAAATATAAAAAAATAAATGGTATTTCGAGCAATCATTTTCTGACATTAGCCGATATCCGTGAAGAAATTCTTTTAGAAATAGTTAATCCGTTTAAAAAATAGATGTTCTGATGCTACAAGTACAGTATTAAAACTGCACTTGTACACCCAAAGAAAAAGTTTGCGGCTTACCGGGGCGATAACCAAAGGGTTTGAAGCTAGCTATATATTTTCTATTTAAAATATTATCGACCTTAAAGAACAATGTAGTGCTATTTGTGAATTGATAATTTAAATTATAATCAATAAGCCCAAAAGCGGGAATAGTTATTCGATCCGTGTTAACAGATTGATCATAACTATTGCTTTGGTAGTTTATTGTCAGACTATTTTTATATACGCCTTTTTCAATACCAAGAACAGCATTAAACATGATTGAAGGAATGTAGGGTAGAGGATCACCGCTATTAACTTCACCAATACCCCATTCTTGACTATTTGAATTGAATGAGTTCATAAATTGCGTTTTGAGGAGCGTGAAATTTAATTGTATTGGAATCCAGTGCTTTTGTACAAACCAACCTTGAGCCCATCTTGATTCGATACCCTGTATGAGTGCTTGACCACCATTAAATTGCTGTTCTGTTTGATTGTTAGTACAGCCTGCTGATGCTGTACACGTTCCCGTTAAATTAGAGTAATTATTTTGAAAGATAACAGTTTCAAACTGCTGCTTATGTTTATCTGATTGCCACTGCACACCTGCTTCGTAATTTACACTTTCCTCTCGATTTTCTTTGCCTGATGTATCTAATCCACTCAGAGTTGCTGCGCGATTGACAGATAGTTTTAATTTTAGTTCTGATGTGTAATCATAAGAGATTCCAATACCTGGAATTAAAACATCGTCACTTCGATTTAGATATTTATTATTGATTTTGTCTTCGAATGCAAAATGTACAATTTCATATCGACTCAGTAGGTTGAGTTGCCAACTCTGATATTTTAAACTCTCTATTATTGTTAGTGATGTCGCCTGAGCTGAATCTTTGTTTCGAGCTGTTACGATAGATTCACTGTTAGTTCGATTTAAATTAAGACCAATAACTTCGTAGTAGTCAGCATCATGTATTCGCTCAATTGAGTCATTATGCAATAAAAACTTTGTTTTAAAGTGAGATTGAATATTTTCACTAAGTGCATTTCTGTAATCTAATTGTGATTGAAATCCTTGACTGATATAGCGCCTATCATTTGATGCTATATTAAGTTGCGAGCCTATTCCATCGCCGATTTGGTTTGAATCTATTTGTCCTGTTAATAAATTGTAGAAATCGAT
This sequence comes from Pseudobdellovibrio sp., assembly GCA_046293015.1. Taxonomy (GTDB): domain Bacteria; phylum Bdellovibrionota; class Bdellovibrionia; order Bdellovibrionales; family Bdellovibrionaceae; genus Pseudobdellovibrio. The sequence continues at coordinate 1,736 of JBKBPU010000011.1, forward strand.
TTGTGTTCCATATGGGTTTTTAATAATGTCATATATTTTTTTACTGCTGTCGCGAAAACCATCTAATCGGTACCACTTTCGGTTAAATGTATGATGGTATATTTGATTTTTAAGATTTAGCGAATCGCCATTATAAGATATATTTTCTATTTGAAGTTTAATATGTTGCCATTTCATTTCATCTAGTTGTGATGCTGAATATCTGCGAAATGGCGATTTTTCGAAATCACTAAGCGTTAAACCTAAATAAGTTTCATCAGATTTTTCAGTAGAATAGCTTGCTTTGATTTCAAAAACATTAGGCCATGCTGCAATCTGATAAGGTCTTTGATACTTAAATGTCAAAATATTGCTTTCATTCTTTAAACTTTGCTGAGTATCAATTTGTTTAAAACTATCAGTTTGATGTCGTACAAGTTGTAAGTGATAGCGACTCAGATTTATAGTTTTTTGAAATTCTGTTTGAAGTGTCGATTGATTGAAACTTCCAGAATTGAGCTTAACTCTAGAAAAATCGTTTTCGTGAAAAGATTTAGTTTTGTAGTTAATGGCTCCGCCAATAGAATTTGGACCATACGGCAGTGAACTAAAACCCTTATAGATTTCTAACGTTTCAGTTGTTAAAAGTGAGGGTGAATAATATGCAGCTGGCGCAGAATACGGAGCAGGTCCAATTAAAATATCATCTTCAAGAATGACAACTTTTTTACTTCGATCTGGGTTAGTTCCGCGTAGACCAATATTTGGACGAAGACCAAGGCCATCTTCCTCGCGAGCATAAACTCCAGGAGCATCTTTTAAAACTCTTAATATGTCCTGAGCTTGTGTACTTTCAATCCTGCTTTTATTGATCGTTTTTCCAGAACTAGGATTTGTAAAATCATCAACAAAAATATCTGAAATTTCAATTTTATCAATGACTGTCTTTTGATGATCAGATGCATATGAATACACGCCATAAATGAGTATGTTAAAATTTACTAAATATAAAAACATAATGTGCATTAGTCATTGTCTCCTTGATAAACAGGGGGAGCTTTTAAAGATAATGCGATGAGAACTTCAGTTTTAAGTAAAGATGTAATAGCTCTGATATCCTCGTGAAAAGCGCACAGAGGTTCAATTCGATTAGAAACTGTCGTTGTCTTACACTTTTCAATATCTAAATTTTCAATTAATGTGACAAGATCTCTATTATTAAGTTCAACAAAACTTTGTGATGCACGTGTAGTGTAGTCTTTCATTTTCGCAGATATTGTGTAGAACTGTGATTGATTGAGGTAGTCATCAAAACCATGATGAGTTAAATCATTGATATCGCCACCATAAAAACCTTCAATAAATCCTTCTAAACGTGCTTGAATAGCAATCATCGACATTTTAGAGTATGAGTGCTCGACTAATTCAGGACATCTATCCGTATCGCATATTTTTTTGTTTTTACCAATCGGTCCACCTAAACGAATATCTTTTATACTTTCGATGCTGAATAAAGCATTCGAATAGTCATTAATAATGCTTTTATATTGATTCTTTTGATCAGATAAAACCTTTGTATAATTTGTTTGATTTCTATTCCAGTAATTTGATAATTCTTGAGCGTATGTTTCTTGTGTGTTGATGAGATCAAGGGCCATTATACAACGATCACTTTTTTTATCTTGATCCGGCAATTCAAACCATTGCTTTAAATAGGGATGAGCTTTGAGGGAACATTTTGATTCATTTACAGACGAATACAATAGGTATTCAATTGTATCTAAAGATTTTGAATTGTATGGTAAGTTTAAAATATTAGTTTTATCAAAGCGTTTATAATAGATTTGTCTATCAACCATGCAGTGATTTGAATATGGCCAGCTGTAAATCAAATTGCGATAATCTATATTTTGTGGTGTTTTGAGCGTGATCGGTCCAAATGATTGACTATCCATTTTATGAAATGAGTAAATCAAGTCTTGCCAGTCCTCGTTAATAGAGAGGTTGCTTTTTTGATAACATTTTTTATGGAGTTTCGATCGCAATTTTTGTAGATTGAATAGATACTGATCTGTACTTTTTGAAATGATGTTTAATCCTATGTTTTCTAAAAATGCTTTATCACTAAACTCGCGTAAACGAGGTTCGATAAAATCAGCAGTGAAAGGATTATTTTGATTAAGCTTATTTTGCTCTTGAATGTTTGTATTAATATCTTTTATTTCTGTATCAAAAAAACTAGAGCAACCACCAGTTGAAAAAATAAAAATTATAACGATTGTATACTTTAATGATTTCATTTTTGTATCCTTTACATTTTAAAATCGATGGGAACGATAAAAGTCCAGATTTCCTTTTTTATTTCAGTAGGAAATTCATTAAATTTTTTAATTGTTTTGAAAATATGCAGCGCTGAATCATTAAGAATAGTATGTTTTGAGTTTTCAATTAACTTGAGGTCTACGATTTCACCGTTAGATTGCAGTTTAAATTGTACTCGTACCTGACCGGTTAGGTTCATTTTTTTTGCTATTAGCGGGTAATATTTGTTTTGCATTATAATTTTTCTAACCTGCGATACGTATTTTTCTTCGACACTATATGCACTAGATCTAGCATTATTTTCGTCCGTTGAGGCCAGGTCTGAAATCACAGAAGCTTCATTATTTGACAACTGTTCAGAGTTTGTAGTTTTAACGATTGTATTTTGCGATCTAGTCGACTTGTCGAGATCTTCTTGATTTAGAATGTTACTGTTTTGCTTAATTGTGTTTTTTTCTTGATCAATTTGATTCGAATTAAAGTATATTGATTTAGCTCTTTTGAGATTAATATTTTTATGATCAACTATTGATTGAGTTGAATGCTTTGGTATGGATACTGTAAAATCAATATAATGAGGAATTACAGATTTTTTTTCGTTCAATAACAAAAGCAGCACTGCAATAGTTACATGCAGCGCTGCTGAAATTAAAAAATAATTTTGATTATTATTTATAATTAATTTCATTGATAAGTGTTTTTGTAGCATTTAAATGTTGATCCAGAGCTTCCCATGAAACAGAATCAGCTTTGAATTGTCCCCAGTTGCTAATGAGTGATGTTGGAATCAAATTTACTTTTGCTGGATAGTTGTAGTGTGCAGCTGAAAACTGTTGTTGAATTTTATCTGTTAGTAAAAATTCAATGAATTTTTCTGCTTGAACAGTATTTTTTGATTTTCTATAAATTCCAATACCTGTTCCATTTATATGAGTTCCTGTTGTTTTCTGATTCACAAATTGAACTTTGACTGGAAATGCAGGATTAGCTTCTACAAGTGGTGCTAAATAATAATGATTCACTATGCCGATATCGCATTGCCCATTTGCAATTGCATTAATGACTGCTGTATCGCCATTCAAAGGTGCTGCTGCTAAATTATTTATAATTTTACTTAGAAAATCTTTTGTCATTTCATATCCATAATTATGAATAAAACTTGAAATAAGTGCTGTATTATACGGATGTGAACCTGATCTTAAACACACTCGACCGTTCCATTCAGGCTTAGCCAAGTCAGAATAGTCTTGAAGTGAATGAGCTTCAACGCTGTTTGGATTGTATACAATTGTACGAGCACGAAAAGAAACAGCTATCCAATCTTGCGATGAATGAATGAGACCTTGAGGAACTACTGACTTTAAATTTGGATTGATTATTGGTTTTAGCCATCGAAGTTGACTTAATTCATTAAGATAAACTAAATCTTTTACAAAAATTAAATCAGCTGGTGATTGTTCTCCTTCAGCTTCTAATTTTGCTTTTAATTGTGGGTAGGCCAGCTCCACTATGTTAACTTTTTCACCTGTTAAAGCTGTGAATTCATCAACGATAGGCTGTAAACGAGCTGTCGGGCGATCAGTGTATAAATTAATATCTGCTTTTGATATTAGTGACAATAATAACGCAGTTATCAATGTACTTATAATTTTCATAGAAACTCCTTTTAAATGTTTGGATTTCTTAATTTTAATAACTGTAAAATTCAATTTTAATTTATACGCGTTGTGAATTTGCAAATATGTTGAAACTGAATTGAAAATTTATTGATAATTGTTCTGACAAGTTATTTTAAATAGATTAAAGACCGAATCTTAGTTTTTTATTTTTAATCTTTTGTGAAAGAATAAAACTACCATTTATTTGATCCCATATAGAAAGTGATACTCCGAAGTTTGAATTATGATGTTCCGGATGGGTCGAATGGTGAATTTGGTGTTGAAACGGACTAATGAAAATATATTCAATTTTTCCGAATGAAATTGGTATGTGCGAGTGCCGAAGATTACTGCCTAGAAAGTTAAAAATAAATCCCATAAAGTGTGTTCCAAAAATAGTTATAACTGTAAGTTGCGATTGAAATAAATAGACAAAAACACCTGTTGTTAAACCTAACGAAAGACTGTTTCTTAGAATCGCTAAAATAACTTCGATCGGATGTGTTCGGTACAATGTTATCGGGGTCAATATTCTTGCTGAATGATGAGTTTTATGAAATTGCCATAAGAACGAATATTTGTGCATTAAGAGATGATGAATAAAACGCAAAAAATCATCATAAACAAAGTAACAAATACTAAATAGTGTTAAATTAATCCAGTTTGACTCGATTGAATCTTCAATGACATAGATGTTGCTGAAGAGAATTATTATTTGGCGTGCAATTGTAAAACTAAGATCAAATAGAGGAATTAAAATTATTGCTTTCAATAAAGCATTCATAAAATATATTTTGTAGTCTGTACGCGTAGATTGATTCCACCAATACTTATGATTGAATATGATTTTTTTAACTGAATAGAATAAATTCTCTTTACAGATAAAAAAAGTCCAAAGTATTATAAATAGAACTGCAATCACAATATTTAGATAGAATAATCTCGAAGTAGGATCATCGATCGGTATAAAAAAACGGTCGATAAGATCTGAAAATTCTTCTTTTAATCTAGATTCTAAAAAGTTAAAGTCCACGATTTTTAATATTAGATTCTTGTTGTAATTACAAGTTGAAGAGACATTTTGAAAGTCAAATGATGACAATTATCATTTAGTTTTCATTTGTTTTTCATTCACTTTTCATTGCGAACTATACAGACTAAATGAGTTGTTCTATGTACTGCCTTTCTCATATAAAGTCTGCAGTTAAGGAGTATTAGAGTTATGTTTAAATTTAAAGTAAGTAAAGATATAGTCATTGTTTTCACAGTTGCAATATCGCATATTTTTTCTGCTAATGGAGTATATGCTCAATCGGAAGATAACAGCAGTAACAAATCTGAAATCGTCTTTTCATTCCAAAAACAAAAAAATCCTGAAGACCTAAAAAAAGCTACTGAAAAAATCAGCGAGCAGCTTACGAAAGAACTCGGACAGACGGTGAACGTATTAATACCGACTTCGTACGGCGCGACTGCTCAAGGTCTCATTTCTAAAAAAATTCAAGTCGCCTATATGGATTCGTTGCCATTTATTTTAGCTTCTAAAGAGGCTGATCTTGAAGTGATTTTAGTTGAAAAGCGTCAAGGTAAAACATGGTATAATTCAGTTTTTGTTGTTGCTAAAGATTCTAAAATTAAAAGTTTGAAAGATCTTAAAGGTCAACGTATTGCTTTTTCTTCGCAAACTTCAACATCTGGATATTTATTTCCGTTTAAAAGACTGTTAGACGATAAGCTTATAGCGAAGCCAGAGGACATTAAGTCATTTTTTTCGCAAGTTATCTATGCTGGGGGATATGACAAAGCTTTAATGGCTGTTGTTAACGGTCAAGCTGACGTTGCTGCAGTCTCTGATTATGCTATTGAAGGTGCTAAGGCTGATCTTTACTTAAATGCTGAGCAAAGGTCGCATTTGAAGGTTTTAGATCGAACACAAGGTGTTCCAACACATCTTATCGCCGTTTCTAAATCCTTAGATCCTGTTATGAGAAAAAAAATTCAAAAGGCACTTCTTGATCTATCAACAAATAATCCAGAACTCTTATCAAGTGTTTATGGAGCCGCAGAGTTTTCACCTGGGACTAAAAATCACACTGAAAAAACTTTACAAGCTCTTAAGAGAACCGATTTAAGTGTACAAGAGTTTGTAAAATAAGATAAAAAGACAGCATGTCCGAAGTTGTTTTATTTGAAGCAAAGCCCTTGATTTATGGTTATAATCTGGAAAGTCATCCGGTTTTAAAACTCGATCATTTTATTTTACGACCATTTGATCGAGTTTTATTAACAGGGTCGTCAGGTTCAGGTAAAACAACTTTACTTCGAATGATCGAAGGTTCTTTGTTTTCTCGTGAGACAAATATATTAAACAGATCTGATGCTGCTCTTATTTACCAAGATTTTCGATTAATTTCAGAATTAACTGTATTAGATAATGTTCTCGCAGGGGCTTTATACAAGTTAAAAATTTACCAGGTTCGTTTTGATCATGAATATCGTCAGCAGGCCATTCAATTGCTCGCAGAAGTTGGACTTGGCGAATATATTCATCAAAAAGTAGCCTTTTTATCAGGCGGCCAGAAACAACGTGTTTGCATAGCAAGAGCTTTAATGTCGCAACCAAAAATTCTTTTAGCAGACGAGGGCTTCAATCAACTTGATAAAAAAACTGCTTTAGCCATTTTTGATCTAATCAAAAACTTACAGTCGAAATACCAATTCGCTTTTGTGCTTTCTCAGCATGATCACAAAATACCAGAGACTGAGTTCAGCAAAGTTATTCATCTAGAATCTAATGTTACAAAAGTAAAGTCGCCTCAGTATTTATCACGTTGGTGGATGGCTTTATTTAGTAGTCTTTTTGTATTTTCATTTTACTTTTTGAATACAAATGGTTTTAATGGTACATCATTTTTTGAATTATTCTACAAAACACTGAAATCGTTTTTGCCACTATCAATCGATGCATGGAAGTCCTTTGACTGGTTATCTGGTTTTAACTTGATTGCCGAAACTTTAGCTATGGCATTTTGGGGAACATTGTTAGGTTTTCTGTTATCAGTGCCAATTTCAATTTTAAGTTTGAATAATTTATTTAAAGATTTTGTTTCAACGCCTATGCGTTTTATTTTAATGACTCTGCGAACAGTGCCTTCACTTATATGGGCTATTATTTTTGTAGCTGCGTCAGGTTTAGGATCGATTAGCGGGATTCTAGCTCTTGCTGTTTACACTGTAGGATATGCAGCAAAATTAAATTACGAGTCTATTGAAGATATAGATCAAAAAAATTACTTAGCTTTAAGACAGTTAAAAGCAAACCGATTCCAATCTTTTTGGTATGCTATTAGACCTGCAGCTTATCCAGTTTTAGTTTCAAATTTTTTCTTTATGTTTGAATATAACTTTCGCGGAGCAAGTGTCTTAGGTTTAGTTGGAGCAGGCGGGATTGGCCAACAATTAATGTATTTTATTGAATGGCGACAATTTCAAAATGCAGGATTGGTTTTACTCTTGATGCTTTTTGTAGTCATGTTAATGGATTATGGTTCTTCCATTTTACGTAAGCAAATTAAATTATCACGAGGAAGATAAATAAGTTAAGTATTTATAAATATACTTTAATCTCCAATGAGATCTTTAATTTTTAAATCAGTTATAATTAAATCGCGAATAATCTCAAAGTACTTTACTTGAGCATTTAAAGCTCGTTCTGCTGAAGATATTATGTCTGATGAACTTTTTGTGCCTCGAAGATACTCTTGCTTGGTCAGTCGCAAGTATTTTTTTGTGAGTTCTATATTTTTTTCTTCAAGATCAATTCTTGAATTCAAATAATTGATTTCATTTATTAGTTTATCAAGTGTTTCAAAAGATTGAAATATTTCTGATTGTGAATCATTAATCAGAGTTTTTTGTTGATAAAACAAGCTTCGAGTTAAATTATAGTCTGAAAATCCAGAAAAAAGTGGTATTGTAATTTTAAGTGATAATTCGTAATTGTTTTTTGTTTGGTTTTGATCACGATCAACTGGAAGTTGACCGTAAATTGCCTCTAGATTGACTTTGGGATGAAATGAGGCCTTGATATCTCTTTTTTCAAATTCGACAAGTGTTTCTTGTAATCGAGATTCTGACGTGATCTGATTAAATTTTTGCAGTTTAGCAACGAGTTCCTCGCGATTCATTGAAGTTGCAATGCGCGACAATTGATTAAATTTGAAATCAATATGGTTTTGATTTGTTTGAAAAACAATAAAAGTGAGTTCTTGTATTTTTTGCTTTAATTGTTGTTGTAATAATATCAAATCAGAATCTAATATTGATGATCTTAAAATAAATTCAAGTGTGTCGGTTTCCGTAATTAAGCCAGACCTTTTTTGAGAATTTGCAATTTGCTTTTGTTTATTGTTGTCTTCAATGGCTTGTTTATACAAACTTTCTACAGTTTTTAAATAGAGAATTTCAATATAAATTTGAGAAACATGATTTTTAATTCGATTATTTTGATGGATTATTTTTTGCTCGTAAAAATTAATTTCTATGTTTGTTTTGTCAATCGAATTACTATCTATTCCGCCAGCGTACAAATTCCAGTCAATTTTTCCAAAAAATGCATTAGAAAATTCTTTTTGATTTTCATATTGCGTTTCTTGCAAAACACTTTCAAGAGATAGTTTCGGTAAGTAATGTCCATATAGACTATCTTTTTTATATTTGAGTACTTTCAAATGTTCTCTAGTTTTTTCAATTTCTAGGCTGTTATTTTGTGCAAGTTTAATTAGTTCGGGTAACGAGATTTTGTTTTCGCGTGCCTGAAGTTTGAAGTTCAGAATAAAATTCAACTGAAAAAAAATGAATACTAACATTATTTTATATTTTATATGCATAAGAATATCCAAATTTATTATTAATTAGTCTTGTGGCTCTAAATTGTAGTTAATAGTGTCTGTTTTATTTTTGTATTTAGTTTTTATTTCTAGAGTATAACGATGTGAACCTTTTGAGTTTATTTTTGCATCAAAATATTTTGCTTGATTCGTCGTAAAATTTATCTTTTCACTTTTCATTTGTTTAGGATATTTTATCAAGCCCTCTATTTTGATATCGTTTAATAGTATGGGTTTAAAATCGTGATCGGTTATATAAATCTGAACATTGTCAGAATTGTGAATGAGTTCAATGTATAAATCATCTGTTCCTTTGATTTGTCCACCATGTGGTGCTATAATTGAGCCTGGTAGTTTATTGTGGCCCTCATGAGATAAAACGTTTGCCCCCATACTCGTAATTAATAATAAAACTAGAATTTTAATAGTGCATTTTTTCATATGGTTTCCTTTTTGTTGAGTTTGATTTCACTTTCTTTAAAATTAATATTTTTGAGTGCAGATTTTTGACCATAATTATAGAATATTGTTGGAGTGACTATCATATCCAATAAAGTCGAACTTATAAGGCCCCCAACGATAACGATTGCTACAGGATGCAATATTTCTTTACCTGGCTGGTTTTCTGCGAATACGAGTGGTAGTAGTCCAAGAATTGCCGTTAATGATGTCATGAGAACTGGGACTAATCTTTCGATTGATCCACGTATAACCATTTCTTTAGAAAAGTATTCATTTTCATATTTCATTAAGTGTAGGTAGTGCGAAATCATCATTATTCCATTGCGACTAGCAATTCCGCAAAGTGTGATCAAAGCAACGAGAGTTGCAATCGAAAAAGTTTTACTAGTCATGAATATTGCGATCAAGCTACCAATAAGTGCAAGTGGGATGTTAAGCATAATTTGTATTGCGATAAACATTGATTTAAAATGTGAATATAAAACAACAAATATGCCAATCAATGATAATAGTCCCAGAATTAAAATTAATCTACTTGCAGCCTGTTGACTTTCGAATTGCCCACCAATCTGCACTGCATATCCTTCAGGGAGTTTTATATTTTTAATTTGAGCATTGATCTCTTTAACTATTGAATTCAAATCTCGTCCATGTGTGTTTGCTGAAACGATTATTCGTCTTTGAGTATTTTCTCTATTGATTTGATTAGGGCCTTCGGCTTCATAGATATCTGCAATTTTCTCTAAAGTTATTTTTTGGCCATCTGGCATAACCTTAAGTTGAATTTTTTTGATCGTATCTAAGCTCTTTCGAGATTTTTCATCGAATTGCATGTAGATATTAAATGTCTTTTGTTGCTCTATCGTTTGCCCAATGATCTCACCATTGAGAGCCTTTTCTAATAGTTTTATAATTTCGCCTGTTGCAAGTCCGTATTGACCAGCATCTTCACGTAAAATTTGAATTTTAATTTGAGGTATTAAAACTTGTTGTTCTACTTGTAGATCAACTAAACCTTTTACATTTGTTATAGCATTTTTGATCTCAGCAGCTTTAGCTCTTAAAGTTTTCAAATCTGGTCCAAAAACTTTAATAGCGATTTGAGCCCGCACTCCAGATAGTAAGTGATCAAGTCGATGGGAGATTGGTTGGCCAATACTAGTGTATACTTCATCTAAGCTATCAAGATTTTTTCGAATATCGTTTAAAACAAGATCACGCGGGCGACCCTCATTTTTGAAATCCACATCGATTTCAGAGTAGTGAACTCCTTCGGCATGTTCGTCTAGCTCAGCACGACCTGTTCGTCTTGCTACAGACTTAACTTCTGGAACACTTAAAATTAAAATTTCAGCTTGTTGTCCTTTAGCGTTAGATTCTTCAAGTGAAATGCCGGGTTGGGTAATCACATTAACTGTAGCTGTTCCTTCATTGAATTGAGGCAAGAAATCTTTTCCCATAAAAGGTACAAGCGCTACAGATATGATGAATAAAAATACAGTTGATGAGATAACAATTTTAGGATGGTTTAAAACAATATTTAATATTTTACGATCAATGGCTTTAAGCTTAGTAACAAGTGTACCTTCATTATGTGCGTTTAGATGTTTATCTTTGAGTAAATACGAACAAAGAACAGGTGTGATTGTTAATGATATTATAAGTGAGGAAATAAGTGAAATAATATATGCCAAACCAAGTGGAATAAAAAGCTTGCCTTCAATACCACTTAAGTAAAAAAGTGGAATAAAAACTAAGACAACTATTATAGTAGCAAAGACTATTGAATTTCTAACTTCGCTCGATGCATTGTAAATGACTTGCAATATTGGTTCAGGATTGTTTTTAAGCTTATTTTCACGTAGACGTCTAAATACATTTTCAACATCAACAATTGCGTCATCAACAAGTTCTCCAATGGCTATTGCAAGACCACCAAGTGTCATTGTGTTAACTGTTAAGCCAAGCATTTGAAAAACGAGAGTTGTCATTAGAAATGATAGTGGAATAGCTGTCAATGTGATCAGTGTTGTTCGATAATTCATTAAAAAAATAAATAAAACCAGAAAGACTAGAAGTGTACCATCTCTCAAAGCTTCTTTGACATTTTGTATTGAATTTTCAATAAAAATTGATTGTTTGAAAAGCTCTGTGTGTAGCTTTGCACCTTTTGGAAGTTCTTTATTTAGTTCAGCGAGAACTTTATCAATTTGACGGGTAAGATCAACTGTATTAGCGCCAGGTTGTTTTTGAATACTTAAAATAACGGCTGGTTTGCCATTAACACTGCTATCACCGCGTTTAACTTGTGAGCCAGTTTTAACTTCAGCTATATCTTTAACAAAAACTGGTCGTCCTAAGTGCTGACCAATTACAGAGTTTAATATTTCGGACTCTGATTTAATTGTACCAATGTTTCTAATAAGATACTCGCGTTTATTAATATCAATAAAACCACCAGTAGAATTTGTACTCATTGATGCTAGATGATTTTCGATTTCTTCAAGCACTAATTGCTTATTTTGGATTTTTTCAGCGGAGAGTAGAACTTGATATTGTTTAACACCACCTCCAATTGAAACAACTTGAGATACACCAGGTATTGCCATAAGTCTTGGACGAATTGTCCAATCGGCAAACGTTCTTAAATTAATAGGATCGATTTGCCCATCTGTTGATAATCCCACAAGTTGAATTTCTCCCATAATGGATGAAATCGGTCCCATGACAGGAGTAACCTTAGCCGGTAGTCTTTCTTTTATAAGTTGCAACTTTTCAGATACAAGCTGTCGATTACGATAAACATCAGAATTCCACACAAATTCGACATAAATAATTGATAAGCCAACGCCTGACGTTGAACGAACGCGTTCAACGCCAGGTAAACCGTTTAATACATTTTCAATTGGTATTGTAATTAGCGTTTCAACTTCTTCGGGTGCTAGTCCATGACCTTCCGTCATGATGTTAACTGTCGGTCTGTTGAGATCAGGAAAGACATCAATTGGCATTTTAAGAGCTGTCATAGTACCTACGACAGTCATAATAAGTCCAATGACGATTGTAAAAAGTCTGTGAGTTAACGAGAAAGCAATAATTCTATCTAGCATCGAAAATTCCGATCTTTAGTGGTGGTTGGAGTGATCCATATTTTGATGATTATTTTGTTGCTGTGTTGTTGTTGTGAATCTGAGCGGTAAGTCGTATGTTGCCGGAGATCCTTTTTGTGTTTTGCGTTGAGCGTTGAGAATAAGTTGTGCCGGTTCAGTTATAATTTGAGATTTACAAAAATATGAGTTTCTTTCAGATTTACAATCTAATTCTAATGTTTTCTGTTGAGTTTTAATAGATGCTTTAAGATTTGAGTTTTTAGTTGTGGGATTTTTCCATTCAATATCAAGCAGGTAAATGCGATATCCGTTTTTTTCAGGAACGACTTCTGTGTGAAAAGCCCCAGGCATTCTTATGTAGCCCCCATGAGGACCAGGCTTATCTTCGCCGTGTGAAAAGGCTTGTAATGTTGTGAATAAAATAAAGGCAGAGATGAGTATTTTGTTGGTATTTTTCATGAGTCCCTCAGTTGTTATATTGTTTGACTTATAACGTACTAGGGCTGTGATTATATAAATGTGACAAATAATTTATTACGGTTCAAAAATATAATTAGTGAACCGTAATGATACGGTGAGTTTAATTCTTAACTTTACCAGGTAAACTTAGATCACCTGAAGCTACTTTGAAGATATTTTCAATGCACAGCAGTGGTGCATGAACAGATTCGTTGATACGTAATCCTGATGTCACTCCGTCAAATTTTGCGCTTTCAACAGCTGCAATGTTGTCAAATGGAACTTTTACTGACACTGTTTTTTGAGAGAATTGAGGGTGGTATCCTGGACTATCTATGTACAGGGGGACTCCTGGCCATGTTTTTGGAAGTTTGGGTTTTACGCCGTCGGGTATATCTTTAACTTTCATTCCTTTGCTTCCACAAGCTTCATCCGGAGTTAAGACAACCCAGTGTGTGTGCCACTTTGAACCATCATTTTCAAATAGTGGTGTGTCGTTAAAATCAGGATGTATAGTCACTGCTAAAGCTAAAATACCGGATTTAGTTTCAAATCCGACTTCAGATGGGTCGATTGATGTTGGCCAAACATACGAGAATACTTTTGCACCAGCAAACTTGCCATTTTTTTTAGGTTTTTCTGATCCGGCTTTTCCTGATACTTCAATTTCAAATTTGGCAATATTGCCTTCGGTTGTGATTGCTGTTCTAATTATATCGAATGCAGCATGAGTAGTTTTTTTCTTTTGCGACTTAATTTCTCCAGCGAACATGAGTTGTGGCATCAGTACCAATGTGGTGATGACTCTAGTTATTGTTTTGGTTGTCATTTTTACTCCTTTGTTTTGTAAATCACTTGATCGTAATTCAAGTGTTTGTAAATTAATTTTGATATTTCAGATCCTAAATGCATGTCATCGAGGATTCCAAAGTGATGAAAAACTAAATAGCCTTCTGGGTCGAATATTAACCATGAAGGCGTGCCCTGCAGATTAAATCTATCCATAGTTAAAGGTATTCTATTGGTAGGTTGTGGTTGATCGATCCCGACAGGGAAAGTCACTCTAAATTCACTCAAAAATGCTTTGAGTGAAACTTCTTGCATGGCTTCGTGATGTTCGAAAACCGTGTGTAGTCCAATGACTTGAACAACATTTTCACTAAATAAAGAGTGAATTTTTTGTGCTTGAGGTATGCCATGTAAGACGCAACCTGGGCAAAGCATTTGAAATGCATGAACAGCAGTTATTTTTCCAAGGCTTTGATTTGTTAAAGAAAAATTAGCATCAGCGTTAAGCCATTTCGATGTAATTATTTTATCAATTTTATTGTCGTTATACATTTTAACCTCACCTTAATATAGTTTAGAAACGTAACTATATTAAGGTGATCTCATGTTAAATTAAGCTTGTCAATAAGGTTTAGATGCTATACTATATATAAGTATGGAAATGATGAATATCTACATTGATAGGCTTGTGTCTGCGCATAAAACACTTATGCGTCACTTTGCACAAGAAAACACGTTACAAATGGTACAAGTTGAAATCATTCAATATCTTTCTTTATGTAATCGGTACTCAGATACGGCGCAAGCACTGTCAGAATATTTAGGTCAGACTAAGGGCAGTTTATCGCAAAGTATAAATCATTTAGAAGATGTTGGATTGATTAAGCGTATTCAAGATAAAAAAGATAAGCGTGTTTATCATATTGAATTAACGTCAAAAGGTTTACAAATATCTCGTAAGTTTCAACAAAAGATTGAGTTTCAAGGGGAGACAAAAGAGCAAATTCAACAGTTAAAAAATTTATTAAGTCATTATCAACGCCTAAATCAACTTAAGACTTTTGGGATTTGTTTTACATGTAAATATAATATAGCAATTGATCAGCATAAATATAAATGCGGCCTTACTGATGAAAATCTAAGTTCCACAGATGTTAACTTAATTTGTCGAGAGCATAGCGAGCAATCAATTAAATAACTCACTTAACTTTATAAAGTGCTCTCTCAGGCTGACACTCTCTGATAAGTTTTGCATGAAGTCAAAATTTAAAGTTTGTTCTACGGGCTGAGTGAAGCCATTTAATCGTAAATAAAAATCTGCTGTTATATAGCGAAAATTTGGATTGAGCTCAAAAACGTAGTGAACAACGTTCCTGAGATTTTTGAGATCAGATATCTGTTTAATCTCACAAAAATCAATTATACTCTTAAGTTCTCGTTCATTAATTTTTTCACGTAGAAAATTGCTATGTAAATAGCTTATCAATATAATACTAAACATATTTTTAAATCCGTTAGAATGAATATTCTTATTTAAAGCAGATCTTGATTCAAATAAAGTGCAGTATGAATTCATTTCTAGAAAATTTTTGTGAAGAGAGTCCTGTGCATAAGAAATAGCAAGAAGTTCACACGTATTAGCAAATGATTCTTCAAGAAACATTGTGATTATATTTTCATTAGAAGAGAGTTGCATGCTTGGACGTAAAGACCGTGCAACAGCATGGCATGACTCATGAAATAAATAATTTGGTTTAAGATTGTCGACAACGTGGTGCCATTCGAGATTGTTTGTTTTAGAAATAACTTTTTGCAGCGGTGAAACATTATCGATATAAGGTATTTTTTTTGATAGTAAAATATTTTCTAATTGTGCCATCGGGAAAGATAAGTATTCAGCCGGCGGGTGATTAGTAAATTTAAAATTATGATGAATTAGATTGTCTCGAACTAATTTATAAACTTTATTGTTTTGCAATAAATAACCATCACCCAAATTGTCTTTAAGCGAGATTGAGGACGTGGTTTCTTCATGAGTTTTGAGAACTGTCGATAGCTTCATACGCAACCTAGTCTAATACATAATAAACTGAGTGTATATATTCAAACACATATATTCATACCTGAAAAATTTGACGATAAAAGTTCTACTCTTTTTATGATTCTTCGCTATGATAATCTTATGTCTGATCAGGATCATTTAAATACCACGCAGAATAATAATTTAAGTCATAAATCTGACCTAAGAAGTAAATTTCGATTAGGCGGTGCAATACAAGTAGCAGTTGGCATTTTTTTGAGCCGTATTATGGGACTTGTACGTATGCGAGCTTTGGCGCATTTTCTCGGGGATTCTGCGGCTGGTGATGCATTTTATGCCGCACTCAAGATACCTAATTTTCCGCAAAATTTATTAGGTGAGGGTGTTTTATCAGCCTCTTTTATACCAGTTTATGCTAATTTAATTGCAAAAGATAAAAAAGAAGAAGCCGGACAAGTTGCAGGTGCTATATTAGCGTTGTTGGCCATTATTGTTTCGTTCATAGTCATTTTTGGTGTTTGGTTAACTCCGCAATTTATTGAGATAGTTGCTCCTGGATTTGATCTAGAAAGAAAGTTACTTACGATTAGTTTGGTGCGAATAATATTTCCTGGTACTGGTTTACTTGTTTTATCTGCGTGGTGTTTAGGGATCTTAAATAGTCATGGACGCTTTTTTCTTTCTTATGTGGCTCCTGTAGTTTCAAATATTTCAGTGATTATTGCGCTTATATTATTTCGACACGAGACAAATCTCAATCAATTAGCTATCTATGCTTCGTGGGGGTTGGTTTTAGGTAGTTTATTGCAATTTTTGGTTCAGTTGCCATCATCATTGAAACTGATTACTTATTTAAAACTTAATTTGAATATTAAATTAAATTCCATACGAGAAATTTTAAAGAATTTTGTTCCGGTTGTTTTCAGTCGTGGGGTCGTACAGCTGAGTGCATATATTGATAGTATTTTAGCCAGCTATTTACCGTCTGGAGCGGTTGCAGTTTTAGGATACACACAAGCTATCTATATGCTGCCGATTAGTTTATTCGGTATGTCTGTTTCAGCAGCCGAACTACCAACAATGTCCAAATCATTTGGTGATCCTGATTTTAGTCAAAGGCTTCAGAAAAGAATTAATGATTCCTCTCGAAAAATTGCTTTTTTTGTTATTCCGACTGTCGCAGGATTTTTATTACTTGGCGATGTGATTGCCAGCTTATTATTCCAAACTGGTCAATTTGATGAACAAACATCGAGCTATGTTTGGATGGTTTTGGGCGGCTCTGCGATTGGACTGCTGGCATCAACTTTAGGAAGGTTGTATTCCTCGGCATTTTATTCATTAAGAGATACGAAGACACCACTTAAGTACTCTATGATTAGAGTTTTTTTAACAACTGGTTTTGGATACATCGCTGCATTGAAATTACCAGTCTTACTATCAGTTGATTTAAAGTGGGGTACTGCTTTTTTAACGGCTTCGTCAGGCTTTGCTGGATGGATCGAATTTTATTTATTGCGACGAAAGCTTAATCAACTCATTGGTCTGACTGGTTTAAATATTAAAATTAATGTTCAATTATGGGGAGCATCGTTAATTAGTGGCTTAGTTGCTTATTTGATTAAAGATTATATCAACCTAGAGGTCGTCTTTATAAAATGTGCAATGATATTGATCGTGTTTGCTCTTATTTATTTTCCATTAACTTTATTTTTGGGTTTAGACGAATCAAAAATATTTTTTCAAAAAATAAAAACTAAATTTTTAAAATAATTGCTGACACTAAAGCTAAAAATAATGAATTTTTTATTTTGTTTTAAAAAGAGATTTATTTATGAACTTCGTTCTAAATGCGTATCTTTATGCGACGTCACTTTTTGAGATTAGACAAATCTTAATTTTTTTAAAGGTTCTTTAACTTCGGACCGAAACAATACATGGGAATGCTATTTGTGTAACTTTTGTTTATTTACTTCTTGTAAATAACATTGGTCTTTGGAGGACTTAAATGAAAACCATGATTTGGCTCAATATTTTGAGACGACTTCATTTTTTATCTGGTTTTTTTCTTATTGCTATTTTAACTGGATGTTTACCTGAAAATCAAAGTTTAGATCAAAGTTTAAAAGATTCAATTGGTGTGACACGTACACTTGGGTTTAAAGGACTTGAAACGGTGCAGACAATTACAGGTTCAAAGTTGCAGTTGAGTTGGACTGAATCGACAGATCCTGAGGTCGTTGCTTATAATATATATGATACAACTAATATGTTTAATCCAATATTAGTTGCGACTATACCTATTCCGTCGTCTGGAACTTTTTTAACTAAGGGTGCAAATGGCAATCCTCTTGTAGCAGGTACGTATTATTCGTTCAATGTGAAAGCAGTAACTGCTAAGCAAAAAGAAGATGACAATACTGTAAACAAAGGAGCAATTCCTTATTCTGGTGTCATCAGTTATCAAATTATTGATGGATCAACAGTTAAACTCACAATTAATAATCCTTCAAATGCTGATCGCGCAAAAGCGTTTTGTAAAGTTGGATTAACAGCAATCACAGAAACTTTATTAGCTACGCAAGAAGATGTTTCTAAAACAGAAATTACACTGACAGGTTTGACTGCGGGTACACAGTACACTTGTCGCGTTGGACTTGAAATTGGAGCATTCGTTGACAACAATAAAAATACTGTGACCTTTATTCCATTAGGTATGGCAACACGTCTTGTTTTCATTAATCAACCGACAAATGGACAAGCTGGTGTTGTTTGGGGTTCGCAACCTGTTGTCGCTATTCAAGATGATAATGGTAATACAGTAGCAGCAGGTCCTGATTCAAATGCAGCAATTACTTTAACAATTTCATCAGGTTCTGTATCTGGTACTGTTTTTTTAAATGCTGTAAATGGTATCGCTACATTCACAGGTTTAAGTACAGCAGACATGGGGATTAAGACTTTAACTGCGACAAAAGAAGATAAGTCTGGCTTCACTAATGGTGCAGCTAGCTTATCTGTTACATCTAATCAGTTCACGATTGCAGCAGGACCTGTAAGTCCGTTATTTTCATCAATATCATTAACAGCATTATCAGGAACACCACCACTTATCGCGAACGGATCAGATTCATACTCAGTTAAAATGACCTTAAAAGATCAGTTCGGAAATCCCGTATCTGGCGTGTTACCGCAATTTGCTTCAAATATTTTAGCAGGTGATACTTTAGTACAGCCTTCGGTAGCGACCAACACGTCTGGTGAGGCTACTGGATCTATAACAACTTTAGTTGCTGATGATGTTGCTCCATTTAGAAAATTATCAATTAGTTCACCTTCGGGATTAAGTGATGTTTTTGTTTTAGCTCCATTTACCGCTGGACCGGCAGTCAAATTAGGATTTATATCGCAGCCAACATATTCAAATGCGGGTATGTCTACATTTCAAGTTGGTGTCTTTGATTCGAATGGAAATATTGTAAGATCTTCTGCAGCTTCAATCACTGTTGCTTTATCATCAGCATCTAACTTGGTAGGAGCAACTCTATCTGGGCAAACTAATGTTTCAGCTGTCAGTGGTACTGCGACGTTTTCGGGTTTATTAATTGATAAATCTGCTAATGGATATAAGTTAACCGCTAATTCCGGTACATTAACTGAAGCTCTAAGTAATCCATTTAATGTGACTGCAGGTACACCAACAAAACTAGTTATTGCTGGAGCAAATTCAGTTAAATCAGGTCAGTGCAGTACTGCTGTTACTGTGCAAATTCAAGACGTTGGAGGAAACCCAACAAAGCCTGCTTCAACTAAAAATATAATTTTAAGTGGACTAGGAAGTGCAAAAGTTTATACAAGTAATACGTGTACTGGCGGAGCATTAAATGTGAGCTCTTCATTCACATTATCATTCAATACTTCAACAAATACGAAAACAATTTATATTTCAAATACCAAAAGTGAAGTGTTAAACTTAGTCGCCTCAGAAACGAATTTATCAGCAGGCAATAAAACATTTGTCGTTACGCCGAGCCAAATTAGAATGCAAGCGCCAACATCGGTTATTGCGGGATTGTGTTCGTCAGCTATAGTTGTCACACCTTTGGGTTCAGACAGTGCAAGTGCGCCAATAGCTGTTTCTTCTACTACAGTTGCGATCACAGGGCTAGGATCTAGTGCAAAACTTTATAATGATTCATCATGTACGACTGAAGTTAATGCGTCGAGTTTGAATTTACCAATTACAACTGCTGCACCTTCTTTGAACATAAGTTATTACATTAAAAGTGATAAGTCCGAATCTCTGTCATTAAATATTACTGATTTAAACTCAGTTTCAGCTGATCAAATGGCTACGCTTTCAGGGGCGCAGCCAATAACAATTTTACCGTCAGATATTGAATTGACCGGTCCAACAAGTGTTGTTGCTGGTGCGTGCTCGACGGCTTACACCATTAAATTAAAAGATCGCCTAGGTAACTTTGTTACTCCAAATCAAAATATAATTTTGAAAGTCAATGGTCTATCTGGCAAACAAGGACGCTTTTATTTATCATCAAGTAGTTGCAGTTCAGGCTCTGGTGCAATTTCTGCAGCTTCAACGATCACATTTAGTTCAGGATCACCATCTATGTCCTTATTTTTTAAAGACACGGCTGCTGAATCATTGGCTATTTCGATTGTCGATTCTGCGAGTGTTGCACCAAAAATGAATGACTCTAATATTATTAACATAGGTGTCTCTCCGTCGGCATTACAGTTGTCGACGTCGTTGTTTCCGTTGCAAGCAGATACATCATTATGTGTTGGCCCATTTGTCTTAAATACGATGGATGGTCAAGCCACTCCACAAGTGACGAATGCCATTAGTCCAATCACGGTCAATTTATCAACGACTGGTTATTCTGTTGGTTTTGAAGGTGCTGGGGCATTTTATACGACGTCTTCTTGTTCAACAAAAGTCAATTCGATTGTATTCAATGCTGGTGAAAATACTAAAAATCTTTACTTTAAAGGTCAGTACCCTGGTTCAATAAATTTAGTCGCAACGGATGCTGGATCTATTTTAACATCTGCAAATTTATCTTGGACAGTTAAGGCTGCGAGAGCATTTTTGGGCGGATCTTCAAAAATGTTTGATGATTTTGCGAATAAAACTTTTTCATTTAGAGCAAGCATATCTCCGACTTCTGCATATGTTGATGGGCCAACAACTATTCGAGGTATGGCTTTCGATCCAACAAAAAGATTTCTTTATGTGGCTGATGAAGGTGCAAGTCGTATTTTAAAATATGATTACACCAATGGTCGTTATATCGGTTGGATTGGTAAAGTTGTGAAAATGAATGATGCGAATACAACTGTACCTGTAACTGGATCTATGAAAGATAAAATCCCTGGCGATCCAGCTTACACAGATTTACCTTCTGCAAGTAGCTGTGTAAATACGGTCAATGCTCAGACATTGCCAGGGTGGTGTGTCGGAGGTATATCTTATAACTGGGATGTAACAACTAACGGTAATCCGTATGGACCTCGACAACTCGTTGTTGATGATACTTATATTTACGTACTAAATAACGTTAATACGATTACTCGGCATTTTGCAAACACAGGGGCTTTTGATGGTTGGATCGGTCATATACAAACTGCACCTACAACTGCGGTGATGACTGGTGGACCAGCAAATTGTAGTTCATTCGGTTTTGACAAAATGACACCTGGTTGGTGTTCAGGTGGTGCTAATGCTAAGCCATGGGATAATGGAGGCCCTCGAACAAGTCGTAATTCTGATTGGGGTTATGGCGATGGAACAATGGCCGAGGTGAATTCCATCACTCAAGACGACACCTATCTTTATGTTGGCCAGCGTGGAGCCATTTTTAGATTTGCTAAAGCTAGTGGAGCATTTAGTGGTTGGATTGGAAAGTATCATGCTGGCGCACCTTCACAACCTGCACTGAGTGATGCTGATGGTGGTGCCGGTGGATGTACCACTCCTGGTGCGTGGACAAATAGCGTTACTCCTGGTTGGTGTATAGGCGGAGCATATTACCGTGCCGTTACAACGACTGAATCAAGACAAGGTGCAATTGGAAATGGTTCAGCTGTATTTGTTGATGGTAACAATCTCATTGTTTTCGATGCGTGGAATGGCGGTGTCGCGAATGTGTACAATAAAAATACCGGTGCATTTATAAGATTTTTACCAGATTTTATAAATATAAATTCGGCGCCCTATGCTTTATTTAAAGATTCACTATCTGGTAATTTAATTGGTGCAGATACTTCTAGTAATCGACTTGTGGCACTTGATAGCAATGGTGGAGTAGTTGGCTGGATGGGTAAAGTTAATACTAATCCATCTGGTGTAATGCAAAATGCTATGAGTTTTAACGGTAATTGTTCAGGCTTAAATCCAAGTGATAACACTCCAGGCTGGTGCTTGGGCGGAACATCGCGCGGTGGCTTTGACATAGGCGCTTACCGTGAAGTTTTCTCGGTCGTTGATGATGGCACAGGCCACATGCTTGTAGCTGAATATAGAGTTCCATCAATTCGAAAACTAAAAATTAATACGGGAGAATATGTTGGTTCAATGGGCTTTGATGGAAAACCCGATAATGGTTGGAATAATGATGCCATAACTTTGGCACAAAAATTTGGTATTGCTGATGATCAGTTTTATACTCCGCAAGGTACTTATAACGATGGAACTTATTTATATGTAGCTGATGCTAACAACGGCCGTATAAAAAAGTATGAATTAGCTACAGGTCAACTTGTAGGTTCGATAGGTGGTATCACAACTAAACCAACTGGCGGAGAATCAGGATGCACGGCTTTTTCACCAATGATTGTTAGTAACAAATGGTGCTTAGGGGCATTACCTAATTTATGGAGCACAACAAACCTTAATGTATTGGGTAACAATAACATGGATGGTCTAATGAGGTATCCAATTTCAATTACTGGTGATGGTGCTGGGAATCTCTACGTTGTAGATAATCAATTACATCGTGTATTGAAATTTTCGACATCAGGAGCATATATTGGATGGACAGGGGGTAATATATCTTCTGTGCCAACAACATGTACGAATACATCTGCTCCACCAACCAATGGGGCACTTACACCTGGTATTGGTTCTTACACGCCTGGTTGGTGTAAAGGTGGTATGAGTAATTGGTCTGCTACGCAGACGCAGGGGCTTAGAGATCCAGGTGCTATAACATATCAAGCTGGATATTTGTATGTTGCAGATAATTCGAATAATCGTATTGTTCGTTATGATGCCGCTACAGGTGCTTTTAGTGGATGGGTTGGACGCTTTGATACAACAAACCCGCCGACAATCGGTTGTACTGCTACTAATACAGAATCCGGCGTTAATGTGGCTAATGGCTGGTGTATGAATGGTCTTGCGCAAATCGCTAAAAATCAGTGTTCAGGTACGGGTATGGATCGTGGTGGTGGTTTTGCATTCTGGTCTAATTTAAACGGACAACAAACTGCTACAAACGGAGTAGCAAGTGACTCTTCAAGTTTATACATAGCTAATCATTGTAATAACCGCATAGATAAAATCGCGTTAGCAAATGGTGTTTGGCAAGGGGCTTACTCAACAAGATGGAATAACGGTAGTGGCGCAGCACTGACCGCTGGAAGTTCGGTTTATTCAACAGATCCAGCTGTTGTTGTGACTTGGACTGGGCAAGGGCGAATCACGGGTCTTGCTGTTAATTCTACACACATTTATTTTGCAAGTCGAAATGATCCGACATCTGGTTGGGATTCAGGGTCAGCCATCGTGAAAGTTAATAAATCAAGCGGTGCTGTCATTGGCTGGCAAGGAAGTATCCACACAAATCCTGCATGGTCAGTCACTGGCGGTGACTGTCCTGCTGGCGCAACTGGTCTAACGCCAGGTTGGTGTTTAGGTGGTGCATCGGCACGTGGTATTAAATTAGGAGAGTTTGATGACGCGAGAGCCTTGTCTGTTGATGACAACTTTGTCTATGTTTCTGATGTTAATACTCACCGAGTAACGCGTATTCCAAAGTGATCTATTTCTGATTAAAGTCTACCGAGATTGTAACTCATTAGAAAACCAGCCATTAAGCTGGTTTTCTAATTTTGAAACAATCAAAATAAGAAATAATAAAATCTAGAATGATAATCGTAAGCAAATTTGCATAAAGAAAAAGACCAAAAAGCCGATAAGAATCATGAGCTTATTCAAATACTTAGAATGTTTAGGAGCATTTTTGAAACAAAAAATGTTGTCTCAGATTTTTGTTACTTTTTTGAAAACCATGTTCGGTTTTTATTTTTCTTTTTATTTTATGAGTTGTTCTGCTGGAGGCGATTTAATTAATCCAGCTTCTGAAAAAGCTGCTTCCATTATAGTTCCTGTTCCTCTTGTGACATTTCCGACAGAGTCTGTTTACTACTCTAATCAAAATCAATTAACGATCACAGGTCTGTGTCAATCAGAAAGCTCAATACGTCTAACAGGTTTATATGATACGCAATCATTGATCTGTCAAAATAACTCTTTCTCATTTTTAGTTGCGCAAGTAAGCGATAGTGTTAATTACTATACAATACAGCAAATTCAATCAGACGGAAGTGTATCTTTTCCTGTTAATGTCATATGGATTAGAAAATCGACAGTTTCAAAACCTGTAATTACGTCACCTACAAGTAATCCTTATTTATCTTCTGATAATGAATTAACATTAATCGGAACTTGTGAATCTGAGACAACAATTTCACTAAGCGGAGATGGGGCTGGTTCTGTAAAGTGTGTTAATAGTGCGTTTAACTTAACTCTTCCTAAAGCCGTAGATGGTGATTTTAATCTCGTCGTTACACAAACCGATAAAGCAGGGAATTCTGCATTTACTAATTTTGTATGGAAAAGATATTCTTTAAACGTCTCGCCGCAGAGTGCAACGCTTCCTGTAGATACTGAGCAATTAATATCGGTTTCTGGTGGATCAGGTACATATACACTATCTTTAATCGAAAACAATTCTGGCGGCAGTCTCGACACAGTCACAAAAATTTATAGAACAGGTCCGTTAGCAGGAGTCGTCGACAAAATAAAAATTGCAGACAGTCTTGGTGTTGAATTTATTTTAAATATCGCAACAACTGCTGGAGCTGTTGATCACATTAGTTATGGTTCGCCAAGTGGCAATAATCAAAC
The DNA here is from genome assembly GCA_046293015.1 of Pseudobdellovibrio sp. Lineage (GTDB taxonomy): Bacteria > Bdellovibrionota > Bdellovibrionia > Bdellovibrionales > Bdellovibrionaceae > Pseudobdellovibrio. Next base: position 26,659 of record JBKBPU010000011.1, read on the forward strand.
AGTTGCAACAAATACTATTTTACCGGTTTCTTTGACGGCAAAAGTTGTTGATCAATTTGAAAATCCAATTGTTTTGTATCCTGTTTATTTCAGACAAACGATCGGTGATGGTTCAATAATTGGTTCGCCTATTCAAATTACAGATTTACTAGGTCAGGTTCAAATTCAAGTTAAGTCTGGAATTCATTCACTAACAAATACAATTGAGGTTGGTCCTATTAACGCTGTATTACCTGATGTTGCTGGTACAGGACAATCACAACTTAAATTTAGTTATAATGTTAACTTTGCTAATAAAGCACAATTCGGAACAACATTTCCTCTAAGCACAAGTCCTCTCCAAGTCGTCAGTGGCGATGTTGATGAAGATGGAATTGTTGACTCTGTAGTTATAAATAATGGCGAGCCAAGTCTTGGTGTTTTAATTGGTTTAGGTAATGGTTTATTCAGTGATATGGTTAAAATAAAACCTGTTTGTCTAAATCCAATTCAAGTTGTTCTAGCTGATACTAATGGTGACAACCATAAAGATCTTGTGGTGTTGTGTGGATCTGCAGCATTTGGTCAAGGTGCATCACTTGCTAATATTATGCAAATTTTTGTAGGTGATGGCGCAGGTCACTTTGGTGCGGCCCAAAATATTCCTGTCGATTTGGATGAAAGTGTTCCGACCCAATTAGCATTGGGTGATTTTAATGGAGATAGTAAAATCGATATTGCTGTGGCAATTTCAACTTATTTATCGGCAGCAACACCTGACAATGGCGCAATTTCATTTAGATTTGGTAATGGTTTAGGACAATTTTCTACAACACCTCAATATATTGAGACAGGAAAAGGAACAAATGGTTTAGTGACGGGATACTTTAATTCGACATCGAAACTTGATGTAGCTGTAATCAATTCGGTAACAAATCAATTGCAATTTTTATTTAACACGACCAGTGTATCGGGTTCGGCCGTTACATTTGACACAAGTAATACTTTACCGCTTGATCCATCGCCTATGTTTATTAAATCAATGACGATTAATGGACGTATGGGATTAGCTATATTAACGGGTTCTGGTAAAATAAATTTATTTAACGATGATGGAACAGCAACAGGTAGTTTTTATCCGCTGGACTCATTAGTTGTCGGTTTATCTGTTACTTCGTTAGCAACTGGAGATTTAAATCAAGACTCAATAGATGATCTATTAGTTTCAAACTCTGATGAAAATAGCTTGTCCTATTTTAGGGGGCAAATCGATGGTTCATTTGTACTGCAGTCATCAATTGCAACAGCAGGAGTTCCTATCTCTGTCGAAATGAATTTTGTTAATTCAGATAGCTTTAAAGATATTTTAGTTGTTGGTGCTGAAAACTCTGTGCTTGAGTTTATACCAGGTCGTTCTGATGCATATTTTGGATTTAATTTTGAAATAAATGATATAACAGGTGCGATTTCTAAAGTTGTAAGTGCTGATTTTGATGGAGATGCAAAACCTGATTTAGCACTTTTAAGTCCAACGGATCGTCATATTCACATAATGAGAGGAAACGCTGATGGTCTATTGACTTTAGTCAATGCGACGTTAGATACGCAAGATCTTTCAAGTTACATGATTTCTGCGGATTTACGTGCTAATGGTTTAAATGATATAATCGTAGCTAATCCAAATCGTAATACAGTTAAAGTTTTTCTTGGACTTGGTAATGGAGGTTTCGCGACAGGTGTAGAGTATGCTGTTGGTAATTCTCCGAACTTTGTTGTTGCAAAAGATATCAATCGTGATGGTTCGCTTGATTTGATTGTAAGTAATGGCAATAGCAATACGATTTCAATTTTGTATGGTAATGGTACTGGCGTGTTTCCAACGCGAATTAATAAAAATGTTGGGACTAATCCAGTCGGTCTGATTGTAACTGATCTCAACAATGATGCAGTTTTTGATTTAGTAGCACTATCGCGTGGTGATAGCAAAATAAATGTACTCATGGGTAGTGGACAAAATTCAACTTATATTTTATCAAACTTTGTCGGATATGATATTAACGATGGTGGAGCAGATCCTTCGTATATGATCGCTCATGATACGAATAACGACAGTTATTTAGATATTATTACGGCCAATGCTGGAGATAGTTCAATTAGTATATTACGAGGTAAAGGTGATGGATCATTTCACACGTCTGTGCAATATGCTGGCATTGATAGTCCTACAGCATTAGTTTCAGGAGATTTAACTGGTGATGGTCGTTTAGATCTTGCTATTTGGAGCAATACATCTTCCATTTATTCAATATTACCAAGTAATGCGTCAGGTCTTTTTACAGTATCACCTGTCACTATAGATTTAGCTCAGCAAATTGGTGGACTCGTTCATGCAGATTTAAACTTAGATTCTAAAATAGATTTTATATCAACAAATGCGACTGGTCGATCAGTTAGAATTTGGTTAGGACATTGACATGAAGCAGTTCTTCAATGTTTTAATCATTATTATAGTTAAAATACTTGTTTTCAGTTGTAGTTTACCTCCTGCAGAAACGATTGAACAAAAAGTTGATGCAAAAGTGTCGTTAATCAGCGTTGATCTTGTCGAATATACAGCAACTTTAGCTAAAATTAATATTAAAGGTACTTTACCGTCTGCGGGCACAACATTAGATAATCGAGTTACAATTCATTTAAGCTCAAGTTGTAAAGATTCTTATGTCGGCGTTGGTTCTGCAAGATCATTTAAGAATGAAGGTCTTTTTGCACAAGTACCAACTTCAGGTACTATTACAACATCTGGAACACTGACAGGTTTAACACGAATCTATATATCAACAAATACACTCAGCGAATGTATGTATTTAACAGACTATACGTTTGAACCTGGATCGGTTCTACCTGCCGATTATTCGAACACTTCACCGCAGAGTCCGTCGAGAACGACAAATTTACCTTTAATTTTTGGTCATGCAATCACTAACTCGACAGTTAATTTTTATAAATCGTCGTCATGTTCTCCTTCTGACTTGGTAGGGTCAGGATCTTCAGCAGTTTATGCTAGTACTGGTATAAGGCTCACATTACCTTTAAGTACAACAACACAAATTTATGCACAAGTCGTTGATTCTCGTAATGAAAAATCGATTTGTCGTTACTTAACAGATTATACGCATGCGACAGATGTTCCACTCGCGCCTATATTTAGTTCGATTGCGCCATTATCACCTAATAATGTAACTTCGTCACCAGCTATTCGTGGAACAACATCTGGAACAACTATTGTTGGAATTAAATTTTATAAAGATGCTGCATGTTTAAATGAAGTAGGGTATGGAACACCATCAGATTTAATTTCTAATGCTGGTATCAGTCTGCAGCTTCCAACTAATCAAACAATTTCTATATTTGCACGTTCAATTGACGATAGAAATATTTCTTCGGACTGTGCTTACATGACGTCGTACTTGTATGACAATATTCCACCACAGAGCCCATCGTATTTAGCTGCTAATCCGGCCTCACCCACGAGGCTAACAATTTATCCTAAAATTTTTGGATTAGCCTCTCAAGATGCCGCAGCTGTCAGACTTTACAATTCTCCGACATGTCTTTCAACATCGTTGATTGGATCAGGAGCTAAAGGAGACTTTGAAACTGGAGTCGGTATAACCGCTAATTTAGAAATGAACTCAATTAACTCTATTTATGCTACGAATTTAGATGCTGCTGGAAATTCATCGAACTGCACATTCTTAACTTACTATAAGCATAATATTATACCACCAGATCCGCCATCACTGGATTTTACAACGCCAACATCTCCAAATAACATAACTCATCAACCTAAATTGTTCGGCGTAGCTTCACCAACTTCACGTAATATATATTTTTTTAGTGACGAAACATGTGGAGCCACATTTGCTATTGGTTCTGGTCCTGCAAATGAATTCCAAACAACAGGTATTACGGTTACAACAACGAATATTCCAAATTCGATTAATCGAACAAATATTTATGCTTATGCTGATGATCCTGAAGGCAATACTTCTGAGTGTGTTTCAATGTTAAATTATGAATATTCAACGGCATTGGCTCCAGATCCTATTTTCGCGAATTTCCTACCTGCATCACCTAACAATTTGTCAACGTCACCACTTGTGTTTGGTTCAGCAGACGCATCGATCACCAAAGTTAGCTTGTATTCAGATTCGAGTTGCGAAATAACGTATCGTCTTGGCTCAGCCTCACGTAGTGCTTTTATTACCCAGGGAATAAGTGTTAGTTTAATAGCAAATACAAGGTCGAACATCTATGCGCAATCTGAAGATAAGTTCGGTAATACTTCTGATTGTATTTTGTTGGCACAGTATATTCATGATAATAAAACACCTATTTCTCCTGTTTATGTGAGTTCCAATCCGTCATCACCAACAAACTTAAATGATTTACCATTGATAAAAGGTTTAGCACAAACAAATGATGTAACGAAAACGACCCAGATAAATTCAATTATTTTTTATGATGATCTAACTTGTTTAAATCAAATTGGTTCAGGACCAATTACAAATTTTATAACGGGCTCTGGTGTTGAGGCTTCAGTACAGTTTAACTTTATTAATACAATTTACTCGCAAGCTCGCGATGCTGCTGGAAATAAAAGTAATTGTACCTTTCTGCTCAATTACTCGCACGGAAACAGATCTCCAGGGAAACCAACACTTGTTTCATTTAGTCCGGCATCACCATCGTATTCAAGAAAGACAAATATAAAAGGTACTATTGCCTCAACGACTAGTATTTTTTCACCTTATATTGTCAAGGTTTATAAAGATAATTTATGTACACAACTTATTAAATCAGGTTCAGCTTCTGATTATACGACTGCTGGCATTGAACTCACAGTTGATAATAACGCCACTACACCTATATATGCACAAGTTGAAGATATTGTTGGTAATAAATCAACTTGTCAAATTCAGGGATCATTTATTCATAATAATTTGGGACCTCAAGGTTTGCAGCTGACACAAAATGCAAATGGTTCAGTCCTTGTTCAGTGGCAACCTGACACAATTGCAAACCCAAATCCAAAGTATGCAGTAAAAAGATCATTAAAGAGCTCGGGACCTTATTCAATTGTTGCTTGGGATTTACCATCCAACACTTATGTCGACAACAATGTTTCAAATGGTAAAACATATTATTATGTAATTTCCGCCTACAATAATACTGGTAACAGTTTAAATTCATCAGAAGCTCAAATTACGGTAAACTCATCTTTGACATCTTTGCCAATATCACTTTCTGCACTTTCGCAAAATCAGTCTATTATTCTTAATTGGACAGCATTAACAGGTACTCAGAATTTGTATTACAAAATTTTTCGATCGATGCAAGATGGCGGACCGTACACATTAATAAAGGATAAAGTCTATTCTTTAAGTTATACTGATTTGAATTTAACTAACTCTCAAAATTATTACTATGTTGTTGCAGCTGTTAATGCTGCAGAAACAAGTTTGTTTTCAAACCAAGCCAGTGCAGTTCCACTTGGGATTCCGAATGCTCCATCTGAATTAAAAGCTAATTTAATAAAATCATCGCCAGCTTGTGGTGGAGGTCCTGCCGTTTATTTGAAGTGGTCAAGGCCTCAGTATTATTCGCAATTTAATATACGCCGCGGATATAACTCTGGTTTTGGTACATTGGTACCACTTGGTGCACCACTTACTACAAATGAATACTATGATTGCTCGCCAGATCAATTTGCTTATCTTTATCCAAATGGTCGAAATATATTTTATACAGTTGAAAGTGTTTGGGGGAGTGGCAGTCAATCAATTAATTCGACTTTATCAAATGAAGTAGTCATTTTTAATAATAACAACATGAGTTTAGTAGCATATCCTGGTGATGGGAAAGTATATCTAGATTTAACATCAGTTAATTTGGTCGCTACAGGCTATCAAATTTGGCGATCAACCTTACCTCCAAGATTAAACGATTTTGGTTGGAAGAATGAAGGCTATGTACAAATTCAAAGTAATTATATAGGTCTCAATTATCTTGATACAGGTTTAACTAACGGTCAGACTTATTATTATATTGCCATACCCAATAACTCAGGTGCTGAAGGATGGCGCTCTAATGTCGTTCAAGTAGTTCCGCGTATAGATTCGGCAGGACAATCGATTTCCCAGTTAACTGTTTATCAAAGTCCAAGTGGTAACACGCCTATATTAAGTTGGTCACCATCAAGCTATTTTAATTATTTTAACATCTACAAATCAATTAATGGTGGATCATATCAAATTGCTAATCCATCAATTATCACAACAAATTTTTATAATGATGCCATTATGACAAATGGATCTATGAATACATATAAAGTTGTTCCTTTTTGGGGAGGATTAGCATTAACTGAATCAAACACGGTGAGTTATCGTTATGGTGTTGCAGGATCATTTGCGGCAGCCGTATCTTCAACTTCTGTCAGTTTATCGTGGTCTTCAGTAACAAGTGCAACCGCTTATGACATTTATCGATCGAATCAATCGCAATCTAATTTCACATTATTAGACAGTACAGTTTCGAGTACTTACACACATTCGACAACTCATCCAGTCTCGTCACCTGTTATAACTGGTCAAGCCTATTTTTATAAGGTTATCCCTAAATTTGCTGATGGTACTTATGGACAATTTTCAACAGAAGTGAGTGCTTCTATAGGTTTAACTTCGACTGATGCAGTATCTGGTTTAAGTGTGGTCGGTGTTGGTGCGGGTTCAGTTGATTTAGCATGGGGTAGGCTAACAGGCATTCCGGTTAATCCGATATACAGAATATTTATGAGTACATCACTGGGCGGGGTTTATTCGCAAGTGGCATCGGCTACACAAACTACAGCAACAATTTCGTCTTTATCACTTAACCAAACTTATTATTTTAAAGTTACATCTGCATCTTGTACAATTAATTGCTTTTCGAATACAGTATCTGCAACAACGCGTGCGACAAGTATTCAATCTATTAGTCCTCTAGTTGTTAATACATTAACTGGTCTTAAAATTACTATTCCTGTTGTTTCTAACGTTGACCATTTTGAAATCTATAGATCATCCGATGCGATTAATTTTTCTGTGTTAGCGAATGCTAACAATCTACCACCTGGGACGACAAGTTTTATTGATACAAGTGTTGTGAGTGGGCAAATTTATTATTATAAAATTGCAGCTGTTTTTACGTCCCCGAATTTAACAGTTTTTTCAAAAAATTCGTCTGGTCTTACTGCAGGTTTAAGACCGTTTGCACCGACAGGTGTTTATCTTACACAACTTGTTGACCCTGGTTTTTCAGGTCCGGGCACGATTGATGCGACAATAGCATGGGAAGCCGTGCCAAATGCCACTTCATATAATATTTATTGGGGTACAGCTGCAGGAGTATACACATCATCACAAACGACATCTGTGCTCTCATCGTTAACTCCGGGTGTACGTTATTTTGTCGCCATTAAATCTGTGAATGGGGAAATTGAATCTTCTAGCTTTTCGCCGGAGTTTTCATTTATACCAATATCAGTGCCATCAGCGCCACTCGTGCAAGCTTCATCTGCTACGATTAGTATTAGTTGGTCGGCAATTGGTGGTGCTTCTGCTTATGACTTGCTTCGATCGGAAGATGGAGTCAACTTTAGTATCGTACAAGCTAATATAGTGGGTTTAAGTTATATTGATCCAACTCCAGTTAGCGGTAAAACGTATCAGTTTTCTTATATTCCAGTACATACTTCTGGAATTAAAATGCAGCAATCTGTTTCGAGTGCTGACGTTTCAATTGATAAACCTTTAGTTCCTCAAAATCTCGTTGCGCAAGTAAAAGCAACAGCTGTAGGTCAAGTTGAATTGTCATGGACATTTGTTGATCAAGCAGGTTCAAATGCGATATCAGGCTATCGTATTTATAGAAGTACGTCTTCAAATAACTATAGCACTGCTTTAGCGACTGTTAGTCAGACTCAAAATAGTTTTTCTGATAGTTCTATAATTGCTGGTCAAAAGTATTTTTATATAGTTCGTTCAATAAGTCCTTCTGGTGTAGAGTCTGATCATTCAAATGAAGTGGTCATCAATATAATCTCTGGTCCATCGTCAATAAATACTCAACATTCAAATCCCAATATTAATGTAAGTTGGGTAACAGTACCGGGAGCTTCATCATACAGAGTGCTACGTTCACAAAACTCTGGTGGACCTTATGGACTTTTAGGATCTACAAATACTTTAAATTACACTGATTCTAATATTACAAATGGACTAACTTATTACTACGTTGTTCGAGCTGTTTTTGCTGATGGTTCGATATCAATTAATTCCAATGAATCTGTCATTACAGCGATTAAAACAATGAATTTAAGGCATGCTATTGAGTTAACCGATCAGCCTCTTTCATCAAATGTCATAGACACCGCTTTTAATCGCACTTTGACTAATATTGATACCACAGTATATGATGGCACGATCAGTTATAATTTTGAAATCGTAACAAGCAATCTCGAGTCAACAGTACAAACTATTCAACTCATTAACTCTTCTGAGACTGTTGTAGCGAGCATTCATGTCCCAGCTTTAACAACTCAGCCAACAAGATTAAATTCAGGTCATCTGTCATTAGCTGCATATGATAGCTACCGAATTAAAATTTTATCTTCATCAAACGCAGATAGTGTTAAAGTATTTTCAGCAAAAATATGGGTTTCGCAAACAAATGCGACAAAAACGAAGTTGTATATTCCTTTGCTAACAAGTCAAAACGCAGTCAACAATCAAGACTACGGTTCACCAGTTGAGTCCGGTCAAGGAACTTCATGGAAGGTTATAAATACAGCATCTATCTATCAAAAAAATTATGCATATTTAAAGAATTTAACTGAGTTTAATTCTTGGGATCTTGAAACAGTTATTGCAAGTACAGGACCTGTTGGAATGATTGGATTAATGAATACAACAAATCAGAATATTGTAGATAGTTCAACGACACAGTTTAGTAACAACGATATTCGCGTTGTTAATACAACATTTAATGATGGTGATTTAAATTTTACTTCTTTAGAAGATTTAAACAAATATCAAGTTGCTTATAAATGTTATTCTGATTGTGAAACAGGTGCTCTGAATATTTATAAAGCCGCTTTGTGGGTAGAGCTTGTTAACCTGACATCGATAGAAATATTTTTAAGAAATGCTCAGTATGTTTCATCAATAGCAAATACAAGTATCGTTGATCAATCACGATTGTTTATTAATTTGTCTGATTATACAAATCCAACAGTTTATTTCAGATTAACTGCACAAGATGCTTTATCAGGTGCATCATCAGGTTTATTTGAACTAGGAACATTTTCTGGTTTTGATTCTGGCGTGGGATCGTTTAATGCTATATCTTCGTCGAGTCTTAGTTTTTCACCTTCACCGGTTATCGTTCAGCAAACGTCAGGACCATTATCTATAAATTCTGGTGATCGTTTTGGTGTGCGATTTTCGCTTATTTCAGGACAGTTTAACTTAATAGACAGTTTTGTCATTGTACGTCTTAGTTATTAGACAAACAACTAGATTATTGTTTTCTTTTTGTCACTGGACTTATACCTGCAGGTCTTCTGAATCATAATTTAAATTATGAAATTAAATCATTTTTTAACAACATTTTTTTTACTCACGACTTTTGGATGTTCTTCAAAGTTTATTGTAAAAAGTGAGCCTCCAGATGCTAATGTTTATTTTTTAGATACCAAAAGCGGCGAAAAAAAATCAATCGGGAAAACACCTCTAGAAATGCCAGCAGAAGATGTCAAAAAAGCAGTCGAGAACATGCCATCGCCAGGTGAATTCTATACAGTCATTGTTGAGAAAAATGGTTTTGAAACACAAACATTTAATTTACCTACTGCTCAGTATACAACACTTGTTACATCGTTGGACGTCAAATTAAAAGAAGGGGCTGTGCAAAAAGAGTTAAGACTAGCAAAAACTATTCTTGATCAACTATTTTTGGCTCAGAAGTTTGCTCTTAAAAACCAATTTGAACGAGCACACATTGAAATTGATAAGGTTATTGAACAATTTCCGTATTTTTCGAGAGCATTAACTATGCGTGCGTCGATATATTTTGCACAAAAAAATTACTCTGAAAGTTTACGTTGGTTTGAAGAATCGCTTAAAATAGAACCTACACTTGATGAAGCCATAAAAATGGCTGCAAAGTTAAGATCTATGCCAGGTGTTGCTGCAAAAGCTGCGTTACCATTACGGAATGTAAGTTCAACATCAAACTCTAAATCGACTGAAAACACAGGAGATAAAAAGTAATGATGCTTAATTTGCGTTTTTTGTATTTAGTAGTGATTATAATTAATTTTTGCAGCTTAGTTTTAAGTGCGGCTCCAAATAATAATAGTAGTACAAATACAAAATCTACGACAAACAGTGTTCCAACAGCTGAAATTCTAGGTGCTAAATCTTTTTTAGAAGATATTCTTGTCAAAAGATACTCGCAAAGCCTCAGTACAGTCGTAGATAAGCAGGCTTTTTCTTTAAGTTCACAATTAGATTTAACTGATCTCAGTGACTCTGAATTAGCAAATCGTGAAGCTGAAAGCGATACCCCGTTTGATTTAATTTTAGGTAATTTAGACTCAGAAAAGCTTATTAAGCAATACGGAATGGAAGATCAAAAATCCGCCATGTTAACAATACTTTCAACAAAAAAAATTAAGTCTGTATTAATATCGGTTGGTTTGCGGGAAGATTTGGGCGAGCAAACCAAAAAAGATGTCGAAAAGTGGTTAAGTGATCGTGCTAAGTCAGAATTTGGCAGTTTAGTAAAAACAGAGGTCTCTTTTGTAAAAGAATTGCCGATCAAAAGAGAAAAAGGCAAAGAATGGTTTGATTGGTTAAACCAATTTCAAAATTTAGTTGGTATCGCGTTAATGGCCATGACGTTCTTTCTTGCTGTTTTAATTTGGAGATTTACAACTGGCAAGGCTTCAGTCACGAATCACAAAGAAGGTGGCTCTGAATCTCAGCAGATAAAATTGACAACAGAGGGTAAGGGACTTGGTGCAGGAGGCGCAGATTCTGTGACTGCGAGTGCAATCGCTTTAAAAAATGATGAAGAAAGACGTCAAATTGAAGAGCAAATACAATTCACTCAAAAAATTAATTCGATAACACCTAAGTTAGCGAGTGAAATGGAAAGTATTGTTCGAGCATGGTGTAATGCTGGCGAAGAAGGAAAATATAAATTAGTTTGTTTTGCAGAATCGGTGGGTAAAGAGTTAGGTAAATTACCAATACCGACTGAATTTATTTCTGATATTGCTAAAATATTTATGGGCATGTCAAAGGTGCCAGTTAGCGATAAACGCAATTATTTAGAAAAAGTCTACTGGGATCTTGTGACTGTTTTGAATTTAGGAGCAAGCGCATTAGAACAGCCATTTAGTTATTTGTCTAACGCAGATTCTTCATTAGTAAGTCAGATTCTTTTAGATAAAAATCCGAAAATGAAAACTCTAGTATCTCTTTACTTACCAGATACACTTAGAAAAAAGTTTATTTCACCATTAAGTTCTGATGAAAAGTTACAAATTTTAGAAAATGCTTTTTCGCTTAAAGAAATTCCATCAGATGAATTAAATGATATGAGTAAAGATATTAAGGGGCAATTAAGCGGTGACATTAATTCAAACAATGTTCAACTCGAGATGTCTTATCAAAAAATACTCAGCACCATGTCTATTATTGATGAGATGGAAATGTTACCTAAAGTCAAATCTCAAGAAATCGCTGAATTCAAACGTAAGGTTGCGAGTATTGCATTTTTACATGAGTGGCCCGACGATAAGTTATCTATTGCAATTCAAAAACTAAGAACTGACCAGCTAGTTGCGTATTTAAGATTTAAACCTGAACTGAAAGATCGAATCATTTCACTTTGTTTGCCAATGACAGCTGAGGTTTTAACTGATGATCTTAATCAGCCCGATAATATGTCGAGAACTGAAAAAGAAGCACTTCTTTCAGATATTGCAAAAACTTTGAATGCGATAGTTAGTCAAAAAGAAATCGATTTAAGTGAAGTCTTTATCAATAATACAACGACAAGTGAGTCTGAGAATGTTGTTAAATTTAAGACAGCTTAGTGTAGCATTACTTTTTTTGTTAATAGGTGAGCTTTCCTGGTCGCAGTATCGCGTCGGAGCTATGGGTGGTTTTGGTGGTACAGGTTTGACTTCGACAACCAAAATTAATGAAGTTGATGTGACAGTTAAACGAAGTGATGGTCCTATTCTTGTAAGTTTTTTCGCTGAGTATATTTTACGACACAACATGAGTCTTGCATTGGACATGGTACAAGGTGTGACACTAAATCCATACTCATCGGGTGTTACATTTATTGGTAGTACGTATAAATATTATTATTTAAATAGTATACCATCGACTGTGAAATCACCTGGTCAGAATTCGATATTGCTTATGCAAGAATTAAGTCCGTACGTAGGGGGCTCACTTGGATTAGCTAAAGGACAAATTTCTCGTCAGAATGATTTAGTTCCTGAAGTAAGCGCTGAAGGTGTTTATATGGGGTTTAGGACTGGTGTCGATTATCAGTTCGCACCAAATTTTGTTTTACGAGGCGAATTGATGGCTGGTCTGACACCAGGATCTTCCGGACTTATACAAAGTTCATTAAGTGCATTCGGATTATTAGCTGGAATAACATTTATTTTAAATAATTAAAGCGAGGTTTTTCAACATGAATATTTCATCAGTACTCGGAGTAGTTGCAGCTTTACTCGTATTAATTTTTGGTATAGTCACATCGACGAAAACACCGATAGTATTTTTAGATCCACATGGGATTTTAATTGTGATTGGTGGAACTGCTGCTGCGGCATTGATGTGTTTTCCGATGAGGTTCTATGTTCATATTGCAAAAGTATTTTGGAATAAATTTTTAGGTAACTATGCCATTCGAAGAGAGATCGTTATATCTGAAATTGTCGATTTAGCAAAAGGTGTTCGTGAAAATCCAGATTATTTAAAAAATAAGGTTAAAAGTATACGAACTCCATTTCTAAGAGAGTCAGTTGAGCTGGTTCTACAAGGTGGATTTTCTGATGATTTCCTCGATGAAATTATGGCAAAAAGATCTGCTATTTTAACAAAAAGATACGATCAAGAAGTTGGTGTTTTTAGAACAATTTCGAAGTTCCCTCCGGCATTTGGTCTTATGGGAACAACTTTAGGTATGATCGCATTGTTACAACAACTGGGTGGTAAAGATGCGCAAAAGCTTTTAGGTCCTGCGATGGCAATTGGATTAGTTGCAACATTTTACGGACTAACTCTTTCAAATTTAGTCTTAATACCGATTTCTGAAAATTTAGCCTCTCTTAATCGTGACGATGAAGCTTTGCGAAATATTGTAATTGATGGAATGAAACTATTGCGACAAAAAGAGCATCCAAAAGTTGTAGAAGAGTATTTAAAAAGTTATTTGACGCAAGCAGAAAGAACATTGTTTGGCAAAAAAAAATAGAAGGCTAAAGTGAAAGAAAGCAAACATCATCATCATCAAGTAGAACACCATGTTGAGCATGTAGAAGAAGGCGAAGGCAATTGGCTTGTTTCGTATGCCGATATGATGACATTACTTGTTGGTTTTTTTGTGATTCTTATGAGCTTTTCGTCAGTCGATCAAGAGGAATTTGAAATTCTAAAACAAAGTGTTTCAAAGGAGTTTGGGGGGCAGTATGAAAGACCTTATGGAGATGTAGCAGATCGCATCAAGGAACAGTTAAAAAAAGCTGGTTTAGAAAAACAGGTTTCAATAAAAACAAATGAATCTGGTGTAGATATTTCATTTATGGGTACTGCTTTGTTTGATATGGGTTCCGCCGAAATTAAATCAGGGGTTAAAGCCTTGCTTGAAGCTTTAGTTCCTGAATTTAAGAAAGAAGCTGCAGAAATGGACATTGTAATTGAAGGACACACTGATGATATTCCAATAGTCGGTGCAGGATTCTTAAAAAATAATTTTGAATTATCAAGTATCAGAGCATGTCGTGTACTCGATTTTTTTGCTGAAAATGGATTCGTAAAATCAAAGATGACAGCAATCGGTTATGGCGAAACTAGACCATTAGTTCCAAATCGTGACGAACAAGGTAATGCGATACCAGAAAATCAATCACAAAACCGTCGTGTTGTTATAAAACTAACGAAGGCAAAGAAAAGTGCTTTATAATTTAGAACAGGACTTTTCAACAAGAGAAATCTAATTATAATTTAATAATGGATTTAAATCGAGATAATCAATCGCAAGAACTTCAAAACGAAAGTCATTTAGATCATTTGGTCAAAAAATGGTGTTTTTTAAAGGATGAGTACTTTCATGGACCATTCACCGATGCAGAATTAACCGAATATTTTTTATCAAATAAAATAAATCATGATGATTATATACTCAACAAACAAGATGAATCTTGGTACGAAGTTAAAGATCTTGAGTTTTTAAAGCCAGATTATATACAAAGACGAAAAGATGAAAAGCTTAAGAAAGAAAGAGAAATTTTTGAAAAAAATATTTTTCACAAAATTAATCAACAGGGGAGTTTTAAAAATTCGTTCATTGAAAATACCAACGATGTACTAAATAATGAAATTAATCAGAGCACAAATAGACAAACTCAACTCGCGACATTAATTCAGCAACAATCATTATTAACAAATGGTCTAAAACTAAAACAGATTATACAATCCAAATTTAGATCTATTTTAGTAGTATCAATGATACTAGTCTTATTTGTTGTTCCGTATATTTTAGATAAATTCTCAGAAAAAAAATTATTGAAGCAATTAGACTTACTTAATCAAAACCAAATTAGGCAAGTACAATCTTTAACTGAAAAATCATTCGAAAACTTAGGGTTTCAAGGAAAATTTTTTATTATTGAAAATGCGGGACAAATGCTTATTCAATTTGTTAGCAATGTTCACTCAAAAATCGAATTAAACGTTAAAATAGAGGGTGTACCATCAACATTGATTGGTGCATTTAATTACAGCAAAAATATCAAAATTAATGGTCGAAACGGAATCTATGAACCAATAAAATTGAGCCGTAGTGTTCCTAAAGGTGAGTATAGATTTATTGTTACTTGTTACGATTGTAAATCTGTAGGATTAGAACCTGGTAAAGAGTTAGTTGTCGAAAATATGTTTTTAAATGGTCAAAAAGACAAATCTTACGATCGAGAACTTGCAAAGTATCACCAAACGGTTAGAAATAAAGCTAAGGATGAATTAGTTTATTTTAATCAAGTTATGAATTTATATAAAGAGCAAGTCGATATATTAGCATTTCGATTTGGTAATAATATTAAACAAGAAATTAAAGTCAGTAAATACTGGGATAAGTATTACAATAATTGGTTACCTTTAAGAGATCAATTCGATTCTGAGATGGATAGATTAAAAACTGAGGTCGAACAAGGCGATATTTTTTATGATGAGATAGTCGCTGATATGCAGAATTTAAATTTCTTAGCAAAAGAATTTATCCAAATTTTAGATACTGAGGTTCGTCTTTTTTTCAAAACACAACAACTAACTGAAGATCAGCGTAAAAAAATTGATAAAGCTAAAGATCTTGTTTATAAAAAAATTAATTCAATGGTTGATAGAATTTCTAATTTTGAAAAAATGCCATTATCTTCTAATGGAATGCCTCAAAAAAATTAAACCATTAATCGAGCCTTGTGTTTAAGCTGAAGAGCTTTATCTTCAGCTTTTTCCAATTCTGATTGTGTTTCTTCAATCAAATTAGTTAAAAAACTTCTCTGCTTAAATAAATCTTCAAGTTGTGATTCAATTTTAGAGCGAATTGGTGAAGACGAAGGCATTTTTTTAAGCTCGAGTTCTTTTTTATCAAGTTCAAATTGAGTTACTTTTAATAAACTTTGAATAGGGCTTAGTGCTGATAAATTTTGAATTTCTATATTTAAAGAATTTACCTGCTGTAACATTTTAGTTTTTTCATTTTGATAATTAATTAGTAAATTTGATAATGCAGTAGTTTGCTTTTTGTATTTAAGAATTTCAGCTTCAAGTTTTTCGATACGTTCTGTTTGAAGGCTCTCGATTTTACTTTGAGTGTTTTTTAATTCTACTGCATGATTAGATTTCATTTCGGCGATAGTTGATTTATATGATTCTATGATAGCAATGTGTTCATTTTCATTTTTTTGAAGAGCGTATTTATGTTCACTCTCTAGTTTCTGTCTAACTGAGTTGAGTTCCAAACTGTGTTGTTCAGTTAGTTCGCTAATCGTTTTGTTGTAGCGAT
Source organism: Pseudobdellovibrio sp. (assembly GCA_046293015.1). Taxonomy (GTDB): domain Bacteria; phylum Bdellovibrionota; class Bdellovibrionia; order Bdellovibrionales; family Bdellovibrionaceae; genus Pseudobdellovibrio. The sequence goes on from JBKBPU010000011.1 coordinate 43,051, forward strand.
CTGTTTCGCTGTTTAAATTGTTTCGTACTAAATCATATGCATTTTGCAAATCAGAGATTTTACGGTTATGATTCTGAATTAACTGAGCTTCTTTTTCAAGGAAATCGTTTTTGTATTTTTCGACTTCATTAAAGAAATCTCTTCTTAAAATTGATAACTCTTTTTCTAAATTAGCAAATTGGGCTTGTCTAGCTTTGTTTTTGCGATTTAGTTTTTTAACTGAATCTTTTATTTTTTTTCTATAATTTCTTTTATTAATAGATAATTGAATAATTTTTCCATTAAGTGATTTTATGTTTTCATTTCTTTCACTAATTTCAGTTTGAAGTAACGCTAATTTCTGGTTTAGCTCAGACTGTAGATGAGTATTTGATTTACTCACTTCAAGATTACATTTAGCTTGCTTAGAGATTTCTTTCTGTAAAATCTTTGATTTTATTTCAAGTTTTTCGATTTGGTTCTTCAAATCACTATTTTCTGATCTATATTGTGTTAATTCTTTTTCGTAAAAGTCTTTTTCTATTTTTGAATCTTGAAAAATTTGTTTATACGCGAATTCTAGCTTAGTATTTTCAGCTTGGTACTTAGTTTCTAGTTCTAATTTAGTATTGATTAATGTTGCATCAAAGTTCTCTTTGAGTGACTTAATTTGCTTTTCATACTTTAAAACAATGTCATTGTATGATGACTCATATTGCTCTTTTTGTACTAAAATTGACTGTTCGTATTGTTGTGTAATTTGGTTTAGTTTTTCATTGTAATCTTTTAAAGTTGATTGACTTTGATGCTCAATCATATCAGTTAAAGCTTGAATTTTTGCCGCTTTTTCTTGTTTAAGTTCGTTGATTTCATTGCAATTTAATGATCTTAATTGTGAAATTTTATCTTCGTATTCGTTTATAATTTTTTGAGTATCATGGTTGTATTTTTCATTCAATTCAGAAATTATCTTCTCTTTTTCAGCATTGAGTTGATCACTGATCATCTTATTATTTTTAATATAGAATTCACTATCAGTTTCAAGTTTTAAAGTTAAGCTTTTGATAGCTTTATCTTTTTCAGATAGGATTTCCTGTAATTCACGCGTGTGTTTTTCTTTCAATTGTGACAGATATTTCTGATATCCATTCTGAACAGATTCTAAATCAGCTGCATGATTTTTTTTGGCTTTTGTAACTTCACTGATGGCTTGATTTTTAATATTTTCTATTTGATTTTCAAAGCTGTGTTGAGCTTTTTGTAAATCAATTTCATATTTTCTTTTATCATCTGTTATTTGTTTTTCGAATTCTCTTGTTAATAAGTTTATTGTTTTTTCGTTTTCATACTTAGCATCTACTAACATTTTTTCTTTTTGTTCTAAATCTGATCTAAGTACAGCAAGCTCTCGTTTACATTCATTTACTTCTTGTATGAGATTATTTTTATCATTATCTATAGATCGTATCTTTTCAGATAGTTCGCTGGTCGTTTTATCTTTTATTGTCTGTGAAATCATTAATGAATTATTTTTATTATTTAATTCATTGATTTCTTTTACAAGTTCTGATTTTTCAGTTTCTAGCAATTTTAATTTGTGATTTTGTTCAACAATGAATATATTTTTTTCATTAACCGATTGTTGTGTTTCAACGATTTTAGCATTTAAATTCTTAATTTCGAATTGATATTGATCAAGATTATTTTTTTGATCTATTAATGTTAAATTTAATTTATTAACACTGTTTTGTAAGTTTTCGCATCGTTGTTTTTCTATTTCGAGTAAATAATTAATTCGTCTAAGATCCTCACTTAGGATCATGAGTTCCTTTTCTTTTTTATTAACTTCATTTTTTAATGTTTTTATTTCTGTTTCTAGGGTGTATTTATCATTTAATATTTCTATAATTTGGTTATCAGAATGCTTTTTAGCATCATTTGATTTATCGCTTAAGTTCCTAATTTGCATTTGAAGTTGTTCAATTTGTTTTGCTAGATCATTTTTTTCAGTATGCAGTTTATTCAGTAGAGCTTCTTTCTTTAGAGATTCTTCTTTTGACTTAGCAATTTCATCAAATAAATAGTCTTTAATTGCTTGTGCTTTTGAATCATTTTCAATGATATCGTATTGTGCTAAATGATGAATTGTATTTTTTGAATTCATGAATATACTCCATTGCAAAACAGTATCGCTTTGTTCAATTTCGGTAAAAACTGTAAAGTCTTAAGACATTTAATAGTTTCGTCATTAAATCTAGATTGCACTTTGGTCTAGTTGTTATATTTATTCATTTTTTGATTTAAATTCCAGACTAGATCAGCCGTTAGAAGAGTAGAGGGTTTTATGAATTTTCAATTATTATTAAAACTGATTTATATTAAACGACTATTTATCACCTTTATGTATTTATTTACATCAGGATGTGCATTCACTCATTTTAAAATAAAACTTGATGAATCAAGTGATTTACAGTTTTCTAAGAAAATTATTTCGACTGATAACCCAGTTAAAACAACACCAGTTGAATTTGCGCAGCCCTACAACGATACTTTTTTATCTTCGCCAATGTTATCAACGCCTATTGCGAATGTAGCTATTGAGCAGCCTCAAAATCTTCTTTTTAACAAGACTTTAGTTAAGCAAGCTTCTGAAGTTGATGCTAATCAATCTGTTCCGAAATCAAACTCGTATGTTAAAAGAACTGTCAGTCAGCAAATAAATGAAGAGCGTATTGAATATGTTAACCCTATGGTTAACCGATCAAAAATCAAATCGATCAAATCTAGCATAAATACCACTACTCAATCGAAAGATGTTGTCAGTTTTGAAACTTCTCAAGATGACAATGCAGTGGCTCTTAAACCATCAAGTCGTTATGTTGTTAAAAAAGGTGATACATTGATGAAAATATCATTTGCTCAATATGGTAGTGTATATAAGTGGAAAAAAATCATGCAAGATAACAAAGATAAAGTTACTGATTATTCTAAACTTCAGCCGGGTACAGAGTTATCTATAGCAGGAGATACATATATAGTTGTTGAGCGAAATGGTCACCCGTATTTAATTAAGAAGAATGATACGCTTATGCGCATTTCTGGCAAAATCTATGGCGATGTTAAAAAGTGGCCGCTGCTTTGGAATAATAATAAACAGCTTATTCAAGATCCTAATAAAATTTACGCGGGTCTAACTCTGTATTATCTAGACTTTGGTGACATGAAAATTAAAAAAGCTGACCTTAAGTCTGAGGAAAATAATCGTAAGCCTACATCAAATTAATTTTTTTCGATCTTGATTTATTTTTGATAATCTTGAAATATGATCAGAGATGTATTCCAAGAATGTTGCACGATTTTTATGTTTTTTGAGTGTCGTCCTTTTTTTTGTCGATGTTTATGGGCAGGGGGCGCAACTTCGCGAAGAAAATATCGATTACACTATTGCTACAGATGACAAAAGCAATCTATTAAAACAAACAACATGGATTGCGCAGGTTATTCGAATTAAATCTTCAGATAATGTTATTCCGGACTTAATCTTTGAACAAGAAAGAAGTCCAGTCTTTTTAGTCAGAGATAATCATAAGTTTAGGCCACTTGTTCAATTAAAAGGTGTTATAAAAAACTACGTTAAAGGAAGCCAGCTAGTTTTAGAGAACAAGTACAACATACCCGTAAATGAAAAATCAGGTTATTTTCAATTTAGCGTTTATTTAACAAGCAAAAAAAATGAAGTGAATTTAATTTTACGTCGGGGAGATCAGTTTCGCACTGAGAAATTATTTCTGGTAGCGCCCGAAGCCGAAGAATATAATGTCATATCCCCCTGGGATTCTATTCGAATTTCACTTGGAACAACGTATTTTTATTACAACCAAACAGGTTATTCGCCATTTTATTCTTGGGTTGGTCAGTTTGCTTTAAGATATCACTCACCCGAGAGAAAAGGTTACTTTGGATTTAGTACAGATTTGGATTTGGGTGTTGTAACATTTAAATCAAATCAAAATAACTTTGCACCCCAAGTCGGGCAGGTGCGTTTTGAACTCATATATTTTGATGAGCGCAAAGATGATCCTCAGCAAAAAATTCATTATTTTTTGGGTGGAACTTATTTAACAATGCTTTCGAATGGTGCAGCTTTTGGTTTTAAAAATTTAATCGCTCCTGATATTGGTATAAGACTACGTCAAATCACATCAGAACAATCTGATTGGGCTGCTACTTTTAGATTGGCTTTAATGGATACACAATTAAAAGATCGCGGTGTTGAAATCGAGTTAACTTCTGGATTTATTTTCAAAAATTCTCACAGAGGTGAGTTAGGTGTTAGGTATTTAGATTATATGTATAGCCCTGATAAAAGCAAAGATCAGGTCTCGCTCAAAATGACAACTTTATTTTTAAGCTACACTCTCTAGAATGAAAAAGAGCCCTAGTTCGGGCTCTTTAAAATCTGTATTCAAAATAATTTTATAATCTAAGCTGCGTCGCTGAAGCCTGATTTTTCTGTTGGTTGATGACTTGAAGATGAATCAGATTTTAACTCACCGTAAGTTGCCATAACTTTTTCAGCTATTTCAGCGCCTGAAATTGTCTTAGCGATATCAAAAGATATTGCTTTTAAATTGTCTGCTTCATTATTGAGTTCAATAGAATTATTTGTTAGCTTTTCAGTAGCTTGTTTATTTAATTGGGTTTCCGCATCAACGCGTCTCATACCTTCGCCAATTTCCGAGACACCTTGTTGTTGTTCTTGTGTGGCTGTGGCAACAGAGCGGATAAGTTCATTTAATGTCGAAACGTTTGAGGAAATATTGTTTAAAACTTCTCCACAGGCGTGAGCTCTTTGATTACCAAGATTAATTTTTTCTGTGTTTTCATTGACAATAACAGTAACATTTGATTTTGAGCTTTGAACGATGTCTTTGACTTGATTTAAGCTCGATTGTACAAGATCCGAAATTTCACGAGCAGCATTGCCGCTCATCTGCGCTAGACTACCGACCTCTTCAGCGACAACAGCAAAACCTTTACCGTGTTCACCGGCGCGAGCAGCTTCAACTGATGCATTGAAACTTAATAATTTAGTTTGAAAAACGATATCGTTAATAACTTTAGTCTTTTCGTTAATGGAATTAATGACTGAGACAATTGTTTCTAACTGATTGTTATTTGAAACTACAAAGTTTTCCATGCCTTTATTGACTTCATTAATTTCGCCCATAATATTGATCATATCTTCGACAGCGCTTTGACCATCTTGAACAACTCGTGTTGTCTCATCTGAGCAATTTAACGCAGACTCAGCTGTTTCAGAGTTTTTGCTGGCCATTGAATTAATCTCGTCAAGTGCAGAGACAATTTCTTGAATTGCAGATGTTTGTTTATCAGTTGAGCCATTAATTTTGTCAGCGGTATCGGATAAATTGTTAGACATTGAAAATGTGTTAACAGTTGTTTTGTTAAGTCTTTCAGTTAAAACTTTAAAATTTTTAATAATCGCAGATTTAAAAATGAAGCCTAATGTGAACATTAAAATATTAGATATAACAATAATACCTATTAAAATCGTTTGAGCCTTTTTAGATGAATTTACTGATTCGGTAAATTCGGCCTGTGTTTTCTTTTTTGTGTTAGATAACTCAGAATCAAGCTTATCGATTAAATTTTCTGCTGCAGGGGCAAGTTTGGCGTTTGTAAGCTGTATAGCTCCTGGCATATCATTAGCGTCAATTTTAGCATGAACTTCGATCCAAAGTGCTTTGTATGTTGCAAACATGTCGTAAATCTCTTTGCACTCGTTACCGCAAGTGGTGAATGTTTTGTCGGCATCGCCTATAAAACCTGAAACAACTTCAACTCGAATATCACGTGAATCTTTATCTGTTTCAGCTTGTAGAGCTACAATGTTAGACTGTATAGCGGCAATTGACTTTATCAAGACGCTTTTTAAGGCTAATTGATTGATACCAATTTCTGAAGTTGTAATGAGTTGAGACATCGATTTATTACTGGTCAAAAGGTATATTCCGCCGGATGCCAGTCCAAAAATGAGAATAAATAAGTTAAAGCCAAGTAGTAATTTCGATAAGCCTAGTCTGTTAAGCATAGTATTGTCTCCAATTATAACGTCAAAAGACTTTTCGGATTAAGATAGATCAGACTTTAATAAATTATATTTTCTCGACATAGGTCGTGCTTGGTTGTGATAAAATGAGATTTGTCACTCGAGATTGAATTGTTTCGAAATAAAAATTATTGCTATAAATAAAAAAAGGGACGGTGTAACCGTCCCTTTGTCGATACTTGAAAAAGCAACAAACTAGAAATCTAGTCTGATGTTCGTGTAGTAAGTACCAATGTTGCGATCTACATCGTAGCTTGGTCCAAGAGTTTGAGTTGTTTTGTCCCAATTTTGGTATGCGTAACCTAATCTGATTGTTAATTCACTTTCAGGTTTGATTAAAGCATAAACTTGGTAAGCACTACCTTGAGTTCTATAGTATGATGTGATGTCATCATTAGTAAATGATGAAGAGTATCCATCTTTGTTAGCTAAGTATTCACCACCTAAAGCGTACTTGTTGTTAAATCTGTATTTAAGGTTAACCAAAGTTTGGCTACCATATACAGTTTCATCTTTTGTACGAGCCGCAATACCGTAAACAGTCGGGGCTGCAGATGGTAAAGCACTCGTAACTTGACCAGAGTTAGCAATTTTTGTTGCTGTTAATGAAAGACCAAAATCCAATCCTGAATTCATAATGTTTTCCATTGTTGAAGTCAAAGTTTGAATTTCAATTTGAGATTCTGCAATACCTGAGTATAAAGAAGCTCCAGCTAAAGAGTTTAGCTGTCTATCAGCAAAACCGAATTTACCAGTGTAAACACCGTGGTAAATAACACTGAAGTTTTCTGCAAACTTAATATCTGTATTATTATACTCGATGATAGCAGACGAGATATCTGTCAAGTTATTTAAAACTTGTGAAGTTCCAGAAGCAGTGTAAGGCGTTAAGTAAGCATCTGAACCAGAAGCTGATCCACGGTATACAGCTGAAAGTGGAGTGTACAATACGCGGAAAGCTAAAGATTGCTTTTCATCAAGTTTTCTATTGTAAGACAAACCAAAACCATCGAAGTTTGAGTTATAAGCTAACAATGCAAATGTTCCTTGACGAGGTCTGCCATTGATCATGTTGATCGGTGGACCGTCAGATGTAGGAAGACGACCAAATGACAAAACACCACTGCTATTTTCGTTTTTAAAGAAAGTATAGTCAGCGTATGCTTTTTCTACGTAAACTGCAGCACTCTGATAATCACGACCTTGGTAAGCTTCGTTGAAAATCAATTGTCCACCGCCAGTTGAGTTCAAAGTGTTGAAAAACTTAGAACCAGTGTAGCGAGAATAGAATTTTAATTTATCAGAAACGTTAGCATTAACATCTAAAGAAGATTTGATTCTGATAAATTGCGTGCTTGAATCAATTTTAGATTGTTTGTAAGTTGCGTTTGCTACTTGGTCTGTTTTAATAGAGTCATAACGAGTCTCTAATAATCCACCAAAAGTAAAGTAATTTAACATGCTTTGCGCTTCTAATTCAGAAACACGAGCTTCTAATGATTTTTCTTGAGCGTTTACATTTACAGCAGTTAGTACAAGTGCTGTAGAGATAAATGTTTTAAATGCTTTTTGTATATTCATATTATATGACCTTCCTAGTTGGCACCAGCGACGGCACCAGCATTGCCTTTAAGGCAACTAATTTTACATCCATCCATGTCAACTTTGTCACCCGAATTACATTTTACATATAATTCTTTTAAGTAACGAGTTTTGGCTTCAGAATCATCTACTGATTTTCCACCACATGCTGCTGCGACTGCTTTCTTAATTGTTCCGATTTTGTCTTCTTGCGCTTGTGTGATAAGCGAAGCAAAGACAAGAGCCCCTATCAATAGAGCTGAGCTTGTTGCTTTCATTAAATCATCCTCCTTGGTGATTGAGTCCCTATTATATTCATGTCTTTTTTAAGACGACAACCGCTTTTTTTAGTCTATGAACTTTGACTTCTGACAATTTAAATTGTTAAAAATCAAACAAAGAAAATTGTTAGCAATTTTTGCCTAGACTCAACAACTTTTGTTTATGTAGAGCGACGTCTTACAGCACTATTGTCCAGGCTTTATTATGTTGTATATGTTAGCTTTAAAGTTCTGATTTTGAAAACCCGATAGTGGAAGTATGACTTGTATCTCATTATTTGGGGTTTAAATGAAAAAGTTCTTTAGCAGATTGTCCAATTTAGGTAAAAACAGAAAAAATCGTCGATTTGGTTTATCTCAGATTATTTTATTTTATTCTATAGGAATTGGTTTAATGTCTGTCGCTTTGGGTTTAAGTTTATATTTCTTTGCGTCAAATAACATTAATCAGATTATCAGTTTTTCAAATTCAAACTCTGACAAACAGCTTGCGTTTATTAAAACCATTAAAGACTTTGCGTTACTGCAGTCAAACACCTTAGCTACGCTTAATGCAAAAACCAATGATGACATGGACATTAGAATAGAAATTATAAATGGTTATGTTCAGGAATCAGAAAAAAATCTGCAACTTTGTGGTGATGCTTGTTCCAAAATTGATGAAGACTTTAAGAAGTACTCTGCTGGTTGGAAAAGTATTCAAGATAGGCTGATCAAAGATAGTAAATCAAAAGAGCTGCTGGCTGAAGAGTTTTCAGATAAGTACAACTCGATTATGGATGGTATGTTTGATAAAGTTGAATCAGTTATTTTACAAAACACTAAAAATGTCTCAGTTAGACAGTCTGAATTAACTCAAAAAACAAACAAGCAACTTAAATATGTTCTTATAGGTACTTGTATATTTGGAATTTTCATGGGAACACTTGGTTTAATTTTGCGCCGTGTACTACTTAATTCAATACTCGATATTACGAATTCATTAGGTGTCAATGCCAACGGTACGCTAAAACTGTCGCACGAGATAAAAGATTCTTCGTCAATATTGTCGAATTCTTCGCGTGAGCAAACTGATGAAATTTCAAAAATCTCTTTATCTCTACAAGAAATCTCATCTGTAGCATCAAGTAATGTGAGTGGAGCAGAATTGGCAGGACAATTTTCAAAAGAAATTTATAATTTAAGTGAAGACACACAAAAATCGATGGAATATTTAGCACAAGCCATGGATCAGATATTGCTTTCGAACCAAAGAATTGAGAAATTAGCAGCCATATTGCAAGACATTACTAAGAAAACAGAATTGATTGATGACATAGTTTTCAAAACACAAATCTTGTCATTTAATGCTTCTGTCGAAGCAGCTCGTGCTGGTGAACATGGTCGTGGGTTTTCTGTTGTAGCAGAAGAAGTTGGAATTTTAGCAAGAAAAAGTGAAGCATCAGCGAACGATATATCGGCTTTCGTTAAAAATAGTTATTTAGAGGCCCAAAGTATTGTGCAAGAAAATAAAGAAAAAGTTGCTCAAGGTGAACAGCTGGTACTTGAAACCAAAGAAAAACTAAATAATTCAATAGCCAAGGTTAATCAGATTTTAGATGTTATTGATAGAATTATAAAATCATCTAAGGAACAAGAAAACGGTATTTCACACGCGAGTGACTCTGTTGAGCAAATTCGCAAGCACATTCAAAATACATCGACAAGCGCAGAGCGATCGGCGCAGTCAGGATCTGAATTATCAGAACAGTCAATGACAGTTTCAACACTAGTTAATGATTTAAATACTCTCATTAAGGGTATAGATAAAAATCAAACACAATTTAAGGATGATCAGGCGGCATAATTTTAATAAGGGCAATGCTTGCATCCATTTTTACAACAATAACCTCTTTTAAGATGGTAAGCTTCAGTCATGATCATAAGCCCGCTGTCAAAATAAAAATCTGCATCTGTGTTTGTTTTTTTTAACTCATTTAAGCAGGATGAACACATGCAATCAGCAGAGTTCTTATTTGGAATCGGAAAATCATGAGGCATTTTCATACACCAGCATTTATCATCAGCCGTGCAAAAAAATGGTTTTAAACAGCGCGAACAGTGCTTATTTTTCATCATCTAAACACATACCAGTCCACTCACCATTTTTATAGTGTGCATACCCATAAAACCATGAGACCGTATCTTCGTTATGGACTTGAGTGTCAATAGCCTGCGTATCAACAAGAATGTTATTAACTTTAAAACACCAACCATAAGTTTTAAATTCAGACTCAGAAATAAATTGAGTTTCTGGTTCAATGTTTAAAATTGAATAAAATCCGTGATCAGTTTTAGTATATGCTAACTGACCTTGCTCAAAAGCATTAAGAGATAGTGATTGTACATTCGTGTCGTTGTTAATTATTTTATTAACCGTGAACAGGACGTTTTTTTTGTGATCATATATTTGTACAATTGCAGCAGTGCTATGCGAATGAGTAAAAACGACTAAAAGTGAAGCTACAAACAGTAAAAGTTTATTCATAAAAAAGATCTCCATTAAAACTTATTAAGAGATAATCTTAATATTTAAACTGATCAAGAATTATATATTGGCTATTGTATTTCAGGCTGCAGAGATTCATTTTTAATGTTTAAAATATAGGATTTGGGCTCTTTTTTTATTTTCTTAATGTAATTAATTAACCATTGAGGTTCAGCGCCGAATTGAGTTGCGTAGTTAGCGCCTGTCCAACCGTACCAATCCCAGCAACCTTTAGGGTTATAAGGGTAATTGTCTTCTGTTATCCACGTTTGAGGAAAAAGAATCATCAAATTATTTTTTTCTGCATATTCGATAAACCCCGAGTTACGAGCAAAATAGTAGGCGCCAAATTTATTATTTCTTTCTTCGATTGTTGGTAAGTTTGTCATTGGTATTTGACGATCTTGCTCTGATCTCATCCCCATTATTTTGTAATTTATAATTTGCTTTTGAAAACTATCATCAAAATCTTTATCAAAACTATCGCTCATTTCGCACCCATGAAGGGCTACATGCATATGACATCTTTCTGGCGAGTTTAAGCAGGTGTCAGATGCATATAAATATCCATAACTGCTCACACTCTTAGTGGGTTGTTTAAGGTCTTTCGTGCTTAGATGATTTATGTTGATATTTTGATGATCTAAAGTCTGATCAACAATAAATAAATTCCGCATTTCGGGTGCCATCGGTTGCAATGGCTTTTTTAATAGGTGAGATAAAATATCGCCTGCAGCATCGTAATTACAACTTGCAACATATGGAACATTTTGGCTATCACATGAATTTAAGCCATTTTTTTTAGTTGGAAAGTTGTGTCCACCTTTAGTTTGCGTAATTTTAATTTGTTTTTTTTTGACACCATTTTTTAAGTAAAACTCTTGTAATTTTTGAACCATCGTATTTCGGACAATCGTATCAGATTGTCCGTTGTAGATATAAACCTGAAGGTTTTTAAAATTATCCAGAGGTTGAATTTTTTGATCATATTCAAATTGGCTGAGCGATGGTAGTTTGGCTAAACGTGGATTTCCCATACAGATACCAACCGACATATAAATCGGATTATTTACAGAGGGTCTAAATTCAGGGGCCAGTGTTTGCGGGTTTAATTTACCAGATGGTTCAAATAAAAGTAAATTTTGCATTCCTAGTAAATTATTTTGGCCAGCAGCGATTTGCTCTTGTAAACCATTTTTCGCACAGTAAAAAAAACCTCCAGCTACGGAACCAACACCGATAAAATCATTAGAAAAAATTGTCGCCATCTGGACAGCCATAAAGCCACCTGAAGAGATCCCTGAAATAGAAAATTTTTCAGCTATAACTAGTTCTTTCGAACTAGGCACTGCATATCCGATATTATTAGCAAAAGTTGCACTGCAGGCGATAAGGAGCTTTATACACGCTTTTTTTAATGGCTTGGTAGATTCTTTTATTATCATAAAAATTGGTATTGCAATGTTATGGCATAGTTGAGTTGCTATATAAACAATTTGAAGCTTATGATTGTGTTAATGTTATTTACACTTTTTTTGAACAAAGAACAAAATTTGGATATTAGGTGTTGAACTCTAGAATGACAGAAGTCATTTGATTATCCGTAAAATCAAAATATAAATCACCGTTATGAGATTTCATAATTGAGCGGGATATACTAAGTCCTAATCCAGTGCCTTGGCCTATGTCTTTCGTTGTGAAAAATGGCTGCATAATTTTATCACGTATTTCGTTCTTAACTCCATCACCAGAGTCCTGAATAATAATTTTAATTTTATTATTATCACTGACTGTTTGAATTTTTAAAATTCTTGAATTTGGTGTTTTTGTTGATTTGATTATCGCATCATAAGCATTGTTTAAAACATTAAGCAAAACTTGCGAAATTTCAGTTGGTCGACATTGCAATTCAATATGAGGGTCGAACTGTTTAATAATCTGAATATCTGAATTTGTAAATTTAGTTTCACAAAAAACAAGAGTGTCATCAATAATTTGCCCTAGCAAAGTTCTTTCGAAAGGATCAGATGAACCATCGCGAGCAAAAGCTCTTAAAGCTTTTATAATTTTAGAAATCCGACTGATCATCGCATCAATCTTACTGATTGAATTTTCAATTTTACTTTGATGCTCGTATTTTTCAAACGAGGCATGTAAAAGATCTTTTTTGAGTTTTTGTGTGCTTAATGAAATAACAGCTAAAGGGTTATTAATTTCGTGAGCGATGCCGCCTGACATTTCACCGAGCGCAGCCATTTTAGACGATTGATCTAGTAAAGCTTTTTGTTGTTGAATTTTAAGTTCTTTATTTTTTTGCTCTTGAATGTTCAATCCGACTGCAATGGTTTGGTTACTCGGTAGTTTAGATACTTTAAATAAATGTGTTTGGGTTGTATGATTTTTTAATTTAAAATCATGTTCAAAAAAGAAATTAGATTCATTGCTTTCTTGATAGTGTAATATTTGTTCTAATAGCAACTTTTGAATGTCTTGGTCGATAGTTTGTTGTGTGAGATCGTAAAACTGTTTATTCGAAAAAATGACCTTATGATCGTGTATCAGATTAACTGTTCCAGGGAAACTATCTAAAATTTTTTGCTGCATTTCACGTTGTTGAATAAAGTTTTCCCAATTAGCATTTATAACTTTTAATTGTTTATAAAAATAATAAATAAATAAATTTAAAGTGATAAAGATGAGTAGCGCACCATAAAAATCTGTAAATTGATACACATAAACTAAGAAAAGTGAAAAAAATTGAGGTCCTGAAAATCCCCAGAACGATTGCCTTGATATGCCCATTGCAGTTGTTGCTGATGCAATTATCGAAGCTGATAAAAATCCAAAAATAATGAGTTGTGATTGATCTACTTTTAAAAAGAAAAAAGGATAAATTATAAACCATGCCCAGCTTGTACTATAAATAAAGGACACGATAGCAAATTGACGTTCTAATTTGAATAGTTGGCTATCATTACTAATAGATCCCAATTTAATTAATACTTTTTTGCAGAAATAATATCTAAAAAAAGTTAAAAAGAAGAGAACAGAATAAGTCAGTGTATAATTGAAATTAGAGATTCTGCTTAGTAAATAGTATGAAAAAACTAAAAATGATAAACCAAATTGAACTTGTATGGTCGATACAGCCCTTGAGTAAAGCTCTTTAACTTTTTCGTATTGAATCTGGTCCATTGTTATCTCTAAATGTAGCTGACCAGATTCAAAAAAGAAAGACTTCTTTTAAATTTATTCTTGTATATTAACTGGGATCTTGATCTGTTGAAGTTCATTGTTGATCTCAAACGAAACTTGAACTTCCCAAAGCCCCGGCATTATAAAAAAAGCTTGGCTGATTTTGTAATGCACTGGATCTAGAGCATTTAATGTCACTGGGGCCGATCCGTGTCCCATATCGGGCATCCAAAGCATCACATTAACATTTTTGATTGTTTCTTGGGTCATGAAATGAACAATAAACTGTGATTCATCAGATGAGTTTGGCGCTTTTGGAAACATGAGATGTGCGCATACATTCGTGTTTTCCACGCAAACATTCGGTGTGTGAATCCCTTTATGTTCTTTTAATTGTTGCGCGTTGATCGTTAGGCTTAAAAATATAGCAGCGGTGATTGTTAAAATTTTCATAATCTCTCCATTTTTAACAGAATAAGTAAACTTAAAGATTGTTTTCGTCCATTATAAATATAAAGAGCAACAATTTGTTGCTCTTTATATTTATAATATCTCGTGCTACTAAGTCAGAATGAAAATTATTGCATTGTTTTTATTAAGTATTCAAACTTGGGCATCGGATGTGACCACTTTAAAAGGTCTCGACATGGTCAGTGGTCAAAAAATTGAAATAAATCAGCAAGTTTTTGATGAGTATAAAGCTACAGTTATTTTATTTTTATCTGCGCGTTGCCCGTGTTCAAATAGTCATATCAGCGAAATTAAAGATTTGCGGAAAATGTATGGTCAGCAAATTAAGTTTCTGGCCATTCATTCAAATCAAAATGAGAGCTTTGTAGAAGCTCAAAAATACTTTAAAGAAATTGATTTAGGATTTTCTGTTATTTTTGATGAAGATGCTCTAATTGCAGATAGTTTTAAAGCTTTTAAAACACCACACGCATTTCTTTTGAATACTCAAGGGAACGTTATTTATCGTGGTGGTGTTTCGTCGTCACAACATTTCAGTCCAAATGTAAAAAAATACTTGCGTGACGTGCTTTCTGATGTTGTCAATGGACAGAAAGTAAGAATGTCAGAATCGAAAAGTCTTGGATGTGTCATTCTTAGAAAGAAAGATATTGAATGAGAGTATTTGTTTACTTAAATCTACTATTTGTTTTTTCGTGTGCACAGCCGAAATATATTCAGTGGAATACGCCTACAGAAAAAATTAATGAGCAGCAAAAATTAACAGCTGACTGTTCACTGCAATTTAATAATTATAGTTTATGTTTATCTTGGCAATTTACTCAGGATATTCAAGCGCAGCAGAATTTAGTTATGATTGTAAAAATTTATAGACCTAATTTGTATGATCAAACAGTTGTTTATGAAAATATACCCGAAGGGGTTACTTTGCAAGTTAAACTCTGGATGTCGTCAATGGGGCATGGTTCTGTACCTACTCAGGTTAAGAAAATTGATACTGGCACATATGAAGTTTCGCGTGTCAATTTTATTATGTCGGGGCCGTGGCAAGTTTATTTTAATATCTTAGGAAATAATGTTAATGACCAAATCAGAATTGATCTGGATGTTCCGTAATGAAGTTATATTTAATATTAATTTTTGTGAATTTCGTTTCGATTAAAGTGGTTTTTGCGGCAGCCTGCTGTGGTGGTGGGTCTGCGATTCCAAGTTTAATCACGACCGATGATCGTTCACAATTTTCGTCGAGTCTTTCGGTTGGTGAGGTTGTTGTTGACAGTGTTGATGGTGCTGGCATTTGGTTTAAAAATTTGCAGCATCTTCAAACACGGACTATGAAGTTTGATTATGCTTACGTACTCGATAACGATATTCAATTTGGCGTAACAATCCCGTTTGTGACTAAAACTATTCGAGATCAAACATTCTCAGGATTGTCAGATGTGCAGGCAAATTTAGGTTATGAATATTTGCCAGAGTTAGATTATAATTTATATAAACCAAGAGCTTTCGTTTATTCGGGAATAATATTTCCAACTGGTCAATCTAAATACACTTCAAGCCACGCTGGCCTTGATTCGCGAGGGCGACAGTTATGGGGAGTCGCTGTCGGACACGTTTTGTCAAAGATTGTTGGTCGGTATGATTTTTTACAGATGATAGATTTGCATCACAATTTTGATCAAACACTTAAGAGTAACCAACAAGCCAATTATCAAATCAAGCATGAATTCGGTGGGCAAGTGAATTTTGGTGTGGGATACAGCCGGTTAAGTCATAGATTGGGATTACAACTCGCGTGGTTTTACGAAGGTCGATTTTTAGTTAAAAATCAGTCAATAAACGATCAAGGTTATATTGAGAAATATGGTCAATTTTTAGTAAGTTATAGTTATATGTTGTCTGATTTATCGAGTATGGCGCTATCGTATGCGGATCAAACTCTAATTGGCGAGCCACAAAATACGTCTTTAAGTCGATCATTAGCGTTACAATATACACAACGCTGGACAAGATAAATTATTTTCTTGTTTAGTTTAAACAAAAATCGCTAGTATATGGGCATGTCAGCAAAAAAAATTGTTATCGTCGATGATGAAAAAGATTTACTTGAAGCGCTTCGCGAAACCTTAGAGATAGAAGGCTTTGATGTGACTTCGTTTGAACGAGTTGATGATGCAATTGTTTATTTGCAAAATAACCAAGAAGCCGATTTAGTTATTTCTGATATGCGAATGCCGACCAAAAATGGATTAGATCTAGCATTAGCAATTCGTCGTGATTTGAAACTTAATATGCCATTTGTAATGATTTCTGGATTTGCAGATATTACCCCACAACAGCTGGCAGAAGCTAAAATCATTGATTTTATACCTAAACCCTTCGCGTTAAGTACATTTATTCAAAAAATAAATATGTTGTTAAAAACATAAGTTTTTAGTTTAACATCTATTATGTCGCAAGATTTATTTACGGCTTCGGTTGATCGAAGTTCTTTGCCTTTAGCAGAACGAATAAGACCTCAAAAACTCGAACAGGTTTTAGGTCAGCATCATTTTTTATCCGAAAAATCGGCACTTTATAGAATTCTAAAATCTCAGCAGCCATTAAACTTGGTTTTTTGGGGACCGCCGGGCACTGGTAAAACAAGTCTCGCAATGAGTTTAGCACAAAACTTACAAGCTCATTTTGTACAAATGAACGCTGTCGATGCTGGGGTGAAAGAACTCAAGCAAGCTTGTGAAGACGGTCGACAACGAAAATTGCAGTATCAGCAAAAAACATTACTTTTTGTTGACGAAATTCATCGTTTCAATAAGTCACAACAAGATGTTTTGTTACCCTATGTTGAAAAAGGTGATGTTTATCTTGTCGGGGCAACAACAGAGTATCCGAGTTATGAACTTAACAAAGCCTTGCTCAGCCGTTGCCAAGTTGTTGAGTTTAAAAAACTTAATATTCAGTCTTTAAATGAAATTGCAACAAAAGCTGCTCAAGATTCAAAGTATGATTTATCGAGTATATTTACTCCTGAAGCAATTGATGCATTACTGAATTCAGCTGATGGCGATGCTCGGCGCTTATTAAATATTTTAGATACAGTTTTTAAATTTTACAGTGTTAAAACTGAAGAGGATTCATTTCCCTTATCGATAGAACAATTCGAACTATTAATGGGACGAAAAATGATTTCTTATGATAAAAAATCTGATCAGCATTATGATTGTGTATCAGCATTTATTAAAAGCATGCGGGGGTCGGATCCGGACGCAGCATTATATTATTGTGCACGAATGCTTGAAGGTGGTGAAGATCCAGTATTTATCGTTCGTCGCATGATTATTTTTGCGAGTGAAGATATTGGAAATGCCGATCCGCGAGCGCTTATGCTCGCAACATCATGTTTGCAAGCAGTCGAATCAATTGGTTTACCTGAAGCTCGAATTAATATTGGACAAACTGTCATTTACCTGGCTAGTGCACCTAAATCGAATCGTTCTTATTTAGCGATTGATGCAGCTTTAGATTATGTTAAAAAGACCGGAACTGCTGAAATACCGATGTATCTACGATCATCTCAAAAAGGGCAGGGGTATCAGTATCCTCATAATTTTCCTAAGTCATATGTACAGCAAAAGCATTGGCCGCCTGATTTGCGCCCTCAAATATTTTATGATCCTGGGCAAACTGGCTTCGAGAAAAATATATCTGATTATTTAAAGTGGATTAAAGAGTAAATGAATATTATTCCATAACTCTGTCTGTGGTGCAGTGGCATCAATGATTGTGTTTTGATGTGGGTGTAAAAATTTAAGTCGTTTAGCTTTTAAACATAAACCATTAATATGCAGATGATCTCTAAAAAAACGGTTATGGTGTGAATCGCCGTGCTCACGATCTCCAATTACAGGATGAGCAATTCGATTCATATGACGTCGTATTTGATGCCAACGTCCAGTTTTGAGTTCGACATGTAGCCAACTGTATCTGCTCGTCGGAAAACGAGAGTTAACAGAATAGTCGAGTTCAATTTTTTTTAGAGTTTTATAAATTGTCAGAGCAGGCACAAGCTCTCCAGTCGAATCTAACTCGAGTGGTTTATCGATTTGACCTTTTTCAGGTGTCAACCAGCCCCGCACAATAACATCATATTCTTTTTGAATAGCATGCTCGCGCATTTGTTTGTTCATTTCGCTTGAGGTTTTAGTGTTTTTGCAAAAGATAACTAAACCTTCAGTTGCAAAATCTAATCGATGAGCTGGGTGAGCCATGATCTTATGTCGGTCCATAAGCCAGTGAATGCAAGTCTTTCTGCCAACAGTTTTACGAGCTATGCGACACTCAGGTGGATGAACATAAACATGAGAGGGTTTCATGAGAATAACAAGGTCGTCATCTTGATAGACGATTGAAGGCTCTACTGTGAATTCATCATTAAGAGCCTTCGGCAAGGGTTGCATGATATAGGCCTATTGACCCAAGAAATTGTTAAATTGTTGATTTTGCGAGTTTGTTATTCCAGACGCTAAAGTTGTAATGTCAATCATCGAGTGGTCTTTGTACACGCAGAAGTTAATGTAACTTTCAGTACCAACTATTTTGGCTGACTTTATCTCGCCTGTGCACGTCGTTATGTTGTTGATATAATATACAAAAGCTTGAGGTATTAGTTTTTTTTGCGAATCAACGAATTGAACAACATCAAGCGCTGATACTGCAGTTGTTCCGAATTGACAAAAACCAAATTGATCATCTTTTCCATGCTGATTTATATCTGCTACAAAAAATTCTCCACCAGATTGGTGACATCTTAAAATTTGTGGATTTTTGGCTAAAGCGAAATGTGAAGATATTATTACGGTAAGCATAATTGCACGGATCATATTAATCTCCTAAAAATAGTTCTTTGATGTATTCAACATAGCTTAAAATAAATAAAAGATCATTAACAACGCATGGCAATTCTGTAAACTGTTACTTTTTTACAAGACTTTCTATGAATTTGGTTCGTAAGATAAATCTATGAATAAAAAAATATTTGCTTGGGCAACTTATGATTGGGCTAATAGCGTTTTTTTTACGACCGTGGTTGCGGGTTTTTTTCCAATTTTCTTTAAAAAATATTGGAATACAGAAGCCACAGTTTTACAAAGTACGGAAAGACTTGGTATTTTGTTAGCGATTGCGGGTTTTACTCTAGCAACTTTGTCGCCATTATTAGGTGTTATTTCAGACTATCGTCGAAGTAAGAAGAAGTTTCTATTTTTCTTCATGATTATCGGTGTGATTGCCAATGCCAGTTTGTTTTGGGTTCCTCAAGGGGATTGGCTAAGTGCAGCAGTCTGTTATGGTGTCGCTTTTTTTTGTTGTTCTGCAAGTTGTGTATTTTACGACTCATTGATGTCAGCTGTAGCACGTCCAGAGCAGTACGATAAAGTTTCAAGTCTGGGCTATTCTATGGGTTATCTTGCTGGTGCGATCGTTTTGACGATCAACGTGTTGATGTTTCAAAAACCCGAATTATTTGGTTTTGCAGATGCGGTCGAGGGTGTTAAGTACTCATTTTTAAGTGTGTCAGTTTGGTGGTTTATGTTCACATTTCCATTAATTTTGATGGTTCCGGAGCCAGAGCTTAATGTGCAAAAAGACTCCATTTTTAAGTTATTGAGGAAATCAGTGCGTGAGCTAAATCACACCTTTCTTGATCTTGCAAAAGACCGGAATATATTATTTTTTATCATTGCCTATTGGTTTTATATTGATGGTGTCTCGACAGTGATATCAATGGCAGTTGATTTTGGTATTTCTTTGGGGTTTGAGACTGGCGATTTAATCAAAGCCTTACTCATTACCCAATTTGTGGGATTTCCCGCTGCGTATGGTGCGGGAATGTTAGCTTCTAAGTGGGGGAGTAAAACCATCATTACAATTAGTTTATTTGTTTATCTCCTTGTTGTTTTTGGTGCGTCTGTCATGAGTCAATCTTGGCATTTTTATTTGATGGCATTGATGATTGGATTATCGCAAGGAGCTGTGCAGGCCTTATCGCGTTCAACTTTTGCGTACTTAACGCCGGCAGATAAATCGGGAGAGTATTTTGGTTTTTTCAACTTGCTGGGTCGTTTTGCTTCAGTAATTGGTCCTCTTTTGATAGCAGGTACTGCACGATTAGTCAGTAACCCGCAAAAAACGATATTAAGTCTGTCTATTTTATTTATTTTCGGTTTGTACTTTTTATCAAAAGTTAAAATACCAAATAAAACTTAGATCTTAGAGCTCACTCTTCTGGATTATGTTGGTGCTTTTGAATTTCGCGGGCCTTTTTGCCTGTAATGCCGACCCATTCAGGGTAAAAAATAGCGATTGCGATAAAAACCATTGTAGATAGTGCAAAAAATCCAATTAAAATCCAAATTATTTCCATAATAAGTGATTATAAACTTAAAATATGGCACAAGTCTAAAGGTTTAAAAGTATTTGGAGATTGATGAGTATGGCTTATAATCCACGGGATCATTACTTTAAAAAAGCAAAAGATCAAAATTTTGCGGCACGGTCTGTCTTTAAATTAGAAGAAATTGATCAAAAACTTAAAATTCTTTCACCAAATCAAAAAATACTAGATCTTGGGGCATCGCCTGGTTCGTGGTCGCAATATTGTTCAAAAAAAGTTGGTGCTCGTGGACGTATACTTGGTGTTGATCTCAGTCCGGTTACAGTGAAATTACCTAATGCACAATTTATTCAAGCTGATTTAAGAGATTTAAAACTTGAAGACATTTTTAAAGAATACGGATTTCATGATCCATTTGATGTTGTAGTTTCAGATATGGCACCGAAAACAACTGGTATTCGCATCACAGATCAGGCACGCTCGTTTGAGCTTTGTGAATTGGCTTTAAATGTAGCTCGTAAATTTTTAAAAAAAGATGGTCATTTTGTTTGTAAGTTATTTCATTCTGATGATTTTTCAGTGTTGCGAGATGAGATTAAAAAAGATTTTGCAAGATTTGAGGCTATTAAGCCAGATTCGACTCGAAAAATTTCTAAAGAAATTTTTTTGATTGGACTTAAAAAAAAATAAATTCATGAGTATAGTAAAGATCATTTTTGAAAATAACGATTTTGTCGTATGTGATAAACCAGCTATGACTCTTTCTACGCCTGATCGGTTTCAAACTGATCGTCCATGTTTAGGGTTAGCTCTACAAGATCAATTGGGCATGCAGATCTTTCCTGTGCATCGTCTCGATTTCGAAGTGAGTGGATTAATTATATATGCAAAGAATGCCCAGGCTCACAAAGCCTCGCAAAACTGGTTTGCGCATAAAAAAATTAAAAAAACATACGAAGCATTAACGATGACACAAAATTTTGATCATTGGCCGCAGAATTTGCCGACAGTACGTGATCAAATTAACTTTCAAGCATTTAAAACATTTGAATGGCAAATGCGTATAAAACGAGGAAAAAAACGATCGTTTGAATCTCCTCACGGAGATTTATCGATCACTCAGGCTCAAATGTTGGAATCAATTGAAGTTGTGACTTTAAATAAAACGCAACAGAATATATTGCGATGGCGCTTAAATCCTATTACAGGTCGTTCACATCAACTACGGCTTGAATTAAGTCGTCACGGATTCCCAATTATTCAAGATACACTGTATGGTGGTCGTTCACAGTTGTTTTTTGATTTTAATTCTTTTTGGCCCTATAACGGCATAGCATTACGAGCCACTGAGATTGAACTTGATAATCAACAAGCTGACCATTTCAAATTACCTACGCTCATCAAAACGGATGCGGTGCGTTAATTTTAATAAGACAGATATTTTTGCTGACCTGCGGTTCCAAAATGGGTACACAGCTGCTTAATGATGCGGGGTGTATCTATGAAAATCAAAATCGTCTTTTTAAGTGTACTGACCTTTTTCATAACCTTATTAATCTCGCAAATAGATGCTCAAGCTTCTCAAGATTTACAAAAAGTAGATGTTGAAAAAATCATCGGTGCAAACGACTTGATTGCAGTTAACGCTGAAGCTTCAAACATTCCGTTTAAGTTCAAAAATCTTGTTAATGCTTTTGGTCGAGTAGCTGTTGGCTGTACGGCAACTCACCTTGGAAAAGGTTATGTACTCACAGCTGGACACTGTTTTTATGCGCCTCCAACAGCGATTAAAGATCAACCTTGTAGTTCTGAATATGATGTTCAATGGGGTATTCGTGAAGGGCAGCAGCCTTATCTTACTTCTAAATGTACACGGCTTATTATTGCTCAAAGAAATAATAAAACGGATTATGCTTTGTTTAAAGTTGACCCAATTCCCGATGTGGCAGTTCGCCCCGATTTATCTGAAAAACCTGAGGTTGGTGATCGTATAACAATATTTAGTCATCCGGACGAATTACCTTTGCGTTGGTCTAAAATTTGCCGTGTTAAAAGACTCTATTCGACAAGTAAACCGGTTGATTCTTTGTTTTATTATTGTGATACAAATCCAGGTAGTAGTGGTGCTTCTGTCATTGATGTGAACTCTCTAAAAGTAATAGGCGTTCACGATGGTGGTCAAATCTTAAATGTGACTGATAATGATCTCGGTGTTGGTTTTAATTATGGGACTTATATTTATGAAACCCCTCTTCTTGAGATCATGAAAAAACTAGATTTATAAAATAATAACGGAATGTTTCATAATTTAAATTTAATTTGAACCTCTCTTGAAATCGGCTAGGCTGGCTGAAGTTCTTGAGAGGTTTTTTTATGTCTCAAAATTTAAAAAAATTAAGCTTATTTTTTTTCGTGTTGTATTTTTATTTGGGTTGTCTGCATGCTCACAACCGATTGTCAGATATTGGTGTCGATGGGTATCCGAACTCTTGGTGGATGACTGTGCCAATCGATCAAATTAAATCTTGGGAAATACCACCACACGCAGCAGATCGATCAAAAGAAGAAGTTATTCTATCGAAAAGAACTGAACTAGGTATTTTCTCTAATTTATCAGAGTCGCAATTCGTATTAGATGGTCAATATTACGCGAGCATTGAAGGATTGTGGCAGGGCATGAAATATCCTGAAGATTCAAATGATGAAAGACTTAAAGATGTAACCGTAACTTGGCCTTACACGCGCGAGCAAGTTTATAAGATGTCCGGTTTCGAAGCTAAAAAAGCGGGTGATGCTGCAAATGAAAACATGAAAAAAATGGGAATCAAATGGATTACTTATCAAGGTGAAAAAATTGAATATAATTCGGATAAAGGACAAGATAAGCATTACAATATTATCTATCGTGCATCTTTTGAAAAAGTCAGACAGAATCCCAATATTCAATCATTATTATTAAAAACAAATAATTTAATATTAAAATCCGATCATATCCAGCAGCCTAACCCTAAGCCTGCGTATCTTTATTTCGACATCTATATGAAAATTCGAAATGAGCTCAAGTCAAAGCCAAATTAAAATGAATAAACCTATAAATTCACGAAAAATAAATTTGTACTGGTCATCTCAAAATTTTAATGAAGCAGGTGTTATTGATATCTTAGCTTCGGACAAACACATTTATGCAGTTTGTTTTCAAGGGGAGCTTGAATTAGTTTTAAAACGTCTTCAGCGATACTTTCAAGTTCAAGTGACCAAGCAAAGTAATCATTTAATTCATGAGACCGTTCGTCAATTGAATGAATATTTTTGTGCAAAACGTTCACAGTTTGATTTACCCATAGAGTTGATTGGATCCGATTTTCAAAAAAAAGTTTGGCTAGCTTTAAAAAAAATACCTTTTGGAAGTACAAGTACATATAAAGACATTGGACATGAACTTCAGATTAATAATGGTTTTCAAGCGATTGGCCAAGCAAATCGAAATAATCCAATTTGCATTATTGTTCCTTGTCATCGAGTTATATCGTCGTCGGGGCAATTGTCTGGGTATGTCGGTGGATCAGGACTAAAGAGCTACTTACTTCGTCTAGAAAAATGCTGACTCTATTCGACAATTGCCTAGTTTATTTTTGGAACCACTAAATTGCCTTAATATTTAAATAAAAAAAGAGAATGCTTATTTATACGACAAAAGGATTTGTCGTTAAAAACTCAACCAGGAGGAGTTCGTGTTTAAATTACTTAGCATTTCGTTATTGTTATCATCTGCAGTTTCTTTTGCTGCCCCTGTAAAAAACTTTAAGCCACTTATTGTTGGTGGTGAAGTTGCTAAACAAGGCGAGTTTCCATACATCGTATCTCTTCGTTCAAAAAGTTATGGCCATTTTTGCGGCGGTTCATTAATAGCACAAAATTGGGTATTAACAGCTGCTCATTGTGTTAAAGGTGGCACGATCGATTCAGTTTGGATTGGGATGCTAGACCAAAAAAATACAGCTGGTGTTGAAAAAATTAAACCACTAAGAATTTTTGCTCATGAACAATATAATCAAGGAACAATGGAGCATGATTATGCTCTTATTCAGTTATCGCAAAATTCATCTTATGCACCTGTAGAGCTTAACACTGTTGATCTTAAAGTTGATTTAGAAAATCAAATAATGGCTACAACTGCTGGATGGGGTGCTTTGAAAGAAGGTAGCTATAGTCTACCGTCACTTTTGCAAAAAGTTTCTGTTCCGCTTGTTAGTACTGAAACTTGCAACTCTAAAGAAGCTTATGACGGTGGCATTAAAGAAGACACTATGTTATGTGCTGGTTTAAAAGAGGGCGGTAAAGATTCATGCCAAGGAGACTCTGGTGGGCCTTTAGTCGTTGTTGATGAAAAAGGACAACATGTCCTTGTGGGTGTTGTCAGTTGGGGTGAAGGTTGTGCCCGCGCTAATAAATATGGTGTTTATTCAAAAGTAAGTTCTGTAATTGATTGGATCAAAGGTAAAGTTCAATAATAGAATTTTTGTTAATTTTCTAATACTCAAAATAAAAAAGGTGACCATGTGTCACCTTTTTTATTTTGAGTATTCAATCAACGATTGGATCATGCTTTGCTGTTGATTGCGGGCAGTCGCTTTGACAATGGAGTGGAATGGCAGATCTGGTCCTCGCCCGATAGCTAAATTGTAAATGAAAACTTCACCATTGGTCATTTTTTTGATGACTGTAAAGACTTCGCGGAAATAAACAGGTGATGATGCGCTAGAATGATTACTTTCATTAAAGGATTGAATGACATAGGTCGTGGCATCTTGCCAAATATTTTGGGTGAAGCAATAGTTAGATTTTCCTAATGGGAAAATACTGGTTTTTTGGCAAATTAAATTTGTAGATTGATCACTTGTAACATCTTGCAATCCTGTTATTGATTTTTTCTGAAATTCGTCCGACATCAGTATCGTAAAAACTTTGTGATGATTGATCTTTCCTAGGCAGTCCATCGTTTCGATACGTAAAGCTTCGGATTCAAATTCATCACCGATTTTTAAATTCGTGAATCGATCTAAAAAATCAATAACCGAATCACTATGGCATTTTAAATTTGGCTGATTAGAGTTCTTTAAAATTTGATCAACCTTACTTAAAAAGAGTTGGTGATTTTTTTGAACAAAAATTTGAATATGATTTTGAACTTCTGGATTATGGATATCAACACCCTGATCAGTGTAAAATTTTTCTAGCTCAGCGTAAACTGAGCTCTTAGGTGATAATGATTGTAGCCATTGATCTAGATCACCCTGATGAATGACCCATGCCTTTGCGTTTAAGTTTAAGCTTGCAATGACAAATAGTAATATCGTTTTTATCGAGGTCTTAAAATTAGCCACCGTTATTTTCCTTTAAACTAAATTCAACATTTTTCGAATCCTGATTGTCGAATTTTAATCTTAAATAATTTTCTGCTGTGAATTGAGGGTAGAGCTTATGCATTTTGAATAATACACTGCTAATAATAGCATTCGTATAAGCATCAGATCTCCACATGATTAACGACCTTGCAATAGCAGTTGCCGTAAAGAAATTGTCGGATGGCCACATAATTGGCCCCTTGTTATATTCGATTTGTGAAAGTAAGAAATGCATTCCATATAGTAGTGATACATAAACTCTATATTCATATGGATTTCCGAAATGAAGCAAAGAGTACATTGCAAATGCTGTTGATAGTGTTTTATCTTGCCATACGTTTTTGTCATTAGACCAAGCGCCTGTGTAACCATCTTGCAAACTAATAATTTTATCAATGATCAATGATTTAGATTCATCAGTTAAACAGCGATCACCGGCTTTTTCTGCATTAGCCATGGCAAAAGATAAATTGTATGTGTTTGGATAATATATACCACAATAGGCATGCTCATTTTTTTTGATCATGTCATTAATCATACTGCAAGACTCTTTGTAGCCAGGCATATTTTGGTTTTGTGAAAGTGATGACATTTTTAAGACATTAGCGTTTACGATACAATCAACATCGTTCACATTAAACGGAATTCGTTCACCTTTTTTAGCATCAGCAAAATAAAAGCGAGGCATTTTTGGGTTTTTCTCATCGTAGAGCCAAGTCATAAACGCACCCGTATTTTGACGATTTTGTCCTTTGTTGTAAAACATTGGCTTACGATCGATGTCGCGGTATCGACTAAATTCAGCAATTGAATCCGGACTAACATTGAATTTGTGTCCATTAATTTTTGAATCATAGACAAGAGCAGATAAAATAACAGATGAAGAGTCTGCATCGTTAGGAATGTGAGTGAAGCCAAACCAAAAGGGCAAAAGCTTCATATCTATTGGTCTTCGCACAATTTGTCCATTATCATTATACGGCGGATAAAAATTAAAAGTTGGGCCAACTGTGTATCGTTTAAATGATTCAACACCTTTTTTGATCGATTGAGGTATCTGCTGTAAACTATTGTATTTATCAACTTCATTTTGATTTTCTAGATAGGTTTGCGCAAGGACATTAATCACGGATGCAGTTGTAAATCCTGAGGCTTCCTGATCTTCGCCGATGAGTTTACCAACTCCGGCCATGACCGGTAGTAAAGTTGATTGTATAAGCGTTGGAAATTCGCCTTCAACATAATGCTTATTTGGTGATTTTATTTGGGTTGCAAGAGCATTATTTAATGTCTGATTTGCAATTTCATCGAGGCGTAATTGAGTAGACAGTCCATTTGATCCAAAGGCTACATGAGAGCCCAACAATTGATTGATAATTATAAATCCAGCAAGTACACGTACAATTTTATTTTTATTCATAATTAGAAATACATTCAATATGCATTCCTAACTAGATTTTGATATATTGCTCTACAGTCTCAAAATGCGACAAGCTTTTAGACAGTTGTCATAGATTGTTATTATATTAAATATCTTCGACGTCTTTATATTTATACGCAAATAGACATAAGGAAACTAAAGTAAATGATGCTGAAGCGACAAGACCATAACCATAGCCTTCACCAGGATAATTTGAATACATAAGTCCAAAATAGAGCACCAAAGTTTTTCCAATAAACGTTGGAACCAAGAAAGATCTTAAAAAGTCAGACATTTTGGGTTTTTGTTTCATGACGTATATATTCTAAATAATCGATGCTATGTCTACAACCGATGTTATGTGTTGAACAATTTTACGTACTCTATTTTTATCAAATGTCTTATTTTGATGAACCATATTGAGAATTATTAGAGATATCAATATTTTATCACTGTTATGCGAAGCTGGCATTAGGGTTGCTCTAGTGTTAGTTACTATGAAAACAATAAAAATAATAACTAAAACATTCGCTTTACTATTAACTCTTTCTCTGTTTGTGGCTTGTGATAACAAGAAAAACAATAATCAAACAGTCAATGCAACTGCAGGATTTCAATATCTAAATGGCACTTGCGTATCGAGAGCTAACAATCAACAGGTCGATATGACATACTGTCAAAATTACGGTGTTAATCAAACGAATAACGGCTATAGTTATATCAACGGTTTGTGTGTGTCGACTTACACGAATCAACAAGTTGATCCGATGCTTTGTCAAAACAATAGCTTATATAATAATGGGTACGGTACGCAAATGCAGTGTAACGGAACATTCTGGGTTTGGTCAGGTTATAATTGGTCACAAGTTCAATGTTACGGCACCAATTGTTCAGGACAAACTGTGTATCCTTCAGGAGCAACTAGCCAAGCTCAAGCGATCCGTTGTTTATAATCAAATTATTAATAAATATTGTTTTCAACCAAAGGACTGTAAAATAGCAGTCCTTTTTAATTTAGCTAAACCAATCAAAAATTGATTTTATTGTTGGATAATTCTTAATATTAGAATCTTGTAGAATTGCTTGTTTAAGAGCATTGTTTGCAGGAGTATCTTGTTTTTTTGATTTTAAAAATAAATAGTTCACATAATGATAGTCAGCAGAGCCCATGTCTTCAGGCAGTATCGATGTAAATTCTTTTTCTAAAGTTAACGGAGAAATTTGCGTACCCTTAAATAAGGCTAAACCTAAATGAGACCAGGCTGAAAAGAGCTGTAATTTTGGTTCGGTGTGTATTTGGTCTTTGTATTTTTTAATGTAAACTAAAGCTTCATTGTATTTTTGAGCTTGGAGCATGTTCTTAATCAAATTGGCATCAACGGCCTTTTGGTTTCGTGCTTTTAATTGAGATTCATTATTTGATTCAGAGCTTTTAATGTTTTTTTGATGAATCATCAAGTTGATCATTCTGCGGTCGATTTCGAGTTTAAAATCATTATGGAGTGTTTCCGGTCCTAAATAATTTTGATTCAAATCTTCATAAATTTTATCAATTTCGTGTGGGTTTTGTTTGGTAATCAACCCAGTTATATAAGCTAGATCAGAACCATTTTTATTCATTAGTAATTTATAGATATGCTTAATTCTGATTTCGTAGTTAATTTTTTCACTTGATGGGTCAATTTCGATAATGTTTGTGATGACCAGAAAATGGATAGCTTTAAAAAAGTGAGCATTGTTTTCAAATGTTGACACGAGGTTTTGAATAACTTGTCCTTCGATGAGGTCAAAAAAAGTTTCACCAAGTAAACTTAAAAGAGAAAAGTGGGTTGTATCGATTGCACCTAGATTAGTCCAATTCACTTGAATTTTATAATGATAGTACTCAAGATAATGGGCGTGGATCCAATCTTGATCAAATTTGCTTAAGATCCAGTCGTTAATGAGTACATAAAACTGATTAATATTAATTTCTGATGTCTGAATTTTTATATTTGATTTTTCTAAATTGAGTTGAAACTTTTCTTCAGAGATGAGCTTTGATAAACGTAGTCTTGATTGTGTTAGTAAAACCTGACCAATTTGCTCTTTGCTGACATAGCCTTTTTGAACGAGATAGGTACCAATTGGTAAATCGCCCTTATCATTTAAAGCTTTGTCTAATAAAGCTTTTGTGATTAATCGATGATTAATTAAAAGTGTACCAATACGAGTATCAGAATCAGCGATTTCAATGAATTGAATTTGACCTTCTTCGAAAGTTATAGAGTGTTTTGTTTTAGTATCAACAGTTAAAATAATTTTAGCGCTCATTTTATGTTGATGAAATAAAGACATGACTGCTATTAGATCGTACCCGAAGCATTCCTTGAGTTGATTTAAATCGCCCCATATTCGATTTTGATCTGCAACAGGTAAATATAGATTTTGATAAAATGATGATCGCACAGATAAACCTATATTGTTATTTTGATCTGCCGTTGAATCTGCCATTATCAATTTTTCTTTCTTGGTGCTTTTCAGTATTTCAGATAATTTATATTTTGCGTTAAGAGTCGTATTTTGATCAAGAAAAAAGACATAAAGTCTTAATATCATTTATAAAAGCAATAGTTCAGGACCTTAGCCCATGTTGCCTTACTGCTGAATAAGAAAATCAAAAATACTAAATGGTTGTGACAAAAAATCATAACGTGATGATGACTGCAAAAAATGCGATCTAATCAATTTTGTATCAACATACAATTGATTATGATCACTAAGGTAAATTGATTTGCCGTTTTTGAATTGTACGGATGAGAGTATGCTTAATTGGCAATTTTCAATTTGTTGTATTGCGGGCTTATGAACTGATTGTGCATTATTTGTAAGACTAATTTTGAAAACTTGCTGGTCAAGATTTTTTAAGTAAAGGCTATTTTTATCTTGATTGCAAAGTATTGGTTGAACAAATTGCGCAAACTTTCCGTAGGGAGTAAGATCGATTTGTCCGCGTAAAATACCTTTTGGAGTGCTAAATTCATATATCAGTTGAGAGTACTCTGCCAAATATCCACTGGCTGTGTAAAGATATCCTGAATAAAATAGATCTATATTTTGCGGTTTAATTTTTAGATTATTATATGATTCTGCAAAAGATCCGATATTATTTTGAACACCATTGTATAAATCAAACCCCATGAGACGAGTATTTTCTAAATCATTGAATACAAGTGCAGAGTTTTGATGGCGATCAAAAATTTGTCCTTTGATAACAAAGTCTGTTTTTTTAATTTGCATATTATCATCAAGAAGTTCAATCGATTGTGATTCTAAATGGCGTAATAGTGCATATTGGGGGGTGTCGATTTTTGGAACTTGATTAAAACGATTAAGCAGTTTGTTAATTGAGTCTGCACGAAGAGACGCGTAAATGGCCGGATGAAAATTTTGTCCGAACTTAGCAACTTTAATAGAATATTCAACTCCATAGTGATAGCCTCCTTTTTGCTCACGGCTTTGGTCGCAAGATCCTTCGCGCCCTTTTTCTGTTCCTTGGGTACAGGTAAAGTGAGCTTTGTCATCGCGATCAATATGCCGGGCTTCGTGGACAAGCGTTGCGGCAAGAGAAGATGCGCTGATTTTTAATTGAGTTAATGTGTCAGCGCAGACACTAAGTTTTCTTAAGTGTTTAGATCCTGTTAAAACATAAGCAATAGTTAGTGATTTGCAATTTTCAACACTGATCGTTTTAATACGTGATGCAAAAAAATTATAAACAGATTGATCGTTCGAAAACTCGTTATAATAAGTTTGATCTGCAGATTTAATTGTTTTAGAGTAAGCCCCTTTTTTTAGAAAATAAATTGCTAAATAAACTTTATTAATAGGATTTTCGAATAGGCATTCGCCCGATGCCGCTTTGATTGTATCAATGATATTAAACTGTAAATCAATCTCCTTCTTTTCAGCGGAGTTTAGGCAATAAAAACCAGTTAAGTTGTCATTTACAAGATTCTGTGCGCTATTGTTCATTGAATGGACTTTGTAAGTACATATCAGCAAAATTATAAAAATTATTTTATTCATATTTTGAGCTCGGAGGGGGTAATAGTTGCTGTGTCGTCTCGGCAAGTTGTGGTTTTTGCACGAGGTTGCTTACATGTACAATTTTTGCAAGTTTTATTAAATACTGATTGCGTGTTTTTAAATTAGAAATATCGTATTCAATGCCTCTGTTATCAATTAAATTTTTTTCAATTTGTTCTAAGGCCAAAAACCGCAGATTAAGCTCAATATCCTTTTGAACACTTCGTACATCATGTCCATCAAATGTTTGCTCGAGCAGTTCATGGGGGTGAAAAAAAATTGTATTCAGTAAATGATGGGAATCAAGTTTACGTAAAATTAAAAAATTGAGAGCAATAAATCGTGCATCACTAGGATTTTCTGAATTCAGCACGATGTTTTTTAATTGCATAAGATCAGTTTTTGTTAGCGTAAGCGCAACTTCGTTAAGTCGTTTTTCGTGATCTTTGGTTAGAGTTTCAAAAGAATAGAGCTGCGAATTTTCGGTCATGATGATGTTTTGAATTTTTTCATCAAGTCCGGTCTCATCAAAAAAATCAGTTTTTTGATGTTCTGATTTAGGTAGTAAAAGATTAGAATTTTGTCGAGGTGAATATTTTGTTGATGCTGCAGTGAAAAAATAATTCGGCTTGAAATCATTAATATAAAATAAGTAAAAAAATATAAATGTGATCAGCAGAGTAAATTTAGTCGTCCATATATGTTTTTTATTCAGTATTTTCATTGAATGTTTGAACTCCAATTAACACAGATCGATCTGTTTTTAGTTCTGCATAATAGTGGTAATATATGTTTTTATAAGTTGCAATTGAATTAGAGTTTTTATTCTATGCCGTATTGGTTTTTCAGCAAACTGAGATTCAGTAAATAAATTTTAAAGATCAAATTTTTCACGTATTGCTCTGGCTTTGTTTCGAACCTGTGGGATATCATAATTTTCAGCCTGCGTAAAAATTTGGATAAAGAAGCTTCGATTTTCAGCAGAGTTAAGTAAGTGTGGTTGTTGCGAGATTTTATATTCTAATTGGTGTAGGGCTACTAGTTGAGGATAGATCAGTGTTGTTTGATTTATTGCAGAGTGATGAGATGTGTCTTCAATTTTGTATTGGCAGTTTTCAAGACTTAAACAGGGTGTTTCTTGGAAAATTTTTTTTACGAATTCTGCATCTGATGCTGAGTTAAGATTGCGCACGATTATGTATACGATCAACCCTCGTCCATTCCGATCTTCTGGGCGTAATTGAAAATATTTTTCTTTGATTTTCTGACTTAATTCTTTGCTAATGCTGATAAAATCTTGATCTAAGCGTGAATCGTTGTCATTGCGATTCTTTAAAAGTTCCATCAGTAATATGAACTTAGTTTGATCGCTTTGATTCAGAGTTGATAGATCTGAGGCTGACTTTTGCTTTAATTCAAGAGCTAAAGACTTATTTTGCATATGATTGTGAGCTGTTGAATTGGGGTGATTTGAGTTTTGAAAATTGTAATGGCTCGGTTTTGTTGGATTAAATAAATGTGGTATATTTTGAGATTCACGTAAGCTCAATAGGCCTGCCGCGAGCAGGACTATTGTAATTGCTAACAATGATTTAACGAAATTAATTTTTTTCAAAATCTGCTAACATAGCCTTCTTAACTTCTGGCCGCGAAATTCTTCCTAATTGGTCTTGCGCATATAAATCAGCATCCATTTTGACTTTATCCGTGCAGTTAGAACAAAATTTACTAATATTCTTTAACATGATTGTCGAAGAGCCATAAGACCCAAGGTGAGTTGAATCGCAAGCGGCCTGTCCTTCTAGTTTTGCACCAGTCCAAATGCTGACCATGTCATTACCCTGAGCGTCTAAAAAAGGTCTTGGACATGTGTCATGTCCCCAGTTCCCATGATTTGATTCTGCATGGCGAGCTTCGTGATAAACAACCATAAGCCGTGCTATTTGTGGATGACTAAATTTTATAAAATTTTGAGTGAGCCACATTTTGCTTGCGTCATAATAGGGTTGTACACAAGCTACAGCTTGACCGCCACCACAGTCATCGACGCCAACTGATCGAATGCGCGATTCAAAAAAACTTTTGTAATTTGAACCAGAGACATCGCCAAAAATTTGCTTATGGAAGGGGGTGCTAGATGCACCGCTGATTTGGTTCATAAAAGTTAAATCCTGGATCATTTGATCTTGGATGTTTTTAGGAACATCACCATCAAAATTCAACGCGTGCGTATTTATACTAAAAAGCAAAACTGAAAGTAGCGGAGATAAAGAAGAAAATAAACTGATAACACGCGATAGATTCATGTCCCCTCCATGGCTGACAAAATGTTGACCAAATTTTTGCTAATTTCTATATTTGATGCAAGTTAAATTGCAAAAAATCTTTGTATGACACTTACGCTCTCTTAGGGATTATAATACAAGTTTACAACCGCAGTTTGATAGCTATAATAAATACAGTAGCAATAATTTGATAGGAAGACACGTGATATGAGTTATCTCAAAATATTTCTTACTCGATATTGTTTTCTAGTGTTTGCTTTTTGTTGTTTATCTTGCACGCAAACAGTTACGACCGAATCGGTTAACCTATTTCCGCAAAGCACCTCATCAGTTTACTTTAAAAAAACGAAGCGTATAGTTTTGGAGGTCTACTACGAACCCGGAGCTGAACCTTTTGCGGGTACAACAGCCAGTGGTCGTCAACTTTGGGAAGTTGTCGAACAAAATTTAACTTCGATTATGCAGTATCGAGCCGTTACACCAACCTTAGAAGTTCCTAAAAGCATTACATCGATGACAGTGATGACAGATCAGTCGAAAACTAATTGGTTGGGGACAGATATTCTTTCATTATACTCACAAAATCATCAAGGAAACTCTACAGAGGAAGTGAGTTATTTTTATATATATTTCTTAAATGGTTATTATAATAATGGCTCAGGATCACAAACTTCTGTTTTAGGTGTTTCATTAAGTGGCACACCAATCATTGCAATCTTTAAAGATGTCGTTAAAGCTTCCGCAAGTAATCCAAACGGACCAGTAGCTAAGTTCATCGAACAAAGTACTCTGGTTCATGAGATAGGACACGCTCTTGGATTTGTAAACAATGGTGTGCCTATGGTAGGAACGCCTCACCAAGACACAGCACATGGTGCTCACAGTACAAATACTAATTGTGTTATGTACTGGTTAAATGAGGGTGGTAGTGATCTTGTCCAATTCGTGCAAAATTATATTACCTCATCGTCATTTGTTATGTGGGGTAGTGAAATTCTTGCCGATGCTCAGGCTTTTAGTCAGTAGGTTATGCGGACACAGTGCAGAGCTTTTAGTTGAAATCTAAATTATTTCATCTGTTGAAGTTCTTGTTGCATAATTATGTCTATTTCTTTTTTCATTCTTTCAAATATTAAACTTTGCTGCTGACTTAACTCATTAAGTTCTTTTTCGAGTTGAACAACATCATCAAGATTAGATAATGATTTTTTTTTAATTATTTTATGAGCTTCTTTGTAGAGTTGATCGCTCATTTGTATGAAGTTAGTATAGTGAATATCAATTTGATCATTTTTAATATGATCATCTACCAGATTAGTGCTATTCATAGTCGAGCCCTGCTGCTGATTCGCTGTTGGTACATGCAGCTTAAGATCGTTTTTGAAAACAAATGAAGAAAGGGTGTTGGCAGTAACTAAAACTAATAGAGTTACTATTGATAGTATCGATAGGACAATTAAATATTTTTTCTGCATAAAAACCTCTTGTGGATTGTATGCAAATAAAAAATTCTATTTAATTAAATATAGTGATTAAGCGAGTCCGACATTCGAATTAGATTTTGTATTTAAGGTAAAAAATCAAAATTAATACTGAAATTTTATTTCAAATATATAGAGTGTGTATTGAAATAGCTCTCAAAACTTTCAGGGCATGTTTGGGTTAGAATTAACCTCAATAATCCAAGAAATTGCGGGATGGCATCATAAATAGTGATTTCTTTTTTAGTTAAAAATGTCATTATTGGCGAGTAGTTTTTGTTATTTAGTATGTTGGCAAAATGCAAATTTGAATCGCAAGAATTAAGCATGATCATCATAGGCGGATATAATCCTTTTTTATTGCGTTCATTTAAAGTTAGAATCATGTCTCGGTAGCCTCTTTGTTGTTTCTTGTAATATATGGCTTCAAGTTTTTCGTTTTCATCGTAAGCGAATGGCTTTGGATAGAAATCTGGTCCGCCACCGTACCGAGAGTGGCCACTATATATGATAATATCTTTCTCCATTAAAGCTTTGATAAATGACTGTCTAGATACTTCGCTTTTTACATATTGTTCGCGATTATTGATATTTAACTTGTTACTCGTTGTGAGTGATGAGTCGTACAATGAGATTTCTATCTGTAGTGATTGTCCAGATAAATTATTTACATTTTTAAAGAAAACATTATTTTGTCCTTGAGCTGGTAAAAAACCGCAAATCACCTTGTTATCCGTACAAGGTGATAAAAGAAAAGCCATCATCGCCTTTCTTTCATAAATATCCGTGACAGTATCTCTATGTGAGTCAGAGTAGCCAATATGATATCCAATCGAAATTTTATTCTTGGTTTGTAGCGGGGCTAAAAATTGTTGGCATTTACGTTGTTCATTGTTTTTTGGTTTCATCAAAAATGATTTTACGTCTGATGTTTGTATCGTATTTTTTTGAGAAATCAGCTTTGAATAAGAATCCGATATAAAGCGAAAAAAAGTATCTTCGTAGGTACCAGCTTTGATCTGAAAACTAGTAAATATAATTAGAAACAGAATGTGAAGCGGCATCGATTGACCTCATACGACTTGTCATCTCGATTCGAGAATAATCAATTGTAAATTGAATCAAATCGAATCAAAAATGAGTTAATTTGTGTACAAAATGTGATGCAATAATTGAGCCTTGCATTGGTTCTCATGTTGAGATTTTCTTTTCGGGTTAACAACTTGAACCTTTGCAGGGCTTATTTAAGCGTTTGGTGGCTTGGTTCAAGCTTCCGATATTTTCAACATCTTTAAATCCTAGAGACTTCATCATCCTTTCAGCTTGTCCTGATCGATTTCCACTGCGGCAATACAGTTTATAGACTTTATTTTTATCTAGTTTTTCTATTTTATTTTTAAAACCTGAATTTAAGATATCAATATTAACAGCATCTTCGACATGAGAATCGGCGAACTCTACGGGAGTTCTTACATCCAAGATGATCATATGGCTTGTGTCTGCGAAGACTTTTTGATTTTGTAAAAATCCAAACATCATTGCTATTAGTCCCATTTTGTACCTCATAAATATTAAGTCCTTACTGGAATTTTCAAGTAACTCGATCCATTATTTTCGGGTTCTGGCAGTTTTCCAGCATCGATATTTACTTGAACACTTGGGAGTAATAGTCTTGGTGCGGCTAATGTTTTGTCTCTATTATTTCTAAATTCGACAAATTGATTACGAGTTGTATCTTTTTTCAACTGAATGTTTTTGTTTTTTTCATCTTCGATTGTTGATTCAAAAGCCATAGGTCTACCATTTGGCATATAGTCATGGCCAACGAAGACTCGATAGTGGTCTGGAAGGGTATATATTTTTTCTTGGACGGATGTATAAAGTTGATCTGCGCTACCTGCAGGGAAGTCACAACGACCTGTTCCGTAGTCTGGCATGAATAAAGCATCGCCTGTAAATACTGAATCACCAATAACGTAACTAGCACAAGCTGGTGTATGTCCGGGAGTGTAGACGGTCTCTATATTTAATGATCCAGCTTTCAACACTTGTCCCTCTTTAAGCAATAAGTCGAATTGACTACCATCAGTCTTAAAATGTGGCCCAAGATTGAAAACATTTTTAAAAACTTGTTGCACCTCTGTAATCTTTGCACCTATTCCAATTTTTGATCCAAGAAGTTTGCTTTTCAAATATTGAGATCCACTCACATGATCAGCATGGGCGTGTGTTTCGAGTATAAAGTGAACTTTTAATTCTTCGGAATTCACAAATCGAAGTACTTGATCTGCCGATTGTGTCGTCATTTTAGAAGATGCTGGATCATAGTCCCACACTGGATCTAAAATGACTGCGTCTTTTGTCTGTTTGTCATAAACGACATATGTTAAAGTCCACGTAGCTTTGTCAAAAAATTCTTTTACCGTTGGTCTCATGTTTTCACCTCTATATAACCCTAAAATTGTAGGTCGTTATTTAACTTTAAATCTATCAAATGACTGCCTAAGCCGTTATGTGCCAGCACATCATTTTTGAATAATTGTTAAATCACTATGCGTTAGTTGATCTTTTTTATGATTTATTTTGTTATGATTTGTTAATGGAATTCAAAGAATTATGGTCTGATTTAGATTCAGAAACACGATGGTATTTCGAGTCGCAATCTAAAACTCTACAATTTAAACGTGGTGATTACATTTATTCTCAAGGTGAGTCACCTCAGGGGATTTATTTTGTTAAGTCAGGTTTAGTTGGTTTAACTATGATCAGTGCAAAATCTGGGAAAGAACATCTATTAAGATTTTTTAGGCAAAGTCAATTTTTTGGACATAGATCCATGTTTTCAAAAGAAGGCTATCATGGAAATGCTGTAGCTTTGGAGGCAACAAGCATTAAGTTTGTTCCAAAAGATGCTGTGCTTTCACAAATTGCAAAAAACAAATCACTTTTGGAAGATGTCGTATACGTACTTTCCAAAGAACTTAGGCGTTGTGAAACACAACACGTTATGATTTTGGAAAATCAAATTTTAGCTCGAGTTGCGCAGTCAATTATTTATCTTAAAAATTTGCACCCCGATCACAATTGGACTCGTCAAGAAATTGCTAATTTTTGTGCCAGTACGGTTTCAACAGTTATTAAGGCACTAGCCGAACTTGAAGAGGGTGGGTATATCAGTCAAGAAGGCCGAACAATCTCTATTTTAGACAGAAATGGACTTATTTCATTACAAGAACAAACATAATTATTTTAAAAATTGTGTGCTAGCACATCATGATTGAGCTTAATTTTGATCGATACTTTAAATATGAACACGAGCAAAATATCTAGAATTTCATGTGAACAGATTTATAATATATGGACGACTGAGCCAGAATTGATCAATTTATTTGATTTAAGATCGAAAGCTGAGTTCGATTTGGGACATATTCCTGGATCTAAGCATGTGTACCTCATTGAACTATCAAATACTTTAGTCAGTATTGGAAAAAGATTGGCTATACTTGTTACGAATCCTGAACAAGAACAACATATTATCGAAAAATGCGAAAATTTTGAAAATTTTGCATTCATGAGTCAATGCCATCGCTGGATTGAATTAGATCATCCACTTTTTGGCCAAGGATATAAACAGACATATAAAAGATTTAATGACATTTTTACTAAAGGAGAA
The DNA here is from genome assembly GCA_046293015.1 of Pseudobdellovibrio sp. Lineage (GTDB taxonomy): Bacteria > Bdellovibrionota > Bdellovibrionia > Bdellovibrionales > Bdellovibrionaceae > Pseudobdellovibrio. The sequence continues at coordinate 81,944 of JBKBPU010000011.1, forward strand.
ATTGTGAACCAAGATATTATTTTTCATCAGTTGTTTGAGCCCGAATCATCAACCTATACATATATTATTGCCGACAAAAAAACTAAAGAGGCTGCTATCATCGATCCAGTTCTAGAAACCGTTGATCGTGATTTGAAGTTGATTGATGAATTAGGTTTAAAACTGATCTATGCACTTGATACTCATATACATGCTGATCATATCACAGGTGCAGGAGAGCTTAGAAAACGTCTTGGAATTAAAACGGCAGTTAGTGCTGATGCAGAAGTAGCATGTGTTGATATTCCTCTTGAAGATGGACAAGAACTCTTGCTGGGTGACAAAACAATTAAAGTTATTGCAACTCCTGGACACACAAACACATGCTTAACTTATGCATTTGAAGGTCTGATTTTTACTGGTGATGCGCTCTTAATAAGAAGTTGTGGGCGAACAGACTTCCAACAAGGTGATTCAACAAAACTTTATAACAGTGTTAAAGAAAAATTATTTAAACTACCTGACGAAACCAAAATATATCCTGGACACGATTATCGTGGACATACATCTTCAACCATTGGCATAGAAAAAAAACATAATGCACGTTTAAATGAAAATATCAGTTTAGATGAGTTTAAAAAAATAATGTCTGAACTTAAACTGGCCAATCCTAAAAAAATTCATGAAGCAGTGCCTGCGAACTTAGCTTGCGGAAAGCCCAAAGATACACGAACTCTTTATCCGCAAGTTGTTGATGGTGTCCCAGAAATTACAGTTGAGGATTTGTTCAGTCATATGAATGAAGTTAAAAATAAAAAAATTAGACTTATTGATGTCCGCAGAGCGGATGAATACAATAACGAACTTGGTCATATTGATGGGACTGAGCTTATTACTTTAGGACCAGATCTGACAAATTTCCTCGAAAGAGGTGATCGTTCAGAGGAAATTGTATTTATCTGTCGTAGTGGAGGTCGCTCAGGAACGGCAACATCTGAAAGTATAAAGCTAGGCTATAAATTTACAATTAACATGGCGGGCGGGATGATTCGATGGAACGAAAAAAAGCAACCCGTAGTCAGAAATTAGTTAAGGAGGTTTGACATGAATCAAGATTGGGTAAATGCAATGATAGGCGGCGTACTTATTGGTATTTCTGTTTCACTCATGCTTTTTTGGAATGGCCGTGTGACAGGAATAAGTGGAATAATTAATGGAATATTGTCTCCTGTTAAAGGAGATGCTTTATGGCGAGTTTTATTTGTTTTTGGATTACTTTTGGGGGGAGTTGTCATGGGACAATTAAATCCAAAAGTTTTTGAGAACACTGTTCGATCGGAAGTTTGGACAACTGTGGTGGCAGGGCTTCTTGTTGGTTTTGGAACAATTTTAGGAAGCGGATGCACGAGCGGTCATGGAGTATGTGGTATTAGTCGGATGTCGCCTAGGTCGTTAGTTGCGACTCTTGTTTTTATGGCAGCTGGCATAGCAGCTGTTTATCTCTTTAGAGGGTTAGGAGTTTACTTATGAAAAATGCACTAGCTGCTTTAGTTGTGGGATTTATATTTGCGCTTGGTTTAGGTTTGTCTGGAATGACACAGCCACAAAAAGTGATTGGATTTTTAGATTTATTTGGCCAATGGGATCCATCTTTAATTTTTGTTATGATTGGGGCAATTATAGTTCACTTTGTGACGTATAAATTGATACGCAAGAAAAACTCACCGTTACTCAGTAGTCAATGGCATGTTCCAACTAAAAAAGAAATTACGCCGGCTTTAATATTGGGCTCATTTATTTTTGGAGTGGGTTGGGCTTTGGGTGGATTTTGTCCGGGCCCTGCTGTGACTTCACTTGCTAGTTTTGATAAAACGCCAATTATTTTTGTGGCAAGTATGCTAGTTGGAATGCTTGTGTTTAAAGTAGTTGATCAAAAAATAAAAATTCAGAAGTAGGTCATTATGGAAATATTTGGATATATCGCATCTATTTTTATGGGGTTGTCATTAGGAATGATTGGTGGTGGTGGATCTATACTAACAGTTCCAATTTTAGTTTACTTGTTTGGTACAAATCCTATTACGGCTACAGCTTATTCTTTATTTATCGTGGGCTTAACTGCCTTAGTGGGTGGGATATCATATTTGAAAAAGGGTGAAGTTGATCTAAAGACCGGATTCATTTTTGCTGTACCTAGCTTTATTGGTGTGTATCTCACTCGTGCTTATGTTGTTCCAGCCTTGCCCGATCCGGTATTTGCTGTAGGATCCTTTGTTTTTTCTAAACCATTGCTGATTATGTTAGTTTTTGCTGTTCTTATGTTAGCCGCTTCTATTTCTATGATTAAGTCTAAGAAATCAGAAGTAAAAAAAGCTGAATTAAGTCCAATAGCAAAATTTCTTTTAATCGGTATTGAAGGTTTTATCGTTGGTGGCGTTACGGGTTTTGTAGGTGCGGGCGGAGGTTTTTTAATCATACCTGCGCTTGTTGTATTGGTGGGTATGCCAATGAAAATTGCCGTGGGAACATCACTTTTTATTATTGCTGCGAAGTCACTAATTGGTTTTACAGGAGATCTTCAACAACATACTCAAATTGAGTGGTCTCTGTTATTCACGATCAGTAGTATTGCTGTTTTCGGATTATTTATAGGTATGTATCTTTCAAATAAAGTTTCAGAAAAAGGCCTTAAAAAAGGATTTGGTTATTTTGTGATGTTGATGGGAGCTTTTATTTTATTTGATCAACTTAAAAAATTTTAAAAAATGGTAGCGGGAATCACTACTTACCTGAACTTTCACAAGTCCACAGAAAGACTACGTTTTCTGGCGCCGAAAGGCAAAGAGTTTTCGAAAATTTGGTGGACCTTTACAGCAATGGGCTATCTTTATCAGATATAGCAAAGCAGACTGGAAAGCCAAAATCGACTATAAGATCTGCTCTGGTAAAGGCTGGCGTTAGAATCAGATCTAGTATTCCTGCACCTTTTTCAACTGCAATACGAGATTCAGCCAAGACAAATGCAGCACCATATTTTGGTTTCTGTTTCTTTCAGGGCCAAGTTATTCCCGATCCGAGAGAGTTTGTGAATCTCCAACTGATTCATGAGCTATGGAAAAGTGGTACTAATCCTAATCGCATCGCTGACAGCTTAAACGAGAAAAAAATAAGACCTAGATGTGCTCAAAAATGGAATCGAAATTCAATTGTCAAAATTATCAATCGATTTGAAAACAAATCGGTCATTCTGAAAAGTGGAGGTAAATATGAACTTAGATAAATTAATGGCGTGGGTAGCTGCGATTGTATTGTTATACGCAGCAACAGGAAATTTAGATCAATTTCAAAATTGGGTTTGGAAAGCCCAAGCTAAAGCGATTTATGATTCACGCTCATCTACTTGGGGTAGTCCTAGATTTTTCAGCCACGAGTCATCTCATGTAAAAGTTAAGTCAAAGTAGGCCTGTAACTAAGACCAAAAATTCAAGCCGATAGATTTCGTATTCAAATCTCCTGTTTGCTTTAAATTTGGCGCACGTTTCATAAAATTCTTCGAGCCAGATCCTTCGCATTGAGGATGCGCCAATTTTTTCAAAATTATCACACCTCATGCCGCCTTGCTTGGTCGGATCTTAAGAATTTGACTGCACTTTGCTTTCGCCTGACTCCTCGGACCTCTCAGCCGTAGGTGTAGAGGTCGCTCAAACAAGAGCGGCTCACAAATAAAAACAGGAGAAATTTTATGAACACAGAATTAAAATCAAAACTTGAAAAATTAGCCCTTATTCGATCAAAACCATTTTGCTACACCTGCTATCAAGGATGTCCAAATGGAGTTTGCAATAAATGTCATAGTGATGAGCTCATGCGGGTCACTGAAAATGGCTGCGAGTATGGCTTAGATTGGATCATTGAAGAAATCTTACAATTAGAATTATCCCCTATAGATTTATCTGAAGCTTTTGAAGAGTCTGTTCGTTCAACTCTTGAAAGTGAAACTATCACCGTTGGCTGGATGACCTTAAACGCAATAACCGTGATGAAAGATCAAGATCCGATTTCTTGGGAATGTGCTCAGTCAGAATACGAGTCTGCAGAAGAAACAGAAGGTAATATTATCTCGTTCGACAATGGAAGCACTTATTACTGGACTCATGACGTAGAAGTTTTGGTTGAAGACCTAGATTGAATTTAGATCGTCACAAATAAGTTGCAAGTAATAAACTAAGAGAATTTATCAAGTCCCATCAAAGATCTCTGCAATTTTTTTAAAATCTATTTTTTCGCAATCAGAACCAAGCTATTTGTATTTCTTTTCATTTAAATATACTATAATTGAAATGAAAAACCTTTATTTCGATTTTAATGCAAGTACACCAATAGCTCAGGAAGTTAAAGAATCTCTAACTAGAAATTTGGATGTCCTAATAGGCAATCCATCTAGTCAACATTGGGCCGGTTCACCATTTAAAGCACAACTCGAAAACTCAAGACAGCAAGTTGCAGACCTTATCAACTGCTCACCGGAAGAAATTTATTTTACCAGTGGTGGTAGCGAATCAAACAATCATGCTATCAAGGGTATTTTTTTTGCTAATATGCAAAAAGGGAAACATATTGTTACTTCAGCCATAGAGCATCCGGCGATAAAAAATCCTTGTGATTATCTAAAAAAATTTGGAGCTGATATTACCTATTTACCTGTGGATTCTTATGGTCTTATAAATCCTAGGGACGTTCAAAATGCACTTCGTAAAGACACTATTTTGGTTTCAATTATGCATTCAAATAATGAAGTTGGGACATTGCAGTCCATTGAGGAAATAGCAGAAATTACCAAAGTCGCCAAAATTAATTTACATACTGATGCTGCTCAATCTGTCGGAAAAGTGAAAATTGATGTTAAAAAACTTGGGGTTGATTTGCTTTCAATTGCAGGACACAAATTATATGCTCCTAAGGGCATTGGCGCTCTATTCATTCGTAAAAATGTGATCATAGATCCACTAATACACGGTGCTGGTCATGAGATGGGACAACGAGCTGGAACAGAAAATATACTACTCAGCATAGCGATGGGAGAAGCTGCTAAATTAGCAATTAACACAGTATCAAACAACATGACTGAAGTATCACAATTAAGAGATAAAATGTGGAAATTGCTTAAAGTGGAATTTGGAGATAAAATCGTTAGAAATGGGCATATTCATCGCTGCCTACCAAATACCTTAAATATATCTTTTGTCGATCGAAGTGGAAATCAGATTTTATCTAAATTACCAAATTTGGCAGCGTCAACTGGATCTGCCTGCCATTCTGGTCATGATACAATCTCACCAGTTTTAAAGGCTATGAATATCGATTTCAGAATTGCTCTTGGCGCGATTAGATTTTCATTGGGAACAACAACAACCTTAGATGAAGTTCATGAAGTCATATATTCACTTAAAAAGTTGAACCTTTACTCTTAGTTTTAAAATTACAATAGTAATATCCAATATTTGCACGGCTTTTTTAAATTTATTGCATTATGTTCTAATATTCGTTAGAATGTTAGACATGAAAAGACAGATAAAAAATGCCATATACGAACAAATCGCAAGAGCAACAAAAGCACTTTCTAGTCCTAAAAGAATTGAAATTTTAGATCTTCTTAGTCAGGGTGAAAAGTCAGTTGAAAAATTGGCGGAAGAAGCAGATTTAGGAATTAAAAATGCGAGCGCACAACTTAAAGAGCTTAAAGCTGCACATTTAGTTGAATCAAGACGTGATGGAAAATATGTGTATTATTTTATACCAAATAAAGAAATTATTGATTTTGTTTATAAACTAAGACTTTTTAGTGAGAATAACTTTAATGAAATTCAAAAAATAACTTCAGAAATTTTCAATGAGTCTTTGCTATTTGAAACTCAAAATCGAAAACAACTCTTAGCGAAAGCTAAAGCTGGAGATTTAATTCTCTTAGATGTACGTCCTATTGATGAATACAATACGTCACACATACCGTATTCCATTTCTGTTCCACTCTCTCTATTGAATACAGAGCTACGCCAATTTTCTAAAAAAACAGAGATAGTGGCTTATTGCAGAGGGCCTTATTGTTTTTTTGCAAAAGAGGCTGTCGAATTGCTACGAAAAAAGGGGTTTAAAGCTTCATTCATCAAAGATGGCGTTCATGAGTGGGCTTCTCATGGGCTCCCTCTTGAAGCAAAGAAAGTTGTATAAAATGAATTCAAAAAAAATTTTACAGTTGGGACTTAAAGAAAATTGGAATCAATTTACTCTATTAGTTATCGTGAATGCTTTTGTTGGTGCGATGATAGGACTTGAACGAAGTATTTTACCTCAGATTGCTGAAAAAGAATTTCACCTTGTAGTCAAATCAGCCATTTTATCATTTATTGTCGTATTTGGTTTCACAAAAGCTATCACCAATTATTTAGCAGGTCGTTGGTCTGATCATTATGGTCGTAAAAGTATACTCACATTTGGTTGGCTTTTTTCTATTCCAGTTCCGTTTTTATTAATGTGGGCTCCTAATTGGTCTTGGGTACTTGTTGCAAATTTATTTCTAGGAATTAGCCAAGGATTAACATGGTCAACCACTGTGATTATGAAAATTGATTTGGTTGGTCCAACTAAAAGAGGACTAGCCATGGGATTTAATGAATTTGCAGGCTATTTTGCTGTGGCTAGTTCAGCTCTTGCTACAGCATACATCGCAAGTAATTATTCTTTGAGGCCAGAACCTTTTTATCTAGGAATTGTTTACGTTGTACTCGGTTTGCTAATGAGTTTATTTATGGTGAAAGAAACTAAACATCATGTTAGTCACGAATCACTTCAAACACATAACCAAAACCATTCAGAAAAAAATCTTACTCAAAAAGAAATTTTTTTAAAAACTACATTTAATGATAAAAATTTATCATCCGTCACACAAGCTGGCTTTGTGAATAACTTAAATGATGGCATGGCCTGGGGACTTTTTCCGATCCTATATGCTTCTCACGGACTGGGTATCGAAAAAATTGGCTGGCTAGCAGCTATTTATCCCGCAACATGGGGGTTGAGTCAGCTTTGGACAGGACATCTCTCTGATTCGTTAGGACGTAAAGGTCTTATTGCTTGGGGTATGTGGGTTCAGGCTGTAGGAATTATGTTTACTTTATTTTCTGATTCAATTTTTGGGTATGCGATTGGTGGTGTGCTGTTAGGAGTTGGAACAGCCATGGTATATCCAACGTTGTTGGCTGCCATTGGTGATGTGGCTCACCCAAGTTGGAGGGCTTCATCTGTGGGTGTGTATCGATTTTGGCGTGATTCTGGATATGCGATTGGTGCAATTATTTCAGGTATTGTAGCAGATTTTTTTGGGCTTGGAGCTGCAATTGGCCTTGTAGGGCTTATTACATTTTTATCTGGTGTAGTAGTTTCAATACGCATGACTGAAACTTTAAAAAAATAGGATTATAATGAACCAATTAAAAACAATTTCAGCAGAAATTTTATTGCAGCTAATGATAAATAACAATGTCACAGTTCTTGATATTCGAAGTTTAGAAGAATTTCAAAATGGACATATTTATGGTGCAATTCATATTCCCGTAGAAGAATTAAGTAAAAAGCATGACATCATCCAATCCAATAATCTGATTGTAACCTACTGTGGTAAAGGCGGAGGCAGATCAGACCGAGCAGCAACTATACTTAATGAAATTGGAAGGACATCTCTACCCCTAGAAGGAGGATATTATTCTTGGATTCAAAAAAATATTGATCTTACAAATCATCAACAAAACGAAATTATGGTTCATCAGTTATTTGAAAAAGAATCTTCGTCATACACATATTTATTAGCTGATAAAATAACCCGTGAAGCCGTTCTGATTGATCCAGTTCTGGAAACTGTCGATAGAGATTTGAGACTCATTGAAGACTTAAATTTAGAATTACTCTATATTCTTGATACACATCTTCATGTGGATCATATCACTGGAAGCAGTAAAATTAAAAAACAGACTGGTGCTAAATCTGGCGTGAGTAAAAAAGCTGGTGTTTGCTGTGCTGATCTTGAACTAATAGATGGTCAGGAAATTAAGTTTGGCCGATTCACAATCAAAGTTTTAGAAACCCCTGGTCATACTAGCGAAAGTTTAAGTTTTTACTGTGCAGGATCAGTTTTCACAGGGGATACTCTATTAATTAGGTCTACTGGGCGCACAGATTTTCAAAATGGATCATCATCAGAATTATTTGATAGTATTCACAACAAACTCTATACGTTGCCAGATAATACAAAAGTTTTTCCTGGACACGACTACAATGGTTTTACTCATACAACAATTGTCGATGAGAAAAGATTAAATTCAAGAATTTCAAATAAAAAAGAAAAAGACGATTTTATTAAAATTATGGACAATCTTAAGTTACCAAAACCAAAAAAAATAGATGAAGCTGTACCCGCAAATCTGCAATGTGGAAAACAAATTCAAAAACAATCAATTTAGCAAAGGATCAAAAAAATGAAGTATCTTTTTATCTTCAATGAAGGCTTGAACGAAAAAAGTTATAATGGACTGCGATTAGCAAACTCTTTGTCTAAAATTGAAAATGCAGTAGTTAAAGTTTATTTTTTTGGCGATGGTGTACTGTGTGCAAAGCAAGACTCAGAAACCAACTTAAAATCAACTCAATCACTTATCGAAAATATTTTAAAGCAAAATGGCGAGATTAGTACTTGTGGTTCCTGTCTAGATGCTCGAATAATTTCTGTTTCGCAACTAATAAGCGGAGTTAAAAGAGGCACCCTGGATGAAGTAGCAAACTGGACCTGTTGGTCCGACAAAACATTAATTTTTTAACTTTGATGTGTTTGGGTGGGATTATCTTACCAAAAGATCATACTGGGTAACTATTGGATGATAGATTCCAACTATAGTCAGTTAAAAATTCTCAAGAGGTCCCTCGTGATTCGAAAGACCTTGGATTTGTAGTAGTCGTTTTATTTCTGAGTGATTGCTGTTCTAACAAATGGATAGAGTGCGAAGGAAGCTCCAAATACTAAGTGGGCAGCCCAGTCCCAAAACATGGGAACTTCTCGATTCCAAATATCGACACCTTGAAGAGCGTTCATTAAAAATGGGATCAAAAGATAAGGCCCTAGCATCGATACAATTCCTACACCGATACCTAATTTCAATGCTTGAGTCATTGTCTCAACCGAAAGCTGCTTTGCTAGGGTTCCAAAAATGACTCCCCACAATAAAGCAGGTCCTAATTGATGAAGAACTAATCCAGTAAGAAATGCCCCTAAGTGAAAACTTGGCAGCGCGGCTTCACCAAAAACCATCGATCCGATCACTTGCACCGGATAAAGTGGACTTTTCCCAAGAAATACGGCGAAAACAACCATTACGACGGCCGCCATGATTAAACCTGCAACTTGTCCCGTAATGATACCAACCAATACTGGCCTACTTGTTGTTTGTGCCCCAGAAAGACTACGACTATTTTGATTTAAAACTGTTTCCATATATAAAACTCCTTAGTTAGTTTGAAAAGGCCTCAGCCTTTTTTGTTGTTCTACCTACATCATCTAGCGTATGATAAAAACAGTAAATACTGTTTAAACTGTTTAAATCGGTTCATACACTAATTAAAGGGAGCGTCCTATGAATGGACTTCACAACAATCAAAAGGTGATTTTAACCTACCTACTTGAGCATAAAAACGGCGCTACGGCCGATGATGGAAAATTGCATGAAACGGGAGCCACCCTATTGTAAAAGTGGGAGCCACTCGATTGCATGAACGGGATCCATGTGTTTGCATGAACGGGATCCAGTCAATTGCACATTTGGGATCCACCT
>JBKBPU010000012.1:0-85698 GCA_046293015.1 Pseudobdellovibrio sp.
GGTGGATCCCAAATGTGCAATTGACTGGATCCCGTTTATGCAAACACATGGATCCCGTTCATGCAATCGAGTGGCTCCCACTTTTACAATAGGGTGGCTCCCATTTCATGCAATTTTCCATAACTTGGTCAAACGGTACACCCTGCATCAGTTGATGCGCCACAAGTGAAGCTTTAAATACCTGAACCATTCGTCTTACAGATCGGTTTGAAAATTGATTGGCTGGAAAATATTCGCTATCGGCTTCGCCGTATCTGACTTGCTCTCTTGATTTGTCGGCTTTATTTGTGACATAGCGATCAAAAGTTCGGGCGATTTCGACAATCTCAGCCATCATTTCATCGGGGATTTTAACTTTATTAACCAAAGGCTCTAGTATTCCAAGTGGAAGACTGATCTTTAGCTTTTGCGGATTCTTAACCAGATCATACATCGCGATTGTTTCTTTTGACGAAAGCTGTTGATTTGGAATATGAATTTTAATTGCCATACGATCTAAAAGAGCTTCCCCAGACGGCCGATCTGAATAAAAACCTTGGATGAATTCACCTGTTGTTTTATTTGAAGTGAATACGCCGCTTGCTAAGATGCTATCAACAACTTTTGATCCTAAAAAAGCTTTGCGTTCATTGAGCACCGACAAAAGCGCATTCAAAACCGCAGGGTTAGATTTTTCAGCTTCATCGGCAATCAAAAAGAGAAATTTGTCACCAACAAGGGATGTCGAGGTTTCAATTTCATATTTTCCATCTTTCATCATACTTGAAAACTTTTGAAATCCTGAAATTTTTCCTTCAGAGATAAGTTTATGAAATTGAAGAACGAATATTTTTTTGTCGCTCTCTGGAATTGAATTTAAAACGGATTGAAACATCAGCCGAGATAAAAAGGTCTTAGCTCCGCCAGGCTCTCCGTTAATCCATACAAATTCTTTTGCTAAAATCGCTGTCGCTAATGTTTCGATAACCTGTGAGCGCCCATAAACCGACTGATCTATTTGTCTTAAGGCATCAACTGATTCCAACCATGCAGCTTGAGGAGATTTTAAAAAAGCTGGCGCTAAAGTCTGAGACGCTTTTATGTTTTTAGCGGTAAAGATGTCTTCACATCTCGTCGCTGCGATTGCAGAAGTTGCGTGGCTTCCAACCATGAACAATAATATAGACATCTTCAAATCAAATATTTTGGACATAAGAGTCTCCTCATATAAAATGAATACAATTGTTATGCCGCGAGTTGGTTTTGTATCAATTTGAGATAGTTCAAGTTTCTCTAAAAAAATATGAAGAAAACTGTATCACATTGATTCAGTCGTAAGCTTTTTAGCCAGTTTGCGGGCACTTCCTTTGCATTGAACTAGTTTGATGAAACAAAATATCTTCCTACTAATATTAAGTTTTTATATCTATTTGATGCCCCAAGGGTCTTTGGCTACGGTTCGTTGTGAAGATTTTTTCAGGTCTAATCACTCTGCTAAAACGGAAAATATTTCGTCAATAAATCAAAACGAATCATGGGAACAACTCTATAAAAAATCTGATCTTAGTCCAAGACCATCATTGTGGCTAAGAATTAGACAGTCGTTAGAAAAACACGTCACCCACCTACAGAACCCTTTAGAGATGGCAGGAACAGATGCTGATCGAATTGGGGCTGTTTTTAAATCAATGATTTCAGAGCTTCCAGTATTAAGGACACTGATCGAAGCAGACCGATTGCCTCGGCTTAGTCACGGTGATTTTATTAAACTCAAAAGACTTGCAGTTAATCAGATTATTTCCGTAAGCCAAAAACCAAATTCTGCACTTCAAGTTTTTTCAAGTCTGGAAGCTTTAAAATATATTTCTTCAATTGAATCACGCGTTGAATTTCCGCGCACAAAAGAAGACATCGAAAAAGAAAATAAGAAAAATGACGAAGAAAAAAAGAAGCAGGAAAAGAAAGAAAAAGATAAAAAACAAAAAAAAGATAAAAAAGACGAGCCCGAAGATGATGAACCGCCAAAATGGAATAAAACCGAAGACAAATATAAACCTGAAAATAAAGATTTAAGTAGCGACAGTGGTGGAAAAAAGAAAAGTGCTGACATTGTCATGACTGATGCAGATGTGCCTAAAAGACTTCTTCGCCAAAAAATCTATGATTTATTTGACTATAACAATTGGTCTACAAATCCGGTTCAAAGAAATCCACTTAACCGTGAAAATAATTTCACAAAAAAAATGATTATAGACCATCTTGGTGAATCCGAGGTCGATGTACCTTTACCTTATGGGTACACATTGATCCCTGGAAAGTATAAAGAATATCAAGTTAAAGAAATCGGGCCTGGAGAATTTAAGCTTTATCCGACAACAAAAGATAAAGTAACGTTAGGTCTTAGTCGTATTTTAGATGAATCACATAATATGACCTTACAGCGGCCAGTAAATGCTGCCGCAACTTCGCATTGGCCAAAGCATTTGTTAACCTTCACTGAAAGTTTGAAGGGGCTCGCACCAACGGATGCTGCTCACAAACTTGAAAAGTACATTTCTGAAGATAGTGGGTTTTTATACTACTCTAAAGGTGATAAAATTGATGAAAATGCTCTTTCAAAAATAGATCAAAAAATGAATTCACTGCTATCGCAAATGCCAAAGCCGATGGCTATGGCAAATGTCGGTGCTTTTAACTGTGATGGTGCAGCCTGGATTGGTGCATTGCTACTTCGTGATGTTCTAGGATTTCAAGTGCGTATTGCTGGCGGAAGAACTTCAGCTGGAATAAAGACCATCGACAAAGATAAATTCCATGTAGTTAGATCTTCTGACTCAGCTCACGCTTGGCTCGAAGTTCATGACGGCAAAAGCTGGAAGCCATTTGATATGACTCCAAAAAATAATACGCCTGAATCTGAATCAGCTCCAACTGATTTAGAAAGAGAAGAACCTAAGCCTTCTCCACCAAAAGATAATAAATCTGATCCGCAAAAAAGTGAGCAAAAATCAAAATCGGATAGCAAAGATAAGGATGAAGAAAAAAAGGACTCTGAAGTGAAAGACGCCGAAGGAAAAGATGATAAAGATAAAGGCAAAGACGATAAATCTGATAAAAAAGATGGATCTGATACTGGCGAAGGTAAAGAGTCAGAGCAGGCTGCAACCGATGGCGAAACTCGAAAAATTGAAGAGCTTATCAGAGCGAAATCAACGCAAAGGCAAAAAGATGAATCTCATTTAGCGTTGATTGATAAAATTTTAAAACGTAATGAATTGATGCTTTTAGAGCATCTTATTTATGATGGTCATCAAACCAAATTTACCGAAGAGTCGGCACAAGTTTTAAGTGGACTCAAAGAACATCCAAATTGGAAAAATCCTGTTGAAAGATCCGATCAAAAAATAGCAGACTTTTTAAATTCGGCTAAATTTTCAAAATTTAATGGGCTGAGTCACCTCATTAATGAAATCCGAGTTGATTTTGGACAAAATAAAGCTCGTGATGCCAGACAAAAGCTGATGATTGCAGAAAAACTTTTACTTGCACTTTCTGAATATCGCAATTTGACTCGACCTGAAATAGAAGCTCTGAGCAGCATTCAAAAAATATCTTCTTTATTTGATCAAGTGAAGCATAAAAGTTCAAAAGAGTTTGATGTTGTTGAGAACTTACTGCGTGATTTGCCTGGAAATATTTCTAGAGAATGGCTCAGACGTCAGTATGGAAAAGATTTTGATCAATTGGGATCTGCTGCCAATTTAAAAGTCGCCGCTGACGTAGTTTCTGGAAAATTAAAACCTCTTCTCCAAATGGGTGCCGTAAGTGATTTTGTGGATATGACTTTGAACTCTTCACAAGAGCCTCAATGGAAAGATGAGCCTACTCTGATGCGCAGTATTGTGCCTAAACCAAGACAAGATTTAATTGTCACTCGGAACCCGCTTGATTTTGCAAAAATGCTTTGGAACTTGCGCCCTCGTGAAAATATGTTTGCGCCGACACTTCAGGGTCGTCAATTTGCTATGGGAAGTCTTGAAACTAGACGAGTGCCGAATCCTAAAAACCCAATCGAGAAAAAGGTTTCTGTTGTTTATTATGATATATCGGGTTCTATGAACGGACACCCTTTAGAAACTGTTGATGCACTTTTGATGGCTTTTGCGGACCATGCCTTAACGGAAGTTGACGCTATCGGAAGACCAACACATGAAATCTATCTGATCCCATTTGATGATAAAATCTATGAAGGTGTGCATATCTCTTCACGTGAAGACGCGCAGAGTTTTTTAGCCAAGAAAATGGGCTCACGAACTCAGGCCGCTGGCGGAACAGATATTCAGATAGTGATTGAAAATTTTTACAGCCTGATTTCTTCGAGCTATCAAACAAAATCAGGACAAGGGCGTGAAAAATTATTTCAAAAAGCAAATATGGTTCTTTTCTCAGATGGCGGCTCACAAATCGACATGCAAAGAATAGAAGAGGCTCGGAAAAAAATTCCAGGCTCTGTTCAAATTAATATGAATTTCGTTTCGATTGGAGATCAGGTTAACGAAACACTTAAAGGCCTGTCATCGAATGAAAAGCTATCTTCGACTAAGCCTACATTTAAACAGATGAATACCCAAATGATTAATTCAGTCGTAAGTGTTGCGGCCGAGTATGATCCTCAAGCCTTTGCGACCACTGAAAAATTATCAGGGCGCACTTTGGCCGACGTTAACGAGCTTTTACAAAAAATTAATATTGACCCACGTCAACAAGGAAATAAAGATCAAATTGATAGGGCCGTTTCCCAAATACAAATAACTAAATCTGACATCAGCAAGTTATCTGGTCTTCGTGAAGTTCTTAATTTGCAAAAACTTGTAACGATCATTGACGATATGGGTATTAGCCAGTCCGCAAAGCAAAGAATTGTACAAGCTATTATTGAGTCTTATCCGCAATTAACAGGACGAAGCTGGAAAGACATGACTTATGACGAAAAAGAATCTCTTGAAAAACTAAGAAAATGGACAAGTAAATAACTTGTAAAAAAGACAAAACTAATTTGTGGTAGTTTTTTCTTTTTTTACTGACTTCTAGGCTGGTGTTCTTGCGCCAAAAGACGTTTCCAAATTTTTTGAACGACGCCGCGATTCCATTTGCCGCCTCTTTTAGTAGGTGAATCGAGCCCCTGCAACAAATTCGCTATTTGTTGAAAGTTAAGCCCTTGGGTTTTCAGCATTTTAATTTTATTCAAGAGTTCCAACTCTGTTTTGTTGCTTACAATGCGACCGTTTAATTTTCTTTGTCCATAAGACGGCCCAACGAGACGATGTTCTTCGTCTCGAAGAGGAATTCCAGCACTGTTTAAATACTTAAGAACCGTTGATCTGGAGGACAAAGTTAACTCAGCAATTTGATTGACAGTGAGCCTTTCAGCCACGTATTTTTGATGGAGGAAACTAGGTAACTTCAGCAACGGAATGCGCTTAATATGTGTAATCACTTGAATTTCCGATGGAGGACAAAATCTAGTGTTACACTCGGACTGGTGCACCAAATTATTTTTCAAGTTTTTTAAAAAGTTAGATAACCCCGCAAAATCAAAAACAAAAGGTTTCAATAGTTTAGCTGATCCCTTTTTTAAAAATCATCACGCAAAATCACCGACCGTCACAGAGTTTGGCTACTTTCTGGCTACCTGTTGGCTACTTGGTGATGAGGACTTCCGGTAGCCAAAATCCATATTAACTTGTTCATCGAGCCTTTTTAAAATGGAGGTTTGTACTTGATGCCGGATCTTGGACAGCTTTAGTTAAATATGGCTCTTTTTACAGAAAAAGGCCGGAGTAGTTTCGTTTTCAATCGGAAAGCAAAATGTTTTACCAATGAAAAAAGCAAGATGATTAAAACGAGAACGCCCGGGGCGGATAGGCGGTTTAAAGCCCAAATTGTTAAACCTCAGCATCTAGTTCTCTTCGATTATTGTCAAAATTGTGTGATTGGAATGGGTTTTTGGCAATGATTTTCAGTGATTTATGATGCTGATGACGGGTCTTTGATTTACGGAAGGTATTTTTCAGTATTTTGAACGAACAAGTCCGTTGCAGATCGCATTCTTAGTCTGCGAACTGATGAAAGTTGTCGAAATTCAAGTCGAAGAGCTGCTGGTTAAGATCATCTTCGAAATGATGCTGAACTTTAGGTGGCCCCCTGGCTGGCTTTAGCGGCGGCGGTTTTGTGTCAAGCCCCATGTGTTCCAAGATTTTTCGAGTCACTTTCGGGTCTTCGATGGCAGCGATGATTTTCATCCTGCCACCACATTTGGAACAAGTTTCGATGTCAATGCCAAAGACCCTTGCGAGCAGTCTTGCCTAGGGAATGTTTTTCTTCTTTTGCTCTAGAATTTTGGGGTCAATAATTTCTGTTTCTTGGCTTGTGACTTTGAGTTCCGATGGTTTAGGAACGATTTGTTTTCTGTGTTTGTAGTGGGGGCCGAGTACGCCGTGAAAACGGGTCAGGTGCACTCTTGGCCGTGGAACCAGTGCCACGAGCCGCTCCAACAACTCCATCGGCGTAAGCTTCATGGCAGTGGTTCCGTCGTCCCAAGGTTTTTTGAATTTGTAGATCACATCACCCTGCACCATTTGTCCGACGGAAAAATGACGTGAGATTGCGAAGCCGAACTAAATCAAAAGGTCCGTAAGTATAACTCAAAATCGAATTTTAAAAAAAAGACCTGCTACTTATTCAAGTAAAAATAAAACACTTGAATTTAGTTACCGGGAATTTAGCTAAACTTACCAGTAATGTATTCTTCAGTCATTTTTTCGCGAGGATTAGTGAACATATGTCCGGTATTATTTAGTTCGATGAGTTGTCCAGCATGCATGAATGCCGTTTGGTTTGATATACGTGCAGCTTGTTGAAGGTTGTGGGTTACAATTATGACTGTGGTGAAGGCCTGTATTTGAATGATAAGATCTTCTATACGAGCTGCAGAAATTGGGTCAAGAGCAGAAGTCGGTTCATCCATCAAGATAACATCTGGCTGAACGGCAAGCGCGCGTGCTATACACAATCGTTGCTGTTGACCACCAGAAAGACTTGTTCCTGGTGCATTGAGTTTTTCTTTAACTTCATCCCATAAAGATGCTTGTTTGAGTGCCGTTTCGGCTACCCCCAACAGGTTTGATTTCTTTTCGCCTTTAAGTAGCCGACCAGCAATTACGTTTTCAACTATAGACAATCCAGGGAAAGCTGAAGGTTTTTGAAAAACCATTCCAATTTTTTGTCTAATAACGACTGGATCTGTTTGTCGGTTTAGTATATTTTGTTGATTTAAAAAAATACGACCTGTGACTTTGGCCGTTGAGTTTTCTTCATGTAAGCGATTAATACAGCGTAATAATGTGGATTTACCACAACCAGAAGGGCCAATGATTGCTAGAATTTTTTTTTCAGGTATCGTCATTGAAACATCTTTGACGATATGTTTATCGCCAAAATAAGCGTTTAAATGTTCGATAGAAATAAGTGGTTTTTCTGAATGCGGTGTCATGATTGATTTTTGTCTAAACCATCTTTTGAAAAGATGAGTCTGGTTAAAATATTAATTACAAAAATAAGTGTAACTAAAGTCAGTGCTCCAGCCCAGGCTTGTCTGTGCCAATTTTCATAAGGGCTGATTGCATAATTATAAATTTGTACCGGAAGTGAAGGTGTCGGTTGAAAAATTGATTGTGGCCAGTTGCGATTACCAAATGCTGTAACTAGTAATGGGGCAGTTTCGCCTGCTACGCGACCCAAAGCTAAAACAACGCCTGTTAGAACAGCCGAACTTTTTCCTCTGAGGACAACAAATAAAATCACACGCCAACGAGATAACCCTAAGGCAAGCCCAGCTTCGCGAATATGGGTCGGTGTTAACTTTAAAACTTCTTCTGTTGTTTTAGCCACAATCGGCAGCATGAGAATTGAAAGCGCTATAGATCCCGCTAGAGCTGAAAAAGACTTAAGAGGAACTACAATCGAAGTGTAAACAAATAGCCCGACAACAATAGATGGTATGCTCATGAGTAGATCAACTGTCCATCTTAAGGCGCTGGCAAAATAATCCTCAGTGTATTCAGATAAATAAAGCCCAGCTAAAATGCCGAGTGGTACTGCGATTATCGACGCCAGTGATATTAATATAAGACTTCCGACAATACTATTGGCCATTCCTCCGTCGGGTTCACCGACAGGGGCCGGTAGTTGTGTAAAAAAATCTAAATTCAAAGACGAAGATCCATTTTTAATGATATGAAAGAAAACTAAAAATAATGGTATTATGGCTATTAATGAAAAAAGATAAATCACAAACGTCATCAAATTATTTTTGAAGCGGCGTTTTCGTAATGTTGAATGCAGTGCCGAATTAAGACTACTCATTTACTCAACCTTCTTTTGGTTAATTGCGTAATCAATCTTGAAATCCC
Source organism: Pseudobdellovibrio sp. (assembly GCA_046293015.1). Taxonomy (GTDB): domain Bacteria; phylum Bdellovibrionota; class Bdellovibrionia; order Bdellovibrionales; family Bdellovibrionaceae; genus Pseudobdellovibrio. The sequence goes on from JBKBPU010000012.1 coordinate 8,451, forward strand.
ACTCACTGCAAGAGAAACAATAAATAAGGTTAGTCCAATAGCAGATAGAGATGAAACGTGTAACATAGAAGTCGCTTCGGGTGATTCATTGGCGATAACACTTGCCATTGTTGCTCCGGGGGCAAAAAGTGAAAAAGCGATATCGGCTCGATTACCAATAAGCATTGTCACGGCCATGGTCTCACCCATAGCTCGACCGAATCCGAGTGCGATAGCAGCTAATATACCAGAAAAACCAGCTTCAAGAACCGCCGTTTTAATCATTTCCCAACGAGTTGAACCTAATGCATAAACACCTTCGCGTAATGTTGTTGGGATTGATAAAAAAACTTCGCGGCAGACCGCTGTAATGGTTGGTAAAATCATGACTGCCAAAATAAGACTAGCTGAAAAAATACCAATACCAAAAGGTGGACCTTTAAAAAATGGAATGAATCCAAGGTAGTTATTAAATAGGGGTTGAATATAAATTTTTACAAATGGCGCTAAAACGAAAATACCCCACAGTCCATATACAACGCTTGGTATTGTCGAAAGCATTTCAATTAAAAATCCAAAAGGCTTAGCAATTTTTTTTGAAGCGATCTCTGTCAGAAACAGAGCCGTGCTAACAGCAATTGGTGTTGCAATTAATAACGCGACGACAGCAGTTAGTAGTGTCCCATATATAAATGGTAAAGCTCCGTATTGATCTGCTGTAGGGTCCCAGTTGCTATCGGTAAAAAACTTAAAACCTGTTATTTTTAAGATGGGTAGTGACCCATTCCATAAATAAAGAAGTAAAAATATTAAAACAATGATGATGAGAGAAGCTATTGACCTCAAGAAAAATACAAAAGCGAAATCAGAATGTCTGATTTCGCTTCGTTTGTTTTCTCGATTTAAAAAACTAAATAAACTTCTCAAAACTACTTACTGAAGTTTGATTTTACCAACGGCTTTTAATGCTTCAGCGCGAATTTCTTTTGGTACTGGCGAGTAGTTAATTGAACCCGCTGTTTTTTGCGCTTCTTCTCCGAGTGCCCATTTAGCAAAATTAACTATTTCAGCTCCTTTGTCTTTAGGCATCTTTTCAAAAACTAGCATCCATGTAAAGGAAGAAATTGGGTAAGCACCTTTTTGTGCTGAATCGGTTAAAGAGATTTTAAAATTATTCTCGATTGCTTCTTTTTTAACGCCTTCTGCAGCTGTTGAAACAGACTTGTTAGAAGCTTCGATGAATTCACCTTTTTTATTTTCAATTAATGCAAAAGGTAAGTTGTTTTCTTTAGCATAGACAAGCTCGACATAGCCAATCGTGCCTGCATTTTGTTTGATCAATCCCGCAACGCCTGCATTGCCTTTCGCGCCCAAGCTACCAGTAAACCATTTAACAGTTTTACCATTTTTTCCAGTCCACTCTGGGCTCACTTTTGATAAGTATTCTGTGAAAACTGCAGTTGTTCCAGAGCTGTCAGAACGTGTTGCAACAACTATAGCAAGATCGGGTAATGTAGCTTTTGGATTTAATTTAACAAGTTCAGGATCATTCCATTTTGTGATACGGCCATCAAAAATTTTGGCAAGAACCGGTCCAGTTAATTTAAGTGCGCCTTGAATGGGTGCGTTGTAACTAACTACAACTGCGCCCATTGCAATTGGAATGTGTAGTACTTGCTCTTTTGCTTTAGCTGCATCTTCAGCTTTCATTGGATCGTCAGAGCCGGCGAAATCAACAGTGCCTTCTAAAAGTTGTTTCATACCAGCGCCACTGCCAACACCCTGATAGTTAAATTGAGCATTCGCGTGTTTTTTTTGATAGTCAGAAAACCATTTAGTGTAGATAGGTTCAGCAAAAGTCGATCCAGAGCCATTAATTGCCACTGCTGCGTAAAGAGAAGTTGCTGATAAAAATGCAACCAAAGATGTTAATATACGAATCACAAAAAACCTCCATTTGTTTTTATAAACGATTAGCATGGAAGAATTTAAAATGATCTTTAAGTTTTCGACAAGATTACAGCGCGTTACGCTTTTGAGTGCAATATCAAGGTAACGCGCGAAGTAAATGTCTAGAGTAAAAATTCAATTGTATTATTATGCTGACTTTTCTAGCTCAGCCTGTTCAACAGTTGCTTTGAGTTGTTTAATTAACTCAACAGTTTTAGCTGAGACTTTCAAATACGGGCCTTCCGCGCTTAATAATATTTCAGCCTCTTGAGTATTTTTTAGATTGATGTGTCTAATGATATCGCCAGCTATTTTATGAAATTCAGCGTGTGAAGTTTTCAACTGTTCATACTTATTGCTGTCCAAATCGCGATAATATTGGCCATCACCGTAAATCCATTTGCCAAGAGCGCAATTGTTGTCTTTACAAACTTTATTGTGGTCAAGTGATCCATCCGGATGAGCTAAGTATTTACTGAGTTTCATTTTCCAGTCGATGTGGGCTGCGATAGCCGCATTAAAGTCAAATTTTTTCTCAATAGGTTTGATGGTGTAACCTAAGCGGTCGGCTAATTGTTTGAATGTGTCAAAAATGTGTTCGACTTGATTGGCTAATTCAGCAGAGTGATTGTTGCTTGAAATAGCCATACTATCAAGCTGTTGAGATGATCTTTCAAGTTCTTGAAGTGCTTTTGAGATTTCGTTAACGCCAATATCTTGTTCTTTTGTGGCCTTTGAGATTTCTTGTGATTGGCTTTCCGTGTTTCTTGAGTTTTCAGTCAATTGGGTAAATGTACCAGAGATTTCCTGTGTTTTAGCAGATACTTCGTTAATTGCGCTGACTGTTTCGCTAGCAACAGACTCAAGCTCACTCGTGACATTTTGAATTTGGCTATTAGTTCTTTCAACGCTTGAATTTAAAATATCTTCGATTTCCTTTGCTGCTGCACCACTAAGTCGTGCAAGATTTCCCATTTCTTCGGCGACGACAGCAAAGCCTTTGCCGTGTTCGCCTGCGCGAGCAGCTTCAACAGAAGCATTGAAAGATAAAAGTTTAGTTTGAAAAACAATATCATTGATCACTTTAGCTTTTTCTCTGATTTCTTCCATTGTTTTTGTTACAGATGATATTTCTTTAAGACCATTGGTGACTGATAATTGAAGACGGTTACTTGATTCATTGACGACATTGATACTACCAGAAAGAGATTCAAGAGCGGTGACGGCTTGATCAACGTTTTGATTAGAGGAATTAGCTGCTTGCAGAAGTTCTTGAGCTGCGGCCGCGGTTGTGGCCACCATCGATGCTATTTGATGTGCTGCTGCAGATGATTTTTCGACAGCATTTTTTTCATGAGAAACAACTTTTTTGATTTCTTCACTTTGTGTGTATAGCTTTCTTGCTGATTCAAGCAAGTCGTCAACACGAAGGGCTAAGTTTTGAAAGTCTTTTTTTTCTTGATTGTGACCAAATTTAAATATTTTCATGATTGTGATATCGGTGTTACAGCCGACGAACTCAATAGCTATTTTGGGCAGTATTCAAGCTGGATCGTGTGAAGCAAGTGTGCAAGCCTTTGGTCGGCGATTGAATAAATTTGAGATTTTCCCGTTTTCGTCGATTTAACAAGACCCTCGAGTTTCATCCGCGTTAGAAACTGAGACATTTGTGATTGAGAAATTTGGCATAGATCAACGAGCAAGTTGACGCTTTTGGGTCCATTGATTAAGTGTCCCATGATGAGCAATCTGGTGGGATGAGAAAGAGCTTTTAGGATAAGACAGATTTCATTGCATTTATTTTGAATTTTTAAAACAGACAAATCTCCATTAGATTTGGATTTTTTTTGAAGCTGTTTTCTTGTTACTTCAGTACTTGAGCTTTTCATAAGGGCCTTTTGCTTAATGTTAAGCTGTTATAGAAATTGACATATTATAATATAATAATATATTTTAGTATATGAAAGTAAAGGAGTCATTATGAAAACTGTCTTAAATTGGTCTCAAGATATGGAATTTTTAGCAACTGCTGCTGGGCACACGGTGTCGATGGATGCGAAATCCCCAATTGGTAAAGACAAGTATATGACTCCTAAAGAAATGGTTTTAGCTGGTTTAGGTGGATGCACAGCTATGGATGTCGTTGCTCTGATGAAAAAACATAAACAGTCATATACTTCATTCGAAGTTGAGGTTGAGGCGCAGTTGTCGACAGTTGGTATGCCAAAGGTATTTACAGACGCGAGTATCGTTTTCAGAATGGTAGGGTCGGTTGATCCTGAGATTTTAAAAAATTCTGTGACATTATCGCAAACTAAATACTGCGGCGTTAGTGCTATGCTTGCAAAAGCCTTTCCTATCAAATATGAGATTTACCTCAATAACGAAAAAATTTTCGAGGGGCAGTCGCATTTCGAAGGGTAATTATCGTTATGTGGTTTTTTAACCGAAGCAGCAATAAGCAAAAAAATAATTTACCAAATCGCTCTTTGGTGAGTATTCGTCTTGAAGCTATTGGTGGCCAGGGTGCGCACTCGGCTGGTGCGATTATTGCTGAAGCGGCAGTCATGCGTGCTGGATATACTGGGAATCATTTTTCTAGTTTTGGCTCTGAAAAACGCGGATCGCCTGTAAAATCTTTTGTTCGTTATTCAACTGAAAATAAACCTGTGCGCTCTGTTTCCTTTATTGAAAGGCCAGATGTCCTCGTCTTATTTCACTTATCATTAATCGAGTCACATCCAGAGGTTTTATTAGGATTACACGAAGAATCTGATTTGATTATTAATACAAATTTAAAACCCCGAAAAATTTTATTACCTGACAACGTGCGACCTAAAAGAATTTGGACAGTCGATGCCACACATTTCGCATCAACTGAAGAATGTGGAATTAATGCAGTTATGTTAGGTGCTGTATCGTGGGTGTTGCGTGAAATTGATAGAGATTTGCTTGTTAAGTCGTTGCGGAATTATTTTTCGCATTTAACGAAAGAAGTAATAGAGAGTAATGTTCGTGGTTTTGACATCGGCTACAATAAGGTCGCATGCGAATCATACCGACAAGATGAACAATCGCTTGGTTCTGAATTAAAGCAAAATGAGTTTGAACTTGGTTATGTGAATGCACCAATCGGCGGTATTATTCTAAATCCTGGAAACTCTGTTTTGAAGGATCACAGTGCAAGTCGAAAAGGTTTTGCTCCTCAGTTTATTAAAGAGCTGTGTTTTAACTGTGGATATTGCGATATGGTTTGTCCAGATTATTGTTTTGTTTGGGCTGTCAATACAGAGAAAAATAATGTTCCAGAATTAATGGGTTTAGATTATCAATATTGCAAAGGGTGTCAGAAATGCGTTTTGGTTTGCCCAGCGTCAGCTCTTGAAGTTGTTTCTGAATTAGATATTAAGGAAGAGTCTAAAAAAGTTAAAAAATTTTCTATCAGTGCTCGTAATCAGATCATTATCGATACACCGATCGATATATACCGACATCAAAAAAAGGAAAAACCAGTATGATGCTTGAACAAGAAAATAAATTTTTGACAGGTAATGAAATGGTTGCTGAAGCTGCAAAACACATCGATTTTCATTTTATGGGTTATTATCCTATTACACCATCTACGGAAATTGCCGAAATTATTAACAAGATGAAAGCTCAAGGTGAAGTATCTACGGTCATGTTAGCGGCAGATGGCGAACATGGTGCGGCGGGTGCTTGTTTTGGAGCTTCAACGACAGGTGCACGTGTGCTCAATGCTACAAGTGCCAATGGTTTTTTATACAGCTTAGAACAGTTGCCTGTACAGGCTGGTTCACGTTTACCAATGGTACTTAACTTAGTCACGCGATCAGTCAGTGGACCATTGGATATTCGTTGTGATCATTCTGATCTTATGTACGCATTACAAACAGGATGGATTGTTTTGTTAGCTTCGACTGCGCAAGCTGTTTATGATTTAAATATCATCGCTGTAAAATTAGGTGAACATTCTGATGTCCGTTTGCCAGTCATCGTTGTTAGTGATGGTTTTTTTACAAGTCATCAAAAACAATCTTGTGTCATTTTTAAAAATAAACAAATCGTACAAGATTTTATTGGGAAAGCTAAATTTGATTTTACGACACTTGATCCAAGAAAACCTGTTACTGTTGGTCCATATATGAATGACCCTGATTTAGTGAACAATAAGTACCAATTGCATCTCGCGCATGAAAAAGCTTTATCAGTTTTTAAAAAAATTGCAGAAGAATTTTATGAAATGAGTGGGCGTCAATATTTAGCAATTGAAGAGTATCAAATGCAAGATGCTGAAACCGCACTTGTTTTGCTTAATTCTGCTGCTGAAACTGCAAAAGATGCGATTGATGTAGTTCGCTCACAAAATAAAAAAGCGGGTTTGTTAAGACCGGTACTGCTGAGACCATTTCCATTTGAGGATTTCAAAAAATCTTCACACGAACTAAAATCTGTTGTGATTGGTGAACGAAGTGATATGCCTGGGTCTTCCGGAGGTCCTCTTTCTCATGAGATACGGTCAGCTTTTTTAGCCGATCACCATCGTGAAATTAAAGCCGTTACTCGCATCTATGGATTAGGTGGTTTAGATTTTAAAGAATCTGATGCTCTTAAATTGATTGAAGAAGGGTTTAACCTATTAACTGATGAAGATTCTGTGCCTTTGTTTGGTTTTATGGGTACTAAAAAGGGATCTTTACAGAAGCTACCGCCGCAAGTTTTGCCAGCGCTCGCAAAGAATGAAGTGGATTTGAAACTGACTCGAGTGATTTTAAATCCGGATATCAAGGCCAAACCAAAAATGCTTGCTGAAGTTTCAACTCCGGCCGAACTCGTTTTACGACCAAAGAGAATAACACCAGGGCATGGTGCATGTCCAGGTTGTGGTATTTTCTCTGGCTTAGATCAGTTTTTCAAAGGTATAGAAGGTGATATTGTTGTTTTATATCACACGGGATGTGCGATGGTTGTAACGACTGATTATCCATTCAGTGCACATAGAGTTAGTTATATACATAATTTATTTCAAAATGGTGCTCCGACTTTATCTGGAGTGGTTGAAAGTTTTTATGAACTTAAGCGGCGCGGTGAAATCAAAACTTCTGACGATTTAACTTTTATTATGATTACTGGTGACGGTGGTATGGATATTGGAATGGGACCAACTATCGGTACTGCATTACGTAATCACAAGATGATTATTCTCGAATATGACAATCAGGGCTACATGAATACAGGCGGACAGTTAAGTTATACTACGCCTTATGGTAAAGCAACGAGTACAAGTCATGTTGGATCTCAATCATTTGGTAAAAATTTTCACCACAAAGATACTTTAGCAATCATGGCTGCTACTGGTCTTCATTATGTTTTTTCAGCTATTGAAGGGTTTGGAACAGATTTGGTTGCTAAAGCAGCCAAAGCGCAATGGTATGCAAAAAACAAAGGCCTTGTTTTTGGTAAAATACTTGTTGCTTGTCCACTTAATTGGGGATCTGAAGAAAAATTTGGATTAGAAATTTTAAAGCGAGCAGTCGATTGTTGTTTTTTTCCAGTTTATGAAATTGAAAATGGATTAACGACAATCACGTATGATCCAGAACATTTAGGTAAAAAAAGACCTGTGCAAGAGTGGCTTCAAATGATGAGTAAGGAAAAACACATGCTCAAGCCGGAAAACAAAAAATATTTGGATGAATTTCAATTTGAAATAGATCGTCGCTGGAGCCAGCTTAAAGCTAGGCACGAGCATCCTTTGCTTTGATTATGGTATCAGTGCAAGTACGAAATACGAAGCTAAGATCACAATATGAACAAATCCTTGTAAGGCCGTTGATTTGCCAGATGCTAACGATATACCACCAATTAAAAATGTGGTGAATAAAAAAACAAGACCCTTGCCGTCTAAACCAAGAGCTAAATCTTGCTCAGTTAAGAGCGAAAAAAGTCCTACAGCTGGAATAGTTAATGCAATACTAGCAATACCAGAACCCAAAGCTAAGTTTAAGCTTGTTTGTAACCTATTTTCTCGTGCGGCTTTTACGGCGGCCCACGTTTCTGGTAACAAAACGATTGCGGCAATGATTATTCCAACTGTAGCTTTCGGAGCGCCAATATCGATTAAAAAACTTTCGAGTGTGGGTGAGATCATCTTTGCTAAACCTATCACTGAAATTAAACTCAAAGTCATAGCAACAAAATGAGTTAAAATTGTAGGTAAAGATTTTTTAATATCAGAATCTGTTGTTTTAGTTTGCTCAATTGATTGGGTCCCTAAATTACTTGATTCAAAATAGTCTTTATGAGTTTTATTTTGAAAAAGTATGAAGATAAAGTAAAGTACGAGACATGTTATTGAAACAAAAATGAGTTGCGCAGTGTTGTAAGTAGGACCTTTAGTTGTTAATGTAAACGACGGTAAAACAAATGTTAATGCCGATAGTGCGATTAAGACTATCAGTAACGAAGCAGACCCATCAACTCTAAAGCCTTGTTCTTTGTATCGTAATCCACCTAAAATCAACGATAGTCCGACGATGCCGTTACAAACAATCATAATCGCAGCGAAGACTGTGTCGCGTGCTATGTAAGATGCTTCTGGACCTTGGGATGACATCAAAGAAATAATCAAGCCGACTTCAATAACTGTCACAGATAAAGCCAAAATAAGTGTCCCAAGTGCTTCACCTACTTGTTCGGCAATAATTTCAGCATGGTGTACTGACGAAAGAATAGATGTCATTAAAAAAAAAGTAATCATCGCCAGAACAAATGAATTTTGTATTTTGAACGAATAACTAGATAGCAATACAAAAAATGAAATAATCGAAACAAATAAAAAAGGATCAAGTTTTTTTAGATTCATTTTATGTTTTCCCAAGCTAAAAAAAGTCATTGTTCAAGATTATTTCGTAAAATCGAAGAATACACAAGAGACATTCGTATAGTTTTAAATTAAACTCAATATTGAAATGCATCCATAAAATAGTAAAATATAAAATGCTAATGAAACCATTTTTATTTTATTAAAGATCAATGCATAAATACCAATTGCTGTAATTAAATAATCTATTCCATAGTACAAACCACTGCTTGCTATTGGTGTGATATACGTTGCTGCTAACAGTCCAATGACGGCGCTATTGATAGTATTGAATATATTATTAACTTTGGGTGAGAGATGAAGTCTAGACCATATCGGCAAAACCGCAAATAACACAATAAATGAGGGTAAAAATATTGCAAGAGTAGAGATCAATGCTCCCCAAAAAGGTGTCGATTTTAAGAAAGCTTGAGCTCCGACATATGTGCTGATTGTAAACATTGGTCCAGGTATGATTTGCGCAAAGCCATATCCAGTCAAAAAGTCATTTAAATTCAGTAATTGAGTATTGACTATGTTCGACTGAATAAGGGGCAGAACAACATGACCACCACCAAAAACCAGAGATCCAATTTGATAAAACTTTAGACCAATTCCTATTATTGAGTTGGGACTAATAAAGCATAAAATTAAAAATGAAAGTAATAACCCTAAGAAGTAGACACTCGTAAAAAACTTGAATGAATAATTCAAACCTGTAAACAATTTAGTTTCAGTTCGTACTTCATCTTTTTTGAATATGAAAAAACCTAATATTGCCGCAGTCATGATAATAACTATCTGTGAATATATTAAATGATTCATTATTAACATAAAGATGGTACTCATGAGAGCTACAGAAATAGATATTTTATCTTTAAGACAGGACTTAATCATTCCAAACAATGCGTGTGCAACAACAATGACCGCGATAATTTTTAAGGCATGAAAAAAATGATGATTCATGATTTTGGATAAAGACGTTGTACTCAGTGCTAAAAGAAACATGATAATGGCTGAAGGTAGTGTAAACCCTAACCAAGCTAAAAAACTTCCAAAGTGTTGATTTTTCATATAACCAATACTCATACCAAGCTGACTGCTCGCCGGGCCTGGTAGAATTTGACATAAAGTTACAAGTCTAGAAAATTCTGAGTCTGAAAGCCATTTGCGTTGATGTACAAATTCATGGTGGAAAAAGCCAATATGGGCAATTGGGCCACCAAACGAGGTGCAGCCCAATTTTAAAAAAATCCAAAATAATTCAATATAGCTTTTCATGAGTTTTTATATTTCTTAAGATTTGATTCTCTTTAAGACGAGAATAAACTAATTATGATAAATAAAAAAGTCATAACTTAACATATGGTTTATTTAAGCAGATTGAGCTAATTTAAGTTGGTTATTGCCTTCAGGACATCGATAATCGAGGAACCCCTCATCTGTTGTTACTAAAACCAGCGGATTATTGCAACAACTGCAAAGCATTTTATTGGCGTTATTAAGTTGTGACGGTTTGATATGAAAAGTTTCAATAATTTCTGAAAAACCTTTGATATTTTGTTTCGGTTGAGAATGAATATCCCAACCAAGAATAATATTTTTTAACTGTGTCCATATTTTTTTTGTTACGACGATTTCATTTTTATCAGCGAGCGAACACAGACGTGAAGCTAAATTAACGTCTGGTCCTATAGCAGTAAAATAGCTTTGATTTTTTCCTAAAAAACCAACGATGACGGGTCCCATGCTGACACCGAACTTGACACCTGTTTCGATATCACTCGCTGCATGGGTGAGATAAGCTTTTGATATCTCTTTAAAATCACGAACTAGTGCTTCGTAAAATGAGATCAAATTATAGTTCCAGTTTGGATTATCATCGTAATTTGCTAAAAACAAAAATCCATCGCCTAAATGCGTGAGCACAACCATGCCTGATGCTTTAGCGCGGTTAGTAGCAGCTTCAAGAAACTTCTCTTTAAGTTCCCAGTCAGCATCTAAAGAAACTTGATTCGCAATTTTAGTCGACGAAACAATATCTGCGAATCCGACAACGGCCTGTTTTAATTCTTTTTTGTGATATATAGAAGCTGGATTTTTTTCAAATTGTTCTCGAATTAATTTGGGAAAGTGATTTTTAAGAATTTCTGTTCGGTTGAGTCGATTGATTTCCTCTTTAGCAAGTTCTTTAAACTTTAACCAGTATTTGTCGTAGATTTCTTCACTCGATCCGTAAATATAGCTCAGAATGATCATGCCGATCAGAAAACCAGTTTGTATTAGTACGCTGATTGGTGTGATCATGTCTGGATTGTAAAAAAATACAAGTATTGTTGGAATAAATGCTATACTCAATGTCAGTAATGCTTGCGTTCTTCTGAGGCGAAACACCTGCAGACCAGTTGTTCCGCAAAGGATTAAGCCTGTAGTGTAGAGTGAACTTGATCCGCCGGTTTGATAAATCATGTAGGCAATAGGCCAACAGGCACTAATTAAAGCAACAGATGCTAGAATATGTATAGAATCACGAACTTTTTTAAATCGAAATGCTAAGTAAAAAAATGCATAAATCATTGCAACCCAAGCGAATCTTAGCATCATCCAAGTCTTAAAATTTTCAGGTGAATATAGATAGTCGAATAAGCCGAAGCTTAAGTATGTCAAACTCGCACCCCAACGAATATGACCTTTGAATCGACTGAATATATGTCGATTCATGCTTTTACGTCCAACTTTGTTGAGGTTTTGCTGCTTGTTTGACATTATTTATATATTTCTAAAAAGAGATCTATCCTTTCAGGATCATGATGAATGCTTGTTTTTTTTACTTGAGCAAGAGCCACTAAGCCTTCCATATCTTCTTCATTGCGATGGATGAGCTTCCAGTCGGCAACAAGCTCAGAAATTGTTTTAGTCGGATTATTTGGATGAAAATTACCAATGATCATATGACCATCTGGTTGTACAAGATCTAAAACATTTTTAGTTAGAATTTGCGCCACTGGTTGTGTCAAATAATCATACAAGCCAGCTGTGTAGACAAAGTCAAATTTGATTTGTTTTAAAATATCAGCTTCAGGAGCCTGCTCAATAATTTGCTTAACAGCAACAGGTACAAACTCTATTTTGCATTTTAAATCACGACTTAATATTTTTTCGTAACAGTTTCTTTTAGCATTTAATAATGCTTCAATATCTTGATCGATCAAGAAGATAGAATAACGACTTGAGTCTTCTGGTGTTACTTTGCTTAAAAACTCGAGAACTTCCTGGGCTGGTCCAGAAGCGACAGAGCCAAAAGTAAAATGACTTTTTCCCTTTGAAAGTGACATGATTTTGTCACATAAATAGCCTCTACGGTATTTAACTGAATTTGAAGAACTTTCGTTAATTCCGTAACGATGCATTAAAATTTCAAAAAAATTGTTACCCTCATAATTATCTCGGTAAATTTGGTTCATCATTTCATAATCACCAGCATAGCCTCTTGGTTTCACGAGGGCGCGTCCAATAAAAGGATTATTTGTATAGTAAGGACCAACTTGCTCTCGAAAGAACATTTTATGACGGTGTTTAACTTCTTTATCTTTAAATGACGTAAATAATTGATCGAGTTTTTTTGAGTAGAGTTTAACTTGATCAACAAATGGTTTTTCAAATGTTGCTTTTATAACTTCTTTATAAGAATTCTTAACAGATGCACTAGAAACATTTATTTTCTGTTCGAGTTGATCGAGTTTTGATTTAACACTCTCTAAATACATTTTGATTTCGTATGTCAAATTTCTGAAATCATGATTAAGTCCAAGATAAGTTTCAACCTCGGTGTTGACAGCATTTTTTATATCGATGACGTGGGCAAAAGCTTCCAGAAAACCTTCAGTTAGGTATTGATTATTAAAATGAAAGCCACACATATAACCTTGACCCTCAGGCCTTTGCCAGATAACACGACCTTTTAGTTGTAATGTATAGTCTTCAGTCATCGAAATAGACATTGTTTTTTCTTCATTTGCATCAAATTTGACTTCTGAAAAAAGTGCAACACCGGTATCTGATATGTTTTGCAGAGCTGCAGTGATATCGCCAATTTTGACATTTATTTGTTTGTAGATTTCGCTATCGAACCTTTTTTCACGAACAGTAAGTGATGAACCAAAGTGTGTTTGCAAGTTATTATGATCAGACATTATATAGCCTCCATATGCCTAAGTCTGATTTGATTATCGGCATAAATTATACGTGTAATAAGAAATATTTAACAATTTTTTAAATTTGTCTTTAAATGAAATGAACTAGACCATTGTCTCGTTAATTCATGCAATTATAATCCCGAGAAAAGATTGTATGATTTCACTCTGGATTACAATTGGACTTGTGTTAGCTGCTACAAGCGTTTCTACGCTTGGTGCGTATTTTTCCATTGTAGGTTTAGGAGCACTTTTCTCAGGCGCTACGGTATCAATATGGATAATGGCTGGATCGCTTGAGTTTGCAAAGTTTGTATTAGCAGCTTACTTGCATCAAACATGGAAAGTTATTAATCCTTTAATGAAAATTTACATGACAGTTTCGGTCATTATACTGAGTACTATTACAAGTGTTGGTATTTTTGGATATTTGTCTGATGCTTATCAATCAGCTAGCGTGGTGCTTGAAGCTGAAAATATAAAATTAAGAGATTTAAAAAAACAGCAAGAAAATTTTGAAGCTGAAATCGATCGTTTAAGCTACTCAGTTGATGAAATACCTGATGAGCGAATTACACGAAAACTTCAAGCTCGCCAAGCTATTGAACCGCGCATTCTGGAACTCAAAGGCAAAATACAAGATCTTGATAAGCAGATGACTGCATCAAATTTGAATATTCTAGAAGTTAAGAAAAAAGTAGGCCCACTTATTTTTATCTCAAAAAATTTTAACGTAGATATTGATGTTGTTGTTCGCTACTTAATTTTTATATTTGTAACAGTTTTTGATCCGTTGGCTATTTGTTTAGTTATTGCATCAACTTATTCAATTGAAAGTCGACGGACTTTAAAAAGTAGCTCTGTTTTAAATACTGAGCGCGCTGATTTAAATAATCATACAATAAAAAAAACAGTTAATTCAAATGTTATAAACGATCAAGAAAACGCTATGCCTGATTCTGAAGATTCAATTATATTGCAAATGAATTTTAAAGACGAAGAACCAATAAGCTCAGAACAGCCAAAAGTTGAAGAAAATCCAGGAAATCTTAAAAAAGCAGTGTAACTATGAGTGTTGTTAGTTTTTTGGAAAAAAAGTGGGTCATTAAGTTTTTCGGCCTAGCACTTATAATTTCACCATTCTTAAATATTATTGTTCATTTTTTTTACATTAAATATTTTAATAATTTGTTGATAGGACAAATTAATATTTTAACATTTTTAAAAAATGGCTCTTTGGCAAATTATTTTTTGTCTGTATTTAGTTTTATAATTGGATTCATAATGTTAAACGGGTCGACCAAAGCCTGGAAGTACACTTTGTTACTCGTGGGTTCGCATATGCTAGTGCAAATTGCAAACTATAAATCTCCTGTCTGGCAAGGTCCTATGGCTTGGGTGACATTCATATTTAATTTAACTGTTTTTTTATTTATTGCTGACCAGCTGGTCTGGAAACAGAAACAGTCATTTAAGGCAAAATCAACTTCGGATAGAAAGCAGCAAGTTGATATAAACGATCAGCATAAAATTATTAATTTATACTCGAGAAAAAAAATTCTTTTTAGTTTTGGTGATAAACCATGGGGCAAACTCAAATCATTTAACCAAAAAGAAATAGTGATAGATAGTTTCGAACAGATTCCTGAATATTTATTTAGCCGTCCGATTGAGATTAATTTTATCAAGGGGCTAAAACTTGATATTATCTATGATCGCATGGACAAAAACTTAGTCTACTTTAAGCCTGTTGAAATGAATCATGATAAAATTATAGCTATAAATAAATGGTTTAGGGAAATAGCCTTTTAATAGGTATGTAAAACTTTAAATATGTAATAAAATGAAGGCCAAGCTAACACCCATGTCCAAAAAAATCTATTAAGGCCAAAAATTAAAAAATTATTTAAGTGAAAAATAAAAGCCCAAGTGGCATAAAACCAAAATAGCGAATGAGAGATCAGGGCTAATGGCATGCTGAGTTCAATAATAATAACCGAGTACGACAAACATTTCCAAAAAAAGAGTGACATATTTTTTGTATTCAGTAATACAAATGATCTCAAAAATGATCGAGAATTTGTATGTTCAATAAAGTAAACTAAGGCCTGTCCACTTATCCAATCAATGCTTCGCGCTTTAACAAGACCAGCTTTGAAATAAGAGATGACTAAATTGACAGCAATAAACAAATAGCCCCACATAAAGTGATGTCCATGAATCAGACAGCACAAGTTAATGAGTTGGCCTATCCCAATGACCATCATCATCATGTCGCTACCGCCGTTGTATAGACCACGAAAACGAATGCACACAACATAGTGTAAGAAAATAAATAAAAACTGTAAGATGATCAAACCGTATAAATAAACTAGAGTTGCATTTGAAAATGTACTACTGGTTTGATGATGGCTATTAATGGTTAAAAAAATAATGATACAGATCAGGCCATAGAATATTTTTTGAAATCGAATAAAATGTAATAAAACATCATTTAAAATAAATTTTAAAATTTTTGCTGGAATCCATTTCAGAGATTTTTCAATTTCACTCCGTGTATTCTGATAAGCCCATGGTCCGTTCGCAGTTACGTTATTTATAGTTTTAGATAACTCAAAAAAAAGTGATAAATGCAGCCAAGCGTAAGCGAAAAAATAGTAAATTGTAAAATTAAAAATTACGTTTGTGATCATCATGGTCTAATCCAGTCGGACTGAAAATAATTTTGATAATCTAGATGATTATTATTTTTTATTTTAATAATGAAGCGAAAATTATTTTCTTTTACTTGTTCTAGATTTTTTAATATCTGAGATAGTATTTTATATGATGATAAACTATAGACTTCGCCTTGATCTGAAATATTTTGTAAGTCAGATACGAAATGTTCAACAACATTTTTCTGCAACATTGCGAAATGTGCGTATTGATTGAAAAATAAGTTTGATAGCTTTATATCATAAAGAAAGCTGATGACTTCTATTTTTCTAGTCTGCTCAATCTCGATATAAAGCTGGATATCATCGCCAATAATATCAAAAAACCCCCAATGAGGTAAAAAAACACGCGATAACTGCCAAAAATTGCTTTTTAAAATAGACATACAATTTAGTTATTATAAATGCTTTTCAAGTGCCGTTAAAAGAATTTCATGATCTGGTAAAACATCAGGATTAAATCGATGAGTGATCTGTCCATTTTTGTTAATCAAGAATTTTTCAAAATTCCAAAGAATATCGTTCTGGTGTTTGCGAGGAAAACCAAATTCAGCTATGTCTTTTTCAAAGTAATCGCCATTTATGGTTATTGTTTCAGGCGAATGATTAATTAAATATTTATACACGGGATGAATATCAGAGCCTAAAACAGAAATTTTTGACATCATTTGAAATTTTACTCCAAAACGGCTTTGACAGAAATCGGCTATTTTTTCATTAGTTCCAGGCTCTTGGGCTCCAAAATTATTAGCAGGAAATGCTAGTATTTGAAATTGGCGAGAAGCATATTTTTCGTAAATTTTTTCAAGTGCTGCGTATTGCGGAGTGAGCCCACACTCTGACGCTACATTAACTATAAGAACAGTTAAACCTTTTAGTTGTTCAAAAGAAAAATCTTTTTGGTCGATTGTTTTAGCTGATAATTTATAGAAATGGTTCATATTTACCTCTCAAAGATACTGATCAGACTATTGTTGTCATGAAGTTAGAGAGTTGTCGAACATTTTTTCACCTGATTATAGCTAGCGCGAATGTAGTTGTACTATGCGTGGCCCTCATTATGAATAAGACATTTAATGTTGTTCACCTAACCAGGAGTCTTAATTTGAAACAAAGTCTAATTTTCCGCAAAGACATAATGTTCGTAGCAATTTTGGTCATCATGCAAGGCTTGCAAGCTGTCGCTCAAGCTAGTAGCGTCAATAGAGTTGAAATCAAAATGTCAGATGCTCAGTTAAATCAGATACTATCTTCCGATCGGTATGAAGTTGATAGTTCAGAAGTTAAGATTTTCACAAATGGTCAACTCATGGGTCGTTCTCAAGTTGAACTTCAAAATCGCGGACAGACTTCGTTAAAAAAATTTAAACGAAAAAATCTAACTCTCAAAATGATGTACAAAACTGATGGATCTGAAGAAAAACATGCAAAATTTAATATTGGTTCTATACGATCTAAAAAGATAATTTTATCCGCTGGCCCTGAAGATGGATTGCTTCTTAAAAATCGTTTAAGTTACTCGTTATTAAATCATGTTGGTGTAACAGCTCTTCAATCAGATTATGCTGAGTTGATACTGAACGGTCAGTCACAGGGTCTTTATATGGTTACAGATAATCCAAGTGATTTCGTGATAAAATCAAAAGATGCTGATGTTGTTTTTCGTCGTCGTTATAATGACGATATTGAATTTAAAGACAGTAAAAAAGATCTAACTGATCACGAAATAAAAGCCGCGCATCAGCAACTTAGTCTGTTACATAAAAAACTAACATCGCTTAGCGGTGCTGATTTTGTTAGAGAAATATCTAAACATTTTAATCTTCAGAATTACATGAAATGGATGGCTTTAAACTACTTATTAAAAAATGGAGACTTTGTTGATGAGGTTTATTTTTTTGGTAAAAAACAAGATAGCGGCACAATGTATTTTGATATAGTCCCTTGGGATTTAGATGATATCTTTGCTGAACAAATGCATTTAGCGCAAGTGCCAACCTTTCCGAATAATGCTATGGCAGATGAATCTAACAAGCAGCTTATTTTTAATTATGAAGGCCGTATCGATTTAGCAATTGCTCGCGATCCAGTTCTTCTTGAGATGTATTTTCAAGTGATGACAGAAGTTGTAGATCAGCTTGATGATATAGCTCTAGAAGCGCTTTTTGCTCAAATCAATGATGATGTTAAGCCATATCTTACAAATAATGATATTGCAAAGGCAGGGTTAAAGGACGCAGAAAAAGTAATTTATGATGAATCTTACGTTAAACAATCGCTTAACGAAAAATTAAAAATTCTGAGAGAGAGAAGGGATTTTGTTAAATCTGAACTGAACAAGATTTATCAAGATACATTAGAAAACCGCAAACTACGCTTAAATGCATTTCAATTATTTTTTATTAAGCTGAATAATTATTTGCTACGCTATTTTACCAAATAAAAAAGGCGTTCAAGAGATGAACGCCTTTTAATTATCTGATTATTTTATGTCGTAAAAGAATTAATCCATGACTAGGATCGTAGGGTGATAAACCGACATTTACGCGGTCACCAACAACAATCTTAATGCTGAATTTTTTCATTTTGCCACAGAGCTTACCAGTGATTTCTAGTCCGTTATCAAGCGTAATGTTGTAACTACCGCCACCGGAAATATTAGTTACTTTACCATCAATCTTAACAAGATCATCTTTGGCCATAACATCTCCTTTCAGAGAAAGGAAATATTATTAGTAACGCGAGCGACCACCACCAGAAAAGTTTCTACGTCCGCCACCGCCGCTGTTATCGCGTGGAGCCATTGGTTTAGCTTCGCTAACGTTTAAAGCGCGACCTGATAATTCGTAACCGTTAAGTTTTTCGATTGCAGTTGTAGCTTCTGAGTCAGTTGACATTTCAACAAAGCCAAAACCTTTGCTGCGACCAGAATCACGGTCAGTGATGATACGTGCAGATTCAACTTGGCCAAATTGCGCAAATAAATCTGTTAAAGACTGATCGTCTACGTTGAAAGAAATGTTACCGATATATAATTTTTTACCCATGAGTCCTCCTGAAGGTTTTTGGGGCCATTAACAGAAAAGACAATAGGACATCTAATGAATTACGAAAATGACAGTGAAGCTGCAATAAACCATTTATTTAGAAAAAAGGGTAGTTCTATTTTTAATGTGACTAATATGTACAATTTGCATCAAATCAATGCATTTTCATATGATAATGATGGCCGTAATATACTTTTTTTCGTTAAAATATTTGACTTGCTTGTGTTAGGCCATTAGAGTCAACTCTCACAAAACGCATTATTGCGGGAGTAGCTCAGTTGATAGAGCGTCGCCTTGCCAAGGCGAAGGTCGCGGGTTTGAGCCCCGTCTCCCGCTCCAAGTTTTCTCTTGGAGTTTCAGGCACTTACACCGTTTTACACCATCTAAATTAACCTAACAATTTTAAAAAGGGTCCACCGAGGGTCCACCGATTTAGTAAATTGCAGTAAATCTAGGTAACTAAGACACCTCCTTTTCAAAACTAATTGAAAAAGTTTTTGCAACATTCTCTACACTTCCAGCCACCATATGAACATAGTTCATCGTTGTTTGAATATCTGAGTGTCCACAAATTTCTTTCACAGTTTTAATATCTACACCTGCTGAAATCATCAGTGTTGTTGCTGTATGTCTTAGATCATGAAATCGAATGGCTTTAAGATTTGTATCTTTTGACCAACGTTCAACATCAACCATAAAATTTCTTTTTGCAAAATTATCATGGCAAATGGGTTTTCGATTAGCATTCATGAAAAGTGGCTCGGTTAATTTGATCTGGTTTTGCTGAATGTGTTTTTTTAATTCGCTCAGTAATTCAGAATTGCAAGGAACTACCCGAATTTTATTTCCTTTGGTTGGTCCATAAGATTTTGAAACTCGATTAAACTGACGCCGAACAAAAATTTTTAAACCATCTTCAGCCAGATCTGTTGGTTGAAGTCCCCATATTTCACCGGCTCGAAGTGCTGTATTCAATGCAAGGCAATAGACAATATATATCCATCGATCTGGTGAATTAATCGGGTAGTCTAAATCCATCCGTTTTAAAAAACTGATAGCTTCAGATTTATCCCAATAAAGCATTTCGTTTGGAGATTCTTTTAACTTTGTGTAGCCATTGCAAGGGTTAAAAGGAATTCTTCGATGCTTAACAGAATGATTCAATATTGAAGTAAAAATTTGAACTTTTCTATTAATTGTTGAATGCTCTAAACCACGCTCTCGTTCTTCTTTTTGAAAGCGAGTTATAAATTCAGGAGTCATTTTATCAATTTTCATATGGCCATATTCTGGCAATATTTGATTGTAAGCACCTATCATTCTTTTGAGATGCCCAGCTGAAAATTTAAACTTTGCAGAATCAAACCAATATTCAGCTTCATCTTTGAAGGTTCTATCAGATGAAAATATACCAATTGAATGTTCCTGGAATAGTCCTTTTTGTTGATTTTTGTATTCTTGCAAAAAAGCTTCAGCTTCAATTTTTTTATCAAAACGTCGTTTGATTCTTTTAGAACCGCGACCACTTTGATAAACTCTGACTTCCCATTTAATACTACTATTTGGTAATGTTATTTTTTTTAAAGACATTTAAGAACTCCTTTCGGTTGAGGAATCATTAAAAATCTGACCAATTTAAAGTCGGGTTTTCTAATGAAATCCAATTCTTAAAAACATCTGCCCTTAGAAAAAGTTTACCTCTGACTTTAACAAATAACTCCTTCGGAATTTGCGAAGATGCACGGGCTTTGTAATTCCAGTTATAAACTGTTTGTACTGAAAAACCTGTTAATTTTGCAAACTCTTCGGGTCTAACTAATCCGCGTAAATTTTCAAAGAACTGTTCGTTATAAACTTGCTCCATATTATCCTTCTCATTTTTAAAATAAAACAAAATAATGACGTTCGCCTTTATGTCGACCCGCAATATTCGTTTTATTGTTGTTGGCGAATTTCGCCCTTAAGTAATTTTCCTATAAATTGATCTAAACTGATTTTACCATTGGCTTTTTGAAATTCTTCATGGGCCATAGCTAAACGGTCACGCTCGCTGAGAGTTAATTCTTGAAGTTCTTTGATGTGTTCTGAGCTGATAAGTCTTAATGCTGCCGATATGATTTCTGTGTCTTTGACTTTGCGTCCAAAAGTTTTCTTGTTTGCGCGATCTTTTATAGAGTTTAAAAGCTTGATCGTTTCTAAATCTAACTTTTTGAGTTGATTTATTTTTTTAGCTTCTTTTTTAGATCCTTTTTTCGTTTCATCTCTTGTTTGTTGTTCGATTTCCACTTGATCCTCCTTAGTTTATAAGTGTTGGTTGTTCGGTTATTAAAACCTGAATTTCGAAAGTTCCCTCAAGAACAGAGTATTCAGGTGCTTTTTTAAGTTTTTCTGAAAAAAGATTTGTTGTTGTTGAAAGTGCATTGACCAAAGCTCTTTTAGCAATTGTGTCAGTCGAAGGCTTTTCAACGTAATTTCCGTAGGGATTTTGATTTCGTTCGATACTTGCATCGGCGACACCTGCGGCGGCGGCTGATAAAAATTCAGCTGCGAAATATTTATCTTCTCCAGATATTAAATGACCAGTTAATCCGAGTATACCTTTAGTGTCTAAAGCGTAACCTGTGACTTCGTAATTTTGATTACTTCCAAGTGTTCTAAGTTTTTTAAAATCAATTAAAATACGCTTTGAGTTTTTCTCTAAAGTAGCTTCACCAATTAATACAGAACCTTTTAATTTACCTGAGGATATAATTGCACGCACTGGAGCTTTGGCATCATTAAAAGCGATCAGACTTTCTTTAATCTCGGCATAAATAACTTCACCAGATAGTAAATCGTTTGATTTGATATTTTGTTTCTGTGTTGGCATAACGACAGGAGAGTTGTCTGCAGAGTAATATCCTCTGTTTAAGTAGTAATTTGGAAGATTTCTTGTTTCATTTGAGTTGTTAGCTGTTTTGTGCCGATTAGTTGTTTTTTTAGTTGTGACAGCATTTTCAGTTATAGCTGTTTCTTTAACTTCAGTTTTTGGTTTTTTATACAAGCTTGATCTCATTTGTGCATTAACTTGTATTGTTAAAAGTAGTATCAATACTAATCTCATGGTTCCACCGTAATTTTTTGATCTGATACAATATTGATTTTTTTCTCTTTTTTTGACTGAGGTTCGATTTTAACCGATTTGTAATTTGATATTGCTCTTGAATAATTTGGTGATCCAAATGAACCACTGATTTTGATATAATCTTGGTGGTTAGTGGAACTTGGGACAATATCAAAGACGTAAACTTTCTTTTCAGCTCGAACTATAAGATTTGAAGCTTTGGCTTTAGAATTTGCTAAGTAAACGGTTAGTTCTTTTGGTGACGTTTGAGAGATTATAGCCTTAACGCTATTTATATCACCCACACGAACTTCAATTATATTTTGAGGAAACTCTAAAAGGCTAACTAATCCAGGAGCTATAAATATTTTTTGAGTTTGACTCAAATCAAATATATTTGAGCTCAGTCTTGAAGGAGTGGAAGCTAGACTTGTTGAAACTAATATATTGCATATGAATAGGCTCTTTACAGATTTCAAAAAGATGTGTATAATAGTGTGTATGAGAGGTGTGCAATGGGTGCTGTTAGAATGAATATTACGCTTCCAGAAGATGTTGTTAAAATTCTTAAAAAGAAAACAAAATCTGGCGAAAAATCGTCTTTTATAGCTGAGGCTATACGCAGTTATTCGAAAAAAGAGTCTCAAGAAGAGCTGATAAAAAGACTTATAACTGAATACTCGTCTTATGAGATGAACACCGAGGATGAAGACTGGTTGAATGCTGATCTTGGTGAAAGTCATGGTTAAAGTTGAGCGTGGTGATATCGTTTTAGTTGAATTAGATCCAACTAAAGGTAGTGAAATACAAAAAACACGTCCAACAATTGTAGTTTCAAATAATTTAGTTAATGAATTTACGAAGTTAGTAACAGTAGTTCCAATTACCTCGCAAAAAACAGAACAGATTCGATCTTTTGAAGTATTGCTAGATGAATCTTCTGGCCTTTTAAAGAAATCAAAAGCTGTAATTTTGCAAGTTCGCACAGTTGATAAGACTCGATTGCAAAAAAAACTTGGTAAAGTTTCTAAAAAAACTCTTAGAGAAATTGATAATTCTTTGAAAATACATTTTGCTTTAGATTGACTATAAAACCACATCTGATAACTCCGTTATTTCAAACCCCCAAGGGTTTTGTTCTGATCTTATCGATTTAGAAATTTTAAGATTAATTTTAAGTTTTACTTTGTGTTCAGATATTTTAGATTTAATCGTAAGAGCTAAAATGCCTTCGATTCTGTCATTATCAATTTTATCTAAACTCTCAATATCGGCAAATTGAATAAGTGGTGTTTTTTCTAATTTGTCTTTTATAGATAACAGCTTTGGCTTTTGAACTAGCCATAAATCAGAACTCATTAAATTTGAGGCTTCGCCAATTTGATCAGGAAACGTTTTTTCGTCATAAATGTAATACTTTTCAATAAAGTACTTAATAAAGTTTTTTAGTTCATTTTGTAAAATACGATCATTTGTTTCAGTAATTAACCGTGATCCACTTTCATCAATACCAATTAAAATCGTTTTAGAATTATTTTTTAGAGCAAAATATGAAGCAAATATAGACCATATTGTAAGAGCTGTGATCAATAACCAATGTTTAATTTCGTTTCTGAGTAATTGTGATTTTAGTATCATATTAGAAAACCCTCTTTCCAATTGATGTAGCTTTGAATAATTTAGAAGTCCCTATGTCAGTAGACATGTTTTTAAATAAAGATAATGTAAATAGTGGCGATAAGAGTTGTAACACTAAAATAACAAACCAAAAACAAACCGAAGAAATCGGAGAGTCATGAAATTGAGACCCAACAGTGAGTGCTAGTTGACCTAGTAAATTCCAAAGAATAGGCCATAGACTTAAGCTGATAATGGTACCAAAAAAGCTCTTTAATCCATTTTGAATATCTAAAATAGTAGATAGAAATATAAAAATGGGTGCTGCTGCTATAAAAAGAGAAATTAAAGCAGTATAAATTGAATGTGCAATGGCTTGAATAAAGTAAAAACCAGCTTTTACACCAATCATTAACACGGGACTAGATGATAATAATTTATCAGCAAAATTAATTAAATCAACTTGAGCTTGTTCTGGTGGTAAGTAAGAAATTTTTTCAGCTAAGTTTCCAATACCAAACACGATTAATTTTATTAAAATTGGAAATAAAGAAGTAAGGCTTAAATAAAATGCAACATCATATATAAGTTTACCGTAGTCTTGCACCGGTGATATTTTTATAATTAAAAAAGCCATTCTCATAAAAAAAATAACAACGACAAAACTACTGACCAAAGCAGATACTTTTGTAAACAAGATTAAGCCGCTAGTTAGCACTATTTCTGAGACTGGTAAAAAAGAATTCATTATTGCATTCTTCCTTTTTGTGTTTTTGATTGTAGTATTTCTTTAAGTAAAAGTTCTCGTTTATGTTTTGCTTCCTGATTTTCTAAATAAGCTAAGTACTGAGATCTTCTAATGGCTTGCAGCTCTTCAAGCATCATTGAATCAAGTTTAATTTCCTGAATACGTGCAGCTTTTTCAGCTGCTTTAGGACGAAATCCCATAATGGTGGCAATCTTTTTTGATGATTGGACTGAGTTTTTAAGTGCTTTTATTTTTTTTGAAAGTGTTTGACCTTGTTTTAAATCGTAATTAATTGAATTTGAAAGGTCTGAGCTAAGCCATCCTAATTCCCGTGATTTAGAATACACATTTTCTATTCGGTTAATAGAAGATTGAAGTATTTGTTCTTCATTATCTGAATCAATGCCTATTTCTTCTAGTAAGTCTGATAAGGCAAAACCAACATCTGCGGCTTCATCAACCTTGTTCATAATATCATATGTCGACTGAGCAGTTACAGCAGCCGTAAATGGATCAAATGCAAAGCATCTCAGAGCGTGTCCAATTATAAATACTGGCAATAATAAATCTATGCGATACTTAAGCATTGGATGGCCTCCTTAAGACTTAATTCAGGCATATGGTTTCTTAACTTTTCTAGTTTTTTTTGATCATCTTTAGAGCTAGTCAGAGTCCAGTATTCTTGCGGTGTAATTTGAATTTTAAGTTTTCGTCCGGTATCACTTGTTTGCAAAAATACTTCAGAAAATTCTTTTGGAATTGATTTTAATGACTTAATAGATGTTATTTGATCTGAGGTTAAATTAAATCGACTTTGATATGCGTTTATATCCCCATCTAGAGAGAATAAAAATCTTTGTGGTGAGTTTTCAATAAGACCTGTATCACCATTAACAATCAAATCTGTTGATAACTGCGTAATGAGTATTACAGCATGACCAAACTTACGAACATTAGCTGTTGAAAACTTAAAAAAATCAAAGCACGATTTAATAAAAAATGGTGTTTCATCACAAATTAAAACAATACGCTTATCGTTATGAATTAAGGTTTCAATATTAAATTGCGCAAGAACAGCAGCAAGACCCGCTTGAGCAAACTCTGGATCACTGGCTTGAAAGACTTGTGAGAAATTAAAATACCTGAGTCTTGTACTGTTTAATTTAGGAATGCTATTTGGCACATCAGCAAAGGCACTTTCATAAACACCACCTAAAACCCATCTGCGCAGTAAATTTCTGCGTGGAAAATCTGGGGTTAAATCATAAAATTCTTGTAAACATGGATTTTGCGCTTTAGCTAGATAACATTGAACACTGTTTTCAATTTGAGATCGCAAGTCTTTTGAAAAATTAAATTCGCCTTGTTCTTGTATAAGAACCATTAAAAATCTTGATAGAATGCCGATTTTCTCTGAATCTGAAATGTTCGTATTTAATGTGATTAAAAATGGATTTATCCCAGAAGGGGAATTCAGCTGTAGTTTAAACTCAGTACCTTTTAATAATTCACATTCTTTTGAATGTGAGCCACCAACATCGAGCTTTATAACGGATACTTGTGGATCATTGAGTAGAGCTTGAGTTAGTAAGCCAGTTAAAACACTTTTACCTTTTCCGCTTGTACCAATTATTAGTGAATTAAAAACACTGTAATTTGAATTGAATAAATCAAAATCAAATAAGCTTCGATCAGATCTATGTAACATAAGGCTTTTTTTGTTAGACTTGGTATTTTCAGATTCACCAAAAAACCAAACGGGCATAAATAATGGTAGAACTTCGTCGATCTCCTTTAATGGTAAGTGCTGCGAATTTCCAACAAGTGTTGATAAAAAATTTGGTGTTGCACCAAAGCTTTCGATCTGAAAATCAGCAAATGAATTTAATGCATTTAAACTTTGTTTAAGATCTGATAATAAATGAGCTTCATTTGATCTTTCTAGTGTAAGAATAAATTCGTAATTAAAAAAATGAGATCCGTTTTTAACAGCATCAGTAATTGTTGAAATGGTTGATTCTTTAAGTAGCTCATTAGTAGGGTTAAGAGTTGTATTAGAATTAGCTTGTTTGAGTTTACGCTCAAGCTCGATTTTAATTTTTGCAGCATCTATTTTTTGAAAAGAGAAATGAATATTAAATGGTTTAGGTATGAGATTATAAATCTTAGCTAAACTTTCCTCTGATATAACTTCTGTTGATGGTTTAATAAGTCTAATTACACCAGTGTGTTCATATCCATTACAAATAGATGATGAACATTTTTGCCAAATCAACTTTGTATTTAAAAATAAATTATATATGTCTTGGTCATTTAAAGGCTTAACTTTAAGACCTGATTTTTTAACAATTTCATAAACTTCAATTAAAGCTTTAAGATCTTTATCTTGAGTCTCTTTTAAGAGAAATGATTTTGCTTTTTTAACGATTTCTGGTTCAGAGCAAATTTCTAGATACAATTGAACTGATTTTTGAGTAAACCCAATTGTTGAAATTGCTTCTTTTCTCGAGGTATTGCCGCTAGCTTCATGTTCATTCGAAACAGATAGCTGTATTCGACCTAAGATATTTGGATCAAGATTTCTAATGAGATTAAATAGCTCTTCATGGTATTTTACATGATCATCACATTCTAAATCGCAGGGACTAATTTCAAAGCCAATTCCTGATTTGCCATCAGTTGTTTGCCAAATTGAAATGTCATTTACTTTCTCAATTGATGCGAGTACCGGAATCATAGAACAATGCCTATCTTAAATGAAATTCTTTTGTTGAATTTAAAACTTAAATAATCACGAATTATTTTTGAACGGTATTTGGCTCGAATGCTTATTAAGAAAATTAGTATTATGCCTGTTAAAATAAATGATAAATACTCTAGGTTTATCTTAGATAATCCAGTGTGAGATATAATCAGCAAATACCCAATTCCAGCAAAATCAACAATGGTTAGTCCTAAGAAAGTGGTATTTTCGTTTAAAATCCGTGAAGGGTTTTTATAAATCATAAACTTGCTCCAAAAACGCGACCTAAAAGATTAATGATTGCAGGTGCGCCAAGTATTGCGATTGCACCAATTGCACCACTGATAAGAAGCATTCTTCCAATTTGAGCTGCACCAACAGCAAATAATATTCCACCAAGTGTGATACCTATACTGATTGCTGCAATACCAATGCGATTAAATACAGATTGAGCGCTTTGCGCGGCATCAACTAGATCACGGGCAAAAACTTGATCTGACACAAGTGTCATTAAGCAGATAAGAAAAATAATAGCCATAAATGTTTTCATATAATTTCCTTTAGTTAGAATTTGTTTTTAAACTTGGTGGAATTAGTTCCATAATTTTATCTTGATGAATAATTCTGTTTTCTGAATCTTCGACCCATTGATCGATTTCACTGATTCGCCATTCTCCAGGTTGAATCAGTTTTTTATATTTATCTGGTATTTTTGAATTAAACATAGCCGGTGATTGATAAATCGTTTTAGGTGATTGAATGGCCTCAAGATCATCTTTTAGTTTTTTATTTTCAGCTTTTAACTGAGCCTCGGTTTGATCAATACTGGATAAATACACACTCACAGCACCAACAGTTGATGCGGCTATTCCAGAGTAAAGCAGAGCATTTGCAGATTTGTTTTCAGGTTTTGACAATCCGATCGCCAGACCAGCCGTTGCACCGATAAACATATTCTGAAGTATTTTCTCTCTTGGTGTAGTGGCACATGAATTTAAAATCATGAGTGCAATAACTAAAACACTAGTTTTTATCGATACATTCATACTGAGCATCCTTAGATAGTTTTAAACAAATTTGACCACCGCTAGCGTTTTTACCGTTTGAGGTTTCAATAGAGCATGTTTTGTATCTCGCTCTTTGAGCTTCACTTGAGCTGTTTTCTAAAAAGTTGCGACATTTCAGATATCTAGCTTGTGGATCTTGGATATAGTTTGAATATAAACCTCTTATGCCACCAGATACTTCAATAAACGAGTAGTCTAAATTTAGATTATGAGTATTTTCAATTTGAATGATGGCTGATCCTCTCGTGCCAGAATCTTGGCCAGGTTCACCATAACAATCAGTATTTCGGTCTTCAGAAGACATTGATAAGCATCTCGGAAATCCGTTGTCCCCATCACCACCAGCTTCAGCATTCAAAAAGATTTTTAAATTACCGATTGCTGATTGACCTGATAGTTGGATACAGCCACCATCGCGACCCTTGGTGTTGACTAAAGCTTTTTGATTAAGTGGATAGTTTGCAAATTGTACGTCATTTCCAATTAAGAGTTGATTAAAGTTCATTTTTAAACAGAATTGATTTGTGTATAAACGAACTGAGTCTTTAATAAATATTCTATTGCTCGATAATTGAAGATCTTGTTTTAAATTCATATTTTCTTGAATTACTAAGTCTTTAGGTGGCAATAATTTAAGTTCAATTTCACTTTTTTGATTTCTGTATGAATTAGAAAATTCTAAAAAGTAAGTAGTCTCAATACCGCCTTGAAGTGATTTTAGAAGATATTGGTTTTGATCAAAGCTTCGCTCGTTAATATATTTACGTTCAGCGTTTTTAAAATTTATAAAACCATCAAAACTAGGCCATGTAATTTGAGCATCGTAAAAATTAGCTTCGCTTGTTGGAATATATTTAACGGAAATCTGTGAACGCGATAAAATTTGAACCCGCTCGTTAGTAAGTGGGGTAGTTGAATCATTTTTTGGTTTATCAAATTCGACATCCTCGCACCCACATACAATAAATGACATTAAGATTAACAAAATTAATTTAAGTTTCATAAAAACCCCTTTAAAAAATAAACAATCAATTTTGATTCAGATTGCTTGCTATTGTTTGTGGATAAGGGGTTTAGGATTTAATTTTAAAAAAATCTAAAATAATTTTAATTGAATTGCGGATATGACAAGATCTGTACTTAAACGAAATTTATTTGCGAATTCGCAATTTTTTTTCGTATATGCAAATATATTGCATATCTGCTAATAACGCGGCGCAAATGCATGATATTTAGCTTTAAATATTTAAAAAACCCGCATATGAAGGGCTTTCGAGGGGTATTTTTGGTCACACTAGTTAAAACGCTTATGACTCTGAGAGGAGTTAATCAGTCCGATCTATCAAAAGACACAGGTGTCTCTGTGACGACTATTTCTCGTTTTTTGACTGGAAGCACAGAATTAAAATCTGAAGCCCTGTTAAAAATACTTTCTTCATTAGGAACTGACGTCAATTCAATCGTTAAATCAGAAATTAACAAAGCTTTAGGTAATGCAGATGATTTATCAATCGGCGATGATATTCGCTATTTGATGGAACAGGCTTCACCAATAGCTCGTAAAACTATAGCTGAGACTATAATTTCAAGTTTTAAAAATGATAAGAGCACCGATACTAAGAATAGAATTTTAAGAATTAAAAAATACAAAGACTCAATAAAAACTGTTAGGAGGCTTTCTTGATAGAAGCTAATAACACACAAAATACAAGCTTAGCAGTAGGGGCGAGCACAAGCCCGATTAGCTATGCTGATGCGTTGGAAAATTACAGAACTAATACGGATTGGTGGATAGTGTTTGATTCATTTGAGTTACCGAATTCAGTTGGTTCTGCTTTGTGGATTGCTGGAAGAACTGGTTTATCTGTTGATACTGTTACTGAAGCCCTTGAGGGGTTAGTTGTATTAGGATTAGTTGCAAGAACTAGTAAGGGTTTTGAAGCTGTCAAGAATGTGTTACATATTCCAAATGATAATCAAACAAAGCAAAAGAAAATGGACGAACATGCCTTAATTTCGCGCCAAATCCTCAATCATTTGCATGATGAGGCCAAAGGGGCATTAAGGTTTGCATCATTTGCATCAAATATTCAGATTATTGCTGAAATGTACGAAAAAATTAATAAAATCATCCTCGAAGCTGATGAAAAATCAAAAAGCTTAAGTCGAGACAAGATCGACAATATTTACTTAAGTAGTTTTACTGCTGTTACTGCAACACCGGTACAAAATGTTAAAGGAGCTGGCCATGTTTAAACTTACAACTTTGATTTTTGGGACTTTAGTTTCTTTGACATCATTTGCGAGTACTCATGGCGGCGGAATTTTAATGGTAGCCGATCGTTTAGCTTCTGGCTCTGAATTAATTTACCATATGGGTGAAAATGATAAATCGGTTCGCTTTGCTTACGGTCAGCTTCAAAACGGCCAATGGCAGATCCAAAATATTGAATTACCTAAAGCTGATTTATTAAATGATGAGCAAGCGATCAATGCTTTGAATGCGTCTCGTTTAACTAAAAAATGGGTCGAATTAAAAAAGTAATTTGCGAATAAAAAAGATCAAAAAATCGTAAATCAAGTAATAAAGACACTAGATCAAAAATATAAACTTTTGCGTCTATTTTTTTTGAAGTAATTCTTCAATGGCTTAAATACTCTTGGAATATACTTTTAACATTGGTTCTTAAAACAACTTAATTCACGACAGAAAGCTATAGCAATGGTAAAAGTTATATTTGTAATTAATATTATAGTTTCAGGTTTGAAAGTTAAAAAAATATTTTCTTTATGTCGAAAAAAATTTAAATAATGCGACTTGTTTTTTTTTAAACTCGGTAAAATATGCTGATGCATAGCCATTCAAGTAAGCATAAAAAAGCTGGTAAATGACTTTATCCAATTGCTCTATTTTGAATCCAGAGTAATAAAGGGCACTATTTCTAAGATGTATGACGTCGTCAGTTTTATATAATTCTTCAAAACCTAAATATTCTTTCATTGCTTTTTGCTTTATTTCTAGAACTTTCATTTTTAGATTTTTCATTTCTTGAATTTCTTCGGCGGTAGCAAACTTTATTTGCTCTTGATTAAATTCACAAACTGTTATATCAAAATCCAGAATTGACTTCTTAACCTCCATAAGTTTTAACCTTAAATTTAAATTATCTTTCTGGAAGTCTTTTAAATGTTTTTTCATAACTTGATTTTTTTGATCATGTCTCATAAGTTTCTGAATTGGTTCGCTGGTGTTTAAATGAATTCTAAGTTTTGTGATTTCTTCAATACTTGTATATATTAAAAAAAAAGCTCTTTTGTACGCTTTATGTTCATATAATATTTGGGCCTCTTTTTGTAGTTCTAAAGCATTTAAGTAAATTTTTTTTGCTAAAAAAATATCTATATTATTCAAGGGAAGAGTCGTCGACATTTTGAAATTTACCTCTGTGTCTAATTGCTTTTTTATTATTGAAGTTAGTGTTTAAATTAATAGTCTGCCAATTTCAAATTCGTTATCAACAAATTTATAAATTTTGTTTAATAAATCTATAATATTGCAATCTCTAGCTATTAGGATTTGTGGATAATTATTTTTTACAAATTGCACATTAGAGCTATTCAAATTATATCCTGTCGAAATATAAAAATTATGGTTTCCAAATTCAAAATTAAGTATTTTAATATTATTTTCGTGAAATCCGAACCCTAGAAAGTATACGACTTCAGACTCATTTTTAAAAATATCTGAAATTCTAGGGTTCACTTCATTATTGCCATAACAAAAGTTAATTGTATTTGAATGGGCATGAATTGCCCTGTCTGCATATTCAATATCAAGGTTATTTCTAATATTAAAAAAACCATAATCAACTGTATGAATGTTTGAATATGTTTTTTGAAGAAACTGATCTTCATTGATTAGTGCTGGTAGTCTACCATATACATGAATTATTTCTAAATATTCATGCAAGAATTTAAATACTTCAGTATAGTCATTTTCTGTAACAAAACAGTTGATTTTTAATACGTTACTTAAATAGTATTCTAGACTTCTGTCGTAGTTGAAAGTAATAACTTTAATTTTTTTTAAATTTTTAGCTGTTTTATCTTTGTCGTCTCGTATAATTAAAGGTCCAAAAAATATTTTATACCAATCATGATCAGAATTGGTAGGCATAGTCTTATAGAAATTTTCATATTGCATTAAAAACTTAAATACATAAGGTTTAAATTCCTTATAATGTCCGTTGTTTAGACTCATAAATTCATCAATTGAATTCAGGGCACTTCGTCTCAGGTCATCCTTAGTTTAATTTGGATCATAATGAAAAGTCGCAGGAATATTTAAATATTCAATATTGCTATTACAAATATTGCCTACTAATTCAAATCCAGTAGGGTATCCATACGCAACACTAGCTCCTGCTCCAAGTACTAAAGTTATTTTTTCCATAGACCTCTGGTTGCTTGATATTTAAGAAACAGTCAAGCATATCAAGATTGATGATTAATTGACTCGCCAGCTAAAATGTCAGCTATCCAACATTCAGATATCTTTGAAAAATGGATATGCAATTTTTGCTAAGCCGTTACTGGATATTATTATACTGAGTAATGTCCTCGGCTAAAAGCAACCTGTGCACTTGAATCTATATGGAGTATTTTAAAATTGATTAATCCAGTGGCGTTGTCTTGAAATTCCAGTTTATGGCTTTATGAGGACATTCTATAAACAAGATGCTCTACTTTAGAGTTAAAAAGGCTATATGACACTTAATCTATTTTTTGAGAACAATGGTCGCATTTTTTTAAAAATGCTAGACTGATACCATTAGGGGCTAATTTATGTCTGCATGTTGGACAATTCACCTTAGGAATTATGATAAACAAAGGCCCCTTAAAAAAAACTAGAAAAGTTATAAACCACAAAACCCATTGAATATTTCTATCAATAAATTGTAGTCCAATTAATAACCAAGGGATTGCTAAAAAATTTGAATATATAACGTATTTTTTAAGTATTTTTATTTTTTTTAATTCCATTATTTCTACTTTTTGTTTTTTCTTTTATTGATGCCCCAAAATTAATTCATAATACTCTAATTCTTGCATAATTAAAGTATTAACTGGATCAACGACATAACGAACTGAACCAGTGCCAGGATCATGAATGATTTTATAAGTGTGATTGTCTTTAACAATAAAACTAGGCGAGTGTGAAGACTCAGGTCCGTAGATGTCATGAGTGTCCTTCATTATCACGACGATTAATGGTGCAAGAGAAGGGAGTTCATCATCTGAAAATTGCGAATTTTAATAATTTCGATGAATTTTTGAAAGAAACGCGGCCGCTAGTCGGCCGTTATTTTTATTTTTTTTTAAACCAACCAAGATATTCACGACAATAATGATAGCCTGACCAATGTCCTAATGGTGGCAAAAGAAGAGCAAAGGCGATCCCTATCTTTGCTCGGGCAGGCCATTCGGATACATTTTCACCTGAGGTAAATAACCAATACAACGTATAGGCTGCGATGATATAACCTGTAGGCACTACAATCACTAACCCGAAGATCACAATCATGTTTTGTAACTGTTTTTGACTATCCAAAAAACCACCTATTTTTCAGAGCATTTTTTCTGGTCTATTATTCTATTAGCATAATTTGGATTTATTAATGAATTAAGTCCAGTCGAAACGTCTCCTACAGGTGTTTGTCCAGGTACAGAATCAATAGCCGTTGTCATTCCGTACAGAACATCTACGCTTGCAGCAACTCCAGCAGCGAGGATAGTGCCTCCACCGGAAATCGCAGTAACTCCCGCAAATCCACCAGCAACAGCTCCCCCTACTCCAGCCGAGAACGCATCCTTGAGTGTTCCATGCGCAATTAGAGTTCCTGTAAAAGATCCGATAAAACCAGCACCTGCTGTTAACACCGGAACTGCTAGTAATGGCAAACCAAAATTACCACTCGGATCCACATAGCTCATCGGATCACCACCAACATAAGCATAAAGATTCGTGTCACCCCCATTGAACCCAATCGGATCTTTGGTCGTCCAACGACCAACGGTACTATCATAATCACGCGCGCCAAGCTTAACAAACTTAGTGTGTTTATCATACAAGCCACCAGTGTAAGTGACAGGTTGAAAATCAGGGTTTGTATTTTTCATCATATTACCAAATTCATCATACTCCAATTCTTGCATAATTAAAGTATTAACTGGATCAACGACATAGCGAACTGACCCAGTGCCTGGGTCATGAATGATTTTATAAGTGTGATTGTCTTTTACGATAAAACTAGGTGAGTGTGAAGACTCTGGTCCGTAGATGTAGATTAACTTTGGTTGTTTGTTAGAATCTAAAATCGCAGCTATTCTGTTTTGATCATACCAAATGTAGTATTCAGAGGCCACGCCGTTAACAAGTTTTTTAACTCTTCTATTAAAGCCATCGACTTTGTATTCAATCACAGTACCGTCTGCTAAAGTAATCTTTTTCAAATTAGCGAAAGAATCATACTCGTAAGACACCGTACCAAAACAGTTCGTCATGGATTTAAGTTCACCATTATCAGTGTAAGTGTATTTACGATTAATCGAGCCATTTAATTGTAATAACTGATCGTCGTTATTATGTGATGCTATCGTTCGTTTAACTGGAGGATTCGTTAAACTTAAAGTTTGAGAATACTCTTTGATGTTATTGTTTGATTGTGGTGGGTATAGGTAATTATTATAAAAATCGATACTATTAGTTTCAGTGCTATCGACGTAACTTTTTCTTGTTTTAGTAATCTGAATCAAACACCAGAAAGTAGAGTAGTGTTGTCAGGTATGTTAATTCGTGTTCAAAAAACATAAAAAAGGTTTTATTTTTTAATGTTCGATTTTCTGGTAGCGATAAGTTCTTAAATTTTGGTTCGTCCATAATTAACAAATTAATTAGTCTAGTTAAGCCTTTTTCGTTTGTGATTCATTACGCATAATTTATGATTTTGGTATGAAAAAATTGGTTTACTTTTCAATCTTTATTATTCTAGTATTTTACTTACAGCTTCTTTTCTTAGATAATAGAATCCTGTTAAGCGAAGTTCTTGTTAAGCATGGAGATAGTTATTTTGTAGAAGGATATGGTCAGCTTGGAGAAAAGGAGAAGCAAGACATTCTAGTTTGTAATTATTTTAATGGTCGAAAAAAAATAACAGATGTATTTTGGTACGCTTCAAATAATTTTATGGGAAGAAATTCTTGTAAGTTTTTTGTTTTTAAAGATGATGATAAATAATTGATTAATATATATATTAACTTCGGTTGTTAGAATCTAAAATCGCAGCTATTCTGGTTTGATCATACCCAAGAGACAGTAATCACTTCATTTATTACAACACGTATTGACTTTTATTGAAAGTATTTCGCGGTAAACTATGTTAATTGAATAATAGTATCATGGTTGGCCTAATATTCTGGACGCCATTTTTGCTGAATTTTATAAAAATTTAAGTCATATTTTGTTCACGAAAAAGATTTTTTTTAAACACAAAATTATAGATTTTCCAAAATGCTCAAATTTTCTTCGCCTGAATTTAAGACAGCTCTCCTAACCATCCAACCTGTAGAAGAATCCTTTGTAAGCAAAAAATAGATGCTACCCTTCTTTTTTTCACCAGAAAGAACTACAGTGAACTCTGCGCTACCATAAGTCATATTTTCGGAAACTCTAAAACTATATAAGCCTAACCGTGAACTTTTAATTTTACCTAATTTTTCATTCACTACGTGATTAGTTGAGCTAAATTCAATTGCCTTTTGATAGGGATCACTTTTTGAACAAAGAACATATGCTGCAGTCCAAACTAGAACCGTAAAGACCAACACAATGCCAAGTAAAAGTTTTTTATTTATTTTTTTAAGGTCTAACACAAAATTCTGCTCCTGCACTTGCTCCAGCGCCCGCGCCGAAAGAAGAAGTTATTCCACCATAAAATCCTGAGCTAGAGTATGGTTGCGTAGGTACATTAGGACCGCCCAAAACAGTCATTCCTTTTCCTCCGCTATATCCAGCGTTTAATGGTCCAAAGTTAACTCCGGCATCAAAGAATCCACCTACCGCGAGAGCTGGACCACCATTCACACCATTTTTATTTCCCCAGTCAGGACTAGTTCCATGTTTATTGAAACTTCCTCCTATACCCAAACCAACACCAATCTGGATATCTAAGAACCACTGATTATCAGGATTTTGGCCAAAGCTAATCCCGCCACCAAGTCCTAAATAACCACTCGCTCCAAGTGACCATAAGCCTGTAGGATCAACATAGCTCATCGGATTTCCACCAACATAAGCATAAAGATTCGTATCGCCCCCATTGAACCCAATCGGATCTTTCGTAGTCCAACGACCAACAGTACTATCATAATCACGCGCACCAAGACGTAAAAACTTAGTGTCTTTATCGTAAAGACCACCAGTGTAAGTGACAGGTTGAAAATCAGGATTAGTATTTTTCATCATATTACCAAATTCATCATACTCTAATTCTTGCATAATTAAAGTATTAACTGGATCAACGACATAACGTACTGACCCAGTACCTGGATCATGAATGATTTTATAAGTTTGATTGTCTTTAACAATAAAACTAGGTGAGTGTGAAGACTCTGGTCCGTAGATGTAGATTAATTTTGGCTGTTTGTTTGAATCTAAAATCGCAGCTATTCTGTTTTGATCATACCAAATGTAGTATTCAGAGGTTACGCCATTAACAAGTTTTTTAACACGTCTATTAAAGCCATCAACTTTGTACTCGATGATTTTACCATCAGGAAATGTAATTTTCTTTAAATTGGAGAAAGAATCATATTCGTAAGATACGGTACGATTGTTTTAGTTAAACTAAAGATACAGGTGCAAACTTACCTCGAAACTCTACGTATTCTATACCTTTAGGAGTAATTGTTATTTTTTCACCTTCTATGCTTATCAAGTAATGTTTCGTAAGAGCGCCTACTATCGAATCTCTTTCATTAGCTGATGGAATTATATTTGTCCAAAAAGAAGTAGCTACAGGTACTGGCACAGCTTCTTTGCAATCGTATAACCAGTCTAAAACTTGCTGAGTTCTAAACTGAAGAAAATAGTTAAGGTATCTGTACTCCCAAATATAGGCAGCAGCTCTCCACAGTTTTACATCAGAATTAACCGTTGTATGTTCTGTGCTAGGTAAAGCTAAATTTTCCGGAGTGTCTGGTGGTTCGGATATCTTTGTATTTTCTTGTACGAAAGCTTGAGATGTTAATGTGGCATTTCCATATTGTATTCTAAGTCCAGAAAACCAGTTAGCGATGGATGATTTAAAATTAAAAACGAAAATTGAGAAAATAATTAGAGAGATGAATGGCCAAGCCAGGATTAATTTCAAAATTTCAATTAAGTGATCAAAGTTCATAAATTCCTCACATTAAATTTAAAATATTAGAATAGAAGTCATTTTTACTTTTTAGAAATTTAAAAAAAAGTTTCGTTCAGCATTATTTTTATATATATTGCAATTTTTTTTGAATCTTCTTCAGACAATTACTCTACGATTATTACATTTTATAAACATTAAATCCTCCAAGACTGAAAACAATAGTTTATGGCACTTTGGAAATTGATCTTTGTGTTATTTCATATTTTAAGTTTTGAAGTTCTCGTAATTGACCGTTTGAAGCTCCAATATTAGAATTATTTGGAAGCTCTCCATAGATTCGTTCATGTAAGAAACTTAAATATATTGAGCGTTTATTTTTAAATTCAATTGACAAAGTTTTTAAAACTATTCCAACATCAACTTTTTTAATATCTTCGTAAGAGTACGAATCGCTATATGATTTTAGAAAAAAATTTCTTTTAATTTCCAAGGTTTCTTTGTGTAAGATTAGTTCGAAATCAATCATATAAATATAAATAATTGTAAAAATTGATAAGCTTAATAAAAACAGACCACCACCTAGTGCGTCCTGTCTTTTCATTGTACCTATATTCAAAATATCAAAAATGATAAATATAGCACCACAGAGAATTTCAATAAAGAATAGTAAATAAAATATGGTTACAACTGCACTTTTTCTGTAATGTATAATTTCACTCATAAATCCTCATTATTTGTTTGCTGGACATCTGGCATTTCCTTTGGGAGAGGTTAAAGGGAATAAATTAGTATTCAGTATATATAACATTATTTTACCTCTGCACATTTGATTTAATGTACAAGTTTTTCCATTAGTTATTAGACCAAAATCAACGGGTCCAGTTTGTATTGATTGGGTTACACGTGTTGTTCCTAGACAATAAAATTTAAGTTATTTTGACCTAAACCATCCAAAATTTTCTTTCGCGTACTTATATGATAAATAATGAACACTTATAGGTCCAATGGATAAAATCAGTAGACCGATTTTAGCATCCTTTGATAGTTTGGAAATTGTAAGATCGTCAGATATACATTTGTAAAATAAATACAAATCGATTAAATACCCAATAGGTGTTACTATAAAAAGAAAAAATGATATTAATATTTTTGCATTATTTTGATCGTTATTTAACATTTTGTCCTTTATTTTTTGATACATCCATTCTTGTCTTTAAGCCGGTTATTGATGTTTGGTCGCAAAATTGAGTTGATTCCATTTGAAACATCAATAACTGGTGTATTGCCAGGAACAGAGTCAATAGCTGTCGTTGTAGAGTACAATATATCTACCGTTGCAACAACACTTGCTGCTACAAATGTGCCAGCACCCAGTGCAGCTGTGAATCCAGCTGCACCACCAGCTATAGCACCACCCTTTACAGAGGCTAGGGCATCATTAAGGGAGCCACCCCCAATTAGTGTTCCTGAAAATGAACCAATTGCACCAGCAACAGCACCTCCAATTGGTGCGATAACTAAGATAGGCAAACCAAAATTACCACTCGGATCAACATATGACATCGGGTTTCCACCAACATAAGCATAAAGATTCGTGTCTCCACCATTAAATCCAATCGGATCTTTCGTCGTCCAACGACCAACGGTACTATCATAATCACGCGCACCAAGACGCAAGAACTTAGTGTCTTTATCGTAAAGACCACCAGTTTAAGTGACAGGTTGAAAATCAGGGTTTGTATTTTTCATCATATTACCAAATTCATCATACTCTAATTCTTGCATAATTAAAGTATTAACTGGATCAACGACATAACGAACAGATCCAGTACCTGGATCATGAATGATTTTATAAGTATGATTGTCTTTTACGATAAAGCTAGGCGAGTGTGAAGACTCTGGTCCATAGATGTAGATTAACTTTGGTTGCTAGCCAAGTGAAAATCGAAATTACTCGTTCAATTTATTTTTTTGATTTATATTCTTTGAGAACAGAAGTAAACGGTGTTGGCCAGTTTTCGCCATAAACTTCTTTAACGGCAGCAAGGTGGTCTGTAGAAGCGGATGATTCTAGCTGGTACAAGTAATCTAAAAAGGCACTTTTATTTGAAAGCGAAAATATCTTTGGCATATTCGCTAGAGATTTCTTTAATGGATTATCTCTCAAAAATCCGGCCATTTGTTTTTCTAAAAAAATGGCATCGCAAAATGGAAGTATTGTCGAGACCATCATAGCATCGTTAAACATACTCGGCTCCAAGTTCTCTTTATTCATATTGCCGCTGGATATACGAGACCCAAATGTTGCCATTATCATCGAAAAAATTCTAACGAATGGAACCTTCTCGAAAGAGGCTGACACCATAAATTCACCAAGTTTTTTCTTATACTCTTCTTGGTTTGAAGATT
This sequence comes from Pseudobdellovibrio sp., assembly GCA_046293015.1. GTDB lineage: Bacteria > Bdellovibrionota > Bdellovibrionia > Bdellovibrionales > Bdellovibrionaceae > Pseudobdellovibrio. Next base: position 48,326 of record JBKBPU010000012.1, read on the forward strand.
TCTGCCAAATTGTATCTGATATTTCGTAAAACATAATATAAAGAGGAGTGGGCAAAATTGAAAGAGGGGCGTTGATTTCGCCGCTAATCGCATTGGCCATCGTCTTTTGATGATCGTTGAAGGCGTTTATTACCAAGGCTGGCCATTGACTGATTTCGTCACGATACCAGTGATTGAAATTCTTGCCTGCATCAGCCTCCCACTTAGCGAAGAGACCTTGAAGTATCTTGAAGGTGTCGGACTTTGAGCGTGCGATTTCGTTTTTTGCCATCTCCATTCTTTTAGAGTTTACGGTAATAAGAAGTCGCTCCTGCCAAGTATTGATCTTGCCATGAACGACTCGCTGAGTTGGGATATCGGTTTCTCCCATTGGCTGACTCTTGAGCCATTTTTGGAGTTGTTCACTCATTTCAAACCTAAGAATTGTCCAAGTATCGTAGTAGGAGATTCCGTGGCTGAGTAATTCGTAAACACGCTTATGCTCGTCGGGATAACTTGAAAAAATTGATTCGCTTTCGTGATACTCCGAATCAGGACAAACGATGAGTTGAAATTTGGACAGACGATCAAGTTGTTTAAACGCTTCAAAATAAAATGAATCAATCGATTTCCTCCTGTCAGGATGCAGCGATTTGACCATTCCACTTAGGATGTTCTGATCGAGATAAATAATTGTCTTGTTTACTTCCGGCAAAGGAAAAAAAGTGGACATTTTTTGGGGCTTTGGATAATTGCATTTAGCACATCGACGGTGATACCCAAATTCCTGAATCCCAAGAATGCCAAAATATTTTTCTTTACACCTTGGGCAAAGTAAAAATGGTGGGTTAACAAATGGGTTCACGTTCAACCTCCGAATCTATCCAAAGTTCACCTCGGAGAATTCATATCGAGTCGTATTTTAAGGTCGTGTCAACTGATTGAGTCTTTCATTTCTGTAAATTGATCCAGCACTGTCAACTTTATTGGTTTTGTTGAGCACAATCAAAACCAATTTAGTTAGATCTCATCTAAAAATCTTGTCAATTTTTTAAGTTTTAAATGAGCTGGATGTGCTGGTATAAATGAAAACAGATGAATACCAATGTACAATCCAATCGGAAAAATAATTGATTTCAGATTTTGATCTTGAACGCACATTGCTATTGACAGAATAAATACAAATACCAAAAAAATTAGAGAAGCATTTTTTTCGCCTGATCGAATTATTTCTATTTCTATTTTTTTATTTTTTTGTTCTGCTACTATCATTAGATCATTTGAAAATGGATAAGCAGCCTTTGCCAGGTTGTTGCTGGATATTTTTAATATAATGGCTGTCTCCGACTCAGAAATAGACTTTGCGCCTAACTCTATAAGACGCTTTTTTAAATTATATAATTCAGCAGCGCCGCCCTCTAAATCCAGTTTATAGCTAAATGAAGGTATTATTTTGAACAAGCTGGTCTCCTGCTGTTAGGTATGATAGATAAGCTATTATTAATACTGACTGAATTTTCTCCAGGAGTAAAACTAAAGCTTAGTCCTAGAGAAGGGCCGCCGAGCGAAATCCCTTCAAAGCTTCCAGTATTGTTAAAATAAAGAGAAAATCCACCTATCGGCGTATTTACATCAAAAGAATTAGCTCCTAAAAGTGACTCAGCTGTATTGGCATAAAATCCACCAAAGGCACCTTTGCCGATACTTGCACCTACACTAACTACAGTCGCCCCACCATTTAGCGCAAGACCTACTCCAGCGCCTTTATTATCTTCGCCTAGATATGCAAATCCACCACCATTAATAGAGCCTCCGATAGTTGAGGCTTGTCCATTGAAACCACCAAACAAACCAAATAACCCACTCGGATCAACATAACTCATAGGATCTCCACCAACATAAGCATAAAGATTCGTATCCCCACCATTAAATCCAATCGGGTCTTTCGTCGTCCATCGACCAACAGTACTATCATAATCACGCGCACCAAGACGTAAAAACTTAGTGTCTTTATCGTAAAGACCACCAGTGTAAGTGACAGGCTGAAAATCAGGGTTTGTATTTTTCATCATATTACCAAATTCATCATACTCTAATTCTTGCATAATTAAAGTATTAACTGGATCAACGACATAACGAATTGAACCAGTGCCAGGATCATGAATGATTTTATAAGTGTGATTGTCTTTAACGATAAAACTAGGTGAGTGTGAAGACTCTGGTCCGTAGATGTAGATTAATTTTGGTTGTTTGTTAGAATCTAAAATCGCAGCTATTCTGGTTTGATCATACCAAATGTAGTATTCAGAGGCCACGCCGTTAACAAGTTTTTTAACTCGTCTGTTAAACCCATCAACTTTGTATTCGATGATTTTCCCATCAGGAAATGTAATTTTCTTTAAATTGGAGAAAGAATCATATTCGTAATTTACAGTACCATAACAATTTGTCATGGATTTAAGTTCACCATTATCAGTGTAAGTGTATTTACGATTAATCGAGCCATTTAATTGTAATAACTGATCGTCGTTATTATGTGATGCTATCGTTCGTTTAACTGGAGGATTCGTTAAACTTAAAGTTTGAGAATACTCTTTGATGTTATTGTTTGATTGTGGTGGGTATAGGTAATTATTATAAAAATCGATACTATTAGTTTCAGTGCTATCGACGTAACTTTTTCTTGTTTTAGTAATCTGAATCAAACGATTGTTGTCATCATAAGCTGGAATAAGCGAGAAATAGTTATTATAGACTCCGGTGCTAGTATTTATCGTAGATGTTGTAAATTCTGTAGCTTGACCTAGGTTATCGTAGGATCTACTGAGAGTAAGAAAAAGTTGAAGCTCAGGATTATCTTTAATCGTAGCGTTTATAATGTGCGAAGGTTTATCACCATCAACTGAGTCAATTCTTTGATCAGCAACAGTTAAATTATCAATGTAAGTTGTGACTTCATCAGAATATGAGAAATTACGAGGATAATCATAAGTAATTTTACTATTAATCGATTGAACACGGCCTTTGTTGTACGTATACGAAGCAAATGATTGTCCATTTAGTAACATGTCTTTTATGCGAAATTGATCTGAGTAGTAATTATATGTCAGAGTTGCAAGCTCAGATCCATCCGTATCAAACCATTTTTGCTGTTGAATTTGATTAGCAACCCAATCAACGTTAAGCTTGATGTTATCAGCAGATGTCAAAGATCTTATTCGTGATTGTGCATCGATTTGATTAAAGATTAAATCGCCTTCGGAAGTTTTAATACGATCAAGTGTCTGAGATCCGTTTTTATAAACATAGATCAATGACTGTCCACTAGGTTTTTGTACGTCAGTCACGCGCTTATCAGAATCATAATTGATAACAGTTTGCTTATTATTTGGAGTAATCATGTTGTGAATATAATCCCCAAGGTCGAATTGAAATTGATGGACTTGATTATTCGGAGTCGTAATTTTTTTAACTTCTCCACCAGCTGTGTATTCAAAATTGATTTTATCTTGATTTGCTAAAGTAGTTTCTAAAATTTGTCCTTTTGAATTGCGTAGGTATTTAGTTTGTTGACCCTTGTGATTTGAAACTAAGTTTAAATAGCCATATTGGTCGTAACCAAATGATTGAAACTGTGTTCCTTTCGATATTTTAGTTAACCGACCAAAATCATCGTATGAAAAATCAGACGGATATTGGTTGTAAGGTTCGATTCGTTTGATAAGACCATTTGGGTAGAAGTAGGAAACTGTATTTCGACCAAACTCATTTACTGAATTCAAAATAATATTTTCGCCAATTTCAAAGCGATCAATTCTGCTGCCATTATTCGAATTGTCTGAGTTTTTTTGGTAAACAACATAATTTAGTGAAAATGGATTTTCATTGTTGGTGTAGAATCGGCTTTCATAAAATGTGTTTGTGTTAGTGATAGTTTGGCTGGACTCATTTATTGAGCTATGAATTTTCAACATAGGGAAAAAATCGGTATTCCAAATAGGGTCATTTGAATAAAATGTCGATTCTTCAGTATTATTTTTAAATGAGATTTTTTCCATACCAGAAGAGTAATAGTTGTTTTTTTCATAAATGGTTTGACCAAATTCATCATATTTAGTAGTTTTTAATCCATCAAATGTCATTTCAACTGTGACAGAATTAGATTCTCCATAACTTAAGGTATGAGTGTATTTTTTAAAATTTGAAATAATATAGGATGCAAATGCTTGAAATACTCCATTATTCTTTTCTTCTTTTTCAATGTCACCATTGCTAGCATAAGTAAATGTTGTTAAAACTCCAGTAATAGATTTAAAGGTTTTTAAAAGTAATTTATCATCATAGGTCATTTCAAAAATTTGATTAAGAGAATCAGTAGTAGAATTGATTTTTGAACTATCTGAGTTAATAAGTGTCTCAACGCCATTAAAAGCTATAATTTTATTAATGTTTTTAGATCCATCATATTGGAAAATCATTTTTTGGTTAAACTGATTATCAATTGATTGTAAATAATTGTTAGCTTGGTAGTTAAATTTATAAATCGTTTTATTAAAAATAGCACTTTTAGTTTCAAGGTGTTTTCCAGTTTGATCAAAAATGAATATCTCTTTTGAGTTTAACTTACTGATAAGTAAATCAACAGCACCGTAAGTTGAATCATTAATTGTTTTAAAGTTTTGATAAGATATTGAGTCGCCAGTTCCTAAAAATAGAGTTTTTGAAATTCTATCAAAATAGTGATGATTTGATAAAGTCCAACCTTTTAGACCAAAAGCTTCTGGTTTGTATTGAATGATAGATTTGTGCTCAGTTAATAGTGGAGTAATTATTTTTTTATTTGTTAGCCCACAGACAACTGTGTTAGTATCTAAAACATTATCAACAGTATCATAATAGCAATATGTTAAGTTAGGCTCAATTTTTTGAATTTGAATTTCGAAATCAAAATTGTTTTTAAATTCGTTGGAATATGTAAGACCAAAATTATTTGTGTTTTCATATTGTAAATTCACAATAGGCAAACTGCTTAAGTTGAGTGAAATAGGTATAGGAGGATTGTTTTTAGGTGTGATTTGTAGAGAAAGATTATTAGCGGGTATAGATTGTAAGTTATAGTCTAAATTTATTGTTTTATTTTTTGATACATTAGAATTGAACTTAGAACTGTAATTAAGATAAAGATTAGAGCCATCCAGTGGAATAGATTCAGAAATGTTTTTTTCAATATAATCAATTTCACTTCCACAGGCCAGAGCATCTTTTTGTAAGTTATTTGTTAAAGTTGTGTTGTTGCTGGATAGAATCCCGGAATTTTTAGTAATTACACCTGCACAGCCCATAAAGTATACATCCCATGGCTTTATTTTTGCTAAACCTAGTTTTGGTGTTATTATAAAAAGAATACTGAATTTTATCTCGCCATTTGGAAAAATCTCCTTACTATTTGATTGAGGATTCCAAAGTTCAATATAAAATCCGTTTTGACTAGCAAAATCTTCTGCATCTTGCACACACTTTTCCCAACCAACTGAGCCGCTAAATATCCCTCTTAGTACAGAACCTTTTGATTCAAAAGAAATACTAGAGAGAAAAATAAAAACTAAACCTAACATTAATTTTTTCATATTATAAACTATAAAATTTTTCATTATTGCACCACCGGACATTCTTCGTAAGTCCACGAAGGTAAAGACGAAGGTTTAATCTGCACAGACACACTTTGCTGAGCACTTGCGCCAGTGATGTCGGTGACTTCGATTAAAATACTGACCGTGTTTTCAGACAAGGATTGCAGGTTGTATTTAAGACTTACTTGGTCATCACTTAATTGCACAATTTGACCGTTGATCTTGGCTACAGATAGTAATTTGTTGGCCTTAGCTCTGATTTCAATAATATTTGAATTTAAAACGCTTTGATTTACAGGTGATATAATGTTCACATACAAAGGCTTTGTGTCTTTGGTTAGGCTTAATGTTTTAACCGAAGCATTCCCCGCATAATCAGTTGATATAATTTTTATGTCATAGGTGCCATCGTTTGGTAAATTTAAAGTGTTAGCGATATTTTGATTTGTTGTTTTTAATTGTGAAATTTGATTCACTAGAATTTCTGTTTGTGTTGTAGACGCATCTGTGATTGCAATATTTAAATTAAAACTGGACTCAGCCGTGACCGCAGGCACAGCATTTGTTGCAATTGTTGGTGGCGTATTATCAACGACAATTGTTGTACTCATTGATTGATTTGCAATGTTGCCGGCTAAATCAGTGGCTTTAAGATTAAATCTTTTAATTCCAGCAGCGTCAAACTGGGCCACGTATGTGTAAGTGTTAAGTCCTGTTTGAATTAAGCTAAAGTCATTAATTTGAAGTGACTGCAATGCTTCGTTAGATGTGATTGTGATTGTTTGTAAATAGGGTAATTGAGCAACTACGTAATTAGATTTTAAATCCTGTGCTAAAATTGCAGGTTTAGTGTCTACAACAAGCTGACTTACGATGTAGTTTGTGCTTTTGTTTCCAAAAGCATCAGTGCTTGCAATGATAAGATTATGACCACCGTCAGATAAGGTGTAATTAATAGTTTTATTTGTTGAAGTTAAAACCAATTGTCCATTATCGGTGATCGTAGTTGTTGTGTTTGATTGATCAGTGATCGTAATAAGGCCTGAATTCGTATTTATAGTTGTATTAGATTTTAAATTAAAAGTAATTAGCGGTGGTGTTGTATCAGCTGGGGTGAGTGGCTTTTGAATTTCAATTGTAACATAAGAACTTGTTGCGCCTAAGACGCTGATCGCAAGATTGTTGATTTGAGATAATTTTAAAGTGGCTTCATAAAGATAAGTATTTTTATTAATCTGAGTACTTGGAATAATCACAACATTATTATTTCTGATTTCTAAAGATTGAACTCTATATATTTGGACATACAAAGTGTTTGGTATGTTTTGAATATTACAAATGAGCTTTTGAAAAAAATTAGTCTGATTACATGTTTTAATTGGGTGGTCTTTGCCGTCGGCATTTTTAATAATAATTTTGTAATTAAGCTGTGAATCATTCTGAGTCAGATTTAAAATTTCAGAATATTTACGTGCTGTCGGTTGAGCGGCATTATATTTTTTTGGTCCTAAAATAGATTGCATTGTTGTTTGTGCAAAAGAATTTGAGTGAGTCAGTATGAAAATAGAAAATAAAAGGCCTAAAAGTGATCCGCTTACATTCACCATGAATTGAGTCCTTCCCCAAAGTCTGGGCAATTAAACGGATGAAATTGTCAAAGACTTAAGTCTTTTTTGTTTAATTTGTGGTATGATTTTTGTCTTAGATATTTCGGTGTCTTTTTTTGAGAATATGAAAGATATTCGTTATCAAAGAGTTGTTAATGCCTAGTCTTATTCTTCTAGAGATTAAATTATTTAATAAGCTATTCTTTTTCTCATAAAGTTGACTTTTTATAGAACATTTCAAATAAATATATAATGTCATCAAAATACAATCCAATTCATTTAAAATTAGTCGAGTCTCAATTAGAAGCCTACAATAATCGTGATTTAGTAAAATTTCTTGAGTGCTTTCATGATGAAGTTGCAGTTTACAGATTAAATACAAATGAACAAGTTTCTTCAGGCTTTGAAGTGTTCGGTTCTAATTATAAAAGACTTTTTGATAATAATCCTGAATTACATTGTGAATTAAAATCACGTGTAGTTGTTACAGATCTCATTGTTGACGAAGAGTACATAACGGGTCGAGCTGCGTATCCCAATAATATTCACGCTTTTGCTGTGTGTGGTTTTCGTGATAATAAAATTGATCGAGTATGGTTTGGGCGATAGTTTTTTATCATGTGCGCACAATTCACGGTTAAAACAAATAAAGCTGAACTCGAAGCTCTGGGTATAAAAGTTGGTCAATCATTTGAATCCATCAATGATCGCTTTTTACCTTCTAAAGTAGCTCCTGTATTTGTGAAATCACGTGATAACATAAAACTCACAGGTATGCAGTTTTCATTAATACCATCGTGGTCTAAAGAGCCCAAAGTTAAATTTGCAACTCATAATGCGCGCATTGAAACGGTTTTAGAAAAACCCACATGGAAAAAGCCATTTGAAAAACAACATTGTATTATTCCAATGACTGGTTTTTATGAATCCGTTTACGAAGGTCCAAAGGCCGGTAATATTATCCAGTTTCATAAGCTTGATGAATCATTATTATTTGCTGCGGGCATTTTTGATCATTGGAAAAATCTAGAAAATGATTCTGATCATTTTTATTCATTTTCTATTTTAACAACCGAGCCCACTGATTTTATATTGCAAAATGGTCATGACAGATCACCAATTTTTTTAGATTGGTCACGGGCTTTGACTTGGTTAGATTTTTATAAATCACCACAATCACAAGTTGATTTTTTGCTTTCAGAGCAAGTTCGGCCGGAATTGGTCGTAGACATTGATCGACCATTAAAGCCTGGCTGGGAAAAACGAAAGTAAGTTTTAACTGCAAGACCTTTGTTTGATGTTGTGATATTTTAAAATTGAAAAAAGCAAGATTACTGATCCTGCTTTTTTATATTGAAAATTTAAATTGAAGAACAAAGTAGAAATTCTATTTTAATTTTGGTTTGAGGTCTTCTTCAACAGATGAACTATCTCCGCCGTTATTTGGTGAACCCCAAGTTACAACAGAGCCATCTTTTTTTAACGCAGCAAAAGAATATCCATTATTGAAAATAGTTTTAACGCCTGAGCTAAGTTGATCTCTAACATCAGAGCTATCTCCGCCGTTATTTGGCGAACCCCAAGTTACAACAGAACCATCCTTTTTTAAAGCAGCGAATGCACTATCAGTTGAAAAGATAGTATTAACGCCTGAGCTAAGTTGATCTCTAACATCAGAGCTATCTCCGCCGTTATTTGGCGAACCCCAAGTTACAACAGAACCATCTTTTTTTAATGCAGCGAATGCACTATCAGTTGAAAAGATAGTATTAACGTCTGAGCTAAGTTGATCTTTAACATCAGAGCTATCTCCGCCGTTATTTGGCGAACCCCAAGTTACAACAGAGCCATCTTGTTTTAACGCAGCAAAAGAATATACATTATTGAAAATAGTTTTAACATCTGAGTTAAGTTGTTTTTTAACGGTAGAACTATTCCCACTGTAACTAGGCGAACCCCAAGTGACCACTGAGCCATCTTTCTTTAGCGCAGCAAACGCAAAATCATTTGAGAAAATAGTTTTAACATCTGAGTTAAGTTGTTTTTTAACGGTAGAACTATTCCCACCGTAACTAGGCGAACCCCAAGTGACCACTGAGCCATCTTTCTTTAGCGCAGCAAACGCAACATCATTTGAGAAAATAGTTTTAACACCTGAACTAAGTTGATCTCTAACAACAGAGCTATCTCCGCCGTGAACAGGCGAACCCCAAGTTACAACAGAGCCATCTTGTTTTAACGCAGCAAAAGAATATACATTATTGAAAATAGTTTTAACATCTGAGTTAAGTTGATCTTTAACATCAGAGCTATCTCCGCCGTAACTAGGCGAACCCCAAGTGACCACTGAGCCATCTTTCTTTAGCGCAGCAAACGCAACATCATTTGAGAAAATAGTTTTAACACCTGAACTAAGTTGATCTTTAACATCAGAGCTATCTCCGCCGTGAAAAGGCGAACCCCAAGTGACCACTGAGCCATCTTTCTTTAGCGCAGCAAACGCAACATCATTTGAGAAAATAGTTTTAACACCTGAACTAAGTTGATCTTTAACATCAGAGCTATCTCCGCCGTGAACAGGCCAACCCCAAGTGACAACTGAACCATCATTTTTCAATGCGGTAAATGAATATGAATTTGAGAAAACCTTTTCGATTTTTATAAATTCATTTTTTGTAGATATGCTTTCATTGTTCACAGACTGATTTTGTGGATTGTCAGCTGATGTTTGTTTTTTTTCTTTTGATTTATTGGTATCGCAAGCTGAGACCAATACCAAAATACTTAAAATAGAAAAAAGTTTTATAAAATTTGTCATATACGCTCCTATATTTAAGCTAAAAATAAATGTTTGTGCTTCGCAAAGTGAAGTCTGTTTAGTTTTAGCGACCGTATCACATACATTTAAATTTGTGACTCAATTCTATTTTCTTTAGACATTTTTTTAAAGTTTTGAAAAATAATTCCAGATCGTCTAACTTGTGGACAGAAAAAAAATCACAAACTAAAACCGTATCATTCAAAAATATTTTTAATTTATGAAAGAATAAAAACGTCTTTTGGGTATGGCTCCATTTTTAAGACCGCCCGCTAAAACCCGGCTGGGAAAAACGAAAGTAAGTTTTAACTGCAAGACCTTTGTGCAATTTTACCTTTATATTTACATATAATTTACATATTATTTGACACAGAGATATTCCTGCGTTTTATGCTGGATAAAAACAGAGCTAAAGGCAGGGAGTACAAAGTATGGGAGCATTTAAAGATTCATTAATAATGACTGATTCAGAAGGTTTTAATGCGTTAGTGCATATACCGTGTGGATTTCCATCGCCAGCAACAGAGTACATCGAAAATAATTTGAACTTGCATGACTTAGTTGTGAAAAGACCGGCAGCAACTTATTTTATGCGCGCAAGCGGTGATTCAATGACCGGTGTGGGTATTTATCCAGATGATGTTTTAGTGATTGATCGTTCAATCAAACCCAGATCAGGTCAAATAGTCGTGGCTAGCATTAATAACGAATACACATTAAAAATATTTAAAATACTCGATCATAAAATTTTTTTGATGCCCGCTAATCCCAATTACAAACCCATTATTGTGAATAACCCTGATGATTTACAAATTTTTGGAGTGTTAACCTATAACTTGCATAAACATGTTTAAAGATATCTATGAACAATGCTCGTTCAAAAATATTTGCACTTGTTGATTGTAATTCTTTTTACTGCTCTTGCGAAAGAGTGTTTAACCCCAGTCTTAATCATAAACCCATCATTGTACTTTCAAATAACGATGGTTGTGCTGTTAGTCGCACAGATGAAGCTAAAGCTCTTGGTATTGAAATGGGTGCCGTGTATTTTCAAATTAAAGATTTAATTAAGAAACACGATGTTCAGGTGTTTTCATCAAATTACACTTTATACGGAGACATGAGCCATCGTGTGATGCAGATATTATCTGAAAAATCACCCGAAGTTGAAATTTACTCAATTGATGAGGCATTTTTATCCTTTACTGGAATGAACAATTGGGATTTATTAAATTATGCCATCGATATTCGTGAAACAGTGTTACAACAAACAGGTATACCCACATGTATTGGATTTGGCCCAACAAAAGTTATAGCAAAAATCGCAAATAAATTAGCGAAGAAAAACAAAGAGCGCACAAAAGGCGTGTTTGATTTAACAAACGAAGATGTGCGAAATGAAATTTTTAAAACATTTCCAGTTGAAGATATTTGGGGTATTGGCCGGCAATCAGCTAAAAAATTAAAAGAGCGCAAAATTAAAACCGCCTATGATCTGATGAAATCTGATCCTGAAATGATTCGTAAATTTTTAACTGTAACGGGTGGTCGCATCGTTGAAGAATTAAATGGAATTTCATGTTTAGATTTGGAATTAGACGCTGAAGATCGTAAACAAATCGTTTCAAGCAGATCTTTTGGCCGGCAAGTCACTGATCTTCGCGAAATTCAAGAGTCAATTGCTAATCACATCACCAATGCTTCAGAAAAATTACGTTCACAAAAATTACTGTGCAGACATTTAACAGTGTTTGTCCAAACAAACCCATTTAAAACAAATACAGCGCAGTATTTTAATTCTAAAAGTATGGTGATCCCGACAGGCACATCCGTCACAACTAAATTGATCACAAAAGCCTACTTGTTGCTTGATCAAATATTTAGAGATGGGTATGAATACAAAAAAGTTGGTGTCATATTAAATGAACTTGTTAAAAAAGATTTTATACAGACTGATTTTTTTAGCACATATGACACAGCCAAAGAAGATTCTTTGATGAGAGTCATTGATGAAATCAATCGTTATCACGGACGAGGCACAGTTAAATCCGCAGCCTGTGGAATAGATCAATTCTGGCAAATGCTCTCGCAAATGAAATCACCGTGTTACACGACCAGATGGAGTGAGTTGCTGAGGGTAAGGTAGGTTAGTGAATGAGTTCAGTACTATTTTTTTCGGCTATGAGTTTCAAAGCGAGTTCTCTGAGTTTGACGTATGTTTTGACTTCATTTGATTCAAGAGCATAAAACATATGTATAAGTATTTCTTCTAGATTTTCCATAAGATAATTAATATTAAAATAACATGATAACTTTAAAACTAAGTATAATTGACTTGATGTAACAATAAATTTCAAACAATTTGAAATTCATAAATTAATATCTAAAGAATTCCGATACTTAAAAAAATTATCGAAAATTTGTCGATAAACTTTTCATTAAAGGGGTATATTGTATTAAGCTGATCCATCTTGTGAATTAAACATTAAGTTAATTAAAGATTTAGAGTTTGTAGTCCGTTATAGATTATAATGATCGATGTCATAACTGTATTTTTATTAAATTCTCCAACTGTTTTTCTGACACTTTTTATTGTTACATTTTTTTATAATTGTTTTAAAGAAATTAAAAGAAAACTCTTTAATTATATATCGAATTTAAATTTTTTGTCTAAAGTACTTATGCCAGTAGTTTTAACAGCACTTGTATTGGGGGGGTGGGAATACTTGTGTTTGCAGTTTTTAAATATTATAAACTATATATTTCTTCAGATCCATTGAATAATGGAATTATTATAGTGTTTTATATTGCTGTTTGGTATGTAGTGATAAATTCGAATTTAAAAATATTTGATAAAAAACAACAACAAAGAAGCTATATGTGGTTGTTTTATCCTTTAAAGATATTTGTTGTTTTCGTGGTTCTATTTTGTTGTAGTCTGGGTGCTCAATCGTTATCGACAACAATCAGCGGCCGTGAAAATCAAGAGAAATATTTTTGCACAGAAAGTGAAAACTTTACTATAACACGATTGAATAGTTCAAGTGAATGTAACAATTTAATTAAATCAAATGAAAATAGATATTTAACGGCAACTTTTATTAAGTATTTTTTTTCAATTTTCATCATATTTTTAGGGTTGATATCGATTTTCTATGGTTGGCTAAATCAACAATATCGACATTTTAATGATACTTATGTTGATTTAGTAAGAGAGTTTACTGAATTAAAAGAAGATAGTGAATTTAAAAAACTTGCCGTCGCAAAACGATTTATATATTTGCTATCAGAGGAACGAAAGATTTTTTTTGATTACAATATTTTCTATCAAAAAAATCTTGTAAGTTGTGCTGAATATATTTTAGATCCATATTTTTATATATTAAATACTTGTTATATTTTTGGAATGAATAAATTTGTCGATTCATGGGCAAGTTCATTTAAAATTATAAACTTGCAATCTGTAATTGAATTTGAAAAATATTTTAAAAGTGAGCACATGGATGGTAATTATTATTTTAACAAATGTGACGAACAACTATTTGGTTATATAATTATTAATAAAAATAATATTGGGAAATTGCCTAATTTAAAGATATATGAGAATGAAACGGATATAAAGAATATTAATGTCAAAATTAATCAGTTAGTTCAAGAAATAGAAAGTCAGATAAAATTATTAACTAAATTAAAAGAAATTGCAAATACATTAGATATTAGTAATAACGAGCTATTTAGTAAAAATAGTAAAGTAATATTAAATGAAGTAAATATAGTAATGTCAAAATTCAACAAATTCGAAACTGAAGTAAATAAAATTAACAATGAATTAAATTCAATAGAAAAGAATGAAGATCAAAAAAGTAGTTCAAAAGGAATTATTAATTTATTAAATTTTCCACCAATAAAATCTGATTTTGAAGAATTAAAAAGATGTTTAGTAGAATCAAAAGATTTAACAAATATTATTCATTCTGAATATGAATATATTAAAGAAATTCTAAAGCGATTTGACATTAATCAGGAGGAACAATTTTTGCAACGCAGAATTGAAGACATGAATACAACCATTAATAAGTTGGTCGAAATGACTGAAAAGCTTAATGAGAGTATTTCAAAAATTAATGGCCTTGCTAAAAGCATTGCTTTAGATCGAGATGAAAGCAACAAAGCTGCTTAAAATCACAGTTTATATAACAGCGGCATTTACATTTACCAAATACGCTCTAGAAGTTGGATACTTCTTAACAACTGCACACTTACCAACTGTGAGTGATTTTATTAAATTCGGATGAATATTAAACTCTTCAACTTCACGCATAGATTTACTACCGGTTGGATGTTCAAAAAGCCATGTTCTTTCAACTGCAAAAGTTTCTTTCCATGCTTTTTTTGTGCCACCCATTTTAGAAATAATCTCAGCGCTTTCTGGTCGTTTTTGTAAAAAGGCATACAAGGTCGATGTGTTTCCCATAAGGCGTCCGGCAAACTCTGGGCTGATTCTTTGTAAATCACAAATTTCTTGATGAGCAACTACGATCGACATTTTTGATGACCTAGCTCGATCTAAAAATCCAATAAAATCTTCAGAGGCTAAATCAGCAAATTCATCAATAATAACTGAAAAGGGAATTCGGTTTATTTTTTGAACTTCGGCATCGATGCGACTTGAGACCATTTTTAAATCTTGCATTATAAATTTACCAACTGTTTTAGCAGTTTCACCATAACGACGAGAATCTAAAAATATAAAAACTAATTTCTTTTTTTGAATACTTTCAAATAAATCAATTCCACTTTTTGATGGAGCAACTAAATCACCAAAATCAGATAATATTAAACTCTCTAATTGGGTTCTTAAACCTTGTAATGATTTGAATTGATCATTGCTTTGAAGAAATTCATAACACTCTTCAAACGGTCTTTTAATTTTGACTAAGTCATCTGGAATATGTTCGTTTAATGCAGAAATAAAATCTAAACTTTTTGTACAACTTAAAATCGTATTTAAATTGATACTTATTTTTGTATTGTCACGCAACCAACATAAACCAATTAATAATTTTAAAAGAAAACTAGCCGATTGGTTTTTGTAATACTCTTCAGACCAATTCAGCGACAATAATATTTTATCGCGCAATTGAGTCGCTGTACCTGTTTGAATTAAATTATAAGAAGTTGAGTGGTTAAGATTTGTTAATGAAAATAACTCGACATCATTTATGCGGTTAGCCTTTTTGGCATAGGTTAAATACTTTTCGATTGTGTCGATATCACCTTTAAGATCAATAAAAAGTAAACCTTTGTTTTTATAAATGCGATCCTGAACGATATGACTGAGTAAAACCGTTTTACCAAAACCACTGGCTCCTACAATATGAACATGATGATTTAATTGACCTTCGGTTAATTCTTCTTTCTTAAATATTGAACCTGAAACTTTGCCAAGTTCAATTCTGTCATCTTTATGTGATAAACTTATTGATTTAAAATTACTAGCAATATTCATAAAATTAGATCTTTCTATTTTGTCTAGGATTAATCAAAAGTGCAGAATCAGTTGTTAAATATTCAATTTGAAAATACTTTGAATAAAGCTTTGATTCATTATTTAAACTTTCATAAATAGCTTTTGTTTTACACATAAATCTAACTTTGCTAAAGGCTTTTGGTTTATTTTCAATTTTTCGTAAATATTCAACGATAGATTTAATTTTAGATCTATAGCGATCTTTTGATTTTTGTGTGAGTTCTAATTCAAATGCGATTTTATCACCAGCTAAGTTTGTGTAAATGGCATCTGGAATAATATTAAATGCATTTAAATCATTAAAGTCAGATTTGCTTTTAAGATATCGATCAGACATCCAAGAGTGTATTCTTTCGATTGTTTCAAGGTTGTAGCGTATGCTTACAAGCAGGTGATCGTGTTCAAATGTTCTATGATCAATTTTTTTTAGAGGGTAGCTTATGAAAATTTCAGATTTAAAATGATTTAATATTAAATAGTAACTTTTCGAAGTGGCTAAATATATTTTTTCATTCAGAATAAAGTTTCTTTCTGATTTTAAGAATCCATTTTCTTCTAAAAGCTGTAAACGTCTGTAAGCTGATCGATTTGTTATAGATTCAAGACCTAAAGAGTTAATTTTAAAATATCGCAGATAGATGTCTTCAACAGTTGAATATTTCATTTCTAATATAAACTTAATAATTTCGTAATCTCTGAGAGTTAATACGATTTGAGATTTAGTTTTATCTTTTTTAGTATCGTTGATTAATCCAAAATCAAGAGTCAGTTGCATATTTGCTCCTTTGTTGTTGTGTCTTTTGTTTTTAAAAAATATATTTTCTCTTTCGAGAAAATAGCCCGCCCTAGGTTTTTGAATTTGTTTTTTGTATTTATCTGGTGGAGTGTCACATTGACCACCTGCCATCGTAGAGGGCGGGTGGTCAATGCGCAAAGAACGATCACCAGATGATCTAACTCATTGATTTCAAAAACCTAGGGCGGGGTGTAAAGTTGCCAAAAGTGATCAATGAGTTGAACAGTTTTTTGAACACAATTTTAAATAAAAATGATTAAAATCTTTTGGATTAATTAGCTCAAATTTGTTCATACATTTTTTAAAAAAGGGTCCACCGAGGGTCCACGGCCTTTAAAAAGTGTGGTAAATCGAGGTAAACGGGGGTAAATGCTTTTAAGTGTAACTTGTTGTTATTTATACGTTTTTTGGCTTTTTCTCAAATATATTGAATTTCGCATTTTAGCCTAAATCATTTTGCCAAGGCGAAGGTCGCGGGTTTGAGCCCCGTCTCCCGCTCCAAGTTTCCCTCTCGAAATTTGGACTAGTTAGTTTCTTTATATGTATCAATTTAAATCTACTAAAGTTATCTAAATATTAAGCCGTTTATTCTTCTATGTGTAATGATTTTAGAAGTAACGACAAGTATGGCGAGCAAGTTTTGGAAAAAATTAAAACGATTATCGCTGCATTTATGGCGACGTACTTTCTAGATACATCGGCTTTGATGATAATATACTCTATATTTTTTATTTCTTATTGGGTTTTGTTGTTAGCTAAGTTTAGATTTGACGATACACGTTCTGTCATAAAGATGATTACAACTGTGATTTTGTGTGTGATTTTAGTTGCAGCTATATTTGAATATAATAAAGAAACAACTTTAGACGTTATAATTTATGCCTTTATATTATTATTGATACTTATTGCTATAGAAGGATTTTTTAAAAAAAAGTTATTGCAATTTTATTCTGAAGAATTTGTCTATAAAAATCTACTAAGTCCATTTTTTAACTCTGTAGTTGGTAGTTTCATTGCTTTACTTTTTAAGTCATTAACCTCTTAGAGGGGCTTACTTCAAGCCCCCGTTATTAAGAAAATTATCCAGCGATATTAAATCGAATATTAGTCACGATAGCTTCTGAAACATCATCCATTAAGAAGGCTTCGATTTCCATGATCTTAGCACTTTCTATTTTGCCGTTATCATATGAACAAATTTTTCTGGCTTGTATCAGACCATTTGCCGCTGACAAAACTTCAGTGTTTTGACATTTAAATCCTTGTTTTTTGTAAGCTTCAGATAAAGCTTTAACTTCTGAAGTCCTTGCAATTTTCAATCTGATTTGATCTCTTGTGAGCTCTGCAAATGCCGACGTAGTTAAGCATAATGCCGCGATAAATGTTAATGCTGTTTTCATGAGGGGACTCCTTTTTTAAGTTTGTTTGATTTTTTAACCTTGGGGTAATGACCTCTTTTTCAGCTTGAACGATTCCCATTATGATTTTATGCAAAAAGGGTATCTCTCTAGGATGTTGTTTAATTCGCCATGGATGTATATTTTTGTCTAAATTTCAGACAAAGTGACGCTGTGCTTTTAATTTATGCAGAAACGCAATATGTTTACTTTTGCATTTAAGGTTCTATGTCGTGATAATCATTCCTCATGATTTCGTTAATTAAAGAAAGAGAGTCGTATTGTTAACATTTGTCGTTGTGCTTGTGTGCTTGATTTTGAACGCTATTCTTTCCTGTGTTGAAATGGCTTTTGTTACAGTATCAAAGCCACATCTTAAAAAACTTTCTCAAGAAGGAGATAAGTTAGCTCGCAAGATTTTAATATTAAAATCCAACCCTGAACGTGTGCTTTCAGTGTTGCAGATTGGTATTACATTGGTTGGAGCTATTTCGGCAGCTGTTGGTGGTGCTGGCGCAGAAGAGACATTAAGCCCGTTTTTTCAAAATTTGTTTAATGTATCAGAAGAGATTGCAGAAACATTTGCAATCGTCACGGTCGTTATTCCATTAACTTATTTTTCAGTTGTAATTGGCGAGCTTGTTCCAAAAACTTTAGCTCTACGGTATCCAATGCGATTTGCAAAATTAGGCGGATATTTTCTAAATTGGCTTGATAAAGCTTTTTCGCCAATTGTTTACTTGCTCGAAATCTCAACTAAAGTGTTAATTAGTCCGTTTTTAGAAAAAATGGGCTCTGAATCTTATTCAGAGCAAAATACCTCTATTGATATCGATGATTTATCTGATTCGCACAAACAGTATGTTTTTAATTTAATTGCGATCGATAAAAGACGAGTTAAGGATATTTTGCTGCCGTGGAGTGAAGTTGCATATATTGATAAGTCAGATCATTACACTGAAGTCATGAGTCACATTAGACAAGCAAGACATACGCGAATGCCTGTTTGTGAAAATGGTCAGCCGATCGGTTTACTACATGCAAAAGAGTTTATTTCTGAAGTAGAGATTTCAAAAGTGAACTGGAATGAGTTAATACGCCCAATACCGAAATTGCAAGCTGATGAGCCGATCATGAGTGCGCTAAAAATTTTGCAAAACAAAAAAAGTCACTTAGCAATTGTTATAAAAAAAGATTTGATTCTAGGTATTGTTACACTCGAAGATATTTTTGAGGAAGTTGTTGGTGATATTTACGATGAAGATGATGGCCCTTCTGCTTTGTTATCTTCAAATTCAAGAATTAGAACATTAAATCTGCCTCATAAAAAATAATTATAAATTAGCTAGCAATTTGTTTTGTTTTTTCTAAGTAAATGCTTAGTTCTGTAATTGATTCTCTTAACTCTATTTGTAAATCAAATATAAGAGGTTCAAATGAGAATTCAGTATTTCTACGTCCTTCTGTTTCGAGTGTTAAGCAAATATCAGCAACTTTTTGTAGCCCGAGTTGCAGAGCTGATGATTTGAGAGAATGTGCAATTTGAGATAATCTGTTATGATCTTTCAGCGCAAGTTTGTAACGCATTTCAGGGATCATATAACTAATTTGCTGCTCGAGCATATCAATCATGGGTTTAATAATTTGTTCATCCGAATTTTTTTCAAAAAATAATAACTCTTCTATTTGGTGTGTATTTAGTTTTTCCATGTAAATGCTCCTCCTATTGAACGAAACAAGGCTTTAACTTTAGTTGAAAATGTTGAACGTGGGGCTTTTGTAAATTCTTTTCCCCAAAGGTCCGATCCTGGCAACATAAAGTAAAAAAATGGCATTAGAAATCTTCGTGGAAACCATCTCTTTAAATAATAAAAAAATTCGGCATCAAAAGCTGCAGGAATCCAAAGTGGTGGATCTTCGGTTTTGATAACATGATCAACTAAATCAGCAATAGATTCAGGTGTAGCGAGTCCAATTTCCATGAGAGTACTGATGTATGGAATCATGTATTTATAAACAAGTGTGTAGGGTCTAAATTGAGTATTCGATAATTTCGAACGCACTGAAAACTTAACTCGTTCATGCGATTTTGAACGAACAAAACCAGGTTGAACAAGTGAAACATTAATTCCGAATGGTCGTGTTTCATACCAAAGTGCTTCCATAGCTCCTTCAAGTGCAAACTTAGATGCAGAGTAAGATGCCATTGTTGGAACTGCGAGCATACCACTCACACTTGATATATTGATAATTTTTCCATGCCCTTTTTTTCGCATATTTGGTAACAGAAGACGGATTAAACTGACTGGTCCTAAATAGTTTGTCTGCATTTGTAACAACTCATCTTGGTCTTGCATTTCCTCTAAAACAGATCGGTAGCAGATGCCTGCATTATTTATCAAAACATCGACTCCGTTCCATTTTTCTAGAATTTCTTTAACAACATGGAGTCGACTTTCTTCCGAGCAAACATCTAAGGCCATAATTTTGAGATCTTCAGATTCGGTGAATTCTTGTTTGAGCAAACCAATACTTTTTTCGCGAGCAGTTAGAATAACTTTGTATTGCTTGTTTTTTGTAAATAATCTCGCTAAGGCTAAACCTATTCCCGAAGAACATCCCGTGATCAGAACAACAGGTTTTTCAGTCGTTGGCGGATCTTTAATTTTCCAAAAATAAAAATATTTATACATATACAACCTATCTTGATCTTTAGACTAGCATTCGTTTATCAAGTAGAATTCGTTGTTTATGTCAGTAAGTGATAACAATTCTGTCTCTATGTGAAACTATCCTAAATCAAACAAAACTCATTATGACTATTTTCATTAATGTATAATTAAATCAGAAAAGCAGGCATTAAAAAACCTGCTTTTCTGGTTTTATTTTTAAATACTTGATGAGGGCCCACTAAATATTGTATTAAGAATTTTTTTAAAATTGTACTTGCGAATCTATAGACCAAGTCGAAGCTGATATATTTGTGATTCAACAATAGCAAGTTTTAAGTATGACAAATAAACTAACTTAGCACTACCTCTAGCTGCTAATCGACCAAGGGTTAAACGATCTTCTATTCCATTGTAAAGAGAACCATTCAATTCATTGTTAAATACTTCTTCACGTAGCTTTTTTACAGCATTATCAACATCAGTTATTTTGCAATTCGACACAGTACTTAATGTGTCAATTAGTTTAATTGTAACTTCTAGTGTTTGATCACGATACGAATTATTCATAGTTTGGAAAAGATCCGAATTTAGATCAGGTGACACTGCAAGTCGGGTAGCGGCGTTAGTAACTAAAAACTCTAATCCAACTAATCCAAAAAGGTAGCCGGCAGCTAATTCTGTATCCAATTTTGCTAAATTTAAGCCACCAGATTTAGAAAAAACCGTTCTGTCTAATTGAAAAAACTTCTGAAAAAATCTAGCTTTATTGAGAAGATTTGGAATTAACAAACTAACTGAGCCTATAAATAATTGGCGAGATATTCCACGCGTTTTCGACGCATCTTGAAAAATTGAATTAAAATTATCAAAATTTTCTAATTCAGTTTTGCGATATAATTCTAACTCTCTAAGATATTTGAGTTTTTCTTCCTGCGTCTGGAAACCAGTAGGTGCTTTATAGCAGACTGAAGGTGCATATAAAAATTCTGGCCTTTGGTGTGTTTGAGTATTTGCTAAACAATTCGAAGAAATTAATAATCCGACGATTGTTGATATGATTTTGTTTTTCATTGAACTCTCCTTTGATAAAATTTTTAGATTTTACTCGTTGTTTGCAGGGCAGTTAAAATCGACCACTCCGCAAGTACATTTAAATTAATCAGCGACGTGAAAAATCAGATAACGCTTTAAAAATGACATTACCACCTTTAAGCACTTGAATTTGCCAGTCTTGATCGTCTGCAGGATTAAATTGTTTTTTCAGCCTATCGCGTGCGAAGATAAAACCATTGGATTTGCATGCCTCGCGATTATGAAAACAGTAATTTTCATTAATTAAAGTAGGTAAAACATATACCGCATTTGATGTGCCAATTTCAGAGGTTACAGAGATGACGGTGCCTTTTAGGCGTTTATCTGGGTAAGCCTCGTTAATCCATTGTGTAATATCACCAAACGTTATGAAACCATTTGGATCTGACTCCTGAACCTCGCAAATGTCTTTACACTTTTTATCAGCAAATAGAGCTTTAATAACTGCTAACTCGCGATTATATGCCGAAACTTCGTTCTGAGATTTCGGCTTTGGATTAATCATGATTTGAGAAATTCCACTTTTTCCTAATCCTGTATGAAAATCTATATGTAATATGTCGATCGCATTTGTGTCTTCAATTCGTTTAGACATTAAAGATTGTGTGATTTGACAACTAGCTTCAACTTTAGTACCGCCATAGTAAATTCCTTTTGCAGACTGGTACTGGCCACTTAAAGCTTGAGTTAATTGTGTTTTTGATTCAGATGACTTAATACCGTAGAATGCCACTTGCGCTGTAGTGAGAGGGTAAGCTGGAATAAATTGCGTGATATCTTTATTCAATCCAAGAAACTTGACCGGACTTTCAAGTAAACGCTGAAACTTTAGATAGGCTTGATTAATGATCTTACTTCCTGCAAACTCACCAGATTTTTGATTCATGCAGTTTCTGTTCAAATCAACGTTATTTTCATTAAAACGTCGACCATATTTAAATCCGTACGGATTAATAGCATGAATGATCAGTAAAGAACTATTCTCAAAATTGATATCACCTTGATGAGTTGTTAATAGTTTTTGCATAATCAATCTTTGTTGAAAACTACCTGCAGGCGCTTCAACTCCATGCATACCTGATGTGAGTACGATTAAATTCTTAGAATTTGTATTATTCCGTGCAGGAATAAAGATTGAATCGATTGTAAGATCAGATAATTCAGGTCTTGAATTATCTACTGCAATGCTGTTTGATTGAACTTCAGCTTCAGGAAATTTCATTTTTAGTTTATCAGCTAAATTTCGAAAATCTGTTCGAGCTGTGAGGTAATCGTCATTTAATTTATTAAGAAATAATTCATTATTTGAAATATCTAGATCTTTAGTTTCAGATTTTCCCGCGCTGTTCAAAGTAATTAACATTCCTACTAAAATTACTGATAATTTATTTTTAATTTTATTCATATAAATTCCCTAGTTAATTTAAATTTATATCTTATTATTGGTGGATAATTTTTAGTTTGTTGGCAGGAATCGTGTGGAACTCGTGAAATTTAATAGTGTTATCACCATGTATTTTGTCACCGTACTGAATGCTTCTATAGTATTCAACTAATATCAATCCATTTTCAAAAACACGCATAACTTCAGCTTTGATATTATCCGGTGTTAATACTGACATGCCTCGTTCGAAACGGCCCAAAGATGGAACTTCTGCCGAAAATTTTGAAATTTTGAGTACTTTAAATAAGTAAAAATGATCATCTAACATATCTATTTGATCTTTATAAAGTAAAAAGCGGCTCTTCCATAAATTTTCTAGATGATTTTTAGTTTCGTTCTGAACCAAAGCTAAGCCATTATCAAATACCATATCGACATGAAAACTAATTCCCTCATAAACTATATATTGATCTGCTGATATACCTGATTTTGCGAGCACTTTTTTACTGATTTGACTAATATGTTTAACTTGTCCGTATAAAAAATTTTGATTGCAAACTAAATAAACTCTGCCATCGGCAAAGAGCTTACTTATTTTATATATTTGGATTTTATTGAGACCTTGTGTTTCTTGATGATCTTTTAGAATGACAGTGTCATCAAGTCTAAATTGATCCAATTCACTAACTGATGGAGATAATTCGGAGCTTGAATAAATTCGATCAGTGTCATATGCAGTTCCTTCGTTTAAAGGCCTAACTTGAATGCGTCCATCAGAAAAAATTTTGTGAATTTTTCTTAAATGATTATTCTTATTAATTACAACTAGATCTGGATAAAGATTCTTTGCGAATAATACGACTGGAAGAAATAAAATAGAAATTAAAACAAAATTCAAGAGTTTAAGCATTTGTATCTCCTTTTTAGTTTTTAATCATTTGCAACTTGATTAAATGTATCTTGTTTGTTGATTATTTTTAAGTTACACACCATTACAATAAACTGTATAATTGTTGTTCGTATAATTATTCTGATATTACGAGTATTTAGCTCGTTTACTTATTCAAGTAACAATTTACGACCATGGTGTGTTTCATATTTTGTATTTCAATCATGAGTATGGAAATTAATTTGGCTTAAATGGCATTAGCTGGTATTAAATTACAATTTAAGACTGTAGTTTTCTTTTTTCCTAATCATAACCTGACATTCGATTATCTAGTGTATCATTTTGATATCATTAAAAAAATGGCACCGAATTAGCATCTTAGATAAAAATATGAATTTACAATTACTTTTGTTTTTAATGTATTGTGCAAGCTTAGCATATGCTGGTCAGTTAAAGCCTATTGGTTCTTTGAGCACAATTGTTAGCGATAATTATAGCGATAAAAAAACAGAACAAATCGGCTCTTATTATACGGTATCGTATAGAGACAGACATTTCATAGTTACCGCCTCTCATGTATCTCTCGGTCAAATTCTAAGTCCTAACGTAGACATATTGGGTCGGCTATCTGACGTTGATAATGATCTTGAAATAATTGAAATAAATAAAATTGAACAGACTTTTGCTTCGTATCATGACTTGTATTTAAATAACGACTCGCTTCAAATAAAGCAGAATGGTCTATTCGTAGTAAATAAGATAGAATCAAAATCAAAATATCAATTTATTAAATCCGCACATAATACTTTTTCGTTTGTGGGTCCGTGGGTGGCAGAAAAATTTCAAGCTTTTACAATTAAACCTGATTTGCTCATGAGTAGTTATATTCAATCTGATGAAAATGGTTTTTTTACTACTGTTGGGGGTAATAAATTTGAACTATTTACTCCGACAAATATAAAACCTGGTATGAGTGGCGGGCCTTTAATTATCAATTCCACTTTACCACTACTTAACTCATCTGGTTTTATTCTTATTGGTACTGCATCTCGCTATAATAGGTATTACCCAGGATCAATTTATAGTAATCAACTAGCCTTAGAACAGCTACTTGAAAAATACATAGATGGTCAAAGAGGTTATGCGAACTCAAGTCGGTGGGTATCAGAAAATGGAATCATGTATCGCAAGGGTGAAATTATAACAGAAAATTTTTCATGTTCCACGCAGGATAAAGCTGGTGCCGGCGCACAAGGCGATGGTTCGTTAAGTAACGAATTTAAAACAAAAAACGTGATATCAAATTCAAATTGCTTTGGACCGGGATTATTTTGGAAAAACAATCCTATTATTGGATTTATCAATAAAGATGGCGCAACAACATACGCCACTTATTCAAGTTATCTGATGTTATCTACGCAAAATCAAATTCAATCAGTTATTAATTTCGATCAACACAATCCTCATATACTTATGAATTTGCTTGATAGTAAATTATCAAATGCGAAAACCAGTGCCTCCTATTTTTGTACTGTGAGCAAACTTAGCAATAATCGAATTAGTTTAAAATTAAACAATCTTTTTGATTTCAAAACACGAAAATTTGTACATAATATGAATATTCAGTTTAGTCTTAACCCATCGAAATATAACCCTCATTTGATTATTCGAAATTCGGATAAAATAACTTTTGATTTGTTTGTCGATGTAAATGGCTTATTTTTTAATAATATTACTGAATATAAGACCGGCATGACTGACTTTAATAAAAAACCTTTTATTCGAGTTAGTTCACTAGATGGTGATTTTAAGGATGTTTTTATACCATGTTCAGGAGCTCTTAATGAATGAACAGCAAGTTTTATTAAAAACATTTGAGTTTGGACTATATGAACTTATTCAGCAAAGATTGAAGCTCATGCATTTTCCTTCAACTGAGGTGAAAATTTATACTGAAATTCTCATTTTCTATTTTGAAAGTGATCCAAACAAATTAGAAAAACTATTTAAAAATGATATTGTTTCAAACTCAATGCCTTTATCAATTTTAATCAAATTACGATATCATATTAGAAAAAATGACCTCGATTCGGAACAGATATTGCAATTATGCACAGATGAAATTACTGAACAGATCCCACATTTTTGGTTAGGTGAAATTTACTTTTGTAAAGCAATGCTTTTGTCTTTTTCTAACCACACCGATCTATCAAGAGATTTTTATGCGAAAGCAAAGATCGCCTTTGATGAATTGGGATGCTACAAAAAATCATTAAAATCATTTTTAAATTATATTGTCGCTTGCACCAAAATTGATCCACTTAAAAATTATATTCCTGAATATAGAGCTCTTGCATTAAGCGCACAAAAGTCTAAAGACACTGTAATTGAGAGTATGGCATATTTAAATATTTCACAAGAATATGAAATTATTCAGGCCTATGATGCTGCTTTATATGAAGCACGATTAGCCTATCAATTAGCTATTTCTGATATTGAAAGTTTACATTTGTACTATATTCGGTTACAGCTTTCACATATCCTTTGGTTAAAAAACCAAAAAATAGAATCTATGATTTTTCTTGAGCAATGTAAAAATGTGCAGCATTTTGAAATTAAATGCGCTATACAAACTCTGGAATATTTTTTTGGCTTAACGAAAGATCTTTCAAGTTCTGTCATAGATCAACTCACGCCACCTTGGAAAGAAAAAGTTCAAAGATTTAATAAATACAAACTTTCAAATTCATTTCTATACAGTAAGACTAACACAAAATTAAATCTGAATGATGGGACTCATTTTAATCAAATGACTCAGAATGAAACTAAACTCATTGATTTATTGTTAACTGGACCTAAAACTAAGGATGAACTCGTCAATTTAATGTATGGCGATAAACTAAGCTACGAATCTGCTGAAAATAGATTACGAGTTTTGATATCACGTATTCGAAAAAAGAATAAGAAATTGATTGAAAGTAGTCATGGAATCTACCGAATTAGTAACTTAGCACGAATTGAGTTAAAACAAGCATAAGAATTATTTTTCATTCTGAGGATTTAGTTGTTTTCAAATTAAGACTAGTCAAATACGAAACTGTTATTTATGATGTTTCAGACTCATCAAAACATTATATAATTGAGGTCTATCATGAATGAAGTTAAAGCGTTTGGATCGTATGCTGCACAAAAACCACTTGAATCTCTCACAATACCACGGCGAGATATTCAACCGAATGATGTTCAAATTGAAATTCAGTACTGTGGTATATGTCATTCTGACATTCATACCGTGCGTAATGAATGGGGAGGTGCTCAATATCCACTAGTACCTGGTCACGAAATTGTCGGAAAAGTCACCCAAGTCGGTTCAAATGTTAAGAAATTTAAAATAGGAGATTCAGTCGGTGTCGGTTGTTTGGTGGACTCATGTCAAACATGTCCAAGTTGTCAAAAAAATTTAGAACAATTTTGCTCTAAAGGTGCGACATTTACTTATAATAGTTTTGATAAGCATTTAGGTAAACCAACATATGGCGGATACTCATCAAGTATTGTTGTTAATGAAAATTTTGTTTTAAAAATTTCAGAGAAATTAAATTTACCGGCTGTTGCACCATTGCTCTGTGCTGGTATTACAACCTATTCACCACTCAAACATTGGAAAGCTGGCCCGGGACGTAAAGTCGGTGTTGTTGGTCTTGGTGGATTAGGACATATGGCTGTCAAAATTGCATCTTCGATGGGTGCTGAAGTAACCATGCTGAGTACATCAGCTAATAAAGAAGTTGATTCTAAAAAATTAGGAGCAGCTCATTTTGCTCATACTAAAGATGAAAGTACTTTTAAAAAATTAGCAGGACACTTTGATTTGATTATAAATACGATTTCCGCCCCACACGATTACAATCAATATCTTAATTTACTCGCTGTCGATGGCACCATGGTATTACTCGGCGTGCCGCCGGATGCTATTCCCGTTGCTGCTTTTGCACTTATCGGTGGTCGACGATCTATCGCCGGATCTTTAATTGGTGGTTTAAAAGAAACACAGGAAATGTTAGATTACTGTGCTCAGCATAATATTGTTTCTGATATTGAGTTGATTAAACCACAAGAAATTAATGTAGCCTATGAGCGTATGATTAAAGGTGATGTAAAATACCGATTCGTTATGGACACTCGTCAGTTATAAAACTTTTACAGAATAAAGAAGCGAAATGGCCACGCCATTGTTATGGTCTTTGGCGTAGTCTGCATTTTTAAACTTGGATTGAAGTGTTTCGAATCGTTTGATTAAAATAATGGGATAATAACGATCGGCGCGATTGGGTATTGCTAACCAAAGTCCATAGGCAATGTTATTGAAGCCATTCGTATTTGCTTCTGGGCCGTAAATATATTGATTTTGTGAGCGACTACCCCATCCAATCGAAGCAAAAAAATTCGGTTCTAAGTTAACTTTTGGTTTATCAAGCAAAAATGATTCTAATTTGAATTTAGTCAGAAGTTCTAAGTAATCACCCCAATTGTTTTTCATATCCTTAGAATATGATAATGAAACTTCTGCGACATAGTCATCTGAGTTGCCACCCCAAAAAGTTTCTACACGAAATTGAGCTTCAAAAGTATTTTCACGACGAAAATATGAGGTTGTGTCCTGATTTTGAATTTTGATAACAGGTTTGTCAGTAACCTGGTAAAGACGATAACGAAAGCGAATGTAGGGTTCATTCGTGTAATGATAATAATTAACAGCCATTGGCAAGATTTCAAGTTGATTATTATAAAAATAGGCAGCAATGCCAGGCATAATTTGTGGATTGGGATCGACAGTTATTCCACGATAATCAGTTAAACTGAGCAATCTAAACCCGAGTTTTAAACTGCAGAAGCTGCAACTATTAAACTCTTTTAATTCAAAATCAGAATTAGCTGCTTGAATCTTTGCAGCATTGAAGTGTGAGAGGATCAATATAATGATGATGACAGGCATACGCATGCCTATAGTATCTATAATTGTCATTCATGAAACAACTGATTTTAATTATTATTCAGTTATTAATTTTTTAAGTAATTCAACATATTCAAGAGGAGCATCAACTGGTACAGTATGTCCAGCTTCAGCTAGCACTGCTGTTGATTTATTATAACCAGATTTCTTTTCATATTGAGCTATTGCAGATTGTTGAAGTTTGTATCGGTGTTCATCTTCACGATGTCCGAGAATAAAAAATCTTTGAATACCGTTTGCAAAATTTTGACGACTAAAATCAAATCCATGTGCAGTCATTGACAGTTCTGTGTATGACTTAATCATCAACTCACGATGGTTTAAACTGAGGTTTTTTGATTTTAACATGCTATCAACAACATCGCTCCAATACTGTTGGTAAGTTTGCTTGAGATACCATTTGGTAATCACTGGACCAGTAAAAGGGTTAAGGTTAAAAAAACTTTCCCAAAAATCAGTGACTTGTCCGCCTGAAGGATTGCTTTCATCGAAACGTATCATCGGAGCTGTTTCAACAATAGGAGAATATTTTTTTGTTTCAGCTAAAACTGAGCTAACAAGTGAACTATATGATAAGCTAACAATAAGAGGCATTTTAATTTTTAATTTGTTAATCACATATTCAACTTCAAAAGCTAAGTCTTGAGCTGTATAGTTGTGATTCGAAACATATGCAATTTCTTGTTGTCCGATCTTCGAAACAGACTCAGGGTGCAAGCTATAGTGTATTGCTATAAAATTCATTTTTTCTTTACGCAAAAGCTTTATAAATTCGTCTTCCGCTGTCCATCCTCGAAAAATTCCGGGTAAAAAAATAAAAACTGGCTTATCGGAATGATTAAGATGAGCTTCGTAACTTACGTATCGTCCATTTTCAATCTTAAGTGATTGAATTTTTGCCTGTATATTAATAACAAAAAGGAAGATAATTTGAAATACAATAAGCAGACGAGATATGTGTTTAATAGTCATGATCAAAGGCCCTTTTACTCATTAAGTTAAGTGCTTAAAATTCAACTGACTATGCTTATCACAGTTTTTGTCACTTGGTTGTTTTTAATTGATATGCCTGAAAAAAATTTAAAACTGTCAATATTTTAGACGTGTAAATAAAAATGATTGATTTCATTCGCAACTAAATTTGGTGTTTCAATGATGGGACAATGACCAGCATTCTTGAGGATGATCACTTTAGAGTTTTTGAGTTTTGAACACATATTTTCAGATTCTATATAAGATAACAGGTGATCATTGAAGCCATGAATAATTAAAGTTTTTTGCCAAATTTTAATTGGTATATGATGCGAAGAGTAGTTTTTTAATAAATCAACAAATATATGATTTAACTTTTGAAGACCAGCAAAGGCATCAGTGGCGATAACATCATTAAAAAAAACTGAATTCTCATCATTTTGAAAAATAGTTGATCCTATTACTTTTCGGGTGATTTCATAGTTATTGGCCATTTTATGATAGATCGGGTAAAGGTTGTCATCAAATTTCAAACCATCTAATCCTACGGGCGAAATCATAACTGCTGTGTTGTATCGATGATTTGATTGAGCAAGTAAATGTAAAACGATAAGACCACCGGCGCTATGCCCAATTAAATTGTAGTGAGGTAGATTTAGGTTCACGAGTAAATCATTAAGATCTGCAATTACAGTTTCAAATTTAAAATTTGGTATACTAAGAGGTGACTCGCTTTTTCCGCAACCGTGAAAGTCTATCAAGACTATTGATTCAGTTAGTTGTTCTGAATTTTGACACAACTCTTTATTTTTAAGTTCGTTTAGAACAGGTGTCCACCAACGAGAAGATCCTAGATGACCATGAATAAAAGTGAGCTGCTTTTTAGATGATCTGGGATAGATCTCGTAATGTAGATTTATCCCAGACCGTGTTTTAAAAAAAGGCATGTATTAGATAACTAATCCGCCATCAACACTTAAAACTGTTCCGTTGATGTAAGCCGCTTGTTCAGAAGATAAAAATAAAACAGCATTAGCGATATCGGCAGTTGAACCAAGACGTTGCGCTGGAACTTTTGCCGCCATAGAATCCAGAACTTCTTTAGGCATCGCTTGAGTCATTGCTGTGGCAATAAATCCCGGAGCAATGGCATTCACTGTAAAACCTTTACGAGCTAATTCTTTACCTAAAGTTTTTGTCATACCAATAACACCAGCTTTAGCAGCAGCATAGTTAGTTTGACCAAAGTTACCATATAGTCCAACAACGCTTGAAATATTGATGATGCGTTTGTGGTTTGATTGAGCATTAAATTTTTCAGATAAAGTTTTAGTCACGTTGAACAAACCTGTTAAGTTTGTATTGATCACAGCATTCCATTCTTCAAAACCCATTTTAGCAAAAGATTTATCACGAGTAATACCGGCGTTGTTAACGAGAACATCGCATGCCCACGGTAGAGATTGAGCGGCAGCTTCGCACGAATCTTTCTGAGTGACATCAACTTGTGTGAAGTGAACTTGATTGGCAAACTGTGCTAATTCTTTTTTAGCAACTTCAAGTGCTTGCTGTGAATAGTCCCAGATCGAAACATTTCCGCCGGCTTGTAAAAATGATAATGCGATTTGAAAACCGATTCCTTGAGCTCCGCCAGTGACAATTGCGTTTTTATTTTTGAAATTAAATTGAACATTTGTGGTCGACATTTTGATCCCCTTGTTTCATGTCTTCATTGACCCTTAGATTAGTGCTCAGCTCTGTGAAAATCGTCAATCAAATAGTTTTTTTGCATTTTTGTTTTGTCTTTTTGCGTCTTAGTTTTTCACTCTGAAAAAGATGATTTTTTGCTAATGATTTACGCCATTTTAGAGCGACTCAAAGTGTCAATAGTTTTTTGTTTTCACGCTAGAGGATTTTTGTGTTTCTCTCTTAGGGTTAAATTAAGAGGGGAAAATATGACTCAAACAAATCAAGCACAAAGCAACCAAGTTAGAAATGCAGTTATTATTGGAACTGGTTTTTATGCTCCTGAGCAAGTTATTACAAATCAATATTTCAATGATCTTTATAAAAAAGATATCGATAGTTTTTTGCGCGAATCACGTAACATCAAAGAGCGCCGTTGGAAAAAGCCGGAACAACGCACAAGTGATTTGATATTACCTGCAGCAGAACAAGCTTTAAAAAATGCTAAAATTACTGCTCAAGATTTAGATTTGATAATTGTTGCTACAGATACTCCAGATTATTTATCACCATCAACGGCATCGGTTATGCAACACAGATTGCAGGCAACTAAAGCTGGAACGTTTGATATCAACACTGCTTGTGCGGGGTTT
Source organism: Pseudobdellovibrio sp. (assembly GCA_046293015.1). GTDB lineage: Bacteria > Bdellovibrionota > Bdellovibrionia > Bdellovibrionales > Bdellovibrionaceae > Pseudobdellovibrio. The sequence continues at coordinate 80,445 of JBKBPU010000012.1, forward strand.
GTTACGGCATGTGATATGGCAAGTAAATACATCAAAGCAGATCCAAACTTTAAAAATATTTTAGTTGTTGGCGCCTATGCGATGAGCCAGTGGCTCAATATGGATGATTATAAAATTGCTTCACTTTTTGCAGATGGTGCTGGTGCCGCTGTTATTCAGGCAACAACAGAGTCTAATGTTGGTTTTTTAACGAGTACAATGTACACAGATGGTCAGTACCATGATTATATGGGTATTTACGCTGGTGGATCGGCGCAAATGATCACTCACGAAGTGATCGATCAAAAAGGACATTTACTCGCGTTTCCTAAACGTATTCCACCAGAAACAAATGGTATTCACTGGCCTCAATTAACAAAAAAAGTTTTAGAGCCAATCGGAGCGAAACCACAAGACGTTAAATGTTTTTTTATAACGCAGTTTAATGTGCAAAGTATTTATGAAACTTTAGACCGTTTAGAAGTACCACGTGAGCGCGCACACTATATTATGGATCGATATGGCTATACAGGTAGCGCTTCAATCGCTATGGCTTTGGCAGATGCTGCAAATCAACATAAACTTAAAAAGGGTGATTTAGTTGTTATGCTTGGTTCTGGTGGCGGAATGAGTATGGTGGCAACATCTTTACGTTGGGGTTATGATACATGAATGAATTGATATCAGCCGAATTTAAGAAAAATTCCCAAGATCAAGCGACTAAACTTGGACATGAGTTTGAAAGTCATGAGTTCGAATTAGACTGGCTTAAAAAATGGAGCCAGTATACTCCAAATCGATCAGCATTAGTCGACGGCGATACGCAACAAGAGCTGACCTATTCGCAGATGTTTGATCAAGCGCAAAAAGCAGCACATCTGCTGAAGCATAAATATAACATTGGTCAGGGTGATCGCGTTTTACATTTTTCAACAAACGAAGTTTATAGTTTTGTTTTGTATTTCGCATTAGCGCGTTTAGGGGCTATGCTTGTTCCGATCAATTACCGATTAACACCAAGAGAGATTACTTATTTGATTTCTAACTCAGAACCGGCATTGATTGTTTACGAACAACAATATCATGGTCTTCTTAAAGAAATAGAACAAGACATTCATGTGCCAGAATCTCACTGGTTGCAAATCAAGGGAACATCGTCAAGTTTTGTTGAGTCTGTGCAAAAGTATACCCATAAATTTGAAGACTTTCATTCGACAACAGAAACGACAGGCATGATCATATACACATCAGGCACGACAGGTTTTCCCAAAGGTGCCATGATTTCGCATAAAGCTTTGTTCTGGAATTCTGTAAATACTGCTTTACGTTTAAACATTACATCAACTGATTCGGCCGTAATCTTTTTGCCGTTGTTTCATACAGGTGGTTGGAATGTTTTATCGACACCATTTTTTCATCACGGCGCTCAGGTTGTTTTAACAAAGAAATTTGATGCTGATCAGATTTTAAATTTATCATCAAAATATAAATCGACGTTGTTATTTGGTGTTCCTACGACGATGGGTATGATGTCGAGATCAAATATTTTTTCGACTGTCGATTTATCAACAATTCGTTATGCGATTGTTGGTGGTGAACCTATGCCGATTGAGCAAATCGAAATATGGCAAAAGAAAAACATACCTATTAGACAAGGTTTTGGTTTAACTGAGTTTGGCCCAAATGTCTTCTCTTTAGGTGAAGCTGACTCTATTCGTAAAAAAGGGTCAATTGGATTTCCTAATTTTTATAGTGAAGTTTCAGTACGCGATGACGATGGTCATGCGCTAGCTGCTGATGAGATTGGTGAGCTTTGGTTAAAAGGCCCAATGTGTATGACAGGTTATTGGAAAAACCCAAAAGCCACAGCTGAAACAATTCAAGATGGATGGCTTAAAACGGGTGATTTGGTTCGCTATGATTCTGAAGGCTATTTTTATGTCGTTGGTCGTAAAAAAGAGATGTATAAATCTGGCGGCGAAAACGTATATCCAGTCGAGATTGAACAAGTTATTCAAAAACTTGATTGGATCAAAGAAGCCGCTGTCATTGGCATTCATGATGACCAGTGGGGTGAGGTTGGTCATGCCTTTGTCAGTGTTAAAGGTGATTACTATGACGAGCAAGTTTTGAGAGAGCATTGTTTAAAGAACTTGGCTAAATTCAAAAATCCAAAATTTTTCACTTTACTCAAAGATTTACCTAAGGGCGATTCTGGTAAAATTTTAAAAAGAGAGTTGAAAAAAATTTAATGAGTTTTTGATGTACGACTTTTGTATTAAGTCGTAGTTGTCAATTAGATCTAAAGTTGTCTGTGATTTAAATATCATGTTCAATTAACCCATGAGAAAACTCATGGGTTTTGTTTTATTATGTGTGTGTTTATCGAGTTTTTATTATCGATTTTCACAATTAGCTTATCAAATACTAGGTGAGCCTGTAGCTCTGAAGCAGTTAGAATCTATTTATCAATCGATGTATAAAGTTAGAGATAAAGTTGGACATTTTGAATACAATTTGCAAATCGTCAAACCCGAAATATTTAACAATCAATCTTTTGGCTTTAGGAGTGAGTGTTTGCGCTCTCAATCTGTTGATCAGCAACAAACTTTTTTAATTAACCAAAACACAGATCAACATATGATGGGATCGATCGAAAAATCTATATTTGAAAAAAAGATTTTAAATTATATTCATAAATATTCAGAGTGCGATCGACACACTTTTGCTGCGGTTGTTGTTCATGCAGCTTTTGGTCGAGTTGGTGTCTACCGTATCAATCAAGACCGTCAAATTGAAGTTATCCAAACGAGTCGTCTTGATTTTATTGGTTGGCTCAAATCGTTGTTGATTATAGTGTAAATTATATGTAAATTAAATCAATGAGTCAAATAAAATATTTACTTGTTGATCTGAACTCTTTTTTTGCTTCTTGCGAACAGCAAGATCAGCCGCATCTTCGTGGTAAGCCGGTTGCGGTCGTTCCTATGATGGCTGACAGTACTTCAGTCATTGCGTCGAGCATTCAAGCAAAACATAAGGGTGTAAAGACGGGCACTAAGGTTATTGATGCAAAGAAGCTTTGTCCTGGGATTGTTTTTGTAGAGGGTAACCACAGACGTTATACTGAATATCATCATAAAATAGTCAGAGCTGTCGATGAAATCTGTCCTGTTCATAAAGTACTATCTATTGATGAAATGGTTTGTGAATTGATTGGGCGAGAAACACAAATTGAAAACGCGCGTTTAATTGCCAGTAAAATTAAAAATAATATCGAAACGAAAGTGGGTAAATGTCTTACAAGCTCAATTGGTCTTTCAACAAATATCATGTTGGCAAAATTAGCATCAGACATGATGAAGCCCGATGGTTTGGTGATAATAGAAAAAGATAAGATTGGTGAAATGATAGATCATTTACCTGTTGAGGCTTTATCGGGGGTTGGGCGAAATATGCAGTATCGATTAAATCAACGTGGATATTACAAGGTTGGTCAATTGCGCCAAATTTCTTCGCAGCAAATGAAAAACTTATGGGGAAGTATTGTCGGTTTGAGACTTTCGCGAGAGTTACATGGGGAAGATATTGAACATAAAGTCGAAAAATCAAAGTCATTATCACATCAACATGTGTTGCCCCCAAACTCTCGTAATCCACAATCTGCTTTTGAAGTTTTACTTAAATTAACTGCGAAAGCAGTTTCTCGTTTAAGGTATAGTCGTCAAAAATGTCGAATTATTGGGATTTCTATTCGTGATTTAAAAGATAATCGTAAGTTTGAAAAATCAGTATCCTTTCAAGAAACAAATGATACATTTTTTTTAATTGATCAGGTCAAAAAAATGACATCCACTTTATGTGTGACTAAGCCTATAAAAGTATCTGTCTATTTAGGGAATTTAAGTGATGCAGCACATGAACAGCTGAGTTTGTTTACTGAAACAAAGTTAAACAAACTCAGCTATGTTATGGATTTAGTAAATCAAAAGTATGGACCAAATTCATTAATATCGGCAGGATATTTAGAAGCAACTGACCATGCTAAAACAAGGGTTTCATTTAATCACATTCCAAAATTGACTGATGAATTTGAATAATTGTCTTTGTTTGTTCTGAGAAATGTTAGAACTAAGTCCTGAAAAATGTTAAAAATTAATATAAATATGAACTAGACCAGTTTACGATTTCCGGATTAATCATAAAATCACTTAACATCTTATGCTGAACATTCGATAATGCTTATGTGCTTATTTATTAATAAATGCACTCAAATCAACTTAGAGAATGTTTAAACATTCTGAAAAAGAAGGAGAAATTCAAAATGAATCGAAGAGCAAAATACTTAGTGTCATTTGTTTTAATTTTATTGGGATTAGTTTTTTCAAATCAAGCTTACGCTGCTGACGGTAGTTCTGGATGTGGTCCTGGTTGGTATTTATTTAAGGAAAATTCTTTAGTATCATCGTCATTTAGAACAACTACAAATGGTTTTTTAATGCCAGTTGTAACATTTGGTATGACATTTGGTACTTCTAATTGTTCACAGCATAAACTTGTTAAAACAGAAAAAGAAAGTTTGTATTTTGTAACAATGAATTATTTTGAGTTAAAAAGTGAAATGGCAAAAGGTCAAGGTGAGTATTTATCAGCATTAGCAAACACACTTGGTTGTAACAAAAAAGCTCAAGCACGTTTAAATTCGCAATTGAAAAACAATTTTAAAAATATTTTTACAGATAGTTCAGTAAAACCAGAAAACACTCTATCTGAAGTTTATAGAACTATTTTTAGAGACGAGCAATTAACACAACAATGTTCATTGCATAATGTTGGTTAAACTCAAATTTTTAATTTTTTCTGTATTGTTTGGATCTGCAAATGTGTTGGCAGATCCTTTTTTGTTTTTAGATCAAGATAAAGCCACTAATATACCATCATCATTTTTAAGATTGTATCAGTATAAAACTGAAAATGAAAACAACAATGCCAGTGCAATAGCTGCACGAGAGTTTTTCTTTTCGCCGGAAGGTCGATTTAATCCACAGTTGGAATTTAAGGCTGCGATAAAAGCTTTTTATGATCATCGGCAAATCTATGGAATACAGAAAACATATGCAGCCTGTGCCTTTCCTGCACGCCAAAAGATATTAGTGAATAATTGCAGCGGAGGGATCCACCCAATTGCATGATTGGGATCCACTTTAGAAAGTTAAAATCTTTTAGTGAGATATTGATTTTTCGTCAATCTTTTTTGCCTTTATTTCTCGATAAG
>JBKBPU010000013.1:0-61542 GCA_046293015.1 Pseudobdellovibrio sp.
AGCGCGCGTTCGGGTTTAGAAGCTTTTTTAACTACAGACTTCGTCTGCTAAGTTTATGAAATTTTTGAACTTTGGATAAAACTCCACCATCGAGTGAGTAGAACCGTAGAACCGTAGAACCCAAAATCGAATTCCATGAGTTGCAGAGAAAGTTCCATGAAACTACGAAGCTCACTAAAAAAGACTCGAACAGATTAGACAACAAAAATAAATGGCCCTTGAAATCACTCAGGAATTTTCAAAAATTTTCTTTGTTGTCCGATTGTTGCTTATTGGCGGAATTGGATGGGGTAGGAGGACTTGAACCTCCGAATGTTAGAATCAAAATCTAATGCCTTACCAGCTTGGCGATACCCCAACAGTTTGAATGTAAAAATTAAAATAATGAATTTTATTCAAGAGGGCAAGAAAAAATAAAGCCCAAACTCAGTTTATTGAGTTTGGGCCGTTTGTTCTATGGTGAACCACAAAAATTGATCACCTGAGCAGGGCAATTTGTCGTTCGTCGTACTAAGTTGCTATATTTATAACCACTTGAAGTTTCAAAAAACTCCCCCTATTGCCTACTTACTGAAGAATGATTAATCATCACCCTGATAAGTCTGCGGAGCTTTCTGACGCTTCAAATGCGTTAATGTTTCTCCCATAGAACGTAATTCTTTTTCATAAGCTTCAAAAACTAAATCTTCAAGTAGCTCGCGCGTCTCTTGATTAAGCGGATGGGCGATATCACGAAACTGTCCATCTTTGCGCTTTTTACTCGGCATAGCCACAAATAAACCGCCTGGGCCTTGGATGATTTTTAAATCTCTAACCACAAAAACATTATCAATTGTGATCGTGACATAAGCCTTTAAGCGGTCTTCATTCACAGGAAAAATTTTAACTTCGCTGATCTTCATGTTGCTGTCCCCTGTAGAGTAAGTTGATTTTTATCAGACTTACTTTTGTAGTTATACCTTGCTGCATTGCTAACAGTATTACTACTTAGGTCTTGTATCGGGACGATCGTCTTGAGACTTTAAAAAAATAACACAGGTGGGCGATTTTTTTAGAAAAATAGCTCTAGACCACCTGTGAAAAAAGAAAACTCAATAAATTTTGTATCAATTTAGATCAAAAGTTAAAACACTTAACCCTCGACCACGAGCTAGACGTAAAGTGTTTTGTCCTTTTTTAAAGGCTTTAATAGCCTCTTGCGCATTTTTAGGTTCGATTTTATTAACACTTAAAATTAGATCTCCAACGCGTAATCCAATCTGACTTGCTATTGAGCCACGATCAACAGCTGTGATGATAGGATATCTGACCTCACTATTCAGATTAAACTCAGAGCGCAATTCATTTGTTAAATCTGAAACCTGAGCACCTAAATTGTGTGGAGTATTCGATTTTTTATTTATATTTTTGTCGTCCTGAGAATCATTTTGTTGACCGAAAGTTTTAGCTAAAGTTTTTTCTGATGGTCTCTCTGTCGGAGTGATTGTTAAATCAATCGATTTTTCACCGCGCAAAACTTTCATTTTTACTTGTTGACCTGGTTCCGCATCAGAAACGGCATCAGTTAAGTCGCGCGAGTTTTTAATTTTTTTTCCATTAAAATCAGTGATGATGTCGTATTGTTTTAATCCGGCTTTTTTTCCGGGCCCATCATCAACTTTTAAGACCACTGCGCCAGCAAGATCCTCATAACCCATTGCTTGAGCTGAGCTAGTGTCGATATCACCCAATCCAATACCGAGGAAACCTTTTCGAATCGACCCCCGTTGCTCAAGTTGTGGAATAATTTTTTTCACCTCATCAATTGGAATTGCAAAACCAATACCTTGTGCTCTGGCATCTATGGCTGAGTTAACACCAATAACAAATCCTTTTGAATTCACAAGCGGTCCTCCAGAGTTTCCAGGATTTATCGAAGCATCAGTTTGTAGTAAAGGTAAGCGATTTATTTCTTCGATTTCACGACCCTTAGATGAAATAATTCCTTTGGTCATTGTGTGCCCATGACCGTAAGGATTGCCAAATGCTGCAACCCATTCACCAACTTGTGTGTCTGTCGAAGAACCGAGAGCTGCAGCTGTAAGCTTCACATCAGCCTTAATTTTAATGAGAGCAATATCTGTTCGGGCATCGCGGCCGATGACTTCAGCTTTGTATTGCTTGTTTGAATCTTCAGTGAGTTGAACTTCGATAATATCAGCACCATCGATCACATGATTGTTCGTTACAATAAGTCCGTCTTCGCGAATAATAAATCCAGTTCCTAGACCCATTCTTTGAGGCTTGCCAGGTTGTGGGCTGCGTCTGCGAGGAATTCCATAAAACTGTTCAAGCATTTCTTGCATTGGATCTCGAAACGCACGCCCTTGTGGGATCACAGATGTTGAGATGTTCACAACAGATGGATTAATAGCCTTGGCTAGTTCAACAAATAAATTGGCAGGCATCGCGTCGCCAAGTTTGAGAGCAGGGGGGGATTTTTGAAAGAGTTGAGCCGTTGAAGTATTTGATTCAAAGTAAGCAAAAATGACTAATGTTATAACGATAATAAAATAGAGAAGTCTTTTCATGAATTGTCCTTTCAAATTTTTTCAGCTATGAGTTAAAAATTTATCTTAAACTTACAAACTTCAATTGCAGATCGTGAATTAAATTATCGATCAACCGTGACTCGTCTTGAGAAAGGTTGTTTTGTGTTTTACTTTTTAAGACCGATAGAAGGTCGATATTAAATCTTGCGAGATCTTTATCTACATGTTGTTTTCCTGTTTGAGGATCAGGCTCTATGCCCAAAGCAATTGCTGCAGAAGATCCGATTGACATGATAAGAACCGTAAGTGAGGCTTCCATTTTTTCCATGTTTTCTTTCCTTTGCCTTATATTGAGTATCCCAATATGTTTTTTTCTCGTTTAGTAATATGGGGATGAAAATTTAAGTTGTAAAGACTTGAAAATTTATCTGAAAGTATTGAAAAATAATAAGTGCCTTGAGTTAACAAAGCTTTATGCTGATTGATATAGTGCAATTTGTGTAAGAATAGACCAAATTCTAGTTGGGTGGCGTGTCCCAAAGTTTGCGCTTGAGATAGGGCTTTTAAATCTGCTGTATATATTTCTTTAGAAAGTCCTAAAAGAATAGATGCAAAATTAAAAAATGGACTAATAAGCTTTTCAATCGGGGTCAATGACATGAATAATAGACCAAGCACACGTCTTAGCATTTTAGATTGATGTTGTCCGTGACTGAGTAATAAATGACAGAGAATTTTTTTTTCTTGTGTTGTGAGATGGTTAATAACCCTTTGATTGATTGTAATGATCAATTCATTTGAAAACTCTGACCAGACTAAAGGCGGGGTGCGGTGTGGTGTTGTAAAAAATCTAACTTTTTTAACGCCATAGTACTTTTGAACTTCTTGAAAGTACTCGGTCATGCGACTGGGATCAGACCCTAGAATCTCATGCGACTTGGTCTTTGATAAAAATATGCGAAGTCCAACATAAAAAGTTAAATATAAAAAAGCTAAACATAATAAAAACGCAAAAAATAAACCAATGCGATCGGCTAAATTGAAACCTAATAATAATGTTAGGAAACATCCGGCAGCACTCCACAGCCAGACTTGGGTCAAGGTCTTCATAGCTTACAATTTTCCTGCGACTTCAGGTTGAAATCAAGGCTATTTGTGCCAAAATAAATTCTAACGTATTTTTCAGACAAACTATGTCAAACTTAGAGGTGTTCATATGGACGTTGCGGCGCTAAATCAAGCTGTTAAAGATCAAAGTTTATTCATTTCGCAAATGATGAATGAAATGAATAAGGTTGTTGTTGGTCAAAGAGAGATGATTGAAGGAATCGTCATGGGATTATTAACAGGTGGTCATATATTACTTGAAGGTGTACCTGGATTAGCAAAGACGCTCACGATCTCAACACTTGCGCAAACAATTTCGCTGCATTTTCAGCGCATTCAATTTACTCCGGACCTGCTGCCTACTGATTTAATTGGAACAATGATATTTAATCCGAAATCAGGTGAGTTTTCAGCAAAAAAAGGACCTATTTTTGCGAATATAGTTTTAGCTGATGAAATTAATCGTGCTCCTGCTAAAGTTCAATCGGCTTTATTAGAGGCTATGGCTGAAAAACAAGTCACCATCGGAGAGCAATCTTACAAACTCGATCATCCCTTTTTAGTTTTAGCAACACAAAATCCACTTGAACAAGAAGGAACTTATCCATTACCGGAAGCGCAAATGGATCGCTTTATGTTTAAAGTTAATGTGACTTATCCGACAAAAGCAGAAGAGCTTGAAATAGTTACTCGCATGGGAATAAATGAAAAACCTCAAATACAAACAGTTCTGACAAAAGAACAATTATTAGCAACTGTTAAAACGGTAGATCAAATTTATGTCGACCAAAAAGTTAAAAATTACATTGTTGATTTGATTATGGCAACGCGCGAACCAAAACAATATGGCTTAAATCGTTTAGAAAAAATTATTGCTGTTGGGGGATCACCGCGCGCAAGTTTAAGTCTTATTCGTGCAGCTAAGGCTCACGCTTTTTTGCGTGGACGAGGTTTTGTAACTGTTGAGGATATTAAATCAATTATTTATAAAGTATTAAGACATCGATTGATTTTAACTTATGAAGCTGAAGCTGAAAATTTAAATCAAGATGACATTATTAAAGAAGTTTTGTCTGCAGTTGAGGTATCAGCATAGGTTCAATTGAGTTTTATTGAGCATATTTTGATTTAGAAAGAGATTTAAACATGAATCATCATCATCAGGCCAACCACAACCAGCAGCAAGTGCCAACATCGATACTAAAAAAAATAAAAAGAATCGAAATTGATACACGCAAATTGGTTAATAATATTTTTTCTGGTGAGTATCATACAAAATTTAAAGGTCAGGGAATGACTTTTTCAGATTTTCGTGAATATGTCCCTGGTGATGATGTTCGGTCAATTTCGTGGGCTTTAATGGCTCGCGCTGGAAAACCATATGTCAAAACATTTGAAGAAGAACGTGAATTAACACTTATTATTGCTGTTGATATAAGTGGCTCGCAGGATTTCGGATCGAAAAATAATTTTAAAGGTGAAACATTGGCGTACGTTGCAGCCACTTTGGCATTTAGTGCTATTCGAAATAATGATCAGGTTGGTTTGCTATTATTCACGGATGATGTCGAGTTGTTTGTGCCGCCGAAAAAAGGCAAATTTCACGTTTATAGAATCTTGCGAGAAATATTATTTTTTAAACCTAAAAGTTCAAAAACGAATATTCAGAATAGTTTAGATTTCTTACGCGGTGTTTTGAAAAAAAGAGCCACTATTTTTTTGCTGAGTGACTTTCAAGATACAAACTATGATACAGCATTGTCATACTTAGAAAAAAAACATGAGGTCATAGCTGGTCTTGTGACTGATCCAGCAGAATTTATGTTTCCAGATGTGGGCTTAATTGATTTACACGACGCTGAGACTGGCGAAACTGTGTTGGTTGATACATCAAATCCAGCTTTCCGAGAGGAAATGAAAACTCGATTTAAACAGGATTTTGAAACGTTTCAAAAAAATTTAAAGAAATCAGGAGTCGATAGTTTTACGTTTGAAGCCAATGATGAATTTCACAAATCTTTACTAGCGTTTTTTAAAAGAAGAAAGGCGCGATAATGTCTGATGTGAATTGTCAAATAAACATTCCCAACGTTGACGGTTTGCCTGAAAATGAACTAACTGTCGGTAGGCATTTTGTGATTAACTGTTTGGGACAATGGGATAAATCATTCAAATTTGATCAAGCACAACTAATGCTCAATTCTCAAGAACAACATGTATTGAAGTTATTTAAAGCTGAAGCTCGTGATACACAATCGTTTGATTTAGATGTCACTACGTATGTGGCAGGTCAAATCACGATTCCTCAATTGCAAATCAGTGATGGTTCACATCAAATAAGTTTAGGTGATATTCAATTTGAAGTGCGATCAGTTTTGCCTCAACCAGAAACGCAGTCACAGCAATCTGTGCCTCAAGAGCAACCTAAGCCATTTGGTTATGCATTTGGACACTTGAATTGGCCACTTATATATACATTGAGTATTATTGGTTTGTTATTTGTATTTGTTTTGTATGTGCTGTTCAAAGCTATACGTCGTCAAAAATGGAAACGTCTCTCCGAGCAGGTGAGATCATTTGATAATGTACAAAGTCCAGAACAGCAATTCTATAAATCAATACGTCAGATTGAAAAAAGGCGTTTTCCAACTGATGAACTCGTTAAAGCTTGTCGTATATATATATTACGACAGTATCGATTACCTGTTTTTGATCTCGCAATTTCTGAAAGCGATCAATTTCTCAAAAACAAGTTCGTTCGTTTTGGAGATCATCGCAAAGTCATTATCAATATGCTTAAAGATATAGAGCATATTTCTAACAGTTCAAACTTAAACGATGAACAGAAACAAAAATTTATCAAAAATTTTTATAACTTTATAGATAAATGTGAATCACTTCCACAGGATAGCGTTATTCGTAATCTTGGAAGGGGAAATTGATGACACTTCAGTTTTTTGGCTATATTTGGGCGAATAGTTGGGCATTTAGTTTACTGTTGTTATTGCCAATTATTTATTTGGTTCTTCGTCGGTTACAAAAAAAGAAATCAACTTTTCAGATTAGTTCAGTCGCACTTTTTCGACCTTGGAAAAATCGAGGCAAGGCGCAACTTGTTATTTTTAATCAGCTTATATTGCTTGGTGCGGTAGCTTTAATGATCTTAGCCTTAGCTCGACCACAAACAATGGATTCAAGAGTTAAAAGGACATTGGATGGAATGGATATTGTTATCGTACTTGATATATCTGACAGTATGTTAATTGAAGACATGAAACCATCTAATCGGTTAGAGTCCGCAAAAGAAACAATTTCACAATTTATTCAGAATAGATCTTCGGATCGAATTGGTCTGGTTATTTTTGCGGGTGAAGCTTTTACGCTTGTTCCGCCAACATTGGATTATCAGCTTATTATGGAACGTGTTACTCAAATCCAAACAGCCAGAGATGCGAGAATTAAAGATGGTACAGCTATCGGTGTGGCTTTGGCGGCAGGTGCGGCGCGGTTAAAAGATTCACAAGCTAAATCTAAAGTTATGATATTTTTGACTGATGGTGAGAACAATTCAGGTACTATTGATCCTGAGACTGGCTTAGAAATCGCTAAAGGTTATGGTTTGAAAATATATTCTGTAGGCATTGGCAAAGACGGACCTACAAAATTACCAATTTATTCACAAGATATGTTCGGAAATAAATTTAAACGTTATCAGCCTTTTGAAAGCACAGTGAACGAAGATCTACTTGGTCAAATGGCTAAATTAACTGGTGGAAAATATTTTCGCGCAAATAAAGAGGATTCATTGCAAGGTATTTTTAATGAAATTAATAAGCTTGAAACTGTTAAAATCGAAGATCAGAAATTTGTAAGATACAACGAGTTTTATTTTGTTTTTCTAAATTGGGGTTTATTATTGTTGCTTGTACATGCAGTTCTTAATTTAACTTATTTAAGAAGGGGGCCTTAAATGTCAGTTCTTAAATGGGGTAACCCTACAGCATTTTGGTTTTTTTTGCTATTGTTTGGCTATATCGTTTTTTATTTTTTAGTCGAAAAAAAATTTGAAAAACAATTAGGTCAACATTTTGGAGCAAAGGTTGTTCCTTGGCTCAGAAGTCGTGTTTCGCAATCTAAACGTCGGTTGAAATTATCTTTAGAAATCATAGCTGTTTCATTTTTATTGCTTGCATTAGCTAGACCGCAAATGGGGCAATCCGAACAGGAAATTAAAAGCGAAGGCGTCGAACTGATGATCTTATCTGACGTTTCAGAAAGCATGTTGGCTGAAGATGTTAAGCCTTCGCGACTCGAACAAATGAAGATTGATTTAAGCAAGCTCATGGATTTAATGCCAGGTAACAAAACGGGATTAATTGCATTCGCGGGAAGCGCAGCATTGATGTCTCCTTTAACTTCGGATCCGACAGCTTTAAAAATGTATTTACAATCATTGGACACTTACGCTGTATCGACACAGGGAACATCATTTGAAACTGCTCTATCTTATGCTAAAGAGGCTTTTGAAAAAGGTGGTGTGACTCAATCACAAAATTTAAAAACTACTCGAGTTATTATTGTAGCCTCAGATGGTGAAGATCAAGAACAAGGAGCTATTGAAACTGCGCAAGAACTTGTTAAAAGTGGCATAAAAATTATTTCAATCGCCTATGGAACTGAAAAAGGTGGTAGCATTCCGACACGTGATCAATTCGGTAATTTAACAGGAATGAAGAAAACTCAGTCGGGTGAAACTATCATAACTCAAGTTAAAGGCGATTTTTTAAAGCAGCTTGCGGAAAAAGGGCAAGGACACTTTTATTTTGCAAGATTTAATGGTGATCATCTTAAGCAGATTGTTCAAGATATAAATCAGTTTGAAAAGATGCAATTTGATTCTTCTACAGTTGTTCAGTACGACGAAAAGTTTATATTTCCTTTAATTGTAGGTTTGATAATTTTAGTTATTAGCTTTTTTGTAAATGATCGAAATCGTGAACAAATGCAATGGAGAGGGCGATATGAATACGAATCGTAAATCGCAATTTCTGAAGCTTATTATGACCTTAATTTTAATTCTCAATTTTGGTGAAAGTCTAAAAGCGGAAGTAAATACAGAATCTATTGTTCAATATCCTTCATTAAGAGCATATTATTTTAATTATAAAGCACAAAAAGCGCTTGAAAATAAAAATCCAGAGTTGGCTTTACAATATTTATTACGTGTTCTCGAAACTGAATCACAGAATGCTCAAATTTTTTCAAATTTAGGAATAGCATTTGATCATTTGAAAAAAACAGAAGAGTCGGAAAAAGCACATAAGCAAGCATTAAGTCTATTAGAATCCCATATAGCCGCGTTAAGAGAAGCAGATAAGTTTCAAATTTTCTACAATCTCGGTGTATTCTACGGTAGTCAAAATAAAGTTGAAGAAGCTCTAAATTTTTATCAACGCGCTCTTGATATAAATCCAACATCTCAAGAAGTAAAACACAATATTGAATTATTGATACAGCAGCAAAAACAGCAGCAACAGCAACAAAGCGGTCAATCGCAGAACCAAGATCAAAAAGATCAAAATAAAAATAATGAAAAAGATCAAAAAGAAAATAATAATCAAAAAGATAATAAAGACCAAAATAAAAACGATGATAAAGACCAAAACAAAGATCGATCGCAAACGCCGAAATATCAGCCGAGACCATTTAAAGGTGATCAGCTAACTGAAGGTGATGTTAAAAAAATCTTAGGTGAATTGTCAGAACAAGATAAAAAAATTAGATCTAATTTTAATAAAAAAGAACGTAAAGAGGGACGTAATGACAAAGACTGGTAAAATTAAGTTCAGCATTCTTTTTGTTTTTTGTTTTTTTATTCAATTTCTGCATGCCAATGAATCTCTGAAAGTCGAAATTCATCCCGAAGATCCAGTTGTTGGTGAACAGGTTGATATTGTATTGAGTGTACAGGCGACTGATGACTTTGAAGCTTCACAACCACAGGTTCCTGAAATAGCAGGGCTCAAAATCATCAAAGCTCAAAATATGGGGCAGTCTTCATCGACGCGAATGAATTTTATTAATGGCAAAACTGAATTTTCAAAAACAGTAACGCAGCAGTTTTTAATGTCGTATCAAGCTGTTAAAGTTGGAACTGTTGTCATTCCCTCATTTAATATTTCGATTAATGGAAAAACGATTTCATCGGCTCCGCAAAAAATTATGGTTGGAAATCAAAAGCAATCGAATAATCATCAAGGCACAGTGCCAGGAAGGCCTCAATATCAACAAGATGATCCATTTGCAGATGAAGATGACATGTTTTCGCAATTGATGAAACAACGAGAAAAAATGATCGAAGATTTACAAAGACAAATGGGTATACCTGGTGGATCGATCGGTGGTCGAAGACAGTTTGGGCAGAATGGTTCAGGTCGTGCTATGCCCTCCGTTACTTTAGATGTTAACATGAACGAAGCTTTTTTTCTTCATTTAGAAACGGATAAAAAAACTGTCTATGAAGGTGAACAAATAACGGCTCATTGGTATTTTTATACTCGTGGACAAGTTGAATCTTTAGATCGAGCTAAGTTTCCTGACTTGAAAGGTTTTTGGAAGGAAATTATTGAAGAAGTACCGGCTTTGCAATTTGAAGAAGTTTTAGTTAACAATGTTCCGTATCGTCGTGCGCTGCTTGCAAGTCATGCTCTGTTTCCGATTAAAGCCGGCAATGCTGCTATTGATGAGTTTAAAATCAAAGCAAAAGTACGGTTGGCAACTCAATTTGGTTGGGGTGATCTCAACGATTACACAAAAGCTTCCAAGCGAATGGTTATTCAAGTCTTGCCGCTCCCGCTTGAAAACAGACCGCAGTCTTTTTCAGGCGCAGTAGGACAGTTTCAAATACAAACCCAAATTGAAGGTCTTCAGTTTCCGGCAGAACAGCCGATTTCTTTGAAAGTCCGTTTTGAAGGACAAGGGAATGCCAAGTTGATCGAACTACCTTCGATTGCTTGGCCTGAGGGGTTAGAGGTTTATGATACTAAAAGCGAAGCTAAGTTTTATAAAAATGGACAAAGCTACAAAGAGTTTGAAATTTTATTACTGGCTCATAAACAAGGTGAAGTTAAAGTTCCGCAGATTAATTTTTCATATTTCGATCCTTTACAAAAACAATATGTAACAAAATCAACAGAAGAGTTTGCAATTAAAATAACAGAGCCCATTAAGGGACAAAAAAATGAAACATCGTCTTCGCAAAAAATCAATGGATCAGCGGCGGAGATTGAGCGGAAATTTTTACCTGTGGCGGAATTAAGTCAAGCTTCGCTTTCTTGGTCGCATTGGCGCTTTCCTGTGTTGGGTTTTTTAAGCTTTTTTATTTTAATAAGTTTTATAGTTCAACCATTATGGGTTTATCGACAGATCAGTTATTCGCCGAATCTTAAGCAAAAAGTCATTCAAAGACTAAATCTCGTTGATTCGGCTATTAAAGCTCAAGACTATAAAAAAATGGGTCGTGAGTGTGTCAATTTGCTTTATTTAATTGTATCGGCTCTAGCGCAGGAAAAAAATGCAACTCAAGATTGGGCAGTTCTTCTGGATAAAATGCCGGAAAACTATCGGCACAAGTACCAAACACAATTAAACGAATTGTTTGATTATTTTCAAACAGTTGGTTTTGCACCTGAAGAATTACGTCGTGAAGCTATAGAACAGAGGCCGATACAGACAATGGTACTTAATCTAAGAAGCGCTGCAGACAAAATTACAGCTGATTTAGCCTAAAAATGTCTTTAAAACTTGATTGACTGGTTTTTCACTTGTAGCCTTGAGCTTTAAACAAAGGTGAAAATGTGAGCCGATTGACTGTAAAAGTAATAGCAAGATTATGTCTAATAGCCTTAATTTTTTTGATTAATTTATTAACGACTGGTTGCGCTTTATATCAAAAACCGAATTCATCGAATAAATCGTCAGATCAAAGTTATTCTGATACCGCAAATCGTCCTGCAAACGAGTATACACAAGACGGTGATCTTGAAAAATTTAGATTATCTCAAACACAAGCAGGATTGAAAAATACTGAGATTGGCGATCAAGAGCTTGAAACAATTCCAACTGAAATTAATGAAAGCGTTGAAATGTGGATACGATATTTTCAGGGGCGTGGTCGCGAGCATATGGAACGCTATTTGGCCAGATCGACACGATATGAAGCTCTCATGAAAAAAGTATTGCGTGATAACAAGTTACCAGAGGATCTATTTTATATTGCTTTAATTGAATCCGGATTTAGTTCACGGGCCTTTTCGCACGCATCAGCTGTTGGGTATTGGCAATTTATTCGAGGCACGGGTAAGCGCTATAAATTGCAAATAAATAAAATGGTCGATGAGCGCCGCGATCCAGTTTTGGCAACACAAGCCGCAGCCGAGTATTTTAAGGATTTATATGGAATTTTTAATTCATGGTATTTATCAATGGCCGCGTATAATGTCGGAGAAGGTCGTGTTTTAAGAGCGGTACGCAAGTATAAAACTAAAGATTTTTGGGAGTTGGCTCGTCATCGTAAAGCACTGCCAAGCGAAACAGATAATTATGTGCCAAAGTTTATTGCTGCAAAGTTAATCGCCAAAAATCCGGATAAATATGGATTTGAAGGGATTGATTATATGACTCCGATTGAGTTTGATCACATGACGTTTAATCAGCCAGTTAACTTACGTCAAATGGCTGATAAAATGAATATTAACTACGAAGACTTTAAAGATTTGAATCCTAAGTTTAAAGGTGAAGTTGCCCCGTTAGATAGTGATAGTAAATTAAGTTTAAGAATACCTGCCGGCACATCTGAAATAGCTATGAATGCAGCGCAAAGCAGTATAGCATCGGTTGTTGATTTTGTTCCTGATCAAAAAGACACTCAAGAGTATAAAGTTCGTCGCGGTGATAGTTTGGCTTCGGTTGCTCGTAAATACAGAACTTCAGTTGCTTTTTTACGTGAGATCAATGATTTTTCCCGTAAAAAAAGGATTAAGGTCGGACAAACAATTTTAGTTCCAGATCGTACACCGCTCAAGGATCGTTCACAAACAGCTGATCGCAAAAAAAAAGAAAAAAATGAAAAAAAAATAAGTGATTTTTATATTGTTAAAAAAGGTGATAGTTTAGCTTCGATTGCTGAAAAGTTTAATTTATCAGTTCACGAATTAAGTCGCGCTAACAATCTTAAAAGAAAATCAAAGTTGAGAGCCGGCGTAAGATTAGTGATACCTAAGGAAATATAAGATATATAAAGTTAATCAAAAGAAAAAACCCTAAGCTCATCATCTTGATAGGCTTAGAGTTCAAGGGGAATGAAACCAATCCATGAAATAAAATGTTGTGTTCAATTTTTTTCCTTCCATTGCAGTTTTGACACCGCAGGTTTAAATACCCTTTGGTAGCTGGCTGGCATATTAAAGCCCCTGTAGCTTTGCGTCCCACAGTTTCCAGTGGTTTGCCCTGAGGCAAAGGAAGGATACGGAATGACCCGTATTCTTTAAAACCGCTAGTGACCTCCTATAAAAAAATAGTTGTCATTAACATCATGTGACTTAAATTATTAAGTCATTTAATAATATAATAAGTGTTTAATATTTTATTATTAGCAACGTCACTTCGGCACTTTATCGTTATGATCGAAAACTCTTCTCATCAAACGTCCCCCCTATGAACTAACTACTGATTCCTCGCTGACCTTTAATTAGGCTGTTACCAGCTTCTAGCAAGGCTTACGTTAGTTGCATTCTCTGTATGTATTTATATTAACCTGGTCTTGAAAAACTTTTCCATCTTTTATGAAAGATTCTCAAAAAAGTATAAAATTTGTTTTTCATTGGGAAAATGAGACAAAATTGAGCCAATTAATTATAAAAATGAGTCATATACAACAGAACAAAAATGAGATAAAAAACAAAATCAAATGTAATTATATAAAAGTAGGTTATAAAAAATGATTTCATTTAATGCAGTTACAAAGCAGCAAGGATCAAAAATATTATATTCGAATGGGTCTTTTCAAATTAATCCTGGCGAGAAAATCGGTCTTGTTGGTCCAAACGGAGCAGGTAAAACGACAATTTTTAGGCTCATCATGGGAGAGGAAAGTCCTGATCAGGGTTCGATCAGCCGTCCTGACAAAATTCGTGTTGGCTATTTTTCACAAAATATCGAAAACATGAAAGGCCGCTCAGTTATAGCTGAAGTCCTTTCTGCTGGTGGTTTTGATCAAGTTAATGCTGACATTAAAAAATACGAAGATAAACTAAGTGATCCTAATCTGACCGAAGATGAAATGGTCACTGTTCTTGAAAAGTACGGTGAAGCTCAAGCTCAATTTGAAGCTATGGGTGGATATGATTTAGAATCACGTGCGACAGAAATTTTAGGTGGTTTAGGTTTTTCAAACGAGGATATGCAACTTGATGTTGGGCAATATTCGGGGGGATGGAAAATGCGTGTCACACTAGCAAAAATTCTATTGCTAGTGCCAGATGTATTATTAATGGATGAACCAACGAATCACTTAGATGTCGAATCAATCGTATGGCTTGAAGAGTGGTTGCGTAATTATAAAGGCGCTCTTTTAATGACTTCGCATGACCGTGATTTTATGAATCGACTAGTGACAAAAACAATTGAAATCGCGAA
Organism: Pseudobdellovibrio sp.; assembly: GCA_046293015.1. Taxonomy (GTDB): domain Bacteria; phylum Bdellovibrionota; class Bdellovibrionia; order Bdellovibrionales; family Bdellovibrionaceae; genus Pseudobdellovibrio. The sequence continues at coordinate 14,334 of JBKBPU010000013.1, forward strand.
TAAAGCCATCACAACATATGGCGGTAATTATGATTTTTATGAAAAAGAACGTGATATTCGTAAAGAGCAATTAATTGCGGCAGCTAAACGCCAAGAAGACATGCTCGCCAAAGAAGAAGAGTTTATTGCTCGATTTGCTGCTCGCGCATCACATGCGGCTCAAGTGCAGTCACGTGTCAAAAAACTTGAAAAAATCGATCGTATCGAAATTCCTGCAGAAGATCGCGTGATGGATTTTATTTGGCCAGAGCCTCCACGGGGTGGTGATGAAGTTGTAAAATTTGAAAGCTTAGGCAAAGTTTATTCATTAAAAGATGGTCGTGAAAAAAATGTTTTCTCTGGTGCATCGGCTTTAGTTAAGCGTTTAGATCGCGTTGCCGTTGTTGGAGTAAATGGTGCTGGTAAATCAACACTTTTAAAGATCATCACTAAACAAACTGATCCATCGACAGGAACTTGTGCGATTGGTCCATCTATACAGCTGGGATATTTTTCGCAAAATTCGTTAGACGTATTAGACCCTCAAAAAACGATTTTACAAGAAGTCGAGTCTCGAGTTCCAAATGCTTCGTTAGGTTCAATAAAATCTTTATTGGGTGCATTTTTGTTTTCAGGTGAGGAAGTTGAAAAAAAGATTTCTGTATTATCTGGAGGCGAAAAATCAAGAGTCTTACTCGCTTGTATTTTATCGCACCCGGTGAATTTGTTAGTGCTAGATGAGCCGACAAATCATTTGGACATTAAATCTCGAGAAGTTTTATTGAAAGCGATTAAAGAATTTCCTGGCACAGTGATGATGGTTTCCCATGATCGTTATTTCTTGCGTGAAATTACAACGCGAGTTTTCGAAATCGATAAAAATCAGCTCACGACGTATGATATGACGTATCCTGAATATTTAGAGCGTGTTTCGAGAAGAGCTTAAATTGATTCTATAGCAAACTGTCAGAAAGAAGGTATGATGAGTAATCGAGAAATTTTGAAACTCGTAGCAGGGTTTAAGCGTTTTCGAGATAAATATTATGTCGGTGATGAACCGCTTTCGTATAAGTTAGCAAATGGGCAAAATCCTTCGACATTGATCATAGGTTGTAGTGACTCACGTGTTGATCCTGCTTTGATTTCATCATCATCACCAGGTGAGTTATTTATTGTCAGAAACGTTGCGAATTTAGTTCCACCGCATGAATCGAGCGGCACCGGTCGACATGGTGTTAGTGCTGCAATCGAATTTGCCGTTGTTCATTTGAAAGTGCAGAATATCGTTGTTTTGGGACATCGCCAGTGCGGTGGTATTAGAGCTTTAATGTCTGGTCAGACCCGTACAAAGGATAGTTTTATTGGGGCTTGGATGGAAATTGCCGCTCATGCACGTGAAAATGTATTAGCTAAACATTCACATGAAGATTTTGAAACACAATGTAAACATTGCGAACTTGAGGGTGTTAAAGTTTCGATGGATAATTTAAGAACATTTCCGTTCGTAAAAGAAGCTATTGAAAGTCGCCAAATGAATATTTTAGGTATTTATTTTGATCTAGAGCAAGGTGCATTACTTGAGTATGAACCAAATTCAGATCAGTTCGTAGAAATAAAAATTTGATTTTTTAGAAGTCCACTTGCAATCGTTATTAAATATGTGAGACTAAGTTTATGAAATTCATTCATGTATTTAATATTATAATCGTACTTTTTTTTCAAAAAATTGTTTTTGCGCAATCGGCACAAAAAAATTTTGGTATTGGGGTCATGATTGGACACCCTGTTGCTGTGACAGTTCAGCACAATATCAGCAAAAACAATTCAGTCGCTGGCGGATTTTCATTTTCACTCAGTGATTATACTTTGGTTTATGCAGACTATCATTATCATGTCAGTCACTTAATAAAAAATAAAAATCCGTTTTCAGTTGAGACAAATCCTTACGTAGGGTTCGGTGGTCTTCTTGTATTGACAAATAAAGATCGTAGTTCTGATGATCTCTATTTAGGTAAAAAATCTGGTCATTTAGGACTTGGTGTTCGTATTCCATTTGGCTTTGAGGTATTGCCCCAAACGTTACCTATAAGATTTTTTGCCGAAATTGTTCCTGGTATGAGTCTAACACCAACAATGGGCGCATTTTTTCATCTTGGTTTGGGTATACGATATTATTTTTAGTGATTTGTTGTTTACGTCATTCGCGCGGCATCAGTCAAAAACGGCTGTTTTTTTGAATGTCTTTTTAACTGAAGAATAAATGTAAGTTAAAATGCCAGGAGAAGTGTTGTATGCGATTTAATAATTTATCTGCGGCTATATGTTTGACAGTTGTAAGTCTTTTTTCGAATGCAGGTTTTTATTCAAATAGTTTGTCTTTTAATGAGACAATTCAGCGCAGACCAGCGTCAATAACTCGTGTTGATATTAAAATTAAATCAACTCAGAAAAGATACACGATCGAGCTTCAAACCGGTCAGTATGTTCGCGTTTTAGATGAAAATCAGGATGTCGTATATGCAGGATCTTTAAAACAATTTTATATTCCAGTAAAAGGTAATGAAAGCGCTATTTCAAAACTAGAAAAAATAGGTTATAAATTTCTAGAAACTCGTTTTAACCAGTCAGCACAGACTAAATTAAAGTACGGTGCATCAGCCTCAGGGCAAGATGTTATTTTGCTGATCGACGGAAAGCGTATCAGTTATATAGATACAGGTTTTTCGAGTGATTTAAAAATTATTCCTCTACCTGACGATTTGAACTCAAAAGCTTATCGAGATGGATTTATCAAAGGTTTAGCTGTTGACATAAATGGTTATCAGGACGTTGTTTCTTTTTTATATCAAACAGAACAAACAAAAACGCAAAAATCAGAAACATTTGTGTATAATGTTGACCAAGATTCAAGAAGCACAATCATTGATCAATATATTTCGACAGCGCGATTTGATCAAATTGAAATCATGAAATTGATCAAACCTCGTGGCGATGAAATTAAAGATAATCATACTCAACCCAAAAATGCAGATATCAAGCAAAATGTTAAAGATGTTTTAAGTCTTTCAAAAAATGCGTGGCTTTCTGATGAAACTTCAAAATCAGATATATTGCAAAATTCAACAGAAAGCAAAAAATCGCAAACGGGAATGAGTTATCAAGATTATATTATCAAAATGTCAGAGCTCATGCAAAATTCTGTTTTAGGTCAACCCGAAGCTGTCGAAGCCATGATTGATGTTGAAAAAGATTTAATTACAGGTGGCGGAATTCGAAAGCAACCTTCAGTTTTGATGTTTATCGGTTTGCCTGGAACGGGTAAGGATACAATTGTTGAATCGTATATTCAATCACGTCACTTCGTGAATTATAATAAAACTGTGGATCTGAATGATCACATTTTTAGATATCCTGTGGTGAAAGAATCTAAAGATGCTTGGACATTAACAGGATCAGCAACAGGATATGTTGGCTCGAAAAATTTGAGCCCGCTTGTTCGTTTTTTAGTTAAACATTCAGCAGGTAAGTATCGTATAGTTAAGCCTCAAGATGAACAAGAACAAGAGTATGTCGTTCTTAATGAAGAATGGAAACCTGGGCAAGTTTTACCAGATTATTTTGCTCCAGAAGATGCTATTTTGTTTGTAAATGAATTGCACGACTGGTCGGCAGAGCAAATCAATGAACTCTTAAAAGAAGCTTTAGAAAAAGGTTATTTTAAAATCAATAACCCTGGCCCAGGGCTAAATCGATTGCAAGTTCCAATGACTTTTGTATTAACAAGTAATCATGGGATTGGTCTTATTGCTTCACGAGATCAAAATGGTCAACGAGTCGGACGTCCATTAACAGAGCAAGAGCTCATGGCTCGATGGGAATTGGCAGCCTATGATAAACCACGGTTAAAAGATGAAATAGCCAAAGTGTCTCCACAAAATAGCAAAGGGGGCATGAGTGAAGAAGTTCGTTCTCGTATACCGGATTCACGATTAATTTTATTAAGACCATTTTCATCTGACATTGTAGCAAAAATAGCCTCTGCAAAATTAAAACAGGTTTCAATATTGTTTGCGCAGACAAAACTTAAAGGGATGCCATCTCTTCAAGTTGAATTTTCAAAGTCTTTAGTTGATTTCGTTGCGAATTACGATCAAAGTGCAGAAGATGCTGCGCGATTGTTAGATGGGAAAATCAGTCAACTTGTCACTAAAACCATACAAGATGCTTTATTCGCTCAAAAAATCAAATTTAAAAACAATGAAAAAGTAATTGTTGATGTTCATCATAATCAAGACGGAACATATGATCTTTTATTAAACGGTCAATCATTACCTATTGGATATACCCAAAAAAATAAAGTTAAATTATCCATTACTGATGCTGAAATCGATGATCTAGTTAATTTAGAAAGCAAACTTAATGAAAAAGTTAAAGGTGTTCAGCATATCGTAAAAAAACTGGCGAGAGATATCCGCCGCTCTCAAAATATAGAGAAAGTTAATGACGTTGAATATAATCAAAAAAACGCTGATGTGTATATGTTTCTAGGATCTTCATCAACAGGTAAAACTGAACTTGCTACGGCCTTGCACCAAGTTTTATATAAAACTCACACAAAACCTCTGATTATTGATTTTAGCCAAATTACAAATGTGCAAGATTTAAAGGATAAAATTTTGGGATCAAGAGATCGTCAAAATTCTTCGATAGCATCAGATTTTATGGCAGAATTTGATCGCGCAAACGGCGATTTAGTTGTTGTATTTGATGAAATATCTAATGCAAACTCTGAAATTTTAAAAGCGTTATATGATATTTTGCGTGAGCCTGTTGTGCGTACTTTTTCGGACAAAAAACCAAGATCAATGGCAAAAGTTAAAATTGTTATGACAGGTAATGCTGGCGAAGAGTGGTATAAAAACATTCCTCGGCATATTCCTGAAAACGAACAACTTGCGGCTGCTCGTTCCATTTATGAGCAGTATCTAGCAAATGCGGGACTCAGACGGACAACACTTTTAAAATTCTTTTCTGAAGCTTTTATTAATCGTGTTGGTGAGGAAAGAATATTTTATTTTGCACCCCATACAATGAAAACAATACGTGAACTTGTTCATCAAAAGCTTGTTTCAGCAATAAAAAAGTTTTCATCACAGCAGAATGGACGTCGTTCATGGAATATTTTGTTTAATTCAGAGCAAGACTATATTTTGACTTTAGAATCGATAGAAAAATATGGATTTAAAATTTGGGAACAGGGAGCTTCAATCAAGAGATTTATCGATGATAACTTGCTTCCTGAAATTCACGATGCCCTTCTTAAGGCCAAAGTTCCGCATGGTGAAACGGTAAAGCTTATTAAAATAAGTGATGTTCCAGGTGCATCACAATCTCAAGTTCATTTCACTCTTAATATCGTTAACCAGAACTTGAGTATCCCAGTGAGTGTTGATGGTAAGGGTCTTGTGCGGAAAATTAAAAAAACTGATTCAGAAATACAATGGACGGCTTACCACGAAGCTGGTCATGAAGTCGCACGTCGAGTTTTACTACAAGATTCACAACGATCAGGAGGAGTATCCATCAAGCCAGGAGTAACCCTTATTAACGGTGAGGCTATCTTGTATGATGGTATTGCTCGTTCAGAACGAGTTGAGTCTATTCCAGTTACACGAGAATCATTAATCAATGAAATGGCAATCTTATTGGCCGGTGAAGTTGCTGAATCAATCACTGTACGTAATGGATTACATTCAGCTGGTATTGCAAATGATATCCAAAGAGCTACAGATTTAGCACGCAATGCTATAATTAATTATGGTATGTCATCTCGATGGAGATCTGGAGCTCAGCCAAATAATTCAGATTTAAATGCTTACGTGATGACATTGTCAGATTCTAAAAAAGCATTACTTGAAAAAGAAATAGAGGTTTTGTTGGATGAAGCGCGCGAAAAAGCACGACACACATTGATCGCTAATTATGATTTGTTGTTTTTACCAATTGGTCGTCATTTAGCTGCTAAAGGTGAAATTAAAGGTGATGTTTTAGAGAGATTTTACATCCAAAGGCAGTATCAAATTATTCATCCAATTCAAAAAAACTTAGTGCGAGAAAGAATTTCTGAATTTGAAACAAAAGTCAAAGCAGAAAGTGCGCTGGCACCGAAATCACAAATGGGTTTGCAGTTTTATAATTTTGCACAAAGAACAGAACGTGTTGTTGATCTTGAGCAATTAGATAGAAAACAATTAGCACAAGAACTTAAATCAGTAAACTTATCATCTGCAAAAGACGTTGTTTATAGTTCAATATTGCCGGTATTAAAAGCCACGCACACTAAGGCTCATAAATGTATCGAATTGTTTTCGAAGTAGCTTATGAGTTTTAATTACCGACTAGATTTGTTTAGTGATCTAGTTGGTAATGATGGTTGAATAGTTTGGTTAAACTCATTGAAACGATCAACTTTAAGTTTTGCAAAAGTGGGCTCGCATGTTTTTTGAGCTTTTGTGCTTTCATCGGGAGTCAGGGCAGGTATGTTTTCAGATGGATTTGCGTTAGTTTTGACAAATATGGCTTTTATAGCTTCGTTGACTTTGGCTTCAATATTTTTATCTAAAATATCTGTGCAGTTTGATAAGGGCTTAGCGTCGACTATTTCAGTTTGCCCGTAAAAATTAAAGACTTCGGTTATTGAGTAGTAAATTTTATTCTGAGCTGATACTGGTACAATGTATGTTATTTCCTTTTTTTCAAATGGGCATCTTTTGACCTGATTTTGGGAAACGATATAAATAAAAGATTCGTCATTAAATGTAAATGTATGAGATTTTTGATCGTAAAACCCTAAGTCATTTGTCACATTGATTAGTTTTTGAACTGATTCTAAACAGCGCAGTTCGGTACTAAATTTAAGCTTTTGAGCTTGCGCTAATGATGCTGCAAATACTAAGAAAGTCATAGTTTTTAGCATATAAAACCTCCGATGAAGAGTCGTTATTATTATTGTTAGTGAGCTCGTATGCTCTGTCATTGAATTAGTGTTCAAAATCAATAGGATGTCGAGTTTTTACTCCATTAAACTCTATGCAACATAATTGTTCGCGGCATAGGTGTTTGACTTAAGCCTAGGTGAAAGTTAGCCTTAATTTGTTAATTTACAGAGTGAAAGGTTGCATCATGTCACAAGCTCAAAATGTTCCTGAAATTCGCCGTTTAAAAGATTTAAACACGTTAGTGAGTTTATCAAAACGACGTGGTTTTGTTTTTCAAAGTTCTGAAATTTATGGCGGTTTAGGCAGTTGCTGGGATTACGGCCCACTCGGATCGCTTATGAAATTAAATGTTAAACGTGCATGGTGGAATGCTATGACTCGTAGATCTGACATTGTTGGTATTGACGCTGCCATTCTTATGCATCCAACGGTTTGGAAAGCTTCTGGTCACGTTGATGGTTTTTCTGATCCATTGGTTGATTGTAAAGACTGTAAAACACGTTTTCGTGCTGATAATACCGAATCCTATTTAACCAAAAAACAATGTCCTCAGTGTGGTGGCAAAAATTTATCTGAAGAACGTAACTTTAACTTGATGTTTAAAACACACATGGGTCCTCTTGAAGACTCTGCTTCGGTTGTTTATTTGCGCCCAGAAACTGCGCAAGGTCACTTTGTGAATTTTCAAAATTGTCAGCAATCATCACGTTTGAAAATTCCTTTTGGAATTGCTGCTATCGGAAAATCATTTCGTAATGAAATCACGCCAGGTAATTTCATTTTCAGAACGCGCGAATTTGAACAAATGGAAATGCAATATTTTGTGAAACCGGGCACAGACGAATCGTATTTCAAAGAATGGAAAGAGCGTCGTTGGAAGTTTTATCTTAAATACGGTATCCGTGAAGAAAATTTGAAATTCAAAGATCATGATAAATTAGCTCACTATGCGCGAGCAGCTGTTGATGTTGAATATAATTTTCCAATGGGTTATTCAGAGCTAGAGGGTATTCACAATCGCTCTGATTTTGACCTCACTCAACACGCTAAGTTTTCTGGTAAAAACTTAGAATATTTTAACGAAGCTGAAAAAGAAAAATATTTACCATTTGTAATTGAAACAGCTGTTGGTTGTGATCGTTTATTTTTAGCTTTTATGTGCGATGCTTACCGTGAAGAAGTCACTTATATGACAGATGAAACAGGTAAAAAATCCGAAGACGTACGTGTTGTATTAGGATTACATCCTGAGATAGCACCATACAAAGTTGCTGTATTGCCTTTATCTAAAAAAGATGAATTGTCACAACCAGCTATGGCTTTACGCGATCAATTAGCAGAAGATTTTGATGTTACATACGATGAGACAGCATCGATCGGTAAACGTTACCGCAGGCAAGACGAAGTTGGTACTCCGTTTTGTGTAACTTATGATTTTGATTCAATCAATGATGGCGCAGTGACTGTTCGGCATCGTGATAAAATGACTCAAGAGCGTGTTAAAATTAAAGAACTTAATCAATATATTGCTATTCAACTTAAACAATTCTAATTGAAGGGAATTTCGTGTCATGGAGACTATAAACGCGAACACTTTTGTTAAACCTGAAAAATTTGTCTATTTCTTTGCTGCAGGCGAAGCTGAAGGCAATGCTGGTATGAAAAACACACTTGGTGGTAAGGGTGCTAATTTAGCTGAAATGACAGCTATTGGATTACCAGTTCCTCCAGGGTTTACAATTTCTACAGATATTTGTACGGCGTACTACGCTGAAGGCGGAAAGCTTCCTGACTGGGTTAAACCAGAAGCTTTAAAAGCTTTAGCACGTGTTGAAAATAAAATCGGTAAAAAATTTGGTGATGCTAAAAATCCATTACTAGTGAGTGTGCGCTCTGGAGCACGAGCATCGATGCCTGGTATGATGGATACTATTCTCAATCTTGGTTTAAATGATCAAACAGTTGAAGGCTTGGCGCAGTCAGCAAATAATGCCAGATTTGCATGGGATTCATATCGCCGATTTATTCAAATGTACTCTGATGTTGTGATGGGCATGAATTCTTCAATGCTTGAAGTGACTCTTGAGGATCTTAAAGCTGAAAAAGGTATTCACTTAGATACAGAACTTACAACTGATGATCTCAAAAAACTTGTTCAAAAATTTAAAGACCTTGTTCAGCAAATGACAGGACAAAAATTTCCAACTGATCCGCATGAACAATTATGGGGTGCTATAAGTGCTGTTTTCAAAAGTTGGAATACAGCACGTGCGATCACTTATCGTGAATTGCACGACATTCCAGCAAGCTGGGGCACAGCTGTGAATGTTCAATCAATGGTTTTTGGTAATATGGGTGATGATTCTGCAACAGGTGTTGCATTTACTCGTGATCCAAGTACGGGCGATAAAAAATTCTATGGTGAGTTTTTAATTAATGCTCAAGGTGAAGATGTTGTGGCTGGTATTCGTACTCCGCAACCAATTGGCATCCTTAAAGAAGTTATGCCAGGTCCATATACTGATTTAGAAACAATTTATAAAAAATTAGAAACTTATTTTAAAGACATGCAAGATATTGAATTCACAATTGAGAAAAATAAATTGTGGATGCTGCAAACTCGTAATGGTAAACGCACGGCTAAAGCTGGGCTACAAATTGCTTGCGATATGATCGATGAAAAATTAATTACAGAAGAAGAAGCAATCTTACGCTTAGATCCAGCTTCTTTAGATCAGTTATTGCATCCAACTCTTGACCCTAAAGCACAAAAAACTTTACTAGCTAAGGGGTTGCCTGCAAGCCCTGGTGGTGTGTGCGGACAAATTGTCTTTACTCCTGAAGAAGCTGTTGAACTCAAAGAGCAAGGTAAAAAAGTCATCTTAGTTCGTGTTGAAACATCTCCAGAAGATATTGCGGGTATGGTCGCAGCCCAGGGTATTTTTACAACTCGTGGTGGAATGACATCTCATGCTGCAGTTGTCGCTCGTGGTATGGGTAAATGTTGCGTTGCTGGTTGCTCAGAAGTTGAAGTTGATTATGCGACTGAAACAATGCGCGTAAAAGGTTACAACTTGAAAAAAGGTGACATCATCACTCTTGATGGTAGCACCGGTGAAGTTTACTTAGGTGAAGTTAAAACAATCGAACCAAAACTTGATGGTGCCTTTGATCGTATAATGAAAATCGCTGATCACATGCGCAGATTAAAAGTTAGAACAAATGCTGATACGCCAAAAGATGCGCAAACAGCACGTTCATTTGGTGCTGAAGGAATTGGATTATGCCGAACTGAGCATATGTTCTTTGGTGCTGATCGTATTGATGCTGTTCGTGAAATGATTTTAGCCGATACAAAAGCCGAACGTGAAAAAGCGTTAATTAAACTTTTACCTATGCAACGAGATGACTTTTATCAGTTGTTTAAAATTATGGATGGTCACCCTGTCACAATTCGTTTATTAGATCCTCCATTGCATGAATTTGTGCCACACACTGAAGAAGAAATTCAAGAGTTAGCTAAAAGAATTAACTATGATGTGAGCAAACTTAAAAACAAAGTTCATGCATTACACGAGTTTAACCCGATGTTAGGTCATCGTGGATGTCGTTTAGCTGTGACATATCCAGAGATCTACGAAATGCAATCGCGTGCTATAGCTGAAGCGGCTGCGCAGTTAACAAAAGAAGGCTTTAAGCTTGTTCCTGAAATTATGATTCCACTTATTGCAACGGCTAAAGAGCTTGAAATGTTGCGTGCGCAAACTGTTCAGGTTGTTGAAACTGTTCAAAAAGAAACTAAAACTAAATTTGAATATTTAGTTGGTACTATGATTGAGCTTCCGCGTGCCGCTGTGACAGCTCATGAAGTTGCTCGTCATGCTGATTTTTTTAGTTTTGGTACAAATGATTTAACGCAAACCACACTGGGATTATCACGTGATGATGCAGGCCGCTTTTTAGGAAGTTACGTGAGCCAAGGTATTTTTGCTAAAGATCCGTTTGTGAGTATTGATCAAGTTGGTGTTGGTACACTCGTTAAAACGGGTGTCGATCTCGGTCGTCAAACAAAGGGTAACCTTAAAGTTGGTGTTTGTGGTGAGCACGGTGGTGATCCAGATTCAATCGAGTTTTTTGAAAACGTTGGATTAGATTACGTCAGCTGTTCTCCTTACCGAGTACCCATTGCAAGGCTTGCGGCAGCTAAAGCATTTCTAAAAAAGAAAAAGAAATAGACGCTAAAACAATTGGCGTATGCAACAAATAATCGGCTTTATCTATGTCTTACTTGCTGGGGTCTGTTTTGGTTTTTTAGGCGTTTTTGGAAAAATCGCTTTTCAAAACGACCTCAACGTTGGTGAGCTTTTAACTTATCGATTTGCTTTGGCTGCGATAATTTTATGGGTTGGTCTTTTTTTATTTAAAAAAGACTTAATTCGTTTATCTCTGAGACAAATTGTTATTTCGCTGTTGTTAGGTGCTTTTGGTTATGCGCTATTTTCGACTTTGTATTTTATGTCGATTAAGGGCATTTCAGTGGCCCTTGCCGCGTTGTTGTTATTTACATTTCCGATTTTTGTAAGCCTTGGGGCGCATTTTATTTTGAAAGACAAAATGAGTCGTCTTCAGATTTTAAGTCTTGTTTTAGCTTGTGTAGGACTTACGATTGTTTTGTGGGGGCCTATTGTTGTTCACTCTCTACATGCAGTATTGTACGCGCTATTTGCAGCCGTTGCGTATGCTATTTATGTATTGGTCAGCGGTCGTTTGCAACAAGGAGTTAAACCATTATCTTCAAGTTTATATGTGATTTCAGCTGCTGCAATAGCATTATATCTTTGGCATCAGCCATCTATGTCTAAATTAACTCACTTAACTGCAAAGCAATTAATAGTTGTTATGGGGCTTGCTGTTGTGTGTACAGTGTTCCCACTGACATTATTTTTGGCCGGACTACAAAAAATGAAAAGTGCACAAGCTTCTATTGTGGTCATGATTGAACCTGTTGTTGCAACTCTAGCAGCATGGTACATTTTAAATGAAACTTTATCTTCATTGCAGTTAGTCGGTTCAGGCTTAGTTATTTTCGCTTTATTTTTAAATACGCAAAAGCAATAAGTTTGTTTGTATTTTACAAGTTGTTATTGATAAAAAAATAATGTCAAATGTAGCCTATGAATATAAATGAAACGATTGTTATAGATGGAGTTTTGCAAGACGGACAGCTTAAAAAAGCTGTTACTTTGAAACTGAGTCCTTCAGGACTTGTCATTGATCAAGAAGTCTTTTTTTTTAATTCTGTTAAAATCGAGCAAGGTGGCAATAATAACAAATTCATTTTTATTCACTTAAGTGAATCAAGAACAGTTTATTTTGAACTGAACACACAAATTATCAACCATCTTGAAGATCATCCGCAAATTTATGAACGTTTTAAATCATTTATTAAACATAAGTCTTCTCACTTCTACACTGAAATAGTTATAGTTTTAGTCTTTTTTTTGATGATTTCAGGGATAGTCTACTATCGTGGTGTTATTTTTTCTCAGTTCAGCGTTTTGATACCTTATTCTTTTGAAAAGAAAGTCGGAGATCAAGTTTTCGCAAAGGATTCTCAATCTCAATTCACTCAAATAAACAAAATCGAAGATCAACTTAAAGTTATGTTAACACAGTTGAAATCTTTTGATCCACAGAAGCACACGATTCATGTTTCGGCTAAATCAGAAATAAATGCATACGCGACAATAGGCGGGCATATTTTTATTAATCAGGGGTTGTTAAAAAAAATCGAGAAACCAGAACAATTAATTGGAGTTATTGCTCATGAAATCGTTCATATAGATCAACGACATGTCGTTAAGAACATATTTCAAAGCGTTGGCTTATTTGTTATTTTTCAAGCTTTTTTAGGTGATGTCAGCGGACTTATTGCCGTTGTTGTGGATCAAGGTGGTCCATTGTTAAATTTATCATATAGTCGAGATTTAGAAACAGAAGCTGATTCGCAAGCTGTGAGAGTTCTTATTGAAAGTCAAATAGATCCGCATGGTTTATCTGAGGCTTTAAGCTTAATTGAACGTGAAAATCAGAGATTAATTGCAGAATCACCTGGATCTAAAATTCTTTCAAAAATAGAAAAGCAAAATTTTTTAAGATCTCATCCACAAACACTAGACCGTATAGAGTCTATGCAGAAAATAATTGCTCAAACTGATAAAAATAATAAATATAAACAAATGAACTCTGAATGGATCAAAATTCAGAAACTTATTCAAGAGCTTTAACTTAGAATATGTCACTTGTGGTTTAAAATCAGGAGGTACTCAAATGCAAGTTGTCGAGCAAGGCACAGCGGCTTTTCAAATATTAAAATGTGATCTCATGCCTAATGAATCAATTATTGTCGAACCTGGAGCAATGGCTTCGCAAGATGTAGGGATTGTTCCAGACACCTCTGTTAATGGATCTTTTATCAAAGCTTTGCTTTTAAAGTTTCTCGGTGGGGAAAGTTTTTTTATAAACGAATACTTTAATAAGTCTTCTAAGCCTCAGTCGCTTTATATATCCCAGTCTGTACCCGGAGACATACAAGTGATTGACATCAATAATGAAGAAATATTTTTAGAGTCTGGATCATTTATTGCGCGTACACAAGGTGTTAAAACTCATTTAAGATGGGCGGGGCTTGCTAGCTTTATTGCGGGCGAAGGTTTATTTAAATTGTCATTTACCGGTCAAGGTCGTTTATGGTTTGGTTGTTATGGTGCGGTTGTTGAGAAAGAAATCGTCGGTGATTACATTGTTGATTCTGGCCATCTTTTACTTTGGCCATCAACAGTTCAGCTTGAGTTAAAATTGGCCGGTGGGCTCATTTCAAGCTTTCTTTCTAAAGAAGGCTTTGTTTTAAAATTAAAAGGTCATGGTAAAATAAAATTACAAACTAGAAGCGTTAAAGGATTAGCTGCCTGGTTGAATGCTAGGTTTTGGAGATAATTCATGGAGAATCAAAAAATGAGTTTTGAGTTGCAACATAGGCCCTCTTCAACAATTGCTATTTGTCACTTACCGGCAGGAGAAACTTTGGTCTCTGAAGGCGGGGCATTGATGGCATTGAAAGGTCCAGTGAATGTCAACACAACCACACATCAAAAAAAAGGTGGTGGTGTTATGGCGGGTTTAAAAAGACTTTTAAGTGGTGAAAGTTTTTTTATGAATCACTATCAAGCGCAACAAGCATCGCAGGTTTGGTTATGTTCTGCTTTGCCGGGTGATATGATGGTTCATCAGCTAACTGGTCAGAAAATCATCGTTGCTGGCGGGGCTTTTGTGGCTTGTGATTCTGATGTTGCGATTGATTTAGAATGGCAAGGCTTGAAAAGTATTTTTTCTGGTGAGAGTTTATTTTGGATTAAAGCTCATGGTCATGGCGAAATTTTATTAAGTAGTTTTGGTTTTATATACCCTATTCAAGTTGAAGGTGAATATATTGTTGATACTGGTCATATCGTTGCTTTTGAGGAAACTTTAAGTTTTACAATTTCAAAGGCCTCATCAACGTGGCTTGATTCCTTTATGAGCGGTGAAGGTTTTGTTTGTCGCTTTAAGGGGAGGGGCACAGTTTGGTGTCAATCACATAATCCATCACAGTACGGAAGTTTATTAACTCCGTATTTAAGACCAAAAAGTAACTAAGAGGTTTTTTATGAATTTTAATATTGAACACAAGCCTGATTTTGCATGGTTAACAGTCCAAGTTCCTCGAGGACAAAAATTATTTGTTGAAGCAAGTGCGATGGCATCGATGAGTTCGAATATAAAAATGTCGTCTCAATTTAAAGGTGGATTTCGTCGTTTTTTTACAGGTGAGTCTTTGTTTTTATCAGAATTTAAAGCTGATGGTGTAGATGGTGAAGTGACTATTGCCCCTGGGCCAAATGGTGATATAGGTCATATCCATTTACAAAATCAAACTGTTTATTTGTCTTCAAGCTCTTATGTCGCGCACACAGAAGGATTGAATTATGAAACTAAATTTCAAAAATTGTCTGCAGGTCTTCTTTCTGGAGCAGGTTGGTTTTTAGTTAAAATGAGTGGTCTTGGTGATGTTTGGTTTAATGGCTACGGAGCCTTGACAGAGCTTGATGTTCAAGACGAAATCTTAATTGATAATGGTCATCTCGTGGCGTTTACGGACGGTCTTGATTACGACATCATTAAATTAGGTGGATATAAATCTCTCTTTTTTAGTGGTGAAGGGTTTGTCTGTCGTTTTCGTGGTCAGGGTAAAGTTTATGTCCAAACTAAGAAGCCGTCGGCGTTAGTGAATTGGGCTGATGGCTATCGACGCGTTCAAAAGTCTAGTAATTAAAATAATTTATCTCTGATTTAATAATATTTAAACGGTGTAAGGTTTGAAAGTGTCAATTCCAAAGTGTCAAAAGTATTGACACTTTGGAATTTTTTGCAGAGATCAGTCATCTGGTCTATAGAGGAACATCGAATTTAACATTGTCATCTATTTCTATGTTATAACACAACAACAACATTGACTCTTACTGAAGTGTGGTTTGTAGATGATGAGTTTGATTGGTCCTTATTCAATATTTGTATTCAGTCGGCTGCGATGGATGTTTTTAGTTTTTGCTTTAACATCTCAAACGGCATTTGCTTTAAAGAATGATGATACGAGTCATCATACCCAACCATCTTTACAGGGTTCAGTTCAGCAAGCTATCGATCAAAATCCGCAGATGATTGTCGAACAAAAAATTGGTTCTGAGTTAGTTAGAATTGTGATCAGTGATGTTGGTGAATCTTCACGAGCTGAAATTCAAAATTTTATCGAAAATACGCAGCAAAAGTTTGACACTGTTATTAGTACTGATGATGAACAAGTCTTTAAAGCAAGTGTAGAATCTTCTGCAAAGAGTATTCACGGAACTAAAATTCTTCCGTTCGGATTATTAACAAATGCAAAATCTAAATTTAACCAATTTATCGATTATCATTCGGGTAAAGTTAAAAATAATATTAAGTATGATAAAATTGGATTAACAGTTGCTCTCATTAGTGTAGGAATAGACTCTTTTTACTGGATCCATTCAAGTGCATTAGATGTTCATCAAAAGTCGTCATTAGTGACTTTTAATTTATTATTGTGTGCGACATTTGGGGTTAATCCAGATTTGTGGCCTGCAACTGTTCGACCTCTTAAAGAAAAAGTCTTTAATACATTAAGCCGATTTAACATCAATTGGAAACATTCAGATAAAACAGCTACAGTCATTTCACAATACGTGGCTAATTTTGCTTTAAGTTCTTTTGTTCAGACGACTCGTGTTTCATTAATGTCAATGGATCATTTATTGGATGCAGTATCGACTTCGAATTTTTGGTTTTCAGCTGTAGGTATTTCAGCTTTAGCTACAATGACTCAGTTTTCTTGGTCAGAACTTTCAGCTTCTGTGGATATGAGTAAATATCCTAAATCAGTTATCATGCTTAGAAGGTTGACTAATTTTCGTGTTATTTTACTGGCTCAATTAGCTAGTATGAGTCAAGTGTTACAGCCTGGTGTTTACGGATACTCTCCAATGATGACTTTGATCGTTAGTGGTGGTTTAGGTTTAGTGGCACTTTTAAGTTCTGACCGCATTGTTAATTTTTTAGAATCTGATAAAACAATTGATGTTCTTTATCGACAAAATCAAAAAGTCGAAGCATTTTTACAAAGCATGAGTTTTGCAAAAAAACGATCACGCGTCATTTTGTCTTGCGAGTTGTTGTTTAATTAGTATTTTTTATTGGTTAGTAATTTACGAAAAAATAACTGATTTTTTATTATCGTGATTTAGAATAAACCATTAAACCTTGATTTTGCTGAATCTATATCTAACTATATTTAAGTGGCGTGTTGCTAGTTTTGAGAAAGAAAAAATCATTCTAGTTCATTGATATTTTTCGACCGGACTTTTGCGAAAATTATTTTTATTTCATCACCCCAAGCTTCAATCAACTTCATAACTTTCGATCCTACTTACCCAAAACATCAGCAGACAACAAAATCTGCATAAAAATTAACTTAACACATTGCGCATTTTTATCATTTTCTTAAGCCGAACGGGCTTTTCATGATTGACTCACTTACTGGACCAAAGGACAGTTATATACTGTGTTATTTTATTGTATTCATTCTGAATTCTAAGCAAGGAGTTGTGCTTTGAGAATTAAAAAACTAGAACTTATCGGGTTTAAATCATTTAAAGACCGTACAGTTATCCAATTTGATGCGGGTATTACGGGTATCGTTGGACCGAATGGTTGCGGAAAATCAAATATCGTTGATGCGTTGATGTGGGTCATGGGTGACCAATCAGCTAAAGATTTACGTGCGTCACAAATGACTGATGTTATTTTCGGTGGTTCAGAAGGTTACGCTCCGCTTGGCATGTGCGAAGTTTCATTAACACTTGAAAATGATGGCGGACCATTTCCAGCTAAATATTTAAAACACTCTGAAATTATGGTGACTCGTCGTTTACACAGAAACGGCGAAGGTGAATATTTCATTAACAAAGAAGCTGCTCGTTTAAAAGATGTTCAGGAAATTTTCATGGACACAGGTGCTGGTTCAAAAGGTTTTTCGATTATCGCCCAAGGAATGATCGGTAAAATTATTACTTCTAAACCAGAAGATCGCCGTATGCTTATTGAAGAAGCTGCGGGTATTACAAAGTTCAAGGCTCGTAAAAAAGAATCACAAAGAAAATTACAAGCGACAGATCAAAACTTAGTTCGTTTGCAAGACATTATTGGTGAGTTAAAACGCCAAATCGATTCTTTACAGCGCCAAGCGCAACGTGCTGAACGTTATAAAAATATCAAAACACAAATTGAAGATCTTGAATTGTGGTTATCATCAGCTCAGTATGTTGAATTAAAACGCGCAGCTGATGAAGCGCAAAAAATCTTTGACGAAGCTCAATCACTTGAAGTAGGCAGCGAAGCTGACTTAGCATCGATGCAATCAGAATTAGAGACTTTAAAGTTAACAATTCTAGAACAAGAAAAAGCTGTTGAAGACAAACAACAAGATTTTTACAACCACCAAGCTTCGGTTCAGAAAAAAGAATTAGAAATTCAAGAATTAAGATTCAACCTTGAGCAAGCTAAACGTAACGAACAAATGACGGGTTCAATTTTAAATGAGCAACAAGCTCGTTATGATTTGTTGTCTCGTGATCAAGAACAATTACAGGCTCAGGTTGATGAGCTTAAAGCTGAATCTGAATATTTAGCAGAAGAATCTTTAACTAAAGCGAACGCATTTTCAGCAAATCAAAAACGTTATTCAGAAATCGACGAAGAATTAACAACAAAACGTCGCGAGCAATTTGCTTTAGGGCAAACTGAATCACAAATTGATGCGCGCTTGAACTCAGCTAACGGATCAAGATCTGAAGTTGCAGATCGTTTAGCTGATGAAGAGTTGAAATTAAACGAATTACGTGAAACTCATCACGAATTTGAATCACGTCGTCGTAAAGTTACAAATGAACTTGATAAAGAAAGACAATTACAACTTGATTTGTCTAATGATGTTGAATCGTTCGAAGCTAATAAAAAAATCTTAACTGAGTCAGTTCAGACGAAACAGGCCGAAGTTCAAGAATTTAAAGACAATTTGAATGAAGTTGCTTCTCGTTTGTACGGTTTAGAAAATTTGCATTCAAATTTCGAAGGTTTTGAAGAGGGCGTTAAGCAAGTTATGCTTTGGTCTAAAACAAAATCGCAACAAGCTCATGCTGATGGATCAGTTTCTGAATCATTTCATCCAGTATCTGAAGTTGTTGAAGTTCCTTCTGAGTTTGAAGTGGCTATGGAAGCTGCTTTAGGGACTAAACTTCAAATGTTGTTATCAAATAAAAAAGAAACAGCGTTAGAAGCTGTCGAGTACTTAAAATCTAACAATACTGGTCGTTCGAGCTTTTTTGCAGCTCAAGGTGAAAAAGTTTTAACTCCGCAAGGTAATCCAGAAAATGAAGCTGGTGTTGTTGGATTATTAAATAAAGTTGTGCAATCAAAAGCTGAGTTTTCAAGTTCAGTTGAAAATATTTTATCAGGCGTTGCGATTGTTGATTCAATTCGTACAGCACTGCATTTAAGACCAAATTATGCTGGTTGGACATTTGTCACTGCTGATGGTGATACATTATCAGCTGATGGTGTGTTAACTGGTGGTTCTCGTGAGTCAGCAGAGTCTGGTGTGTTAAAACGTCGTCGTGAAATTAAAGAATTAACTGACAAGAAAAATGAGTGGGCTGGTAAATTAGCATTAGCAACACAAGCGCTTAAAAAAACAGAAGAGCAGTTGGCCAATATTCTGACAGATTTTGAAGGCGCTCAAAAACGACGTATCGAGCAAGAAATTAAAGTCACTGAATTACGTAAAGATTTAGAGCGTGCAGATAATGAACTTGCACAAGTGCAAAATGCAGTTGAAAGACAAGAAAAAGAAGTTCGCAGATTAACTGAACAGCTTTCAATGTTAGATGAAAAAATCAACGAAATGTCTGAAAACTTAATCACTTTGAGAACGCAAAAAGTTGAACTTGAATCAAGCATTCAAGAATTAACTTCAGAATTTGATGCCATGAAAGACGGCTTTGAAGCTCAACAAGCTGAAGTGACTGACTTGCAAATTAGATCTGCATCTAAATCTCAAGAGTACCAAGGTTTATTACGTCAACTTGAAATGGTGACAAGACAAGTTAACGAACTTAGCCATCAATTAAACCGTATGACTGAAGAAGCTGAAGGTTATTCTTCTCAAATGACTGAAGGGTCATACGTTTTAGAGCAAGCTAAAATTGATTTTGAAAGAATGGTGGCTGACATCGAAGCTAAACGCTTAGAAGTCGCTCAATTCAAAAATCAATTTGAAATTGAGACTGCACATATTCGCGAGTTAGACGAAAAAGTTAATCGTTCACAACGTGAAAGAAACGATCGTTTAGCCAGAATGAATGATGCTCAGTTAAAACTTGAGCAAGCTAAAATGAAAGAGCAGTATTTGATCGATCAAACTCGTGAAAAGTACATGGTTAACTTACCAGATGTCATTGAAAAATACGCTGATCGTGAAGGTAACCCATTTGAAGCTGATGCTGAATTAAAAGATTTACGTGAAAAGCTAGCTAAAATTGGTGAAGTCAATCTATCAGCTATTGCTGAGTTTTCAGAAACACAAGAGCGTTATGAATTTTTAACTAAACAACATAACGACCTTGTTGAGGCCAAAGAACAGTTACGTAAAGTTATTGATCGTATTAATAAGATCTGCTCAAAACGTTTTAAAGAGACATTTGATCTTGTTAACGAAAGATTCCAAAAAGTATTTCCAGTTTTATTCGGCGGCGGTGAGGCTATGCTTCAAATCGTTGAAGACGAAGAAAAAGGCGAAATGGGTATTGAGATTATCGCTAAGCCTCCAGGCAAGAAAATGCAAAACGTTTCTTTAATGTCGGGTGGTGAAAAAGCCTTAACAGCTGTTGCACTGGTTTTCTCGATTTTCTTAGTTAAGCCATCTCCTTATTGTTTACTGGATGAGGTTGATGCTCCACTTGATGATGCCAATGTTTTCCGTTTTAACGACCTCGTTCGTGAAATGGCTAAGCGTTCACAAATTATTGTCGTAACACACAATAAGCACACGATGGAAGTTGCGCAAAAACTATACGGTGTAACAATGCAAGAACGCGGAGTTTCTACTATGGTATCTGTGAGCTTATCTGATATAAGATAAGCCTTATGTCAAACTCACATGCCACACAATTAGATTATTTATTGATCGCCATTGCTTTATTAGTTTTGGCGATTTTTGTTCCAATCGGTTTATCTTTACTTAAGAAAAAACCAAAAATTGAATCAAAGTCAGAGCCTGAATCAACCCCGCTGCTGAGTGAAAAACCAATTACAACTGAACAGTTCCAATCTTTAAAGCAACCATTATCGGCTGTTGTTGATTTGACTGAAGATGAATTCAATTCGGCGGCGACAATTGAAAAAGCTTTGAAAAAAACAAATGAAAGTTTTTTTGGTCGAATTAAATCTGCCTTTTCAAATCAAGATAAGAAAAAAGTCATCGAAGAGATCGAAGAAGTTCTTTATACAAGTGACTTAGGACCTAAAACTGTTCAAAAATTATTATCGCAAGTTGAACAAGAATTATCCTCTTCGGATATGGCTAATCTTGATAAAGTTAAAAATGCTTTGGCTAAACAAATGCAAGATATACTGATTCAAATACATGAATCACAAAAAAATAGTAAATTAGTTTCAGAATTGTTACCAAGTAAGCAAAATGAACCTATTGTATTGATGGTTGTTGGTGTTAATGGTGCTGGCAAGACAACATCGATTGGTAAAATGACAGCGCAATTAGCGCATCAAGGTTTTAAAGTTTTAGTTGCCGCTGGTGATACATTTAGAGCTGCAGCTGGTGGACAACTTAAAGTCTGGACAGATCGCGCGGCTTCATCCAAGGGCCATGTTGAAATCTTTTGGCCTGATCATGTGACTGATCCTGCGGCTGTGGCATTCGATGCCGTTAGTAAAGCTAAAGCTCAGAGTTATGATTATGTTATTTTAGATACCGCAGGCCGGTTGCACACACAAGCTCACCTTATGGATGAACTTAAAAAAGTTAAACGTGTGATGAGTAAAGTGATTACTGATGCTCCTCATGAAACTTGGATTGTGTTAGATGCTAATTCTGGACAAAATGCCTTAAATCAAGCTCAAGAATTTAATAAAGCCTTAGAAATCACAGGGATCATTTTAACGAAAATGGATGGTACAGCTAAGGGTGGCGTTGCTCTTGGTGTTGTTGATCAGCTAGCAAAACCTATTCGGTTAGTCGGTTTAGGTGAAAAAATCGGTGATTTAAAAGTATTCGAGCCCCAAGAATATATTGAGTCCATTTTAGGTTAGAATAAGGATTTGGTTTATTTTGATGAGCTTTATGTTTGGTTTAAGCATTTTTTTAGTGTCTTTATTGATGTGTGGAGTGGTTAGCAGCCAAGCATCTCGTATCGACGATGATATTATTGATAATCTTATTGCTGGTCCGAAGTCTGTTAAAATCAATAAGCAACAGGAGATGTCTGTTTTGCAGGATCAAATTAGTAAGTGTTTTCCACAATTAAAGAACTTAAAAAAAATTGATTCATTTAAAAATTTGTATGCATCCCTTGATAGACAATTTATTTTGTTAAATGAAGTAACCAATGCGGCTGAGGTTATTTATAAAGCTAATGATGAAATATATAAATTAAAGGTTAGCCAGAATAAAATAACTTGGTTTCGAATTGATGAGGATGGTACGGCGCAACCAAAATCAATTGATGCGAAGCATAAGTTAACAACAGTTCGTGGTAAGATTAAGCAGATGACATTAAACACGCGAATACAAGAAGAGTGGGCTGATTATACTGAAAAAAGAGAAAATGGTCTTGTTATAGAATATAGTGTGCGTGCGGGTGAAATTACTAAGCTAAGAGCGATTATCTCAAAAGATAAGCAAGAGCTTAGCTGCGAAAAAAAGTCTGCGAGTGAGGTTTGTTTTTGCTCGAAAATTAGATCGTAAAATATCAAGAAAATGTCTTGTGTGTGGGTTCTGAATACCTCTATACTGAATGTAAGTTATTGTTAACTTTGGAATTTTTAAATTTCAAGTTCAGAACACTAGTTTATTAAAAGTAAATGGGTGTTTAGTAGGAAACAGTTCAGTAAGAGCTTTAGAGCGATAAATAGCGAGATTTAGAGTGAGTAAAACAATTGATTTTAAAATTGCAGGAGTCCCATATAAAATCAAATCATCTCATGATGATGAAACGCTCAATCAGTTGATTGAATACGTTAATCACAAAGTTACAGAGGCACTCAAAGTTACAAAAAATTCTTCATTTCAAAATGCAGCCGTACTAGCTTCTCTCAATATTGCGGAAGAAATGATTCTTTTGAAAAGACGCGCTCAGGATGAACTGACTAAACTTGAAAATAAGGCCTTAAAATTGGCTCAAGAAATTGAAAATACTAAAGCTAGCAAAACAAACTTGAATTAAATTTTGTTTTGGAGCCCCTACGTGAATGCTATTGATTATAAATCTTTAAAAAAAGATTTTAGAAAATTTATTAAAAATCAAATTATGGTCATGTCTCCTGAGACCGTACAAGCGCATTCATTAAGTATTCAATTAAACCTGATTCATTTTTTAAAAAATAATGACTTTATCAACCAACAAAAATCTCAAATCTGGGGTTCTTATCAAGCGCTGGGAACTGAGCCGCAAGTCAATTTCGAAGTTATAGAGACTGTCTTAGAGCCGCATTTGCAGATAGCCTATCCATTAACTCAAGATGATACTTTGCAGTTTTACTCAAATGTAGAGCAATGGAAAGTTTCCTCTTTATGCGTTCGTGAGCCGGTTGTTGGTCAAAAAATTGAAATACAGGATATTGCGGGTCTAATTATACCTGGCTTAGCGTTTAATAAATCTGGTCATCGTCTAGGTCGTGGTATGGGGTATTACGACAAGTCGTTTCAGAAGTTCCAAGGTCCTAAGATTGGACTTTGTTATGAAATTAATTTTTTAAATAATGTGCCATATGAATCACATGATTTGTGTATGGATTATGTTATTACCGAAAAACAAGTATATAAAATTGATAAAATTCACAAACAGGAGAATTCTAAATAATGGAACTGGTTATATCTGCCGTTGTCGGACTTATTGTTGGAGCCTTTGCGGTATTTGCAGCTTATCGCATTCATGAATCAAACACAAAAAAAACAGCGAAATCAGAAGCTGACAAAATTATAAATAAAGCAAAATCTGAAGCTGCCAAAATTAAGAAAGACTCAGAAACGAAGTCTAAAGATTTTGAAACAAAAGCACGTAAAAATGTTGAAACAGAAATCAATAAACAAAAAGCACAATTAAAAAATAAAGAGTCGCAATTAGAAAGACGTTTAAAAGAAATCGAAGATCAACATCGGCAAAGAGTTGATGAAAATGAAAAATTCGAAAGATCGCTTAAGGATCGTCAAGAGCGCATTAACATTTCAGAATCGCGTTTAAAAGAACTTGAAAAATCAACACAAGAACAGATCAAATTTGTACAAAGTAAATTAGAAAATGTAGCTGGAATGTCGCAAGAACAAGCTAAACGTGAACTTTTTCAAGTCTTAGAAGAAACAGCTAAAAATGAAGCCGCAAGTAAAATTGCTGAAATTGAAGAACAAGCCCACAAAGAAGCTGATAAAAAATCGAGACAAGTTATCGCACGCGCACTGGCGAGATTTGCATCAGAATACACTTCAGAGAGAACAGTTTCTGTGATGAGTTTAACTTCAGACGAGATGAAAGGTAAAATCATCGGTCGTGAAGGTCGTAATATTCGAACATTGGAAGCACTTTGTGGTGTTGATTTGATTGTTGATGATACGCCTGAAACTATTGTCATTTCAGGGTTTGATCCGATTCGTCGTGAATTAGCTCGTCGGACCATTGATAAATTAATGGAAGATGGTCGTGTTCATCCGGCGCGCATCGAAGAAGTTGTTGAAAAACAAAAAATCGAATTACAAAAATCTATGAAAGAAGAAGGCGATAAAGCCGTAGTTGAACTTGGTGTTACTGGTCTACACGGTGAACTGGTTAAATACCTGGGCGCTCTAAAATACAGAAATACACATGCTCAAAATGCTTTAAATCACTCGATGGAAGTTTCATACATATCTGGTTTGTTGGCTTCAGAGCTTGGT
This sequence comes from Pseudobdellovibrio sp., assembly GCA_046293015.1. Lineage (GTDB taxonomy): Bacteria > Bdellovibrionota > Bdellovibrionia > Bdellovibrionales > Bdellovibrionaceae > Pseudobdellovibrio. The sequence goes on from JBKBPU010000013.1 coordinate 39,141, forward strand.
TACAATGTTAAACTTGCAAAACGAGCCGGCTTATTACATGACATAGGATTAGCTGCAGATCACACGATGGAAGGTCATCATGCCTCTGTTGGTGCTGAATTAGCTAAAAAATTTGGTGAATCAGAAGAAGTTTGTCATGCTATTCAAGCCCATCATGATGAAGATAAACATACATCAGTACTTGCTTGGATTGTTCACTCTGCAAATATTTTATCAAACGCTCGTCCAGGTGCTCGTCGTCCGCAAATGGATAGTTTCGTCAATCGCTTAAAAGATTTAGAGAGTATTGCGAATTCATTTGACGGGGTCATTAAGTCTGTCGCAGTTCAAGCAGGTCGTGAAATGCGTGTTCTTGTTGAAAGTTCACGTGTAACGGATGATCAAACAGTCGTACTTGCGCGTGACATTGTTAAGAAAATTGAGCGTGAAATGCCACATGCTGGAGCTGTTCGAGTCACAGTTGTGCGTGAATCAAGAGCTGTAGAAATTGCTCGCTAAGGTTTTTGAAGATCAAGGATTGAAAAATGAGTCATCAATTTTTACCAGCAGAAGAACAACTTGAAATTATTAAGTTTGGAACTGTTGATTTTATATCGGATCAGGATTTTTTAAAGAAGTTGCGTAAAAGTGCTGCTCAAAAAAAACCGCTTAAGATTAAATTAGGCGCTGACCCAAATAGACCTGATATTCATTTGGGTCACACGGTTGTTATTAATAAACTTAAAGTTTTGCAAGATTTAGGTCATCATATTCAGTTTCTGATCGGTGACTTTACGGCCTTAATTGGTGACCCAACTGGTAAAAATACGACCAGACCTATTTTATCTCGTGAGGAAATCGATGCAAATGCTAAGTCATATGCCGAGCAAATCTTTAAAATTTTAGATCCAGATAAAACAGAGATTGTTTATAACTCTTCCTGGTTATTAAAATTAACATCGATAGATTTTATTAAGTTATCGGCGCAGTACACAGTAGCTCGAATGCTTGAACGTGACGATTTTACTAAACGTTACAAATCAGGTACACCGATTTCAATTCATGAATTTTTATATCCATTATGTCAGGGTTATGATTCAGTTGCTTTGCAAACTGATTTAGAGCTTGGGGGTACTGATCAAAAGTTCAATTTACTTGTTGGTCGTGATTTACAGCAATCATACGGTCAAGAACAACAGTGTATATTGACGATGCCGATTTTAGAAGGACTTGATGGTGTTAATAAAATGTCTAAGTCTTTAGACAATTACATTGGAGTTAACGAAAGCCCTAAAGATATATTCGGTAAAACAATGCGTGTATCTGATGAATTAATGTTTCGCTACTATGAGCTATTGACAGATATGCGTCCGCAAGAAGTTTTGCAGCTTAAAGCAGATGTAGCATCAGGTGTAAAGCATCCACGTGAAGTTAAAGTGAATTTAGCTAAATTTTTGGTCGCACGTTTTCACTCGCAAGCTGCGGCTCAAAGTGCAGTTGATGAGTTTAATAGAATTTTTGTCGATAAAGGTTTGCCTGATCAAATTGAAGAATCTGATTTTGATCCTCAAGAGATCGGAATTGTACAGATGTTGACCAAAGTTGCGTTTGCAACTTCAAATAGTGAAGCGACACGACTGATACAAGGTGGCGGTGTTAGTATTAATCAGGAAAAAGTCTCTGATGCTAAGTTGAAACTTTCTCTGAAATCAGGTGATGAGTTAATCCTTAAAGCAGGTAAGAAAAAGTTTATCAAAATTAAAGTTAAATAGTTTTAAAAAACTAAAGGTATGTAATATGAGAATTAAATTTTTACCTTCAGGTGTTGAAATACCAGTCGATCCCCAGAAAAGCTTGCTGCAGTTGGCAACTGAAAATAGCATTAAAATTAAATCGATTTGCAATGGCGTTCCGTCATGCTCAGAATGTAGAGTTAAAATCGTCGAAGGGATGGATTCAATTCCTGAACCGACAAAAGCTGAACTGAATTTGATTGGTACAAGTTATCATTTAGATGGTCGAAGATTGAGTTGTCAGGTTAGATGTTTTGGTTCGATTACTGTTGATTTAACCGAACAACTAACAAAAACCGAATCACAAAAAAAGATTAAAGGCGTGAAAGTTAAAGATCAAAAAGATATTCATGCAAAACAAGACACTATGATCTTAACTGAGAAAGATAAATCAACTGATAAAAAATAGGAACAGTATGGGTGTGCTCTTTATTGTGCTGGCTACAATTTTTTGGTCACTCGATACACTCATTCGTTATCCATTACTTTTTTCAGGTGTTCAAGCCAGTCAAATCGTTTTCATTGAACATCTAATATTAGTACTAATTTTTCTAATTTTTATTTTTATCAAAAAGCAAAAAGTTGATTTTTTAAAAAAACATTTTTTCAGTTTTTTAATCATCGGCTGCTGTGGTTCGGCACTAGGTACGTTGGCTTTTACGCAAGCTTTTTCTATTGTTAATCCATCACTTGTTATTGTTCTTCAAAAGTTACAGCCAATCGTTGCCATTATTCTAGCTCGATTAGTTTTAAACGAAACGATACCAAAACATTTTTTAAAGTTGGGATTGCTCTCAATCTTTGGTGCGCTTTTGATCTCTTGGACTGACCTTATCAATAGCATTAATTTATTTCAAAATTCAAAAAATTTGATGAATCAGTCTCAGCTATTTGGCTATGGCTTAGTCGTTTTGTCTGTTGTAAGTTGGGGTGCTTCAACAGTTTTTGGTAAAAAACTAGATCGTGAGAAATTATCAGTTGAACAGATTATGTTTGGACGTTTTTTTTATGGATTGATTGCGCTTGTTTTATTGATCTTTTTAAGTGCCGATCAAACATGGAGCTTAGATTTTAATCACGTATCAAAAATTTTCTTGATGGTTTTGTTATCCGGACTAATTGGAATGTATTTCTATTATAAAGGTGTTCAAAGCTTATCTGCTCGTGTTGTAGCGTTAGCGGAACTTTTTTTTCCAGTGAGTGCTATTTTAATTAATTGGATTTTTTTAAACAAGCCAATTAATACTATACAAATCGTTGGAGCTTTAATTTTATTAACTAGCACGACAATTTTGCAGTTTAATAATAATCGTTAAAATCAAACTTAAAGAGTTTTTTTAATTCATTGTATGTTAATGAGTGTTGGCGAGTTTTATGATAGACATTGAATCCAGAAATAAGAGTTTGTCTTAAGTCTAAATGATATGATTCAAGATGTTTTATAAAATATATGAGAGATTCAAATGATGGTTTGTAATGACCAGATAAATCAGTCAGGCTAATAATTTGCCCGTTGGCTATAGTTATTGTTCCAGCAAATAAAACCTTTTGTCCGCGACTCAAGGAAGAGTGATGGTATACACCTCGAGCTTCATAAGGTAATATAAGCAATTTTTTTTCTGCTGTAAGTACGACTAAGGCTTCTTTGTAAGTTCCAAGTTCAGGATCAAATTCAGTTGAGTATTTTTCTTTTTTAAAGTTGTATATTGCAGATTCACGAATAGTTAGCGTTAAGCTTTCAAGTTCTGCATCTGAAAAGTAGTGAACTTTCCAATATTTTTTTGTCAATTTGTCATAATAATGACCTAGATTTTCACCTATATAATGTGATTGCATGCTCAGTAAATTTTGAGAACTTCGATTAAACAAATCAGTACATTCAAGAGTACCAGCATGTAAAAATTGAGTTAATAAAATGAGTGTCAAAAGTATTGACAGTTTAATCTTTATCACGTTCCTGATTTCTCCAGTATATTCATTTTTGCTAAAAATGAGCCAACATGAGTTAATGTATATTTTTAATAGTTGTTTATTGAGCGTATAAAATTCAATCACAGACGTATTTTGTAACTATATAGCAGGTAAAAGACCATGTCTAATTCAGGATATGAAACGAGTGACATTAAAGATTTGAGCATTACGTAACACCCAAAACCCAGCCCTCTTTTTGTGATATAGCATTGGGTATTAGCCATACGAGTTTATTGTATTTTTGAGCCGCTATTGCTAACACAAATGCATCCATATGATCTGTAGTTTTGAAATTAAAAATAGTATTTTTGAATTTAAACGATTTTTTTTGTGGACGATTTTTCAAATTGAAAAGCGTTTTCCAGTAAAAGCTCGGATATCCTTCTGCAATTGTAGCCCATGCATTTTGTTTTTTATCGATTGGCCACAGTTTAAACCAATTCCGATCAGCAGAAAGTTCTTTAAGCACTCGATACGATCCGCATCCGATGTTTCTTTGAAAAGGTTTTAATTTAAACACAGAGTTAGCTTTAAGTTTAAGTTCAATTTTTCTTTGAGGCAAAGCTGTTAGACCATGAATTAAAAAAGAATTAAAAAAATTAAAAGCTGTCACAGCACCAAAAGATTTATTATTATATTTATATGTGTTGGATCTGGTCAATAATTGATGATGAGTTATTTTTAACTCGCTTGGTAGTGTAAAAACTGAATCTATTAGAATAAGTGGTCTAAGGCTGTTAAGGTGATCTACCTTGATATTGAGCGTTTTTTGTATAAGCTGACCCAGAGATTCGAATTTTAAGTCAGAGAGCCAGAGGTTTGGATAAATTATATTTTTGTAAATCAAGCAAACAGGTAGGCTTTTAGGTTTACCGTTTTTATTGGTTGCACCCGTTTGATCTATTCCAATAAAAAGGTTAAATTTTTTACTCATTAAAGTTATTTTAGCAAATTATGGTTTTAAGTTGAAATTTAAAATAAAATTATGTGTTTATGCAAAAACACTAAAAAATTAGTAACTTATATTGGAACAGTTCAATTAAATCAAAATAAACTTTCTCTTGGGTTGGGATCTGTTATCATGAAAAGAATTTGTGAATCTCATGGTGGCCAATTAATTGCGAATAATCTCATTGCGACTGATGGCTCAATACAAGGAGCTCATATCAGATTTCAGTTTGCAATCTGAAAACAATTTGTTCTCAAACAATATTTTTGGATTGATAATACCCCAACCAATTTCTTTATTCCAAATGCATTGATTAGCCTCAGACTGAGTTTGAAAAGTAGCAGCTACAAGATCAGTAACAGAGATATGTGGATTACAGCTTATAGCTAAAGCCAAGATAGCAGAAACTAGTGGGGTCGCAAAAGAAGTGCCTGATTCAAAAGTATACTGATTTGTGTGGGATAATGTATAAAGATCAACACCAGGAGCTACGATATCTAATATCTCGCCATAGTTAGAAAACTTGGCTCTTTTGAAATCTAAATTTGAAGCACCAACAGCCAATAAAAAGGCTGAGTTTTTTCGATTTATTTCAATTCCAGAATTACCTGTTGAGTGAACGACTAGGCCACCTTTTGAATATAAATACTGTGCTGCTTTTTCAATTTCAGGATCAAGACCCACGATTGAGTAACTCACGCTTACAATACGAGCGCCACGATCGGCAGCCCAAATGATAGCATCAGATAGCGCCTTAGATTGAGTAGTCCCCTGATCATCGCTGACTTTTGCGATTAGAACATTTGATTCAGGCGCAATTGAGATAAAGTTAAGATTCTGTCGATCAAATCCTGTGATTATTCCTGTGACCGAAGTTCCGTGCCCGTAAACATCACGAGTATCATTATTTTTAGAATTAAAAAAATTTTTTTGATCTATTATTTTTGAACTTAAAATATGATTGGGATCATTTAAACCTGTATCTAAGATGGCTATAGTAACTCCAGCTCCACGTGTTTTCTGCCATATTGTTTCTAAATTTAGGCTTCGAATATGCCAATTGATTTTTTCTGATAAAATAGAGTTCTGTGGTGAGTATTGTTGTCTATGTGGTGTTAACTCTAAAGAATAAGTTTTTGCTTGAGAGAGTTGACTCAAAATACAAATCCAAATAAGCGTTGTGAAAAAATTGTGTTTCATTAAACTGATAATGGATGAGGTTTTAACAGTTCGCAAATTAAAAAAGGCCTTTTAAGGCCTTTTTTAATTTTTAACAAAATGTATGAAGAGTATTTTTATTCAGCTGAGCGATTGCGATTTCCGCCAAATTTACGTGATCCACCGCCACCTGACCCCGAGCGACCTCCACGAAATCCGCGAGAATAATCACCAGAGCCGCTGCCTCCATCACGTGATGAAGAACCTGATCCACTGCTCGATTTGTTAAATCCCCAGCGAGATCCAGAGCCGCCATCAGATTTACGATCGTTCGATCGATATCCACCACCATCGCCACGACTAGAGCGCTCATCACCACGATCCGATCTGTCACTACGATCACGACGTTGTGAGTAACCACCACCGCCACGACCACCAAACGATCGACCACCGCCGCCGCGACGTTCACTACCACGTTCGTAATCGCCACCACGATCACTTGAGCTATAATCACCGCGAGCACGTAATTCAAGAGCGCGTGGTTGCTTCATGCGAAGTTCTTCGCCTTGACCAAAAAAGTCGATTGCTTTGATAAGCCATGTTTTGGCATCAGCAGGTAATTCAGCTAATTTTAATTCAGGGTTATCAATTGCCGCTATTGCTTTTTCAAATTTAGCTAGATCAGTTTCGCGCATTTTTCTTTGAGCGATTTCTTTGATCCATTTTACTTTTTGCGCAACTTGAACTTCTTCAACTAAAGGAATTCTTAAGTTTTTAAACTGTAATCCCAATGCTTTTTCAAATCTAGCAAGTTTCGGACTTTCTTTTGGTTTAACCATTGTCCAAACTGTACCAGCTTTACCTGCACGTGCTGTACGGCCAATACGGTGAGTATAAGTTTCAACATCCCATGGGATCTCAAAATTCACAACGTGAGTTAAATCTTGAATATCTAAGCCGCGAGCTGCGACGTCAGTTGCAACTAATATTTTAGTGCGACGTGATTTCATACGTTCAACTGTGCGCGTACGCTCAGCTTGAACTTTGTCACCGTGTAAGCTGTCAACATCAAGACCTAAGCTACGTAATTTAATTTCTAACTCAGCAACTTGTTTTTTAGTTGTCGCAAAAATAATACCGTAGAACTCAGGTTCATTTTTGATTAATAAAGATAAGGCATCTTCTTTGTCTTCTTCGAATATGACACAAGCATAAGAATCAACTAAGATTTTTTCTGCTTTTGTATTTAATGTAACTTCGTGAGCACTTTTTAAATACTTACCAGCTAAGTTACGGATCATTTTTGACATTGTCGCTGAAAACAACCAAGTTTTTAAATCTTGGTTAGATGTTGCATCCCAAATTGTTTCAAGAGCTTCTTGAAACCCAAAAGATAACATTTCATCAGCTTCATCTAGCACTAAATACTTAACATCTTGTAAGTTAACTATTTTTTGTTCCATAAGATCAACTAAACGACCTGGCGTGCTGACTAAAATTTCAGGTTTAGCACTAAGAGCTCTAATTTGTTTGTCGTAGGATTCCCCACCGACAACAGTTGTTACTTTTAATTTTTTGAACTCAGCAAAGTTTCTAAGATTTAAAGCAACTTGTTGTGCAAGTTCGCGCGTTGGGCATAACACAAGAGCTTGTAAGCCATTTTGCGGATAAAGCTTTTCAACAAGTGGTAAACCAAATGCGGCAGTTTTACCAGTTCCAGTTTTAGCAAGGGCCACGATATCAGAATCGTTGTCAAGCAAGTAAGGGATACAAGCCTTTTGAACTGGCGTTGCTTTTGTAAATTTAAGTTTAGATAAAGCTTTTTGAACTTCCGGAGAAAGTGCAAATTCGGCAAAATCGTTAATATTTTCAGTTGTAGTTTCAAGATTTGTTGTTGAATCAGTATCTTCTTGTTTTGAAGATCGTCCGCCATCGATAGATTCTGGCGAAGCTGGTATCACAGTATTTTCGGTATTCACAATATGTTCCTTTGATTTGAATGAGTGGCGAGATTCTCACGTCTCGTGTTTAATAGTAAAGCAATATATCCACATTCTTGCTATTTAGCCTGTAACGACGAACTAGGGTGAAAATAATTTAGGACTGTCAAAAGTTTATTCGATGAAGATAAGACAACTTAATTCAAGGCTATATACAGTTGAGGTTTCTAGATTAACTAGATGGTTAAGACAAAACTCAATGTAGTTTTATTTATTAGTAAAGTCAATTAAAGATATCTATACGTTGAAACTAGAGCCACAACCACAGTTTTTTGTCGCATTTGGGTTATCAAAAACAAACCCTTTGCCATTGAGTCCACCCGAATATTCAAGTGTCATTCCAATGAGATAAAGCAAACTTTGCCCATCGACTATTATTCTTTGTCCGTTGGATTCAAATATCTGATCGCCTTGGCGCTGATCTGAACTAAAATCCATTTTATAAGATAATCCAGAGCATCCACCCTTTTTGACTTCAACACGTAGGGGAGCTGATTCAGGGTGACCTTCTTCTTGTTTTAAGGATGCAAGCTTACGAGCTGCGTTTTCTGAAATCTGTATCATACAAGATTTATAATAACATAAATTAAATTCTAAAGCTAGCCCAAGCTTAGCATCTTGGGCTTTGTTAAATTACATTCTACGGCCTTCGCCCCATAAATCGACTATAACACGGTCCTCAGTAAAGCTTAAAACGAATGTACCGCTATACAGTCCTTCAAACGCAGGCCAAAAAGTGACAGTGAAGCTACATTTTTCTTGTGGCTGTAGGCCTTTTGAACAATTGTGGTAAGCATCAAAAGCAGATCCCGAAATTCGAGCTTGTTTAAAAACGAGTGGCTGATCGCCGGTGTTTGTCACAGTGTATCTCACGGCCTGTCGGGTGTTTAGCCAGACAATGCCAAAGTTATAATACTGACGTCCTTGCGCTGAGTAGCCTTGTGAATCAACGGCGATATCTAATGAGCCTGGCTGCGCAAAAGAAAAATTAGCAGTCAATGTTAAACCGATCGCGACAACAAAAGGTCGTAAAAACTGAGTGAACATAAAGCCTCCTAAGTCATGTGTTATTTCATGATCTAACATAAGTTCAGCAGGCTTTTCTTTTTTTGTCTAGATTGAATTTGCATTAGCGCATAGAGTTTTTAGGTTGATTCAAATTATATTGTTTGTGTTCAATATTTCAATTCTAATTAAGTATGGCCAAGATTAAAACTAAAAAACGTTCCCATAAACAACAAGATCCTTTTTTTCTTCCTTTGAAAGCGCATTTGTTAAAAGCGTTTAAATTTAAAAAAGTAAACTCACATATTCTTTCAAAGGATGGCTCGACGCTTTTTAAAATGAAAGGAATTAAAGTTCCTGTTCATTGGAGTCAAACTGCAGTTGATATAGCTGCTAGCAAATATTTTCGAAAAACTGAAAAAAAAGAAAACTCAATTACGCAACTCGTGGATCGAGTTTTGATGGGAATTAGGACGGCCACGCAACAAAATAGTATTTTTGATTCTGCATCAGAGTTAAATGAATTTATAGCGGAAATTAAATTTCATTTATTAAATCAATCGGGTAGTTTTAACTCACCTGTATGGTTCAACTGCGGTTTGCATGAAGCTTATAAATTAAAATCCAATAGCCAGCATTATGTTTATGACCTTAAATCTGAAAAAATCAAGGTTGTCCATGATGCTTATCGAAATCCGCAGTGTTCAGCTTGTTTTATACAGTCGGTAGATGACAATTTAGAGTCTATTTTTGAGCTTGTAAAAACAGAGGCTAAATTATTTAAATACGGTTCGGGATCAGGAACAAATTTTTCAGTTTTACGTAGTAAATATGAAAAATTACATACAGGTGGCACAAGTTCAGGGCTTATTTCATTTTTAGAAGTTTTAGATAAATCCGCCGGTGCGATCAAATCTGGTGGTACTACAAGACGAGCTGCCAAAATGGTTTGTCTAGATGATGATCATCCTGAAATTTCTGATTTTATAGAATGGAAAATGAAAGAAGAAAAAAAAGCAAAAGTTCTGATTGCATCTGGGTATTCTGCAGATATTGATGGCGAGGCTTATCACACTATTTCTGGTCAAAATGCAAATAATTCAGTTCGTCTGTCTGATAAATTTATGAATTCTGTTATTCAAAAGAAAATGTGGGCATTAACTGCTCGCACTGACGGAAAAGTTATTAAAAAAGTTAAAGCTTCTGAATTATGGGAATCCCTATGTTATTCAGCTTGGTCATGTGCTGATCCGGGTATTCAGTTTGAATCGACGATCCAAAAGTATCATACATGTCCAATGACAGATACAATTAGGGCCAGCAACCCTTGTTCTGAATATATGTTTCTTGATAACTCAGCGTGCAATTTAGCATCACTTAACTTGGTTCATTTTTTTCGAGGATCTGAATTTCAAGTTCAAGATTTTCTGCATGCAGTAAAAACATTTATATTAGCTCAAGATTCTTTGGTGGATTATTCAAGTTATCCAACTGAAAAAATTGCCCAGAATTCACATGATTATCGACCTCTTGGGCTTGGATTTGCAAATCTTGGCAGTGTTTTTATGCGTATGGGTCTATCCTATGACAGTCCACAGGCTTGTGCATGGGCGAGTGTCATTTCAGCATTAATGACCGGTATGGCCTACTATACGAGTTCTGAGATAGCCGAAAAAAAAGGTTCATTTCGCGGTTTTAAAAAAAATAAAAAATCTATGTTAAAAGTCATGAATTTACATCGCGAAAATTTAAAGAAAGTTGATTGGTCGTTGATTCCTGTCGATCTAAAAATATTGTGTCATGATCTTTGGGATGACGTTATTCAGCGGGGAGAAATATATGGGTATCGTAATTCACAAGTTACTGTGATTGCACCTACAGGAACTATAGGTCTCGTTATGGATTGTGATACAACTGGGATAGAACCAGAATACTCTCTTATAAAGTATAAAAAATTAACTGGAGGGAACACAATAAAATTTGTTAATCAGACGGTAGAGTATGTCATTCGAAATTTGGGGTATGACGAACAAACAATTACCGCTATTAAAAATAGAATTCAATTGGGTCAAAATTTTTTTGAATTAATACACCCTCAACATCAAAAAATATTTTTTACGGCAGCAGGTACTATTGGAAACGGGCAAGATATTTTATCTGCAGATGCACATTTAAATATGATGTCTGCAGTGCAACCTTTTATTTCAGGTGCTATATCGAAAACAGTTAATATTCCTGAAAACGCGACAGTTGATGATGTCTCTAAGATTTATATAAAAGCTTGGCGTTTAGGATTAAAAGCAGTTGCCTTATATCGCGATGGCAGCAAGTTTGTTCAACCACTCAATCAGAAGAACGGTTCAAGATCGGTGAAGAGTTTGTTCCCTCAGTGTAGCATTTGCGGTGGTGATACAGTTTTGGAGTCAGGTTGTTATAAATGTTTAAATTGCGGAACAACATCGGCATGCTCAAGTTAAATCATTAAAAAAGGGAGATCAACTTGATCTCCCTTTTTTAGTTTTTCAAAGTTCGCTTAAGCAAGCGTATTAGCAAGTAACATTTCACGATATTTAGGTAGTGGCCATAAATCGTCAGCTACTAATTTTTCTGCTTCATCACAAGCAGTTCTAAGTTTCACAGCTTGAGTTTGTAAATTGTCAGCGATGTCCCACATTCTTTTTTCTTCATCATGGGATTTCTTAGATTTTTCAACCATTGCTTTGAATTTCTCAAGTTCTGTTAAAACTTGCCCGAAAACTTTATCAAGATTTGCCAAGCGTCCTTCGTGTAATTTAGCAGTTGCCTTCGAAGGAATAGCTTCGTGGGCTTGGGCTAACAAAGCAAATTGCTTTTCGATTGCTGGAACAACATATGTTTCGGCTAATTCGATCAAACTCAGATGCTCGATATCAAGAGTTTTTACGTAGCGTTCTACTGCAATATGGTAGCGAGAATTAATTTCTTCTTGAGTTAAAACATTTGTTTCAACTAAAAATTGCATTAATTTTTTATCTTTGAAAACTTCTAATGCTGCAGGAGAGTTACTCAAAATTGGCAAACCACGCTTTTTAGCTTCAGATTTCCATTCGTCAGAATAACCATTACCGCTGAAACGAATATTTTTTGTTTCTTTAACAACTTGACGAACGAGTTCCATAATGGCTTCGTCACGTTTTTTCTTTTTCAAAAGTTCTTTTAATCGAGCCGTGCATTCGTTAAAACTTTTAGCGATAGCAGCATTTAAAATCGACATTGGGACAGCAACATTTTGTGTTGAGCCAACAGCTCGAAATTCAAACTTATTGCCAGTAAATGCAAATGGCGATGTGCGGTTGCGATCAGTGTAGTCTTTAGAAACATTCGGGATCTTGTTAACGCCAAGATCAATAATTTGTTGATCTGTCGCTTTAAGTGCTTTGCCACCTTCTATTGAATTTAAGATGTCTTCAAGTAAGCTACCTAAAAAAACTGAAATAATTGCAGGTGGAGCTTCATTTGCACCAAGGCGGTGATCATTTCCCGGTGAAGCAATTGCGGCACGTAGTGCTGCAGAATTGTCATAAACACCTTTTAAAACAACAGCTAAGCAAGCTAAGAAGCGAATATTTTGGTGTGGCGTATTTCCTGGTTCAAGTAAATTTTCACCTTTGTCGTTAGCCATTGACCAATTGTTGTGTTTACCAGAACCATTAACTCCAGCAAATGGTTTTTCATGTAAAATACAGACCAGTCCATGCTTTAAAGCAATTCGTTTTAAGACATCCATAGTCAGTAAATTGTGGTCAGAGGCAATATTAGTATCTTCAAAAATAGGGGCAACTTCGAATTGGCTTGGTGCAACTTCGTTGTGACGCGTTTTAATTGGTACACCAAGTTTATAAAGTTCAAACTCAACTTCTTGCATATACTGCTTAATACGTGATGGAATTGCGCCAAAATAGTGATCTTCTAATTGTTGACCACGAGCAGGTGCGGAGCCAAGAAGTGTACGGCCAGTCATGACGATGTCAGGTCTCATGGCAACAAAGTTTTTATCAACTAAAAAATACTCTTGTTCAACGCCCAGAGTAGTGTGAATTTTCTTAACATCAACGTCTCCGATGAGTTTTAAAAATTCGCATCCTGCGTTTGAGATGGCTTCAGTTGATCTTAAAAGTGGGGTTTTATTATCAAGAGCTTGACCATGATAACCAAAAAATACCGTTGGTATACAAAGCGTTTTGCCATTTGCTTCTTCGATAATAAATAATGGTGATGAAGGATCCCACGCTGTGTAACCACGTGCTTCGAAAGTTGATCTCATTCCACCTGATGGAAAAGATGAAGCATCTGGTTCGCCTTGAATCAATTGCGATCCAGTGAATCTTTCGATAACTCGTAGTTCAGAGTGGTTAGCATGTTGAATCGAGATAAAGGCATCATGCTTTTCAGCTGTTGTTCCAGTCATTGGTTGAAACCAGTGACAAAAGTGCGTAACACCTTTAGCTACTGCCCATTCTTTAACAGCCGAAGCGACTGCTTCCGCTGTTTCTTTTGGAAGTTTTTTGCCTTGATCAAGAGTTTTAAGTAAATGCGCATAAGCATCCTTAGGCAGTTTTTCGCGCATTTGAGCGAGGCCAAATGTCATGCATCCAAAGTAATCCGATACTGGAGATTCTTTGCCGAATTGATCTTTAATTTTTTCCATTGTCGTTGTTTTCGTGTGTATTGCTGATTTGAACGCTGTTAGACGGGCGTTCATAGCAGAGTTTGGTTGAACTTCTGTTTGTGTTTGCATTTTTGCTCCTTGTAGACTTCTGTCAGAACCGAATCTTGTGTATTTCTCTAAATAATCGAGACAGACTATTTAGAAAAACTTGAGACAGGCTTTAACAAAAGTTAAATTAAAAAAAATCTCGTTGAATTGAAATAACTCAACGAAATAATTCCAAGATAGGGTAGCACTAGTTTTTTTCAGAGATCAAGTGATCAGTATGATTTTTGACACAGTTGTCACAAAATCTACATTTTAAAGTTACTCACAAACTGAATTAAGGCCATTTCGGCAAAGTATTGTTTTCTTCTTTCGGTCATTAAGGGGGATGTCATAGGGGCTTCTATTTCAACACTTTTACTAGATCCATTATAATTAAACATAATAATGGCTTTATGATTACTTTCATTATTTGGCAAGAGCGCTAAAAAGTTTTCTTCATCATTGAAAAAATCAGCATCGATACCCGTTGCAGACTCTTTCCACATCCAGTTGGTATATTTTTTTAAATGTGAGGAAAGACGTCCATGCAGATAACCACCACTCACAAAGTCGTAAAATGCAAAATCAGCTTTGCAAGTTAGATGTGAAAAAATTTGCGCAATATCTTGAAATTGGCGCAAAATAGTTATGTCTTTAAGTGCGGTATCAATTTTTTCTGTAATAGCTTTGGCAAAATTTTCTTGTGATTTCATGTAAGAAAATTTAACTTCAACATAAGGTAAATGAACGCGGTAGCCCAAATCGTATTGCAAATCGGACCATTTGTTTTCAAAGCATTTTTCAACGAGAACAGCCACATCAGATTCGCCAACGCCTAAAGTATCCCATGATTGCGTTATTTTTTTATCAAATAATTGCGTTTTCACAAAAAGCCACTTAACGATTGAATCATTCCAGATGGCTTCGATTTCACGAGGCGGTCCCGGTAAAACAAAAATTTCTTTGGGGCCATGAGCAGATTCAACAGTCATTTGAAAACCATTTGCAGTGCCTTGCGAATTAGTTAAAATTTTTGCGCCATTCGGGAAATAACACTGTTGGCGTTGAATATCTTTAACGGTAAATCCGCGACTTGTTAGGCGTACTTGAACATGTCCCCAAGAGGCCTCGTCAAAAATAAGTTTTTGACCTGCCCACTGACTAATAAGATCACGTGTGAAATCATCACTTGTTGGTCCAAGTCCACCCGTGACAAAAATAAAATCAGATTGAGTTGCTGCGTAATCTAAAGATGTGAGAATCAAGTCACGGTTATCAGGTACGACAATGTGAGCCGCAGTTTCGATTCCATACGGAATGAGTTTTTCAGATATCCATGAGCCGTTTTTATTGACTATTTGACCAGTTGTGAGTTCGGTACCAACGCCTAAAATAGTGGCTTTATTTCCAGTTTTCATAGCAAAATCCTATAAAAGACAACTTAATTTTCCTTTATCACGCCTGACAACTTTGTTACAGTCAAGCGATTGAAGTCTTCGAGAGGAATTATATGAGTAATGTTGATATAAAACAATTCGATTTAGCAAATCCGTCAGAAACGCATCAAATGTTGCGTGATACACTGAAATCTTTTGTTCAAACTGAAGTTGAACCGCAAGCGCACAATTTTGACCGGCAAGAACAATTTAATTTACCGTTATTTCGTAAATTAGGAGATCTTGGTTTACTCGGTTTAACTGTGCCTGAAAACTACGGTGGAGCTGGCTTAGATGCTTCAGCAGTGTGTTTGGTTCATGAAGAATTATCAGCCAGTGATCCTGGTTTTTGCCTGGCTTATTTGGCGCATTCATTATTGTGCGTTAATAACTTAGCGGTGAATGGCTCAGAAGCGCAAAAACAAAAGTATTTGCCGAAATTGTCATCTGGTGAATTTGTTGGAGCGATGGCGATGTCGGAGCCTGATTATGGAACTGATGTTTTGGGTATGAAAACAACAGCTACTCTAAAGGGCGATAAATACGTTTTAAATGGCCGTAAGATGTGGATTACTAACGGAACTCTTGATGATAATAAAACAGCTTGTGACATGGTTTGGGTTTATGCAAAAACAGGCGAAAAAAATGGTCGTGCTTTGATTTCAACTTTTATCGTTGAAAAAAATGACCCTGGTTTTTATGTCGGTCAAAAAATTATGGATAAGCTTGGTATGCGGGCTTCAAACACAGCTGAGCTTGTGTTTGAAAATTGCGTGATTCCTGCAGACCGCCTTGTTGGTCAAGAGGGCGATTCAATGCATCACATGATGCGTAATCTTGAGATTGAACGCGTCGGCTTGGCGGCGATGAGTTTAGGAATTGCTCGTCGATCAATTCAAATAATGAATAAGTACGCAATCGAGCGTGAAGCTTTTGGCAAACCATTAAATTTTTATGGCCAGATTCAAAAATACATCGGTGATTCTTACGCTGAATACAAAGCAGCGGCCGCTTATGTATACGATACGGCTCGTAAACTTGATTTAACTAAAGAGGGTAATCGTTTAGATTCTGATGGGGTTAAGCTGGTTGCAACAACGATGGCTAAGAATGTCTCTGACCGTGCTATTCAGGTTTTGGGTGGTTACGGTTACGTTGGGGAATATGTTGTTGAAAGACTTTGGAGAGATTCAAAATTATTAGAAATTGGTGGTGGAACTTTGGAAGCTCACCAAAAAAATATTACGCGTGATTTAGCTAAATTGGGCTTTTAACAGTGATTTATCAAAACCACTTTCCTCTAAGTGAAAAAATAGAATATAAGCCGGGCCATTTTGCTACAGTAGAAAATGTTTTAACTAAGATTTGGCCTTTATTGACACCAGACAGACAACGCAAAATCGAAAATGTCGTAGCGAAGCGATGTTTTTCAATTCCTGTTGTTCTAGAGAGCATCTATGATCGTGGTAATATTAGCGCTGTTATGCGCACAGCTGAGGGGCTTGGTTTTTCAAATTTTCATGTGATAGAGACGCAAGAGAAATTTAAAAATTCACAAAGAGTCACTCAAGGTGCTGACAAGTGGGTTGAAACTAAAAAATGGAAATCTTCTAAAGAAGCTATCGAGTATTTCAAAAAAAATAAAATACGTATTTGTGTGACTTCGCTTGAAGCTTCAAAACCAATTCATGAAATTGATTTTTCAACACCTTTGGCTTTAGTGCTAGGTAATGAAAAACAAGGTATCTCTAAAGAAATGTTTGAAGCCGCAGATGAGCGAGTCATTATCCCGATGCCTGGATTTGTTCAAAGTTTTAATATTTCTGTTGCAGGGGCACTGTGCTTATACCAAATTTATCAAACGCGTTTGCACAAACTTGGCAAAAATGAAGATGTCACTCCAGAACAAATTGAAATTCTTAAAGCTGAATATGCGTTAAGAACTTTAGACTCTGCAAGCGATATACTTGATCGTGGCTAGATTTTAATTACTCAATAATTTCGTAAGTCGAAAATACAACTTTGTGTGGCGTGCTTTTTTGATAATCGTAAACAACGACTTCTATTTTATTTGCTGAGATTTTAAATGATAAAGTGCCAATAAAGCCAAAATTCAAATCTGAGTATAGAGTTGAGAAATGTTCTGGATGTATTTGTGCGATATTTTCGATTCTGAGAGGGTTATTTGCATAACCTTGCGATTTCATAGTTTTGTGTAGTCTTTCTTGTATGGCGATAAGATTGTCATTAACGTATTGTCTCAGTGGTTTGTCGTAAATAGCCAAGTCAATATCAGATTGATCAGTTAAGGCTAATCCATTCGCAAAACTGCCATCGAGAACTAAATAATCTAAATTGTTTTGGTTTAGTGATTGTGTTTTTTTATAGTCTTGAATTATTTTTTGTAGTTCTTTAATAACACCGTATTGCTGTTGAGTGTTGATAATTGGCTTGGCTTGTAATTGATCTGCAACTATCACTTGAAATTTTTCTATTTCATTCATGAGAGATTTTGCGTTGATTTTTCCATTTTGAGTATGCGCAACAACTATTTCCGGTAAACCAAGAAACGCTTTAATCATGACCATAAGTGAGCGTTTGCCCGGTAGAATATCTATGAACCCTGATAGTTCTGAGTTAAATGGTGTTGCTATTCGTGTTTTTAAGGCTTGCGGATATTTTTGTATGGCGAGATTAGCCATTTTATAAGCCAAGTCTAAATTATACGATCGAATAAATACAGCAAGCTGCCATGACATCTTATACGATCGAGGCGACGTTTCAGTGTCTAGAACCCAACGGGATAGTAACATTGGATCTAAACTGAAAATGAGTAAATCTATTCTCCAGATAAAATCATTGTTGTAAAAACGAGAACCTTGGATTTTTTTACTCATCAGATCTCGTTTGATTTTATTTTTATCAACTTCCGAGAAATTTTTTAGAGTTTCTTGCCAAATTGCACCAGCTCTCGCGTAGTCAATTTTATTATTTGCATCAGTTTTAAATATTTCGCGAAATGCTGGCCCCATTAAAAATGTATCAGAAGAATACAATTCGCTTAATTTAATTGGTTGGTAGAGCTTATCAGCGAATAGAGTTTGACAGCTGTTAGTAGCGTGAACAGTATAGCTAAAGCTAAGTACATAATAAATAACAAAGAGAGTTTGAATGATTTGTTTTGAGATGGTTTGATTGTTTTTATTCATAATAAAAGGTAATGCATTTAGTGAACCAGTAATGATGAGCAGAATAATGAATCTAAAAGACGACTAGATGAACAGAAGTTCTCATTTTTTGCGGACGATAAGTCCTTTTAGCAAATTATCATAAGCATCAGGAAACTCAAAGTCTAAATCATAGATGGGTAAATTTTCGAATGAAAATTTTTGCCCCTTCAGGGTCTGATTAAATACTTTTTTAATATCTTCTAATGACCATTTTTCAAAATTACATGTAAATAAAATAAATCCACCCACTGTTAGTGATTTCCACATGAGCTCAATCAGCTGAGCTAAGTCCTTTTCAATTTTCCAAGTTGTTGTTTTTGTGCGGCCAAATGACGGTGGGTCGCAAATGATTATATCCCATTGACGCTTTCTTTTAATAGAGCCTTGTAAAAATAAAAGACTGTCTTGAGCAAAAAACTCATATTTTGGTTTTCCATTGTCCTGAGTTATCGGCTCAATTTGATTCAATTTAAAATTCTCTTTTGACCAATTTAAAAAATTGGGGCTTGCATCAACAGTAGTGACGATTTGAGCTTGACCTAATGCTGCTGCAACAGAAAATGCAGAGGTGTAAGAAAACAAATTAAGCACAGTTTTATTTTTAGATTGATTTAAAATGTACTGACGATTATTGCGTTGATCG
Source organism: Pseudobdellovibrio sp. (assembly GCA_046293015.1). Taxonomy (GTDB): domain Bacteria; phylum Bdellovibrionota; class Bdellovibrionia; order Bdellovibrionales; family Bdellovibrionaceae; genus Pseudobdellovibrio. Next base: position 58,040 of record JBKBPU010000013.1, read on the forward strand.
AGAAATAACCCTGGTGAAAAACCTTGGTCACGTCTTAGCTCAACCAGGATTTGATTTTCTTTTGCTATCCATTTCTCAGGAGCATCTTTGAAATACAAATCCTGATGCTCTTTGCCACCAACACCTTGCCCACGATTGATCATGTGTCGGATGACGTACTTAAATTTTTTCTCATTGCAAAACTGGTCAAGTGATTGAATATCAAGTTCTGTTGGTGTAGAAGCTTTGTACCAGTAAACCCAAATAACTCCAGAGTAAAAATCAATTCGGATATCATTAACATGGTTATTGCGGTGATAAATGCGATAAGTTTGATCCGGTTGCAGATCCAAGATATGCTCTAAATCGTAAAATTCAGACCGAACAAATTCGCCAAGGCTATTCATTTGAGATTGAAAGCAATAGGGTAATTCAGCTTTATAATTATATTTGTTTTCAGCGATTTCGAATTCAATTTGTGAAGCATGTAGTGCTAATCTAAAAAAATCTGAGCCACCATGTTCAGTGTCACCCAGAATCGGTAGACCAACAAGCTCTGCATGCAAACGTATTTGATGTGGTTTGCCAGTAACTGGTTCAGCTTTCCAGAGATGTATTTGATTGTTAACACTTTTTATATAAGTTAAATGTGTTTCGCTGTTATGAGGTTTAGATGGATTATTAAGATAAACTTTATCATTTTTTTCGATATGACTTGAAACTGTTTTTTCGGTAAAATTAGATTGACGATCTGTTAAAAAAAAATATGTTTTTTGGATTTGATGTTGTTCAAATTTTTGAGCGAGTAATGCTGCGGACTCTTTTGTTTTGGCAAACAAAATCAAACCAGAAGTTTCTTTATCGAGACGGTGAACAACATATAAATTGAGTTTTAATTTATCAGATAAAACTTCAACAAGGCCTAATTGATTATCGCTAACTTTGTGGGTTCTAAATCCAGTTCTTTTATTGAAAATGATAAACAATTCATTATCGATGTGTTTTATAGATGCCGGTTTATTTAGCGAATCGTATTGATTTTGATTTGTCTTATCGTTTGGATGCATAGAGTTACAGGGTATCTCTTTAGGTGGTCACAGGCAAGGACTTGCCATATATTAAATAAGTATCATATTAAAAGGTAAATGACAGGAGATCATTCATGAAAAAAATTTTACTCGTAGTTTTAACAGGTTTATTCTTGTCTTCGTGTGGTATACAAAGTATTCCACAGCAAAAAAATGAAGTCGAAGCTTCGCTTGCTGAAGTCACTAATCAGTATAAACGCCGTGCGGATCTAATTCCAAATTTGGTTAATGTCGTTAAAGGTTATGCTTCACATGAAAAAGAAACGCTTGATGCAGTTGTTAGTGCCCGCGCTCGCGCGACGTCAATACAGATTGATCCTAAAAATATGACAGCTGAAAAGTTTCAAGAATATAGAAAATCGCAAGGTGATTTATCTATGGCATTAGGTAAATTAATGTCAATTTCTGAGAATTATCCAAATCTTAAAGCAGATAGAAGTTTTCAAGATTTGCAAGCGCAGCTCGAGGGTACAGAAAACCGTATTACTGTTGCTCGTAATCGATATATTGAAACCATTAAAAATTTTAATAATCTTGTGACTGTGCCTCCGACTAATTTTACAAACATGATATTTTATCACTTTGAAAAAATGCCTCAATGGGATGTATCTGAGGCTGAAAAAACACAAAACGAAAAAGCACCAGAAGTTAAATTTTAGTGAGAGATATTTTATCGCTTAAAAATTTTATTGCCCAGGTCGCGCTAGTTGTTTTAACGGCGCTACCTGGTTATGGGTTTGAAGTGCCAAAGCTCACAGGTCCCGTGGTGGATCAAGTGGGTTTATTATCTCAGTCTGCTATTCAACAGCTAAATTCGGAAATACGTAATGCTAATCAACAAGGTACTGTTCAGTCACAAATTTTAATTATTCCTAGTTTGAATGGGGAATCGATAGAACAAGTGGCCATTCAAATTTTTGATCAATGGAAACTCGGTGATGCTAGGAAGAACAATGGAGTTTTAATTTTAGCTTCCATTCAGGATCGCAAGATGCGAATTGAAGTTGGACGTGGTTTAGAGGGTGCAATTCCGGACATCACGGCAAAAAGAATTATTTCTGAGGTTATTCGTCCATTGTTTCGTACGCAAAATTATGATTTAGGTTTTATTTTAGCGGTCAAAGCTATTGGCGAAGCGGCGCTTACGGACAGCACCGGTGAAGTTTTTAATGTTAATTCCTTTAAAGATAAAATATTAAATGATCCTAGGTTGCAAAATTCTTTTTCTGAAGAAGATGTGCAATCTTTTAAAGTTCAAAGAAAATCAAACTCTAGAGTTCAAGGCGAAGAGGGTGGTATACCACTTATTTATATTATTATTTTTTTAGTGGGACTATGGTTTGTCATACTTATATTTAGTCCATCAACTGCCATTTGGATACTGTTAAATTTACTGTCTGCTGGTCGTGGGGGTGGACATGGATCCGGTGGCGGTTGGTCTGGTGGGGGTGGATCATCGGCCGGCGGTGGCGCATCGGGGGATTGGTAGGTTTATGAGTAAGTTAAATATCAATACCGAAAAAATAGAGAGTGCAATCGCTGATTTTGAAAAACAGGTGAGTTTCGAGCTTGTACCAGTGATAGCTCAAAAATCTTCATCGAGGGCTCATGTTGTTTGGATATTGTTCTTTCTTTTTCAGTTGGTCGCATTAGTGAAGATTGATCTGATATATATATTTGACTTATACTCATTAACTGTTTTGAACGTCATTGAGTATTGGCTGATTTCTATTATTTTTGGTTTGCTATTTTCGCTGTTTTTAGTGCGCTTTGACTTAGTAGTGCGCTTATTTTTACTACCAGAAATAAGAAAAATGAATGTTTATCGTAAAGCCCAACAGGTTTATTTCGAAAAAAAGATATTTCAGACTAATGCCCATGATGGAATGCTTTTATATATCTCATTGCTTGAAAAAAGAATACAAATCATCGTTGATCCACGTTCAGCGTTTGAAGGTAAAGTAGAGTTATCTGAAGCTGTTTTAAAAATTCTTCAGGAAAACTTTAAGAAAAACCAACACGAAAAAGGCTTAATTGATGCAATTCAGTATATGAAAAGTTTTTTAATTAAGCACTATCCGCAAAAAAACCACGAAACTGACATCAACGAGCTACCGAATAAGTTGATTTGGTTAAATGATTAGTTTAGCATTAAAAAACGTTCTATAGTTAATTCTTACAGTGCAGTCGTAGTTCAATGGATAGAATTCCCGGCTTCGAACCGGTAGGTTGCAGGTTCGAGTCCTGCCGACTGCACCAAATTATTTTGGTTCTTCTCTTTTCATGGTGGGTAACGCCAAAAACATCAAAAAACAGGTTCTTCTCTTTTCATGGTGGGTAACGCCAAAAACATCAAAAAACACAAGCATTTAGAAATCTCAAGCGATAGTTTTTTTCATTCTTATAACCAAAAGCTCTGTTTTTTACAAGACTTGC
>JBKBPU010000014.1:0-47604 GCA_046293015.1 Pseudobdellovibrio sp.
AGTCTTGTAAAAAACAGAGCTTTTGGTTATAAGAATGAAAAAAACTATCGCTTGAGATTTCTAAATGCTTGTGTTTTTTGATGTTTTTGGCGTTACCCACCATGAAAAGAGAAGAACCAGAGTTAGAATCTAATTTTTTCAAGCGTGTGTTTTCATCTCGCTTGACAAATGGTGCCCGGGACTGGACTTGAACCAGCATGCGGTTAAGCGCTACCACCTCAAAGTAGTGTGTCTACCAATTTCACCACCCGGGCAATGGTCAAATCCATTTAATCAAAGCCCAGGTTGTCGGTCAACTGATTCAATACTAATTAAACGTCGCAGAGATCCAGCCTTCTTCAGCTAATGCAGCAAGGTCTAATTGATCATCATTTTTATAAGCTGCTGGGTATTCTATAAGCAGTTTTATCAAATCTTCTGATGTAACTATACCGATCAACTCATCATCACCAGCAACAACTACACAATTCAGCTTTTGTTCGATAAAAATTTTAGCAACATCACTTACTGTTGTAAATTTTGAAACTGTTTTAACTGGAGAGCTCATAACCATCTTAACATTAAAACCTGTAAAACGAGTATCAACGTATTTCAAAGCACTAAAATCACTTTTTGATAAAATCCCTACTAAATAATTTTCGTTATTGACGACAGGCAAGTGTCTGAAGTTGTGATTATTCATAATGTCATTTGCATCCATCAACGACGCATTTTCATTAATATAAACGACGTCTTTAGTAAATAATTTATTAATACCTTGGTTCATAGTTCCCCCTTTGTTATATTCACATTATAAATCTCACCTGCTTTACAAATATGATTGGCATCATAATTAAGGAATATTTATGAAAATAAAATTTCTCGGCGCAACAGGAACAGTTACAGGATCAAAATACGAACTCAACCACGATGGCTTGAAAATTTTAGTTGATTGCGGTCTTTATCAAGGTCCAAGAGATTTGCGCGATCTCAACCGTTTACCCCTTGAAAATGTTCACAAATATGATGCCGTTATTCTAACACACGCGCATATTGATCACTCTGGATATATCCCGTGTTTAACCAGACACGGGTATCGAAATAAAATTTACTCGACTGAAGCAACTTATGAACTTTGCAAAATATTATTAATAGATGCTGCAAAACTACAAGAAGAAGATGCTAAATATGCTAATAAAACAAGATATAGTTCTCATTTTCCCGCTGAGCCATTATACACAGAACTTGATGCTCTCGAAGCATTAACACTATTTTCAACCTGCGTTTATAAAAATTGGAATAAATTAAATTCTAATTTGCATTTTCGCTTTATCAGAAACGGACACATTCTTGGATCATCTTGCATTCAATTTAAATACGTTGAAAAGACAAAAGAAGAACGAATTCTCACATTTACTGGCGATCTTGGCGGCGGAAGATCTCAAGTTATTCGTACGCCAGAAACTATCGAACATACTAACTATTTAATCTCAGAATCAACTTACGGAGATCGTCGGCTGAAAAAACTTGATGAAAATGAATTTGCTCAAGCCATCGAAAAAGTCTATAAACGTGAAGGTACATTAATTATTCCGGCATTTTCAGTTGGAAGAACACAAGAAATTCTTTACTTAATTAAAAAATTGCAAAATGAAAATAAAATTAACTCTAAGATACCCGTCTACTTAGATAGTCCGATGGCTGAAAAGGCTTCAAAAATTTATAGTAAATTTCCGCAAGAGTTAAAACTGACTGATCAAACAGAAAATGTTTCTCAATTTTTTATACCAACCAATTTTCGCATTTGCGAAAGTACTGATGAATCAATGTTATTGTGTATGTCTGATCAGCCTAAAATTGTTATTTCAGCTTCTGGTATGCTTCAAGGTGGACGCGTCATGCATCACTTAAGAACTAAATTGCCCGATGCTAAAAATGCTGTCTTATTTACAGGGTATCAAGGACAAGGGACCAAAGGTTTACTTCTCAAAAATGGTATTTCGAAAATAAGAATACATCATCAAGAGGTTGATGTTGAAGCTGAAATAATTGTTTTAGACTCACTAAGTGCACATGCAGATTCTGATGAGCTTATTTCTTGGTATAGAAATTTTAAAAATGTACCAGATAAAGTTTTCTTAACTCATGGTGAAACACAATCTCTATCAGCATTGCAATATAGAATTAGACACGAATTAAACTGGAACTGTGAAGTTCCAGTTCTTGATGCAGAGTATGATCTCTAGTTATTTAGAGATCATACTCTCATACTTTTTAATTTGTTCTTGGACATTTTTAGGAATATCAGTACCACGTGAACCCGTATACGCCTCTTTTTTCATTTGTTTATACAATTCTAAACATCGGGGCGCCGCTTTTGATTTTGTATGGTTTTCAATACACTCTTTGAGATATAATTCGGGCGTAGAATCAAACATTGTCGTTCGATATCCGCTCTCTGTCATAGCCAAATAATACAAAAGCCAAGGCTTTAATTTTTTATTTTCATTTTTTTCCAACAGCTTAAAAAGAACCTGACTTGTTTCTAAATCAACAATTGTTCTTTGTCTTGAAAAAGTATAATGGCTTGCGACATTTTCACGTTCTTTAACAAATTTTTCTAAAGACTGTACATCTTTAACTTGAACATCCTCAACAACACGATATTTTTTAACTTTTAAGTAATTTTTCCACGCAGACAATGAGTGATGAATGTACTCAGGTAAAGATTTATTTTGCGATAACTGTTCAAATACTTTTTCAGTTTGAGCGTCGTCTCTAAGAACGCGAACATAATAATAAAGTACTTTTTGCAAACTCGTCTCTAAACTCTCAACACTTTCTTTATTCTGTGGATACGTTTGAATGATTTGTTTATAGAGAGGTAATGCCTGATCATAATTGCGTACTAAAAATAAAAACTCAGCTTGAGAAAATGAAGCCGCTTGACTAGTTGATTCTAATTTGAATTGAGTTTTTTCAAGTCCTTTTTGCGTATGACAAGCAAAACATTGATTTAAATTAGATTTTAAAACCCAGTAACTATAATCGCGAAAACCGTCCTTATAAGTCTCAAAAGCCTCATTTAAACCTTCAGCTAATTGATGTGCTCTAAATTTCATGTCAGCACTCTGCGCAAACTTTTCTTTTTTCAATGCAATAGTTTTATCTTTAAAATTACCTATTAAAACTAAAACTTGATCAGCATTTTTATCACTTAGATAGTCGGACTTATTTACAATATAATTTTGCAATTTTGAGATTGAATCAAAAAAATCCTGCATATGCGGCCTAACAGCTACAGCCCCACTCACCACCGTAGTCTGACTTGCTGCATGTAATAGATTTGATACAAATAATAGTCCGCAAACGATAGATACCTTAAATACCTGAATCATAAAAAACCCTTCCTTGAATTTATTAGAATATTAGATCATAAGCGATTAAGCACGTAAACTAATTCTTCACCGTTTAAGCTTAAGTATAAGTTAAGAACGTTTTCACTAACTGAATAAGTAGTTTTAGAAGTTTTACCAAGAACCATATCCGGATCACTTGAACAACCAAAACTATTTTCTGGATCAACCCAAACGACTGTTTGATGAATGACGCTATCGATAATGCTATAATCCGCTATACGAGTGCAATGAGACCCATCATCATCTCGGACCCACGATAATTTGACCTTATTATTTTGTTCGAATTCAAAAGTAACATGCAAATCAGGATTAGGTTTTTGAAAATAATTTCCTTGATAATGAAAGCCAACATAACTCCATCGACCGATGAGTGAATCAACTCCGACATATGCAAATAAATTCAATGATGTTGCTAAAATCAAAAAAAAGATTTTCATTATTCACTCCATTGCTTAATAAGCTCCTGCGATATTTTCAAGTCCGCACCTTGCAACTGAGACTCGACAACTTTTTGCAGTTCCACTGCAAAATCGCTTAAAGTTGAGGCCGGTGTCAAACGTTTTAACGTAGAAACAGCAATATCAAGAGATCTTTCTTCGCCGAGTTTTTCGCGCAATTTCCACAACACACTCGAAACAATAGCTGAATCATGATATAATCCACCATTTTTCTCTTTCATTGTCACCAATGTCGAAATTTCACGTTTAAATGCAGCTTTCTTATAAGCCACTTCTCCAAGTCGTGGGTTTTTCAATTGAAAGCAGGTTAGAAAATCAGCATAACCTTCATTGATACTACCGCCTTCATTTTGATATGGCAAAGAAGCCAAAACAGCAACAGCTGCGTGACCTGCTTCATGCATTACAATCGACGGATCTAATGGTATCTGAGAAAAAGCAACATCATCCCCAGAACCTAGACGAATTGTACCATTAAAATAAAAAGCAGCGTTTGTTTTTTCCGGGTATCCTAAATGCGTAATCACTTTAACATTTAAATAATCCTGAGGTATTTTTAATTTTTCGATAAACCAATTCAGCGACTTACTGACATAGTAATACACTTGCACTTGATCAAATTTTTCATCTGGTGGATTAAATATTAAGGGCTCATTTAAGTTTATTTTCTGATTTGATTCAGATATAATTGAAATCAGACTAGCAGGTTGTGCTGATTCTGTATCAAGCGACGTTTTTAACAAAACCGTCATTAATGGCGTCAATTTAGGCCCTTCAGGATAAACAAGAGCACGAGTTTGACTAAAATGCGAACTCACTTTATCAATGCGAATAAGATTCATATCTGTATCAAATACGTATGACTCAACTTCTTCATTGTTTAAATTAAAATAAAATTTGATTACAGGTTTTAACTGATCGTGTATAAAGTTAACTTTTAGCTCAGGATCGTTAACCATACTACGCAGTTTTAACTGCGGTTCTTTTTTAAATAATAAATCCAGCCACTTAGAAGAAGAGACTTCTTTTAACTGAGAAATTTGTTTTTGTAACTTTAATGGTACATCCTCAAAATACTGAGCACTGACAAATTGACGTCCATTTTTTTGATAATTAATATTCTTAATATAAGATTCTTCAATTTCGACTCCAGAAAGCGATTGCTGGCTGATGGCCATGACATCATTTTTTTGGTCTAATTGATAAGTATTAACAACATGTGAAGCATGAATTTGAGGGGGCTCTTCCGAGCCCTCCCAATTTATTTTTTTGATGGATTGCGGTTTTGAACAACCGATCGCGATTAGAGGTAAAATAATTAAACTCTTTCTCATAAAACTACTCAACTACTAAAGATTTTTCTAAGTAAGTACCATCGCCATTTAAGAAACGTAAAGCATGCTTACCTGATTGTAATTTGCCTAATCTGATTTCTTTAGTGAATGGAACTAAAACCATTATACACATACCTTGCTCAACTTGCGCGACAGATCTCACTTCATGCGTGAATAAATCTGTATTCGTGACTTCAGCGCGACTCCATCTGTAGCAACCATTTGGAAAAACACCGCTAGCAACTACGTATGCATCAGCATCAGAATCAAAGCCACCAGGGATGTATGCATCACTGATACCCACTTGAACTTCTTTATATTGTGGCTTTTCAGCTTGAGCAACTGATAAGCTTAAAAATAAAGCAGATACCGCAGCTAAAGACAATTTTACTAATTGGTTTGATTTCATATATCCTCCCTGTAATCACCAAGCTATTGATTTTCTTGGTTTATGTTTTTCTTTCTGAGGATAAGTTGACATGATTTTAAGAAATGAAATATGACATGGGTCATGAATATGGTGCATCAAAATTAAAAGTAACAAAAAGGTCTCTATGTCACTTTCGTTTAGGCTGCTTGATTTTGGCTTTTATCAACTTTGAAATAACGTGACAGTATTTCCTCTAAGTTTTCTTGTTTAAGTGGTTTAGTTACAAAATCAGTCATTCCGCACTCAAAACACTTTTCTTTGATCTCTTTGAATGCATTAGCTGTCAACGCCACTATAGGCAGACTGTTTTTTTCATAATCGTCCAGCTTACGAATTGCTTCTGTCGCCTCATAGCCATTCATAATAGGCATCTGACAATCCATAAATATCAAATCATATTTATTTGCTAATATTTTTTCTACTGCAATTTGGCCATTATCAGCTATTTCGACTATATAGCCCATTTTCTTTAACATAGCTGAGGCTACAAGTTGATTAATTGAGTTGTCTTCAACAAGTAATATTTTCTTAATCGAGTCGTTGGGAACTGTTTCAGTTACTCCATTAGTTTTAGCCAAGGCACGTTCTTCTTTTGGTAATTCTCCAGTGTGAACGAGCTTTTTATCAAAATCATTTAAAGTTTCCTTAAGCGAGTTTAAAAGAAGAGGCAAATGCTGAACTGTACAAACACGTGAGTCAATCGACTCACCAATAGCAACTAAATTTTTTACTTGATCTATAATAATGATTTTAGAATTATTCCGCACAGCTGTATTTAAAATTAAATCTTGTGTATTGCGATCAAGATTTATCCATCTTGCTCCATCAAAAAATATACGTTGATACTGACCAATTTCATCAATATTAACCACTTTACCAAGTTCAATATTTTTTTCATCACACAAATAACTTAAATTTGTGCGCAGCGAATCTTGAATTTTTGAATTTTCCGTCAAAATTAAAACTTTACGATTTAAATCTTTATTGATCACACTAACTGCTGGTTGCTGCGTTGCTTTTTCCATCGGGACAGTTACTGTAAAAGTTGACCCCTCAGCCTCGACTGATTCAACTGAAATCGTTCCAGTCATCGCTTCGATAATCGATTTTGTTATAGTCAATCCTAAACCCGAACCACCATATTTACGATTATCAGAAACATCTGCTTGCGAAAAAGAATCAAAAATTGTCTTTAGTTTCGCTTTTGGTATACCAATACCACTATCTTTAACACTAAATTTAAGTTCATTATTTTGCAGTTGTACATATACAGCAATGTAACCCTTTGGTGTAAATTTAATGGCATTACCCACTAGATTAGATACTATTTGTTTAATTTTTGTTTCATCACCAATATACAAACCTTGAATATCAGGACTAATAAATAAATCAAAGTCTAACCCTTTAGCGTAAACAGGCTCTGCAAGGCTAGTTAAAATCGACTCGATTGATTTACGAAGATCAAAATTTCTTTTTTCAAGTACAAGCTTGCCTGCTTCTATCCGTGAAAAATCCAGAATATCATTAATAATCGACAGCAAAAAATCACCCGAATGACAAATAATATCAATCTGATCTCTTTGTAACGGATTTAACTCTGTATGCTTAATTAAATCCAACATTCCAATCATACCGTTTAATGGTGTTCGTAGCTCGTGGCTCATATTAGCTAAAAACTCTGATTTTGCTTTATTTAATCTTCGAAGTTCTTCTTGTTTGTCTTTTTCCTGTTGAATTTGATTTTGATTTTCCTTTAAAGTATTTGCGATATCTAATTTGACCTTATCAATGTACATATAACAACGCACATCGCCAGATTGGCTATCTAAATGACTACTATAAATTTCGTAATCAGATAATGTCACCGAACCCTCAATTGATCGAGGTGGAGTAATGCTGACCTCAGGAAAAGTTTTTTTCAAATATTCAAACGGTTTACCGACAGCGATATTAATTATTTCTTTAAATGTGTCAATAACATCATTCTTATGATCTGAGAATATTTTTTCAATTTCAACTTCAGCAACTTGCAACCCTAACATCTTTAATGCTGTTACTTTTTTAAAGCCAATTATAAACTCACCGTAAATTTGTCCCGTAAATAATATTGAAAAAAGAATTTCATCATCTTGCGTGAGTTGTTTTTGTGTATGTGGCTTATGATCAACTTCACATTTAATACTCAAGAGAGATTCTAAACTCTTGCAAACTGACTCAGCAAATAAATCATTTCCATGTCTAACCTCAAACTTTTTTAAATCTTGGACAACATCATGCTGATTCATATTAAGCAACCTCTTGTGTTTTTAATAAATCTGCAGCTAAAAACCCTTTAACCATTTCAACAACTTCTGGACATTGTTGTTGTTCATTTAATTTAATAAGATCTTTCGGGATAAAACCTAGAGCTCCAATTTTGTAGCATTGTTGAATAGTCAACTCATCACCTAAACTCGAACACATAATAACTTTAGCAGTCGGATTGTCTTTGATAATCATTTCTAAACATTCTTTTCCGTTACAGTTTGGCATCGTGATATCAAGTAGTACAAAATCTGGTTTTAGCTCTTGAAATTTGCGATACCCATCCAACCCATCGCTTGCTGTTCCGACAACTTCATAATTCTGATTTAAGACTCGGGTCAAAATTTTCTGAAAAACCTTACTGTCGTCCACTAATAAAACTTTGATCATATTAAATCCTTTAATATTGGCTACCTTGAAACCAGTTTATGTTTTCAAATAATAAAAGTAGATTGTTTGCTCGAATAATCTAATAATGAGACGATTTTGATTATGAAATCCTGACAAAACCACAATATTACAACCAAAAAACCAGTGCCATTTTTTGTTACAGAATCAAGGATCTATACAGCGTTTTTAATCCTAAATATCAGTATCGCCATTAAATAAATTATAAGTGATTTAAAGAATCTGAACTTCGGCCAAGTGCTTGCATATGTCTTATAGACGTAGTTGAACTCAAAATAACAGAGGCTTTCATGTTGAATTGGATGTTGGACAAAAAATCGAGTATTTCTTTACTAATTGCTTCTTTGTTATTAACAACAAGCTCACAGGTCTGGGCAAAAAATCAATGCTCTCAACTTTTTGTAGCAGCAAAAGAGCCTTATCAAGAATATTATCAAGCCAAGCAATCAACAGCTGATATTCTTTTTAAAATTTTTAAAAAAACAACAAGTAATCCAACAAATCGTCGTCAAGAATCAAAAAATACAGTCAAAGGAATAGATTACAATTCAGTTTACCAAAATTTAGTCACAAAATTAGCTATTGAAGGAATAACTGTCGGCATCAGAGATGCGATCACAGCTGGATACAATAATGTTACTAAAACATTTTACTCGCGACAGATACGTTTTTCACCAAGCATGGTTCAAAAAGCTGGTTTTTCTACTCACAAAGAAATTCGTGGAGTTATTCGGCAACGGAAGTACGGTCTTGTTAAAACCGATCAAAAAATTGCGTTAAAAAACATGATCGTAAGCGATTTCACTCAAGAATATTCTTTTTATGAGTTTAAATTCAAAGATCCCGAATTCGAAAATTCAGTGCTCAAACCACGCGCCTACATCGCTGATTTAACGTATAAGCGACTTGTGCGCGAAAAAATATCAAACGAAGATAAAAACCAAATCATACTAGACATATTAAAACTAAAACCCAACAAATCTCTCACCGTTGATGAAGTCACAACATTTGTTGATTTACTGTTAAGTCTTAAAGATGCTGAATTTAATTTCGATCCAGTTTTAGTTAGTTTTTATAATCGAACATCTAAGTCTGTGCGTTTTATGAATGATAAAACAAAGGATATTTTTGAGGTTCAAATCACTGAAGATAGTTTTGTTTCTGCCTACCGCCAAACACAAAACCAAAAATTCGAACCTGTTCTAGCCCACAATGATGATACCGTTGTGATTGAAACCAAAGTTCCAGTTGATCAGCTCTACTTAAAATTACCTGATGCTCGAGCAGACTATATTTACCAAAAACAGCTGATCAATGATCTTGAATCAGTTCCAGGTTTTAAAGCTTTTCTTGAGTTCAAAGCAGATCTAGCGAACAATCATGTCGAATCCGCTATTGTCAACAATCATGTTATTATCTATCAAGCCAATAAAGGCAAAAAAGGACTTTTGCAGTCTGTGAATGCGTTTAGCACTGAAAATATCTCTTTAATCCCGTAGTAACGACCGTAAACAAAAAAAGCTAGTCAAATTTGACTAGCTTTTTTATATAATATTTCAAAATCTGATGAGATAAATAACTTATTCGTCTTGTCCAGCCTGAGACTGTAACGATCCACTTAAAATTGCTGCTAATGTCGTACAAGTCGACATTTTATGTTTATACTCAATAGCCTTTTTAGCCAATGCATACTCTTGAGGCTGGCTTTCTTCACTTAACTTTAGCTGTGATAAATCCTTATCAATAACCTGCGCCTCTCTTTGAAGTTTCGATTCAACAAAGGATTGAGCTCTTAAAGCAATTCTCTCTTTAATTTTTTCACAATTTTTTGAATAATTATCTGCTGAAATCATTGTGTCGTTTAAAACATTAACTAGAGCTGTTTTAGATTTAGGATTTGCAGATGATGAATTATCTAAAGATCCGACCAATAAACCCAACTTTGTCGATGTTGCATTAAACAATGCTCGTTGACCGTTCAAGGTTTGAATTTCAGACATAACATCAGCTGCCTGAATCGATACGCATAGTCCAATACATGACAAAAAAGGTAAAATTGAATACTTTTTTAACATACGTACTCCTCTTAATAAATACATTTGATTTCAATTCGAGATTAGTTCGTTTAAAATCTCAATCACAAATGATTCAAACGCTATGCCGAAAAAAATTAAATCTAGACTACCCTTTTATCCTTACAACTGGCCTAATAGTTATGTCGTTAATTTAATTTTAAGGAAGATTAATTTAAAATGAATTTAAAAAACATTATTTCATCATCAATTGCTGCTTTAACTGTGCTTAACTCAACTCCGATACTGAACGCTCACTCGCAAAATTCTGATTCTGAAAAACTAACCCCTATATTAGCAGATTTGCAAATTCTAAAAGCCGCAGGCATTCCAATTATGTATAAAGATGAAGAATCACAAGTTGGATATGCGATTGTTACTGGTGCTGCCGAAAACCGTATATCCCAACTCGCGCACTCACGCGGACGCTGCGGAAATTATGAAGCTTTACCTCAAATTCCACAAAATATTAATGAAATACAAAATCAGTTTTTAGCACTTAATGCCCTTAACAAAAAAAACTACATGTTGTCTTTTGCCGAGCCTATTCAAAGACAAGAAAATCCAGAGATAACATCAGCACTCAATGAGCTTAAAGCTGATAATATTCGCGAGACGGTCATGTTTTTATCAAGTTTTAAATCTCGATATAACAAACTCAGCGATCCTAATCAACACATTGGTCCTTTCATTCAAAAGCTACAAGATATAACAAAAAATGCAACATTTCCGGTTTCTATTGAGACTGTTGATCACACATCAACAAAGCAAAAATCAATTAAGTTGACTATTCGCGGTTCAGAAAGACCAGATGAAGTCATAGTTCTTGGCGCTCATCTAGATTCAATTAATGGCTGGGGTAATCAATCTGCAAAAGCACCTGGCGCCGACGATAATGCATCTGGATCATCCTCTTTAGTTGAAGCTCTCAGGGTTATTTCTTTACAAAAACAACCGCAAAGAACATTAGAGTTTTATTGGTACGCTGGCGAAGAGTCAGGATTGCTTGGCTCGGCAGAAATTGCCGAATCATCTAAAAATGCGCAAAAAAACGTAATTGCTGTCCTACAATTAGACATGACAATGTTCCCAGGTGACGGCGAAGGTATTATTGCGAGTATTAATGATTTTACAAGTGCATGGCTTAGAGATTATCTCGTTAGCATAAATCAGATTTATATACATGCGACTATAAAAGATGACAAATGTGGTTATGGTTGTAGTGATCACGCTTCTTGGTATCGTAGAGGTTACCCTACACTGATGCCGACAGAAGCACGTTTTAATTCTATGTTTAACGATATCCATACAGATCGTGATATCGTTTCACCTATAATGAGCTTCAATCATGCTTTGCTGTTCTCTAAAATAGCTTATGTTTTAGCTATGGATTTAGGTAATTCTCAGTTGTCACAACCGAATTACTGATTAACGCATTTAGTCTACTTGATCTATTCTCGAAATAAATATTCAATTTTAGCAGGTTAATTTTCATGAGGGGGAATTATGAAAAAGCCTGTTCCTTTGAACAAAATCTCTCGCTTATTTATTCTGACCTTAATCTGTCTCGTAACTGCTATCTCTTGCGTTGATAGCTTTAAAACAAATAAGAGAATCCCGACAATTCCAATAGATAATGACAATCAACAATCGCCAAAAGATTTGCCACACCAAGATTCCAACACGGATACAACAGCTGCAAAATTCAAATGCGTAGATCGACAAAATGATGAACAATATTCTCAATCACCTATTGTCATTCTCGTTTCAATTGATGGATTTAGAGCCGATTATTTACAAAAATACAAACCAACAACGCTTTCACAATTAGCTAAAGCTGGACTATATACAGAAGGAATGCGTCCAAGTTTCCCAACCCACACTTTCCCTAATCACTATTCGCTTGTGACAGGTTTAGCACCAGGCAATCACGGTATCGTCAGCAACAAATTCTATGACAAAAAACGTGGTCAATTTTACAATTTTATGGACCCAAAAACCGCTGGTGATCGAACATGGTACAAAGGTGAACCGATCTGGAATACTGTCGAGAGACAAGGGATGATTTCAATGACCTATCATTGGGTTGGATCAGATGCGAACATTAACAAAAAAGATCCAACTTGTTTTATAGGCTACGATCCGGATATTAGCACAATTGATAAAGTTAATAAAACAATCGAGTGGCTGAATTTACCAACTAACAAAAGACCACATCTCATCACGATCTATACTTCAATTGTAGATTCGGCCGGTCATAAATATGGACCAGACTCTAAAGAGGTCGCTGATGCTATTTACGAAGTTGATGCAGCTCTTGCGCAATTAAATACGTTTATTCAATCAAGTTCGTTACCAATAAATTTAATTATTGTTTCAGACCATGGTATGGAAAAAATTGACAACACTAAGATTATTTACTTGAGTGATTACATAGACCTCACTGGCTTTAAAATGAGCGATCGAGGAGCTGTTACAATGCTTTATCATGATAACGCCGAAACGATTGAAAAAGCTTATCTTGTTTTAAAGAAACATGAAAATCATTATAAAGTTTATCGTCGCAATGAAACACCAGCGGAGTTTCAACTTAACGATCAAGATCGCATCGGAGATCTTGTCGTTATTGCCGATATCCCGTATTTTATTTTAGATAAATCCTTTACTGCGACACCGCTTGCACTAAACTCAGCAACGCATGGATGGTCATTTCACAATCCATCAATGAAGGCTTTGTTTATAGCGCATGGGCCACAACTTAAGAAAAAACAACTTATCCCTGAATTTCAGAATATAGATGTTTATCCGTTTATATTAAAAATACTCGGACTACAAATAGATCAGCCGATTGACGGACAAGCAGCCTCACTAGAAAATTACATTGTTCGCCCGACAAATAAATAATCTAAAAAACAACAACTACGAGAAAAGAATTTTATTCATCAATTTCAGAATTTCGAGTACTTCAAGCCTGATATGCTCGACTTCTGTAAATTCAACAACTGTTTGTCTGTGTGCTATAGGGTTTCGAACGTCCTGAAGCCACATGAGTTTCTTTGCCAATTGTATACAATATGATTCATCTTCAATAACAGTAATGAGTGGTCGATTTAAGACCGTACTTTTACGCGCAAAGATTAATAAAACAATCGCCCATGCTCGCAAACCATCTAAAATTTTAAATTGCTCATTTATAATTTTATTAGACAAAAAGCCCTTAGCGATTAATCCCATTTTGTGAACAGGTAATGTATGAACAGTAAAGTTTTTTTCAAGCTGCAAAAGCTTGAGGATTTTATCACCAACAGGATAATCTTCTTGTAAACCTAACGAGTGAAAAACATTTTGAAAATCACTTAATTTAGATTCAAGCTTAGGTTGGAGAATTTTTTTTCCCAATTGTTTTTCGAGAACAATATCTATCGCTTTTGAATAACCTAAAATAATACTTGATTTATCAACAAAAGAATCAAAAAGCTCGGGATGTTTAAACGGAACTTCAGCGGAACGTAATGCTGATTTCGAGGCCTCATCAAAATGAATATAAGATGGTATAAGTTTTTCAAATGCAGTATCTATTGCGATCAAATCAGCTTCGGTTGGCTTAATTTTATTCAAAGAAAAACTTTTCTGATTCTGTAAAAGTTCTGTTTTAAAATCCTGCAATAAAAGTAAAATATCCTCTTCATCTTGACTAGATCGATCTTCAACATTGATTTTCTTTAAAATATCACCAACCTGAACAGCAAAATAATCAGTGTCATTTTCAGGAGGATTAAAATCACGCGTAATTTTTCGCACAATATCAATTTGGTTATAGTGATCCTGCAGAAAATCGAAAACAAGACGTTTAGCACGATTACCGGGTAATTTAAGTAATGCATCTAAAGCGCGACCTGATAAAGAAGCAGATTTAGAATGTAAAAAAACTGCAAGTTTATCGGCCAACGTTTCGTCATTAAATACTTGTAAAGCCAAAACAACATGAAATTGAATAATTAAATTTTCCGATTGAGCAAGACTGAGAACATATTCTTTAAATTGAACTAACTTAAAATGGCGAATAACTTTAAGTAATCCAATACTCATATCATCATTATTTTTAACTAAACTCAATTTTTTTAAAAATTGCTCTAAGTTTTTAGAGATCTTATGCTCAGACGAGTTTTGTAATAAAACTCTTAATAGTGATACTCCTTGTTCATGATCAATAGTATCTATTTTCTTTTCAATCTCACTTACAAAATAAGACGATTCAACATTTTGGAAATAAAAATATACACTCGCTTTAATCTCATGATCTAAATATAAACTCAAAAACTCAGAATTCAGTTTGCTTGATTTATATTTAAAATGACCGAATAAACGAATAATTCTCGAATAAATTGCCTTTTCAATCTCAAGACCAGTAGCTTTAAATAAAAATTTCTGCTTGTGCTGATCAAAGGTCAATTTCAAAATAAAATCCTCAATTTCTTTCAAAATGAGATTAAGGGTTTTTGTTTGAGATTTACACGTCAATAAATACTCATGCACAGTATTGATTAACAAAATTTGAACTGAGCTTTCACTTTGTAAAAAATCTGAATTAAATAAATCTTTGACAAATTTATCAGTATGCACAGAACAAAAAAGTCGTGCTGATACATAAGATTGATCACAAACATCATGCAATGTTTTAATGATTGTAATTAATTTTTCATTTTGATGGAATGATACGCTTGCCAAAAAAGACTTTTGCTCTTGAATACTATTCGATATCATAAGATCAAAATACTTTTTATATAGTTCATCGATATGACTCGACTCAATACGACTTAGTATGTCAAAAATCTTTCTAAATTGATTTGATTCCGCTAGTAAATCAAAAGCTAATTGTAGCTCGTCCGATGTAAATGCATTGAACTCTAAAAGCAATGCTGGATGAAATTGATCGTTATTTATAATTTTATTTAAATAATCTTCTATTTTCCAACCACTCCGAAATAAACACTGATTCTTTGCATTATTAAATATCTGATACTCAAAAGAATCACTTTTAAAATATATCTCTAAATCATCAAAATCTTTTATGTTTTTAGTTATTTTCCCAAGACTCACAACTGCACTTAATGCGACGTCACGGTAAACTTTGTTTTGAGCAATTTGTTTCAACAATCCCACCGAGGGCAGAGCTTTTAACTCTCCTAAACAGAGTACTAAATTTTTAACCAACAAATTTTGTTGGTTTTTATATCCCTTTTCCAGATCTATTAAAAAATGCTTGAGCAAAGATCGATCAGCTAATTTTCCTAACGAAAGAGCACATGCTGGCTTTAAAGTTAAATCTCCAAATAAATACAAATGGCATAGAAAACGTGATGCTAGAAAATTTTTCGTTTCACCAAGTGTATAAATAGCCGCTTCAGCAAGCGGTAAATCGTCACTTTGCGCTGCAATAGTAAATAAAAAATCTAATGATCTAATATCTGTATATACAGACATGGCTTTGATAATTTGAAATTTGGTCTCTCGCCAGCCGCACTCATTATAAACATGTATTAACTCACGAATGCTATCAGAATTCTGCCCGGAGGCCAAATTTGTAATAGCTTTCAATCTGTCGTCAGAATTTAATGAATGATATTGAGATCTTAATTCCGAAATATAGGTCTGCTTATGCATTGATGTCATAACATCAATTATGTTTTTAAATTCCAGTAAAATCAGTCTTATTCAGAACTACATCGGTCAAAAGTCTTAATCCGTCAGCATCAGATTGATCAAAACGATCTAACTCTGGTGAGTCAACATCAAGGATTCCAATGAGACGATCATTTAAAAACAGTGGCACAACGATTTCGGATCTCGAAGCACTATCACAAGCAATATGCCCCGGAAACTCATCAACATTAGCTACAATTATTGTCTTTTTCTGTTCAGCTGATGTTCCACAAACTCCGCGCCCTACTTTAATTCGCATGCAAGCAGGCTTACCTTGATAAGGACCTAAAATAAGCTCTTGATCTTTATAAAGATAAAAACCGACCCAATTAATTCGAGGCAAATGATCAAATAGCAATGCAGAAACTTGTGATAAGTTTGTAAACCAATACTGATCAAGATGATATTGTAGTTCTTCAATCAAAGTTTGGTAAAATTTATTTTTATTAGTGTAATCAATTTGTTGAAAAGTATAGCTCATGTATTTTATTTACTTTAAATCTCATCAGAATGACAGTGAAAATCTGAACATCTGTCACAGATCTTAATCCTATCAAAGCTCGACCTTAGGCGAGTATCAATTAACCTCAGCACCTGTCATAATGAATTACATCTAGCAGGGATAAAAAAACATGCGCAAAATACAAAGCTTGGCTCAAAAATCTATAATCGCATTACAAATAACATCTGTGATTGTATTTATGAGTTTTACATCAAACAAAGCAAGTGCCGCAGCCTTTATCATCGAACCAGGGATAGGATATAAACAAGAGATCATAAAGCTTACAGACAAAAACACCAAACTCGTTACCCAGCTGTCATCAGGTACGCCAGTAGCTTCTCTTAAGTTTCATCTTTATTCATCGACAGGTGTCAGTATTAGTTTAGCCGGAGAATATTCAAAAGGACAAACTGAACTCGAGCCTTTAGTTGAACCAAAACCTGAACTTAATCACTTCATAGGGTCGTTTCAACTTGGCGTAAGCGCAATGGATTCTATGAAAATTTATTTAGGTTATGCGCCCGTTAATAATTTTGAAACGCAAACAAGTACATCTTTTACAGGCTTCAAACTCAAAGGCTTAACCTACATTGCAGGAATAGCCCTTTATCCATACAGAAGATTTGGCTTAAACTTTCAGTACAACATGAGCACATATAGCGAAATTAGTGGAAAAAACTATGGATTAGGCACCGACACAGCTCTCTATTATGAAAAAATTGATTCACAAGATTTTAGCGCCGTTTTATCTTATATGTTTTAATTAAAACAATAGTCCACTTACAAATCTCATAAAAAAAGGGAAGCATCCTGCCTCCCTATCACAAAACCCTAATTAGAATCTGTTTTAATTTACTTAATTTGAAATTCTTTGACTATAAGCCAACTGCCATTTGAACAGCTTTATCAGCCTGAATCATACCAGCACCATATTCATTATTTGAATTCGGTGAAAGTGGCGTCGCAGTTTGTTTGATGATTTGTCTAACTTGCGCCGGAGTTAGTTTTTTGTTTGCAGACTTAATCAACGCTGCAACACCCGCAACATGTGGAGTCGCCATTGATGTACCATCAAACATAGCATAGTCAGAAGCCGACGTAATAACCGATGCAGCGGCTGATTGACCAGCACTCATTTTTTCAACTAAAGATTCGCCCACTGTTTTTTCAATCATAACAACAGCAACGTTTAGCTCAGATCCATCTTCAGTGATAGAACCTTGCATTAACCCAGCAGTGTTGTTGTAAATCACTAAACCAATTGCCTTTGCAGCGATTGCATTAGCAACTTTATCCGAAAATTTAATTTCACCACGACGAACGAGTGCAATTTTACCTGCTACATTCACTTTTGCGAAATCTTCTGGCTTACCTAGACCAGCAACAACTAACTCACCAACTTTTGGAGAAGTAAATAATTTAGTCCCCGCAAACGCAGAAGATCTAACTTTAGTTGCTTGACCATTTAAAGTAATCTCAACAATAGAATCACGACCAGTACCACGCGGCACTGTAGAAACAACAGCAGCACCAGGAGCTACAATTGATAACTCAGGACCAAATTGCGAAAACACTGTACGTGTCAATGTGCTATCAACAGCACCGACAGCTATCACATTTGGTAAAGCTGCTGGATAACTAACACCACAGTTTTGCATTTTCGAGCATTTAGATTTATCAGAAGAATAACCTTGATCACCGGCACTATTTCCAGATGCTGCAACAACAACAACACCAGCTGCTTCAGCATTAGCAACAGCCATTTGTTCAGCCGACGAAGTTCTTGGGCCACCAAGTGACATACTGATGACATCTACTTTCTGTTTAATACCCCAGTTGATACCTTGAGCAACAGCAATGTTTGAACAACCTAAGTCACCACAAACACGACCCATTAATATTTTCGCTAAAGGAGCTACACCTGTGAAACCAGTTTGATCATTATAAACGCCAGCTATAGTTCCCGCACAGTGAGTACCATGCCCTTCTTTATCGAGGAAATCTTCTGGGTTCGGACCAGCATCACTTTCAAAGAAGTTACGACCTTGCTCAAAGTTAGCTTTCAAAGATGGATGTTGTGGATCAATACCTGTATCTAAAACGAGTACTCTAGCATTTGCACCCGCGTGCGACTTATCCCATGCCGCACCAGCATTAACAGCGATGATACCCCACGGAGTTGCGTAGTTTTCCTTCAAAACCGGAACTGTTAATGAAGCAGAGTCGTTTACCACACCGCTTTGATCATTTTGTTGAGTCTGTAAAGCTAAAGCAGGACGAAAACCATTAACAGGTTTTGGTAATTCTCTAAAAATCTCACGCTCAACAACTGCAACTTCAGGATGATTTTTTAAATTTTCGATTTGAGCAGAGTTTTTAGATGATAAAACCATTCCATTGATATAGCTAAGCGAATCTTCTAGTTTTAATGAAGGACTTGCAGCTTCTGAATTCATATAGTTATTCATAGCTTTATATCCTTGCGAACTTTTATAAATAACTAAAAATCTTTCCTTGGCAATCGCCGGCACAGACAACATTAATACTGCAGTCGCTGCAATAAACGATGTTTTCAAAAAACCAACTTGGTTATTGTTATTTTGAACTGAAGCTTTCATAAATCCCCTCTTTCCTGAGTAGATCTTCTCATCCTTTTAACTGGACTTTGATCGGTAAAAAGGATTTGAACCCATTTTGGAACTGGTTGCAAAATGATTTTGAAAATATTTACAATTTTTTTATGCAGACTAAAAAAGTGAAATTATCTTAAATTGCCATCAGATTGGAAGACTGTTGAGAACCAAATTAAACCACATACATAATATAAAATAATTACGTTTTTTATGAACTATAAGAAATTCTTATGGGTATGATTACAGCATGAGCACTAAAGTATATTCGCTGCGTCATATGGCGAATATACTTAATTATATAGTTCATAACAATGTCAATTGAACTAAGCGGCTTTTTTCTGACGATCTTCTTTAGCCTTAATCTGCTTTCGTAAGATCTCTTCTAATTTTATGTATCGATAAAGTTCACGATCAACATCTTGCAAATACGAACTAATACCTTTTTCGGCATAAGCTGCTGCTTCAGGCTGATCTTGAACGATAAGAGCTTTGAAAATTTCATTAGCTTTAGGATGTACACTTTGATCTGATACAAGCGTATCAAACATTCGTAATAAATTTTTAAGCTTGATGGAAATATTTTTTGCGTGATTTTGAATTTCAACAAGTTGATTTTCCAATAGCAAACTTTCAACTTCCTTCACTAAAACATCTGGCTCAAATGGCTTTTCTAAAATTCGATGAGCTCCTAAATTGTTTGCTCTGATCGTTGAATCTTTATCTAAATAACCAGACATTAAAATAAAAGGTATTTCAAACTGTAGTTTATAGGCTGCTTCAATCATATCCAAACCAGTTCTATTTTTTTCAAGCTTATAATCAGTGACAATGATATCAACAGGAACTTCATTAGGCTTGTGCTCACCTAAATAATTCAAAAATTCAGTAACGTTTGAAAAAGGTTTAACAACGTACTGATCTTCGAAAATTTCAACGTATGAATCCAAAATATCTTTTTCATCATCAACAATTGCCAAAGTTGGTTTTACAGCCATTTTAAGTTCCTATCTGAGTTATTCACTTTTGAGTTAATCAATTTTGATTTACAAACTATTGATATTTTAAGATTATATAAAACATCAAAAGACCTCAGAAACTTAACGGCAGATATTAAACTAATGTTGAGTTATTTATAAATTATTTTTAGCAAGTCATAAAAACAGCTTTATTAAAGTCATTAATCTAGTTCAGTAAAGATAGCTCTGTCTCACTCCGAAACAGAACAACAATTTCTTAACAAAAAGATGGATCAGAATAAATAAACTAATGAATAAATTCCGCATGTAGCCGCTGTATCGCCTTCTCACCAAATGACGAATCAACTAAGAAACAAAAGTTATGTTTACTTGCCCCAAGACAAATCATGCGTACATTGATGTCTTCTATAGCTGAAAATATTTTCTTTGCTAAACCAGGGGTATGGTTAATGTTATTTCCGATCAAAGACACCAAGCTTAAACCATCTTCAATTAAAACATCAGCAAATTGTTGCAATTCTTCAATAAGTGCCGTGTTAGATTTAATTTCTCCGTCAATCGTTACAGAGACAGAAATTTCCGATGTTGTGATAGCATCAATAGAAATTTTAAAATCATTAAAAACTTTAAATATTTTAAATAAAAAACCATGTGTTTGTAACATTTCCGGAGTCGAAAGAGTGACAAGAGATTGGTTTTTTCGCAAAGCTAATGCTCGCATAAGAGGCGCGTCAGTCACTTCTTTTCTCACCCAAGTACCTTTCAAGTGCGCATCAAAGCTTGAACCAACAAAAACCGGAATATTCTTACGCATAGCAGGCTCTACAGTAGCAGGATGCAAAACTTTGGCACCAAATATCGCCATCTCAGAAGCCTCTTTAAATGAAATTTCCGCAATCGATTTTGCCTGAGAACAAATACGAGGATCTGTTGTCGCAATACCTGGAACGTCAGTCCAAATCTCTAATTCTGCCGCATTCAAACCTTCAGCAAAAAGCGCCGCTGAATAATCACTACCTCCCCTTCCTAAAGTAGTCGAGTGGCCAGAAAAACTACGACCAATATATCCTTGCGTAATTAAAACATGACGACCTGGTTGGTAATTAGCTAAAATGACTTTCTGACAATTTTCTGCAATTCTACGAATATCGGGTTTAGCCTTACCATACTGATCATCTGTTGTAATAATCTCGCGAGCATCAACTAAAATAACCTCAGAACTTATCCCCTTTGACTTTAAAACATTTCTCATCGCTTGCGTGAAAAGCACTGAAGACATTCTTTCACCAAGACTCACTAAAATATCCATAGCACGTGGCGAACAGTCCTTTAAAAGCTCCATCCCTTTGGCGATTGAATGCATCTCAACAAAAAGCAACTCTAATTGCGATAGATCATGCAACTCCAAGTCCCGGGCAATTTGAGAGTGTTTATGAATACACTCATTAATCAAATACGAAGCTTTTTCAGCATCACCAGAAGCCGAGGTTTGCCCGATAGCGATTAATTGATTGGTTGTTCCAGATGTAGCAGAAACACAAACTAAAAAAGAATTTTGATTAACTGATACTTCTGCAGATCGTAACATACATGCAGCATCCCCCATAGAAGTTCCACCAAATTTAGACACTATCAATTTATTTTGATTTGAGTAATTATGCGAAGAACTTTTCGATGCCATGACATGCTCCTTTATAAATCAAAAGACGACATATTTAAGCAATGAATACGATTTATTGTCAACTACTCACATAAAATATCAACGAATGATCAAAAGAAATAAAGATCCATATAATCTATATCATGTCAGTTTTGAATTACTCTTTTTTTATCATGTTCAACACGCGTTAAGGCTAAATTTTGCATCTCTTTAGCTAAATAAATATTTTGACTCAGTAGATTATAAAAATCGTGACGAGAAAACTCAACTAATAAAGATTCTGAAACACTTACAACTGTCGCAGTTCGTAAACCTGATTGCACCATAAGCGAGACTTCACCAATAAATGCACCTTGATGTAATCGATTGATTGTTTTTTGCTTTTGTATAACATCTAAGTGACCCTGAATAAGTATATAAGCAGCTAAACTGATTTGTCCTTCACGAAAAAGCACTTGCTGTGGATGTAGTGACTTCATAACCCCTGAAAACGTCAATGCATCTAAGCAATCAGTAGGAAAATTTTTAAAAAAATCTGATTTCAAAAGAGCGTGCTGTATCCAAAATCTTTGTACAACTTGCGCAGCCTTATCAGAGTTTAAATACCGATCCATAAGATCGAATTGATAAGGAATAATTAAAACATCTGAAGCTTTCATTGCAACAACACTTGCTGTTCGTTTTTCGCCGAAAAAAAATGCTGCTTCACCGAATACGCTCTGTGATGCCAAAAAACTTAAAAATTGGTGATGACCTGAATTTTCACGATAAACTGCGGCTTCACCCTTAAGTAAAATATAAAGATCACGATCAGTCCGCCCTTCATGGCAAATAAACTGTTCAGCTTTATACTGTTTGATATGGGCTTTAGATAATAACGACAACGCAAGTTCTTGAGGTAATGATCGTAAAAATGGGAGTTGCAACAACTCGTCTTTTTGATAAGAGTTTTGCTGATGGATTGAAGATGCTGCTGTTTGCAAATTAATCTGAGAATTGTTCTGCAGTTTGATTTGAATATTTTTAAAATAAAATTGAACTTCTGGATTAATAATCCACTGATTAAGAGCTAAAAATTGAATCATTAAATATAAAGCATTAAAATCAACAAGCCACCCCATATTGATGTACCGGATAACAAGCTCAGAAATTGACTCTTGATTCCTTAGCCCAGCTAAATACTCTTGTTGTATTGGGGTCAATTGTAACTGATCAAATCGACATTGAGGATGAAATTGTAATTTAATTTTTTCAATTTTCAAAATAAAATTTCCTTATTCAGTCTATTAAATCGCACTCTGGCTATGCCGCACATACTTAGATAAAGTTTTCTGAATCATATCAACTAATCGTGGGGAAATTTGTGCAGAGTTATGCCGAGCTTGACCTTCAGCTAGTATAACTTGCAGCATATTAATAATTTCGTCATGCTTGTTATAAATTAAAAGTTCGGCTGGATTATGTAATTGATAGTATTGCGAAATATGACATGCACAATAAATACCCGTATGCGATTCTAGAACAATTTTAGAGTTCATCATTTGTATGATTTTACCCAAAATATCTTGATCAATTGACTGTAAAGCTTGATTAATCAACAAGTTCCCACGCGTTCGATACGATTGATCATTAGGAAATAAAAACGTATCATGATGTTCGTTAACAGTTTCAAAAAGATTTTTTTCAATTAAAACTTCAACAATCGCAGCATTCACGCGACCATCAATTCGACGCGAAACAGACAATAAACAATCTGTACAGGCCTGATTCCAATATTGCGGCGGAATCAACCTAGCACCTTCAGTTATTAAGTAAGTAAAGCTAATAATGAAACGATCGTTTATAACTGTTTTTTGTTCGAAAAGAATAATACTTTGAATGTAAGCATGTATAATTTTATCATTCGATTCACGCACTGAAATTTTCGATAAACAACTTAAAATCAAATTAACTTTGTCAATTGATGCTTCTGTTTGAATTTTATGAAATAAATAAATTATGTCAGAATTTGATCGAAAATATATCAGTTCATTTTCATCATTTTGATAACAATCATCAATAGACTTGAACTGATCAATCCAATAACCCGTTTGCGAATTCATATTTTTAAATTCAAAATGACGAATAGTTTCAGGCAAACGAATTAAACCTTCAAGTGCTGAAGCTTGCGATTGCAATATTGATAATATATTTCGATCTTTTAACTGCACAACATCCATTAGACGAGTTGTAAAAGTCAAAGCATCACCTGAAAAGCCATAGCCTGACATCCTCTTACTAAAAACTATTTCAGACGAGCTAATTGCACTTTTGAGTGTAAATTTCCTTTTTTCCAGACCTGAATTAAAATCGAATTCAACCTCTGAAAACTCGCGCATTAGATCACGACAATAAGCTGCCGCTAGTTTTTCAGAATCCTTACCTTTAAAAACAACGACAAGCTCATCACCAATTGATTTTTCAAATAATCCCTGATACCGAAACAGTAATTCACAACCAAACTGCTCAAGATTTTGAGTCAATTTTTGAGTACCTGCTTTATCTCCTAAAGCAATCACTTTTGAAAAACCATTTATATCGACTTTTGCAACAGTACCACTAAATGCGTAGGGAATTGTTTTGGATTTCTGTTTGATTTCATTCAAAATACTATATTCTAATGATGTTTCCAGCAGATCAATATCTTTTTCTAAGCGATCCACTTCTTGAATGATTTCCTTTGTGGCCAAATCAAGAATACGCAAATCTTGTAATTGTAAAAAACCAAACATTTTTTTAATCAGTCTAAGCCAAAATGGATTAAGACCTTGACGTTTAAAACGAAGCTGAATCGAATTTGCAAAAACAAGTACAGCTAACAATACAAATGCAAATATTATATAAATAGCTATTAAAATATCTTTAAGAAATGATTCTCTTAATTTCGGATAATCAAAAATTGCATTCCAAAATTTTATTCTTGTTGGTAGTTGCACAGATATCATCCAGTCAACACCATTTTCAGCGATTCGATAATAGTATGATCCGTTATGCACACTGTAATCAGTTTCCGATGGAACAAATAAATTGTCTTGTGGAGCAAAACATTCGCCTTGGTCAGCGGAGATAACCCTATATGAATTAATATTTTTAACATCATACTCAGACCCTAATCTTTGACAGACTTCTGACACTCGATTTTCTTTCAGCAAAAGCGAAACAGAACCACCAACACGACCAAGCAACTGGGCAACAAGATAGTTTTCTTCTAATATTTTTTTGTCTAAAATATTTTGAATCGAATACCATACAATCGGAATATAAATTATAAAAACAAATAATGATACGCGTATGATGTCTTTAATGTATTTCATTTAAAATTTAACTTTCATTCTATCTACTTTTATTTTTTATAATCTATAACGACTTTTGGTTTTTTAAGTTTATAGAGCGACCACGAAGCGACTAATGAACCATCTTCAAATCGACAGAAATTATACTCTTTTTTGTCATGATCAAAAGCGACCATGTTTTTACCATAAATTTCAGAACAATAAGCTGATGCGTAATTTCGCATCTCTGGATTATCTATTTTGATCGTTATATTCTTCAACGACGAAAGTCGAATAGCCTCACAATCCGGTTTTGCAGTTTTAAAACAATGATGGCTGTAAGCAACTTGACCAATTTTTTTTGTTGTAAATGTATGATAATCTTCTCCGAAAAAATAGGTATATTGACCTTTACTGATCAACGGTGGTTGTTTGAAGACAATTTTATTTGTTTGCTGTGTTTCAGCATTTTGAGAGATTTCAGTCTGTGCTTGCGCAATTTGGCGTCCAAAGTTAGCAAGTATAAATAGAGAGCATATTTGCACAAATAAAATTATTTTATTTGTGCTCTTTTGGTTCTGAAAATTCATTTGATGTCCCATTATTTTAAACCTTAATTATTTTTGCGGGCACGCTTTTAACTTAACAATCTCACGCCCCGTATCTTGAAAACAATTACGCGCACTAACTGCATCACCAACTATTCGATTATTAGCTTTATCAACGACCACAGTTTTACGATCTTTAAGAACATTTGCAAATTGTTCTTCACCATAATATTTTGTTATGATTTTATAGTTTTCACCTTTCAAAGTGTTCATTCTTGTATCTGTTAATAATCGAGCGACTTGAGATGAAGCGACTGGTGGTGGGTTCAAACCAACATTGTTATTGTTCGGAATAGGAACTTGCTGTACATTACCTATGGCGGCTATTGAACGCGTTTGAAAATTTTGATTTTGTCCAGATGGTAGACCAGAAACTTGTGTAACTATTTTCGTATCAACTTCCGCATCGTTTATTCGATTAAATGCCTTGCCATTCGTTCTACTTAAATTGTTAAACCGAGCAATTTGATTTTGTGTTGTATCAATACGACCTCTGGCCGTACTATCTTGTTGCACCTTAGCCTTTTCTTCAGCACGACTTGCTTCAGCTTTCATATTTGCTAAAATGGCAGGGTCATTAATTAAAAGATCACCTGGTTGCGCTGGCAGATCGAATTGTTTATTCGAAAGTGCTGGACCTAGTTGTCTCTCAACACCTTGAGCACTCAAAACGGTCACATTAGTACTTGATGTATTTTTAGATCCAGTTGATAATGCTTTTTGCATGAGTCCAGCCGCAGCAGCAACTCCTGCTGCTGCGCCCGTTGTTCCTAATGACGCTTGCGCTGGCGCCATAGAAGTTGCATTAGAAGAAAGATTATTTATAAAATTAGAAAAACTATTGCCTACGCCTTCCATTCGATCCATCGCCCGCCCAACTTGCTCTTTAACTGGGTTAGATAGCGGCGGCTTTTGCGCCAACGTTGGATCCGTGTTCGGATAAGCAGAAACTTCGGATGCAACACCCCGTGCGATCTGTGAAATCTCGCCCACTTGAACCTGCGCACTCCGCGATAGAGTATCTGCAGTTGTCTGTGGTATATTGGTTGAGCTATGAGTCATCGCAGCCGCACCAAGGATTCTACTTTCGGGATAAGTTGCTAGATTATTTTCTTTGGATCCAGTACTACATGCAGAATCTTTTTTTAATGCATCTTTCGCGAAATTCGGTGGGTTATTTTCTTTACATATATTAGATAAAAACTCTACAAGATTTTCAGATATGCATGCATTTTTTTCTTGGCCTGATACATGTTGCAGTTCGTGATTAATTAGAACATCAATCATGGATAAATGGTCTGAATTAGACACGCTAGAAATACTTTTAAATAATATTGTTTTTTTGTCATTTTCAATTTTGTAACTTGCAACTTCACTTAATGTATCATCACACCTAAACTCAATTTTTTTAGGTCCTTTTTTAAAATCTTCAACCAAATTAATTAATAGATCATTGTAATTTGCAAATCGCATATATAATGCTGGGTGGTGATTTATTATCTCATTATAGGTTACTGCATTTTCACACTTTTTAAAATTAATAATTTTACCTTTGATTTGAGATTTAAAATCTTCATAAAACATTCCTTTTACGTCTTGATCAACATTTTTACAATTTGAAAAATCAAAATGTTGATTTAAATCTAAGCTAGAGATTTCTTGTAAAGCAGTCTCTAGCTTAACGAAATCAACTTTTTTACTAGATTCACACTTGTTTTCTTGATCGTTCAGCAGAAAACGTCTTTCATTTTTATAACCTATAAAACCTATTTCAGAATTTAGATTTTTTTTGTATTGATTATGAACGATATTGTATTCAAAATTGTCTTTATTAGTTCTAAATAATGTTTGTATTTTATCTGGTGATTCAACGATATTTATTAAAAACTGATTGTTTTGGTAAGAAATATATTGAAAATAATTGCTTTTTCGAATTGATAAACTTGCACCATCAAGATTTCGAAACACATAATGATTTTTAGATTTATAAGAAAGACTAAGACTCGATTTTTGCTGATCAGATTTCACATCTAAAGTGTATAAAAATAAAATCGATACTGCTAATAAGTATTGTTTTTTATATACTAAACCAAAAAACACTTTTTTCATCAAAAATAATATATCATTATTAAATCTATGAAACTAATATTAGTAACATTAATAGGTCTTTGGTCTGGTTTTGTAATTGCATCTGATATCGATGATGGTGAATACAATTTTAGTCGCATATCAGACAAATCTTACCTTGAATCTAAACAAACAACGTATTTTGTCTCTATTAATCCGAAGCAAACGAATGTTTTCGAAAAAAATATGATCACTGTTGATAACATGCCCGCTATCAGAAATTTAGATGGTAAAGGTCTTTGCAGCAGTTGTGGTCCTGCAGCAGTTATCCAAAAAATGGAATGCGACATTAAAAACATCAAAGATTGTAGCAAAATACCCGATAAAGATCGCATCAACTTACTTGGGCTCTATGCATTCAACGACTACGCACGATCAGGTGTTCGAGCCGCCAAGGGCGGTCAGTATAATGCAAAAGATGGCCCCAAACAAAGAAAATACTCACCAAGATCTGCGCTCGATTTTATAGGTGGCGATCCTTACAATATATTAGAAAATGTTAACAATGCAAGTTTTAAACTTATAACTGACAGTTGTTATCCATTCGATCAATTTTCAAATAGTGTTGATTTCAAACATCCGTCAATTAAAGGCCTATTTAATGTTACAAAAAGCGATGCTATTTTCGATACATTAGAAAAACAGTACAACATAGCCCGTAAAAAACTAATTGCAGAAACACCGACTAAATTAAAAACAAAAGATCCTAACATCGCAAATGAAATGTGCGATAACTGTGTCGCCGAATTACAATCACAAATTTACGAAATCGGCAAAGTTCAAGAAGAAGCTAAAATACTTAGAGCAATCAGAGAAGAAAGCTTTCCAACATTTTTGTATTCTGCTCTTTTTGGCAATTGTTATGATCAACTTAAGCAGTTTCCAGAGCCTAAAAAAATAATCTCATTTCCTGAAAAACCAACAGAACTGACATACGATCAAATTATTAATGAAATCACTAATTCACTTAAACAGCAAAAACCTATTATAATTGACAATTTGTGTACTGATGTCAGCAAAAAAGATCCAGATCTGTGTCTTGGTTTACACACCACGACCATTAAAGGCATAAAAGATGTATGTGATAAAAATAATCCAACTAAATGCCGTAAGTACTTTCAAATACACGAATGCTATGGTCAAGACTGGCATGATGAATACGGCGAATGGTTTGATGCAGAAGAACTAATTAGCAATCTAGTACCAAAAAATGCAGACAGAGTTGCAATCAACGACGGCCCAGCACATCCAAAATTCCCCAAAAGAACATCAAAAGATCAAAAAATCCTATACGATTCAAATTTACTTATACGTTTAGATTATTGATATATATTTTAAATTAAAATATATATCAATAATCTGCTAAATAAGCGGGAAAAATAAAGTGACTGTCGTACCAACGTTTACGATACTGGATATTTCAAGCCTACCGCCAATTTGTTCTAGCTTTTTTTTAGCATCACTCAATCCTAATATATTACTACTAGCATTTTAATACATTTTAAAATATTCATAATTTACTTCTTTTGAATTTTCCAAAGATGTGTTGAAGCGCTGCTTTTTGACATATTAAATTCCCAATCAGAACCAGCAATTACTAAATAGTATGCCATTGAATATAGCGGAGCTATTTTAATCGAACTTAACAAGTCATATTGTAATTCTTTAAGCATATACAATCTTTCTAGTTTATTTTTGCGCGTATAATTCGCCATCCAATTTACTGTATCAGTATTAGATACTGTAAATATTCCGAAATTAAAGTTATACTCAAGTAATGAAATGTCTTCTTGAAAATTCGAATCTGTAGAAACAAACTCAGCAACTAAATCTTTATCTTTATTGATGTTATGAAGTTCAGATACCACTATCTCTATATTGTTTTTTTTCAATTCATCAAGATTTGTAAGTTTTGAAAAAACACTTTTTGGAAAACCAATTTTAATTTTTCGATTAAAATCAGTGATATTATTTCTCACCCCTTGGACTATCACCTCTTTGTCCCAATCTAACCAACCAGAGCCATCCTTCGGAAAAAATTGGTAAGTATCCATCTTGGTTAAATCAAACTTGTTTTTCAAATAGATCTTTAATAAATTAGCTATTTTTGCTCTTTCACTAACTGTAAGTGTATCCATACCATATTGGGTAAACACCATAAGTTCAATAGAAATTGGCAGTGTACTAAATATACTTACATTATCATATTTTTTATTTTTGTCCTTTGACCAATCCACATAGCTGGCTGTTGTAATTATATCAATTTCATGACCAATATTATCAATACTTTCGAACAATCCTCGCGCAACGATTTCCCAATTCCGTATTTCAATCTTGTTAGATTGACTATAATAAGAATTGACTGAAAATTTAAATTTAGATTTTTTGTCATCTACGAAATAATATGGTCCCGTAGTGTTAGCATAATCTTTTATCCTGTAAGGATAATTTTTATCTATAGCACTACTAGGTATAATTTTAAAATCTACGCCTGTTAGTAAAGATAGAACCAAATCATAACTAACATCTTCAGTTGCCTTAATCTTTAAAATATTATCTTCGACAGTTATACCACTACAGTAATCATCTATTTTTTTAACTTCACGAGTACCACATATATAGCTAGTTAATTTGCCGTGTGAATTTTTACTCAAAATTAATAATCTCTTCAAAGACAATTCGGCATCATGTGCTGTAATTTGCTGACCTTGCGAAGTTTTTTTGTTACCAAATACAAAATTGTAGCTTTCACCATCCCAATAAAACTTGTCTGCTAAATCTGTTATTAAGTTGCCTTCGTTGTCATATGTAATTAAATTTCCATATAAATTATCTAATACAATCGCTTCATTTGCATAAGAAATACTTGCTGGATCAATATCATTAATACTATTTTTAGCCCATAGCATAGAAACTCTATAAACTTTTGAACTATTATCATAATTAGTGTTCATCAAATAAAATACTCCGGCAAATAAAATTATAAAAAATAAAAATCTATTTATGCATAAATTTGATATCATATGCCTGTTCGCGAACATATCGCAACTCAACTGCAAACTTCTCATTAGTACGTAATCATATCAACTCAATTCATGTTTAATTATTAACAATAAAGACTCTACATTTGCAATGCTAAGACCAGTAAAATAGGTATTACGTAAAAATACAATTATATTTTCTTTAATATAATTAAGTATACATTAAACAATTTTTATATTTTCTATAATATTTGGAATAAAGATTTTTTTTGAATATTGTATATAAGGCATATCAAAGTGATTCACAATCAAAGAATTTTTTGCATTAGCCCCCTAGCCTCGACTTGATTGATCGTTCTATTGCCTCTGCTAGTGATCTTAATGTAGTAGCGTTGGAATCAAAACCAGCAGCAAAACCACATCCAGTATTTATATAATTAAATCCCCACATGTTAAACATATCCGGATCATTTTTTAAAAGGACAACTTGTTTTCTTTCAAGATATTCAGCAAAAGCAATTTTTCTAGATACTAAAATATTTGCACCAAAGCCGCCCGACAATACATTGCCATTTTCATCTTTAACAATAGTGTGAAAATATGAAGATCCGATTTCTTCCAATAGATTATACTCTTGAATAGTACATTTGTTGTGCTTTAAAATATCAATTGGACTTAAAATCATTAATCGATCACCAATTTGTCAAATTTAATAATTGCCAAAAGTGGACTTATAGACGATGTATTGATAGTATCACTAATGAATAAAGACACACCATAATGACTAACTGGTAAGATAGCTGCTTCATCTTCAATTGCTTCAAAAAAATCAGATGTCATTTGTTTTTCACTAATGAGATCTGCATCAAATCGATTTAATAAACTACAAACACGATTATTGGGATCGGGAAAATTTATACCAACAGAAGAACAAAAAGCTATGTACAATCCCCATGATTCGACACCACCACCAATTGATGAACCCCTTATTCTAATATCATACTTACGATTTGTCATTTCAGTAAAAATAGATTTATTTCCATTAAATTTGTAATCCCAATTCAAATCTTCAAACGTTTTTTTGAGAACAAGCCAAGCATACCATCGTGACGTTC
Organism: Pseudobdellovibrio sp.; assembly: GCA_046293015.1. Classification (GTDB taxonomy): domain Bacteria; phylum Bdellovibrionota; class Bdellovibrionia; order Bdellovibrionales; family Bdellovibrionaceae; genus Pseudobdellovibrio. Next base: position 32,022 of record JBKBPU010000014.1, read on the forward strand.
CTTCAATTGGAATATCACCTTCGATTATTAATATTTGTGGCCTCTTGTGTGACAAATCACCGAAATCATCATTAAAAATTTCAGTATTTTTCTGATTTGGATAAAAGTTTAAAGATCTCGTATTAACTCCAAATTGTTCCGGTAACAACTCAATAACATTTGAATTAAATTTTTTACGAAAAGCTCTACGATTTTTTTTATCAGAAAAAAAACCGGTTTCATAATTTCCGATTAAAACACTATTTAAATATTCAGGCACAAGTTTATATTTGTTTAGATTTTCTTGCTTATATTCGTTTGTAAAAGCGTCAATTATTACATTTTTGTTTTGAAAATCAATATTATCATCATGTGTAATAATAATATTAGATGGAGAATCAATTGAAAAATCTTGCCAATTTTCATTTTTAACTAAGTTATAACTATGACCCAAAAGCATGGATTCTACCTTATAAGGTCCTGAAGATATAAAACGTTCATTATTTTTCCAATTACCGTTATCATCAAAATTTTCACGCGATATAAAACCGAATGGTGAAAATGATAGAATTTGAAGCAAACCACTTTTAATTCCAACATCAAAATTAAATACTAGATTGTCATCTTCAACTACAAGACCCGATAAATTAGGTAATTGGTCTAAAGTTTTATCTTTCGATTTATCAATGAAATCTCGATATCCAGTAAGATTTGATAATATTGGCACTCCACCATTTTTTTCAAATATAAAAATTGAACGTTCTAAACTTTTTTTAAATGTTAATGGATTAATTTCCTCATTGAGTTCAGTCTTAAATTTTTTTCTAAATTTAAAAGACCAAGTTCTATCATTAATTTTACGCCACGAACTGGCGATGCGCGGCTCATATCGACCGTAATTAGAAAAATATACTAAATTGCCAACTAGTTGTTGAATAAGGATAGCTGACTCATATCGCTCACCCTCAAACAAACTCAAGTTAATAGTATTACGAGGTTTAATAATTATGTAGTTTAGCGTTTTCATTAATTCTTACCTATAAAATATCTTCTGCTGCCTATTAATTACAGATATAATTAGTCACAATCGGTTGATTTACATTCATGTTAGCAAAATACTCAATATAAACAACTTAATTAGCAAAGAATTCTCATCAAAAGAAATTTAAATTGCGGTATATTTACAATTTTTCTTTTTCAATTGAGTAAGCTACAGTACTAGAATGCGAATTTCAGAGTTCTGCCATACATTATTTGAAAAATCATGATAATGATATCTGAGCAAACTGATTTAAAGAATACTAGTAAGTCAAATACCGTAGTAATATTATAAGTAGAAAAAATTTTAAAGATCAATTGTACAAAACAAACTACTAAGCAAATAATTATCATTTGACTATATTAAAAAACTTCAACTTAAATTAAAATTTCAACAACAGTACCAACACCAACTTCACTTGATATTCTAAAAACACCACCAGCTGATTCAATCGTTGATTTAGCATGATACAAACCCAGACCATTGCCATCGCTCTTACCAAACGTAAATCCTTTTGAACACACTTTACTTAGAACATCAGCAGTCATACCATGGCCATTATCAGTAATTTTAATTAAATTTCGTGATCCTACAACATCTAGTTCAATTTTCACAAAGCCCTCATTAGAACTCTCAAGAGACTCTATAGAATTATTAATAATATTTGAAACGATACGTTCTATGTCGCTTTTTTCAATAATAGTGACTAAATCTGCGTTATTAATAGTAGAGTACATTAAATTAATCTTAAGATTACTAGAGCCTAACAAGTACTGTTTTTCTTTAACTATACTCTCTAAAAGCGATGAAAGTGAAAAAGAGTTTGATATACCTTTTCTACTTTTACTAAGCAAATCCTCTGTTATACTGTTAATTCGATTAATTGCTTGATTTAACAATTCAATACTATCATTGCTATCTTTAAAATTATTAGATTCTTTAAAAGTTTGTATTACTAGATTTAGAACAGATAAAGGCGAACGAACATCGTGGGCAACCTGTCTAGCTATATTTGAAATCAACTCTTTTTCTTTTAATTGAAAATTCAGTTCTTGAATAACTTTAGCATTTTCAATATTAGTCACCATAATACTCAAAATCTTGCTGGTGACCGAATCTTTATCGTTGGCCTGAATATTTTCTAAATTGTTCGTACTAGCACTGTTAATAAAGTTTTGAACATCTCGTTTGTATAAAGTTAGTGGCCAAGTATAACCGCCAATGACTAACAATAGAACAAATAAAAAAACTACAACTAAATAAGTTGATCCGGTTACAAACTTAATCAATGTTAATACTTCAGGCGAATCATAAATATAACCTACCTCTTTACCATCAACATGTAATTTGACAGTAGTACAAAATAAGTTGCACTCACTTGGAATAGTATCAAAATGCGTAAAAACTTTTAAATTGAAATATCCAAATTTTTTTATTGTTTCGATTCTTTTTTGAGCTGATAGCAATTGCGCTGTTGCTATATCTAGTGCAACATCACTTGCGACGACCTCGATAGAATCCTTTAAAGTTTTTTTGTACTGAAATAAACCGAGTAAAACTGAAGCTATCAACAACAATACTACAACGTAAGTTAATAAACGCATTATTTAATCCGATCAATACGAGGTATTCCACTAAAGTAGTCGTACCAATTGTTTATTACTACATTGCTAGGATATAAAAAAACTCGCTTTACTCTACCAATTGGATGAAGATAATTATTATCTGATAAATATTTTTCAGCTTTCAACAATTGAGAACGTTTTTGAGTACTGTTAAATTGAGGATTTAGTGATTGACTAACATATTCCTTAACTGGCTTTAATACTTTTGCTACAATTCTATTTTTTTGAGAATAAAAAGACTCAAAATAAACTGAAAAATCAGTTTCTAATGACGATATTGAACCTGAACTATCAAAACCCATTAAACCAACATACTCTTTACCAGAAAAGGCCCACGCCGCAAAATCTTTTGCTGGAATGCTTTTGACAAATAAAATACTATCAAGACCTGTTAACTTAAGTTCAGATTCAACTCGAGAGCTATCGTAAAAATCAGGAACTAGAAACGGAATTTTATTTTTCTTTACTTTTGTGAGTAGATTAAACTTAATTTGATAGTCAGCATTTAACCAAGGCAAAAAATAGTCACTTTTAGCCAATATTAAATTGTACACATTTGACCAGTCTGTTTTGTTTAACATAAATCTTATTGAACTTCGAGTATTAGCATCATCCACATTTATAACAAAAGCATATACTTTTAAAGATGGCACATCAATTTTTTGACCATTGAAATCCGCATCTCTTTTTGAGTTGGGAGGCAATTGGTTAAAATCATGAAATGATTTAACAATTTCATTTTCTTTTTTAATTAACTTAAATATAATTTTATCAAATCTAGGTGTAATTGAGTTAGTCGTAACTAACTCAATTTGATCATCACTCTTTTTTAAAATTTTGTATGGTCCAGCACCGACAGGATAATTTGACTTCAATTCATTGAATTTTAACACAGTACTTGCCATGCCACTTAATCTCTTAAAAAGACCATAATTTGGTCGATTTAAAGTTAACTTAACACATTTATCATTAATTCTTTTTATTTTTTTTATGTCTAATATCTGAGGATACATTTCTGAGAAATACTTTAAAGAAGCCTCTAAATCTATCACACCTATGTTAGAATTATCTGAGAACTTAATGCCTTCATTTAAACAAAAGTTAAAAGTTGAAAATGAATTGTCGACCGAGAATGTTTTGTTTAAATCTAAAAAAAAAGACTTAACATTTAACCCGTCAGTTTCAAACAAAGGATAGTATAGATGAGATCCAATATAATTACCTGAATTAATTTGATTTGTTATTGGATTAACATCAGGTAACATTGGTAATGCAACATTAAATGTTTCTGCTCTGACCTGGATCGCTATTAATATTATTATGAAAAATTTCAACATCATGTTCTCGGATCGAATTTAACACAAACTGTCTCAAAATTAAAACTAGAGGACATTGGATTACTCATATCAGACTCGCTTAATAATCTATTTAATATCTCTTTAACCACTAATACCTGATCATTTGAAATTTCATCTTTGGAAAGAAATTCTTGTAAAATTAATCTTTCACTTGGTTTAGCGAGCATTATTACAAAATCTTTTTCGCTATCGTTAATATTCAATCGCATGTCAGCAGATAAAGAAGCGTTTGTTATCGAAAGAAGTGTGGAAATTATAATAATTTTTTTATTCACATTGCTCTCCATTATGTTTTCGCAATTATAACTTAAATTATTAGAATCTCAAAAATTCTGCATCTAATGGTTGTAAATAATACTTAGAGGTATTCAAAATATACACATATGTGACAATTTTTGGCAAAAAAAGTAATTACAACTGCTGTTACAGTACTGATTCAGCATATATTATCAAGCATCGCCAAATGACATAATTTTCTGTAATTAGTAAAATAGTCCTCAATTCTAATATAAACTAAAAAACATCTGACTTCAAAACGAGTCACTATCATAGGACTTGATGTGTTAGACTTTGCCCCGACTTGAACTGTTTTAAGCTTTGTATTGTCGTCCAAGCGATATTTGAAAGGGCCTGCTCTGTTAAAAAAGCTTGATGAGATGTTAGAATAACATTGGGAAATGTTATTAATCTTGCTAAAAGGTCATCGGATAAAACTTCTTGTTCGTGATTTTCAAAGAAATACTGAGACTCTTCTTCATAAACATCAAGGCCAGCGAAACCAATTTTACCATTTTTTAAATTTTGTATTAGAGCTTTAGTATCAATTAATGCTCCACGCCCAGTATTAATTATCATAACACCATTCTTCATGAGTGAAAATCTATGGGTATTTAACATATGATATGTATTTTCATTTAAAGGTACATGTAGAGACAGAATATCTGACGAAGTCAGAACTTGATTTAGATCAACATATTTAACACCAAGCTGAACAAGCTCATCATTCTTGATTTTATCATACGCCAACACATGACAACCAAATCCCACCATAATTCTGCAGAATACTGTACCTATTTTACCAGTTCCTACGACACCAATAGTTTTTCCGTGTAAATCAAAACCGACTAAGCCATCTAGCAAAAAATTTCCTTCGCGGACTCGGTTGTATGCTTTATGTATTTTACGATTTAAACACTGAATTAACGAAACTGCATATTCAGCTACAGCATACGGAGAATAATCTTCAACCCTAACAACACTTATCGAATTTTCGTGTGCAGCTTTAATATCAACATTATTAAAACCTGCACATCTTAAAGCTATAACTTTAACTCCGTATTTTTTCAAATTTTGTATGACACCAGCATCGACTTGATCATTAACAAATACACATACAGCATCAAATCCTTGACAGAGATGAACGGTCGATTGAGACAGTTTTACTTCAAAAAAGCTAAAAATTAAATCAGCGGCTTTTTCTTTGTAAAACGGAATCTCAAATTTATGTGTATCAAAAAAAGCGACTTTTAATGTACTATCACTTTTGAGCATTGTCTTCATCACCCAAAACATTCACCAAAACACTTATACCATTCTGATTTGCACGTCTTTCAATGCCGTTGACGATATCCTGATAAGAACTATGTCTTTCAGGATTAACAATTGCTTTAAGCAAAACTTCAGCATTAATTGCATTGAGTGAAAAATATGATGGTAGTCCATTTGAAATTATATCTAATGATTTAGTCCCAGATACATCACCAGCAAGTAAATTTGCTTTAAAATCGAAAAATGGTTTTGTATAGTACGAATAGCTGTTACAACCAGCCCAGTAAATCATTTGATAGTTTGATGAGATTTTATATCTTTGAGGATTCTGGTTAACAATCTGATTAAATTGATAAGCATCAAAACCACTACCCACCCTTGAATGACCAAACCAACCAAAAAAAGCGTCTTGCTCACCAGCAAAACTTTGTGCAAATAACTCCATTTGATCAATGTTCGCCGAAGCAACGACTTTGATTTCATATTCAATGCCATTTTTTACAAACGCAAACTGAGAGCCAATTCGATTTTGCGGAGAAATAGCATTTATATATTTCTTTTCAAGAATGGCTGTTTCCTTGACATCATGATCAGCTAAATGACTTTTTAATAAACCAATAAACTTGCGAAACTCTGACATACCATAATCTTGATCCGTAAATGGATTTGGATTGTTTTGATCCTCAACATAGCCAAAACCAAAAGTCATTGAGACTTTATTTTGGCGAACCATATTTTCGTATTCAGGATAAGTTAGTTCTGTTTGCTGCGTTTGAGCTGAAAATTTCGGGAAAATCATTTGGTAATCAACATCAATTTTATGATCGCACCCGTATCTTTCTGGATCCCAGTAATACCATAGAAAAGAATAGTCACTATGATCTGATCCCGAATCAGTGCAATTTTTCCATTTAGGAGTTCTTAGTTGTTGCGCATTGTATGGTAGAGGTATTGAAAAACTATTTAAATTTGATTCTTTTGATACCATCCATACACCAGAATATTTATATGGTATATAGACAACATTATTTTTCATGAAAGCTTGATCAAGTCGCATTTGAATTTTTTGACCTTTTTGTTCAGCTCCGAGTGAGCGATGTGTCAACGGACCAAACACAAATTGTGTTGTCGCTTTTATTTTAAAATCTTCTAAATCGCGTCGCTGATAACCGTTAATTTTAGCAACCTGCTCTAAATTCTTATATTCAGATCTGTAGTGAGCATCAAACTCAACACGAAATTCATTTGAAGCTTTTGAGTAAAACTCAATATCTTCAGCCGAATGCGCTTGATTCATAACAAATAACCCTATTATCAAAATTAATGCATGATTTCTTAATGCCATAAAACCTTCTTTTTAAAATTAACCAATTCTCAATCAATAAGGTTTTAGAAGAAATCCCGCAGCAAAAGTATGAGCTAAATCATGCTTATCTCTATTTTTAACACAAAAATAGAGATGTAAAGTTAACATTTTAAGCAAATAAAGTATTAATACACCCAATAGACTGCACTGCCGACTAATGAAAGATAAAGTATGAAAATATACAAAACTACACAGAGCTTACAAAACTACCAGGAAAAACCTAGACTCACCTGTGGAGATACGTGTCCATTGGCGCTTGTATAATTAGCTCCGATTTGAGTTTTAACCCATGACAATAAGTAGAAATCTAATCCAAAATCTAGATATAAACCCATAGCATTTCCGAAGACCAAACCACCGCCTGTAAATACTGCTAACTGTGAATTTATTTTCCAAACTGGTTCTTCAAGACCCATAACCAAGCGAGATTTTTTTTTAGATCCATCATTATTTTTACGAGGTGAATAAAAACCGAGATTTAAAAAACCAGTTAATTTCACGCCGTCATAATCAGTATCTTTGTCAACCAGCATCGAATAACCAAACAAATGATTTGTAATTTCATATTGTGTCGTCGAGTTTAAACCCCAACGACTAATATCGATAGTCGTTGGCGCTGATTTAGTATTTGGTTGAACATTAGAATTTTGAATTTCTTGGCGATTTTTCTGAATATCAAGTTGATTTTGTTCATGAGTCGTGAGCTGAGAATCATTTGGTCCTGCTAAAGTATAATTACAAATAAATAGAGAAATGATGACACTCACAATTATATTCTGATACATTTTAAACCTCTCAACTTACGATAGAAACTATAATATCATGCAATAATGAAAACATATTTTTGACTATTATGTTACTAGACCAAAATTGAGTTTTATCTTAGGTCTACAATCTATAAATGCGTACTGCTGATGAGCACAGATGATTTACCATGAGATCTAAATCGACATAGAAGACTTGTTTAAAATCATATGCTGACAACAAACTTTTTCTAGTAGAAAATAAATCATGGCTGCATCAACATTACTCGAATTAAATGATGTCGAAAAAACCTACCTTTTGGGTGAAGTTAAAGTACCTGCGTTATCTAAAATTAATCTCAAAATTAATACTGGTGAATTTACGACAATCATCGGACCAAGTGGCAGTGGCAAAACCACTCTCATGAATTTGATAGGATCTCTTGATACTCCCGATGCAGGTCAAATTTTATTTGAAGGCCTTGATATTAGCAATCTCACTAACAATAGACGCTCTGAATATCTTAACAAAAAAATTGGATTTGTTTTTCAATCTTTTAATTTGATACCAGTTCTAAGTGTTTTTGAAAATGTTGAGCTACCATTATTAGTCACTGAAAAAATGAGTGTACAAGAAAGACATGATCGTGTGGCGTGGTGTCTTGATAATGTTGGTTTACTTGATTTTAAAAATTATCGACCTGATCAGCTATCTGGTGGACAGCGTCAAAGAGTAGCCATCGCAAGGGCTCTATCCAATCACCCTAAACTCATCCTAGCCGATGAACCTACAGCTAATTTAGATTCAAAGACCGCTCATCAAATTATCAATCTTCTTTTAGATCTGAATGAAAAATACAATCTAACATTTTTATTTTGCTCGCACGACGAAAAACTAATTAAACGTGTACGCCGCGTGATCCATTTATCAGACGGAAGTATTCTCAATGACTAATACATTTTTCCGATTAGCCTACCGAGGTCTTTTACGAAACAAAAAAAGAACGGCCCTGACAGCTTTAGCATTTATTATAGGTTATGTGGGCCTACTTATATTGGCAGGCTATACATATCGAGTAAACAATGTCCTTTTAAACCAAGCGATTTATCTCAATATGAATGGCCATATTAGAATACAAAAAATAGGCGCAGAAAATTACTGGGCTGCTCCTTTAAAATACCTAATTTCACAAGATCATATACTTGCAATAATTAAAGAACTTCAAATTTTCGATGATAACATAGAATTTGTCGGCGAAAAACTTAAAGTCGCATCACAAATCGTCTATGACGATAAGACATACCCTGTATTCATCGATGGATACAGTTTAAATGCAGAAAAGCGAGCTCGAACTCATCCCAAATTACAACAAAGTCTATCTGGTTTTTTTAGCTATGTCCCAACCCCATTAATTCAAACAAAAGTAAATTCGATTGGAGCATCTATTACTCCTGAGCTCAGTCATATTATGGGAATTGTCACGCGGGACACGATAGCGCCACCTGCATTTGATGCACAATTAGTCGGGCTAGATTTTGAATCAAATCTAAATGCTATTGATATAATCGTAAATCGCAGGCACTTAACAAGCTCGGCATTTATGCGTAACTATAGCGTAGAAATGGACATAGAATCTGCACGTCGCTTAACAAATGTTGATGGTGCTAGCGAAATTAACATTTTTTTAAAATCTGAAGTTAATCTTAATCAATTTCTAAACAACACAAATGATCTACTTGAAAAAAAATTTCCACAACAGTTCAAAGCCGAATTGTTTAGTACAGATGAGGTTAGTCCAGAATATACTGGTAATATGAGTTTTTTGATGGTCATGATGGTATTTTTTTTAATTATAATTGGTGGATCTGTGATACTTTCAATATTAAATGTACTTACAATGTCAATTATGGAAAGAAAGTCTGAAATAGGGACTCTGTTGTCATTAGGATATTCTAAATTTCAAGTGCGCAAAATTTTTATCTACGAAAGTTTTATACTCGGTACGTTTGGAATATTCATTGGCTACATTATAAGTTTATTCTTTGCATCAGTAATTAATAACCTTGAGTTTACATTTACTCCTCCAGGAGCACTTGGTGTCGCATTTATTCGAATTGATATAAATATTCTTTTAGGATTTTATATTGCGATTATAATGCTGCTGCCATTATTAATTTTATCCTACTTTGCAACATGCAAACAAACACAAAAAAAACTCGTTCATCTATTAAATGATAACGAAGGAGGCTCATGAAATATTATATTATTTTAAGTTACTTTTTATTTGCAAACGTATCACTGGCTCAAGTTTCACCTGAAGTTTTGCTTAAAGAATCTGACAAATCTCGTGGTGGCATAGAAGATGGTTTAAGCTGGGTATCAGAGTTAAAGACAAGAGAGAACGGCCAAACCACAGTTCGAAAGTTTTTAGTTAAATCAAAAGGCACAGATGCTATTGTTGAAGCAACAGAACCCCTGCGTACAAAAGGTGAAATTTACGTTTTCAATGATCGAAATATGTGGCTCGTCAAACCTGACTTAAAAAAACCTGTATCAATCTCGCCAAAAGCTAAACTAACAGGACTTGCTTCAAACGGTGACATCGCATCGACTTGGTATTCGCGTGATTACACAGCCGTATTAGAAAAAAAGGAAAACATTAAAAACGAATCACATTATGTTTTACTACTGAAAGCTAAAACAAATACAACAACTTATGATCAAATTAGATACTGGATCAACGAAAAAACTCAACTTGCCACAAAAGCAGATTTTTTGTCGCTACAAGGCGATGTCTTAAAAACTGCAATATTTCGTTATGAAAACAAAATTAAATTAGGGGACAAGTCAATACCTTTTGTAAGTGAAATGTATATTGAAGATAAAAGCCGAGAAGATTACAAAAGTATTTTAAAATATATAGATTTAAAAACCAGTAAATACAAAACTGGCGAATTTAATATAAATAATATACGCAACTAAGGGTTCAATGATATTTAGAATTGCATACAGAAATGTTAAAAAAAATTGGCGAAAAAGTTACGCTGCAATACTTGCGATCGCTGTTGGTTTCGTGGCGCAAAGTCTATTTGTTGGTTATTTAGATAATGTAGAAAAACTTTTTGAAGCCATGTATGCAAATAAACAAATGTATGGCGATCTGATTATTGAAGATGTTCGACGTATGCAAAGTGTCGGCAAGTACGATCCCCTCAAATATGCCATCAGCGCTGATAGCGCATCTCAAATATCTGAATGGGTAAATCAACGACCAGATACTGTTCACAGTTATGTACAATTTCTTCAATTCTCGGGAATGATTACCGATGGCAAAACTCAACTTGTTGTAGTCGGTTCCGGTAACGATCACAAATACAGCCAAAAAATGAGACAAGCCTTTGCATGGGATGCTAAATATGGAACACCACTCGAAGCTGAGCCAAAACCCTTAACTGCTCTTTTAGGCGTTCAATTAGGATCATGGATGGGTTGTCTACCAAACCCGACGGTTGAGCTAAATCTAGAACTTACAGGATATCCACCGGTCATACGACCATTTAAATGCTCAAATCAACTATTACAAGTCACTGCACTTACTGAAAGTGGTCAAATTAATGCTCTTAATTTTTCAATTAAAGGGCTCGCAGACGGAGGCATACGCGAAATTGATTCACGACTGCTTTTGACCGATCTAAAATCTATCCAAACACTTTTAAATACCAACAAAATTACTTATGCAACACTCAAGTGGAATTCAAGAGTTAATCAGCATGAAAGTAAAAAAGAACTTAATAAACTTCTAAAATCAATTGATAAAAATCTTCATTTCGTATCCTGGAAAGAGCATGAAGATGGTATATTATTTGCTCAATCGATGGAGATCTTGAATATTTTTCGGTATTTTGTGGTCATTATAGTGTTATTAATAGCAGGAATGTCTGTTTTTAATACCAGTATAAAATCCGTCATTGAACGTGTTAAAGAAATAGGAACTCTCTTAAGTCTTGGATTTAAACAAATTCATGTCCTACAGATTTTCTTAGTAGAAAGTCTAATAACATGCTTAATTGGAAATGTTTTTGGATGCTTAATTGCAACTTCAATAACTACACTTTTAAATTCACTAAATATAGGCTATAGAGCTGGTATTTATACAGAAGCTACATTAATACAAATTAATTTTATACCATTAGCTTTCTTCAATGCCGCCATAGTAACATTTATAGTCAGTGGTCTAACAACATACTTTGCAGTTAAGTATTTTATAAATAAACGGATAATTCAAAATCTGAATGGCTAATTTAATTTTTATTTTTATTTTTATTTTTATTTTTATTCCGCTCAATACATTTGGTCAAAACAGTAAAAACCTGAGCGCATCAAATTATCAACATAACTGGACGCTATCTTTCCTACATACATTATCGAAAAATCAAGCTAATACAGAAGGTATTAATTTAGGAAACCAAATTTTTTCTGTTCCTACAAATCAGTTAACTAATGAGCTACGACCAAATTATTCTTTAAATTATAACAATGACTATAAGCTTAAAATCAAACCAACCATTTTATTAAACACACAAGAAATTAGAAAAAATTCTGATACTGTTGCCGTATCAGGTAGCCAATTAAAAGCTGATCTTAAAGAAATGTATATCGAATACTTAAGGCTAAAAAATTGGAATATTCGATTAGGTCTACAAACATATCAGTGGGGACCTACTGAAATTTATTCACCTTCCAACTTTCTATTTCATTTCCAAAAAGAATCTAAGTCATTTAGCTATCTTGAAAAAGGTTATATGCTTGGAAATTTAATTTATAATATAAATGATTCTTCTAACATTCAATTCCTTGGTGAATTATACTCGAACTTAGAATCAAGTTGGATTAACGATGTTGATTTTTCACCTCGGTCACTTCTTAAATTTGAACAAAGCTTTAGTAACTCATTTAACTACATAGGTCTAACCGTTGGGCAAGCTGAACGTAAAAGAACAGCTATAGGTTTTTATGGAAACTATGTACCATTTTCAGGTTTTTCTATCTACCTTGACGGACGAAGTACACAAGGTGAAGTTGGTTATCGTCCTAACTTAAAAAACGATGGCAATATAGATATGATATTATCAAATAACAAAAACAATAACCGTCTGTTTTTAATATCTGGAGTACGCTATGAATCAGGTTTTGACATGCGTATAGAAGCAATTTACTTCCAAGAAGGTTATGATTCAAACGAATATAATTTATGGCTATCATCTCTTGATTTTAATCAAAATAATTTTTTAAATAATGTAATGAGCTCTAATAAAAATGGATTAGATTTTCTGACCCAAAAATACTATTACATTTCCCTTCGAATACCAGAATTAGGTGCACGCCACGATTTAACCCTATCATTTCGATCTCTGATGGCCGTTGAAAAATCATCTCAAACTTATGCTGTGAGTTTAGATAAACCTCTCAATACAAATTCAAACGTGTTCTTTGAATACGTTCAAAACGCAGGTGAAAAAAACTCAGAATTTTTACTGTCCGACAAATTAAGGGTTAGTCTAGGTTTAAAAATAATTTATTTTTAAACGAAAAGTTCATTTAAATATGATTTATATTAAGAAACTTTTTTAGATTGATAATCTTCGAGATAATCAATGTATTTATCCCAATACAAATCCCCTTCGATAATTTCTAAACCAATACCATCACTTGAACTTTTCCATACTGGTCGAACTTTAAGTTTACATTTTATTTTTTTCGAAATCATAATATTAATAATCGTATCCGCAGGTAAGTCTACCTCATTATGAAAATATACTCGCAAACCGTTACGAGAAACGTCTTTAACAACACCTTTTAAGATAAACGATTGAGGATTATCGCCAAAGTGAAAGTTATTATCAACTTCAAATCTAAGGTTTGTTCGCATTGAAGTTCCATAATTATGTAAACTAATCACATTAGACGGAATTTCAATACCAAGCTTTTCAACAAAAACTTTTTGGTAATCTTTTTCTGAAACAACTGCATCACTAATGCGATTAAATGACCTATCTGGAAATTTAATTTGTGAAAATTTGCGATCCATAAAAAACTCTGCGTAATTATACTGACTCTTTCTATGGCCAAAAATCTCACGATATTGTATTCGTGCCTTTTCAAGATCTAAACTCAACACTGTTGCTGGAGCTCCATAATAATCTTTATTTTCGCACCCAGTTACAACATCAAACAATAATAGTGCCCGATAAAAATCAACGTCACGTGGATGAACAGCTATAACTAAATAACTAACGCCAAAATAGTCAGTTGAATATTCATACATTAACTTCATCATCGGAAATAACAACAAACCTCCGGCTTCTCTTCGATAATTCTGATCGATAACAAGAGATGTTACTTCGGCCACTCTTCTGCCAAATTTCCTAAGATCTTTTACACTAAATACAGACTCTAATGGTAAACCAAATCGATTATCACGAACCAAAGTTAATGTCGCAACGACCTTTCCATTGTCTTTCGCAATAAGTGTCGATGTTGTAGAAAGTGCATGATACTTTGTTGCTCGCATTTTGTGATGATTCGGTTCACAATATCCTATTTTGACATAAGATTCATAAACCAATTTAAAGGAATCTACCAATTCATTCATATTATCCGCAACTTTAAGCTCGTATCTATCTGGTAATACTAATGGCACTTTAGCAAAATAACGAAAGATCTCTTTTCTCATATCGAAAGGAATTAATTGCATTGATTTTTTTATAATGCGACGAAACCATTTCATTTAAAAATTACCTAGTTATCTGTTAAGACTATGCCGGGCATCGAGATCATCTTTTCTAAATCAATTAAAATCATCTCAGAGTGCATTGTTGATTGACCTTTAATTATTTGATATAATGCAGTGTTTGCCAGTGCAGCTAAACATAAAGTTCCAGAGATAACGTGCGATGCAGGACATGGTTGATTATCTTGCATTTTAATTAACACTTGATTCATATCATTTTGCACAGCTTCTGGTAAATGCCCAACTAGTTTTTTAAAAAAGTTTTTAAACACTTCAACATAAGATAAGTTTCCCATCTGCTTGATATTAAAAATTTCACTGATCAGGCTAGACTTGTCTGGATTCGGCTGTGCATACACTAAAGCACAACCCCACCCCGCAGAAAAACCAGACAGAACTGGTTTACCCTGAATATTAGCCTGATGATGCAATTCAAGAATTGCAGGTAAATCCAAAAAATCGATCGTATCGATAACGATATCGCACATCTCAACAATTTTGCGAGCATTTTCGTGATTAAGATAAGTACTAAAACACTGAATATTAATTTGAGGATTAATTTCTAATAGTTTTTCTTTGAGCGCTTCTGTCTTATATTTTTTTACATCATTATACGTATAAGCCTGTCGATTTAAGTTTGTAAGTTCAACCTCATCGCCATCAACTAAAATAAAATGATGAATCCCCATACGTGCAGCTGCTAGGGCAATTTGACTTCCAATTCCACAACCAGCAATTAATATTTTAGATTTAAAAATTTTTTGTTGAGTATCTGCATCGATGTAACCTGAATTACGTGAAAATATTTGATTCATGATTAGTCTCCAAAACATTACGAATAATTCAATCTACAAAGAATAAATTCATTCCATATATTTTTCGGTCAACCATTCTGCAAACTTAACACAATATATTGTTTTATAAACTACTTTTCAGATTCAGCGGACTAAACTGATACAGTCAAAAACGGGTTCTTCGCCTCTTCACAGGTTCTTCACAGTTAGGTTCTTCACAGTTAGGGTTCTTCACTATTTAGAGTGGGAGACATTGCGTTATAAAATCAAGAGACACAAGCTGAAATCTCTAGCTTAAGATGTTGTTACCACACGACAACTTAGGAGAAATCAGCTTATG
>JBKBPU010000015.1:0-45670 GCA_046293015.1 Pseudobdellovibrio sp.
GCGCGCGTTCGGGTTTAGAAGCTTTTTTAACTACAGACTTCGTCTGCTAAGTTTATGAAATTTTTGAACTTTGGATAAAACTCCACCATCGAGTGAGTAGAACCGTAGAACCGTAGAACCGAAGAACCCTGATTTCAATGGGTTAGGGCGAATTGGCGTTCCCAAGGGGATTTGAACCCCTGTATCCTCCGTGAAAGGGAGGTGTCCTAGGCCACTAGACGATGGGAACGTTGTCAGTTAGAAACTGAGAGAAAATGGTGATCCGCGATGGATTTGAACCATCGACCCCTTCATTAAAAGTGAAGTGCTCTACCAGCTGAGCTAGCGGATCATCAGTCGAGATGGACAATTTCATATAAAGTTTCGACTTCGTCAAACTTTTTTTAAAACTTTTTTATATTCAATTAAAGATTTTATTTTTTGCATAAATGATCAACAAAAATAGGGTTAAATATGCTAAAAGTCGGCACAATTTTTATAAACTAATTATGATGCTGAATATATGTGATGTAAAAAAACAAAACATCCTCAATAATATTTCGAAAAAGGGAGTTTTTTGAATGAAAAAAAATCATCTTTGGATTGGTTCATTATTAATTTCATTATTGATATTTGGTTGTGCTGGTCGGTCGACTACAACACATATGAATGAATCACAGAACAGTAAAATTTCGGTTCAACAAGCCGAAAACGATGCGAAAGCTTTTTTAACTTGGCTTGAGACGAAGCAGAGCTATTTTGGTGAATGTAAAACCCACCAAGACCACGATGTCATTAGATTATGTGACGGAACACAATTGTCTCACAAAGAAATTCAAAGGCTTTTTGCTTTAAATACCACTCAATTAATCAATGAACTACAAAAACAAAATGTTAAAATTGAAATTGTCTGTGAGCAAAGTACTGATACAAACTGTGTAGCAGAAAGTACAAACCCTTTATTTAAAAAAATGGGTTCACTGCATGGTTTATATGTGGCTAAAGACAACACGATTTATATTCGCTCTGGTGCCACTGTTGGTGTAATTATTCACGAGTATATTCATAATTTACAATCAAAGAACACTCAATCTGTTTTTGGGCGACAATATAAGATCGAAAAAAACAAAGTTATCGATCAATTAAACATTTTGCTTGATGATATGGTTTTAGAGATTAAGCAAATTTCAAAAATTGCTCAAGATTCCAAATTATCGCAAACTGAAACTGATGAGAAAACATATCGCATGAAATCATTAACACAAGACTTTTTACGTCTTAATGATCAACTGATGCAGTTTAGCCGTTGGCAAGATCTAATAGATGAACGCGAAATTTTTAAATTATTTATAGCTTACGAAAAAGATTGGAAAATTGCTCAGGCTGATATGGATTTAGTTAGAAAAAATATGGGATTTATTTGTCAGCGTAAAGATTTAGCGAATGTCATAGCTGATAACGAATGTAAGCCTTTTCGAAAGTAAAGGCTTACATTGTTTTTAAACTTAGTTCTGGTAAAGTGGTTTAACCCACAAAGTTTGTTCGCGATCAGGACCAACCGATATAATATCAATTGGTGTTCCTAATTGACCTTGAACGTAGTTAATGTAATTCATGGCTTTAATTGGTAGATCTTTTAGTTGTTTGACTTGAGTGAGATCTTCTTTCCAGCCTGGCATATATTCGATGATCGGTTCAACTTGAGCCACCAGCTCTGTTGAGGTTGGAAACTCAGTAATGATTTCGCCATTTAATTTATAGGCAGTACAAATGCCAACTTCTTCATGATCAGATAAAACATCCAACTTCATCATAGCTAAACTGTTAATACCGTTTAGTCGGATAGCATATTTTAAAGCCACTAAATCTAACCAACCACAGCGACGAGCTCGCCCTGTTGTCGAGCCAAATTCGTGACCGTCTTTTTGAATTCGTTCGCCAATAGCATTGTTAAGTTCAGTTGGAAATGGACCACTACCAACACGTGTACAGTAGGCCTTGAACACACCAACAATTTTAGATAAATGATGAGGTCCAAGACCAGCGCTGATTGATCCAGATCCCGCAAGAGTAGAAGAACTTGTTACAAACGGATAAGTACCATGATGAATATCTAACAGCGTACCTTGAGCACCTTCGAACAATAATTTTTTACCTTGTTTGAGTTTTTGTGATACAAAAAGGCTAACATCATTTAAACGATAAGCTCTTAGCTCTTCAATCGCAGGTTGGATTTGTTTTAAAATGTCTTGTGCATTTAATTCTGGGGCATCATAGAGATTTTTAAGTAAAATATTTTTTTCTTTGATCGCAAATTCAATTTTTTGCAAAAGATTTTTTGAATCGAACAAATCACTCATGATCAAAGCACGGCGAGACGCGCGATCTTCATACGCAGGACCAATCCCTTTTCCGGTCGTACCAATTTTTCCGTCTGATAAAGCTTTTTCGCGAGCTTGATCGATTGCTTTATGATAAGGAAGTAGAACTGTCGCTGTGTCTGAAATTAATAATTGTGAACTCGTTAATGGCAGACCGGTTGCTTTAAGTTTTCTGATTTCATCTGCTAATCCGAGAATATCAACGACGACGCCAGTTGCTATCACACATGTTTTATCAGAGTGTAAAATGCCCGATGGGATCAAGTGTAAGACCGTCTTTTGACCATTAACGACGAGTGTGTGACCTGCGTTTGAACCGCCTTGAAAGCGTACGACTGAGTCTGCGTGTGATGCAAATACATCGACTAATTTACCTTTGCCCTCATCGCCCCATTGAGCACCTATTACAACTACAGCTGACATAATAATTCCTTTATCTTCATTCAAACTGCGTTAAGCATCATTGAATGTTAAACTTCCCCAGTTATTAACTAAAGGAAGTGTGTTTTCAGTTTTATTAAAATTAAAATATTGTAAACAAAGTCGAGCAGCTTCATTAGAAGCTTTTTCAAAAGCTTGCTCAGTCATAGCACCCATGTGTTGGGTTAAAACAACGTTGTCCAGCTTGAGCAGTTTTGATTCGTGAGTAAGAGGTTCCTTTTGATAGACATCAAGAGCGGCACCAGCTATGAGTTTGTTTTCAAGAGCCATAATGAGATCCTCTTCGTTTATGACTGTTCCTCGACTGGTATTAATAACAATCAGGTCAGGATTTGTATATTCAAAATGCGATCGGTTAAGCATATTTTTTGTTTCTGAAGTCGATGGAACATGAAAGCTTAATATTTGAGATTGTTTCAAAACCTCTTCGTAACTAGATCTTTGTAAATTTAATCGAGTAAAAACACTATCTTGCTGATATGGATCAAACACGATCACGTTCATGCCAAAAGCTTGTGCGAATCTTGCTACTTTTTGTCCAATTCGTCCAAGACCAACAAGACCATAATTTAGCCCCTGAAGTTCTCGGCCTGAAAATAAATTTCTTTTCCAGCCAAATGTCGGATTATTCATTTTACGTAAATAATAATCTGCTCGCGATATTTTGCGATTAATATCGATCACAAGCCCCCAAGTCAGTTCTGCTGCGGATTGTGCATTAGCATCAGGAGTGTACATGACCGTTATATCTTTTTCTTGAGTGAGCTTTAGATCAATATGATCAAAGCCACTTGTGCATGTTATGATAAGCTTTAGATTTCGAGCCTGTTCTAACAATTTTGAGTTGATTTGTGTTTTGCTTCGTATGATGAGTGCGTCGCTGTCAATTATGTTTTCTAAAAATACATTCTGATCATCAGACCTAATAACTGAAAAGCGATGATCTGTTTTCAAGGTATAGAAAGCTTGATTTGAGATTTTATCTGTCACTAAAACTTTAATCGATTGACTGTTTGTATTCATAAAGCCTTTTATAGTGATGTCTTTTTAAGCCAATCTTGAGAAATCTTTTTAACATTATCGATGTCAATATTTTGCTTAAAATCACTGAGTGCTAGCGCCAATCGAACAGTCGTTTCGTGCAAATCGAAATCAGTTAAATATCCCATATGACCAATGCGAATGATAAGGCCTTTGAGTTGATCTTGTCCACCCATTACAGTTACTTTGTATTGCATTTCTAAATGCTCACGAAGTTTGGCACCATCAAGTCCTGAAGGTAACAAGTAAGCTGTAACTGAATCGCTCGGAGATTGAGAGTAAAGTGTTAATCCCAAGTGCTTCGCCATTTGTCTCGTGTATTCAGCCCGACGGTGAATAGTTTTGAATAATGCGGGTAGCCCTTGCATTTTTATATCTGTTAGAATGAAGGCCAACGCGCGAATGAGGGAAACATTAGATGAAAAATAGGTTTCACCCTTTTCATTTGCAGTTTTTTCTTTACGAAGATCAAAATAAAATCTTGGAGTCGGGTTATCTTTAATTATATTCCAGGCTTTTTGTGAAAAAGAGACCAGGCTTAAACCTGTGGGCAACATAATTGCTTTTTGGCTACCGGCGACGAGCCCATCAATTTTCCAATCGTCCATAGGTAGGGGGAACGCCCCAAGAGCTGTAATAGCATCAACTAAAAAAAGAGCTGAAGTTTTTGCTACGATTTCGGCTAATGCTTTTACCGGATGACTTGTTGCCGTGCTTGTTTCGCAAGCTTGTGTCATAACAATTTGCGTATCAGGGTGTTGATTTAAAAAATCAGCCACTTGCTCTGGCTTGACCGCTTGTCCCCAAGGTATGTTTAACCGGTGAACTTCGGCACCAAAAACTTGTGCCATGTCAGCCCATCTTTCGCCGAATTTACCAGACACAATTGCTAAAACTTTAGATTTGGGCTTCAAAACATTGATAAGTACGGCTTCCATGCCACCGCTACCTGTTGAGCTCAAGATAAAAACAGGTTGTTCTGTTTGAAATAACTGTTTTAGGTCGTTTAATACTGTTTTTAAAATAACATCAAACTCAGGTGTTCGATGATGAATCATTGGTAAAGACAAAATTTTTTGGACCTCAGGGTGAAGTTGTACGGGGCCCGGAGCTAAAAGTATGGGTTGTAAATGACCTAAGTCTTTTGCGTTTGAAATCGAGTTTAGATGGCTATTTTGAGAAGTCGTAGTCATGCAGTGTCCTTTGGTGTTTCTTTTGAAATTTCAAAAGAAACCAGAAACATTACAGCAATGAAATTGCTCTTTGTCGCAAAAAAAGTTCGACTGACTGACTTTGTCATGTATAAAATAAGTTTAGTAAATTAAATAAAGTAGGGATTTTGCATAATTTTATATTATTTTTGAGTATGCTTATTTTTCAGTTTGGCTGCGCGTATAAACTAAGCAGTACCAATGATACTTTGCCTGGAAATATCAGATCGCTTTACATACCTGTATTTAAGAATAACTCAACCGAGCCTGGGGTAGAGGTTTACTTTACAAATGCTCTCAAAAAGGAAATATTAACATCAAACGTTATCAGCTTAAACAATCATGAAAGTAGCACTGATGCCGTTATGTATGGTCAAATTAAGTCTGTAGAAATTTATTCAGATGAATCTGTTGCGGAATCTACACAGAATAGTAAAAACTATCTGCCGCGAGGGACTGTTATTTCAACACAAGTTAAAGTTGTTGTAACAGTTGCGTTGGAGCTTAAAAAAGTGAATTCGTCGCAAATTTTATGGAGCAGCGAATTTAAGCAATCACTAAATTATACACCACCACAGGTGACTTTACCGGTCATAAATTCTACGAACAACCTTTACAATTTATCTGCCCGCAGGCAGACTCTTGAAACCTTGGCGAATCAAATGATGCAGTTGGCATTTGATCGCATGGTCGATAATTTTTAACAGGCGAAAAATATCATCTCGGAGTTATTTTGTGGCAGCAGTAGACCAAACGAAATTCTATAAAGACTTAGAATCTGGTCAACTCGCACCTCTTTATTTTATATATGGTGATGAACCATTTTTAATTGAACAATGTATTGAAAGATTTAAATATGCTGTGCTCAATGAAGCCACTATTGATTTTAATTATTCATTATATTATGCCGCAGATGTTGAGGTTACTTCATTGAAAGAAACTGTAGAAACACTGCCGGTTTTTTCTGAACGTAGGCTAGTAGTTTTAAAGAATTCGCAAGAGTTTAAAGACAGTGAATGGCAAGAGATTGATTCAGTAATTAAAAAACCAGTTGATAGCACAGTATTTGTTTTATTTGCTGACAAAATCGACAAACGAAAAAAACACTTTAAAAATTTAATCGATCATGCTCAAAGTATCGAATTTAAAAAACCATATGATAATGAAATACCACGTTGGATTAATTATTATGCATCTTATTATGATCTTAAATTAACACAAGCCGCTATTCATCGTATGCATCGATTGATTGGAAATAATTTAGCGGAAATTTATGCTCAGCTTGCTAATTTAAAAAATTATTTAAACGGTCAAAATCTTGTTGATGTATCTGAAGTTAATGCTGTCGTTTCAAATACACGTGAAGAAAATATTTTTGATTTTACAAAAGCTGTTGGGCAAAAAGATCGTGTACTTGCGTTAGAGCAAATTGTGAACTTATTAGATCAAGGTCAGAGTGAAATCGGCATCGTGAGTTTACTTGCACGTCATATGCGAATTTTGCTCACAGTTAGATCTGGAATGGATCAAGGTATCGGTGGAGCAAAATTAGCTGGATTGGCTAATGTATCACCTTACTTCATTGATGAATACTGCGATCAAGCCAAAAAATGGAGCGTTAAGCGACTCGAAGAATCATTAGTTTTACTCAGTGAAACTGATC
This sequence comes from Pseudobdellovibrio sp., assembly GCA_046293015.1. Lineage (GTDB taxonomy): Bacteria > Bdellovibrionota > Bdellovibrionia > Bdellovibrionales > Bdellovibrionaceae > Pseudobdellovibrio. The sequence goes on from JBKBPU010000015.1 coordinate 6,717, forward strand.
GAGCTCTTAAGTCGTCACCATTATCGGCTCATATTTGGCTTGAAAATATGGTTTTAAAATCTTGTCACTAGTTTATTGTGCCGTAGCCTTAAAATGTCATTATTTTGAATTTACGCTGTATTAATCAATGTGTTCTTTTTAGCTGTATAAAAGTTTAACACACGCCTGTCAGAATCATTACAGGCGAAATTTATGTCAAAATCAGATAAAAATAATCATCGAAAAGCAAAGAATGTGTAGAGGTGGTTTATGAGTAAATTCATAGTTGGTATTTTTGCGATAATCATGATGCTTATTTTTCAAGTCAATGCACAAGTTGTGCAAAAAGAGAATCTTGCATCTGGTTTTATAGTTAAAACTGTTGAAGATGAAGAAGGTATTAAGGTTGTTCTTAAATCGACGATAGTTTATTCATCATCAGATTCAAATTTAAAATTAAAGTCTGTTCATATATCTAATCAGGAAAAAAATTACATTACGATTTTGAATCAGCTACATCAAGCTAAAAAAAATAATCAATACATTCGTATCAATAAGAAAAATAACATTGTTGAGATTGATCAGTAAGAGGTTTGTATGAAGAATAATGCGATTTCTAAAGTTGTTTTAGCTGGTACTCTTTTCATATCTCAGCAAACTGTTCTGGCACAGTCAGTGAGTGAAGCTTTATTGCAAAAATTAAAAGGTGTGGCTGTTAACCAGGGCGTACAATCAGCAAAAGTTAGCGCAACGACAACTGTTAGTGGCACGGTACAAAACGCAGCTCTCGTTGGTGATGAAGAAAATCTAAATTTACCAATTCCTCTAACTACAGAATTAATTGATGATTCAAAGGCCGTTGAAACACTTGCTTCAATTGAATCCTATAATCGATTGCAAGAATTGGTTCAGCTTGCAGAACAAGAAGGTTATTTAGCACGATGGTCACTGAGCGGAGCACAAATTCAAAAACTTAATGCCATAGCTAACCAAGGTTCTGGTGCTGTTATTCAAACCGAAGTTTTAAGTGTAGTTCAGAAAATTTGTACTGATTTTTATCGGGGTCGTGTTACACCAGATATGGTATCTGATAAAGCTAAAGTGAATACTAAAAAGATAACAAAAGTACAACAAGATGCCATAAAAGCTTTTGTAGCAGGACAACTGACTGCAGTTGATTTATTGGCACAGTTTAGACCAAAAAATGTACACTATCAGAATTTAGTCAATGTATTGGCACGGGTTACACAAGCCGAATCAGCTGGCTTCTTTGCAAATGCGCCTACAACTTTATCTGTTGTAAAAGCCGGAGTTAAAAATAAAGCTGTTATTTTATATGCACGTCAATTGTTAAATATTTTAGGTTACACAAATAATTTACAAGATGAAATTTATAACGAAGATTTGAGCAATGCGATCAAATCATTTCAAGCTAATCAAGGATTAACGGCAGATGGAGCTCTCGGTCCACAAGGATGGGCTTGGCTAAATTTGAACGTTAAACAACTTAAAACAAGATTAATTATTAATATTGATCGAGCGCGATGGTTGCCTGATAATCTAGGTGCTGAAAATGTTTTTGTTAATCTCGCTGTTCAAAAATTAAGATATACTGTTGATGGTTTAACTGCTATGGAATTTAAAACTATCAATGGACGTATAGATCGACAAACTCCAATTTTATTTGATCGAATAAGCTTTCTGATGCTTAACCCAACGTGGACTGCACCAGATAGTATAATACGTAAAGACAAACTTGTCTTATTTGCTGGTCATACCGATCCTGAAACTGGACTTGAAGATGTTAGATCTAATCCCCATAAAGTAATTGATTTGAATATGAAAATGTACAGCGATGCTGATGACACAGAAGTCGATCCTTTAACTTTTGACTGGAGTTATTATCGCAAACAGCTAGATGCCTGTAATTTGAAGAAAATTGCTAATGGTACTTGTAAAATCAATGTCATTCACACTTTTGTTCAACAGCCTGGTCATAAAAATGCATTAGGATTAATTAAATTTCCGCTCGCTAATCCTTATGCAATTTATCTACACGACACTGATTCAAGACACTTATTTAATGACTCAAAACGTTTACTCAGTTCAGGATGTGTTCGTTTGCAAAAACCTTTTGATTTTGCAGAACGTCTTTTGAACAATCCGGAAATGTGGTCAAAGCAGCAGTTATTAGATGCAACTGAAAATCTGATAACACCTGCTCTTGAGTCTACACGTGTAAACTTAGGTCGCTCAGTTCCCGTTATTATATTTTATTTTACAACGCATTTATCAGATAATGGTCAATTATCATTCGGCCAAGACGTTTATGGTACAGATTTGATTACATTGAACTTGATGAATAAATAAAATATTTTAGATTTTTATACTTTATAATTCTATTCAGTATCAAATAAAAAAGGAGATCATTTAGATCTCCTTTTTTATTTGAATTCCTTTGAAATGATATATTTCACTCAGTTTAAAATTATCTTTCTGACAAAGGCTTTACGTTTCTTTGAGCGCTGCCAATGTATTCAGATAATGGTCTGATAATACGATTGTTCGCTGTTTGCTCCATGATATGAGCAGACCAACCCGTTGTACGAGCCATGACAAAAATCGGAGTAAAGAAATCAATTTCAAAACCCATCATGTAATAGGCAGGACCTGCAGGAAAATCTAAGTTAGGATAGATTTTCTTTTTCTCGACCATAACTTTTTCTAAAGCATTGTACATTTGCATCCATTTTTGTTGTCCCGTGACGTCAGCCATGACTTGTGCATATTTTTTCATAGTTGGAACACGCGAATCACCAGATTTATAAACACGGTGACCAAAGCCCATAACTTTTTTCTTTTGTGCTAGTGCATCGATCATCCATTGCTCTGCCTTAGTCGGATCAGCAATCTCAAGCATCATATGCATAACCATTTCATTGGCACCACCGTGTAAAGGTCCTTTCAAGGCACCAATACCAGCAGTTGTCGCTGAATAAATATCTGATTGAGTTGATGTCACAACACGTGAAGTAAATGTTGAAGCATTAAAGCTGTGTTCAGCGTATAAAATTAAAGATACATCAAAAGCTTTAACAACTTTTGCATCTGGAACTTTACCAAAACACATATGGAAAAAGTTTTCAGCAATGCTTAATGCTGGATTTGGTGGAATAAAATCTAATCCTTTTTTAAATCTAAAATCAGCAGCCACCATTGTTGGTATTTTAGCTAACAAACGAATTGCTTTATCCATATTTGTAGCAGGTGTTGCATCCCAAATTCTTTCATCTTCACAACCTAAAAAGCTTACACCCGTGCGGATAGAATCCATCGGATGACATTTTTTTGGTAATGCTTTGATAACGTTTAAATTATCTTTTGAAATCTCACGGTAAGATTTTTCTTTAGTTGAAAAATCTGCTAATTGAGCTTTGTTAGGTAATTCGCCGTTATAAAGTAAATAAGCCACTTCTTCGAATGAGCAGTTTTCAGCTAAATCTTGAACGGGGTATCCACGATAAACAAGCGAGTTTGTTTCAGCATTAACTTTTGAAACAGCTGAAGTGTCCATGACGACGCCTTCAAGTCCTTTTTTAACGTTCATTTTTTCTGGTTCGGCAACATAATCTGGATTGATATATTCAGCCATTTTATCTCCTTATGGTTTCAAATCACTACTGATTCGAGTTCAGTTTAAAATTAAAAATATTTTGATCAAATTGGTTATAATCTTCGTACGCAGTTAAATCATAGAGCTGCTGACGTGTTTGCATCATCGGTAAAGCTTCAGTTTGGGTGCCAGTTGATTTAATAATATCAAGACCTTTATCCGTAGCACCCATAGCTAATCTTAATGTAGTGACGGGATATATAACTAAATTGTATCCTAAGTTTTCGAGTTCAGTTTTTGTGTATAGCTTGCCTTTACCAAACTCTGTCATGTTCGCTAATAATGGGACGCTGATCGCTTTGCGCATAGCTTCGAATTCTTTTTCGTTTTGCATGGCTTCTGGAAAAATCATTTCTGCGCCGGCATCAACATAAGCTTTTGCACGGTCGATGGCTTTTTCAAGACCTTCGCTAGCTCTTGCATCTGTACGTGCGATAATTAAAAAATTGGGATCAAGCTTTTTACCGTTCACAGCAGCTTTAATTTTTTTAAGCATTGTTGATGTTTCAACAACAGCCTTATTGTCAAGATGGCCACAGCGTTTTGGGTTTTCTTGATCTTCAAGATGGCAACCTGAAAGACCCATTTCAATAAATTCTTGAATAGTTCTTGTGACATTCATTGGTTCGCCCCAACCTGTGTCAGCATCGATAATCGCGGGTAAACTTGTCGTTCTCGCAATCTGACGACCACGCTGAGCTACTTCTGTTAAAGTGGTTAGGCCAATATCAGGGTAACCTAAATCATTCGAAAGAACTGAACCTGAAATATAAATTCCGTCGAATCCTTTTTTTTCAATCATCATGCTGACGAGCGGAGAAAAAGATCCAGGAAACTGCAAAAGTTTCCCGGATTTTAATTTTTCACGAAAAAGTTTTCTTTTTTCTGCTGCCGTTATTTGCGGAAACAACATACTAGTATATCCTTAATCTAGGCGAAGCCTAGTATCCATTATCTAGGCGAAGCCTAGAATATTCCTTTTTGATCACGTTTATTGTTCACTAACTTATCAATTGGAATTTGAACATTCAGTTGTTGAACTTCAGCAGCTGTTAATTCTGGTAATCTTTCACATAAAGAAATAAAACGGTTACGTTCTTCTTTAGTGATGATATCTTGAGTTAGAATATCAAACTTTCTGATGTAATCAGCACGTTTGAATGGTTTAGCTCCTGCGGGGTGAGCATTAGCCACACCTAACTCATCAACAATTTTTTCACCGTTATTCATTGTGATTTCTACGCGGCCGCCAAAACGTTTTTTGTTCGGATCAGCATCGTGGTACATTTCAGTCCATTTTGGATCTTCAAGAGTTGAAATTTTATGCCACAAGCGAACTGTGTCTGGGCGATTAGCACGATCTGGGGCATATGAATCAACATGGTGCCAAGTACCATCTTGTAGTGCAACTGCAAAAATGTACATGATAGAATGATCTAATGTTTCACGAGAAGCTTTTGGGTCCATTTTTTGTGGATCGTTTGCACCTGTACCGATAACGTAGTGAGTGTGGTGAGACGTGTGAATGACAACTGATTTGATATCATCAAAGTTTGTAATTTTTGAACGCATACGAGCTGCTAAATCGATCAATGCTTGTGATTGATACTCAGCTGAGTGCTCTTTTGTATATGTTTCTAAAATAGCACGTTTTTCTTCGCCAACTTCTGGAAGAGGAACAACGTATTTGCCATCTTTGCCATCTAGCATGTAAGCAATAACAGAATCTTCACCTTCGTAAATTGGCGATGGAGCACCTTCGCCGCGCATACAACGATCAACTGCTTCGATGGCTAATTTACCAGCATGTGCGGGAGCATAGGCTTTCCATGATGAGATTTCGCCTTTACGAGATTGACGAGTTGTAAAAGAAACGTGAACCGCTTGTTGAATAGCTTGGTAAACTGTTTCAGTTGGTAAACCTAACAATGTTCCAAGACCACCAGCAGTCGCAGGCGCTAGATGAGCAATATGATCTTTTTTGTGCTTATGTAAACAAATTCCTTTAACTAAATTCACATGTAATTCGTAAGCAGACACAAGCCCTTTTAAGAGTTCCTTACCGTTTTTACCAGTTTGTTGAGCAGCCGCTAATATTGGTGGAATGTTATCACCAGGGTGAGAGTAATCAGCTGCTAAAAATGTATCGTGGTAATCTAATTCACGAACACCAGTACCGTTGGCCCAAGCCGCCCATTCACAAGAAAATTTTTGATCATTAGGCATTCCAAAAACAGTGGCACCACCTGCACGAGGGTGAGCTAAAGCCATTGCTCTTGCTGAAGCAACCGGGTGACGGTTAGCTGCTGCTATAGCAACAGAAGCATTGTCGATAATTCTATTGATGACCATATCAATGACATCTTCGCGGATAGGGGCATTATCAGTGCAGATTTCAGCCATTTTCCATGCTAATTGATCTTTGCGATCGATTTTTTCTTTAGACGGGTAAACGCGAACTTGATGTTGACGCATAAGTGTAATCTCCTTTTTAGAATTTATAAAACTTAAAAAATCTAAGTCAAAAACTCTAAAAAGTTACCCTAGAAGACTCCGACTGACAAATAAAATGCTCCGTCTGACTCGTAGCTTTGTTTGTCCAGCTTGCGGGCATATTCTAGATTAAGTGGTCCAACTGGTGTATTATAACGCAATCCAATACCTAAAGCGTCACGATACGGATCTACGAATTGTATATCGTCTACATAAACTATTCCGCCGTCATAAAAGATGGCACCCATAAGGTCGGCAGATTTTGTAAGAGGAAAACGTAATTCTGATTTAATCAGGTTATATTGTGAGTAATCTTTAAACTTATAATTCACAGGGATTTGGCGATTCGAGGCTGGAAAATATTCACCCGTATCAAAAGCACGCACCGTCGTACGTCCTCCTAAAATAAATCCTTTTTTATCAAAAGGCACGCCAAATTTTTTATCGCCAATATCTTTGACGTAACCGGCACGAACTGAGTTTGCCCAAGAAAAATTCCAGTCTTCGATAATCGGCGTATAGAGTGTTGTTTGTGCTGTTACACGATAAAAATCATCAACGTTATGGTTACCTAAATTTGACGAGGCATACTCAAGAGTTAGTCGTGAAAAATGTCCTTTTTGCGGATTTAAAATATTATCACGATAATCAAAATCTAGTGTAGGACCAGTGGTTGATATAACAAGATCTTCACGAGAATATTTAAATTTTTGCTCATCAGTTTCATCAATACCGCGATCAACGTAATTTGATACATTAAGAACTTCGTAAATTCCGGTGATATGAGATGAAAAATCTTGTTCAATAGACCATACCGCTTGGTTTGTTAAGGTCACTTTACGAATGCTTAGATCAGAAACATTGCGTGAACTAGTATAGTTTATCCGAAATCTTACGCGAGATTCAAATAGATAAGGCTCTAAAAAACCGAATGTTATTTTAGACTCAAGAAAGCGTATGTAGTCAGGGTTATATTTAATTTCGGCGCGAGCTGAAGCTCCGCGACCCCAACCGCCGATATTTCGATATGCGATACCTAAATAGCCTTGTAAAGTGTAGTTATTTTCATTTGTTAAACCCAGACCACTTGTAAATACACCAGGGTTTCTTTCGCTGACACGGACTACAACAGTGCGATCTTTGACCTGTGTATTAGCTTCGAGCGTGTAAATTTCAATCGTTGAAAAATGTCCAGTCCTTTGCAGTCGTGCAATTGATTCATCTATTTTAGCGGGTGTAAGTAGATCACCAGGCTTGAATTCTAATTCAGTTAAAATTAATTTTGTGTGTGTAAGACTGTTCCCTTCTACAAGAACTGTATTTACAGTAACTTGTGGACCTTCTGCAATTTCAATCTGCAAATTTGCTTCGAGCAAATTTTCCGAATAAGTAATTAAATTTTTATTTTGATTTAGTATTTTAGCTTCGATAAAGCCGTTATCAGAATAGAATAAGCGCAAACTAGTTAAGGACTTTTCAAGTTCTAGAAGATTTAACTTCTGTCCTGATTTCAAATTTAACATCTCTAATAGTTTGATATCATTAAAGGCTATATTACCTTTGAAATTGATTTTGTTGAGATTGGTTTGCAAACCTTCATCAAGAGTAATTTCAATAAAACTGTCAGAACTACGTCCTTGTGGTAACTCAATAGAAACTCGCGAGATTTTTGCCGATACAAAACCTTCATTTTGTAATTGTGTTTGTAAATTTTTAACAGCGATATCAAGATCATCTTTAATTAAAAGTTTATCCTGCAATTTAATTGAACCTAAAGAGTAAAGTTTTTTTATATAGTAATTTTCAGGTCGAGAGTAATTGCCAATAAAGCTAATCTTTTTAATATAGACTTGCGGACCTTCTTGAATATTTAAAACTTCGATTATTTTATTTTGCTTTTTCTTTTCGCTAAACGAGACTTCAACTTGTGCATAACCTTTCGAAAGATAAAAAGCTTTAAGCTTTTCGGCTAATTCTGCGCCAAAACTCATGTCATTTGTGCTGTATTCATTAAGTTTTAAAATGTCATCCTCAAGATAAGATGCCGAAAATGATTTTTGACCGTAAATTTCCACACCGTAGAGTGGGGTGGGTGTCAATTTATAGATTATGCGTACTCGACGTTCATCAGCAGAGAAAACTATTTGAGGTGTCTGAATACTTGTTAAGTAATAACCCAAACTATTTAATGATTCGCGAAGAGCTTGGTTAACTTTTTTAAGTGTTTCGTCAGATAAGACATCACCTTTACCATGCCAGTTAAAATAGCGTTCAACTTTATTTTTGTCATTGTACGGTAAACCTTCAACTATGATGTCAGAAACAATCGTTTTCGCGCCGAGATTGATTTCGACGATTAAATTACGTGCAATTGATCGAATAGTTTCATATTTGTAAGATACAACGGCCTTACGATATCCTCGATTACGATAATATGACTGAAGTTTTTCGAGAGCAATTTGTACTTTCGATTCAGTTGCTGCATCAATAGTATTTAAACCTGTCAATTCAATAGCGTCTTCGTAATCTAAATCATTGAGATTAATAAACTGTATGGTTTCTATTTTTTGACTCATTTGACCGACGAGATAAAGTTGATTATTTTTAGAAATAATTTTTAATGAGTCAAAGTTGAGTTCTTGATGAACCTTTTTTATAATTTGATCGAGTTCTTCTTCATTGAATTTAGTTTTATTGAGCTCTGGAATTTTTATTTTTAATGGTTCGATAACATCATTTGGCCAATCAGTAAAATTAAACGCAGGATAGGTTTTTTCAAATGAATTTGAAGCTAGAGTTGTTAAGGTTATCGAATTCATTAAAATCAAAAGAATTAAATGAACGAATGAAAACGTTTTGATCATTTAAACTCCTTTTTGTATTCAAGATCAAAACCATAGTTACCTTGCGCGTCTTCATTGCTTTGAATGATGTTATTTTCTTGTTCACTGGTCTGATTTTGATAATTTAAGTTGAGTGAAAAATCAGGATGAAATAACCACTGTAGTTTTACTTCATTGGATTGTTGATTTCCGCTGAGTGGACGTGCATATGAAGCATTAATTTTCTTTCCATACTTACGACTAACGACAACTTTAGGTACTGCAATATTTTTAGTAGAATCGATAGACGGAGCAATTTGTACATTCAGTCCTAATTTTTCTTGAATTTTTTTGTTAATTTTTGATTGGTTACTAATATTTGCTATAATTTCATACCCAGTTTGTTTTTGTTGCATGTCAGAAGATAAATTTTGATTTTGATTACTAGTCGTAAAACCAAGTGCTAAAAGCGAAAAAATGTCATTAGGGCTCAAAGGAGGTTGAGAAGTTGGTTTGATGTCAAGTGACTTTGATGGCCCCTGAATCAGTAAATTGATATCATAATCACTTACGCGGGCATTTGTATTTAAGAATATTTCTGGATTAATTTCACTTGATTGAAGTTCTGGATTAGGGTTGAAAAGTACATAGCCAGTTTGAATATCGAAAGGTTTATCTTTGAAAATGAGTTTGCTGTTGTTTTTGAAATCAATACGCCCACTAATGATTGGGGATTCTGGCGATCCAGTGATTTTTAATTCTCCAAATGCACTCGCTTCGAGGATTTGATTTTTGATATAAATCCCTTTCGTAAATTTTGGATTAACATCTAATAGTAATGTTGGAGCCTGAGATTTTAATTGTTGTGGTGGTAAATAGCGGTTTGGCTGAACAATGTATTTTAAATTATCGTCAGCTTCGGTGAATTCTTTGGTAATAATTCCTTGGTCGATAAGATAATCTATTTTAAGGGTGTACGGTATCCATTGACCATAAACTTTTGCTTTAATAATACCATTTGTTTGCATTTGTGGTGGGAACTCTAAATCGATGCGTGAGCTTTCGGCTTGAATATTGACATCTATATTTTTTGATCCTGTAAAATTAATATAACCAGAACCTGTGATCGCAGATTGATTAAGCTCAGTTTGAATGTTTGAAATCAAGATTTTTGATTGAGAAAAATCAATCTTAGCTGAAAGTTCTTTTAACGGATAAGGGAACCCCTTAAGCTGCATAAGAGCATTCTTGATTTGTCCATCTCCGACTAAGTTTATCTTTTCAGATTTTAAATTAAAACCACAGTTTAAATCAACAGTTCCAGTCAAATTATCTAAAAAGGGAACTAAAAACTGCAGAGGTCGCAAAGAAAACTGACCTTTTAAGATTAACACGTGATGATCTTGATAAAGACTAATTTGTTGGTCGCTTCCCATTAGAGTTAATGGAGTCATTTGTGTTAAATGACCATTGAATTCAAGTGTTGATGGTTTTTGTAGTTTTAAAACCTGCGTATTTCTTTGTAAAATAAGATTATCTATTTTTATTGTGCCTACTATTTTTTGATGTGATTGTTCATTAGATTTTAAATCGATTTCTCCACTTAAGGATGAAAAATACTCTTGTGTCGGCAAAGGCAACTGTATAAGCGGTAATAATATGAACGGATTAAAGTCACGAATTTGCGATTTTAAAATAAAAGGATTCTGATGGTCAAATGGGTATTGAAGAAAGACTTGCGCCTGTCTTCCAAAAATTTGTCCATTGAGGCTGAATAAATTTTTATTCAGCAGGAAATCAATTTGACTAATTGGTAGACTTTGAGAATCTAAAATTAAGTCTTTTGCGACTACAGTCATTTTGATTTGTGGATTACTCAGTCGACCTGTAACTTGACCATCAGCTTTGATTTGGCCAGAAGAGTTTGGGAACAAAGCACTGATATGATCAATATCATCGAGTTTCATGTTGTGCGAAGTCATTTTAATTTTAAATTCAGGGTTTTGCGAGTTTTCAGTATCAATAAGACCACTTAAAATTATAAAACCATTTTGTTTTTGAATGACGAGATCATCTAATTGAATGCTTTTGCCATCGGCTGTGATTTGGGCATGTACTCTTTTAAAGTTTTCACTTTGGCTTTTATTATTTGCATGAAATGAGCCTCGATCAAGGTAACCATCGAGTTTGTATTTAAGTTGCCAAAAATCAAATGGGCCCGAAACTTCGACTTTGGCTTGACCTTGTCCACTTAAGAGCATGTCATCAGGCCATTGAAAGTGATTTCCTAAAATAGTCACTAGACTTTTACCGTAGAGCTTAGCAAATTCAATTTTTGTTGAAATTTGCGATTGAATAAAATCTAGAGCGACTTGTCCAGAAAATTCAGAACCATCAACATTACCATTTATGTTTTGAATTTGTAAAACACCTTTTTCATAAGAAAGATTTCCGGCAAAATCACCTAGAAAAAATCGATCAATTTCAAAATTTGAAACTTTTAAGTTTTTTGTATTGATAATACCACGACTCGAATTTCCAGATGTTTCAAGCTGTCCAGAGATAAGACCTTTCAGGCCTAAGTGAGCAATATCTTTGATGTGATCTAATTGTAAGCCTTGCGAGTTGAATTTTAAATTAAATCCTTTTGTAAAATCGACAGTTCCTTCTGATTGAAAACTAGATTCTTTAATCTGTGCATTTGCTGCATATTTAAAATCATCGACAGTAAACTGACCTTTAACATCAAGTAAAGCTTTATCAATCGAAACGATAGGTAGGCTCGACTTTATTTCTGGAGTCACTAAAACATTTTCAACAATTAGTTTGGCATTACATTGAGCATTAAAACCATCAATTTGACCTGAACATTCGCCCAACGCTTGTGCTGTTAAGTTTGCAGGAATGTCTTTTAAATCTAGAGATTCAAATAATTTTTGTAAGTTAAAATCGGTAACTTTAATTTTACTTTTAAAGGCAAATGGCTTTTTCTGCTGGATTTCGAATTGATTTAATTGAACTAAGCCAGAAGGGTGATTGAGTGTTATTTGATCAAAACTGATTTCATTGTTAAGTATTTTGGTTTGAATTAAAGCATTACCAAACTTCATGAAATCAAATTGAAAGTTTTCGGTTTCTATTTTGAATTGACCCTTATTGTGTTGATAGTCTTGGTTCGAGAGTTGACCTGTAAACTTAAGCTGACCCAATATTTGCGGTAAGCGCTTTGCAGTTTTTGAAAAATGAAAAAGAAGTGGCTTAACATCTTCAAAGATAATTAGACCGTTAGTTGTTAAATCAAACTGTGGCTCTTTTAAAAGCTTTTTGATGTTTTTAGCTGAGCCTTTAATTTGAATTTTAGATTTATGAGAAATAATTTCAAATGCGGTTAATTGTATAGAATTAACAAAAAGACTGGCATTAAATTGTGATAAAAATTGTGACTTTTGTGTTTCTGTTTCAACATAAAGTTCACTTGTTGATAAATCAAAATCAAGTTTTTGACTGCGATTAGTTATAGTTACAGTTGAAGGCTTAAGTTTTAAATTCGATCTTAAGTTCTGACTGATGAGATCAATTTCTGGTTTGTTGAGTATAACTCTTTGAATGGGTAATTTGGGTAGTAAATCAAAAAACGGCTCTAGATTAATTTCAGGTATTTCAGAATTGTTCGAATTCATCCAGTAATCTTGATCAAGGGTTGCCTTGATGAAATCTGATTTGATGTATGAAATTCTAATTTGACCAATAATCAAACTAAATGGATCAATCTGTATTTTTATTTGAGGTATCAAAATTTTTTGTGACGGACTTTCTTTTATTGCAAGTTCAATGTCGTTTACTGACGCTTGTAGTTTTATGAGTGAAAAATCAAGTTGGCCAGCGCTGACCTGAATAATCGATTGAATTTGGTTTATTTTAGGAATTTGATCAGAGGCTAAATTTAGAAGCCAAGGTTTTAAACTGTGGATCCAAAGTAGGCCGATAAAAATCAAAGAAAACGCAGGAGCTAAAGTTAAAATCAATTTTGTTTTGATTTTCATGAGCGCTCCTTCAGTTCGCTTTTCCATTCCATGAGTAGAGCTTCAGCAGAACGATAAACTGGTTTAATCTGAAGTAAGCTTTCGAGCAATGATATACCTTTTTCGATTTGACCTAGACCATAATAAGCTTGTGCTCGCAAATAAGTAATAGCGAAAGTTGCATCAGCATCGTGATAGGGGCCATTTTCAATAGTTTCAAGTAATTGCAACAAATCTAAAAAGCGACGGCTTTCATGAAGTGCGTCGGCCATCAACCAAGACTTTGAACGGCTTTCAGGGGCAAAACTTAAAACTTCAAGGCATGTTTCATAAAGTTCTGCCTGAAAGCTCATGACTGCTAGATTGTAAAGCTGTTCAGGTTGTGAGTTTTGTATCTCACGCGCGACCTGTAAGATTCCAGTTTGTGTTTTTGCAATAAAGCCTGGTCCTAAATCTGTAAAATCAACTGAGAATTTGGGTTTGTTAACATTTTTTTGCGATATGACTTTATCTAATATTTCGTCTGCTTTTTTTTCAAGATGTGCCTGTTTTAGTAAGCCAACTTCGAGATCTTGAGGGAAAAGTTTCATTAATTTCTGTAAAGTAGCCTCTTCTTGTTCAGTGAGTTCAGAATTACGATAATGATTTAACTGTTCAATTAATTTATTTTTTTCAACTAACCGAGCATTGTTGAAATTTTTCTGAATGTCGAGAGATTGTCTTAAAGCAGTTTGCGAAAAAGCACGCATTGAGTAACTTTTTAAAGCTGTCGAATTGTAGGGTTGATTTTCAAGGGCAGCTTCGCAGATGTCGATAATTTCATTTGTAAGAATTTTATTTTGCTTTTCTATAGCTTCGATGAAAAAACCGATTGGAAAAACATTCGTTTTAGAGCGTTGAACAGTTTTGATATACAGATTACGTAATAAATCCAATCGACCACATGTAATCAAAAAATGCGAAAGCCCTTCTATTTCTGAAGGGCTTAAAACTTCACTTTTTTCGTATTTAGCAACAAGCTCTCGGCAGACAAACTCAACTGAGGTGCCTTCTTGAAAAAGCCTATGAATTTCCATTTCAAGACTGTTTGTACCTGCCAAGAATTTATCCTAAAATCTATTTTTGGTTAACACGCTCAACGTATTCGCCAGTTGTTGTATCGATTCTTAAAAGATCTCCTTCATTAATATGAAGAGGGACGTTAACCACAAAACCAGTTTCTAATGTTGCTGGTTTTGTTGCGCCAGAAACACGGTCACCTTTAATGCCTGGCTCAGTGAAGGCAACTTTAAGATTAACAGCTTTTGGGACTTCAACGTTAACAGCTTTATCATTGTAAAGCGTGATAAAGACAGCCAAGTTTTCAGTTAAAAAATCTTTTGCGTCGCCAATTTCGTGTTCCATCATGCTGAGCTGTTCGTAATTTGATTGGTTCATGAAGTTGAAACCGTTGTCATCTTTGTAGAGATAAGTCATTTCAATATTTTCAACATTTGGAACTTCAAATTTTTCACCAGATTTAAAAGTTCTTTCTAAGTTTTGACCTGTTAATAAATTTCTCAGTTTTGTTCTCGAAAATTGATTTCCTTTACCAGGTTTAACGTGTTGAAAATCAACAATAACATAAGGTTGGCCTTCGACCATAATTTTTAAATTTTTTCTAAAATCAGCCGTTTCGTACATAGTTTACTCCAGTGTTTAATTTGAGTTTTTTACAAGAACAACAGTCTAGTCTAGGACTTAACTTTGAACAAGTTGCTCGCTTCGAAGATCTTTTATTCTGCGCAGCAGTAATTCAAGAGTCTTCTGTTTTTTTTCTAGAATGAGCATATGTTTAGCTCGCGAGCTTTTGACTTCGTTTTTTGGGCGTATTTTTTCAGCAGATTCAAACTGTGATAGTTTTAATAAACGCTGGTTAATCTCATTGTGTTGACCAAATTCAGACTTACATTCGTAGAGGAGCTTAAGTGCTTTTGCATAGTCTTGTCGCATCGTAAAGGCATCGATTAAAGATAAAATTCTTTCGAGTTTTGGAGAAACTGATTGAAAAGATGGCGATTGGTCTTGTAGTTTCACTTGTTCAACTTGAGATCTAAGTTCACTCTTTTCGGCTGTTTCGGATATTTTTTTAAGAGGAGCCACTTCAAACTGACTATCGGCATCGATATCTGTGTCGGCTGTTAACATTTCAAGCTTTGCGACAGCTCGTCGCGCTATGGGGTGTGTTGGGTTAAAGATAAGAACTTTTTTGAAATCCTCAAGAGCTTTTTTATGCGATTTAATTTTAACATATAAGTCCGCACGCAAGAGATAGGCTTGCCAGTTTTGCGGTGCTAATGTGATCGCTTTATTAAGTTGTTTCTCGGCTTCTTGAAAGTGTTCGCGGTGTTTTAAAACCTTAGATAGAATAATCATCGCACTGACAGAGTTTGGATGATATTTTAAGCCGCGCTCTAGAAGTTCATAAGCTTCGTCGTACATTTCTTCATTAACGTACAAGTCGGCTAGCTGAGGGAATACCAATGACTTTGGATTTTGCTGAATTTCGATTTGAAGCTTCTCAATACGCTTGAGCTGTTGTTGTTTCTGTAATGCTTTTTGAGCATGATCTGAACTCTCGGTCGAGTTTTGATCTAGGTTATTACTGTTTTTAGGCATTCCATCTTGTGTCATCTAAAATAATGATGGCATTTTATTGACTCAAAGAAAAGCCCCTTATTCAATAAAATGATGATCATTTTAGGAATTGACCCGGGTTCACGCTTTTTGGGTTTTGCAGCATTAAAAGTTAATCAGATTCGACCATTAATTATGAAGCCGATCGAGTATGGTGTTTTGAAGTTCGACTCGCAAGAGAATTTATCGCAGAGATTGCTTGAAATTGGTGAGGGGATTCGTGATCTTATGAAAACTTACAAACCAGATCATGTTTCACTTGAAAAAATATTTTTAGGTAAAAATGCGGATAGTGCCTTTAAAATGGGGCATGCTCGTGGTGTTGTTATTTATGAGGCGCTTAAAGCCGAAGTTGATGTTTATGAATATGCAACACGTGCTGTTAAAAAAGGAATCACTGGACAAGGTGCTGCCGAAAAAGAACATGTGCGTTTAGTACTACAGAATTTATTGAAACTTCCACCAATCAAGTCTCTTGATGCGTCAGATGCGTTGGCGATGGCTTGTTTTCATGCTACACAACTGAGTCTGATTAATTTAAAGAATAATCCCAGAAGTACGAAGAAAAAGGAATTAGGTTTATGATTGGTTATTTAGAAGGTGTTGTTTTTGATGTCACAACTGATCACTTGATCCTTAAAACAAATGGCGTTGGTTATGAAATTCTGACAACCAACCAGACCTTGGCAGATGCGCAAATGATAATGGGGCAAAATATTTCTCTTTGGATATACTCGCATATCAGAGAAGATGCTTTTTCTCTTTTTGGTTTTTTAACAAAACCAGAAAAAGATTTTTTCATGCAACTTTTAAAGGTCAACGGTGTTGGGCCCAAAATGGCTTTAACAATGATGTCGGGCGGCCCGCTTGCGCAGATTCAAAACTGGATCGAAGCTGGTGATGCCAAAGCGTTATCAAGCTTACCAAAAATTGGTAAAAAAACAGCTGAACAAATTATTCTGACTTTGCAAGGTAAGCTCGTGATTATTGAAACTAAAACAAAAGGACCACAAAAATCTGAAACACACAGGCAGATTGCATCAGCATTGGTAAATTTGGGCTTTAAATCACAGCTCGTCGATCAGTTTATAGAAACAATGCCAAAATCAGCGACTCTTGAAGAGGGAGTTAGACAAGGCCTACAAAAACTTTCGGGTCAATTATGACAAGAATTATAGAATCAACTCCATTTGAAAATGAAATTAAATGGGAAAACAAATTAAGACCCCATTCTTTTGCCGATTTTCCAGGACAAGAAGACGTTAAAGAAAAAATTAAAGTTTTCGTTCAGGCTGCTAAAAACAGACAAGAGCCACTTGATCATACTTTGTTGTTTGGTCCGCCCGGATTAGGTAAAACCACATTAGCCCAAATTATTGCGCATGAAATGAATGTTGAAATAAAAATTACTTCAGCGCCTGCAATTGATAAAAAAGGTGATTTGGCGGCAATACTTACAAGCTTAAAACCGTATTCGATTTTATTTATTGATGAAATTCATAGGTTGCATAGATCCATTGAGGAGTACCTATACACTGCGATGGAGGATTACTACATTGATATCGTCACTGGTGAAGGTCTTGGGGCTATGTCGATGAAATTTCAATTAGCTCCATTTACATTAATTGGTGCGACAACCCGTGCAGGATTATTGGATAATCCATTTCGCGATCGTTTTGGTATTCAAGAGCGTTTACAGTTTTATGATCAAAAAGCTTTACAAACCATTTTACTGAGATCAGCAACTTTGCTTGATTTGAAAATGAATTCTGAAGGTGCCTCTGAAATTGCACGTCGTGCTAGGGGGACGCCTCGTATTGCGAATCGTTTATTAAAACGCGTTCGCGATTACGCTCAAGTTAAGGGTAATGGATCGATTGATCAAGATTTAGCTGTTTATGCACTTGACCAGCTAGGTGTTGATCGCCATGGCTTAGACGATATGGATCGCCGTATTTTGAAATTAATGTCTGAAAAATATGATGGTGGGCCTGTTGGTATTGAAACTATGGCTGCAGCACTGAGTGAGGATCGCGAAACTCTTGAAGAAGTGTATGAACCATTCTTAATTCAAGAGGGATTTATTCAAAAAACACCGCGTGGACGCGTGCTGACTCAATATTCAAAACAGCTCGATATATTTAGTATTGAGGTTTAGGAAGTAAACATGTTTTTTCAAAAAACAATTCGTAAAACAGTTGAAGTTCGCGGAATCGGTATTCACTCAGGAGAACCGTGTGCTTTGCGATTTAAACCTGCTCCGGCCAATACAGGTGTTTATTTTATTCGAACGGATTTGCCTCAAAGGCCTTATTTAAAAGTTTCGGCTATGAATGTGCAGGCTGTAAGTTATCAAACCGTATTAGGCGGTGAACATTTTAAAGTCGCAACGATTGAACATTGTGTGTCTTCATTATCGGCGCTAAGGATTGATAATGTCTATATTGAACTTGATGGGCCAGAAATTCCAATTTGTGATGGTAGCTCACTTCATTTTTCGCAAGCTCTTTTGCAAGCAGAGTTAATCGAACTCGATGAGCCTCGAAAATATTGTTATATTACAGAGCCAATTAGCTACGTTGAGGGTGAAAAATACGCCTATGTTTTACCTTATCATGGATTGCGTGTAGCAGTCACAATTGATTTTCCACATCCTGTTATTGGTCAAGAGACATTGGATATGGAAATCACAGAACAGTCTTTTGCTCGTGAAATAGCGCCGGCTCGTACTTTTGGTTTTTTAAAAGATGTTGAACAGCTTAAAAATGCTGGTTTAGCAAAAGGTGGATCATTAGATAATTGCATAGTGCTTGATGATACAAAAGTCGTGAATCCAGAAGGTTTAAGGTTTAAAGATGAATTTGTTCGTCACAAAATGCTCGATGCTTTGGGTGATCTTGTCACTTTAGAAATGCCATTGATGGGACACTTGATTTTACATAAAGCTGGTCATGATATTATGAATAAACTAGTTAAAAAAATAGTATCACAACCCCAAAGTTATCGTTTTGTTGAGCTGGGCGCAGACGTCAGTACTGAAATAAAAAAATTTGCGCAGTGGAGCGTGTGATAAAATATTAACTTATCAGTTAATATTTTAAATTTTCGCTAATGCTAATCTTACAATTAATATTAATTTGCTCTATCCCTGCAAGAGTTTGAACGGATAGTTCTTCTTCATTTTTGTTAATGACCAAATTTTTAAGAGGTATTTCTGCTTGCTTAGTCGTAACAGATTTTAAAGCTAAAACGAGCGGTCCTACAGTAGGAACTTCATCTAAGCGAAACTCAGCACTATTAATTTTAGCAATCGTTAGACTCGCTCTTTTATAACTGCCTAGAATTGTTTTAAATTCGGCTGTAATTTTTGCAGTTTCAGTTTGGCTGATGCAAGAAATGTGCGTTAAGTAGCCTTCAGCAGATTGTGCTTTTATCGCCACAAGAATTATCGAAACAGACGAAATAAAGCCTAATAAATGTTTCATAAAAATATCCTTTGGTTGTGTCAAACGCATGCAAAACAAATAGAAAAGTGTTGCGGTTTTGTCAACAGCGGCCGATTTATTTTGCATACAGACGTATCTTTGGCTTTAATATAAGTGTTAGAGGTTGTAATGGTTGTTAAAGTAATTGTTTTTGTGATCACTATTTTTTCAGCGCTTGTCAGTGCTCAAGAAAATCCAGTATTAGTGAAATCATCAAAGCTCAAAACATATGATGTTGAGTTTGAAGTGTTGCTCAATGATGAAGTGCTTGCTAGGCCTAAGTTGACCTTGATGCTAGATGATCAGGCGCATTACTCGCGCGAAGATCGTAGAATACAAGGGAAAAAAAATGAATCAAACATAGATGCTATTTTGTCTCAATTTATTGAAAGTCAAAAAAAACGCTATCGTTTAAACTTAAATCTGACTTTAGTGGCTAATAATGGAGAAAAAATCCTGACTTTAAAGCCAGAGATCGTGACAAGGTTGGGCGTTGTCAAACCTGATTATCAGTTTATGGTTAACGATCGGGATAAAGTTACAATCAAGGGGCTTGTTGTTCATAAAAACAAGACTACAGAAGTTAAGTCATTGCCCTTTTGAGTTGTCACTGGTAGTTTAAAAGCTCTAAATTTTAAGTCAAAATCATTATATTCTAAAAGGAGGACTTCATGATTATCGGAGTGCCGAAGGAAATAAAAATTAGTGAAAACCGTGTAGGTATGACTGAAGCGGGTGCCAAACAATTAACTAAAGAAGGTCACACAGTTATCGTTGAAAAAGATGCTGGCGTCGGCAGTGGCATTACAAACGAGCAATACGAAAAAGCTGGGGCAAAAATTATCGATTCTAAAAAAGAAGTTTATGCAAAAGCTGATATGATCATGAAAGTGAAAGAGCCACTTCCGGATGAATACGAATTGATGCGCGAAAATCAAATTTTATATACGTATTTACACTTAGCCGCTGAACCAAAATTAACAAAGGTTTTAGCTGAAAGAAAAGTTAAGTCAATTGCCTATGAAACAATACAATTGGATAACGGTTCATTACCATTATTAACACCAATGTCAGAAGTTGCTGGTCGTATGGCAACGCAAATTGGCGCTTTTTATTTGCAAAAAGATCATGGTGGTAAAGGTATTTTAATGGGCGGTGTTACTGGTGTTAAACCGGCAAAGGTCACGATTATTGGTGGTGGGGTTGTCGGAACTAACGCTGCAAAAATGGCTGTTGGTCTCGGAGCGCAAGTCACTATTCTAGATGTATCGACTTCACGATTAGAATATTTAGATGATATTTTCCAAGGTCGTTGCCAAACTTTGTTTTCAAATTCGAAAAATATTGAAGAATCTGTTGTTGAGTCAGATTTGGTTGTTGGTGGTGTTCTCATTACGGGTGCTAAAGCGCCAACTCTTGTTTCGAAAGATATGATTTCATCTATGAAAAAAGGATCTGTTGTTGTCGATGTTGCCGTTGATCAAGGCGGTTGTATAGAGACATGTCGTCCAACATCACATCAACAACCTACATACGAAGTTGATGGTGTTATTCACTATTGTGTACCTAATATGCCAGGCGTTGTTCCTCGTACATCAACATATGCATTAACGAACGTCACATTAAAATATGCTTCGATGATCGCTGCAATGGGTGTTGAAGATGCTGTTGCTAAAAATAAGCCTTTAATGAAAGGTCTGAATGTGTACGGTGGTTATGTTTGTTATGAACCGGTTGCTCGTGACTTGGGCATGGAGTACCGTCCTTATAAAATTTAATTGAATTAAATTTTAATTACAATATTTCCCCACTCTTCAGTTCTGAGGAGTGGGATTTTTTTTGCCTTGAGTTTACTTTGGACAATTTTATGGGGATGTCCGTATTTTTTGACAAGTGATTGCACGATCGCCATTTTAAGTTTTGGTAATTGTTTAATAAGTTCGTCGCTTGTACTTGTGCGACTGCCGTGATGTCCAAGAAGTAAAAAATTGACATTGTCGAGATTTAATTTTTTGATCCATACTTTTTCATTTTTTTGCGTCGAATCACCTGGAAATAAAAATGAACCATGTCGATAAACTATGGAGCTTTCGTTTTTAGACCAAGATTTTGTTTTCACTGGGTGATATTTCTCAATATCGTTAAATGGTTCGTTTGGGCATAGTTTGATTTTTTTTACAGTTTCAATTTGAGGATGTTTGGCATCTTGCCAACAAGCTGATTTAACATTCATGATGATTGGATTAATGAGGCTATAATGATCGAGATCAGGGTGTGACAAGTATAAATAATTGTTTTTATGTCCACATAATTTCCTGAGTTTATGCTTATTTGCTTTAAAAGCTTTAATCGAGCCACCAGCATCGAAATGCTCGCAGTGGGTATGTGTTACATGACTAACCCACTGACCTTGGCCGATGCTCCAAAAAATATATAAATTAAGTTCGACAGGTGATTGGACTTGTAAATGATGGAAAATAATTGTCCAAAATAACAAAGTAAGTTGTTTCATATTAGAGATTCTTTTGATCGAAGATCGGAAGTTATTTTAAGTTCCAAAATAAAATGTAGAGAACAAATTATTATCCAATTCAGTAAATTGATCTGAATATTCTGTGTAGTCGGTACTGCCGGGATTATTGATGTTTCTAAAAACTGTAGACCACGAATGAGTGCATCGCAAGCCAGATCAAAAATGAAACCTAAATTGTTAAAAAAGTAAGTTAAAAATGACAAGGGAAATAAAATAAATTCGATGGCTGAGGAAAATACAATTGAAATAATGATCGAATTTAAAGGAGGAAAGCCAAGTAGATGGAAGGTTGGTATAAGTGCTAAATAAATTGCGATTTGATTTTTAATTTTGCTTCGTGATTGGAATGCATTTGAGCTAAAAATAGAAATTGTATGAATTAGCCAACTCATTTGAAATGACAATGAGCAGATCCAAGTTGATTCGACGGCAAGACAAGTGAGGCCGGCTAGAATTAATATATGATTTAAGCTGAACTTTATTCGTAGATGTTCCTGTAAAAAAATAAAACAAAGAAAAGTAAAAGCTCTAACAATCGGTGGATTAAAATTACAGACTAAACAATAAAAGAAGAGGATGCAAAGCTGAATCAGTGATTGATAACTGTCATGAATATTGAGCTTATTTTCGATATTGATGATCGTTAACAAATTGTTGATCATGCGGTTCAATAGATTTAAATGGGATCCTGAGACAACTAACAGATGAATTAAGCCAGTCGCTATAAATAGAGTGTTTAAACTATAATTATTGAGTTGTTCACCACAAACAAGTGCATTTAAGATTTCTACATTTTTTAGCTTTTCCGTGGTTTCGGTAAGGCACATTGAGTGTAGCTTTTTTGCTACAGGCATTAGTTTTTCAGCAACCGAAAGCCGAACTGCACTCGACATCAGAGTTAAACAGATTAGAATAAAGATAATTTTCATGCATTATTAGCAAAATAGAAGCGCACCAATTTCAGAATTTACAAATTTCATTTAAGATTTTATGTGGAATTAAAAAAAATCATTATATTTCAATTATTTATGCGTGTTGTAATTATGAGCAATTCGCTGAAAACCTTGATGTTCAACGGGTCTAAAGTCTAGAAATATAAGTTAATAACATTTTCTGTGGATAACTGGACTAGGTCTTATTGAATTCATGTGCATATTTGAGTTTAATTAAGACAGGGGGTTCTATGAAAGTTTCACTTCTTTTCATTTCTGTTTCATTTTTGCTAATGGGTTGTCAAAGTATGCGCAATCAGAAGAACTCAACAAACTTTGTTGCTTCAAAATTAGCGCGTCAGGAAAATCAAGATGCGATGCGCTCAAATCCTATTTCTCGGCAATCGCTATATGAAGAATTAACTGGTCAAAAAGTGATTGCTAAAACAGTCCCTGCAAAGATCCTGCATTTTGCTCGTGAAGCTCGATATGACAAAAATTATGCATTAGCCTTAAAAAGGTATAACATTTTGATTAAAAAGTACCCGCGTTCAATGGAAGTACAGTCAGCCTATTTTGATAAATCAGCAATGTATGCAGAAATGGGTTTGAAAACTCAATCTCTGCACAATCTGAAGTTAGCTCAAAACTTCAAGTTTAACTCGCGTAAGCTTGTACAAAATAAGTATCCGCAAAAATACATCGGTCAAAAAACTCAATTTAAAAAAACACAGTCTAAAAACTCTGTAAGTAACAGCCAAAGGGTGACTCAGTAATGTTGAAAACAGTCCGCTCACTTCGCGTAGTGAGTATTGTTATATTGTGTTTTATTGGTCGGCAGATTCTAGCTCAAGAATTGTCAGATCAAGTTGCTCCATCAGAAGTGTCAACCGTAGTGGATGAGCAATCAACTTCTTTCGATGCAAATAAGCTTATTCGTCCTAAATACACAGACGAGTTAAATAAAGAGAGCAGCTCTTTTGTTGCTGATCCTGACTCGCTAGATCCACTACCTTTAAAAAAAGAAAGCTTAAAGGAAGATGAAGAACCTGTATTAGATGACATCAAGTCCATTTTAAAAACGAAGTCAGCATCGACAGTTCAGCCTAAAGTTAAAAATAATATTAAAAACAATGAGTCTCGAAATAAACTTGACACTAAGTCTCAAAAAAATCCTCAGAAAACTGTAAAGAAAAGTAAAAAAAACAAACAAAATAAACCGCTTGTTAAGGTTTCCCCGCCAAAACAAGATCATGAAAAACTGAGCCCGGTGCAATCCATTGTTGAGTCATTGGTTGATGATTCTCCGGATTATGTACGCGAACAAAAATTTCATAGTGTTTATAAGAAGTATAATGAATCACCTACACCAAATGATGTCTGGGGCAAAGTTGTATCGAATGGGCAAAATGTAAATGTTTATACTGTTCAAAAAGGCGATACGTTGGCATCAATTAGTGATACTTTGTTTGGGGATAGTAAGTTTTGGCCCAAAATATGGGCTATAAATAACATTGGTATTACTAATCCGCACCAGATTTATCCAGGACAAAAAATTTATTTTCAAGACGGGACTTCTCAGTCAGCACCTGTTATGCAAGTTGGTGAGGCTTCTGATTTGGGTCAGATTGTGCTAAATCAGGGAAAATCAACTGAAGAAGGTGAAGACGAAACTGAGGTAGCTGGTCAGGGTTTAGGGAAATACGACCGCCAGTACACAGAATTTAACTCGAATAAGGAATTGCTTGATTCATCAAAGGGGCGCAAGTCTAAATATCAAAGACCACCGCCAAGCCTGCCTAAAACAGTTTCAACAGAGTATTTAAATCCGTCGGCGCCAACAATGACTGTATTGGATTTTCAAAAGCAAGTTATCGAGGATCCACCTGTTGTTAACCCGTATGTCTTATCTTCAAGTAAACTTAAAACTGATTTAAAAATAAAAGAATCTGATGTCGAGAAATTGCTTTGTCGTGACGATCATTATGTACCACCAATTTTAAATGTAGGTCAGGACACAACTTTAGAACCAAATGATTATATTATGCTTGTACGTGAAGATTATAAATTTTCTCGTTTGAAAGAAACTTATGCATATAAACGTAATGGAATGGTTCGGTTAAATGCTGATGGATCTTTACGTATACAAAAATGTATTGAGAACTCAACTTCAGACGTTATTTTTATTACAGAAAATTCATTAAGTGCACAAGTTATTGTTCCTCAAGAGACTTTTACCAAATACAAATCTGGAAATCACATATTAGATGGTTTTGCCGTTTACGGTCAGTCGATTTATTCAAGCCATCAATTCGCTTTACTAAATGCTGAGCAAGGTGAATTAAAAGATGGAGACATTTATAGCGTATACTCTGATGAAGCAGGGCAAAGCGTTGGTAAGATAAAAATTCTTCAAAAAACGGGTACATTAGCAATTGGCTATATTCTTGATGCTCATAATGTTATTCAAGATGGTGATAAAATAGTCCCTTAAATCATTCGGGTCCATTTCTTGATAGAGAGTTTGTTATGAAACACGCTCTCTATTTTAAAGCTTTACAAAGAAAATTGAAATACCGAAATCCGGACGCAATACTACATGCCGATCAAATGCAAAGTTTTGTATTTACCCAGTTTGAGTTAGATGATGCAAATGTTTATATTAAGCATCTTGAGTCGCTCAATGTTCAATACACATATCCTGGGCATGTTAATTATCCACAACAATTTTATAAAATGATTGAACCTCCTTTGTTTATTGAATATATCGGCCAACCATGTTGGTTAAATTTCCAAACGTTGTCAGTTGTTGGTGCTCGAAAAATTGATAAATTAACAATTCAATGGATGGATATGCACTTAAAAGAATTTCTGCAGATAAAAGGTGATGTGGCTATTGTCAGTGGTGGAGCCGAAGGTGTTGATATCTTGTCTCATGTTATCAGTCTTAAGATAAATAGACCAACATTGGTTGTTCTTCCATGTGGATTGCATGAAATATATCCTCAGCGCTTAAAGTTATTAAAGGATCAAATCATTCAGTCGGGTGGTTGCTTGCTGACAGAATTTGAATTGAACCAAACAGTCAGGAAAAATTACTTTTATTTCCGTAATAGAATCATAGCAGGCTTTTCTGCGCTAACATTAGTTGTCCAAGCTGAGAGAAAGAGTGGTTCTTTTTTAACAGTTCATCATGCGCTACAAAACGGTAAGACTGTTTTAACTGTTCCATCTCATCCGATGATGAGCTCCTTTTCTGGAAATCAATATCTTATGAAAGAAGGAGCGTTTTTTGTAAGTGCAAGTCAGGACCTGCTCGATTTTTGGGAGGCTGAATCTTGGTCTGGTCCTGTTTAGACGCACATGATGATCTATATCTAGTTGTGAAAACACAAAGTGGCCACTAGGTCTAGTTAGGCCACATCCTTTGGTCAAAATTTTGTAGAAAAGTGAAATTTTCTAAAAAATTGTTTTGAAAATTTTTAAATAATGCATCTAAAATAAGAATAAGGGAGGGGCGATGTGGTCAAGGATGACCCTGGTAGTAAGGATGCTACTGCATCGTCTCATTTTTTTCGAATCACTTCTGTTATTATAAATCAAAGACAAAATTATCAAAATTTCTAAAATCTAATTTGTTGATATTTGAATTTTAGTTTTAGTTTATTTTTTTCTTTAATTGAGCTGTGGCGAGTATCACAAAGATTAAATTTGCAATCCAAGCTCCGACTGAAGCGGGTAATTTGCCACTGCGAGATAGACCTTCGCAGCTTATATAAACAATCCAGTAGAGGACGATAAACCCTACAGCAACAACAAAGCCCGATGATTTACCAGAGCGACGATTTGTTTGAATGCCAAAACCTACACCGATGAGGCCAAACACGAAACATGCTGTTGCAAGCGCGAATCTTTTGTGAAGTTCAAGGGTGTAATTGAGTTTGTCTTGAGGTTCAGTCTCAGGAGAATCGATTCTGCTCTTAAGTTCATTATAATTCAATGAAGGTGCGGATTTCTTACGTTCTTCGAACTTTACAGGATCGTTGAGTGTAACATCGTATGTAGTGAAGTTGACGACTGTGTGGGATTGACCACGACGGTGAATTTGGCCTTCAAACAAGCGTAAGAGCACACTGTGACCAGGGTTTTCGCTATCAGGTACGATTTGTCCACGTGGAGCAATGATAGTTAATGGTGCGTTCTCATTTTTATCATCGTAAATAAAAAGATCTTCGAGTGTTCCTTTGTCTGAATTGACTTTGTTAGCATATACGACCATATCGAAAAAATCTTTTGAAAAAGTGCCCTCTTTTATGCTGGCAGCAGCCTTTGTGTTTCCCAAAAATGAAATCAGAAGTTCAAATTGGCGATTACCCCATGGAGCTATGTATAGAGCTGTTTGGGCAGAAAAAATCGAGATCAATATAGAAAGAACGATAGCCGGCATGAGTATGCTTTGCCCAGAATATCCAGTACCCTTTAAAGCTATGATTTCAGAATCATGAGAAAGGCGATTGTAAGTCATTAAAACTGAAAAAAGTAAACTCATTGGTAAGATCATCGGTAAAAACGAAATACTCATGTAACCCATAATATCGAGAATAAAACTAAATTTGATGCCGTGTCCTAAGACGAATTCCGTTAGCCTTAAGGCTTGAAACATTAAAAGAATAGAAATGAAAATAATTACGCCCAAGGCAAATGGAGGGATCATTTCGAACAAAAGATAAAAAAAGACGCGTTTCGATTTCCACATAGGACCACTTTAAATAATTTCTTTGCGTACGTCATTGATCAGATTCTAGAATAGACTTATGGATAGAGTTTTAATTGTGAGCGATGAGGTTGTCTTTAGTTCTCACATTGAAAAAACATTAAGTGAAATTGGTTTAGAAGTTAAAATTCTTAACCATGAGGCTGGATTACTTGAGATGCTGACAAATTTTCGACCAGAGGTGCTAATCGCCAAAGGTGATTCGGTAAAAATCTCATCGCTTCGTGTTGGACACTTATTAAGAGATCGCTTTAAGTATCCTGGTAAAGTTATTATTATTTTAAATAAAGATCAGAAAATCAATCCAGATGATCTTAATCGTGTAAAAATGGATGCTTTGTTGTTCGAACCCGTCGGTGCGATTAAGCTTGTCTCGCATGTTCTGAATCTCATCAATGAGCAAAAAGAAGCGTTGCGATCAAAACTCATTAAGCTTGTTGAAAACGACGCTACATTTCGTGCTAAAGAAGAAAAAATTCTAGTCAGTTCGGGGCAAAGTATAGCGCAAGAGTTAATTCATGTTACTGGTCAAGTTGGATCAAACCCCAAAAGTATAGCAAATACTCGAGATCATGTTTCAAATGAAGAAATGCTCAAAATTCGTGATCATTTAGTGCATGAAATTGATTCAACTGAGGCTAGTTTGCAGTCAAAGATAGATGTTTACAATCAAGAGATCAGTCGAATTGATGCGGGCTTGAAAAACGGCCTCAATCGCAAGCAAACTAAAGCTGTTCAAATTTCTTTACGCAAGGAGCATTTAGTTGATCCTGGCCAAGAAAAATTAGACAGTCTTGATGAAGAAAGAAAACGATTTGCTTTGGCGCTTGTTAAAAAGAAATAGCCAAAAAGGAGTTATGCAATGGGACAAAATACATCAGCGGTTACTGACCAAACATTTCAAACAGAAGTTTTAAATTCAACGACACCAGTGTTGGTAGATTTTTGGGCTGAATGGTGTGGTCCATGTCGCGCATTAGCGCCAAAACTAGAAGAAATTGCACAAGAAATGTCAGGTAAAGTCAAAGTTGTTAAAATGAACGTTGATGAAAATCCTGCTACACCTGGTAAGTTTGGTATACGCGGTATTCCGGCGATGCTTTTATTTAAAGGTGGAAAACAAGTCGGTGAACTTGTTGGAAATCACCCCAAAGAAAACATTACTCAATTCTTAGTTGATCACGCCTAAGATTAGCTACGAGTTATTTAACCAATTCATGAGCTCAGTAAAGCATGAATCGACTCCTTTGTAGATTCGACTTTCTGGGCTCATTGAATTTAAGGCACCAATTAAGTTTTCTCGCATGTTTGTGTCTGATTTAATCTTGTTTCCATCGATAAAACTAATGCCGATTCCAAAAAAACTAGAATCAATTTCTGGCAAACCATAAACAACCTGTCTTTCGACTCTGAGATAAAATGGTATAGTGAGTTGTGAGTTAAAGCTGCGGCCTTTCCACATGTTTTGATCAATGCCAGTAGGAGCTATAGGGTGATGATTCAACCTTGTATCAGTGACAAAAGACCATACAAATCTAACAAACGGACCTTTGTTAATCATGGCTTCAATCATATTTGTTGAAACTTTACCGATTTTGTCAAAATGCGGAATGGGTGAGTGAACTTGTAAAAATGATTTTCCTATTTTATCTTCGCAAGCCCAGTGACTACCGCTGCAAAGGTGAATCATCGATAGATCATCTGTCATGTCAGATCTGCGGGAACATAGAGCATAATCTTCTTCAAATTGTAGAGCTAGAGCGTCGAGTATGTGAGCGGGTTTGGGATCAGTATTTTCATTTTTTAAATTTTTAAATTCAACAAGTTGGTATGAAGAATTTAAAGTTAATCGGTCGCCAGTCAGTTGACTTGTGAAAATCATATTTTGTGAATTAAACATAAAAAGGCTCGGATATTCTTTTACTAAATTTTCAATTATAAATTGAGCTAAAATATGCGTTTGCTGAGATGTTAAGTTTGCAGTTGCAAAATATTTGCTGAGGCGTTCTTTTCTGCAAGCTACTTTGTTTTTACGAAATTCACCGAAGTGAGGTGTTATTTGAAAAATTTTTTGGTCATAGTCTGAATTACCGAAATCATAGCCCAGTGGCTTTAAACCAGGCGCTACTTCATATAGAGGACGTTCTATCGGGAAATAAAAGGGAGATTTTAAAGCTTGTTGCATAGAACAACAAGCTTAAGATTAAAAACGACTAAGTGTAAAGAATTTCGTTCAGTTTGCCTTCATCATCGAGGGCTTTAATATCAGTGTACCCACCGATAAGCTGATCATTAATTAAGATAATAGGCACAGTAGCCCATCCAGTTTTAGCTTTCCATGCGGCTAATTCGTCTGGTTTATCTGTTAGATCGATAATTTCGAATTTTATTTCTCGAGCTTCAAAAAAAGTTTTTGCACGATCGCAATAAGGACATGGATTTTTTTTAACCATTACAACTTTAGCTTGTGTTTTAGTATTTGTCATAATTTGAGTATAGAGCTATTTAGTCGCTTTTGTCATTAGAAGCCTATGCTTATTCGATTAATTTGATGAGATGATCTTTAAATTCTATCGGCTTTTTATGAATTTTAACCTGATGAAAGATTTCTGAGGCTTTTTCTGAAACAAAGCGCAATTGATTCAACCATTGCTTGGTACGAGCAGTCGCAAAATGATCGTTAACATAAAGTGTGCACGATTCAAAAAAAGGCAAAATGAGATTTAAAGCCTGATTTGAATCGTGTATTTTCAAATCTGTACTCAGTAGGCTTTGTTTGATGTGTTTAAAAATATACGGATTTCTCATAGCTCCGCGACCTATCATAAAATCATGACATTCAGTTTGTTTTTGACAGTTTTCAAAATCTCGAATATTCCAAATTTCACCATTGGCCACAATTTTAATTTTAGAAACTTCGCGCATACGAGGGATCCATTCCCAATAGGCCGGTGGTTTATAGCCATCAGATTTAGTGCGGCAGTGAACGGTGATCCAGTTAGCACCAGCTTCAGTGACGGCTTGAATGTTATCAAGGCATTGTGAGGGATCATCAAAACCTAGTCTAATTTTGGCAGTCACAGGTGTTATTGAAGGTACGGCTTTGCGAGCTGCGCTGACAATAGCGTAAAGGCGATCACAGGATTTTAGTAGCGAAGCACCACCGTCGTGCCGATTAACAGTTTTTGCGGGGCATCCAAAATTAAGATCAATTCCGGCAGCGCCGAGTTCGTGCGCTCGCAATGCGTTTTCAGCAATGGGTAAAGCTTGTCCACCTAAGAGTTGAATAAAGACAGGCGTACCAGATCTAGTTTTTGAACCCATTTTTAGTTCAGGACAATTTTTGTAAAACACAGAGTAAGGATGAAGTTTATCAGTCACTCGTAAAAACTCAGTAACACATTGGTCGATACCACCTAGTTGCGTCAGTAAATCGCGCATCGCCCAATCGGTGACACCCTCCATCGGAGCTAAATAGAGTTTTACTTCGTGCCTATTTTGCATAGGTGTCTAAATTCTTTTTCGTTAACTGGCTGTATTGATAAACGTTGTCCTTTTCTGATAACAAGCATGTCTTTACAGACAGGATCATTTTTGAGATCTTCGAGAGATATAAATTTTTTAAAATGATTTACATATTTTAATTGAACACAATACCACATAGGTTTGTCTTTAGTTGCACGTGGCTCAAAGTATTCAGATTTTTTATCAAACTGTAATTGATCTGGTTCTGCTTTTTGAGACACTTCAGCGATACCAGCTAGACCTGAAGGCTCAGCATTCGAGTGGTAAAATAAAACCTGGTCGCCAACAGACATATCATTCATCATGAAGTTACGTGCTTGATAATTACGTACTCCCTCCCACCAAGTAGTTTTATCTTTTTTAAGATGATCGATCGAGAAGACGTCGGGTTCTGATTTCATGAGCCAGTATTTCATATGGATTTATTAGCATAATTTTGCGTAAAGACACAAATTAAAAGAACAGGTGTATAAAGGATTGCTGTTTTATGGATCATTCATTAGTTTAGAACTTGTGATAGGAATTTTAAATCATGAAATTTAACAAAAATGATAAAGTTTATTGGCTTTGGATGGGAAAAAAAATTCAAGGTCATGTGGTCGATGTTTTTATCGAACCTATTACGAAGGATATTAAAGGTAAAAAAATCAAACGCAACGGTTCGAAAGATAATCCTGCATATTACGTTCAGTCAGAGGCAGGAAATTTCGCTTTAAAACTTGCAACAGAATTGTTTAAGGCAGATCAAGAGCTGGATTCAAAAAAGAAAAAATTAACTCCTAAAATGTTTGGATAAGTTATTAAACAGAGTTTAAAATTGTCTAACAAATAACGTCACTGAGTTAAATTAAAGCCTTGTTTTGCAATATGTTAGATTAGATAAGGTCGTAAAAATGCAATCACTACTCATTAATGTACAAAGTTAAAATCACGACCCTTATTTATATTTATAGTTTGATGTTTTCGTCAGTTGCAATGTCTCAAATTGAGAAGTGTTTTGACTTATTTAAAAATCAAAAATCAGTTCATTATGATTGGCAAAAGTTAGGATTTCAGTCTGACCGATTAAGAGAGGGGCATTTGGTAGGGGCGAGCTTCTTGGCACCAAACGAAAAACATATCGGTTTGAATACGGCGCTTTTTACAAGGATGCCAAATCGCGGAATGTATATCTCCGTTGGGACAGAAAGAGGTTTATTGTCTATGTCTCTTGTGCCGAAAAATGAAATGATACTTGTTCAAGTTGATCGCGATCCGCAAGTTGTTTTGTTTAATCTTATCAATAAAGCATTGCTTGAAATGTCGCGTAATCGTAAGGACTATTTATTTTTGCGATTGAATGCTCAATTTAAAGATATTGTAACATATTTAAAAAATCATGAACATGATCTTTCGAGCGAAAGTTTGAATGTGATTCTAAATCAAAAAAACTGGAGTTGGTGGGCTCAGCAGGTTCAAAGCAATAAGGCATGGAGCGAATTTCACGATCAAACAGGTTCTAATCCATTGGTGTCGTTCGGACGTTCTCACTATTTATATCACGATGATGCTTTTGCTGTTGTTTCAGCTTTAGCAAAAGCCAACAGAATTGTTGTTTTGCATGCTGACTTGGCGAGTTTTGAATTTGAAACGCAACTTCGCCAAGTTGCTCAACATGAAAAAAGTAAAATAGCAGTAGTCGATTTAAGCAATAGTTGGCAGCAAGGGTATGTGGGGCATCAAAATACTGTCGATCTGCTAAGTCGAATTCAAGATTTGTATCAGTTGGGTTCTCAAGTTGTATTAACTTATCAAGATCGTGATTCTGAGGTCAATAATTTAACAACACTGTTTAAGTACATGTCTATAGGTCTTGATTCGCGTTCTGACTTAAAGCAAATTTCTTTTGTTTTTTCGGAACTCATGCGTAAAGAAAATCGACGCAGTCAGAATTCATATAATCCTCGATATAATCGTTTTGATCGAGATTAGCTCTTGCAAGTTCGAATCTCAATTGATTGACACTTAAGAATCAAGTGCTAATCTTTTTAAATATGAAAAAAAACAATGGTTATTCTCTCGTAACAGGTGCGTCATCAGGCATTGGTCAAGAAACTGCATTGCTCCTTGCAAAACAAAAAAAGAATCTCGTTTTAATCGCTCGTCGAAAAACTCAGCTTAAAAAAGTTCAAATGGACTGTATAAAATTGGGTTCACCTAATGTTGAAGTCATAACGTGTGATTTGTCAAAGTCAGCAGACATTGCAAAAACCATTGAACTTTTGAAAAAAAAGAAAATCACCATTCAAAATTTAATTAACAATGCTGGTTTAGCTAAAGGCACAGAGCTTGTGCAAAATGCTAAAACATCTGATTGGAATCAAATGATTGAAACCAACGTTAAAGGTTTGTTGTGGCTCAGTCGTGAGTTGCTTTCAGATATCATCAGCACACAAGGTCATATTGTGAATTTAGGCTCAGTCGCTGGACGATTAGTTTACGAGGGCGGAGCTGTTTACTGCGCGACTAAATTTGCTGTTCGCGCCATCACAGAGGGTTTTCGCATGGATCTGAAAGGTACTGGCGTTCGTGTGACTAACATTGAGCCAGGCATGGTGAACACTGAGTTCAGCTTGGTTCGCCTAGGAAATCAGCAAAAAGCCGATGCAGTTTACGCTGATATGCTGCCACTGAGTCCCAAGGATGTGGCAAATTCGATTTTGTGGTGCTTAAATCAACCTGCACATGTTAATATTCAAGAGCTTGTCATTTATCCGACCGATCAGGCCAGTGTGGGTCAAGTCGTGCGCGGCGAAAAAAGCATTAAAAATTTAAAAACGATGTTAAAAAAGTCATTTTAATTAAACCAGCTATTTAAGAAGTGGTTTTAGATTGGAGTTTCAGATGTCTCAAAATAACGAAATAAAATCTCAAGAGTACAGAATTGAAAAAGATACGATGGGTGATGTTAAAGTTCCGGCACATGCTTTGTGGGGAGCTCAAACACAGCGTTCAACAGAAAATTTTAAAATAGGTGGAGATCGTTTTCCTCGTGAAATGATTCGTGCATTAGGAGTACTTAAAAAATGTGCTGCTAAAACAAATACAGAGCTTGGTTTGCTTGATGCAAAAAAGGCTGAATTTATTTTAAAGGCCGCTGATGAAGTTATTGCGGGTACACTTGATCAACACTTTCCATTAGTTGTGTGGCAAACAGGTTCTGGTACACAAACTAATATGAATGCGAACGAGGTTATTGCAAACCGTGCGATGACGATGCAATCAATTGTTTTACCAAGTAAAGAAATTCACCCAAATGATGATGTCAATAAAGGTCAAAGCTCGAATGATACTTTTCCGACAGCTATGCATATTGCTGTAGCCGAGCGTATTCATAATCGCCTTTTACCAATGCTTGAAAAAATTCAAAAAGCTTTAGAAGCTAAGTCTGTTGAATTTAAAGATATTGTTAAAATTGGTCGAACTCACTTAATGGATGCGACACCGCTGACATTAGGACAAGAATTTTCTGGTTATGCAACTCAAATGAAAAACTCAATTCAACGTGTGAAAAACACACTTCCACACTTGCATGAATTAGCACTTGGTGGAACTGCTGTTGGTACAGGTTTAAACACACATGTTGATTTTCCAGTTAAAGCGGCTGCTGCAATTGCTGCTGAGACTAAAATTCCTTTCGTATCGGCTCCGAATAAATTTGAAGCTTTAGCGTCGCATGATGCTTTGGTTGAAGTGCACGGTGCTTTAAAAACTGTAGCTGTATCACTTATGAAAATTGCAAATGATATTCGTTTGTTGGGTTCAGGTCCACGTTGTGGATTTGCTGAATTAAATTTACCTGAGAACGAGCCAGGATCTTCGATTATGCCTGGTAAAGTTAATCCAACTCAATCAGAGGCCATGACAATGGTTTGTGCTCAGGTTTTGGGTAACGATGTTGCCGTTAACGTGGGTGGTGCGACTGGACATTTTGAGTTAAATGTTTTTAAGCCAGTAATTGTTTTTAATTGTTTAAATTCAATTCGACTAATTTCTGATGCTTGTGAAAGTTTTGTCGATCACTGTGTTGTGGGTATTACGGCTAACACTCAACAAATTAAAAAACATCTTGATAATTCACTCATGTTAGTCACAGCATTAAATCCGCATATTGGTTATGACAATGCAGCTAAAATTGCAAAAACGGCTCATAAAAACGGTACTACTTTAAAAGAAGAGGCCGTTAAATTAGGATTATTGACAGCTGAAAAGTTTGATCAAGTTGTTAGACCAGAAACAATGATCTCGCCATTGGGTAAATAGTGAATTGATGACAAACATGCATAAGCTTAATCCAATATTACAAAAAGCAGACTGGTTAGCTTCGGGCGATATTCGCCCGTATGTGTTTGTACGTCCAGAAAATCAAATTGCTCATCCGGGGACGAGACATCATTTGGATTGGTTTATACATGAGCCAATATATAAAAATCCTCTTAACATAGATGAAATGGAATTTGCAAACGCGGTTTTGAAAATTGAATGGAAAGCATTTGGTCATCAAGATTTAGCCATACCAAAATGGGTTTTTTATGATTGTGCTGCAATGCCGGGGTTTATTGCCGGATTTGCTGGACGAACAAAAAAAATGCCTAAGGCCATTTTAGAAGAGCTTGAGTATTCTGAAGAAAATGAATGGTGCCCATTATCGTTATTTATAATTATTCCAACAATGCATAAAGGTGAGTGGGTTGCTTACGACTTATGTGCGGTGAATTCCTTTTTACCTAAAGAACAGCAGTTTTATGGATTAGGATTTTTATCTAAAGCTTTTGCATTGTGGTACGCCAATGTCGAGCAATGCTCAGGGATGACTCAATGGGGAAGTCCGTCACTAAAGTTACATTCACACTATGGGCATTTAGAATTGGTTGGATCTTATGCTCCATTGCACACGCATGCTAAGACAATGACATATCGTTGTGAAGTGAACACTGATTGTTGGGAAAAGTTTTTCACTAGGCAAGAAGACTTATCTTTTGTTGAAAAATATGGTCCATCAGGATTTGTTGTTGATCCTAAAAGCGAAGCTTCAATGATTGCTATGCAAAAAAGAATTCAAAACAATGAAGGTCCTTTTTATTTAAATGCTTTAGAAATTGCATCTAAGGGACTTTGTGATCCATTAAATATTTACCATTTAAAACAAGAACGTTAAAAAGAAAGACATATATGACACAATTATCATTACCACCAGTTGCTAAATCATTTTATACCTTTTGCAAAAAATGCGATGCTGATCGTTATCATCTTGTTTTAACTCATACGTCATCAACTTCGGCTAAAATCGAATGTGAAGTTTGTAAATCAAGAAAAACATACTCATTACCTAAAGCTGGTTCATCATCGTCCTCATCAGCACGGAAATCAGCAACAGGTTCAGGTCATGCAAAAGCTGCAGGTTCAGCGCGTTCACACACTGGCCAATATACGTTAATGATGGACAATCAGAGTGATAAACCATCGACTCAGTATTCAATCAAAGCTAAGTTTTCTGAAAATCAAAAAATCAGCCATCCTAAATTTGGAATTGGTTTTGTGATCAAAACATTTT
This sequence comes from Pseudobdellovibrio sp., assembly GCA_046293015.1. GTDB lineage: Bacteria > Bdellovibrionota > Bdellovibrionia > Bdellovibrionales > Bdellovibrionaceae > Pseudobdellovibrio. Next base: position 43,224 of record JBKBPU010000015.1, read on the forward strand.
CTGATAAAGTTGAAGTTGTTTTTCAAGACGAAGTCAAAACTTTGATGCACAATCGTTCGTAATCAATGTCAAATCAGTGGATTCAAGGACTTAATCCGGAACAAGCTTTGGCCGTAAATCATAATTATGGTCCGCTTCTTATTTTAGCTGGTGCTGGCTCTGGTAAAACCACTGTACTTGTGTCAAGAACAGGTCGCTTGATTGATGAAAAAATCGCTTCTGCTGATAAGATCTGTGTTCTGACTTTTACGAATAAAGCCGCTAAAGAACTCAAGCATCGTGTTCAAGTTAAAGTGGGCGCTAAATCTAAAGGATTGTGGGCTGGGACATTTCACTCTTTTGGTTTACAGTTGCTTCGCAAAAATCACAAACTATGTGGTTTACCAACTCAGTTTGGTATTATCGATCAATCAGATTCGCAAGCAATATTAAAAGAGCTTGCTAAAAATATTCGAAATACAACTAAAGATAAATTTGATTTCTCAAAGTTACTTGAACTTGTGAATTTATTAAGAGCAGGTCGTAAATTACCAGTTGATCAACTGCAAGAGTATCATGAAATGGCTGAAGTTTTAGCCCCACAATACGAACGTGAATTGCTCAAATTTGGTGTAGTCGATTTTGAAGGATTGTTATTAGAGCCGCTTAGATTATTTGAAAAACATCCAGAAGTGTTGAGACAAACTCAAGATCGATATCAGCAAATCATGGTGGACGAGTTTCAAGATACAAACATTGATCAGCTAAAACTCATTAAAGCTATTTCAGAAAGCCATCAAAACTTAACCGTTGTTGGTGATGATGATCAGTCCATTTATGGTTGGCGTGGCGCTGAAATTCAAAATATTCTTAATTTCCCAAAAGATAATGAGAACTGTACCGTGATTAAGCTAGAACGTAATTATCGATCGAGTTCTTCGATTTTGGATTTAGGTAATGCTGTTATCGCTAAAAACTCAAAACGTCATGGCAAAGTTCTGCGTTCTGAAAAAATAAAAAAAACAACACATATCAAGCCAGAAGTTTTTGTTTTAGAAAACGAAGAAGAAGAAGCTGATTTTGTTTGTCGAGAAATACAAGCGTTAAAAAATCATGGATCACAATTTAAAGACATTGCGATTTTATATCGATCGAATACACAAGGTGCTTTTATTGAGACTAGTCTACGTAAAAGCCAGGTGCCTTACACCATTACAGGTGGAACATCTATTTTTGATCGTAAAGAGGCCAAAGATTGGTTGGCGTATATTAAGCAATCACTAAATGATGATGAAGTTTCTTTTCGAAGAATTATTAATTTACCGCCGCGTGGAATTGGTGAAACAACGCTAGATAAGCTCATCGCCTATTCTGAAGAGCATCATATTAATTTACCAGCTGCTGCTCGTGATTGGAAAAAAACAGCAATCCCTGAAGATAAAGGTGAAGTGCTCGATAAATTTATGCAATGGCTGTGGACATTTCCGCAAAGGCTACTGGATGATACTTCGATTGGCGAAACTGTAAGTAAGCGTTTTGAATTTTTAGTTCGTGAAATTGGTTATCGTGATTTATTACTGCAAAATTCTGAAGGATTGGCGTTTGAAAAAAAATGGCAAGTCATTGAAATCGTTGGACGTATTTTAGAAAGCTATATCAATAGACGAGAGCCAACAATAGCAACGCTTAAAGATTTTATTGATAGTATGCAACTGCGTGATGATGTTGGTGATGAAGATGATAAAAATGCTGTACAGTTGATGACATTTCATGCCTCTAAAGGTTTAGAGTTTCCGAATGTTATTTTAGTTGGTGTTGAAGAGGATCTCTTACCGCATAAGCGTTTGGGCTCTGATATCGATGAAGAGCGTCGTTTGTTTTATGTCGGTATTACACGAGCTCAAGAAAAATTAGTTTTAAGTTATGGCAAACAACGTAAAAAACAGGGGATTGTCCGACCTGTATCACCATCGCGTTTTTTGCTTGAAATTGATCAAAATCTTTATACATTGCACGAAGCTGGCAATCGCCCTGTGACTGCAGATGAACGCGAAGATCTTGTTAAAAACTTTTTAGCTAAGTTTAGTCAGCCTGAAACCGGTAAATCCAAAACACGACTTTAGTTCGAATAATGATTAAAGGTTTGTCAGCGCCAGTATCTTTATAAACGTTACGCTTTGATACACTTTTAATGTGCTTGTCTGCTTTTTAACAGTCAGGAGTAAAGAATTTCCTTATAAATGTCGATAAGTTAAACGTGAAGACCACATATTTTATGCGTTTACAAAATGCATTTAAAATTATTTTTTGGTTATTATTTGTTGTTATTTTAACAGCAAATTCAGTTGCTTTTGCATCCCCTCAATACACAACCTATTCAGCAAAAATATTTAAATCTGATGGCTCACCACTTGAAAATAATCGTGTTGATTTCAAATTTACCGTCATGGATCCAACAGCGACTTGTA
>JBKBPU010000016.1:0-17322 GCA_046293015.1 Pseudobdellovibrio sp.
CTGAAAAAACACTACAAGTCGCTGTTGGATCCATGACGGTAAATTTGAAATCAACACGATTATTTTCAAGTGGTGAGCCATCAGATTTAAATATTTTTGCTGAATAGGTTGTGTATTGAGGTGATGCAAAAGCGACCGAATTTGCCGTTAAAATAACAACAAATAATAACCAAAAAATAATTTTAAATGCATTTTGTAAACGCATAAAATATGTGGTCTTCACGTTTAACTTATCGACATTTATTAGAAAATTCTAAAGTTTAATAAGTCAAAGATAACTTAAATCAGAATATAATGGATCATTTTCAAACAACTACAAGTTAGACAATGACTTCAAAAACTGTCGCTAGATCATCTCGATGTATCAATTTAAGACATCTAATGCTGTTAAAATAGAAACTATTAGGTTTCATATTTGCATAGACGTTAGCCGTAGGAGACTTTATGACCAAACTAGGCAAGTTAAATCTATTTACAATATTGCTATTGATACAGACGAATGTTTTTGCTCAAAATCAAGCTGATTTTAACCTTAATAACAATATAAAAGCCGATCAAGTAACAACTCTTCTAACAAATAAAAAATGCTCTGGTCAATTCGAAGATAGATTTAGCTTCGAATGTAATGAAAATATCATCAACAAAACCGTGAACAAAAAACGAGTCTATGAAGGACTCAATATCATAATCGACACACAAGATCCGGCGTCATGCCGCGAAGTTGAAACTCTTGTACGGGCTACGAGCACAGGCAAATTTAAATCTTCGGAGAATATTAGCGATTTATGTCAGTTCAATCCTGAGGCACGATATAAAAATATCACTTTAATGTGGGAATCTGATGAAGAGTATTTAACACCAATCAAATCAGATTTTTTAACAAACACTGAAAGCAGTTTAAAAAATGACACCAGAAACTTAACACTCATGATGGCTGCAACTATGGGTCTTTTATGGGTTGGTCCAGAATCAATTTCAAAATGGAATAAAGATGAAATTCGCGAAAAAGGACTATTTACTAAATGGAGAACTAATTTTCATAGCAAACCGACAATGGACAAAGATAATCCAATTATCAATTATGTTGGTCATCCTATTTCAGGTGCTATTTACTATAATATAGCTCGTTCGCATGGGTACTCAGCGATGCAATCATTTGGATATACAGTACTGATGTCAACATTTTTCTGGGAATATGGTTTTGAAGCTATTGCTGAAAAACCATCAATACAAGATTTATTTATTACTCCAATCATAGGTGCATTAATCGGAGAAGTATTTCACGATTGGTCGAATAAAATAACCAATGAACAAAATGGTAAAGTACTTGGTTCCAAATTTCTCGGAAAAACAGCTTTGTTTCTACTAAACCCTGCGACATCGATATCAAATAAAATAAATGAAGTTCTTGGACATAAACTTATTCAAAGTGCGACATCAAACATCGTTATTTCAAGAAGAAGAATAAATCCATTTTTTAACGATGGGCAAAGAACAAATTATATCGGTATAAGAGTTGACTTTCATTACTAGAATGTACCAAAAGACATCATTTTTACTTTTACTATGTTATTTTTTAAGTTCGCATGCTTTCGGCAATTTAAAAGTTTGCGAACTTAAAAATACAGTTATTAATATTGATAACTAACTATCGCAAAATGATATAGTTTCTTACAAAAGTAAAATCACAACCGAATACCAACTAGCTATTAACTACCATGAAACAGTAAAAAAATTGTTTCAGTATCAAGCCAAACCAGAACTAGCATTTTTTTATTCAGCATTTTTTTATTCAGCATTCTTTTGTTCGCGTACATCCATTTTTTGAAGACAATGGGCAAACAAGTCGCTTTTTACAGGAACTTATTCTGACAAATTTCGACTTACCACACGGAGCAACTGGTGATCTTATGAATAACGACGTATTAGATGATCATAACACTTATTACACAAAGGCTATTCAGAAAACAAAGACATTATTACGAAATTAAACCATTGCGTCGATAATGTTTATCAGAAACAATTCAATATTTTTTCTTTTAGTAAAATAAAAGATATCAAAAAAATCGACCAAAATAAGATTGAGTATGATTGTCGAATATTAACAATTATTAACAATTATTAATAATTAAACATAGACAAAAAAAGTCAAAATTGTGCTAACCACAGCAAGATTTTTTCAGTGAATTTAGAATAAGGCGGATATCGCAAGATCGGATCGAACCAAGTTTTTTTAACTAATAAACTTTTTTGATAAGTAAAAGCTTTAAAACCGTACTCACCATGATAGTTTCCAATTCCGCTAAGCCCAACACCACCAAATGGTAGATTATGATTTGCAATATGCATTAGAGTGTCATTAATAACGCCTCCACCAAATGAAATACGCGAAGCAACTTCATAGGCTTGGGTGATATTCTCAGTAAAACAGTAAAACGCTAATGGTTTATCAAAAGACGATAAGACTTTCTCTATTTCTTCAACATTTTCAAAAGTGAGAACCGGTAATATGGGGCCAAAGATTTCCTCTTTCATAACAGAATCACTGATTGAAACGGGATATAAAACTGTAGGTTCAATATAAAAACTCGCTTGGTCATACGATCCGCCCATATAAATATTTGATTCTTTTAAAAATCGAACAAGCCGCAACCAATTTCGTTCATTTATAATTCTAGAATAGTCTTGAGTTAATAATGAATCTGCACCGTAAAACAATTTAATTTGTTTTTTTACTTCAATAAGAAAAGATTCTGCAATTTTTTTATCAACAAGTAAATAATCCGGAGCTATGCAAGTCTGTCCTGCATTGATAAACTTACCCCAAACAATTCTTCGAGCGGCAACAACAAGATCGGCATCAGACATAACTAGACAAGGACTTTTGCCACCGAGTTCCAATGTAACCGGTGTAAGATGGCGAGCAGCCGCTTCGTAAACAATTTGTCCTACACGCGGACTACCCGTGAAAAATATTTTATCAAATTTAAACGAAAGTAATTTTTGCGTTAAAGAAATCCCACCATGCGCACAATAGATAAAATCTTGACTGAATTGCTCATTTAATATTTGACATAAAATCAGTGAAGAGTTTTCTGATAATTCACTAGGCTTAAGCACAACAGTATTACCAGCAGCCAGGGCAGAAACAAGTGGAACTAATGTCAGTTGAAATGGATAATTCCAGGCTCCAATAATTAACACAACACCGTAAGGCTCAGAATCAATAAAGCTTGTTGCGGGCCAGTTTAATAGATTTGTATTTACTTTTTTAGGCTTAGCCCATTTTTTTAAATGACGTATAGCGAGTTTAATTTCTTTATAAATAACCGAAAACTCAGTAAGTTGGGTATCAAATGCGGACTTTTTAAAATCTTTATAAACAGCTTCACACAGTCGGTCTTCATTTTGCTTTATAACACGTTCAAGCTGAACTAATTGTTGAATTCTTTTTTCAACATCTCGTGTATGACCTTTTGAAAAAAATATCTTTTGTTTTTGGATAACAGCATCTAAAGTATGTTCTGCAAATTCAGTCATAGATTTTATTATATTTAATGAGGTTTCATTTGGCAAAACTATTTGAAGTTCTAAAAATAAGAGATTTAATAATTAAAAATCGTATTTTTATGTCACCTATGTGTCAGTATTCAGCTATCGACGGCCTACCTAACGATTGGCATTTTGTTCATTATGGATCGCATGCAATTGGCGGGGCTGGTCTTATAATTATTGAAGCGACTTCTGTAAATCCGGAAGGACGAATTAGTTCGCAAGATCTGGGAATCTGGAATGAAGAGCAAATGCTTGCGTTTAAAAAAATAAATACTTTTATTAAATCACAAGGATCCGCGACTGGTCTTCAAATTGCCCATGCTGGACGTAAAGCTTCATCACGTGCCCCATGGCAAATTGCGCCACATAAAGACTGGATCACAAAAGCTCCGTCAGCATTACCTTTCAGCGAAAAATCGACAAAGCCTGTTGAAATGACCTTACAGGACATCAATGATGTTATACAAGCTTTTGAACAAGCAACTTTGTACTGCAGAGAAGCTGATTTTGATGTTATTGAAATCCATATGGCCCATGGTTATTTATTACATGAATTTTTATCACCGTACTCAAATCAACGAACTGATTCTTATGGTGGATCGATTGAAAATCGAATGCGTCTACCATTACAAATCGCTGACACGGTTAGAAAGGCATGGCCTCAAACAAAGCCTGTTTTTGTTCGCATTTCTGCCACAGATTGGATTGAACCTCAAGGATGGACAATAGCTGATTCTATTGTTTTTTCTCAAAAACTAAAAGATCTTGGTATTGATTTTATCGATTGCTCTACTGGTGGTAATGTTGCTAACGCTCAGATACCTGTAGAAAAAAACTATCAGGTTGAGTTTGCACACGCAATTAAACAACAAGTGCAAATTATGACCGGAGCTGTAGGTCTAATTACGGAAGCTGAACAAGCCAACCAGATTTTAACTGCCAATCAAGCCGATGCTGTCCTGCTCGGACGCGAATTACTACGAAACCCAAATTGGCCATTAATCGCTTCACAAAAACTCAAAGTCGACTTTCAATGGCCAAATCAATATATGCGAGCTAAAATTTTATAAGATCTTCGACATTTAATTTACCACCAGAAACTGATTTACCATTTAAAGCAGCTACGGGGCGAGCTGATTTCAAAATCGCCTCTTTAACTTCTTTATAAGATTTTTCAGGGTGTGACGACCAGTAAAGCGCAGCTGCTCCAGCTACGTGTGGACATGCCATTGAAGTTCCATCCCATGTCGCGTTGAAAATTGGAATGACTGTGTCCGAATATTTATGACCGACAGTTGTCGAAAAAACTTTCACACCAGGAGCTCCGATATCAACAGTTCTTGCTCCCCAATTAGAAAAAGCACCGAGTTTATCAGATGAGTCTAATGCTGCCACTGATATAATATTGTCGTTATCATAGCTAGCTGGAACTCCTGGATCTTTATCAGTGTCATTATCGTAACCTTTGCCTTGATGACCATTTCCTGCTGCAGCTACAAACAAAACATCATGTTGAGCTGCATATTCAATAATATCTCGCAAAGCCTGGTTTTCTGGATCCTGTGGATCTTCACCTTCAGAACCCCACGAGTTTGATAAAACTCTAGCACCATTATCTACTGCGTATTTAATTGATTTAATCGCGTCAGCAGTTGTACCGTTTTCTCCGATAAATCTTAAGGCCATGATTTTGGCTTGAGGAGCTACTCCGGTTATACCTTTACTGTTACCCGCACGTGCCGCCACATTACCCGCACAGTGTGTCCCGTGACCAGGGTTACCGCCATTAAGTAAATCATTCATACTGGTCGCTGCTAAATCATATGGTTTATTATCATTATCAAGAAAGTCCCAACCTACGATATCATCAATAAAACCATTTTGATCATCGTCAATATTGTTATCAGGAATCTCACGTGAATTTCTCCACATATTACCAACAAGATCTTCATGCGTATAATCAACACCTGTATCAATAACTGCGACAATGATTTCATGACCAGGGTTAATTTCTAAAGCACGCTTAAGGCCGATATCATTCATACCCCATTGTTTCGAAAAAAGTGGATCAGGTCCTTGAGTTTCACTCGGTAATACTGGTATTGGAGGGTTGTCTTTTTTAGATGGTGCAAAAGGTTTCAAACCAGCATTTGGATCTTGTCTAAGATACTGAGCTATTTGTTCTTTCAACTGGTGATTTTCTTGAATTTTAATCTTGTGATTTTTTTGAACATGAACAACAGAATTTGTTTTAAAGAAATTCATAAGCTCTAAATTTTGTGTTTGCCCCGAAACACGCAACCACTGTTCTGTTAAAACTTCAGTTTTATATCCTTGTTGAGAATAATATGAGGCCATTCTTGACACTGAGATCGGTTGAGTGACTTTAATTAGAAAATCTTCTGCTCGTGCCTGATAGCTTGCGAGATAAACCATAACGACCAAAAAAACAGTGAGAAGACTTAAAAAAGTCTGACGTTGAAATAACATTTTCCCCTCCAACAAAAACCATTTCGAAAAAACTTAAGAATAGGCAAAAATGCATAGACCAATTTTTTCGTTGGAAAAAATGTTAGGAATAAAAGCTCCTAATCACCAGAATAATATGATCAGAAAGCGCCCGCGTTGTAACTTTTTTTTACGAATCCACGCGAAAAAGAGCAAATTTAAGGTAACGAAGCTCAGTCATAGCCAAAGGATAAGGATGGTCAGCTGGCTGAGAACCCATATAGATTAGCGTTGCACGCTTATGGGCTTTCGCAAATGATTCACGAACAATATCTAAAAAAGCTTCATGACTAATATGGCTTGAACAAGAACTTGCAGCAAAAAATCCGTTTTCAGAAACAAGTTTAATCGATTGCGAAAAAACTTTGATATACGCTGCAGTCGCTTGCGGTACAGATTTTTCGTTAGGAGCAAAACTTGGTGGATCAGTAATAACGAGATCAAATTTACTCTTAGATGCGATGGCCTTATCAATAAATATGAATGCATCTTCAGCAATATCATGGTGTTCAGTTTCAAGCTGATTAATTTCAAAATTGCGTTTAACTGCAGCAATTGCAACTTTGGCAATATCAACACTCGTAACAGACCGTGCACCACCTGCAGCAGCATAAATAGAAAACCCACCAGTATAACTAAATAAATTCAGCACGTTTAGATTTCTTGAAAAATGTTTAATGATTTCTCGATTGTCTCTTTGATCTAGAAAAAAGCCAGTCTTTGCAGCATCTCGAATGTGAGATGAGAAAAGCAATCCATTTTCTTTAAAAAGTGTTTCGAGCGGAAGCTGACCAATCAATTCCTGTCCTTTTTCTTCTGCATCATTTCTTCTTTTTAGATAAACAGTTTTAACTTGAGGGAGGTTGCTAATCACTTTTTCAGCAATTGCTCGTGTATTCCAAACTTTTTCCATAATTGAATGATCATGTTTAATCACAGCGACTTGATCATAAATATCAATAATTAATCCAGGGAAACCATCACCCTCGCCATTAATTAAACGAAAAGAATTCGTTCGATCTAGATTAAACGATTGGCGAATACGAATAGCATTATTCCATTGTTTTTCAGACCAAAACTCAAAAGTTCTCGCTATGTTATTTTTACGAAAAATTTGTTCTTCAGCTAAGCATAATAATCTAAATCGCAATTGTGTATCATGTTGACAAATTCCAACACCTAAAAGCTCGTTTCGATAATAAATCGAAGCTAGGCCTGACTTAATTTTGTTTTTTTCATCAATACAGTTTGCAAAAATCCAACGATGGCCTCTTTTAAGATGTTTTGTCAGATCACGACTGAGATCAAGTCTCTGTACTGGAAAATCCTGTGTATTTATTAAACCAAAAGGCATATATTTCACACCTGCATTTTAAGCTGTCTTATTTTTGTTCATTAAGATTTGAATATAATCACAAATTTACGAAAGTTTCCTGATTTATTTTCGACAAACGTAAATATTCTACATTGATGATCGTTGATCGTAAAAAATCTATAGCATTGACTCCGAATTCAGTTCCCGTTAAAAACTTACGACAACTTTTTTTCGTGACCACAAAGGGGCTCTATGCAGATTTTAATTGTTTTGATGTTATTAACTTATATCATCGCATTGTATTTCATGCGAAATCCACTCAAACACACAAAGCCATTCATGTGGCGTCGCTTTCTGAGTTGGTTCCCTTTAGGTATGACTTACGCCTTTATGTATATGGCCCGGTACAATCTAGACACCTTAGCAACTTCTGAAGTCATCACTAAGGCACAAAAAAGTCAGATTTCTGGAGCAGGCTTTTTCATTTATGCAGCGTCTTTATTTATTTCCGGCCCTTTGATTGATCGCATTGGCGGAAAAAAAGGCATGATCATGGCAGCGCTAGGTGCTGCCACATTTAATATCTTAATGGGTTGGGTTTTATACGTAAACCTCCATGGTACTGATTTAGATCTCGTTCTTTGGTTAACAATACTCTATTCACTGAACATGTTTTTTCAAAGCTTTGGAGCGATTTCGACAATTAAAGTTAAATCTTACTGGTTTCATGTTCGAGAACGAGGAACTTTCGGTGCTATATTTGGAACATTGATTTCTTTAGGCGTATACTTCGCTTTTGACTGGTCAGAAGCTATCGCAAAATCTGTTTCACTTAACCCTGGTGAAAAAGTACCTGTTATAAGAGACACGATTCAGTCAATGTTTGCCTTGCAAAATGCTACTGTTCCTGCATACTGGTTGATCTTTTTTATCCCAGCAATTTTATTAATTATTTGGGCTATGATTGATCTTTATTTAATTAAAGATTCTCCGGATACAGCAGGATTTCCGAAATTTGAAACTCACGATGCTTCTCATGATCAACATCAAGTTAAACTTGATACATGGTGGAGTGTGATTAAGCACATTCTAACTAACAAAATTATTCTTATGATCGGTGTAATCGAATTTACGTCTGGAATTCTCAGGGACGGAGTTATGAAATGGTATCGCCTCTATGCTAAAGAAACAGGACATGTCGTTTCAAACATCAGTGACAATTGGGGACTTTGGGCTGCAGTAACAGGCATTGTGGGTTCGTTTATAGTGGGATGGGCATCTGATAAATACTTTCAATCCCGACGTGCACCTATGGCCGGAATCTGCCAAATTGTGATGTTTGCTGCATCTGTTTTAATGCTTATTTCATCATTATCAGCATCTGGCTATCCAGAGCTTATGGGCTATTCTGCTTTAGTTATTATGATGGCTGTTATTGGTGTCCATTCAGTTATGTCTGGTACTGCGACGGCCGATTTCGGTGGTCGTAAAGGTGCCGCAACAGCAACAGGTGTTGCGGATGGTTTCTCTAAACTGGGATCATCATTTCAAGAGTTTGTACTTGGCGCTATAATCACAAAAGAAACTTGGCACTATTGGCCCACATTTTTAATGCCGTTTACATTACTTGGACTCTTCTTTGCTTGGAAACTTTGGCAAGAGCTACCTGCAGCTACGCGCAAGTATCTTAAAGAGAACGAAGGAAAGCATAAATAAAAGGCTATTTTTGTTGTTTTCAATTCATATTAAACCCAAAAGCCACCGACATCGGTGGCTTTTTGTATTTTTACATAATATGTGTTTCTTTATAGGCAACACATATATTGCTCGTGCATTGTACCCATAAGAAATGAAATTCGTTACTTAATACACACGAATTAAAAAACCTTAAATGGAGGGTACAAATATGTTTCGTAAATTATTATTAGCAATGGCTTTCATCACACAACAGGCTTGGGCCGCTGAGCCACCACCAACAGTCGGACAAGTTGACCTTAACAAGTACGTAGGTCTTTGGTACGAAGTTGCCAGCATTCCTCAATCATTTCAAAAACAATGTGCACGCAATACAACTGCACAGTATACTCTATTAGATAATGGATTAATCAAAGTTGATAACTCTTGCGATACCAAAGAAGGTAAACGCTCATCGGCTGAAGGACGCGCTAAAGTTGTTGATACTCAATCAAACGCAAAACTTAAAGTGACTTTTGTGAAACTTCTAAGTTGGATATTTAAATTTGGTGGCGACTACTGGATTTTAGATTTAGCACCTGACTATTCATATGCTTTAGTTGGTGATTCTAAACGCGAATATGCTTGGGTATTATCGCGAACACCCCAACTATCATTGGCTCAATTTAAAAAAATTAATGATAAATTTGTTGAGTTAGGCTACGACACTTCAAAAATTTTAACATCTGTGCAAACCAATGGTTTTTCGGAGCGAAAACCATTAAATAGTTTATTCGCCAGCAATGTTGATCTAATCGATACGCTTGCTAAATCAGGTCGTTTCAATACTTTAATAACAGCATTGCAACTAGCTGAACTTGAACAAACATTAAGATCTTCAAACGGTCTAACTCTATTTGCACCGACAGATGAAGCCTTTGCAAAAATCCCTGAAGCAGATCTTGTGGCTTTGTTAGCCGATAAAAATGCGCTTACGCAATTACTACTTAATCATGTTGTTGCTTCTGAAATTACGGCAATTGATCTTAGAAATTTGAAATCAATAAAAATGCTAAATAATAATGTGTTACCAGTTAATTTTGCTAAAAATGGTTTACGTCTTAATAATGCCCAAATTGTTAATGCGGACATCTTAACGAGCAACGGATTCATACACATTGTTGATTCAGTAATAAATTTATAGAATGGACTATCGGCTTAAAAATCTTTCATTTATAGATTTGGATATTTTAGCAAAGCTCTCAGACCATACATCTCTGAGAGCTTTGTGCCGTTCAACGGGATTTGAACCTCCGAGAATGTCAAAAACGCTTAATCGCATCAAGAATGAACTTAAAATTGAACTCATCAAAACATCTCCCCATGGTTATATTCTAACATCTGAGGGTTTGTATATTTCAAACCAGTCTAAAGAAGTCATAAAAAAAACTGAAGAACTTATCCCAACTAAAAAAACGATTCAAAGCCAAATCGAAACATTAACCGTCGGAAGTCGTGGTTTTTTAAACTTGTGTCTCACTCAAAATTTATTTCACGCTTTAAAAAAAAATCACGATCAAAATACACATTATCGTTTTTTAGATTTATCACCAGATGAACTAAAAAAAATGGCTTTTGATGGTTTACTCGATATTGCAATTCATCTTGAACCTATTTCCTGGCCACAAACATGGTCGTCAGTTCAAGTTTCTGAAATTAAATGGTCGTTTTTTGTTAATTCAAAACATCCTTTATCTGAAAACGCTTCAATAGAAGATTTACTTAAATACCCGTGGTTGCGATCGACCTATTGGAATGGCCAAAGATTAGCTCACTCGATTGATCATTTAAACATACCCTTGAGAGATCGAATCAGCGGCCATGAAATTCAGACAGCACTTAATGCTATTGAGGTCATCAAACATTGTGATCATGTGGCTTTTATTCCAGAGTTGATTGCTTTTAAATACTCGAGCACGGTTGAGATTAAAAAAATCAATGTCAGCCAAATTGACAACAATCCACGTCCGCTTTATTTGTCAGTCAGAGCCGACAAAGTTCCTGCAAAACTTTTTAAAAATCTCACACAAATTTTATCACAAGAACTTAATTAAGTCTTACGCGCTCAAAGAAAGTGACACGATTTTGGCAATCAAATCTTCATACTCGACACCTGCTTTGTGCGCCGACAAAGCATAGTCTTCTTTGGCTGCAATTGAAGGATTTGGATTAGCCTCTATAAAATAAATTTCATCATTGCGAATACGTAAATCGATTCGTCCGAATCCTTGAATTTGCAAAAGCTTGTATATTTTTTTACATGTTTCATCTAATTTTTTTTGCATTGGTTCCGATAAATTTTTAGCCCAGTCCGAATCAATGCCCCATTTTTTACGATAATTTTGATTCCACTTACTTTGATAAGTTGCAAATTTAGGTTCATGATCAGGCATTTGTTTAAAAAACAGTTCTCGAACTGGAAACACATTAAGTTTTTCATTACCTAAGATGCTCACGTAAACTTCTCGTCCATCTATAAATTCTTCAATAATCACATCAGATTGATATCGCTCTTGAATAAACTGTACACGTGCAATAGCTTCTTTAGCGTTTACAACATAAGATTGCTGCGAAATACCTTCCGATGATTCTAATTGTAGAGGTTTAACAAAGCCTGGGAACGGAAATTTTCCTAAGGCTTTGGTTGAAATAGATTTTCCTTTTTGAAATACAATAAACTGAGGCGTTTTAATATCATGATAATCGAGTATAACTTTCGTTAAGCCTTTATCTTTACAAAGCTGCAAACACTTTGCACCTGCACCTGTAAACGGTACACCAAGCATTTCCATCAATGCTGTAATGTGTGGTTCAAGTTTTCGCTGACCACTAAATGCTTCACTCATATTAAATACTAAATCAGGTTTTTCATCACGTACGATTTTAATAAAAGGCTCTAGATCATCATACAAACCAAAAGGTATAACTTGATGGCCCAAACGAACTAATGCTTTACGAACGTCGTTTTCTGTTTTCCAATCTGGAGTCGACCAATAACCACGGTACTCTTTAGGATCCATTTTGATAGCGATATCAAAGAGCAGTACAATTTTAAGCTTTTTCATCCTAAGCCTCTCGTTTAAACTTTCCAGTAAATAAATAATTTTTTACTAAGCTTGTTAAAAAACTGGCTACTTCCATAATAGTTTGATTTTCATTTTTGCCAGTTTTTAAATCCAACTTTAGACATCGATCAGTTAATCGTTTGACTAAAGCATCAATTGTGAATTTTTTTTCACTCGTAGCCCATGCGACTGTTGCAACTATGGCTTTACGATGCCGATTCATAAATTGAGCGGCAGCATATTCTCTTTTAGACAATGTTGCGTCTCCATTAAATATAAACTTTAGATCACTATCATAAAAATCAGGATAGCTGTCACCATATGCACGTCTTTTGCGTGCATAAAATTTTTCAAGAGTCATGGTAAGATTTGTCACACAACTAGGATAACGCCCTTTTTCCGCTAAAATTTTTAAATCCCGACTTTCACGAGCTAGCTTATCCATATAGTTGAGTTTAGCAAGTGCTACAGGCCACTTACTATATTGCTTTTTCCAATCAGATCTAGGATCTAGCCAAACAGCAAATGTCTCAGCAAAATCTTCATCAGGATGAGCCTGTGCGTACCAGCGATCAAGATGCTTAACATAGCTTTTACTATATGGTTGCGGACGATAGGTGTCTGGCTGATACTCTATATTGGGCGAACCAAAAACTTGTGTCCATTTTTTACGTTTTGAAAATCGATAACAATGATCAAAGCAATGTCCGGCCTCGTGACGAAGAAGTTTCATAAACCAATCCGGATGACCACCTTCTACTTCAAGCATTTGTGATTGTTCTAAATTTTTTAAACGTTCATTAACTAAATAAAATGGTATTGCAATAGCATTCATACCTTCAGGGCTAAACCACTCATCACCAATAAAAAAATCTGGTTTAAAAACTAAACCTTTTTCCTCAAGTTCTAAATAAAGCTGTCCAACGTAACTACTCACGTCACTATCTGAGAGAGATAATTTTAAATCTTTAAAACGCGTTTTTAGCAAATCACGTTCATCGATCTCAGATAATTTTTCAGTTTTGCTGACCTTTATTGACATTCGATTACACACCCCTTGTATGGGCGTATCGGAATAGAACAACTTAACTTAACCGACCTAAGTCAGTGTCTTATTAGCTTTGTTTAATAAATGTGGATATTTATATGCTACAAACAACAAAATGCCAAAAATCAGAACAATAACGATCAATCTTTTTTTGAGCACTTGATCATAGTTTAAAATAAATTGCCCGTTTTGCTTTTGAATCTGCCAGACCTTACCTTTTTTGTGCCAAATCGTAATCTTTTCCAAAGTCCCTTGCATTCTGACTAACTCATCAGTTTTCAGATTTCTACCCATCAATCCATTTTTAATAGATTCTGTAATAACATGCCCTTGACCCAAATCGTATTCGACATAAAAAGTACGTAACTGCTGTCGAGCCACTAAAACAATAGCCGTTGATTTCTCTAATGAACTTTGTAATGGTGGCATTAACACAATTGCAGTCAGCACAGCAAAGCCCAAGACTAGTAACCGAAGTTGTATAACTTTATCGTTTAAAATCATAAAATCAAAATCGACAGATTAAATACAAAACTAAAGATTATATCGTAGATTTTAAAGCGTGTGAGTTCGTCTCACCTAACAAATGGCGCCCCTTAATGGGCGAACTTAGAACCGCAGTTCAAGAATCAAATATCTCCGCAACTATTTGATTTGTCTAATCTTCATTTTTTAAATGAAGAACATATAGTCCAAGTTACTACTTGTTCTCCGAGACTGGAGAACAAGTAGTAACTGTTCCTTTTCCAAACGTATTAAGTCATTAATCCTGAAGTTCCATTTATTTAAATTTTAACCTATGAATTTAGACTAGTAGAGGTTGACAACCACTTAAGATTTGTCAGAAATTTACCGATCTTCGTATTGTGAAAATTTTATTTATCCTTACTATATCATTTTTATTATTTGCTGAAGACTGGGATTCCAAGTTTGCAGAGGTTTGCAAGCGCGACGCAATGTGTAGCAGATTAAAAGCTAGCGATGGCACTTGGTTTAAACCAAAGCCGGAAATTATTGCTCTTTTAAAACATTCTGATGCTCAACTAGAAATAAAAAATACTGCGATAAAATATGGTGTCGATCCTGTCGCAGTAGCAGGTGCTATTGTTGCGGAAAACTCTTTAAATGTCGGAGTTAAAGATTCGGTACAAACGTGGTTGGCTGGAAAAATGGGAATCACCAATATAGCTGGAAAAAATTTTTCATTTGGTCTTGGTCAAATTTCATTACCGGCTGCAAGAGAAGCTGAAAATTATTTAGCAAGAATTGAAAATAGGGCCTCTAAATCTGACAGCGAATTGACACAAGAAATTGCTGATCCTATGGGGTCCATAAGAATTGCAGCAACTATTATTAGAAAAGTACAAGATGACTATAAAAATCAAGGGTTCGATATATCAAAAGATCCTGGCATTTTAGCGTCGCTGTACAATCTTGGCCAATCGGAGAAAAGAGCTAAGGAAGCGAAAGCTGAAGGTCGTTTGCCACAAGTTAATTATTTCGGATTATTTGTAAATAAATATTCACAAGATATTCGATCTGCAGCTAAGGTCACGCAAGCCACACCTATAAATCTAAAACCACAGGTGCCAAACACCTCAGAAGTAGCTTCCAAAAAGACTGATATGACACCCCCCCTCATAACGTCTAAGGCAGAAAAAATTAATAAGAATCTTATTAAGACAGATATTGTAACAAAATCAGTTTCGTTAGTATCTGCGCCACTTCTATGTGAATCGTCGGATTATGGTCAAGACGTTGTTAGAGAAACAAAATCATCCAGCTATGGGGCTCCGGTTGCCGCTTTAGATAAAGATGAGTCCTATGTAGAAGTAAGCAGAACCTTGGATTGTAAATCAAATATTTGGAAGCTGATCAAAGGTAGAGATGATAAAATTGGCTGGATTCAAGACGAACAGTTAGAAAAGGTTAAATCAACAAAATTAGAAACTAAACGAACTTGTACACGAGGTAAATCCGAAACAACTTGTCAGCAAAGTATTGCAAAATCAGTTGGTGATTTAGGCATTGATTCTAAAAATTCTGATGGACTAGTCTATATAAAACCAATTTCAAATACAAAAGACGGAAAAATAAGTTTTAAAAACGAAGATTTTAATTGCGGGAATAAAACTCCTGAGACTACTGCAAGAAATTCAAAATCTCTTACTGCTTATAGGTTTGGTGGTTCAAAACCAGACATATCTACAAAAGAATTAAAATCAATTTCAGAAGAGTTAAATATATTTGCAAATAAAGAATTGATACGAATGAGTAAAGAACTTAAACTTCCAGTTGACCAGCTTCATGAACCTGAAAATCCATATTCAGCAATTGCAAGTCAGTTAGAAAACATAAAGTCTTTGACACAAGCTTGTCTGCGGACACTTTCATCCGAGACTATACAATGTCAAGATCCAAGAAACTATTCAAAAGAATATAAAGACATGCTTGAAAAAAATAAATATGAAAAATCACCCTCTCTTATGGATGTCGCAATGTTAAACCAGAATTTAAGTAATATTATTTATCAAAATCAAAATGGAAAAAACTCACAACTCTACTTGAATACATACTCACCGAATGAGGATGAGCTTAGGCTAACTACCCCTGAAGAAATCAGAGAAAGTATTTCGTACTGCGAAGAGCGAATTGGCGATTTGAAAAAATCAACCCAGGCGCAACAAAAGAGTCAAATAGCAAATCAGAATCAAGGTATAAATCCAAGTTACACTAGTTACCCATCGTATCCATATGGTAGAAGTAGTGTAGGCTTTGGTGGAATATATGGAGGTTATGGCGCATTTATTCAAGTAGACCATTTATTCAATGCTGCACGCAAAGCAACTGATGAACAAATAAAGAAATACTCATCTGAATTTGTAGGGTTTGTAAAGTTTTGTCATGCACGAATGAATTTGCTCGAAGCAAATAAAAAACAAAATAGATTCAATTGTACTCAAGCACCGAAGTATTTATCCAATGGATTTCAACTTTATACAAAAGAAATAGTTGCTAAGTTATATCAACAAAATCCAAGTCAACTTTTAAACGAAGTTCAATCAGGAGCTAGTATGTTTGTAGGACAGGATATATTGAATGACATTTTAGGTGTTCAAGCGACAGCCCAACCTCTTAAACAATATAATAATGACTACAATTCTTCATACTGTCCGAATAAAACAGCTGAGTACATTGAGGAACTGGTGAAAAATAATCCATGTATTAAGCACGTCTTTGTACCAACTCGGTATCTATCAAATAAACTAAGTAATCTTGACTCAAAAGTAATCTATCGACTGTTTGAGGAGGATGGAAAGTATGCTATCGAAATAGGAGATGGACTATGCAAAGAATAGCTAGTTTTTTAATAATTATATTTTTTCAGAGCTATTCATTGGCGAGTGATTGCAAAGCAGTAAAATGGCCATTTTCAAAAAATATAAAAGATGTTCAACCGCTAAGCTTTCAATCAATCCCAAGAAATCATTTATATAAATATCTATATTTTGAAATCTCAAATCCAACTACGATTAGAGTAAAAGGACTTGCTTCAAATTTATTTTTCTTTTTGAAAAACTCAGAGCAAAATGAGGACAGATATCAAATGTTACAAGCTTTAGAATGGGCAGCGGATTTGCAAACACAGACACCTAGAATTATTCCAATTTCAGAAATATGCTCAATGGAAGATAAGATTAATAGAGAGCCATCTTCTACAAAACAAGAAATGTTGCAAAATCCTAAAAAGAAAAAATGAATGTCCGACATGGACTCTAAGTGATACGATGTATTCTTAACGCGATGAGATCGGTCGAATGTGGTAATTTAATAAAACAAATTCAATAACGGTGCTCTACAACAAAATAGGGGAAATTAAAAATGGCGGAAGTGCCAAAGGTGGTAAAAAGACAAAAGAAAACCCTTCAAGCCCTCCGGGTTCTAGCAGCAGTTTTTCAATTTTTTAGGGATTGAGAGTTAGGGTTCTTCACTATTTAGAGTGGGAGACATTGCGTTATAAAATCAAGAGACACAAGCTGAAATCTCTAGCTTAAGATGTTGTTACCACACGACAACTTAGGAGAAATCAGCTTATG
>JBKBPU010000017.1:0-5992 GCA_046293015.1 Pseudobdellovibrio sp.
GTGGATCCCAAATGTGCAATTGACTGGATCCCGTTTATGCAAACACATGGATCCCGTTCATGCAATCGAGTGGCTCCCACTTTTACAATAGGGTGGCTCCCATTTCATGCAATTTTCCATTAGAGAAAAGTTTAAAAATTAAGTTTCCTGAATATCCATGTGATGATATGAAACAGTGGGTTCAACAAATTAATGCCGATCGCGTTTCCATTGTTTTTGCAGGATCATATCGTGGTAATCCAGCCTCGATTATGGGACATACATTTATACGATTATACCATCATAGCGAACGTGATGGAAATCCTTTACTGAGCTATGCGGTAGGCTTTATGGCCCATCCTGATCCAGCTGATTCTAGCTTGGTCTATATGTCAAAGGGTCTTACAGGTCAGTATTATGGTGGTTATGAAATTGAGCCTTTTTATCAAAAAGTTGGTTTATATAATAACTCAGAAAGCCGTGATCTTTGGGAGTATGAATTGAATTTGAAACCTGAAGAAGTTGAGCTTCTGGTTTTAACACTTTGGGAGTATACATTTAATAGCAAAATTCCCTATTATTTTATCGATGAAAATTGTTCGTTCAGATTAATCAGATTGATTGATGTCGTGCGGCCGGATAAAAATTTATCAAATCAATTGTCGATCGTTGTATTACCTGCCGAAACTGTGCGGTTATTGAATGAAAATGATTTAGTTAGAAATTCATTAAAGTATAGAGCTTCTTTGCAAACTAAACTCAATTATAAAATTAATCATTTGACGTATGAACAAAACGATAATTATAAAAAATCACTATCAAATAGCATGTTCTTAAGCAAAATACGAGATCCAAAAATACTAGATGCAATCATTGATTATTGGAATATTCAAAATTACAAAAAACAGACAAATTTAAAAGTAAATGAGCAACAAGCTATGAATGCAGCACTTCTGCGAAGATCCGAAATTCATGAGATAAGTGCTTCTATAGATGACAATCAATTGCGACAGTACGCCCAGATTAACCCCCCTTTTTTAGGTCATAAACCATCTTATTTGCAAATTCATATTGGAGAAAATCGGCAAGATGTTCAGTTTTTGAGTTTAGATTATGCAGTTGGTGTTCACAGTGCAGATTCGCCACTCTTTGGATATGAACAAGTTACGCTTTTGGAATATCTCAAATTCAAAACACGACTCTCTAGAAAGAATCATAATGTAATTCAACTACAATCTCAATTAACTTTATTGAATGCGCTATCTTTAGCCGATCTTAGAGATTTCGAAGTGTCGTGGGGATTTGAGAGTAGTTATGGCAATATGTGTTTTGATTGTCGTGATAGTTACTCGAATATTGATTTAATTGCATTAGTTGGTGCTGCTCTGCCGTTAAATACTCAAGAAAATTATATTTATTTTTTACCAAGCATTAAAAATCAAATCGAATTTCGTACGTTTGATCAGTCACAGTATTATCCAGGTCTTGGTTATCGTTTGGGTTATCTTCATCGTTTAGATAAAGCTTCGTTAGATAGCTCGTTTGATCGGTATTATTTTCAAGATCAAAACTCTACTCATATTCATATTGGAATTAATTATTTCGTTAACTTAAATTATCAGTTTAAGCTTCAATATTCACAAAATATGTTATCGGATTCAAATCAAAAATTTAAGAACGAACTCTCTAGTATTGGAATTAAATTGTATTTCTAATTTATTGTTAAACTTTCAATCAATATTAATTGTATCATTTAGACACAAAGATTCATTGTTCTATTTGTTTTAAATTAAATTCTTTAAAATTATCAGTGTGGGGAAATTAAAAATGCTTTTTTTAAAAAGGTTAGGTTGTGTATATACGTCAGTAGTCTTTTGCTTTTTATTATTGAGTGGATGCTTTGAGCAATCGGGATTGAATACAGATGCATCTTCGCTTGCGCAAAGTCCATCAGTTCAAGAAACTCCTCAACAGTTACAACCAAGTTCGGGTCAACAGAATCAAAACTCTGGCGGAGGTGGAGGTCAGCTAACGAGTGGTACGACTACGACAACTCCTTTGCAAGGGGTGTCAAATACAACTTCTTCAACAACTACAGTCAGTCAACCAGTGTCAGCTCGGGATGAGAGGTATTCAACTCTACAAAGTCCGGAGTTATTAGCCGAACTTAATTTTTCTAAATCCAGCTTTATAGGATCAGATGATTCACTAGCACTATCCATTTACGATAAAGAAAGTATAAATGAAAAAAATCTATATATCATTGCTAATCTGAATGATCCATCTAGTATAGAATTAGCTAATCAATATGTTCAACTACGCCAATTAAACTCATCGCAAATTATTAAAATTTCTCTTCCGGTTAAAGCGTCGATCACTTATGCTGAAGCTCAAACGATTCAAGATACTATAGCTCTTTACCCGCAGGCAAAGGGGTTTGCAATTGCTTGGTCTATACCCTACACAGTAGGAGGCAAGCAGACGATAACTTCCTATGTTTCAATGGGTCGATTGCCTTTCGAAAATTGGTCGGTGAATACATATGGTTGTTATTACACGAATACGTCGGCCTATTATGATTTTTTTGCGGAAGCATTTACGCGAAATCCTAGCAGTGTCAAATCTGTGACTCTGGATACATCTGGCACTGTTCGCGTTCGACCATCAATGCTTTTAAGTTCACATACATCGCAAAACATCAGTACGCTGTCTGCTTATTCACCTTTGTCTTTAAATACGGCTGATTATATTGCGGGAGCATTGGATACAATATCTAAAGGAATAAATGCAGATCATAAAGAGTATTCAGCGAGTGGTTATTTTGGTATCACAAGTGATACTGTTCGCTCGCGACGTGCAAACACGGCATCATATGACCCTAGAACGGTGAACACATACAGTACAACTTATAAAAAAATTAATTTAAACTTAATCACAGGAAATACCATTGGTGGAAAAAAAGATATTTTAATTTTTCAAACTGGATTAGCTAATTTAGATCCTTCCGAATCGCAGACAAACGTATTTTTACCTGGTGCTATTGCTGATACGTTAACTTCTTTTTCTGGATCATTATACGGTGGTGGACAAGTCTCAGCTTTAGCTTTTTTGCGTGCAGGTGCAACTGCAAGTTATGGAACATCGTTTGAACCATGTGCTTATTATGAAAAGTTTCCTGAATCAATAGTCTATGTTCCAAACATGCTTGTCGGGGACACATTATTAGAAGCTTACTGGAAAAGTGTTAAGCTGCCAGCAGAAGGAATCTTTATCGGAGAACCATTAGCAAGACCTTATGCAAAAGGCATTGTCGCAATTGATCAAACTAATCGTATATTGCGAACCCATATACGTCGCGCGGCTATTGGCACTTATAATTTGTATTTAAATTTGTTTGGTATTGACACGCTGATCGCAAGTCAAGTGCAGATCACCAGTCGAAATATGAATTTAAATCTTTTAGTTCCGCTTAACGTTGATCTTAAATCTTTTAACCAGGGAAAACTAAAACTCGTTCAGCAATAGAATACAAATTATCTACCAGATAGGTCGTTTTTTTAGATCTCTCAGAGTTTGACTATGTCTGTTTTATTGCTACAAAAATTGAACTAGTGGTTTGTCTCGTTGAGTAGAATAGCTTTATTGGGGTTTTGAGAATCGTATTGTATTTTAATTTGCGATCCTACTTTAAACCGATCTAATTCTGTGGCGCGAATGACTCTTTGAACGGTAATCGATTGGATTTGTCCTTCTTGAGTGTTAAAATCGATGGTTAACTCGTAAATGGGATTGTGATTTGATTTATTATTTGTGTCAGTAATTTTTGTGATTGTACCGTTTTGCATTTGAATACGATTGGGATTAGCATCTTTTCGAGCCTCAGAAAGTGGATCCGAAGTATAAAAGTTAAAAGCAATCAAAAGGGTAGAAATTAGTAAAGCTAAACCTGCACATACAAAAACTATTTTCAATCTCATATCTCGTCCTATCGTTTGATAATATCGATCATCATTTCATTACGGCGAAATAACGGTATTGTCCATGGGGGATCATAGCCCGCAAATTTAGGCTCAGAGATAGGTGTATATTCACCTTGTTCTAAAATCCATGTTTTTAATTGATCAGCCATTTTTTGATTTTTTTCCTTGCTCCAGAAGCCAGAAAAAGTAATGACTGCAATAGATTTTGATTCAATAACTTTAAATGAAATACGAGAATCTTTTGGTTGAGGCAGATCTTCAATATTCTTAAATTTAGATGGCATCATGAAACTCATTTCCCATCCAGGACCCACAGGATTTTGTGTCACAGGAGCCGTCATTGCAATTTTCACAGATTTATTTTTTTCTGAGCTAATGACGACAGGTGAAGTCATTGAAATATTAACTTTTTTTTCATTATCACCAAAAATGTAGTTTGCTAATATACGAAAGCTTTTTTTTTGCGATTCTTCAAAAGAGCCATCAACATATGTTGTAGCTACAATGAATGGGGCATATTGCCTGATCTCTAAATTCTTATTTTTAACAAGGATTTCGTATTGAGGCGTTTCTTCGTTGCGAATGCCAAAAAGACTACACCCTGTTAAGGAAAACAATGAAATTATAGATATAAACAATTTTTTCATAAGATAACTTTATAAAGAATGAAATTGTTTTGCAATCAAATGATCATTACGAATAATATTAACATATGAAAAAAATCAATCAAATCATTAAATCATTTTTGTTGTTTTATACTTGTTTGTATTCAAGTCTAGTCTGGTCGCAGACTTATATTTCAGTTGAAGCTGCGCAAACATTTCAGAGTAAAAATGATCAGCGTATACCTGGAAATAGTGGAGATTTAATTTCATTAACAGATTTCGCAAAAGGTCCTTTTCTGACCAACCGTATTTATTTTGGACACAAGTGGGATGAAAGACATGAAATTCGGGCTTTGTATGCGCCTTTAGAATTAGAGTTAAATTCTGAATTTAAAGCTCCGGTCAGATTTATGAATAGCACTTTTGCAGCTAATACTGTGACTTCAGCATTATATAAATTTAATTCTTATCGTTTAACATACGCTTATTATTTAGAACCGCAAGGAGATTGGAAATGGGCTGTGGGTTTTACTGGAAAAATACGTGATGCTGAGGTGAGATTACAGCAGGGAGCTTTAAAAGAAAGTAAAACAAATATTGGCTTTGTTCCTTTAGCGCATGTACGCGCCATGAGATTGTTTGCTCAGGATTGGAAATTTGAATTGGATTTTGATGGTTTAGCAGCTCCGCAAGGGCGCGCGATTGATTTGGGTTTATTTGTAAGTCGAAGTTGGAATAACGATAAATCCAAAATTTATTTTGGCTATCGCACTGTTGAAGGTGGTGCTGATAATGACGAAGTTTATAATTTTGCATGGATTCATTCAGCAACAATAGGTTTCACTTATCGGTTTGATGAAAGGAGCCAATGATGAATCAATTAATTCAAAAATTAACAGAGGCACAAAAACATGCAATGTCGATTCGCCCAAAAATTGGTGGATTTCCCGTTATTGCCGAAGTGCTTCGTCAGGCAGGTGTGCAAGTAAATCGTTGGTCATTGCCATCTTGTCAATCGATCTATGTCATGAAAGAAGGTTCGGTTGTGCAACAAGGGGTACCTCTTGTTGTAGGAACTCACGAAATACCTAAATTTAATCGCGATGCTTTGATTACTGCATTAAGGATTGATCAGGAAGGTCGCAGTACTTTCCCCGAATTTCTGCAGGCAGCATGGGATGCCGGAGTGGTCGCATATGATGCAGATTTTGATGGACGTAAGGTTACGTATTATGGTTCTGCTGGTGAAACATATATGGAAAGCTATCAAACTGTTGAAGTGAAATACATATAAATATGGAAAATAATGGCTCATCTCAGTTGATGGTGGAATGCTCGGCGTTAAGATTTAGACAAAAGGAATCCAATCAAGTTCAAAAACTTTCTAGAATTTAGGTTACGAAGCTTAAATTATGAAAGGAAATGTAA
>JBKBPU010000018.1:0-1746 GCA_046293015.1 Pseudobdellovibrio sp.
CTTTCAAATCACTTTCGGAATCTTCAAATCGTGCATCAGTACCACGCTCATTACGGGCATGCTGACCTAGTTCATAGGCTGAACGAAGATCACGGTCATAATCCACATCAGGAAGTTCTCGTTGGATATCGCCGTAATATGGGCGGTTTGAATAATCCGTACGCCAATCATGCTTGATTGGGTTTTCGTCTTGATGGTCATTGATAGTCATAATGAACTCCAATTCTATCCAACTAAGAATTCAAAAAAAATTCTTAGTTGGATTTAATTAATGAATGAGTTTAAGAATTTAATAATATTATTCAACATGAAAAACTATTATTTCTGTTGAGCGTGTTGGTCATTTTTCTGGTTTTGGTTCGGTTGTTTTTGCTGATTCGGATTTTTTTGCGGTTGGTCTAGTTGCTGTTGCTGTTGTTGCTGATCTGGCTTTTTTTGCGGTTGATTTGGCTGCTGCTGTTGCTGATTTTTCTGCTGTTGATTTTGATTAGTCATTTTACTGAACCTCATAAGATTAGAATTAATCTACATTAATTAATCAGTAGATTTATTATTAATATCATAATTTGTGTTTTAAAAAACATCAGAGGTGTTACATTTTAATTTTTGAGTTAAATTGTGTTTGTTTTAAAAGTTTAGGTATTGATAATAAATGGAAATATATATTTTGTTTTTTACAAAAGGCTAACAATGTTTAATTTTATTCTTAATTCAGATTTATATCTTTTTGATTGGAGTTGTGTTTGTAATTTATTGATTTTTTTTAATTTTAAAAACAAGAAAAATCCGTGTAGGATATCAACTGAATAACGACAGAAATAATAGCAGTGCTTGTACTTTCAATAAATACAGTTAACAATTTTATAAATTAGATAAAATGCTTTTTCACTAATTTTAAGCACCATATTTTTTTAATTTTAATGAATGTGATTGAAATCACATATAGTGAAATGTTTCTTTATTTCAAATATTATAATTATTTACTTAAATTTTTGTATTTTAAAACTAAATAAACTAAAGGATTACATTTGTTAACGTTTCTTTTCAAAGTTGTTAATTAATTAAGTACAAGTGTCAATTATGTTGGTATAAGTTATTTACCGCGAGAGAATTATAATGCCTACTGCAGTAAAAGAGAGAATTTTAAATTTAATAACCGATGCCCATCAGAAGTATTTTGAAATAACACAATTTTTCTTAGATCCATCAGTGTCGCGTTCTGCAAAAGAGTTGAAAGCTTTTCATTTCCTAGAAAACGAAATACTTCATTTGGATAGTGATTTCTCTGATTTTCCTACTAATGTTGATCAATTGGCAGTCTGGATGCAGAAACAAAATAAAACACAATGCTTGCATTACAAAGAGTACTTAGAAAGGCGTGAAAATGGGAGTGCAAGGGAGTTTTTTGGAACTACAAGTAAAGCTTATGAGTTTTTATACAAAGTAGCACCGACCAAACGTGTAGACGGTGCTTGGCTTTATAGCTTTACGCAGTACTGGAATGATCCAGCTTTTAGAGACTTTATACAAATATATGTTGAGGAGTTGGGGTTAGGTTCTAGCCAAAGTAACCATGTAAAACTTTTCAATAAATTACTTCTATCACTTGGTCTTCATCAATTTTCGATGAATTTGCCTGATGAATATTATCACCAGTCAGCAATACAATTGGCTTTAGCTTATGCTCCATCAGATTTTATACCCGAGATTGCAGGTTTTAATTTTGGATACGAACAACTACCACTT